>NZ_JNKO01000005.1 GCF_000702885.1 Oribacterium sp. P6A1 | reverse complement strand
TAATTTGCCTGCTTATTACTGCTACAAAGCAGCAGGATTCTCTGACGTGGTTAATTATAAACCTGTGAGTTACCGTTTCTTCAATGAAGACTGGAAATGCCTTGAACTTGAATATACCTGCAGCAATACTGAGGGTGATGAGAAAAGAGAAGCCATAGGATTTATTTTGAATAACCTTGTATGTTTCTGAGGGATTATCCGTTTTTTCTCATACCCAGAATGTACGAAAGTCTTTTTATCCCGAAAGTTAAATGACAGATTCCTGATTTGGCGTCAATTTATACGGCAGGTAAATACTGAATGTTGAACCCATACCGGGTGCACTATCAACTGAAATTGTTCCCTGGGAAAGGTCTATGATTTTTGCTGAAATAGCCAGGCCAAGGCCATTACCCTCAGATTTATGAGTGGTATCAGCCTGATAAAACTTATCGAATATATGATGCACCTGTAATTCTGTCATGCCTATACCCCGGTCATTGAATATAATCCATACTCGGAGCTATCTGCACATCCGCAGTATTCTCCATTGTAATTGCTCATGCAGTATCTGCATGTATCACATTTTCTTTCGATTTCTTTTGCCATGATCCCGCCCTCGCTTATTTTATGCCGGGGGGGTATATTAGCAAATATTAATGCTTAAAAACAAGGAAAATATTATTGGCGACGTATAAAAATGCTTAAATTTTATGATTTGAATCGTAAATAACCGATTTTTATGATCCGTGTGGAGACTATATTTCAAAGGTTTTAAAGAATTCCGGAATATTAGTATGTTATACTTAATAGTGTAATTATATATGTAAATTAATACCGAACTAATTTATCGTCGATAAATTCTAAGAACAGTAAAAAATGACTTTTACAGGCATTAAATAAGTATTTGATTTGTTTGTGTAACAGCAACAGAATAGGAAGCATATGGACAGAACCGGAGGCGGCGGAAGCCGACAAAGAAATACAACAAGCGGATCAAGCCGCGTGTCTACAAGAGGAAGCGGTCTGGGACTCGGAGGATTTGTAGGTAATTCGGGCGGTTACAATGGAAGACCGGGATTCAATTACGGAGGAGGGAACAACGGCTGTGGCTGCAGTGGCTGTGGCTGTGTGCCTGTTATGATCTTTGCGGTCATAATGATCATTTCCATAATCTATAATGGAGGATCCCAGCTGATGGAACTTGGCTCCACGCTCTTTCATACAGCAGCGACAAAGGTTGAGGATGGGAGTGTTCAGCAGGGAATAGATACCGGTATCGGTGCCATAAATGAGGCAGTACAGGGCATAGGCAGTGGTTCAGGCAGTAACGGTAACACTGGCGGTAAAGCCGGGCTGATTTCCGGAAGCAGTGAAGTCAATGCTGAAAAGTCCGCAAGTTCAGAGCTGACTGAATCCTATAAGAGCGGAGGCTTACTGCCGCTTTCAGGTGGAAACGGTTTTCTTCCGGGTCTTGCTGCGGGAGCCGCAGCGTCCTCTGCTGCAGGCGGAAGTTCCAAGGGTGGAACCTCACAGAGCTTTACCGATACTGAAGGCAAGGCAATTGATGAATCCCATCTTGTCTGGTCCCGTAATAAAAAAGGACAGCAGGTCCTGATACTGTCAGATGAAGAATGGGATGCAGTTGAATATGTCAGGCTCAATGTCTTTGTAGACACCGGAAGCGCTTATATAGACCTTGGTCTGGATAATCTCTATGATTTTGACGATGACCTGAACCTGATTGGTGAGTACGACGATACCTGGCTGTCTCTGGATAAACATGTGGTAGCATATTATCAGCTGGACGGCTGGCACGAGGGCAACAGATATCAATCCCGCGGATATATCCCAGCCTTTGTTAATTCCAAGCATGCAAATATCATACTGCAGTTCGACAACTCAAATCCGGACGGAAAGGTTCTCGGGGTTAAACCGCTTCCCGACAGTCCGGGCGGTGATCTTTCCACTGAGGAAATGTGCAGCGGACTGGAACCTTTAAATGACGGAGATCTGATAGAACCTATCTGTGACGTTTATTCCTATGAAGGAGACTTTATCGATAACTATTTTCTGGGAGAAGGTTTCAAAGTGGGGACTAAGCCGCTTATAGCCAACATTCGCCTGGAAGACGGAACTGTTACCAGTGTGGCATACAGACTGACAGACTATGAAGGATATCACTACTGGACCCCTCTGATCGAAAAAGACTAAACATAACACATCATCAAGAGAATAGCGTTTATAGGCGCTGGAATCATCGCCATGGAATTTGCTTCAATGGCAATAGAGCTTGGTTCAGAGGTTACAGTTATCCATCACAATGACCGTGCCTTACGGAAAGACAATGCTGTTCCAGGCAAAGAATGAAGTTTATGCGGATTTCAGCTTCGTGTTCGATAAGGAGCAGTAACTCTATGCGCATGCGATAATAGCTTAGATGCAGCAGAAATAAACATTGAGTCAGGACATAAACAGGAAACCACTGTAAATGGGGAATTCAGTGAACATACTGCCATGGGAGAACTGATTGAATTAAGATACTATCCAGGTTACGGTGATATGAATGGCGGGTACCACGGTGAATATGAAGAACAGTAATTATAAAAAGGCTAAAATACTGACATTGATTCCGGTCATTGTTCTTGTTGTTACCGTAATATGCTTTGTTCTTGCAGCAATACTTCAAGCTCCCACAAACAGAGGTCTGATTTATACTGTTTTTGCATTTGCAGGTCTCATGAGTTTATTTTTAGCACACTTACCCTGTCTTCTTTTATCTGTTTTCGGAACGGTGTTCGCTTCAAAGGCAATAAAAGAAGGTGTACCGGAGGCCAGAAAATTTTTAATACTGGGTATTCTGGAGATACTTGTTTATGTTCCGGGAGTGTTACTTGCGGTCCTGATGTTCATTGCAGGACAGGGAGTATGATTTCAAAAAAGAAGCACGAATTACAATCCCATTTGATAAAGGCGTTTGTAATTCGTGCTTTATTTTAATCGTTAAGAATAGAAAAAGAGTTAATATTCACTATCAGTCTTTTATGGCGAACATAGTAACATCTGCATTTTCGGTGCTGCTGCCTGTGAAAGGAATCTTACCTTTTGGATCTTTGTAAAGACTATATCCTTTACGAATATTCGGAATCATCCGGTAAGCATAATCTACCGTAATTCTGAAAGACTCTTCATCATCCGTATCAGGGTCATAAATAACTGTCAATGTTCTCGGCTCTTTAATTTCATCATTTTTGTAGTCATAAACAAGAGAGCACATTTTGTAGTAGCCTTCAGGTGTATCAACATCATAGGTATCCTTCTGTGTCAGAAATTCATAGGTTTTACCATCCACCACGATTTCACATACTAGTTCTGACATCTCAAGGGTCTCTTTATCTAAAGTATATGTATATCTGACTTTTCCTCCCTTCCATTCATCCGGGAGATTTTTGATTTCAGGGCAGAGCTCTGTGGGAATATGTGTTATTACAGTCAGTGTTCCGTCATTGGCATCCTGAACAGAATCAATGGTTTCATGGATATCTTCGTTATAGGTAAAAGGGGTAAAACAGTCAGGATGTCCGAATTTGGATTTAAGAGTATCCTCCTTCTCATCATCTGACATGGCGTACCAGCCGGCAAACAGTTTCTGATCTTTCTTTAAGTCTGCATTATGATAATAATCTGTTTCACCGTTAAATAACGAAGTTTCATATTTGTGTGATTCCATATCATCATCAAGGTAATCTGTTTCAAAATAGGCTATACCGTTTTCGTGAAAAGATGTAAAACCAAATAATTCATAAGCCTGTACCGCTATACCTGAATCAGCTTCAGATACTTTCACTTCGCTTAACCAGTTACTGTGATTTGAAAAGATTTTATCATGGCTATTGGCTTCCTTAATATCTTCAATTGTAATATCCGGAATATCTGCAGTAACAGCTTCAGTTGTTTCCACGGTTTCAGTTTCCAGTTCTGTTACTTCACTGTTCTCCGGTAAATTTACACTTACTTCCGGTATGCCTGTTGTTCCACATCCACTGATTATAGCAGCTGATGTAAGCATTGAGACAAAAAGTGAACAAAAAATCCGCTTCCTCATAAATCAACTCCATTTCCGGGATACATTCCCTTTTAAATTAAGTTTTAATCTGTAGAGAGATTATCTTTTGAAATAGAAAAACTACAGATTGTTTTAAATAAGTGCCCAATTATTTTTCGTCAAAACAATAAACCGGAATAAGATGTTTATAAAAATATTAATTAATCAGTGCAAATCTTTTTAATAGAGAAAAATAAAAATATATTTATTGACAAGTCAAATGTAGTTCGGGTAGTGTAACAAAGTATACAAGGATGTATCGGATCTTGAAAAGATACCTACACCGCGGTACATCTTTTTCTATAACGGTACAAAGGATGAAGCTGAAGCTGTGGATGAAGCTGTAGTCTCTTGTATAAATAATGGAATACCTTAAATAATTGATCATAAGGAAAATAAAGTATATGGGGATGTTGCATTTAAAAAATAATTATATACGAGAAACAGGAGTGCATAAGCTTTTTTGCATATTTATATGTATGCTTATGTGCCTCACCGTAAATTTCAGGGGATGGGCGGAACCTGTGTCAGGACCCAATGTTTCTGACACCACATCATCATCCGGATCGGGGGAATTACGGGGAGTATGGTTCTCGTATCTTGACTGGATGGAGATGCCGTCAGATCCTAAGGCTTTTCAGGAGAAAACAGACCTGATAATGGAAGATATCCGCTCAAAAGGATTAAATGCCATTTTTTGCCATGTTCACAGTCATTCCGACAGTTATGGGAAAAAGCTTAAAACATTTCCGGAGTCGAATCTGGTGCCTACTAAAAAAACAGCGCCTGAATTTGATCCTCTTTCATACATGATTGACAGTGCCCATAAGCATGGTCTCTCTTTTCATGCATGGCTTAATCCATACCGAGTAACCGGCTATGCAAAAAAGTGGGAAGACGTGCCGGCGGATTCTTTTCTGAATACATGGGTCAATAACGGAAATGTCCTTCTTCATGACGGAGAGTATTATCTCAATCCCGCCCGTAAGGAGGTACAGGATTTGCTGGTAAGTGCCGTTAAGGAAGTGGTTACGAGTTATCCTGTGGATGGAGTTCAGTTTGATGATTATTTTTATCCGGAATTATCGGATAGACAGTCCTTTGATTATTCGGATTATGAGTCATCAGGATCTTCCAAAAGCCTTACAGAATGGAGAAGGGACAATGTCTCTGCTCTGATTCGCAGTGTGCATGAGGCGGTACATGAAGGAAATCCCAAGGCAGTCTTTGGAGTAAGTCCGGTTCCGCTTTTGTCCAGTCTTCGAAGTGACAAGGCATATTTTGTAGACATTGATCTATGGATGAGTTCAAATCAGTATGTGGATTACATCATGCCCCAGATTTATCATGGTTTTGAAGCGAAAACAGGAAAGGGCGTGTCTGCGCCCCATGCTTATGCAACATGTCTTTCAGACTGGATCAAATTGAAGGATAAGCTGCAAAGCCCGGTGAAATTATGTGTAGGGCTTGCGCTTTATAAATGTAATACTGATACCTGGGATGGAAATGAGACGCCCGAATGGCTCAGATACAGTGATATCATTTCAAGGGAGATTCAATATGCCCGCAATACCGGGGCTGTAAGCGGATTTGGAGTTTTTGCTTATCAGAATTTTGATGACGAGGAAAAACAGGAAGAACTGAACAACATGAAAAAGGTTTTCTCATAGAACCGGAATTTGTATTGATTTTATTTAAAACCGGTTCGTTAAGTTCTATTAATAAATCAACGTGTATGCTGTCATGAATCTGAAGATTTGAAATGAATGAAGCACGTCTTAATAAAAATCGGGTAGGGATGTATCCCTGCCCGATCATTTTTTCTAAAAGAGTTTTTTGGATGAAGTACCAGCTTAGGGGATACAGATCCGAGAAACCTACCATGGTGATTTTCTGCCCGCTTATCAATAGTTCTCGGCATGAACCTCAAAGAAGCTCTGCGGATGGTCGCATACCGGGCAGATGTCCGGAGCCTTTGTTCCCACTACTATATGTCCGCAATTACGGCACTCCCATATCTTGACTTCGCTCTTTTCAAATACCTGCTTTGCCTTAACGTTGTTCAGAAGAGCACGGTATCTTTCTTCGTGATGTCTTTCGATTTCGGCAACACCACGGAACTTTTCTGCAAGCTCATGGAAACCTTCCTCATCGGCAGTTTTTGCAAAACCATCATACATATCTGTCCACTCATAGTTCTCGCCGTTTGCCGCTGTCTCGAGATTTTCGGCTGTATCACCGATTCCGTAAAGCTCCTTATACCAGAGCTTTGCATGTTCCTTCTCGTTTTCCGCTGTCTTAAGGAAAAGTGCGGCTATCTGCTCAAAGCCTTCCTTCTTAGCTTTTGAAGCGAAGTAGGTGTACTTGTTTCTGGCTTCGGATTCACCTGCAAAAGCTATTTCAAGATTCTTTGCAGTCTGTGTTCCTTCATAAGGATTCTTTTTCTCTGATGAAGCTGCCTGATCAAAGGAAACACCGAGCTTTATAAGTTCAGCCTTTATATTTTTAATGTCTTCATCAGTACCATCCATGTCCAGCTTGGCAATCAGAGGAACACCATAGGTTTCGGAAATCTTTACAGCTGCAAAATTGAATGTATCTGCATGTCTTTCCATGCTGCCGCTTCCGACAACAGCTTTAACTCCGGAATTTTCCTTAAGGAAAGACTCAACGATTTTTGGAACAATGCCCTTTCCGTCTGAATAAGTGAAGATCACATAGTCGCCATCGATCTTCTCGGTTCCATCAACAATTTTCAAAGCATTATTTATTCCAAGTCTCTTGATGATTCCTTCTACGTGTCCCATTCTTGATGCATAAACAATATTCATATTTAGACCTTCTTTCTTTAAACAATTATCCTGTTTTGTATATGGATAATAAAAAAATGATATTTTGAATTACTGCAAAGCAGGTATTTTCACTCAGGGAATCCTGTTCCCGGGTGGCTCTGCTTTGCTTGTGATTGAATAATATCATTTTAAAGTTGCTTATGATTGCAAAATCTACTTAAAAAATTGAACAATATCGTATGAGCTAAAATATTGTACTAAAACAGAAAATATGTTATACAGATAAAACCGGAACAAAAAATAAGTGTATAAGTGAATTATACACTGGGCGATATATTTATGAAAAGAGGAATAAATGGATTTAGCGTTCAAAGGTTCACTAAAAGAAACAGAAAGAAAATGTACTACGTTTGAATTCGGATCTCTTCCGGTCAAACTGGAACAGAAGGTGGTTATGGCAGATGTCAGTCATGAAGAACTGCTTCACTGGCATGATGAAATTGAAATCATCAGAATAAGGAAAGGGAATATACATTGTCATGTAAATGATTCTGATGTTCTTTTGAATCCCGGGGAGCTTTGCTTCATAAATTATGATACCCTTCACAGAGTCTATAATACAGAAGCCGTAACCGGAGATCTGGACGTTCTTACGGTAAAAACCGATTTGCTGTCCCAGAACAAGGAGATATATGAGAAGTATATACTTCCCATCATACGTAATCCGGACTTTGCCCATGTTCAGATGGATGGAAGGAACAGTTACGCGAAACTGATATCTGATATTTTTGATGAGTTGTATGAGCTTGTAACCGGGAAGCCGGCAGGATATGAACTGGATGTCATCGGATATATATACATGATTTTTCGAAGATTGTATCAGGTATATATATCCGAAAAAGACATTCCGGTATCATACAACAGTGATATAGCCCTTCAGAGAAGGATGACGGCATATATCTATGAGCATTACAGTGAGAAAATCACTCTGGACGATATAGCGGGAGCTGCCGGTGTGAGCCGCTCGAAGTGCGGAAATCTGTTCAACAGGTTCACGCAAAAAACTCCCATTAATTTTCTGAACAGTTATCGGCTTGAAATGGGAAGTAAGCTGCTTATGTCAAGTGATGAACCCATATCATACATTGCCAATGCCTGCGGAATAGGAGAACAGAGTTACTTTAACCGCATGTTCATGAAAGAATTCGGATGCACACCCCTGGAGTGGAGAAAGAAAAAATGATGCCTTCCCCTGATCTTATGATGAATGAAACCTGCAGGTGTGTCTTATGATTTACGTTTCGGCTTCTTTTTATTAAACGAGTACCCTGCGGAAAAGGTGATTATGTATTTTGGGTTACAGTTTCATGTCCCCTGTCTTTACCCATCCGAGTTTCATGAAGAGGGAATTGAATACAGGACAAAGAACCGCAGGAAGAATGAAGCAGATCAGAAACATTCCCGTCCAGTCGGATGCGGTTATGCAGGCCTTTGTTCCTTCGGAGATGTTGTTTAACCAGCCTGTATATATTCCGATCTGTCCCACAAAGCCGCAGGTGCCCATGCCGGAAGATATGGGACTTCCGTTCATCTGCATTTTAAATACACAGGTGGCAAGAGGACCTGTTATGGCAGAGCAGAGAATAGGAGATATCCATATTTTAGGATTCTTTATTATATTTCCCATCTGGAGCATGGAGGTTCCGATTCCCTGAGAAACGAGACCTCCCACTCCGTTTTCTTTAAAGCTCATAAATGCAAATCCTACCATCTGGGCGCAGCATCCTGCAACGGCAGCGCCGCCTGCGAGACCTGTGAGACCCAGGGCAGCGCAGATGGCAGCAGAAGAAATAGGCAGAGTAAGGGCAATCCCGACTATCACAGATACAAGCATGCCCATGATGAAGGGTTGTTGTCCTGTAGCCCACATGATCAGATTTCCTGTTTTGAGGGCAGCAGCTCCAATGGCCGGAGCCCACGCTGATGAAAGAAAGATACCTACGCCTATGGTTGCAAGGGGTGTTACTAGAATATCTATCTTGGTTTCTTTTGAAACAGCCTTTCCTATTTCTGCCGCAATGATAGCGATGAAAAGAACTGCAAGCGGTCCACCGGCTCCGCCTAAAGCATTGGAGGCAAACCCGACAGTTACCAAAGAGAAGAGAACCAATGGAGGACAGTGGAGCGCGTAACCGATGGCAACAGCCATGGCAGAGCCGCTCATGGCAGAAGCAAGACCTCCGACTGTGTAATCTGTCCCGCCTATGTTGGCGATGATCCTGGTAAGGAATGAAATGTGGAACTGAGTTCCAAGTGTATTTAAAATGGTGCCTATAAGGAGGGATGCGAACAATCCCTGAGCCATGGCGCCCAATGCGTCAATGAGATATCGCTGTATCGAGATCTCGATGTCTTTCCGTTTCAAAAATGATTTGAAATTTTCCATAATACTCCCTTCATTTACACAATAAATAACACTAATTGTTAAAAAATATGCAATCGAAAAACATTTTACACTAAAGTGCTTATATCGGATATATAAAAATCTTTTATATGAATAAGTGTGAACGGAAAGAGAGAAGCGGTTCGTTATCCCCTGTTGATATTCACATCCTTTATATGTGTTCTTTCATCCGGTGGAATGACTTAACCGGTAATCAGATTTAGTGTAAAATTGATGGTGATTAGAGTGAGTATCCATCGGTTCAAAAAAGTCTGTCTCCTGCTTTTGCGGAAGCACATACGGCAGAAGACTTATGAAACTTTTATAGTACATATCAGAAGTGTTGAGGGGATTTTATGTATAGAGTATTAATCATTATTCTGGTAATGTTTCTCTCCGGCTGCGGGACCGGAAAAGAGAAGGCAAAGGAAACGGGGACTGAAAGAATTGCTGATACGTCTTCGACTGCGGAAACAGACCGGAACCTGAGTGGCACGGACCTTAATCAGAGCGGTGAAGAAAGCCGTGAAACGGAAGTTGTACCTGAATCTCCGGAAGATAAAATGACTGTGGAACTTCGTGAATCACAGGACGCAGGGTCTGAGTCTGTTGTGATGGAAAGTACCGATAACGAATTCAACAGATTCGCCGCAGCAGCATACAGAGAGATATTGCAAACGAATTTTTCAGAGGGCGGGTACTACTGTGTCGTCGATGTGGACGGTGATAATGTCTATGAAATGGCAGCTGCATCAAATCTGCCGGATGAAAACGGAAAATACTTATCTATGGTGGCTTATGTGGATAAGGGCAATAAGGAAGTGGAATATACTGTGCTTGATACTGAGCAGGCTGTTGGATTTGATATCGGATACGGTGATGAAAAGGGTAAGCTTCTTGTTCGTACAGGAAAGGATTCGGTGCATCATTATGCATTTTCTGTAAAGAACGATTCATTGGAAAAAACTGATTTTCTGGTGCTGGACAGTATAATGGACAGCGTGGATAAGACAAAGGATCCGGAAAATTACCGTAAATACTTAAATCAGGACAGGGGAGAATTCAATGAGCTTCTCATGTGGACTGTGACAGAAGAGCACCTTGGCAGAGATCTGTCGGAATGCGTGGCTGCGTCGCCCACATACATTGATGCCATAGATGCTTATTTTAGAGAACAGCCTAAGGGCAGTTTATACGGATTTTACAATACAGAAATTGAAGAAGTTTTCTCTATGGATTTTTCGGAAATTGAGAAGCGTTTCGGACTTCCGGCAGCAAGGATGCTTTTTTGCAGTTTGAAAAAGGATCCGTCATCAGGAAACAAGTATCTTCAATATGATGAAAGTTTCCTCTGGTGCAGTGAAGGAACAGGATTTTTTGTGTCTGAAAACGATATCATTGAGGGAACCCTTGAAACCTTCTTTGATGTAAGGCAGGAGACATTAACCTTCAAAGAACTTCAGGATACCTTGGGAGTGCAGTTTTATCATGAAGTTTTAACCCCGGATTATGACATAGTGTTTGTATATTATGGTCATACTTTTTATGTTGAAGCTCAGAATATGGCAGAAGGGCTGATCAGAAGAGAAGCCCATGTGAAAGCATTGAAAAATGCTGTTGACACAGGTAATTTTCCACTCCTGTTTGATGCTGACGGGAATATAACCGTGAACCATGGTTAAAAAATGTCAATTCGGACATAACAGACAGATTGTGTGTGATTTACCGGAGAGCACAGCTATGCTTGACATGTGTGCCGTTTACTATAGAACACATCTGTGATATAAGCATATAATATGCATAAATATTAGAAGCGATACTGGACTTATGTATATATTATAGAGGAATAGTTAGTATAAACCGTTCGAATGCATTGGCATAATTTGACATAATACCGAAGCATTTGGATATACTCTTTGTGAATGGTGTAAAACCATTGCATTATCTTAGGAAATAAAAAAATGAAGATAGCAATGATCGGGCATAAAAGGATCCCATCCCGCGAAGGAGGGATAGAGATAGTTGTTGAGGAGCTATCCACCAGGCTGGTACAAATGGGGTATTCGGTAACAGTCTATAACCGCTCCGGAGGATATGTTTACGATAAAAATGCCGATAAGGAAAAACAAAAACTAAAAGAGTATAAAGGCATCAGGATTATAAGAGTACCAACGCCGGAGAGAAAATCTCTGAATGCGGTGGTATATTCTTTTATTGCCACTATGTTTGCATTATTTGGGAATTATGACGTGATTCATTACCATGCCGAAGGACCATGTGCATTTCTTCCTATCCCGCATTTTTTCGGTATAAGGACCATAGCCACTATACACGGACTTGACTGGCAAAGGTCAAAATGGGGGGGATTCGCCAAAAGATTCCTTAAGTTTGGAGAACGATGTGCGGCCAGATATGCTGATGAGGTTATAGTTTTGTCAGCAAACCTCCGGCAGTATTTTAAGGATACGTATAACAGGGATACAATGTATATTCCCAATGGAATCAGTAATACAGAGCTTTGTGAGCCTGATATAATTTCCGGGAAATTCGGTCTCGAAAAAAATAAATATATTCTATATCTTGGACGATTGGTGCCGGAAAAGGGGATTTTATATCTTCTTGAAGCCTATAAGCGGCTTGATACAGATATTAAGCTGGTTATAGCAGGTGGAGGCAGCCATTCAGATGAATATATTCAGGCGATAAAAGATTATGCAAAGAATGATGAACGTGTCATTATGACAGGTTTTGTACAGGGGAACATGTTGTCGGAGCTGTACAGCAACTGTTATTTGTATGTTCTTCCCAGTGATGTAGAGGGTATGCCTATAGGACTTTTGGAGGCATTGAGTTATGGCTGCAGATGTCTGGTCAGCAATATTCCGGAAAACAAGGAGACATGCATGGAATATGCTCAGTACTTCAAAAAGTCGGACGTTGATGATCTGTACAGGAAGCTTTCTGAGTGCATTGAGCACCCGGAGGCTTTCAGAAGTAATGAAGATATAATGCATTATTGCTATAGCCGGTTTAATTGGGACATTACTACCAGTTTATATATCGACGTTATCCTTAATGTATTGAGAACATCCGATAATTGAATCCGACATCGTAGCAGTAGGGAACTGGTCAATTTATGAAAATATTACTTGTTAATAAGTTTCTCCATCCAAACGGCGGATCTGAAACATATACATTCAAGCTGGGAGAGGCGCTGGCTGCAAAAGGACATGAAGTGCAGTACTTCGGAATGGAACATGAGGGCAGATGTGTCGGAAATAGGGTAAATGCATACACTTCTGATATGGATTTCCATAATGCCGGAAAATTTGAGAAGATGACATATCCTCTAAAGATCATTTATTCGAAGGAAGCCGGAAAGAAGATAAGATTTGTTCTTGAGGATTTTCAACCGGATGTTGTTCACCTTAATAATTTTAATTATCAATTGACGCCATCGATTATTCCGGAGATAAATGCATGGAAAAAAAAGACCGGGCATAAATGCAGGATTGTATATACGGCTCATGATTATCAGCTGATTTGTCCGAATCATATGTGCAACAACCCAAGTACCCATGAGAACTGTGAGAAATGTCTTGGCGGTAAGTTTATAAACTGCACCCTGGGGAAGTGTATACACGGATCTTCTGCGAGAAGCTTTATCGGTACGCTGGAAGCATATTTCTGGAATCTGAAAGGAACATACAGGTATATAGATACCATCATTTGCTGCAGCCGTTTTATGAAGAGCAAGCTTGACACAAATCCGGTTTTTGCGAAGAAAACTGTGGCGATTCACAATTTTTTGGACGAGATTCCACGAATTGAGGTTCAGAAGGAGAATTACATCCTTTACTTTGGAAGATATTCGGAGGAAAAAGGCATCAGAACCATTATTGAAGCAGCAGGAAGGATGCCTGAGGTCAGATTCGTATTCGCAGGTAAGGGACCTCTTGAATATATGTTGGATGGAATAGACAACATACATAATGTGGGTTTTAAAAGCGGAGAAGAGCTGGCGGAACTGATCCGGAAAGCAAAAGCATCCGTATATCCTTCAGAGTGGTATGAAAATTGCCCCTTCTCTGTTATGGAATCTCAGCTTTACGGGACTCCTGTGATCGGTGCCGATATAGGGGGTATTCCTGAACTTATAAGGGCCGGGGAAACCGGACTTCTGTATAAGTCCGGAGATATTGAGGCTCTTTGCAGAGCCATTCGTGAATTATGGCAGGATGATGAAAAGGTAAATAAAATGCATGAAGCATGCAGTAAGCTTAGCTTTGATACCGTAGATGAGTATCTTGAAAAGCTTATTAAGATCTATGGATCAGGAAGAAATTGAGCTGATTGGATTTGTGTCTGTATGTCAGAAATAAAAGGTGAAAAATGCCTTTACAGAGGAGATTTGATGGGAGAGAAGAAACTTAACGGAACAGTGATCATAACCTACAGATGCAACGCCCGTTGCTCTATGTGCAACAGATATAAGGCACCGAGCAAGCCTGAGGAAGAGATCTCGATTGAAACTATAAAAAAACTTCCCAGAATGTATTTTACCAACGTGACCGGTGGTGAGCCCTTTATCAGGACTGATATCAAGGATATAGTTCGTGAACTGGATAAAATATCAGACAGGATAGTTATATCTACAAATGGTTTCTTTACAGATCGCATTGTTGATCTTTGCAAAGAGTTTCCCAATGTCGGTATCCGTATCTCTATAGAAGGTCTTGAGGATACCAATAATGAAATAAGAGGTCTTGAGAATGGATTTCAAAGGGGATATCAGACCCTTAAAACCCTACGGAGTATGGGGATGAAGGATGTGGGGTTTGGCATGACGGTTCAGGACAGGAATGCTCCGGACCTGGTTCCGCTTTACAGACTATCGGATGATATGGGTATGGAATTTGCAACAGCATCTCTTCACAACAGCTTTTACTTTGTTGAAGCCAAAAATATCATCAAAGACCGTCTTATGGTTGCAGAGAACTTCGAGAAATTGATAAATGAGCTTCTTTCCAGTAATAGTCCGAAGAAGTGGTTCAGAGCATACTTTAATCATGGTCTCATAAATTATATATTTGGTCAGAAGAGGCTTTTGCCATGTGATATGTCCTTTGACACATTTTTTATCGATCCTTATGGTGATGTGATGCCTTGTAACGGAACCAGAGACAAAGAGGTTATGGGTAATCTCAATGATCAAAGCTGGGATGAGCTTTGGAATTCACCTGAAGCAGAAAAGGTTCGAAAGAAGGTCCGCAGCTGTGACAGAGACTGTTGGATGATTGGCTCAGTATCTCCTGCCATGCACAAATATATCTGGGTTCCGCTCCTGTGGATTATCTGCCACAAAGCTAAGTTCTGGACAAAGAAGAAATACAGTATGTATGAGAACAAGATCGTCCGTGACCTGGAGGCCGGAAGAGTTACCAAGGAGGAACTGGACAAGTGCAGCACCTGTGATATGTGTGCAGAAGTCAACAATGGACTCTCCGAGGCATCTCAGGAACAGCTGAAGAGCAGAACCGGAGAAGAAATCGTCGACGCAGATATTGCCGCTCAGATGAGTGATGAGTTGAATTAAAGGATTATTGACCAAATCAATGTTTATGAAATGGAGTGCAGCATGATAAAGAACAGAGATAGTGTTTTTGTGTATATATTGGCAAAAATAATAACTGCGATTCTTACTCCAATATCAAAGATCAGATACAAAGGAAAAAAAATCTGGCTTGTAGTCGAACGAGGATATGATGCCCGAGATAATGGCTATCACATGTTTCTATATCTGAGAAAACATCACCCGGAGATTGATGTGTGGTATGTAATAACACGTGATTCTGCTGACATAAACAAAATAGAGAGGGTTGGGAAAATTGCTTTTATAGGTTCAATTAATTACTGGATGTTATATATCAGTGCAGCTGTGATATTGGATGCTCATAGGATTATTTTTCCAAGTGGAAACAGACGTATCGCACAAGAGATAAAAAAATCCAATAATCAAAAAGTTATTTTTTTACAACATGGTATTATTGCGAATGCGTTACCTATGTATTATAAAGAAAGGGCTGATTTTGATCTTTTTATATGTGGTGCAAAACCGGAATATGATTTTGTTTCAAAGAACTATCATTATAACCGCGGAGAAGTGCGATATACCGGTTTGGCCAGATTTGATTCATTACATAATTTCATGATCAAAAGAAAAGTACTGATCATGCCGACATGGCGAAGGTGGTTTGCGAATCAATCGATTAATGAGTTTTCACAAAGTGAATACTATGAAAGATGGAATGGGCTTTTAAATAATCCTTTATTATCAGAAATAGCTGAAAAATATGATATAAGTATTATTTTTTATCCGCACGAGAAGATACAGAGATTTCTTGACGTTTTTTCTTCTCCAAATAAAAGAATAATAATTGCTAATAACATAGAATATGAAGTACACTCGCTGCTTAAAGAATGCGCTTTGTTAATAACAGATTATTCCAGCGTAAATTTTGACTTCGCTTATATGAATAAACCGGTATTATACTATCAATTTGATTATGAAGAAGTATTCCAAAAACACGTTGGACACGGATATTTTGACTATCGTCAAATGGGTTTTGGTGAATGCGTAGATGAAGAGACAGAACTGCTGACCTATATAGAACAGTATGTATCATACGGTTTTCAGATCAAGCAGAAATATTATGAGCGAATCAAAGGCTTTTTCCCGCTTCACGACACCAACAACTGTGAAAGAATATATCGGGAGATCATTAGTACTTTTGATTTATGATATATTTGGAGAGGGATCTCATGGATTATCAGATAAGCATTAGTGTAATAATGGCAACATATAATACAGAGATATCAGTATTGAAGGAAGCAGTTGACAGTATTCTTAATCAGACTTTTAATGATTTTGAGTTTATAATAATTGATGACGGATCGAATAATGGATCTTATGAATATTTAAGTAATATCAAAGATAATAGAGTAAGCATTATTAAAAATAAAATCAACTTAGGAATAACTAAGTCACTAAACATAGGCATTAAGAAGGCTAGGGGGAAATACATTGCAAGAATGGATGCAGATGACATTTCATTGCCTGAAAGGTTAGAAAAAGAATTTCTCTATATGGAAAACCACCACGATGTAGTTCTATGTGGTTCTCGAATGGCATCTGTAAATCGCGAGGGTCAAAAGATTGGTGACTTATATATACCTCGTTATAAAAATATGAAAGAATATCATGTTAAACTTCTTTTTAAAAACCCCGGGCCAGCTCATCCTACTGTAATGATCAGACATGAAACGCTTAGTAACAACAATATAACGTATGATGAAAGACTAATTTATGCCCAAGATTATGGGATGTGGGAAGAACTCAGTCACTATGGGAAAATTCATGTATTAAAGAAAGTTCTTCTGTATCGCCGAAAACATGAGAAACAAATATCCGTTGAAAAAAGAGATATACAGATCAAATGTGATCAAAATACTCAGAAGAAGCTATTGTCAGTTTTATTGGGTAAGGTTACAGACGAAGAGGTTATTTTTCATTATATGCATTCTACGGGATACTATCACGATGTGGTTATAACGCCAGAGGTCTTAGTTTGGTACGATCGATTGATTCAGGCGAACAAGTCTCGTCAAATATATGATCAAAGATATTTGGAAAAAAATATTGTAAATATAAAAAAACTACTTATTATTAATTCTTTTAAACCAGGTATGTCTTTGTTTGAAAAAATGAAAATAATCTTCCGTTATTTACCATTTTGTTCAGGGATAAGGATGGTTGGGGGATGTATAAAAAGGATGATGACGGAAAAAACAAAATAATCAACAGATTTATGGATATGGGATTGCTGAAATACTGGTTTAGAGGTGTGGATCAATTTGCTTCATGAGTGAATCATATTCTTTTTGTCACTTGAGGTCAGTATCCGGAATGGGTTGATTTATCCAATCCAAGATAAGACGGCCAGATTGACATCTGTAAGTCGGATTTTGTGACCTTAAAAAATAGTGTAATAGTAGAATGAAGAATTGAATTAAACAGATGATTTTAAATATGATTAAGCCGACTATTTCAGTAATTATCACAGTATATAATAGAGAAATATTTATAGAAAAATGTGTAAAAAGCATCCTGGATCAGACAGAAGTTTCGACGGAAATCATTCTGATTGATGATGGAAGCACAGACCATTCCAAGGAAATCTGTGAGTCTTTCGCTGCTTTACATGAAAATGTCAGGGTCATACGTCAGAAAAATGCTGGTCTATCAGTTGCCAGAAATACAGGTTTGGATAATGCCATCGGTGATTATATATGTTTTTTGGACGATGATGACGTCATGACTCCGGGCAGTCTAAAAGTTTTGCTTGAAGCCATGCGTAAAAATGATGTCGATATGGTGGTGGTGGATTTTGAGAAATGTAAAGAAGACGGTAGCTTCTTATGCAGCAGCCACATGCCTGATAATGTTAAAAACAGAGTTATCACTGTTGACGAATACTGGACAGCATCCTTTGATAAAAGAGGATATTTCATATTTATCGTAAGTTGGGCGAAGCTTTATAAGAAATAAATATGGGAAGGAATTCGTTTCCCCTCAGAGTTCAGATGTGCTGAAGATGAAGCTGTACTTGCTTATGTTCTTGAAAAATGTAAAGGTATATACGTGACAGATTATCTGGTGAACAGGCAGACCATGACTGGAAATAGTCTCACAAGGTCAAAGCTTAGCTTGAATACCTTGCGTTCTCCTGAATCAAAGCTTATAACTGCAGAAAAATTAATCCGCCAAAATAAATATCAATTTGCTGTGAAAAAGTGGGGGATTGCCTGTGGAGAGATAGCAAAGTACACCAAAAGGGCTAAAACTCTGGACATATTAGGTGAGGCAAAAAGGCTATATGATATATCTGTTGCGCAGGGAAGAAAACTATACAAATACTTTGATATAAATAAGAAATTGAAATTTATTGCATTCAGGATTATCTACCCCTGGTTAAAATATTTATAGTAATACATGTGAATTATATAGATCTGTATTTTGAGTTGACAAAGAGATGAATAAACGAATCGCGATTATTGTAGCATATTTTGGAAAATTGCCTAATTGTTTTATGGCATGGTGGACTTCGGCACTTTATAACCCTGAATTTGAGTTCTGGTTCTTTACAGATAACGTAAACATTAACAGTGAAGGAAACATTACTGTTAAGCATATGCCTTTTAAGGATTTTACCAACATTATTCAAAAAAACTTTGATTTTAAGATAGAATGTTCTTCTCCATATAAACTATGCGATTTCAGGCCCGCATATGGTGAGATATTTAAAGAAGACCTTAAAGGATACGATGGCTGGGGGTATTGTGATATTGATCTTGTCTATGGCAATATGCAAAAGTTTATTACCGATGAAATGATTGAAGAATATGACAAGATTTTGATTGATGGGCATACTTCGATATTTAAGAATAATGAGCATATGAACAGGTTATATCGAGTTCAGGGAGTGTATCCCGAATATAATTATCAGGAAGCATTTACAACAACAGATTCATGCTATTTCGATGAATACCGTGGAATGGAACTTAAACTGATCCGTGAAAAATGTAAGATCTATTATAATGGAAGTGTTTATATTAATGCGGAGCCAAGAAAGCCGGTATTTTATGGAAGTAACGGAAGAAGGGCGATTGGTATCTGGGAACAAGGTAATCTGTTTTCTGTCGATGATAATGGAGTCAGACATGAATTATTATATTTTCATGTTTGCAAAAGAAAAATGGATTTCATACGAGGAACAATTGAGAACCCTATAAAAAAGATGAGTATTGTTCCGGGAAAAATAATTTGTAATGATGATACACCTTTAGATAAGCTTTTTGACTATACATCAGGTGGAAGGCTGTATCGTTATTTATGGCTTGTTAAAAGGTTAAAAACTCAACTAAAGAGATACTCGATAATTAAGATTATTCAGTTAAATTCCAGAAGGAAGCAGGTTAAGGAATATCGGGATAAATTGATTGCAGAATCAAAATGAGGGAGATATTGAATTGTCCAAGATAGAAGCATCTGAAAAAATTGATTTTGTTTTAACGTGGGTGGATGGAAATGATCCGAAATGGTTAGAGGAAAAAGAAAAATATGATACTGATCAGCATGATAATTCTGCAACAGCGAATAGATTCAGAGATATGGGATTATTGAAATACTGGTTTAGAGGTGTCGAAGAATTTGCGCCATGGGTTAATCATATTTTTCTTGTAACTTGTGGACAATGTCCTGATTGGATTGATTTATCTAATCCAAGATTATCATTAGTTACTCACGATGAGTATATTCCAAAAGATATTTTGCCAACCTTTAATTCAAACGTAATTGAAATGCATTTGCATAATATTAAGGAACTCTCTGAACATTTTGTGCTTTTTAATGATGATATCTTTATCATCAAGCCAACACATCCAAAAGATTTTTTCGTTGACGGATTACCATGTGAATCGGCTCTTTTGGGTGTGATTTCTTCACAAAATATCAATGATGTTTTTCCGCATATACTCATTAATAACAATGCAATTATAAATAAGCATTTTTCAAAAAAAGAGGTATTACTGAAGAATAAGAACAAGTTTTTTTCCATTAGGTATGGTAAGGATATAATAAGAAATATAGCATTGCTGCCGTTTGTATATTTTTCTGATTTTAGAGATATGCATTTACCGGCTTCTCATCTAAAAAGTATTTTTGAAGAAGTATGGGAAGCAGAGCCTGAAGAAATGAGAAAAAGAAGTTCAAACAGATTCAGGAGTATTAATGATATAAATCATTGGCTTATCAAAGACTGGTATATATGTAAAGGGCAGTTTTTTCCCAGGTCTCCTAAATGGGGTAAAAAATTTGAACTCGGAATAGAAGATGGTGCAGGTGAATATATCAGGAATCAAACAGGAAAAACCGTATGTCTTAATGATAGTATAGATACGCTTGATTTCAGAATGATACAATCAAAACTTATAGATGCGTTTGAGTGTATTCTTCCTGACAAATCAAGTTTTGAAAAGTAATAAGTTTTGTATAAAATGGTCTCGGTGTTTTACACTGAAATTACATATTAAAACTATTTTTCAACGCGATTTCAATATAAATACTATCAAGGGTTATAAGAATATTTATGAGAATAGCAATTATTTCACATGGAGCATCCGGAGGAGGTTCCGAAAGAGTAGCCACCATTTTGGCAAACTATTTAGCTGAATGCGGAAATGAAATATATTTTCTGGCAGTACATTCAAAAGAAAGAGAATACTTTTTACGGGAAGATATCCACTATAAGTATATAGACATAGGAAGGACTATTAAACCTTTCAGATTATGTAAAAGAGCAAAAGTGCTAAAAGAGTATCTGATGGATAATAGTATTGAAACAATGGTGTCCTTTATATATTCTGAATGTCTAGGAGCATTTTGGCTGCGAAATATAAAAAAAATTTACAGTTTAAGAAATGACCCGCATAGAACGCCAAAAACCGAACTGAAAATTATTAAAATACTTTATAAGTATGCAGATGCAGTAGTGTTTCAAACTGAAGATGCAAAGGCGTATTTTGATGAAACCATCCGTAACCATGGAATAGTGATTCCTAACCCAATAAAGCCAAATCTGCCAACGTGGGATGAAAAACATTCTGAGAAGACAATAATTGCGGCGGGAAGACTTAGTAAGCAAAAGAATTTTTCCATACTATTGGAAGCTTTTGCTGCTTTTGTAAAGAAATTTCCCGACTATAAGCTTTCAATATGCGGAGAAGGGAAACTGGAGTATGAACTAAGACATAAGGCTAAAGAATTAGGAATCGAAAATAAAGTCAGTTTTGAAGGACATGTTACTGATTTGCATGAAAGAATGTCAAAAGCACAAATATATATTTCGTCTTCGGACTATGAGGGAATGTCAAATTCGATGCTGGAAGCACTTGCAATTGGCATTCCTGCTATTTGTACTGACTGTCCGGTAGGTGGTGCAAGAATGTTTATTACCGATGGAGAAAATGGTTTTCTTACTAAAGTTGGGCATGCAAATGATATGTTTAATCATATGGTTATGCTTGCGGAAAATGAAAAACTGAGAAAACAGTTTTCGGATGAATCAAAAAAAATCCGCGAGCAATTGGATGCTTCGGTAGTTTGTAAGAAATGGAAGACCATAATCGAGGGCTGTTAAGCTGACTTATAATATGACTTTTGGGAAGAAGATAAAAATACAAACAGGAAATGGTTGGAAAAACGCATGTATAGTGTATTGATCGTCATTCATGGTCTGGGCTGTGGAGGTGCTGAAAAAAGTTTGATATCCTTCTTGAATTATCTGGATAAGGATAATTGGAAGATAGATCTGCTGGTAATGAGTCCGCGTGGATTATTATATAAGGATATTCCAGAGGGTATTAAGGTAATTGAAAATGACTTTGATGTGGAAAATCTTATGACCGGGCTCAATGACAGGCGAAAGAAAATTGCCGGATTTAATGACCTTATCAGACAAATAAGATGGAATATGCATAAAACGGGGTGTGAGAGTTCCGGCCTGAAGTATGATGAGTATAAATGGAAATATTGGGGTAAATATCTTCCATGCAGAAAAAAAGAATATGATATCGCAATTTCCTATATGCACGGAATTCCCAATTATTATGTCATTGAAAAAGTTAAAGCCGGGAAAAAAATTCTATGGATACATAATGATTATCAAAAAATAGGTTTCAACAATGAATTTGAAAAAGTTTATTATGATAAGGCCGATCGAATTGTTACTATTTCCGATTCCTGTGTCAACAGCTTTTTGGAAGTGTTTCCTGAATATCAGAATAAAGTCAGAGTTTTAGAAAATATTTCATCAAAAGAGACTATTACAGCCCTTTCCGGGGAAAGTATAAATGACGTACTATGGAACAAAAGTAAGATAAGGCTTTTATCCATAGGGAGATTAAATGCTCAGAAGGGATTTGATATTGCTGTTTCCTCTGCAAAAAAGCTAAAGGAAAGAGGATATGATTTTGTCTGGTATATTCTGGGTGCCGGCGGCCTTAGAGCCGAACTTGAAAGTTTAATAGCAGAATATGGATTAGAGGATGTTGTTAAATTACCCGGTATTATAATGAACCCATATCCATACATTGCCTCATGCACCTTTTTTGTACAGTCTTCAAGATTTGAGGGGAAATCTATAGCTCTTGATGAAGCAAAAATATTATGTAAACCGATTCTTGTAACAAATTATGCAACCGTCAAAAGCTCCATAGCAGATGGTGTTAATGGGAAAATCGTAGAAATTAACGAAGATTCGGTTGCAGATGGATTACAATATATGCTTGAGAATCCGGATTTTTGTTCATTATTAGCACAACAGCTTTCGAGAGAATCCAATAGTAATGAACGAGAGATTGAAAAATATATTGCCCTTATACAGGATGTCATGGAGGAATAAACTTCAATCCGGTTTAAATGTAAGGAGAACTTATGCAATATCTGCAATTTAGTATAATTGTACCAATATACAATGTTAAAGAATATTTAAACAGGTGTATTGAGTCATTATTATCACAGAATAGAGATGATTATGAAATAATTCTGGTTGATGATGGATCCACAGATGGTTGTTCTGAAATGGCGGATCTTTTTGCAGAAAAGAACCCCGTTATCTCATGTATTCATAAAGAAAATGGAGGATTGTCCAGTGCAAGGAATAAAGGGCTGGAATTTGCCAAAGGTGAGTACATTCTCTTTGTAGATTCAGATGATTGGATAGAGAACAATGCTTTATCAGTTTTAGCTGATAGTATTAAGGGGGTAAAACCGGATGTTGTAAAATTCTCGTACACAAGAATGCCTCAGGGCATAAAAAAAGTATCAACCGTTGCACCCGGTATTTATAGCAAAGAGGACATACATAATGTACTATTACCACTAGCCATCGAGAAAACAAACAATTTTATCTTTTCTGCCTGGAGTTATTTGTATAAAAGAGAACTATTGAAAGCGAAATCGCTGGTATTTGTTTCTGAACGTCTTATTGGAAGCGAGGATTACCTTTTTAATACTGAGGTTTTCTTTAATGCGAATAATATGTTGGTCATAGATGATGCTCTGTATTTTTACAATTATAGGCTCGGAAGTTTAACCGGCAGATATCGTCCGGATCTTATAACTCAATATCAGAATTTGGTTAAGGAATTATGCCTTTTTTTTAAAAACTCAAACGCTTTTGATAAGTATGAGAAATATATTTATAAATCTTATGTATGGAGATGTTATTCTACTTGTATTGCCAATGAAATGATTATAACAAAAGACCATTCATTTTGGAAAGGATTATATAATTGTAAACGATTGTTTTCGTCAAGGCAATTTAGAAAGGCAATAAAAAGAGTAGATTACAGCAATGAACCAAGGATGATACAGTTACGATATAAGCTTATGAAAGCAAATATTATTTTTCCATTAGTATATATACAGTATAAATCTACAAAGAGAATTCAAAAGGAAAAATGTATATATGGTTGATGAAATATATATTCCAATTAAAATCAAATCAATATTGTTCTATTTTGCATTTTTTTGCTTAACGATTTATACAGTTATGGAATCGTCAACGACTTCTTTGAGTTTCATGCCTAAAATCCGAGTGTATTCACTATGGACTGCAGCATTGTGCTGTTCAGGCTTGCTCAATGAGGTATTTTCATACATTGATACAGATAAATATGGCTTTTGTATTTTTTCATCTGTCTTGTTTATAGCATCGATTATTTTTGGCTGGATTTTTGGAGGTAAGGTAGGTAGCAGCGGAGGCGTTATCAGAATGAGTGTATATATCGTTGAAATTCTTATTCTGATGATTGTTGCAAAAAAGGAAAACAGAACAAAGTATTGTGTTCGTATTCTTTTTATGTTCTGCATTATTATGTGTTTTATTAATGATTTTGTGGATATTACCGGTTTGATTTCTTTCACCAAATCAAGATATAGTATTTTAAAGAAGTATGTTATAGGTACTAAATTTGATGTTGTATATTTACATTTGAACACTGTGACATTATTAACAACAAATGAAATATTGGAGAATAGATTTGACAAAAAAAGAGTATGCTTGACTTATATTGCTTTAGCGGCCGTGCTTGCCATATCAGTTTATGTTGATTGCAGTACAGGGGTGATAGGATCTGTTGTGTTTGCTGCATTGTTTTCTTTGTTACAATATGGAAATGATGGCGTAAAAAAATTTCTTTACAGCAAGTATACGTTTATGATTACTTTATTGGCTGCCGCTTTTATTTTGTTAATATTACAAGCAATAGTAAATCTGCCTGTTGTGACTAACTTTATTGTTAACACACTAAAACGAGATGTAACCCTTACAGGAAGATTGATTATTTTTATGTTGTTTATTCCAACAATGAACGGTCATTGGTTTTGGGGATATGGACTGGGGAAAGCTTATTCTGTTTCAATGAGTAATTTTGGCGCAGCAGATGCACAGAACCTTGTTTTACAATGGGTTCTTCAGATTGGTGTTGTGCCTATAACCGCTATGCTGTTGTGGATTATGAGTTATTTCTCAAGAATTGACAAATGTAACAACAAATCTGTGATTTTACCAATTGTGGTATTATTATATACATATGTATTACTGGGAATTGGTGAGATCACATTAAATTACAATTTTTTTATGTTTCTTTTTTTGCTTTCCTGCATATCCAATTATTCACAAATAACAGAGTGTATATAAAATGAAGATTGAAAGAACAAAAAATGCCACTAAAGGGATCCTTACCGGACTGATACTCAGAACACATCAAACAGTTGTTCCTTTCATTATGAGAACAATAATGATTTATTTTCTCGGAGTTCAGTATCTTGGTCTGAACAGCTTGTTTACATCTATATTATCGGTCCTCAATCTTGCTGAGCTAGGTGTTGGTAATGCTATGGTATTTAGCATGTACAAACCTATTAGCGAAGATAATACTGAAGAGATCTGTGCTTTGATGAGACTTTACAAGATATATTACAGGATTATTGGTGCTGTTATTGGCGGTATTGGTCTTATACTTTTACCGTTTATCAGATCACTAATAAAAGGGGATGTCCCAAATGACATTAATGTATATATACTTTACTCAATGAACCTTTGTTCAACAGTATTGAGTTATTGGTTATTTGCATATAAGAATTGTTTATTGCAGGCACATCAGAGGGTAGACATCATCAGCCTGATCTCGTTGGTCGCTACCACTGTTAAAGCAATTCTTCAAATAATCGTAATTGTGTATTTTAAAAACTATTATTTATATGTTTTAATGCATATCTTAGGTAGGGTCGTTAATAATATTTTTATATCGTTTTATGTATCACGAAAGTTCCCAAATTATGAAGCCAAGGGCAAATTGGAAAAGAAACAGGTCAAAGACATAAACTGCAGAATAAGAGACCTGTTTACTTCAAAAGTCGGAGGAGTAGTATTGAATTCTGCTGATACTATCGTAATATCTTCATTTTTGGGATTGACTGCTTTGGCTGTATATCAAAACTATTTTTATTTAATCACTGCAATTATAGGGATAGTTCAGATTATTTTTACATCCATGATGGCTGGGTTGGGTAATAGCTTTGTCGTAGATACTAAAGAAAAAATATTTAAGGATTGTAAGAAAATAACATTTCTGTTCCATTGGCTTATCGGATTTTGCACAAATTGTTTCTTGTGCTTATTACAGCCTTTTATAAAAATATGGGTTGGTGAAGAGTTAATGCTCAGTATGTCGTTCGTAGTGATTCTTTGCTTTTATTTTTATTTTTATGAAATAAACAGAT
Organism: Oribacterium sp. P6A1; assembly: GCF_000702885.1. Taxonomy (GTDB): domain Bacteria; phylum Bacillota; class Clostridia; order Lachnospirales; family Lachnospiraceae; genus Oribacterium. The sequence goes on along the minus strand of NZ_JNKO01000005.1, from coordinate 201,440 downwards.
TGCTTAATGTATATAAAGATTCAGCCGGGTTATGGCATGAGGATAGATTTAGACCGTTAACTGCAGCAATTGTAAATTTGGTATTAAATTTAATTTTAGTGAATTACTGGGGACTGTATGGGGTGCTTTTATCTACAGTCTTTTCAATATTATTTGTTGAAATGCCCTGGCTGATTCATAACTTATTTAGTGTATTTTTTGATCATGAATACAGAAATGAATATTTATTAAAATTGATAAAATATTTCGTCACTACTGTTTTTTGTGCAGCAGTTACATTTACTGTGTGCAGCTTTATTAATGTCAAAAACGATTGGATGGTGTTATTTTTAAGACTGTTGATTTGTATGGTTTTGCCTAATATAATATTCGGTCTGCTATTTTTTAAAACCCGGGAATTCAAAATGGGAAAAGAATTATTGTTAAGGGCTTTTGCGAATTTAAAACCCAAAATGTGAAATATTAAATTTATCAGCTTTAGGCGCTATCGTGGAGAATTTAAAATGAATGTAATCGTCTATGATTTTCCTGAAAGAAAAAATGATATATTTGCTGAACGCATTATTGAAACCACAGGGGAAAGCTGGGAAGTATTAGGATTACCTAAGGGTGAAAATGAACTGTTGTTTATTTGGAAATTGTTTATTCATCGTAAAAAATACGATAAGATTGTGTTTTGGCAGCAGAGACAGGGGATATTTTATGCAAATTTCTGCGAGTTATTCCATGTAAAAAAAGGACCTAAAGTTTTCATTCTTACTTTTATATATAAGCCGCTGCAAGGTATCAAAGGAAAGCTTAAATATATTCTTTATAATAAAACTGTGCATTCAAAACATGTTATGAGAATAATATGCTATTCAAAGTATGAGGTGAAATACTATGGTGACATGTTTAGTGCTCCAAAAGGAAAGATCGTTTCAACATTATTAGGTCTTGGGGACCAACGCTATAGAAATGGTGATCATCAGGTACATAATGAAGGTTATATTCTGGATGCAGGCAGAAGCAACAGGGACCATGCTTTTTTAGAGGATGCTCTGAAAAACACAGATTATAAAGCGATCATTGCCGACCGGACATATAACGGAGAGGGAAATGATAATTGCGAAATCAGGCATGATGTCAAATATGGAGAAGATCTTTATAAGTTGATAGAAAAAAGCTTCGTGGTAATTGTACCACTGAAGGATGTAAATATATCTGCCGGACAGACAGTGTTTATACAGGCAATGATGTTTGCTAAACCAATTATTGTTACTTCGTCAAAAACAATAGATGAATATATTTGTAATGGACAAAATGGATTCATAATTGAAAAAGAAAAGGATAGTCTGTTGAAGTGTTTAGATGTCTTATCAAACAACACTGAATTATATAATGAAATGTGCCTTAAATCCCGTATTTTTTTTGAAGAAAAGTATTCTTTTGAGGCTTTGGGCACAAATACCGGAAAAATAATTGTTAATTCCTTATCTATGTGATCCATAAAGTCATAGTATGGTATAAATGTCATAAGTCTATTCCCACTTATGCCTGTATAAAAGTGGGAGAGAGACTTCTTGACATTCACATTATGTTATTCTCTGTAAATCGATAATCAATAGAAGAATACTTATCCGGACAATATAATGCTTTAGTATTATTAATACTATTATTTGAAGCATTTATAACCGTATCAGAAGTTTTTGACACGTTTATAAATCCAGTTGTCAGTTCTAAATCATTTGTGTTTTTATCAATATAAACTTTCTTTTTTGATACATTTTTTAAAGTTATAAAGGATTCATATGAGGCATTTTCAGCTCCATAAACTTTGTTTGATGAAACATGAAGCGTGCTGTCGGTTACATTGTCATCTATGAATTGAATTATTTCATATGCTTTATATTTGTCAATGTTATTATTATCAATTGTGAATGTATTATTCTTTACGTCAAATGTTGACTTACCTTGCAGGTCCAGAAACTTTATGAGACGAGTGCTCTTTCCTTCAATTGTAAAAGTATTATTCTTGATAATGGAATTTGGAAAAGCTCCATAGTGGAATGCTATTATATTATCATTTACTATACGTCCGTCATACTTAAAATCGGAATCATTGATTGTAATGTTTGCAAACTTTCCGTTCCAAAAGGCAATTGCTTCATCAGTAACAGATGTATAGAAACTGCATTTCGAGATATTAATGTTGTTGAAAACATTCGGGGACGTTTTACTGATACCCGAAACCCATAAACATCCGCCTATAAAATGATCGGTACCTGAGAAATGATTTCCTGATTCATTAACAAATGTGGATTTTGTGACTGTCAATGAACTTAATGAATCTGATTTGATCCAAAACAGATCTGATGGAGTAAAAGCAGATTCAGGTAAATTATCTGAATAGAAGCAGCAATTCTTCACAGTACATTTACGTACATTTTGCAGATACACAAGACATGTTTGCCTGCCATATCTTACGCTTTCTTCTCCGGGAGTATAATAAAATCTGATATTATTAAAAGAAAGATTTATTTCATGCTCATTCGGGTCTGTGGTGAATATTCCAAAAAAATCAGTTGAAAAATCTGGTGTGACATAAAAAGAGGTCTGATCTGTACCATAATAATCTATAGATGCAAGGTAGATGCTTTTATCGACATAATATGAACCACTGTTAAATCTGATTCCTGATACTTTATGGTTTATGGCCTTCAACACAGAGTTTAAAGGCCTGGAAATAATAGTATCCGGCTGTATGCCAAAACAGGCTACATTCAATATTGATGATTTTTCAAATAGCAGATTTGCATATAATCCATTATCTAAGGCTATGGACATATTAGTGTCTATAGAAAATAAAGGTTTGGAACTGATTACATACTTTGCTCCGCCAAAGTCATCTGTTGTAGTAAATCCTTTGGTAGAAACCAGATTTCCGGATTTGACTGAAGCGCTTTTTAGTTCTTCTATATTTGAATAAGTGGCTTTATAGTCCCTTGGTCCGGCTTGTACATCCATGACGTTACAGGAAAGAATACCAACGAAAAGCAGACATAGTGTCAAAAAAAATAGATACGTTACCTTGCCATACCTGCTATTACTGTTCATAAACGATAAGATTCCTCCTGATTAAAAATAATATATACTTACTTTGATATTTAATTCTATAATAATTTCCGGACTTTGTAAAAGCCGGATATTGATTGAAAACCATATGAGAACAAAACAGCTTTAGTGACTATCCTGAAATGAGCTTTATCTCAGGCTTTCCTGAAATGTATTAATTCTTAGGATATACAGTTAAGGCCAATAGTGTTAAAATTAAGTTAATTTTCTATCTGTTTAAGAAATATAAGGGAAGAAAAATGTTTAAAAATGAACTAGAAATCGATGTATTCAGATGCATCAGGACATTAATTGCGAAAATTTGGTTTATTGCTATTATCACAGTTCTCTTTTTTATAATAGGGCTGGGACTGACACTTGATGTTGGCAGGGACAAATATACGTCTGTAGCTACTGTTTATGCTGCGGCAGATGGTTCTTACACAGATGCATCAAATGCGGTTACAGTAATGAATGCATATCTTGATGTGGCTACATCATATAAGGTGAGTCAGAGAGCGGCTTTGCTTCTTGGACGTAATGATATAGATGCCCAGGATGTACGTAAGGCCTTGACAGCAGCTTCTTCAGCCAAAAGCGGTGGATCATCTGTTACAAATTTTATGACAAATTCAGCTACAATCATAACATTGTATGCTACAACGGATGATCCGGAACTGTCCAGAGAAATGGCAGATGCTGCTGCAGAATCATATATTATTGAAATGTCTAATATTCTCAAGTCTGACGCAGTTAAAAGTCTGGATAATGCAGAAAGAGGAGAACTGTCTCATAATGCAGAAATTGAAGCATGGAAAAAGAGAATAACATTCATGCTCATTGGGTTTGCTCTATCCTGTTTGATAGTAGTTTCCTGCGAGGTATTTGACAGAAAGGTCAGAACAGTCAGAGAGGCAACGATACGGGGGCAGATTCCCGTAATTGGTGTTATTCCGGATTACAAAGAATAAATCAGGAGATTTAAACATTGGAAAAATTACCTATTTATAAGAATGAAAACTTCGTACTGAACGATGCTTTTGATCAGGCGGTTATGAATTTGCATATTATAAAAAAGCAGAAAGGCTATAAAAGCTTTGTTATCTGCGGATGCGAGGCAGGTGATGGCACCACAACTGTAGCCATAACCCTTGCTGCTGCTATTGCCGATTCCGGATGGAAAACAGTTCTCATAGACGGTGATATGAGAAAGAAGAATGGTTTTAAACGGTTAAATGAAAATGCATCCCTTGGTCTTTCGGATTATCTCATGGGGAAAACTTCTTTGGATAAGGTTATGTATGAAACCACGACAGATAATCTTTCATATATACCCTGTGGTGAGCAGATTGATAACCCTGTCCGACTCCTGTGCGCAGGGAAAATGAATGAAGTCAGAGATGAACTTGCAGGGAGTTTTGACTACATCATATATGATATGCCTGCAGTAAATGCTGCCATGGATGCAAAAGTAATGGCGGTAAATGTCGATGCGGCTATTTTAGTATCATCCATAGGTAAGACTTCAAAAAAGGGGCTGGTTGAGGCTGCCAATGCACTTACAGAGGTTAAGGCAAACCTTATTGGAACAATTATCAATAAGACGGATATGGAACAGTATGTTGCAACTCATGCAGACTATGACTATTTCCAAAACGAGAGATATGCCGGAAAGATCAGGAAGCAAAAAAGCTAAGGGGTAATGGGTTCTATGAACAAAACCAAAACACTTATTAATATTTGCATCAGCTGTATGATGGTGATGCTTTTTATTTTCAACTATAGCGGTGTGTCATATGCTGAGGAAAGTAAAACATTATCCTTTAATTCGGTGGTTGAAGTTGAAAGCTATAGCCTTGAGGAGGAGTATCTTGAGGCCGGTAAGGATGCTACAGTTTTGCTGGTTCTGCACAATGTCAATGTCGACTCGGCGGCAAAAAATATCATTTTGAGTGTTTCAAGTAATTCCGGGCTGATATATCCCTTGTATGGAAATGACAATCAGTTCTTTATAGGCACACTGGAGGCTGACGGTAGAACCACAGTAAAAATACCGCTTTCCGTCAGTTCCAGACTGATTGATGATTATGTTGAATTCAATTGCAGCATCACTTATGAGAACAATGGTACCAGAGTCTCAAATTCATCATCATTGATATTACCGATTCGGAATAATGATACCGTCTCAGTCAGTTCGGTTGATGTCAGCGCACAAGCCAAAGTAAACAGTAAATCCTTGCTTAGCATAGTTTACGCAAATACCGGAACGAACAGTATAAATGATGCAACAGTTTTCGTTAAAGGCAATGTAAGCGAAGAAAGTAAAAAGATCAATCTTGATTCAATTGCTGCCGGAAAATCATACGCAAAAGATTTTAGCATAGTATTTACAGAGTCCGGTGAGCAGAAAATTTCCATCCTGCTTTCCTATACCGGAATTTATGGAGAGCATGTTGAATCGGAACTTGGAGATTATATTGTAAATGTAAGCGAGGAAAAAGAGTCATGGATTCCCCGATCAACTGAAAGAGGATCTTTTCGAATGCTTGGAAGGGTGATTTCTCTGATGGCTTTTGTCATGGCGTCCATGATAATCTTTCTTTATATAAAAAAGAGGTAAAAGAATAAATACAGGATTATAATCTTAAATATAGTCAAAGAGTGCATATTTTAAGAGCTGCTATTACAGACTCGATGACTTTTGTATCCCGGAGTCAGTACGTAAGTACATTCGGCTCCAAGTACTAAATAATCACAAGGGGGATTATGTATGGAAGGGTTATTGGCTTTTATTACTGCGGTCTGCAGCAGAATCCAGACTGTATCTGATTTGTTCTGGGACTTCCCGACAAACTTTGAATGGTATTCCGGCATTCCGGTCCTGGGAAATTTTTCCCTGGCTATCATTCTGCTCATTGGTTCGGGTATCTATTTCTCGGCTAATCTGAGATTCATTCAGCTTAGAAAGTTTAAGTACGGAATTCAGGTGCTGAAAAACAGCAAAGCAAAAACAGGCATCACACCGCTGGCTTCATTTTTCCTTTCAACAGCTATGCGTGTTGGTCCGGGAAATATCCTTGGCGTAACAGGTGCGGTATCTGTGGGAGGACCCGGAGCGCTCCTCTGGATGTGGATATCGGCATTCTTCGGTATGGCCACAGCCTTTGTTGAGTCAACATTATCCCAGATCTTCAAAGAGAAAAAGAACGATGAGTATCTGGGCGGCATGTCCTTCTACGGAAGAAGACTGCTTAGAAACTCTGCTCTAGTTGGTGTTATTCTTTCCATTATGTACATCATATATGCCATACTCTGTTTCCCTGCACAGGGCTTTAATACGGTATCGGCCATGGGACAGATAGCAAGCATCATAAGCGGCACAGAGCTTCCCACAACACATGCGGTATATTGGGTAGGATTTGCGGCAGTTATCATTTGTACCTGTGCGGTATCCTTTGGCGGTACAAAGAAGATCTCCAGGGTTACAGATGTACTTGTTCCGATAATGGCTATAGTTTATGTCATTACGGTAGTTCTTCTTGTGCTCATTAATTTTTCAAGAATCCCATGGTTTTTCTATGCTATCTTCACAGAGGCATTTAAACCTGAGGCTGTATTCGGAGGCGCCTTCGGAACAGCTCTTATGCAGGGTGTAAAGAGGGGCCTCATGTCCAATGAAGCAGGTCAGGGCACCATCACCATGCCGGCAGCTGCATCAGATGCCGCACATCCGTGTGATCAGGGCTGCGTTCAGGCCATCGGTGTTTTCCTGGATACTATAGTTATCTGTACTCTTACCGGATTTGTAGTTATTATGGGCCGCGCTTGGCTTACGGAGAACGGCGCTGCATGGATGGAGCTCGGAAAGCTTCCTAAGTACCTTGCATCCGTTGAGGAGCTGACTCCGGGAACCGGTTTTAACAGTGTAGTGACACTGCTTGTTTCACTTTGTTTCGGACTTTTTGCTTTCACATGCCTCCTTGGATTCATGTCCTTCTCCGAGATATGTGCAAACAGAATAAGCCGCAGCAGAGTTTTTATCAATGCCATAAGACTTATAGACATTGCAGTTATCTGTTTCGGAATGCTTACATCCATCGTTGGACTGGATCTGGGAGCACTTTGGGATCTCTCGGATTTCGCCAATATACTGATCGCATACTGCAACATTCCGCTTTTATACATTGGATTTAAGTATGTAAAGAAGGCGCAGGAGCATTTTGAAAAGAATGATGGTACACCTTTTACATCACAGGTAATAGGAATCGATGTTCCTGTATGGGATGAAAAAGCAGCGGAAGCAACTGACAAAAGCATTTCTGCATAAATAAAAACATTTGGAATTCCGCTGATGAAGGATTCCTGACAGTATAAAAACTCCCTTCGGCACCAGATGCTGAAGGGAGTTTTTACATTATATAAAGAAGTAATCCAGGATAAAGTCTTTGGGGTTTAGAGAGTAGTTTATCCTAAAATAACTCTTATATCAACTTCCTGGCCGCCCATTTCAGGTGTAATGAGATTTCCGGAATGGAGCTCGCCGTCTACATAGAATTCCTTTACACCCTTTTCTACATGGGCAGGATTCTCTATATGAATATTGTATGTTTTTCCACGGAACTTGCGGACAACATCATAGCTTTCCACTTCCTTGGGGATACATGGGTTAATGCGTAAACCGTCAAAGTCAGGTGTTACACCGAGAATGAACTGACTGATGGTAGTAAAGGTCCATGCTGCGGTACCTGTAAGCCAGCTGTTCTTTCCCTCTCCAAAGGAAGGAGCATCCTTTCCTGCCACCATCTGGCAGTATGCGTAAGGCTCTGTACGGTGTATTTCGCCGATTTCCTCCAGGAAAACAGGATTGGTCTTCTTATAGACTTCAAAGGCTCTGCTGCCGTGACCGACCATGGTTTCGGCACAGGCAATCCATGGGTTGTTGTGGCAGAAGATACCGGCATTCTCCTTGTATCCGGGCGGATATGAAGAAATCTCACCAAGCTCAACATGATATCTTGAGTATGCAGGCTGGTTCAGCATGATGCCGTACTTTGTATCGAGGCGTGTTTCAACGCTCTTCAGGGCTTTCTCAGCCATTCCGTTCTCAACACCAACGCCGCCTATTATGCACATTCCCTGAGGCTCTATGAAAATCTGTCCTTCTTCACATACGTGGCTTCCTACAGGATTTGAGTAGGCATCGTATGCTCTGACAAACCACTCACCGTCCCAACCGGCAGTTTCGATGGCCTTTGTCATCAGTTCAACCTCTCCGGCGCACTTATCGGCTTCCTCATTCAGCCCAAGATGTCTCAAAATGCTGATATATTCTTTTCCGTATTTCACAAAAAGACCGGCTATAAATACACTTTCCGCTACAGGTCCTTCAGAAGGTCCTGTGGTCTGGAAGCTTTCTCCGGGAGTCTCTGAAAAACAGTTTAGATTCAGACAGTCATTCCAGTCTGCGCGTCCGATAAGCGGAAGAGCATGAGGACCCTTGTGGTTCACTATGTAGTTGAAGCTGCGTCTCAGATGCTCAAGAAGAGGAGCGGCCTTTGTATGGTCATTATCAAAATCGCATATCTCATCAAGAATCGAAAAATCTCCGGTTTCTCGGATATATGCGCCGGTTCCTGCAATGAGCCACATGGGATCATCGTTGAATCCGGAGCCTACATTGAGATTACCTGTCTTTGTAAGAGGCTGGTACTGGTGATATGCCGAACCATCCTCAAACTGGGTGCTGGCAATGTCTAAGATACGTTCTCTTGCACGTTCCGGAATGAGATGTACGAATCCGAGAAGATCCTGAGAAGAATCTCTGAATCCCATGCCGCGACCCATACCGCTTTCGAAATAGCTTGCGGAACGGCTCATATTGAAGGTTACCATACACTGGTACTGATTCCAGATGTTGACTGAACGGTTCAGTTTTTCGTTATGAGTTTTTACGGAATAAACCGAAAGAAGCTTGTCCCAATATGCTTTTAATTCATTGAGTGCTGTCTCCACCTGCTCATCCTTCTGATATTTTGCAAGAAGCTTTTCTGCAGGTTTCTTATTTATAACATTCGGCGCAACGAATTTTTCCTCCACAGGATTTTCGCAGTAGCCTAATACGAAAATGGCGGTATAGCTTTCGTCAGGTGCCAATGTTACTTTCAGGTGGTGGCTTCCTACCGGAGACCAGCCGTGAGCTACAGAGTTTTTGCTTTCACCCTTTATAACCGCATCCGGGTTATGAAGTCCGTGATAGAAGCCGGTAAAACTTGCACGATCTGTATCGAACCCTGCGATTTCTCTGTTCACAGAATAGAAAGAGAAGTGATTACGGCGTTCTCTGTACTCGGTTTTGTGATAGATGGTGCTTCCCACAACTTCAACTTCGCCGGTGGAGTAGTTTCTCTGGAAATTTGTGGCATCATCCTCTGCGTTCCAAAGACAGAATTCAACGAAGCTGAAAAGATCTATTTCTTTAACAGCCTCCGATTCGTTCGTAAGTGTAAGATGATTGATTTCGCAGGAATCTGAAAGAGGAACAAAGGCTGTAAGTTTAGCCTTTAATGAGTTTTTGGTGCCTTCTATAACAGAATAGCCCATACCGTGGCGGCAGCTATAGTTGTCAAGGGCAGTCTGTACCGGCTGCCATCCGGGATTCCAGATGCAGTCACCGTCCTTTATATAGTAGTAACGTCCGCCGGTATCGTAAGGAACGTTGTTATAGCGGTAACGTGTGAGTCTCAGAAGCTTTGCATCCTTATAGAAGTCATAGCCTCCGGCTGTATTTGAGATAAGTCCGAAGAAATCCTTACATCCTAAATAGTTGATCCATGGTAAGGGCGTTTCCGGAGTGGTAATAACATATTCGCGGGCATTGTCATCAAAATAACCGTATTTCATTTGCTCCTCCTACATCGAAAACGTTTTCGTTGATTCGTGCCTCCATTATAGATTGCTTTTTAATAATTGCAAACGAATTGTTTGGAACTTTTGAAAAACTGTGCATAATCACCAAATCAAGTAATGGTGAAATATTAAAAGTGGATAATTGACTAAGATTGGCAAGTGAATTATGATTAAGATACGAAAACGATTTCGGAAACATAAGGAGTCAGTTTGATGGTTACGATAAAAGACATTTCTGAAGCTTGCGGAGTGTCACCGGCAACAGTCAGTAAGGCCCTGAACGGCTATGGAGATGTTGGCAAGGCAACAGCAGAGCTCATCAGAGAGACAGCAAGAAAGATGAACTATTATCCCAATGCTGCAGCAAAACAATTGAAGACCAGTGTTTCACATGACATAGGGGTTCTCTTTATAGATGAAACGGCTTGCGGACTTACACATGAATTTTTCTCAGAAATTCTTAACAGTGCAAAGACTGAAGCAGAAAGGCTCGGGTACGACATTACATTTATATGTAAGAACATAGCCGGAAGAGAAGCCTCTTTTCTTGAGCATGCAAGATATCGTAAATGCGACGGAGTGCTGATTGCAAGTGTGGATTTCAAAAGTCAGGCGGTTCAGGATCTGGTGTACAGCGATATACCCACAGTTTCCATTGATTATGTTTACAACGACAGAAGCAGCGTACTTTCGGACAATGTTGAAGGAGAGTATGAACTGACAAAATATCTCATAGAGCATGGTCACAAAAAGATTGCTTTTATTCATGGTGAGAGTACGTCGGTAACAGATAAAAGAATGGCAGGATTTTACAGAGCCTGCGAAGAAAACGGAATCGAAGTTCCCGACAGTTATGTTATGGAATCCCGTTACCATGATATAGAAAGATGCAGAGATGCAGTTAAGATTCTCATGGATCAGAAGGAACGTCCGACTGCCATCATTTTCCCGGATGATTATTCCTATATAGGAGGCCGTCAGGGACTGGAGGAGATGGGACTCAGGATTCCTGAAGATGTAAGCGTGGTCGGTTATGACGGCATCAGACTTACTAGAGCTCTGAGCCCACAGCTTACTACCTACTATCAGGATACAGTTGAGATCGGTATAAGATCTGTACGGAAACTTATAGACATCATAGAAAACCCAAGGACCAGCATAGCAGAGCAGATAAAGGTTCAGGGCAGGATACAGGAAGGGAAAACCGTAAAAAGCATCTGAAGATACTGTAAGTGGGAAATAAATATGTACAACATATAAAAATAGGAGGTTGTTATGAAGAAATTAATGATGATTGGTTCAGCTCTTTTTCTTGGAGCAACAATGGTGGGACTGGTTGGATGCGGAGGCAGCAGTACTCCTTCCTCTGAGTCAAAGGCTCCGGCCGCAGACATTTCATCCGATGGAAAAGTGCTTAATATCTGGTGTTGGAATGAAGAATTCCGTTCACGTTTCAATGACTTCTATCCCGAAGTTGAGTCTGTGGCAAGTGACAAGGCTACCACAACACTTAAGAACGGAACAGTTGTAAAGTGGACCATCAACGAGAATGTAAACAATAACTATCAGAACAAGCTTGATGAGGCTTTGATGGCACAGGATAAAGCAGCTGCCGATGATAAGATCGATATGTTCCTTGTGGAAGCAGACTATGCCTTAAAGTATGTGGATTCCGATTTCACTCTGGATGTCAAGAACGATATAGGACTTACCTCAGATGATCTTGCGGATCAGTATCAGTACACAAAGGATATAGTTTCCATAGATGGAGTTCAGAAGGGAACCACATGGCAGGCAACACCGGGACTTTTCGCATATAGAAGATCTATCGCCAAAGATGTACTCGGTACAGATGACCCCGATAAGGTTCAGGAGGCTCTTTCAGACTGGGATAAATTTGACGAGGTAGCAGAGAAGGCTCATGAGAAGGGCTATAAGATGCTTTCAGGTTTTGATGATTCTTACCGTACATTCTCAAACAATGTTTCCGCTCCGTGGGTAACAGGAACAACAGTAAATGTTGATAAGAATATAATGCGCTGGATCGAGCAGACCAAGAACTATACAGATAAGGGATACAACAACAAGACATCTCTCTGGGATGACGGCTGGGCTTCAGATCAGGGTGCTGACGGTAAGGTATTCGGTTTCTTCTATTCAACATGGGGAATCAACTTCACTCTTCTCGGAAATGCAGGAGAGAAGGGCTTCGGCGACTGGGCAGTATGCTACGGACCTGCACCATATTACTGGGGCGGAACATGGCTTTGCGCAGCAGCCGGAACTGACAATGCCGCTGACATTAAGGACATCATGAAGCAGCTCACATGTAACCACGAAATCATGGAGTCAATGACCAGAAATCAGGAAATACAGGACTACACAAATACCATTTCAGGTATGGAGGCAATTGCAGCCGATTCATCATTCGGTTCAGAGTTCCTCGGTGGTCAGAACCACGTGGCACTGTTCTCAAATACAGCAAAGCAGATCGATATGAGCAATATCTCTCCATATGATCAGGGCTGTAATGAACTTATCCAGAGAGCAATGAAGGATTACTTTAACGGTAATGTTGATCTCGATACAGCAAAGCAGAACTTCGAGACTTCCATCAAGGAGTCCTATCCTGAAATAACTGAAGTTGTTTGGCCGGAATAAAATAAGAATAAGTGTCATAAGTTTTCTCCCACCTGTGCCTGCACAGAAGTGGGAGATAGACTTCATGACATGCCCCACATGACTTGTGGCAGATTCGGCAGGAATCTGTCATATAGTAACGACCTTCCCACAGCAACTTTCCATGGCTGGTATTCCCAAAGAGCAAGTAAGGACGATTATTGCGGCCTGGGAGTGCAGGATGTGGGAGGAAGGGTTCCGATATCGGCTTTTGACACTCACATTACCTGTGCAGTGTCCTCAGTATCTGTAGTGAGGTATCAGATTATGACCAAGGGTTATGAAGAAATTGGTGTGGCCAGCTCCACCCCAAAAAAAGAATTCTGGAGGGAGATCATGACATCTAAGGAGACAGCTAAAAGGAAAAAAGTCAGCTATTCAAAATGGGGATATATATTTATACTTCCGTTTTTTTTAACATTCGCCATATTTCAGCTTATTCCTTTGGGATCAACTATTTACTACAGCTTTTTCGAGTATTACAGAAGTGGTTTGAAGGAAATAGGACCTACTTTTGTGGGACTTGAGAATTACAAAACTTTGTTTGAAACCGATCTTCCCAAATATATGGGAAACACCTTTATTCTATGGATACTGGGTTTTCTTCCACAGATCACGGTTTCTCTTATTCTTGCAGCCTGGTTTACGGATGCGAGACTGAGAATCAAGGGAAAGCAGTTTTTTAAGGTGGTTATCTACATGCCTAACCTTATTATGGCCAGTGCATTCTCTATGTTATTTTTCGCTCTTTTCTCGGATATAGGACCGGTCAATTCTTTTCTTGTGGATTCGGGAATTCTTTCAAAGCCATACCGTTTTCTTTCTGAGGTATGGGGAACCAGAGGACTTATAGCATCCATGAACTTCCTCATGTGGTTCGGAAACACTACCATCATTCTTATGGCTGCGGTCATGGGCATCAATCCTTCACTCTTTGAGGCTGCGGAGCTTGATGGCTGTAATCATAAGCAGACATTTTTCCATATCACACTGCCAAACATAAAACCTATTCTTGTGTATGTGTTCATCACTTCCATGATCGGTGGTCTTCAGATGTTTGATGTTCCTCAGATTCTTACAGACGGAACCGGAGGACCCGACAGAACTTCCATGACCATGATTATGTATCTGAATAAGCATCTGTTCAGCAGGAATTACGGCATGGCCGGTGCGCTTTCGGTAGTTCTTTTTATAGTCTGCGCGATACTTTGCCTGTTTGTTTACTTCTCCATGAACAGTGAAGAAAACAGCGCGCCAAAGAAGAAAAGAATAGACAGAGACGTGCTGAATACCAAGGCAGAAAGTTAATCAGGGAAAGGACGCAGTATGAATAAGAGAAAACAAAGGGAAATAACTGAGGCAAAAATAAGAACGGTAGCTGCATATATATTACTTTCGGTTCTGACTTTCCTGTGCCTGTTCTTCTTTTACATTCTTTTGATAAACTCCACAAGAGAGCATGTTGATATTCAGAAGGGATTTTCAGCTATCCCGGGTGCGGCATTATTAAAGAATCTTGTGAACGTGGCGAATGATGCCAATGTTCCTATCTTTAACGGCATCACCAACTCGCTTATAGTATCCTCCTTCGCAGCTGTGCTTTCGTGCTATTTCTCAGCATTGACAGCTTACGGACTTTACGCATACGATTTTAAGCTTAAGAAGCCGGCATTTATATTTATCATGCTTATACTGGTTATGCCTACACAGGTGTCAGCCCTTGGATTTTTACGACTGATAACCAAGATGAACATGGAGGATACATTTTTCCCCCTTATCCTTCCGTCAATCGCCGCTCCGTCTGTATTTTATTTCATGTACAGCTATATGCAGTCATCCCTGCCTATGTCTCTGGTGGAGGCTTCAAGAATAGACGGAGCCAATGAGTTCAGGACTTTTAACAGTATAGTTCTTCCGATCATGAAGCCGGCTATGGCAGTACAGGCCATATTTGCCTTCGTATCATCATGGAATAACTACTTTATTCCGGCCCTGGTACTCAGCACTCAGAAGAAAAAGACACTGCCTATACTTATCGCATCTTTAAGAAGTGCTGACTTCCTGAAGTTCGATATGGGTAAGGTTTACATGCTCATCACCATAGCCATAGTGCCTATCATCTTCGTATACATTCTGTTATCGAAGTTTATAGTTGAAGGTGTGACACTGGGAGGCGTTAAGGAATGATATCACTTAGAAGGGGCATAAATTTAGGGGGATTTCTGTCACAGTGCACACATGAAGAAGAGCATTATGACAGCTTCATAAAGGAAGAGGATATCGGAAAGATCAGGGAAATGGGGTTTGATCACATTCGACTTCCCATCGATTATGAAGTATTTGAAACAGAAGAAGGTGTCCGCAGGGAAGATGGCTACAGGCGGGTTCATCAGGTCATCGAATGGTGTGAGGCGCAGGGATTGCCGGTGGTTCTGGATCTTCACAAAGCCTACGGATATGATTTTAATGATGCGGGAGATTCCGGGAAGAACCGTCTTTTTACCGACGAAAAGGTTCAGGGAAGGTTCCTTGGTCTTTGGGAATCTCTGGCAAAGGAATACTCGGTTCATAAGGATCTTTGCTTTGAACTACTCAATGAGGTTGTGGAGGATGAAAATGCTGAGGCCTGGAACATTCTCATAAAGAAGGCAGTTTCGGTTATCAGAAGGTTTTCAAAGGATGCCTGGATCATTTACGGCGGCATACAGTGGAACAGTGCAGGTACCATAAAGTACCTTGAGAAACCGGCAGATGACAGGATTCTTTTTACCTTCCATTTTTATGAGCCTCTTGTATTTACACATCAGTGGGCTCACTGGATGCCTGTGATGCAGGAAATAAAGACTGTACATTATCCTGACGACTATGAGATCTACAGGGAAAAGTCCCGTATCCTGGGAACTCAGGGGCAGAGTGTTGTGGAACGTCAATACGACGAGATGAATATCTCTTTCCTGAGAGACATGGTCAGAGTGGCTGTTGAGTCAGCAAAAGAAAAGGGAGCTCCTCTTTATGTTGGAGAGTTCGGAGTCATTGATCAGGCGCCAGAAGAGGATACTCTTCGCTGGTTCCGGGATGTTATGACCATCTTTTCAGAAGAAAAAATAGGTTGTGCGCTTTGGACCTATAAGAATATGGATTTCGGAATAAATCAGGAGCATTATGCCGGAATAAGAAATGAACTTTTGAAGCTTCTGACGAATTAAAAGCAGCAAGCACATAATCGTGAGCATAAAGCAGGGATCCTTACAGATTCCTTTGAAGCGCTCAAAGCTGCGTGCTGCGCATCATCAGTGAGTGGCAAATACTTTTGACACTCACGTCATTAAATGGGTTTAGCTCAATGAGGGGGCTGTTTCACTATTGAAGTGGACAGTCTCCTTTTTTTGCGATAAGGCGGTCAAACGTTCCATTGGGCGTTGTGCCTGCACAAAAGACCAATGGAGCACTAGACCGACAATGCGGAATCGACCATCTCTGATGGGAGATTGTATGGAATTTTGAGTGACAGACTGGAGCCATTCCTTAAATTTATATCGAATCTGTTTCACTTAATATGGCTTCAAGCTAGAGACAAATATTAATTTTAGGTGCTATAATTATTAAAAATAATGTTTCAAAGGGGGTTGTTTATGATTACTAATGGGTTCACTTATGTTGCGGTTCTGTTGTTTATGGCTGCCGTTCTGGTCACGCTGTCAACACATGCCACAGGCGGTCTTCAAAAATTCTTCAAGTACGTGCCTGCCGTTGTTCTCTGCTATCTGATTGCCATGCTTCTCTGTACCTTGAAGGTATGGGATATGGCAGAAACGAAACCGGCCTACAGCGCGCTGAAGAACAATCTGACCTATGCCATGATCTTTGCCATGCTTCTGAGATGCGATATCAGAAAGGTTTTGAAGCTTGGACCAAAGATGCTCATAGGATTCTTTTCTGCAACAGTAACCATCATCATCGGATTTATAGCTGCATTCCTTATCATGAAGGGCGCCATAGGAAGTGATGCCTGGATGGGTCTCGGCGCACTGTGCGGATCATGGATCGGCGGTTCGGGAAACATGGTTGCGGTTCAGGCAGCCCTCAATATCAGTGAAGCGGATATGGGCTATGCTCTGGTTATCGACTCCATCGACTATTCACTGTGGGTAATGTTTCTGCTCTGGGCTATCCAGCTGGCACCTAAGTTCAATAAGTGGACCAAGGCAGATACTTCAAAGCTTGATGAGGTTTCATCAAAGCTTGAGGAAGAGGCAAAGTCAAACACCAGCAGAATCACTTTCCAGAGTCTCATCCTTCTTATCGGTTCAGCATTTCTTGCAAGTGCCGTAGCTTCAAATGTTGGTGCCGCACTGTATGATGCAACCGGTTTCTCGGATAAGGCAACATGGACAGTTCTTTTCATTACAGCGGTTTCACTTATCGCTGCAGTTACACCTCTTGGAAAGGTTCCGGGTTCTGCTGAAGTTTCCAACCTGCTCCTTTATTCTGTAATCGGCCTTCTGGCAAGCCGTGCAAGCCTTCTGGAGCTTGGAGATGCTCCTGCATGGATACTCACAGGATTTATCATTCTTGCGATTCATGCGGTTCTTATGCTTGTTATCTGCCGTGTACTTAAGCTTGATCTTTTCACTGCAGGAGTTGCATCCCTTGCCAATATCGGCGGAACGGCATCTGCACCTGTACTTGCAGGTTCCTACTCAGGATCTCTTGTTCCGGTAGGTATCCTCATGGCTCTCATGGGCTATGTTGTGGGTACTCCGTTGGCTGTGCTGTGTGCAAATATTATGCATGCTCTTGCATAAAGGTTCCGGTGTAGGAATACTTAATCATAAACCGGGCACATGGACTTATGACATTTACTTACATTAAAGTATTTATTGAGGGGCTGCTTTGACAGCCCCTGTTTTTAAAGGATTAATTATGGGCGTATTATCAAATTTAGAACCAAAGGAAGTATTCGGATATTTTGAGGAAATCTGCGGAATTCCTCATGGCTCCGGAAATACTCAGGCAATCAGTGATTATCTTGTGAAGTTTGCCATGGATCACAAGCTCAGGTTTCGTCAGGACGAAGCCGGCAATGTTGTGATATTTAAACCTGCCACGGAGGGATATGAAAATGCCGATACCGTCATGCTTCAGGGACATATGGACATGGTAGCAGAACAGGATCCCGACTGCACAAAGGACATGATGACAGAAGGTCTGGATCTGTTTGTGGATGGAGATCTGGTGGGGGCCAGGGGAACAACCCTCGGAGGAGATGATGGAATAGCCGTTGCCATGGAGCTTGCCATCCTTGCGTCTCATGAAGCAGAGCATCCTGATCTTGAGTGTGTATTCACCGTTGGGGAAGAGATAGGAATGGTAGGGGCGAGAGCCCTGGACACCTCTGATCTTAAAGCAAAGTATATGCTGAATCTGGATTCGGAGGCTGACGGGATCTTCACCGTGAGCTGTGCCGGAGCCGCAAGAGTTGTGGTCAGGTTCAGTGGCGGGAGAGAGACATTGGCAGGAAAAGCCCTGAAGCTGACAGTTGGCGGACTTGCGGGCGGTCATTCCGGTGAGGAGATACACAAAGGCCGTGCCAATGCTGACATCGTGCTTGGACGGGCAATGTTTGAAATCTCCCGAAAGACAGAACTCAGGCTCGTGGAGGCTTCCGGAGGAACCAAGGATAATGCCATTCCGAGAGAATCTTCAGCCATCATAGCTGTATCCGATGTGAAAGCAGCAGAGGAGGCAGTGTCAGAGCTTAATCATAATCTCGGGAATGAATACAGAGTTACTGATTCAGGAGTGTGGGTGAAGCTTGAGCCTGCAGAGGCGGAAGCCGGATTCAGCAGGGAACTTAGTGAGCGTATAGTTTGTTTTATGTTTACGGTGCCTAACGGAGTTCAGGTAATGAGTGCGGATGTGGAGGGACTTGTTCAGACATCCACAAATCTTGGGCAGATCTATACAGAGGAAGACTCGGTTTACTTCAGTTTTCTTACCAGATCAAGCGTCAATTCCCAAAGGGATGAGACAGTGGAACGTATAGAGGCATTGGCAGCCGCACTCGGAGGGGAAGCAGAAGTGGGATCAGCCTATTCAGCATGGGAGTACAAGGCTGATTCAAAGCTTCGTGACACAATGATAGAGGCTTATAAGGCGCTGAACGGCAGAGAACCGAAGGTGGAAGCATTACACGCGGGACTGGAGTGCGGTATCCTTTCCGGAAAAATGCCGGGACTTGATGCGGTTTCCATCGGCCCGGATCTCACGGATATTCATACCCCGAGAGAAAGACTTCATATCGAGAGCACGGGGCGTATCTATAAACTGACCATAGAAACTTTGAAGAGACTCAGATAACCTGATAAGGGAACCGTAGTGTAAATGGCACATTGGCTATGAAGGATCAGAGACATTGATATGATGAAAGCTTCTCTGCATCGTGCCATGAAATCTTAGGCAGGAGGGATAGATTATGGGGAAGGATAAAACATCCATCGTTTTTACAGGTGATATAGGTTTTGACAAATATATGCTGAACCGCTGGGAGGATCCTGAGCTTGTTTCGGAGGATCTCCTTAAGTTTTTTCACAGTGCGGACCACGTGGTTGCCAATGTGGAAGGCGCTCTTACGGATGCAGAGGACAACGGCAGTCATGGCGTTTTCTTCCACAGCATGAATCCTGCTGCCGTGTCTGTGCTAAAGAACATCCATGCGGATATCTGGAATATTTCAAACAACCATATCATGGATGCCGGAGAGGAGGGGCTTTTAAACACCAGGCGTCTCGCGGCTGAATCGGGAGCATGTACCATAGGTGCCGGAATAAATGAGGAAGAGGCCTCGAAGCCGGTGATACTTGAGGAAGCCGGCGGGATAGGCATGTTCGGAGTTGCCTACATGGCAGAATGTATACCTGCAACGGCTGCGGATCCCGGAGTTTTCCGCTGGGATGACATGGAGCGTATAGAAGCGAGAATAAAAGAGATAAAAGAACATTGCAGATGGTGCATAGTTGTGGCTCACGGAGGAGAGGAGTTTGCAGCCATGCCGAATCCCTATACCAGAGACAGATATCTCAGGTATCTTGAGATGGGAGCTGATGCTGTGGTGGCACATCATCCTCATGTGGTGGAAAATTACGAGACATTTGATGATGGAAAGATGATCTTTTATTCTCTTGGTAATTTTATTTTTGACACAGATTATCAGCGCGCCCACCCCTATACCGATGAAGGAGTTCTTCTGAAGCTTTGCTTTACGGAATCCGAAATGTCTTTCGAGGCTGTGGGTACTAAGATCCTGAGAGGACCGGAGAGTATAGCAGAAGCGGAGCTTCCGGACATCTTTACAGATATCCCTGCAGAGGAATATGAATTACTGTCTCCCCTTGCGGCAGCTGCCTTCATTCAGGAGGAACGTAAAAAAATGATCTATCTTGAAAAGGATCGTTTTGAAGATGCCGGAGAGGATGTATGGAATGCTTACTTCTTCAGCACTGAACCGGACGGATATTTCGAAAAGGCACATATGGATCTTTCGGTTGTGGTTCCATATTCCCTTACTGCAAAGGAAGGAGCATGGAAGAGAAGCAGGCTCGGGAAAGTAAAAGAGTATCTCCTAACAATGGTGTGAGGATAATTCAAGAGAAAATGATAAATAGAAGAGCGGCGTCCTTTCATGGGATGCCGCTCTGTTAATGTTATAACGTGAGTTATGAGTGTTCAACAGCACAACTGCCTTCGATTTTTAATCGAAGGAGCCACGCGGCTTTGAGCGCTTCAAAGGAATCCGTAAGGATTCCTGCTCATTGCACACGGATGTGTACGTGCTGTGCATCATCAGTGAGTTGCAAATATTTTTGACACTCACGTCATCACTCCTCTTCCATGATAGAACTCATGATATATGCGGGTATCTCAATAGAGTCATCATCATCTGTCACAGGAGCGAAAGTGATTTCAAGGATATAGCCGTTCTCGGTAGAAAAACTTAAACTCATGGTATCATCGTCAGGTATACGATAGCCAACACACTCCAGACCGTTTAGTACACAATCCTCGATTTCTGTTACTTCGGACATTCCCTTCAGTTCTTTCTTATATTCATCAAGGGTCATACCCTTTACGTCCACGTACATTACAGCGACAACACCCTTGGTCTTTGGATTCTCATAGTAGGCGATGTAGCCTTCGTCTTTGTCAGCTTTTGTCAGAGTAGTGGCTTTATAGTCATTTGGAATCCAGAACTTGAGATCCACCTCATCCAAAGTGACAAAGCTGCCCTTGATTCCACTCTCCTTTACTGCTTTTTCGCCATCGCTCCAGCTCATTTCAGTAACATTTTTCTCCTTGGCCAAAGAAACCATTCCAAGTGAAAAAACAGCCATCAGTACAGCAAGTAAAAATGCCAATCTTTTTTTCATCCCATTTGCCTCCTTTTCATAATGTTATGGATCGAAAAAAGTCCTTACTAACGATATATCGACATAAAAAATTAAGAAATAAGCAACATATACATAGTTACTTTGATACAATTATGTAAATGATTGGAGGTTTGCAAATGAAGTTATTGCATTTGGGGGATTTACATCTAGGTAAATATCTTGGTGATTTTGATTTGATAGCTGATCAGGAATACATTCTGAATCAGATCATAGATCTCATAGATAAAGAGTCTGTTGATGCTGTTCTTATTGCAGGGGATGTTTATGACAAGTCGATTCCCAGTGAATCCGCAACCCGCCTGCTGGACAGATTTTTGAATCAGCTTGCCAAAAGAAAGGTCAGCACATTTCTGATCAGCGGAAACCATGATTCGGATGACAGATTGAATTATGGCAGTACGCTTTTTGAAAGCAGCGGAATATATATTTCCGCCATCTTCAGCGGACATCTTGATAAGCGTGTCCTGAGGGATGGTGATACGGAATTGAATATTTATCTTCTGCCCTTTGTAAAGGCATCTCAGGTCAGACACTTTTTCCCTGATAAAAAAATCGATAATTATGAAGATGCAGTAAGGGTGATTCTGGAAGATGCAGATATAGATAAAGAGAAATGCAATGTGCTGGTTGCGCATCAATTTGTAGCAGGGAAAGGTGAAGATCCGGCTCTGGGGGGCTCGGAAAGCGCGGGAACCCAGAGTGTCGGACTGGTAGAAAAGATAGCTTATGACCTGTTCGATGAATTTGATTATGTGGCTCTTGGCCATATTCATTCTCCCCAGCGTGTAGGCAGAGATGAGGTCAGATATTCAGGTTCTCCCCTGAAATATTCATTAAGCGAAGTAAATAATGAAAAATCCGTTCCCATCATCACAATGGATGAAAAAAAGAATGTAGCTATAGAGCTGTTTCCATTAAAGCCTTTGCGTGACATGAGACATATCAAGGGCAAAATGGAAAAACTGCTGGATAAAGCAAATGTCAGTTCAACGGAAGATTTTATTTATGCCACTCTGACTGATGAAGATATCATCAATGATGCCATGGGAATCTTTCAGCAGACTTATCCAAATACCGTAAAGATAGATTATGACAATGCTCACACCAGGGAAATAGAACAGGTGGATATTTCAAAGATCGCACAAAACAGATCCTTTACCGACCTTATCAGTGATTTCTACAAAACTATTTACGGCTGTGAAATAAGTGATGAAGAGATGGATGTCATGAGGATGGCAGCCAGGGAGGCGGGAGTTATCAATGAAACCGATTAAGCTTATTATAAGTGCATTCGGACCATACGCGGGTCTTATGCCGGAGATAAACTTTGAACAATTTGAAGACAAGGGATTACTGTTGATTTCCGGAGATACCGGAGCCGGTAAGACCACTATTTTTGATGCTATATGTTTTGCACTCTACGGAATAACAAGCGGATCATACAGGGATACAAAGAATCTCAGGAGTGAGTATGCAAAGCCTGATACGGAAAGTTACGTTGATTTTTATTTCACTCATCAGGGACGTAATTATCATGTGCGGAGGCAGCCTGCCTATGAACGTAAAAAGCAGCGTGGAGAAGGTGTGATCACCGAAAAGGAGAAGGCTGTTTTTTATTCCGAAGGTGAGGCTCCGGTTGAAGGCCTTACCCAGGTCAATGCTGCCGTTAAAGAACTGCTTCACATTGATGAAAAACAGTTTAAGCAGATTGCTATGATAGCTCAGGGTGAATTCTGGAATCTGTTGAATGCAAAGACAGATCAGAGAACCGAGATTCTGAGAACCATTTTTATGACCGGCGGGTATAAATCAATCGAATATAAACTGAAAGACCGAATGGATGCCGGCAACAAGGAGCGTTTAAGTACCGAACAGAGCATAGTGCAGTACTTTTATGATGTTAAAACGGATGAAGAAAATACCTGTTTCGATGAATTCAGGGAACTGCAGAAAAAGGCAAAAGATTTAAACAGTGCCTGGAATCTTGATGAGATTTTAAAAACCACAGAATCTGTTATTTCTGCGGATGAGAACTGTCTTACAGAAGTAAGTTCCAGACTGGAACTGGAAGAGCAGGAACTTAAAAGACTTAATACTCAATTTGCCACAGCAAAAACCAACAATGAGTTTATCGAAAGACTGGATAAACTTGAAGAAAAGAGACGAGAACTCAGTGAAGGAAAGAAGGAGATTGATGATCTTGAAATTCTTTTAAAGAGGCAAAAGGCTGCATCCCATGAAGTTAAACCTGCTTATGATCTGTGGGATTCGAAAAAGAAGGATATAGAAACAACAGAGGAACAGATAGAGAAAAAGAAGAATGAAAAGCTTGAAAAGCAAAAGTCGGCTGAAGAAGCCCTTGAATGTTTGACTGAGACTAAAAAGCTGGAGCCGGAAGCAGGTGAGCTTTTGATACGGATCAGAAAGCTTGAAGATGAGGAACCTAAATACCGGAAGAGAGATGAGCTGAAAAAAAGGATAGCCTTACTTGATGAATACAGGAAAAATAATCTGAAAAATGAGGCTTTATTAAAGCAGAAAGAAACTGCTTTGAAAGAAAGGATAGTTTCTCTGAAAGATACCGTTGATAAGAATAAATCAAAGCCGAATGATCTTTTGAAGGCTCAAACCGAGGGCAGGGAACTGAAAATTCTGTCTGAAGAAGTGAAGGAAATTCTGGAAAAACGGACAAAAGAACGGGAAAATCAGAAGAATAAACTGGAAATAGAGAAGGAAGCTTATATTTCGGCATTTGATGAATACGAATCGGCGACAAAGAAAAGACTTGAGGCCGAAAAAATCCTGGAAAGGTCAAGAGCAGGCATTCTTGCAGCAGGATTAAAGGAGGGGGAAAAATGTCCGGTATGCGGATCTATTCACCATCCCGAACCCGCAAAGCTTTCTGATAAAACCATTTCTGAAGAAGATCTTGAAATCCTGAAGACAAAAGAAGCGGAGCTTCAGGGGAAGAAAGCTGAAGCAAATACGGCTTGTGAGGTTTCGAAGAATACCCTTGAAGTGTATGAGAACCGGATGGTAACGGATATACTTTCCTGTTTAGAGAATAACATTATCGGTGTGAAGGTAAGCAGTAAAGAGCTTGATGAACTATTGAAAGAATTAAGAAGCTCTGATAAAAAGCTTGATGAAAAAACAGGAATCAATGATTCAATTCAGACAGTACTTTCCAAAGAATGTGAGGCCCTGAAAAAAGCAGAAGAAGAGCTTGAAAAAGCAAGGGGTGAAGAAAGCGAAAATCTGGAAAAAGAGAGACTGGAACTTGATAGCAAAATTCAGGAAACAGACAGGGATATCACAAAATGCAGTACGGAACTGGAGACACTTGACGGATTAAGCTTCCAGGATTCTGAAACCGCAGCCTCCGAAAAGAAGAAAGCAGAAGACAGGTATAAAGAAATAACTGATGTGATAAAGGCTCTGGATGCAGCAAAGAATGAAGCAGACAAAGCTCTTACAGCCGTCACATCCGGATTAAAGACATTGGAAGACGGGGTGATGGGGAAAAAGAAAGAAGAACAATCCCTGAAAGAGGATCTGGACAGGATACTCTCATCCCGTGGATTTACCGATTATGAGGAAATGCTTTCTTTTGCTGTGTCCGAAAAGGAACTGACTGAAAGTGATGAAAAAATCAGGGAGTACAGGCAGGCTGTTTCAACAAATGCTGTTCAGCTGGAGCAGGCAAAAAAGGATGCCGGGGGCAAAAAGAAGGTTGATATAGAAGAATTAAACAGTATTTGTATGAAGCAGAATACTGTTGTTGAATCTGTCAGAAAGGTAAAAAATGAAATATCAAACAGAATAGCAAACAATAAAGAGAAGAAGCAGAATATCGAATTGCTGCAACCTGTATTTGAGGCTGCAGCAAGGGAATATAATATATGCAGGAAGCTGTATGAGCTTGTCAGAGGAACAACAGGAAATGTAAAGATAACTCTGGAACAGTATATTCAGGCTGCCGGTTTTGACGGAATAATTGCAGCTGCCAACAGACGTTTACAGCCCATGAGTGATAATCAGTATGAGCTTTACCGGCAGGAGGATTCTCTGGGGAAGAAGAGCAATAATTTTCTGGATCTGGAGGTACTTGATAACTATACCGGTCACAGAAGACCGGTGGGGAATCTTTCCGGAGGTGAGAGTTTTAAGGCATCTCTTAGTCTGGCTCTGGGACTCTCGGATACGGTTTCATCAAATCTCGGTGGTGTTCAGATGGATGCACTGTTTATAGACGAGGGTTTTGGTACCCTTGACAGAAAGTCCATTGAAAGTGCCATGGACATACTGATCAATCTTTCGGGAACCAACAAGCTGGTTGGCGTAATCAGCCACAGAGAAGAACTGATTGAGAACATACCCCAGCAGATACGTGTCAGGAAAACGAAAAACGGAAGTCTGATTGAAATTGATAAAGGTATCTGACTTCAGGATACACAGAAGTAAAGAGCCTTAGCAGTATGCTCAATAGAGGATTATCCGGGAGATTGATGAAGTTTTCTGCCTGTTTTTTGCAAGATATACTGGAACTTTATTTCAAGGCATATACCAAATAAAAAAATATCCATTTATGGTTGACTAAGGCACTTATCCCGAAAAAATGCTATTATAGGAGGGAAATATTGCGATATAGGAGAACAGAGCGGTGCCTGAAATCAAGTACAGACTTGCGGAAGCCATGAAGACATGCATGAAAACTTCAGATCCTGAGAACATTACCGTAACTCAGATTGTGGAGGTTTGCGGAGTTTCCAGACAGAGCTTCTACAGGAATTTTATAGATAAATATGATCTGGTGAACTGGTATTTTGACCGGCTTTTGGAGCAATCTTTTAAGGAGATGGGAAAGGGAGAGACAGTTCGTGACGGTCTCATAAAGAAATTCCGGTACATTAAAAAAGAACGGCTTTTCTTTACTGCAGGCTTTAAGGGAGACGAGCAGAATAATCTGAAGGAGCATGATTTCTTCATGATTTATGAGTTTTACTGCAGCCTTATCAGAGATAAGACCGGTACCCCGCCGGACAAACATACCAGAAAGCTTCTTGAGATGTACTGTCAGGCTTCGATCTATATGACTGTTCAGTGGCTCATGAAGGGCATGAAGGAATCAGAGGAAGAACTGGCGGATCTTATGATAGATGCCATGCCGGTTTCCCTTTCCGAACAGTTTGCAAAGATAAAGATTCTATAATGAGATAGCGAATCGTTTAGTACTATGCGCTCCGTGTGGGGTCTGCTGTAAAGACTGTTACCTGCTTTATTTTGCATAGGTGTGAGGCAACCTGATGACTCTACAAACTATGTTACAAAAGTGAAAATCTGTAACTTATGTTACGCCTCTATGGGATGTACAATACTCACATAGAGGCGTGTTAATATTTTAACACAGTAAATCAATGTACAAAGGAGTACGTATTATGGCTAACAGAATTTCACTTAATCAGACATCTTATCATGGCGCAGGTGCCATCAGTGAGATAGTAAATGAGATCAATAACAACGGATTTAAGAAGGCTTTTGTTGCATCAGATCCTGATCTCATCAAATTCGGAGTTACAGGAAAGGTAACTGCCCTCCTCGATGAGGCAAAGATTCCATACGAAATCTATTCGGATATAAAGCCGAACCCGACTATAGAAAATGTAAAGAACGGTGTTGAAGCATTTAAAAAGTCCGGTGCAGACTGCATCGTTGCCATAGGCGGCGGTTCATCCATGGACACATCAAAGGCTATAGGTATCATAATCACAAACCCTGAGTTCGCCGATGTCCGTTCACTTGAAGGCGTTGCACCAACAAAGAACCCTTGTGTTCCTATCATCGCAGTTCCCACCACTGCAGGTACAGCTGCCGAGGTTACCATCAACTATGTTATCACTGATGTTGAAAAGGAGAGAAAGTTCGTTTGTGTAGATACACATGACATGCCTATCGTTGCAGTAGTGGATCCTGAAATGATGTCTTCTATGCCAAAGGGCCTGACAGCTTCAACAGGTATGGATGCTCTCACTCATGCTATCGAAGGCTACACCACAAGAGCAGCCTGGGAAATGACAGATATGTTCCATCTTGAGGCTATCCGTCTTATTTCAAAGAACCTTCGTGATGCAGTAGAGAACAAGAAAGAAGGCAGAGAGGGAATGGCTCTCGGACAGTATATCGCAGGCATGGGCTTCTCCAACGTAGGACTCGGTATCGATCACGCTATGGCACACACACTTTCAGCACATTATGACACTCCTCATGGTGTAGCATGTGCCATGTTCCTTCCTATCTCCATGGAATTCAACCGTGAGTACACAGGAGAGAGACTCAGAGAAGTTGCAAGGGCAATGGGCGTTAAGGGTGTAGATGAAATGTCCCAGGAGGAGTATCGTGATGCAGCAATCGAGGCTGTAAAGAAGCTTTCCGAGGATGTAGGCATTCCTAAGACTCTTGACAAGATCAAGGAAGAAGATCTTGATACCCTTGCTACAGATGCTCTTAATGATGCATGCTATCCGGGAAATCCCAGAGAAGCTACCAAGGAGCAGGTTATAGAGATGTTCCGCATGCTGATGGCGTGATGGTATAGAATAGTTGTTAAACAGAGAAAAAACAGGTTGAAACAGTGGATTGTTTCGACCTGTTTTTTCTTTAATTATGATAGCAGCCAAGTGCCATGAAGCATGTAAGGATGTTTTTCGGGTCCGGGAGATAGGAAGGATTCGATGTAGACTTTTGACACTCGCATTATTAAATCCTTGTAAGAATTTAGTCGGTTTTTTGGAGAAGGGGTTGGTGTTAAAATATACATGATTATCAAAGAATTTAATGTTTTTCAAAAGTGAGAATTTTCAAAGGTAAGAATTAAGTGAGGGGTAAAGTGTGATTACTTACAAGTGTAAAAACTGCGGAGGACAGATGAACTTTGATGGTTCTGTGGGACTTGCATGTCCCTTCTGCGGTTCAAAAGCCTTTTTTTCCGATGAAGATTTCAAAGGAAATGAGAAATTCCGGAAGATGGTTCTGCAGCACTATAAGGCTGAAGCAGAAAAAAAGGATATGGATTACAGTACCGATCATCTGTGGACATGTACAGGCCGCGACAGTTACACCATGCAGAACGGTCAGATGCTCAATATCGAGTATATGAAAAAGTATGAAAGGCAGGGGCTTTTATTCTATATAGCAAAGGAATCTGTTGTATATATCTTTGATGAAAGATCCGGGGCGGAAGTCTTTTTGAATAAGCTTAAAAGCCTGGTTTTTCCTGCGGCAGACGCAAAGCTCCACAGATCGTTTCCTGAACTGAAGATGGAAATTGTTCTGTCCGATGACAAGTCCGCCCTTGTATTCATAAGAAGACCCAACTGCTATCCCGCAGAGATGTTTGCTCCGTGGGAATCAGTACATCTTGCATGGGTTATCTCAAGAATGGAGAACATCTGCTGCGCACTAAGATACTCGGAGCTTGAGTACGGAGACGTGGCACCGGATTCTGTCTTTATCAATCCGTTCACTCATGAAGGCATGCTGTTTGGGGACTGGAGAAAAGTTAAAGCTTTAAAAGGAAATGCCGATCTGAAAGCATTGAGAAAAACCGCTGTAATTCTGGCAGAGAATACCAGAGAACCTGAAGAGATGTACCGCTTTCTGAATTCGGAACCGGCCTCTGATGCCTATTCCGATTTTGAAAAATGGGACACAGTAATAGAAAAAGGATTTGGGGGACACAATTTCAGGACGATGTTCCCTGAGAACAGGAGATGATAGATTATGGGATATGGTAGTTATTCAGCAAGTGACTGGTCAAAGCTTAAAGCAAGCAGAAAGTTATCAAATGATCAGAATGTAGAAGAAGTCTTCAAAAGAAGAAGCTGTGATCCGAAATTCGATCCAAGATTTATCGGAACCAGAGAGTGCTTTGATTCGCAGGATCATCCACACTCAACACCTATAGTTGTGGGACTGGATGTTACGGCATCCATGGGTTACCTTGCAGTGAAGGTTGCCACAGAGGCACTTAATGATCTCATCACCAAGCTTTATTCAACAAACACCATTGAGGATCCGGCACTTATGTGCGCGGCTTACGGTGATTTCCGTGATGAGTCACCTCTCCAGGTGACACAGTTTGAGTCTGATATCCGAATTGCGGAACAGCTTCTCAATCTGTATTTTGAAAATCATGGCAACGGCGAAGTGGTTCCGACCTGTCTCTGGGAGTTCCTTTCAAGACATACCAACATCGATGCCATCAATAAAAGAGGTGAGAAGGGATTTCTGTTTACCATCGGAGACGGAGCCGAGATAAGGACAGATAGTGTTTCTGAGACTATTAAAAGAGTTACAGGGGACTATGTGCCTTGTGCTACGGTAGAAAGTCTTTTGGCTGAGGTTCAGCAAAAATTCCATGTATTCCATATCATGATCGGTGAGGAAGGAAACAGGGGAATTCTTGCAGGACGCAAAATTGTAATCGGAAAAGACGCTGTCAATGTTATTCCTGACATCATTTTCGGAGTTATACGCATGCAGAAGGGAGAAAGACAGGAGGATATTCTTGCGTCATATGATAATGCCAACAGGCTGCTCATTCACAATGCCTTAAAGCAGATCAGCCTTTCGGATGTGGGACATTCCATTACACTATGAAGACAATTGCAGTAGTCGGAAAGAATTTCGGAGATGAGGGAAAGGGAATGGCAGTTGACTACCTTTCCCTTAAGAGTTCCGGAGCTCTTGTTGTCCGGCATAACGGCGGTGCTCAGTCAGGGCATACAGTGGAACTGAAAAAAAGAGTTGATTCAGAGGATTATGCATGTACCGGAGGGGGGCGTTTTGTATTTCATGAGCTGTCCTCCGGTTCTTTGCGTCATGCAGGAACTTTATGGATAGAAAGCTTCTATCCTGATCTATATAAGCTTTCAGAAGAGTTTTCCACTTTTAAAGATCACTTCGGTTTTGTGCCTCCATTATATGCCATGGAGAATACCTGCATCACTGTTCCGGATGACATACTTATAAATATGGCATTGGAAATATCCCGTGGGCCGGAAAGGCACGGAAGCTGCGGTATGGGTATAAACGAATGTGATGTACGTACCGGATCCGGATTCGGACTGACACTTAAAGAGATATCGTCCCTTAATTCCGAGAGTCTGTATAAAAAGCTTTCATCCATAAGAAAAGACTATACCAAAAGAAGATTAAATGAGATCAGTAACTGCCTGAGAGACAAGTCTTCAGAGTATATTGAGCTTTTACGAAATGAAAATGTACTTTTGAACGCAGCTGATGTAATGATCGAAAACTTTAGATATTTAAAGCTTTTTACGGAAGAATCTCTGAAGGGATTTTTTAAGGATACTGATACTCTGGTTTTTGAGACCGGTCAGGGACTGCTGCTTGACTGCGATAATGAAGAATATGCGCCGCATGTGACCGCCTCCAAAACCGGAATACATAACCCCTGTGCATTTTTGAGACGGATGGGGCTAAAGCTTGATGAAGTCATATATGTGACCAGATCCTATGTAACGAGACATGGAGCAGGTAAGCTTTCATGTGAGTGCGATAAAAAAGAACTTGGCAATATAGAGAAAGACCTTACAAACGAACCTAATGAATGGCAGGGACATATACGTTATGCGCCCCATGAAAGTCTGGAAAGTTTTATATCATCGATAAAAAGAGATATATCGGATTACGGTCATGAAAATCTGAAAGTCTCTCTGCTTGTTACACATCTGAATGAGACCGGAAACAGTATCATTATAAATGACAGAAGCATTGATATAAGTGACTTCGTCGCCCTTCCGGAGATACGAAGCCTGTTTTCTCATATATACCTGTCATCAACCCGTTACGCAGAAGACATAATAAAGGTTTATTGATAAGAAAATCATGACGTGAGTGTCTAAAGTTTATATTTGATATTATTTTAAACGATATAAATAGGGTAAACAGTTAGTGATGACATCATGAGGAAACATTGGCGGTATGAGATTTCTGACTTTTCAACCCTATGACTGGAGAGTGTCTACACAAAAGCGGGCTATTTTTGATTACCTTGGATTTGATGCGGTGTACTGTATAAATGCGGATCATATGGACACTGCATTTATCAATACATGTCTTGTGACACCGACTATTCCTGAAACAGCCATGTATTTTGAGGCGGAGGAGTTTTATCTGATCGATAAGGCAGAACAGGAGAAATCCACCATGTCAGCAGAGGCGATAAATATAGGTGTTGCCTCCGCTGAGTGTTACAGAGAAGTCGCTGCCGAGTACAACATGAACTTAGCTAACTACATAGAAAAGTATCATCCATATCAGTTTGAGTATCTTATAGATAAAAAAGCCATAAGGAACGAGCTGGTGATCGACGTCTGTGATTCTGTGCTTACCAGTCTTGACTGGTCGGATGACAGGCTCATAAAAGAGGTGAATACAAGTGTGACCGATTACCAGTTCAGATTTCTTGATTACAGAAAGGAAAAGCCGGGCAATTTTAAAAATGTCTCGGATGCTGTTCTTCTGAGAAGTGCTGCGGCATATAAATATTTTGAGCTCTACAGGAATGGGAGCGGACTTTTCTTCAGGGATTATAAAGCCCGTTTTAAGATCAGGAAGAAGCAGCAGAGTATATCTGATGTTTATTTAAGGGGAAAAGATGAAAGGTATAGGGAGCTCCTTCAGAATTATTATATTAATCCTGATCACAGGACCCTGAATGAGTTCTGCAGCTTTGTATACGAAGAGATTTACAGATGAATAGTATATTTATTTAAGTTCATAAACACTAAAGTATCAGGAGAAAAATATGGCTAAAATACTACTTTTAAACGGCAGCGCTCATCAGAACGGCTGCACAGCTACCGCTCTTCAGGAAATGATCAGTGTGTTTGAAAAGGAAAATGTAGAAACAGAACTGATTCAGATAGGGAATAAGCAAATCAGAGGCTGCATAGGCTGCGGATTTTGCAAAAAGAATGGAAGATGCGTGTTTAATGGTGACCTCGTTAATGAAGTTGCGGAGAAACTGGAGCATGCCGATGGTCTCGTAGTCGGAAGTCCGGTTTACTACGCATCACCTAACGGAACCGTAATTTCATTTATGGACAGGCTTTTCTACAGCACAAGTTACTCAAAACAGATGAAGGTTGGCGCTGCGGTTGTAAGCTGCAGACGTGGAGGCAATACTGCAAGCTTCGACGTCCTGAACAAGTACTTCACTATAAGCGGTATGCCCGTTGCCTCAAGTACATACTGGAATCAGGTTCACGGTTTCTCGGCAGAAGATGTGAAGAAGGATCTGGAGGGGCTTCAGACCATGAGGAATCTGGCCAGAAATATGGCTTTCATGATCAAGGCCTTTGATATGGCAAAAAGCACCATGGGATTACCGGAGATGGAGCGTGAGTTTTTCACCAGTTTCCCTGATGGAAAATGAGTTAATAAGAATGGCGGAAATAAATAAACTTAATAAGTGAAAATGGGAGCACTTGGCATCATTAGGTGTCAGGTGCTTTTTTCTATTCGGGCGGGGCATAAAGTCTCAAATCATCGTGCAAGCACGTGATTTGGTACTTTTGACCCTTGAATCATGATATTAAAAAAAATGTATCATATAGTTAAAGATAATAGGAATAAGTGTCGATATAATAAAGTGGTTACAAAAATCATTAACTGGGCTGTGCTGCATGGAAAAAATGCAGGCGGCTCTAGGGTTACTGTTATAGTTTTTGGGGGTGTAGAATGAAAAAAAGAAGTGTGATCGGGATGGTTATGGTTTGCGTGATGATGCTGACAGGCTGCGGTGAGAGTTCTGTGCCTGAGGCATTGGCACCTAAGTCACAGGAGGGGAATTCTGCCAGGGAGGTTCTTCAGCTTGAAGCTCCGGATTCTCCTGAATGGGTAACGAAACTTTCACAGGCCGGATCAGCTGAGCAGCTGTTCGTGGTGGCGCAGCATGAGAAGACTACTGCGTGGGTTTCGATGCATGAGAAGGACAGTGAAGGAAAGTGGAAGATGATATGTTCAACTCCGGGATATGTGGGGAAGAACGGTATATGTCCGGATGAAGAGCATGTTGAGGGCTGTGGTCAGACGCCTGCAGGGGTATATCACTTTACAAAGGCTTTCGGAATAGCTGACGATCCTGGATCCATCATGCCGTACACCAAGGTTGATGACGATACCTACTGGTCAGGGGATGACAGGGAAGGTATGCACTATAATGAAATGGTGGATATAAAGGATTTTCCGGACCTTGATATGAAAAACAGTGAGCATATCATGGATTATACATACCAGTATCAGTACTGTCTGAACATCAGCTTCAATGAGGATGGTACTCCCGGAAGAGGCTCCGCTATCTTCCTTCACTGCCTTGGCGACAGAAAGCCGTATACAGGAGGCTGTGTAGCTGTTCCTATGGATCAGATGCGATATATCATTCAGCATGCAAAGCCTGAGTGCGTTGTGGTTATAGATTCACTGGAGAATCTTGGCGGAGAGTTCTGATTATTTTTCTTAAGAAAAATGTTTTTACGTGAGTCGCTGATGACAGGGGGGATTACTTTGGAGCGCAAAGGTGAATCATCGCTTCGGATAGCTATATGCGATGATGACAGAAATGATTTGGAACGGGTTTTGTCTCTCGTTCAGATATATCTTGATGAAAAGAACATTCAGGCTGAAGTAAAAGTTTTCGATCATCCCGATGCTCTTGTCGAAGAGTGCGAGAATTACAGACCGCATATTTACATTCTTGATATAGTTATGCCTATGGTAACAGGCATACAGGCGGCCAGGGAACTCAGGTGGAATCAGCCTGATGCTGAGATCATTTTCGCCACATCCGAGAGCTCTTATGCATTGGAATCTTTTGATGTAAATCCCATAAATTATATTTTAAAACCCATACAGAAGGATAAGCTGTTTCCTACACTTGATAAGGCTGTGTCACGTGTGGATATTTCTTCTGAAAAAAGTGTGATAGTCAAAGTCAAGGGCGGTTTCCAGACCCTGAGACTTGATGAAATCCTTTATATGGAATACAGAAATCATGTGGTTTCATATCATTTGTACGATGGAAGCATCATATCAACTCCCACACTCAGGATAGGATTTGCGGAATATCTTGAAGATAATTACAAGGATAAAGATTTTGTCAGATGCCATGAATCCATAGCTGTTAATGTTTCTGCCATTAACAAGCTCACAAAAACTGACATCACACTCAGAAACAAGGAAATGATTCCTGTTTCCAAGAGCAGATATACTGAGGTTATGGACAGCTATATGGATTTCAGATTGTAGGGAGAACCATATGAAAAACCATATAAAAAAGGGAATAGAACTTCTTTTTATTATGTCCCTTTTTTTGTTCGCGGTTTCCGGATGCGGTGCACAGAAAGAAAAAACCGTTGTGACCTTTCAGACCTGGAATCCCGCTGATACCGGGCCTGAGAGTCCTATCTACAAGATCATAAATTCATTTGAAAAAGAAAATCCTGATATTGATATAAATTACGTTTATGTAGGTTCAGACTTACACGCAGATCGTCTCAGAATAAATCTGATGGAGGGAGATGGGCCTGATGTCTTCGGACTTAGTGCCGGAGCTTCTTTTGACGAATTCAGGGACTTTGAAGAGAATCTGACACCCTACTGTGAGGATACCTGGGGACCGGAATGGGAAAAGAAATTCCTTGATCCATGTCTCGGGATTATAAAGGATGAAAAGGGGGATACTCTGGGACTTCCATTGGGTCAGACCTTTGCAGGATTTCTTTGGGCTGATGTCAATATGATGAAAAAGTACGGTTGTGATGTGCCGTCTAACTATAAAGAAATGCAGGAAACCTGCGGGATACTTCGTGAAAACGGCCTTTATCCCCTTGCTATCGGTGCCGGGGATTCATGGGTGAATCTCGATATGTGGATGACCATAGCCGCAGATGTGGACAGAGATGCGCTGTACGATGCTATAGAAGGAAAGGTATCATTCGAGACTGACTCTATCATAGAGTCCTTTGAAATCTGGCAGAGCAGTTTCACAAACGGAGTTTTTCAGGACAAGGCCATCCGAATGCCGCTCTATGATAAGGTCAATGACATGTTCCAGCGTGAAGGAAGCATCCCTATGTTTGTTAACGGCTCCTGGGCTATGAACATGTATACCTTGAGAGATACAAAGACATACGAAAATTTTAACAGCGATGATTCAGAGCATGAGGTGTTTCTGATCGACTGGGATAATGATGGCATCGTATCACCTGTGACCGCGTCAGCAGATGTAATCCTGTGCATGAATCCGGAATCAAAGGTTAAGGATGCAGCATTTCGCTGGATGGATTATCTGGTAAATGAAGGTCAAAAGATACTTGTGAATGAATATCTGGAGTATATGCCCACACTTAAAGATTTGGAGATTGATGTGAAAGGGCTGAGTGCTGACGGAGAAAAGAATCTTCGATATATCATTGAAAATGGGAAAAACAATGTTGCAGGAACAAGAGGGATAAAATATCCGGATTTGAATCTTGCTGTATGCAGAGCTTTGAAGGATCTGGCACTGGGTGAAGTGACTCCCGAAGAAGCCGCGAAAGAGATTCAGGAGGTATCACGTAATACCATACGATAAACTGTGGTTCTGTAAGACATAGATATCTGAACACAAAAAAATTAGTGATCTGATATCGGATATTCTGTATCGGTGCAAATCTTGTGTGTACCAATAAAGCGTATCTAACCACTTCGTGCTGTGCACGTTTAAGAAGAAACACCGGGAATTGGAGATGATTTCATGCGGGAAATCCTTTTAGCTGTATTGATTATAAGTATTTTGGCGATGCTTTTTGAGAGTATTGTGGTTTTTAAAAATCTCAAAAACAAGCTTCACGCATATTTGTTTCTTAACTGTATAACCATGATAGTCAACGACACCG
The DNA here is from genome assembly GCF_000702885.1 of Oribacterium sp. P6A1. Lineage (GTDB taxonomy): Bacteria > Bacillota > Clostridia > Lachnospirales > Lachnospiraceae > Oribacterium. Next base: position 165,352 of record NZ_JNKO01000005.1, on the reverse strand, counting down.
GATATCTGATGCAGCTGTTATCTAATACTGAGGAGGCGTATATAACGGCCCTCAAATTTTCTTATGCAGGGCGGATTTGGATCATATTTTCCCTCTTTATGTTTACTGTGGAGCTCTGCCATGTAAAGCTTCCTGAACTCGCGGTCAGGCTTTTTATTTTTATCGATGCAGCTGTTTATGCGGTTATTTTTACAGTACCGGATAATCCCTTATTTTATTCAAAGATATGGTTTGACAAAAGCAAGCTGTTTCCTGTTTTACTGCATAGAAGCGGGATAGTTCATAAAATATTCATGCAGTTTCAGGCTATGGTGATCATAATTATCATGTTCTGGCTCTTTAAGTATCTTCATTCACTTAAAGGCAAAACTGCCAGACTGCGTATCTGGATTATAATTACAGGTTTTTTGACAGAAGCAGTCCTGTATATACTTCAGGTAACGCATTTGTTTTTCTTCACATACTTTTATGATCTTTCGGTTTTAGGAAGCTTTGCAATCACGATTTCCATGTTTATAGCTATATTTAAGTTCAATCTTTTGGGAATCATAGATATGGCTAAGGAGTATATCGTAGACAGACTCTCAGAAGGTGTTATCGCTGTGGACAGAGACGGGAGAGTTCAGTACTACAATGAACATATAAAGGAACTTTATCCTGAGATAAATAAAGATCCTGAAGCTGTTGTGGATCTGATTAAGAAGACTATCATCAGGAAGGAAACAATAAGCTCCGGTGAAAGGTACTATACTCCGGAAGAAAAAGAATTGTCGCAAGACGGGGAAATCCTGGGAAAGCTCTATGCCCTCGTAGATTCAACAGTACTAAAGCAGAATGAGTATAAACTCAAATCAGATGCGGCAATGCTTAAAATGGCAGCGAACAGTATGAGGGACAGGCTTCTAACTGCAGAAGAAATCATGAAACAGGACAGAACCATGCGCCATGACAGGAGACATTTTGAAGCACTGATTTTATCGCTTATTCAGGATGGAAAGGCGGATGAGGCGAAGAAATATCTCGAGGAGCGGTTATCACAGGAACCTCGTTCCATGCGGAGATACTGTGAGAACACCACTGTTAATGCAGCGCTCACCCATTATGTAACTATGGCTGAGAGAAAAAGCATTAAAGTTACGGTACAGACACATATCCCAATTGACCCGGGAGTGGATGAAATGCAGCTTGCCATAGCCATCAGCAATTTGTTTGAAAATGCTATACACGCCTGTGAGAAACTGCCGGAGGGAGAAAGGTTTATAGGTATAACGGCCAGATTCAAAGAGCAGCTGCTTTTGGAAATAGTAAATTCCTGTGCCGAAAAAGTGGAGCTCGATGAAGAAGGACATCCCTTTGCAGATGTGGATGGCCATGGCATTGGCACAAAAAGTGTTGTGGCCTTTGCTGAAAAAACAGGCAGCGAAATAAGATATGCAGCTGAGGATAACAGATTTAAAGTGAGGATGATGATTCCATGATATGATGTAAGGGTCAAAAGTACCAAATCACGTGCTTGCACGTTGATTTGAGACTTTATGACCCGCCCGAACACGAATAACGTAGTCGTTTTGCACAGCAAAAGGACGTGAGTTATGAGTGTTCAGCAGCACATTGCACACGAATGTGTGCGTTAGCGCTAATAAGTGAGTGGCAAATACTTTTGACACTCACATCATGTCATGCCATGGCGGTGTGAAATAAGTGCAGTTCAGTGTACCATGAAATAATAAATTATGTTGGTTGTATCTTGTTATCAGGAGGAAAAGAAATGGATGAAAATGTGAAAAACTATAGGAATCCTGATGTGATAAGTGTAGCAGTACATGAAGATCATGCTGCAGAAGATGTTGCCGAAGACATTACCGAAAACATTACCGAAGACAGTTTGCCTATGGAAGATAATAAACGACAGATAAATATTCCGGAGTTACGGAAAGTTCCCACTTGTTACGCTGTACCAAAACGTGATGGCAGTGTGTGGCCTGAAGATATCTGTCCTGCATACACCGAAAGAGAGGATGCCATTCCCAGCCTCAGAGGGTGCTGGTACTGCAAATACGCTGATTTTCACCTTAAGGAGGAAACGGCACTTGAGGTGGGAATCTGCAGATGGCCAAAAAAAGTCATGGAATAGTTCGGGAAAACAAATATAAAAATTAATTCAGAAATGATCTAAGGGAGGAAGAATCATGAATAAAAAAACAGTTATTGTATATACTTCAACTCACCATGGTAATACAAAGAAATTACTGGATGCCATAGCATCACATGAGGATGTGGAGCTTGTAAATGTCATCGGGAATGAAAAATACGATCTGTCAGAGTACGACCGTATTGGAATTGCTTCCGGGGTAGCCTTCGGAAAGTATTATCCGCAGATGCTGGAGTTTCTCAAAAATAATCTTCCCGAGAATAAAAGCGTATTCTTTATTCATTCAGCGGGAGATCCAAGAAAGAGTCATGCAGATAGTGGATTGAAAATCGCTGAGAGTAAAAATTGCCGCTGTCTTGGAATTTTTTATTGCAAGGGCTTCGATACTTTCGGCCCCTTCAAGCTTATAGGGGGAATCAATAAGAATTATCCGAATGAGGAAAATATGGAGCAGGCAGTAAAATTCTATCGGGAGCTGGAAGCTAATATATGAAGACCTGGTACCGTGTTCAATAAAATGAAATATGAAATTTGCTAAAATAGATATGGGTTAGAAACATAAGTGTAAAAGAAGTTCATTTCCGTGTGGCGATGGGCTTCTTTTTTTATACTTGATAAAATTGAATTGTTCGGACAGCGATGAAGAGATGAATCGAGGTGCATAGGTGAGCTGATGTATCGTGAAACAGGAGATAAAATACTATGACAGTAATAGTTAATACAACGGATAACAAAGATATTACGAAGATACTTGAGAAAAATCTATTTGGGAGAAGTTTGGAGTATGAAATTTTTGAAGCGAGTGATATGCATATCAGTCATTGCAGGGGTTGTAATTTCTGTTGGCTTAAGACGCCGGGCGTATGTGCCATCAAAGATGACTATGAAAAGATATTAAAGGAGCTGCCAAGAGCCAGTCAGCTTTGGGTTATTTCTGATACAGCATTGGGTTTTTTGAATCACAAAGGAAAGAATATATTTGATAGGATCGTTCCTTTCCTTACCATGAATCTGGAATTTAGAGATAAGATGATGCGTCATGTGATGAGGTATGACAATAGATTAGACATTGGAATAATATATCAGGGCGGTATAGACAAGGATTATATGATCAGATGGAATAAAAAAATAACAGATAATATGAAAAGCAAGCCCTTAGGTGTTTTTGATGTCGGTGAAATTTTGGAGGCTACTAAATGCATGCAGTGATAATTAATGGGAGTCCGAGAGTTCAAAATCATAGTAATACCAATAGAATACTGCGGAAATTTATAGATGGTTTTTGTGAGGCCGGAAATACATTTGAATTATATTCATTATCAGATATAACCACCTGGGATTTTGCAAGAGAAGCTTATGAAAAGAATGATAATATCATTTTTGCTTTACCTCTATATGTAGAATGTGTGCCGGGATTGATGATGGAATTTCTGGAAACTTTACCCTCAAAGAATAAAGACACTAAATTATCATTCATTTTACAGAGTGGATTTGCAGAGGGATTGCAGCTTAGATGTGGAGAAACATATCTGAAAATACTTACTGAACGGTTAAACTGTGGGTATGGAGGTGCTATTGTAAAAGGTGATAACTTCGGTATACGTTTTGCTGAAGGAGAAGAAGTGGAGAAATTAACCGAGCCTTACAAAGAAATAGGAAAAATATTTGGAAAAGAAGGGGATTTCTTTAATTCCAAATGCGTGAGTTTTACCGGTCCGGAGATTTTACCGTGGCTTCTCAGAGTGTATATAGGGATTTACTTCAAAACAGGAGCAAAAAAGAATTTTGCACACATGGCAAAATCCTGGGGATGTGATAAACCAATTGAATATAAACCTTGGTGATCTATGAGTGTTCAGCAGTACATTGCACACGAACGTGTGCGTTAGCGCATATAAGTGAGTGGCAAATACTTTTGACACTCACATCATGATGTGTATCAGGATGTTTTTATAGGTGAAAGAAATGAGTTTATATGTACATACATTACAAAGTCATATTCTGAATAAGGAAATGAACATTTCAGTATATGTTCCGGATGATTATCTTCACATAACCCTTCCGGTCCTGTATTTTTTGCATGGAAGAACAGGAAATGAAGAGTTGCTTTGTCAGTTAGGGATGGATAGAACTGCAGACAGTTTAATTAAAACGGGAAAGATGGCTCCTTTGATAATAGTATGTCCAAATATGGATAACAGCAGAGGACTTAATTCTGCAGATAATTATGAGGAATTTGACGGAAAATACGGAATCGTTCATAAAGGCAGGTATGAGGACTATTTTATTGATGAAGTAATACCTTTTATAGATAGTATATTCTCTACGGTCAATGGCGCTTATGGAAGATTTGTAGGAGGTGTTTCTGCAGGAGGATATGCTGCACTTAATATTGGTTTACGCCATCAGGATTTGTTTTCAAGAATCGGAGGTCATATGCCTGCCATAGATTTGTCATATGAAGACGAGGACGAGTGCTATTTCAGAGATAGAGGAATGTGGTTAGAGAATGATCCTGTTTCTATTGCTGAAATGGTAGAATTTTCAGATATTTCTGTCTATCTTGATGATGGAAAAGATGATGAAGGTAAGTTCTATATCTCTTGTGAGAAGCTTTATTGTATTCTGAAGAGCAAAGGTGTCAAAGTGGAAAACCATGTTTTTGAGGGACATCATAATGGTGAATATTTACTGTCAAATATGGAGAACTATTTAGGGTTTTATGGCAGTGTTTAAAAAACAGACTTGAATCAGTGATACTAGTTTTGGGTCTGTTTTTTTGCATTACAGTATAGTTGAACACTAATGAAAAGTTGACTTGTCTAAGAAAGGAGAACAATCTATGAATGACTATATCGCTTACTGCGGATTGAACTGTGAAACCTGCGAGGCTCATATTGCTACAGTGAATAATGATGATGAACTAAGAAAAAAGGTAGCCAAGGAATGGTCAGAAATGAATCATGCCGAGATCACACCGGAGATGATCAATTGTGTGGGATGCAGGATAGAGGGAGTGAAATTTCCGTATTGTAAATTTATGTGTTCCATAAGACAATGTGCCATGGGAAAACACTATGCCTCCTGCGGCGAATGCAGTGAGATGAATTCCTGTGAGAAGCTTGAACCGATTATCGGACACAATGAGGAAGCACGCAGCAATATTTCATGTATAAGAGAGGATTATACAGAAGATGAATGAAAATAAGAAATCCCTTATGATTTACGTTCATGGAAAGGGTGGAAATGCAAATGAAATTGAAAACTTTCATAATATAACAAAATTTGCTAGTAGGATTAATACAACACTTACTGTCATGGAGGGCGGAGAGCATTGGTTTCATACGGATGAGCAAATTAGCTTTTTGAATAATTGGATGCAATCATGCAGAGGAAAATAATCAGTGAAAAACAGACCTTAATCAGTGCGATTTGAGGTCTGTTTTCTTTTGCTGTGATAAAGTATGGTCACTTATAATATTTTGAAATGCGTAGGGTTAAATTAAAGATCTTAATTTGGGGTATATTACGGGAATTGGCAAACATATGGTGACTGATAGCGGAAAACTAACGGTATATTTTGAAGATCCATTTTGGGTTGGAGTATTTGAGAAGGAGTTCGATGGTAAGCTTTCGGTAAGCAAGATTACCTTTGGTTCTGAACCTAAAGATCATGAAGTGTTGAACTTTATTCTATATCATTATCATGAATTACGTTTCAGCAGCGGGGTAGAGCTAAAGAAAAAGATTTCGGCAGATAATCCCAAACGGCGGCAGCGTAATGCAAGAAAGCAGATTTCTGCTGTAGGTATCGGAACAAAATCGCAACAGGCTCTTAAGCTTCAATACGATGAAATGAAAAATCTAAAACAACAAATTAGAAAAGAAAGAGCCGAAGCCGAAAAACAGAGGATGTTTGAACTGAAACAGCAAAAGAAGAAGGAAAAACGTAAAGGGCATTAATGTATTAGCGGGGCAATTATAATTCCTACAGTAAACTTATGCCGTTGGCAAAAAAGGGTTGCATGTGTCCTGATTTGGATATACGATGTTTATACATAAAGGAGGAGCTTATTATGCAGACTCAGGTAAAAACATGGGGAAATAGTCAAGGTATAAGACTTCCTAAAGAAGTACTGCAAGAGGCAGATATAGCGGTTGACGATATGTTGGATGTAAAAGTTTCAAATGGTGTAATAATGTTGCTTAAGCCTTTTAGGCATAAAACATTAGAGGAACGTGCAGCAGAATATGGAGGAAAACTAGACCTTGATGGGGAATTTGACTGGGGCGAACCCGTAGGAAGAGAGATTTGGTAATGACGAAAGAGATTTCTCAGGGGGATATTCTTAATATTGAAAGAATCAAGATGCCGGTGCTTGTTGTGAGCAAAGATTTTTTTAATCAGACAGGTGAGATTATTGGTTGTCCTATATATAAGAATGGAGAGCCTGGAGCTTTGCACATCAGAATAAGTACAGACGAAATCACCGGATATGTTCAGTGTGAAAAGATGTCATTATTAGATATGAATATCAGAGGGTATTCAAAGCTTGGACGAGTTCATATGCCGGAAATTATTGATATCACCGATGCAATTCAGAGCATCTTTGATTATGTATGAGATAATGACTACATCAGTATGTGTTTCCTAAACGGTTAAGAAAATGTAACAGGTCAGTGCAAAGGTTTTCTTCAGACATTGGCGCCGGGGACACTTACTATGTAATAAAAAAACGTAGGGGTATAATTATGTCAAAAAGTGTGAACCTTGGGGTGGGTTCCGAAAACATGGTAAAGGCTGATTTCAAAAACAAAACCTTTCCTGACAGCATCATCTGTGCTGCACGGGGTATGATAAAAGCCTTTAAAACCGAAAAGAACTTCGCATATTATCTTTTTATTGCTTTATTTTTCCTTTTTTTAAATATTTATCTCGGTGTTAAAAGCTCGTTTTATATAGCTTATGCCATAACCGTTTCAGGAGTTATTTCTGCTGAGCTCATCAATACTGCCCTGGAACATCTCTGTGATTTTATCACTAAAGAGAATCGTCCCGAGATCGGTGTAGCAAAGGACATAGCTGCTGCCAATGTTCTGTTTTGGGGCTTCGGTTATTTTACTGTGGAGATCCTGATCCTGGTTCAGACACTCAGATGATTTAACAGGAGGAAAACCGATTTTCAATAGAGGTTGGTAGAAAAAAGATGAATATGATACTCGGAATGTACATCACCATGATGCCTGTGATTCTTGCAGGAATTCTCAACATGGTATTTGTTAAGACTCCGTTTTATAAAAAATTGAAATATCCTATAGATGGAGGCCGCTGCTTAAGCGACGGAAGAAGGATATTCGGTGATAATAAAACTTATATAGGCTTCTTCAGTATGATAGTTATCAGCATTATCACAACTATCTGCTGGGGGGCCTTTTGCAGGTTAACGGGGCTTGAATCACAAAATGAACTTTATCTCATCTTTCCGAATAAGATTTGGTTCAATGCCTCTGTCGGCGCATATTTTGGCCTCAGCTATATGCTGTTCGAGCTTCCAAACAGTTTTGTGAAAAGGCGTATAGATATAGAACCCGGGAAGACTGAGAATAAGCTGTTTTTCGTCATAGATCAGATAGACAGCCTCTTTGGTGTGATGCTTATTCTTTTTGTGACTGCCGGGATTCCTGTATGGAAATATTTCTGTTATATCCTTGTTGGAGGATTTACCCATATAGCAGTTAACCTGACATTATATAAGCTCAAGATCAGAAGGAATCTTTGAGCATAGTGTCATTTTTCGGCATTGCGTAATTTTTTTTATTTTAAAAAAATAGAGAATTTCCTTTAATTTGAAATAATAAAAGGATAGAGAGTATGGAAATGTTAAATGCAATTAAAAGACTTAATATTTATCAAAAAGAGATGTATCCGATACTTCCGAGGCTTGCTCTCGGATATATCGTTGCGGCGGAAATCTATTTTATCATTTTACTTAATCACGGGATAACTTCATTCAGTCTCGGTATCCAGGAGATCATCGCAGGTTTTACCGTATTCAGCTTCCTTTTCTGGCTTAGGATCGCAGATGATTTCAAGGACTATGAACTGGACTGCCGTCTGTTCGCTGCGAGACCCCTGCCTTCCGGAAGAGTGCATAAGAAGGATCTGGCGGTTTTTGTGAGCCTCCTTATAGCATTTACGCTTGTCATAAACTATCTGTATATGCCGAATTTCATATTCTGTCTTATTCTTTATACCTACGGATCCCTCATGGCGGTATGGTTTTTTCAGAAGCATAAGATAGCAAAATCACTGCCTCTTGCACTGGTGACACATAATCCGGTTCAGATACTGATGAACATTTACATCATTTCATTTACTGTCATCAAGTATAATGTGAGACCTGTGGATCTCATGAATGTTCTTGCCTGCTTTACCCTGTATTTTCCGGCCCTTATCTGGGAGGTATCAAGAAAGATCAGGGCGCCTCAGGAGGAGACAGAGTATGTGACATATTCAAAGCTTTTCGGATATAAGCAGTCTGTGGATTTTGTATTTATAGTTACATGGATAGACATTATCACAAATTTTATACTTGTATGGAATCTGAATAAGTTATCTGTTCTGGTACTTTTCATACTTGTGCTCTGGATGAGTTTTAAATTCCTGGAGTATAAGAAAGACCCTCTGAAATACAGGATCGTTACAAAGGTAGAGAGATACACATATCTTCAGGAAAGTACCATGATACTTACAGTGGTACTGTATCTCATATTTGGAAAAATACTTTGATGTGAATGTCAAAAACATCGCCGCAGCCAGGGATGAGTTTAAGCCGGGTTAGCTTATAAGGCGGGGAGCAGTCAGACATCAGTTTTCAGGAAGTGTTATGAAAGCAGAAAATCTCAGGATATTAAAAGAATATGGTTTTCCGGTTCCGGAATTTATCGTCGTGGAAAGTACGGATGACAAAATCATACAGGAACTTCCCAATAAAAAATATGCTGTCCGTTCCTCGTCAGACCTTGAGGATGGAGATGAAATGTCCTATGCGGGACAGTTTCTTTCTGAACTTAATGTAAATAAACCGGATATTTCCGCAGCTGTAAAAAGAGTTATCGAAAGCGGAAAACAATCCGGATCTCATATGAAGGTCATAATTCAGGAAATGGTTGAGGCTGATTATTCCGGTGTGCTGTTTACCGCAAATCCCATGGGGATTCTTAACGAATCAGTGGTGGTGATAGGAAAAGGTCTGGGCGAAAATGTGGTGGAGGACAGATGTGACACCACTGCATACTATTACAATCTTGATGATGATCTTTTTTATTATGAGCAGCAGGAGAATGCTGTTCTTGCAGGGAAGGAAGTCATAAAGCTTCTTGTTGATACGGGGAAGCGAATAAAAGAGATATTTCAAAAAGACATGGATATAGAGTTTGCAGTAAAGGATGCTGAGGTCTACGTCCTCCAGGCCCGTCCCATCACAACTCTTTCTTATAGCAGAAAGATAGTCCTTGATAACAGTAATATCGTGGAGAGTTATCCGGGAATATCTCTGCCGCTGACACAGAGCTTTGTAAAAGAAATATACACAGATATCTTCAGAGCTATGGTAAGGCGCCTTACAGGTAATGAGCTGCTTGTTAAAAAGATGGAGCCGGTATTTCAAGATATGGTGAGGGAAGCAAACGGACGTGTGTACTATGACATCACAAACTGGTATAACGTCCTCTCCATCCTTCCTTTTTCAGATAAAATCATTTCTGTCTGGCAGGAAATGCTGGGGGTCGGCAATAAGGATGTATATGTTGATTTTCACACGGGATTTTTTGAAAAGGGACATGTTCTCTTTTCTTTTTTGAAATACCTCCATACAACCCCTGAGGAAATGGAAAAACTTAATGACAGATTTTCAGAGCTTTATCCCGGATATATGGAAAGGATAGAAGGATATGGTGATATTAAGCCGGATTATTTTTTCAGACCGTTGGATTCGGATTCAGGAAAGGATCAGGGTACCGGAAACGCTGATACTATAAATGACGGGTCAGAAGAAAAAACAAGCAGACCAGTTTGCGATTCCTGCGAAGGAATAAAAGAATTACTAAAAATATACAGTGATATAGAAGAGGAACTGATACCTCTCTGGGACATCACCCTTGTAAATGATATGTATGCCTTTATCTATACATATCTGGCAGGAAGAAGACATCCTGAAGAGATATCCCATATTAAAGAACTTGAGAGTATGCGGCCGGTAAAGGCCCTGAACCGGCTGATAAAACTTGTAAAACAGGATCCGGACTGTTTCGGTATTCCTGCCGAAGGGGATTCAGTAAACTGTGGAACTGAATCCGGTCAGTCAAAGAAAAATGCTGAAAGGGGATTTTCCTCTGAGTATATTAAGGAGAGACAAAACTATATACAAAAATATGGTGACCGCTGTCTTGAAGAACTGAAGCTTGAAACAAAAACCTACAGAACTGATCCTGTGCTTTTGGATGAATATGTAAGAACACACCTTTCAGACGAAATACCTGATAAGTCTCCGCATAAAGTCGAAGAAAGCAGATCTCTTTTTGTAAAAAGAGCAAAGCTTGGAATAGCAAACCGTGAAATATCCAGAATGAACAGGACCAGAATCTTTGGTATGGTGAGAAGCATTATGCTGAAAATAGGTGAGATACTGAAGAAACAGGGAAAGATTTCAGAGACCCGGGATGTTTTCTATCTGACTCTTGAGGAGCTGAGAGAAGAGGCTGCAAAAAGTCATGAGAAAAGCAGTGTCTCGAAATACTGTTTTACCGGTGACAAAAGCATACAGGAATCACATCAGTGCGATAAATCGGAAGTACTTCGGGATTTCTCAGAGACAAATCAGAATAATAACTTCCTGAATCTCGTTCAGGAGAGAAAAATAAGATATGATGGCTTTAAGAAAATTCCGGCATACAGCAGACTGGTCTATGGAGACAGGGTTATAGATAAGCCTGTTTCAAATATATGTTCTGATATTGTCAGGAACTCCCGGGTTTTAAAAGGCATACCCTCATCTCCCGGTAAGGTAAAGGGTGAGGTGCTTTTGATTGAAAAAGCTGATCAGAGTATAGATACAAGTGGAAAAATCATCGTAACCCGTATGACTGATCCGGGCTGGGTGTTTCTTATAAAGCCGGCTTTAGGGATAATTGCGGAAAAGGGCTCTATGCTCAGTCATACGGCCATCATCACAAGAGAGCTTGGAAAGCCTTCCGTTGTCAATGTAAAGGGCGCTGCAAGAGTGCTGAGGACAGGAGACCTGGTAGAGCTTGACGCATATGAAGGAACTGTGACACTAATAATGTAAAAATCTATGGAATTTAAGTGCTTATCCGGAAATAGTGAAATAATAAAAAAAGAATTTCTTAAACTGCCTGCTGCATTGTACAAAGGAGAGATATGTCCTCAGGATTTTTCAACAGAGAAAATGATTCTTGATGGAACACATCCATTGAGCAGTGATTTTTCTGTTGTCCCGCTGTTGGTGGTGGATGAAAAAGATGAAGCTGTGGCAAGAGGGCTGCTTACATTCTATAATGATGATGAAACAGCCTATCTCGGGTTTTTTGAATGTATTGAAGACATGGAAGCCTGCAGGACTCTTATTAAAAAGGCTGAGGAAACAGCGTGGGAGAAACAGAAAAAGTCCATGGTGGGGCCTGTGGATTCATCTATATGGATCGGGTACAGATTTAAAGCATTTAAAAGTCCGGAATTATATGATTCAAAAAAAGTAAGACCATACACATCGGAACCCTGGAATAAACCTTACTATACCGGACTCTGGGAACAGTGCGGATTCTCTGTATGGAAAAGATACTATTCCTTCAGACTTAAAAAGATAAGTGAAAAAGAAGGAAAACCAAAGTACGTGGAAAGAGTTGAACAGTTTATGAATAGGGGATATGAGTTCCGTAATCTTGATATCGGGAACTTTGATAAAACCATCCGGGAGATATATGATCTTTTGATTGAGCTGTTTTCATCCTTTCCCGGATATAAAAGGATCAGTTACAAAGCATTTTATGCTCTGTTCCACAATCTTAAACTGATTCTGTCAGGAAAAGATGTGATACTTATTTACAAAGACGAAAAGCTGGTGGCGTTTTCCATAAGTGTTCCGAATTTATATGATAATTTATCCGGAAGGATGAATCTTCTAAAGATATTGAAAATACTTTGGATAAAAAAATCTCCGAAGGAAATGGTCTATCTCTATATGGGTGTGGATCCGTCACATCTCGGACTGGGAAGTGTTATGGCAGAACTTATCAGAAGAGAGCTGTACAGTAACGGTCGTGTTCCTATAAAGGCACTGATACTTGAAAACAAGGTTACCGGAGCTTATTATAACGATCTTCTGGATGAGAGTATGGAATATGTGCTTTTGAGAAAGAATAATATAAATATATGATAGAAGGAGTGAACTTATGGCGTATACAGGTATTGTAAAAACCGTTGAATTTGAAATGGAATATTGCAGATTCGGAAGAGGAGATAAAACTTTTGTTATGATTCCGGGACTTAGTGTCCAGAGTGTTATGGGATTAAGCAGTGCGTTGGAAGCCGGATTTGAATCCATGAATGATGATTATGACGTTTACTTATTTGACAGAAGAAAGCAGGTTCCCGATTCATATTCAATATTTGATATGGCATCGGATACCGCTGCTGCCATGAAGGAACTGGGTTTAAAGGATGTGTATCTTTTTGGCGCGTCCCAGGGTGGAATGATTGCCATGGTGATAGCTGCGAGGTATCCGGAGCTTGTTAAAAAGCTTGTGCTGGGTTCCACTTCCTGTCAGGTTCATCCTGATAAGTGTATGGTGATAGATAAATGGATAGAGCTGGCAGAAGCAAAGGAAAGACAGAAACTTTATCATGAGTTTGGAAAAAATATATATCCTGTAAACGTATATGAAAATCTTTCGGACTATTTTACTAATGTATCAGGAACGGTTACAGATGAGGAGCTTGAGAAGTTTGTGATACTTGCAAAAGCCATCAGGGGATTCGATTTTACCGGTGAACTGGAAAATATAAAGTGTCCGGTTATGGTGCTCAGTGCCGGTGATGATATGGTACTCGGAGAAGATGCCGGGGAAAAAATTGCTGAGCATTTTAAATCGAGACCCGATTTTGTATTCTACACGTATACGGGATACGGTCATGCTGCTTTTGACACGGCTCCTGACTACAGAAAGAGACTGGCTGATTTTTTCGAAGGAAATTAAGGGGCTCAGGTCATGTTTATAAAGATGACCATATCATGGCATGGCTTTTGGCGGGAAGATAAGATATGGTATGATACAGGTATCATAAGTCTTCTCTCAGGTGTGCTTTAACAATAGTGAGAGATAGACTTCATTTATTTATTCAGTAAATCATTATCGGAGGTGGGTATGAAAAAGATTGATGTTCATAAAATTGTTCTGTCGGCTATGTTTATTGCTTTAGGGCTGGTTCTTCCCTTTGCAACTATGCAGCTTAAGTCCTTAGGTCAGCTGCTTTCACCTATGCATCTGCCGGCGCTTCTTTGCGGGCTTATCTTAGGACCCGGTTATGGTGCCATAGTCGGATTTATAGTTCCGCTTTTAAGATCTGTTACTTTCGGAATGCCGAAGCTTTTCCCGGGAGCTGTGGCCATGGCTTTTGAGCTTCTTACTTACGGACTTGTTACCGGTTATTTATACAGCCGTTCAAAGTATAAATGCATCATCGCTGTATATAAGGCACTTATTCCTGCCATGATCATCGGACGTATCGTAGGAGGTATTGTACAGGCTGCACTTCTGGGAGGCCAGTATTCACTTGCTGCATTCATCACAGGATATTTTGTAAATACCATTCCGGGAGTTGTTTTACAGCTGGTTCTCATTCCTGTAATTATGGTGGCTCTCGGAAAGGCTCATCTCATTAAATTCCAAACCGGAGCAAAAAGGGAAGCTGTTATCGATTGAAATATATGTCACACTTGAACCATGAAAAAAATAAAGGAAAAGAATTGATTCAAAAGATTGCTTCGGTTCTGCCCGTTATTTTATGTTTTATGTTCCTGATTTCAGGCTGCGGAAAAGATGCAAGGGAATCTGAAATAAAGGAACTTTCAAAGAAGTACAGCGTACCGGATGAAAAGCAGCTTATTATATGGACTTCCCATAAAGAAGAGGTTTATCTTCCCATCATAAGAGAGTTTGAAGTCAGGACAGGTATATGGGTTGAACTCAGGACAGGCGGAACTGCTGAATTGATGGATAAGGTGGAAGCCGGTATCGAAAACGGTGAATGTGACATCATGTTCGGTGGCGGTGCCGAAAGCTATGAGGCAAGAAAGGATCTTTTTATACCTTACAGTTCCTCTGAAAATGAAAAACTGAATCAGGCATATCTTTCCCGGGAAAATCTCTGGACTCCTTTCACAGAGCTTCCCATAGTATTTGTTTATAATCCAAAGCTTGTTTCTGTGACAGATGCCCCGAAAAGCTGGCACGACCTTTTCCTGAACAAGTGGAAAGGTCTCATAGCTTTTGCTGATATGGAAGTATCGGGAACCAGCTATACCATTATATCTACTATGGAGCAGCTTTTTTCTGAAAAACCGGAGAGTCTTATACCTGCGTTCTATGATCAGCTTAACGGAAAGATACTCGAATCATCGGGAGATATCCTTCCTTCTGTGGAATCAGGCAGATATCTTATAGGGATAACCCTTGAGGAAACTGCAAAAAAATATATAGAAGGTGGTCATGACATAGCCATGATCTATCCTTCCGACGGAACCTGTGCTATTCCCGATGCCTGTGCCATAGTAAAGAATGCGCCCCACAGTTACAATGCGGGAAAATTCATAGACTTTATAGTGAGTCAGGATACACAGAAATTTGCCATGGAAGAATTTCAAAGACGCCCCGTCAGAACAGATGTAGAGCTGATGAAGGAATACGGAAGAATTGATCTCATGGATTTTGATATCAAAAAATCAGCATCGGAAGAAAAAGAAGCTATGGGTATATGGCGTGAAGTCACCAAAAAGTAAGGAAGGATAGCAGACATGGGATTTATCAGACAATCCTTCAAAAGACAGATCTTTGCGGTGTTTCTTTCAGTGTCACTTTTCCTTGTCATAATCGGGGGAATGGTGACAGTTCAGACATTCCAGGCCAGAGTGGTGCTTGACTATGAAAACAGAGATCTGGAACAGCAGAAATATGTGACCGGCCGTATATCGAATATGATCGGTCTGGCAGATGCTGCTATTGATAAAATGCAGGAAAGTGAAGCCATAATTGAAGCATTGACTACAGGAAGACGTAATTCCTTCAATGTTTATGCGGATCTTTATGAAATCACCAACGAAATAAGAAACTTTTCGGTTATCGAGCTGTACAGAGGCAGCAACTGCAGATACAGTACTAAAAGCGGCAACAGTTCCGATCCTTTGCCCGATTACTATTCGGCTCTTAGAGAAGCGTCAAGAAGAGCGGGAACAACCGTCTATTCTCTGAATCCGGGACACGCAAGTGATTCGGGTTCAGAGCTTTTAATGGTTCGGAAAATAGTTTCCGGAGCAGAACCGGGCTTTATAGTTATAAGAATAGGGCAGACCGAAATAGAGAATGAGATAAAGGATGGAATCAATGCAAGAGACGGTTTCATCCTGGTAAACAGATATCTTCGGCCATTCTGTCTCCTGGGAACGGCAGCTGACGGAAAGGTTCTTTCATCCATAAGAGACAATCTTCTGACGGGTAAGAACTATAATCTCAATCTTACAGACAACATATATATGTCAGAGCTTCCCGGCACTGATATCCTGAGTATTTACATTACTCCCCCTGTACTGGAGCAGAGTGCCGTTAATGCGGGATATCGTGTGATAATGCTTCTGGCTGTACTCAGTGTTCTTGTGTGTCTACTGGTGGCATCCCGTTTCAGTATTGCGTTTTCAAAACCCATAAGTGAACTCTATCAGGCTATGAAGAGATTCAGAAAAGGTGACTTTGATACAAAGATAGAGCTGAACCGTGAAGATGAGTTTGAGCAGCTGGCAGTGGGCTTCAACAAGATGACCAGCCAGCTCAAACAGACCATGGAAGAGCAGGTCAAGGCTGAAAGAAAGGTCAATGAGACCCGTATCGCCATGATGCAGGCACAGCTGAATCCTCATTTTCTTTACAATACCCTGGATACCATCAAATGGGTAGGCAAAGCCAATCAGGTTCCTGAAATAGCGACATTATCGGCTTCACTTGCAGGGATACTGAGAAGCAGTATCTCTGAGAAGCAGTTCTGCAGGCTTTCCCAGGAGATACAGATGATCAGAAACTACTGTGACATCCAGAGGATAAGGTTTGATGACTGTTTTGATATAGAGATAAAGGTTGAGGAAAAGCTGCTGGATGCCATAGTTCCGAAGCTTATACTGCAGCCTCTCATAGAAAACTCCATCATACACGGGCTTGACGGACAGACAAACGGACATATAGATGTAAGGGCATATGAGAAGGAAGATCTCTTTATAGAAATTCAGGATAACGGAAAGGGTATTACAGACGAGTACATACGGGCTCTTGAAAATGATGATGTGGAGACATTGAAAGGACATCTGGGAATGAACAATGTCAATACCATCATCCGCATGTATTACGGAAAGAATTACGGAATCCATGCCGCAAGACTTACTGAAAGAGGCACACTTATTACAGTCAGACTGCCCCTTTCTTTTGAGGAACCCGAATACGGGGTATGATGAAAAGACCGGCCTTCCTGAGTCGGAAATTAAGACGGAATCACCTGCAAAATAGGAGATAATTTAATGATAAAGGTAATGATAGTTGATGACGAAAGGTTTGTCAGAAGGGGAATCATACAGGAAACGGACTGGGAACTTATAGGATGTGAAGTGGTGGCAGAGGCCACAAACGGAGTTGAAGCTCTGGAAAAGGCAAAGGAAGTTCGTCCCGATCTGGTTGTTTCCGATATACGTATGCCCGAAATGGACGGACTTGAGCTTTCACAGCATCTGGTGGAGATGTTTCCGGATATAAAGCTTATTCTTCTTACTGCCTACAGTGATTTTGAGTATGCGAGACAGGCTCTTCGTATAGGAGTTTCTGATTATCTTCTTAAGCCCTTTGAAGACGGTGAACTGGAGGCTTCCATACAGAGACTCATACATCTGAACCCTCTTGAGGAAAAGGGGCCGGAAGAAGAGGCGGAAGAGGAAAAGCTTCTGGGACTAAAAAAGAAATCAGAGGTCTCCAACAGATATGTGCAAAGCGCCATAGAGTATATAGAGGAGCATTATATGAATATGGACTTCTCACTTACAGCTCTGGCTGAAGCCATAGGAGTAAGTGAAGGTCATATCAGCAGGCTGTTTAAAGGAGAGACAAATAACAGCATCAATAACTATCTGGTGAAATACCGTATAAAAAAGGCTATGGAGAAGCTTAAGGATGTAAAGGTAAAAGTCTATGAAGTGGCGGAAATGGTAGGCTATCAGGATATAGCATATTTCTCCAATACCTTTAAAAAGCTGGTGGGCACCTCACCATCGGACTATCAGGCCTACGGTCTGAAGAAATAGGTATGTCTGTTACGCTCCATACACGGCACTGTAAAATGGTACAGGATACCTTTAAAACTGCTTGATTTAATACTATGTATATTATCAAGTATGCGACATCATTTTCTTTGTGAAAATGATGTCGCATTTTTACAATAAATATCAGAATTACCCCATTTTAAACATCAAACTGCACAACTAAAATAGACGCATAAGTAATAAATGATGTGAATGCGCAAAAATGTCACAAATTATGAGCGCTTTTTGAATTACTTCGCATCATTAAATCAGTTTACGTGATGTAAATCAAAGGAGGGTAAACGTGAGAAGAGTTTTATCAACAATTTTAACGGTTTCTATGGTGGTTGCTTCATTGGCAGGCTGCGGCGGTTCAAGTACAGCAACAACAAGCGCTGCAGCAGAAACAAAATCTGCAGCTGAAACAGCAGCACTGCAGGACAGTCCCAAGGAGGCTAAGGCTGAGGAGCTTACAGGTATCGATGCTATCATAGCTGAAGCCCAGACCATGTCACTTGAAGAACTGGCCAAGAAGGCTATAGAAGAGTCCAACGGCAAGACATTTTACGGCGTAGGAAACTCCAGCCGTGGAAAATCAGCACTTCCGGTTTTTATCGAGTATCTGAAGACCATCGATCCATCCTACAATATGGAATTTGAGTGGCAGCAGCCAAAGAACAACAAGATCTTTGAACAGCTTACATCAGACTCTCTTAAGAGTGAGGGAACCTTTGCCATGACTCTCATTCAGGATGGAAACCAGATTCAGTCAAAGATGGTAGAAACAAATATCCTTAAGAGATTCGTTCCCAAGGAGTGGGCAGAAGCAAACGGAACTACACCTGTAGAGTACAAGGGATTCCTTCCGCTTCAGACACTTAACAAAGTATTTATGTACAACTCAACAGGAACTGCAACATACACAAACTGCTGGGATTTCGTATATGACGGCTCACATCCTCTTTTCATGGGCGTTGATTCAGAAATCGTAGGAAAGAACTTCCTTATGATGCTTACATCAGATAAGTATGCTACATGGCTTAAGGAAGCTTACGACAAGCTTGATGATACCAAGAAGGCATACTTCGAGCCTACAATTCAGGCTATGCAGTCTGATGCAGCAGATCTGGGACTCGGATCAAATGGCGCTTATGCACTTGCATGGATCAAGCTCTGGGTAAACAACTATAACGAGCAGACCGATGACGGTCCTATCTGCAACACACTTGTAGATGCATCAGCAAAGGATCAGGCCGGACTTCTTGTGTATTCAAAGCTTCGTTCAGTTGAGGAGTCAGCTACTGTATCTGTAAACAACATCAAGGTTGCAGCATATGAGGATGGCTACACAGGTATCGGCGGATACGGATACTGCCACTATCTCTTCCTTACAAAGAACAGCCCGCTTCCATGGACAGCATGTGCATTTATCGCTTATATGACATGTACAGAAGAAGGCTTCGATGCATGGGGCAAGGATATGGGCGGATATTCTGCAAATCCTAAGGTAGCAGCTGATGTAGAAGCCAAGTACAGCCACAGCACAGGCGGCGGAGATGAGTTCCCTGCAAAGAACGACCGTGGTTATGACTGGTGGACATCAGAAGGCAAGGGCGAGCTGGTTCTTGAGGATCCTGCATACTGCGCAGAGGTATCATTCTCAGTAGGAAGCTGGATTGACGTACTTGATAAGTATACACCGGGCGCTTAATAGGCACTGAAAATCATAATTTATACAAAATTAAAAATATAAGTTATATGCATAAGATAGTGACGAATAAATCAAAATCCGGCATCGTACTTATATAAAAGAATTAAGGATGTCGCTTGATTGAGAAAAATATATCCTTTTAAGCGACATCCTTTCTTAATGAAAAATATATCATGAATAGGATTCAAATTTTTGAGAGCTGTCTGCACATGTATTTTCGCGGGAGACATTAGCCCATACAGGATACGAAAAGCAGGCCGCTATACAGTGAGGTAGGTAATGGATAGAAGCATTCAACCGGATAACGGTGCAATATTTAAGAACAAGCTGAAAACCTGGTTCTCCCAGCCTCAGAACATAATATTGCTCTTATTTGGCATAGTTTTGACATTCAGTACTGTTGCCCCCATTGTGGCGATAGTAAAAGATACATTCCAGATACATCCGGGTACCATCGACCAGCATCTGACAGGCAGGGTAGACGGATACACAATAGTAAATTATACAGACTTATTTACCAGCAGACTTGCGAAAGCAAATTTGTGGACACCCTTGTTAAATACCATAATCCTGTCGGTTCTCACTTGTGTGATTTCCATTCTGTTTGGTGGATTGTTCGCGTTCCTGGTAACGAGAACAAACATGAAATTCAAAAAATATCTGAGTTCCATCTTCATTTTCCCGTATATCATGCCCCAGTGGACACTGGCTGTTGTATGGCAGCACATGTTCTACAGCAATAAGGTTACGGGTACTGCTGACGGACTTCTTGCAGCTATATTTAATATTTATTTTCCGAGCTGGTGGTGTCAGGGAGCATTTCCAAGTGCCATGGTTCTGGGACTTCACTATGCGCCCTTTGCATATATCCTTATCGGCGGCATCTTCAAAAACATGGATGCCAACCTGGAGGAGGCGGCAACTATCCTCGATACACCCAAGTGGAAGATAATGTTTAAGGTCACACTTCCTATGATAAAGCCGGCGATCCTTTCAACCATACTTCTTGTATTCGGAAGCGCCATGGGAAGCTATCCGGTTCCGCACTATCTGAATCTTACAACTCTTTCAACGAAGTACATTTCCATGAACAGTACTTACACCGGTGAGGCAAGTATCCTTGCTATCATCATGATGGTATTTGGTGTACTGATTCTCGGAATGAACCAGATGAGCCTTAAGAGCAGAAAGAACTATACAACGGTAACCGGTAAGTCAGGACAGCTTACAAAGCTTTCCATCGGAAATGCCGGAAAGTATATAGTAGGAATCATTTTTATCATCATTACTTTCTTTACAAGTATCTGGCCTATTTTGCTGTTCGCACTGGAAACATTCCTTCCGAACCCAGGAGACTACAGCTTCCTTTACACAGGAAACTTTGCGCATCTCACAACTAAATGGTGGGTGACCAATGAAAACATTACCGAAAACGGTATGTACGGACAGTCAGGTATCCTTTACAATAACACCATCTGGCATGCCTTCTTCGGAACACTTTTCCTTGCGGTTGTCTGCGCCCTTATTGCAGGAACCATAGGAACACTTATCGGATATGCGGTTGCAAAGAACAGAAGAAACAAGTGGGCGAACTATGTGAACAATGTTGCATTCCTGCCTTATCTTATGCCGTCAATTGCAGTTGGCGCCGCATTCTTCATTCTGTTCTCAAATGAGCACATCAACCTGTTCAACACTTACACACTTTTGATCATCGCAGGTGTAGTTAAATATATTCCTTTTGCTTCCAGAAGCTCACTGAACTCTATGCTTCAGATAAGTAATGAGCTGGAAGAAGCAGCGATCATTCAGAACACACCATGGATCAAACGAATGCTCAGGATCATCATTCCTATACAGAAGTCATCCATCATCAGCGGATATCTGCTTCCGTTCATGACATGTCTTCGTGAGCTTTCACTGTTCCTTCTTCTTTGTACCCAGGGCTTTATTCTTTCAACGACCCTTGATTACTTCGATGAAATGGGACTTTATGCATTCTCAAGTGCCATCAACCTGATTTTGATCGTCACTATCTTAGTATTTAATACACTTGTAAATAAGCTGACAGGAGCAAGCCTGGACAGTGGAATTGGAGGTAAATAATCATGCCTGAGATTATTTTGGAAAATGTCACAAAAAGATGGGGAAAGTTTTTCGGTGTAGATAATGTAAGTCTCAATATCCCGAACAATTCCTTTATAACTTTACTTGGACCTTCAGGATGTGGTAAAACTACGATCCTCAGAATGATCGCAGGTCTTGAAACACCTACAGAGGGAAGAATCAAAATAGGAGATACAGTGGTATTTGATTCCAACGCGGGAATCAACGTGCCGCCAAACAAGCGTAAGGTGGGATTCCTGTTCCAGAACTATGCCCTCTGGCCCAACATGACTGTTTATGAGAATATCTCCTTCGGACTCAAGAACATTAACGAAGAGATGCCGGTTCTTGATGTAGAAGCAAAACAGACAGTTGATCTCATAAGAGCACTTCAGAACGGCAATAAGATAAAGGAAGTTGTAGAAGAGTGCTTCGACAAAAACCGTAAGCTGGATGAGAAAAAGGCCTATATCAAACTCATCGATAATTTTGGATTATCCATTTACTCTGCGAAAGAGCTCTTCGATATGAAGATACACGAGGCGACTGACCCCAATGTTTCTGCAAAGAGTAAGCTGGCTGAATATGAGAAAAAGCTTGAAACCATAAAGAATAAATATGCAAATGAAGGTAAGGCTCTTAATGATAAGTGTGAGGTGACTAAAAACGGAAAGGTTCTCGAAGAAAAGAGAAAACTCACAAAGGAAGAGATAGATTCGAGAGTAAGAGCCTGCTCAAGGATAGTCAAGATCGGAATGTTCATGGACAGATACCCTGCAGAACTTTCCGGAGGTCAGCAGCAGAGAGTAGCCATCGCAAGAACCCTGGCACCTCAGCCGCAGGTTCTCTTCATGGATGAGCCTCTGTCGAACCTTGATGCAAAGCTGAGACTGGAGATGAGATATGAACTCCAGAGACTGCATGTGGAAACAGGAAGTACCTTTGTTTACGTAACCCATGACCAGATGGAGGCCATGACTCTTGCCACAAAGATCTGTCTTGTGAACAATGGCGTGCTTCAGCAGTATGCGGCGCCTCTTGAGGTTTATAACAGACCATCGAACCTTTTCGTAGCTGATTTCGTCGGAAATCCTTCAATGAACTTTATTGATATAAAGGGAACTCAGGAGAGCGATGGAAGCTTTTCAGTCACCATGCTTGACGGAATCAAGGCAGGCTTCATTCCTAACGATAAGATGGATATCGTCGAATGGCGTAAGAATCGTGATGCCGAAGAGCAGAAAAAGCTTGATTTTGAACGTCAGAGATTGAGCCAAAAGGGAGCGGTTGAAAAGACCAATAAGGATGAAGTTTTCAAGTACCATATCCAAAAGGTCAATGAAGAAGACGACAGTCTTTTGGATGAGCCTGTCATCACTGATGAGGACTATGTTCTCGGCATAAGACCTGAGGCTATAGACATTGACGAAAACGGAAGTATAGATACAACTGTTTACGGTGCCATGCCTACAGGTATGGAGTCCACCCTTAAGCTGAGAGTGGGAGATTTCCTTCTCACCAGCGTTATCTTCGGAGGCGTAATCTATCAGATCGGACAGGAGGAAAAGATCAATATCACAGGAAAAGATATCCTTCTCTTTGACAGAAAGTCAGGAAAGCTGATCTGCAGCGGATCTTTGAAGGTATGATGATCAGCATACTTGTATGATTCCCGTAGAGCCTCCGGCGTCGGGGCACGGATTTTCAAAGGAAGTTAATGCTTTGCATCGATAATCCGGCCAGGGAAAGATTTAATCAGAGTTCTCATAAGTGCTAAAATGATATAACCCTCTTTACCGGGCAGTCGGTAAAGAGGGTTATTTTACGCTGTGATTGAGTATGGTAGAAAAACTATAAATTCAGATCCTTTCCCGGGTGCACTATGAACCTGTATGCTCCCTCCGGAAAGCTTCAGGATCGAAGCGCAGATTGCTAGACCCAGACCGTTTCCTTCGGATTTATGGGCAGTGTCGGCCTGATAGAATTTATCAAATATGTGATGGATTTGTTCTTCGTTTATTCCTATACCCTGATCCCTGATACGTACTTTTACGACCTTATCTTCCTTTTCGATAAGCGTAGTGATGGTGGAGTTGTCAGGTGAGAACTTTATGGCATTGGAATAGATATTGGTCCATACCTGAAAAAGTAAATTTTGATAATTCATGATATTGACCTCCGGAAGTTCCATTTCAAGGTCAATATTTTTTTGTGTCCATTTCTGCTCCAGCATAAGTATGGATTCGCGAATCTGCTCATCCAGAGAATATAAAACGGGAGTCTCATTGATGGTTCCGGTGTTTAGCCTTGAAAGAGCCAGTATGTTACCTGTCAGTGAGGAAAGCTGTTTGGTGCTGGTCATAATCTTTTTTGCATATACCTGAAGTTCATCTTTGGTTATATCCGGTGCAAGCATAAGGGAAGCATACCCCTCTATGGAAGAAAGAGGGGTTTTAAACTCGTGAGAAACATTGGATACGAAATCATTCCTCAGGGTTTCAGTATTGGAAAGCTCCTTCGCCATTCGATTGAAATTTTTATTCATATTTCGGAATTCCTGAAGTCCGGAATTCTCATCAAGTTTAACTTCAAAATCTCCCTGGGATATCTTTTGCAGGGCATCAACAAGGTTATTCAGTGGCTTGATTATGATGAAGGAAATAAATCTCATAAAGATGAGAGTCAGTATAAGCACGCTTATCAGATAAGGTGTCAGTGGATTTTTTATGAAACCAAAAGAATCTGAGAGATCATACTTGTACAGTAAGAACCCAACCATAGCACCTGCAATAATAGACAGGAGTAATCCTATAAATGAAAGAGCATAGGTTAAAAGCCATAGTTTATGCTTTTTGAAAATTCTGGATAAGTATTTTTGCATCAATTCACCTCATGTGATCCGGAATAGTGACTTTGTAGCCCAGGCCTCGAATGGTCTTTATGCTGAAGTCCGGATTAGCCTCAAAAAGTTTTCTCAGTTTACTGATATGCACATCTACGGTTCGTGCATCGGATTCTGCTTCTACTCCCCATATCTCGTCCATAAGCTGCTGCCTGGTATGAATCTTATTTGGAGTTGATATCAATTTGTATAGAAGATAGAACTCTTTTTTTGAAAGATCATAGCTTAAATCATTTCGGGTGACTGACAGAGCATCCAGATCCAGCACGGTTTCACCTATTGTCTGCTTACGTTCATGAACTATCTTTGAACGTCTGAGAAGGGCTTCGACACGAAGACATAGTTCATTTACATCTATTGGTTTCACCATATAGTCATCTGTGCCCAGATGATACCCTTCCTGTTTGGAAGAGAAATCATCCCTGGCGGTGATAATGATTATAGGTATCTCTTTGTTGAAAGACCGTAAATATTTAACAAACTCATATCCGTTCATGTTAGGCATCATGATATCTGTTATGACCATGTCAACAAAATTCTGTTCCAAAAGCTGTGAGGCAGTGACGCCATCTGATGCGGATAAGGTCTCATATCCCTGTTTTCTTAAAGCAAGAGAATAGAGATTTCTAAGTTCATCATTATCTTCAATTATTAAAATTGTAAACATATATACTCCTGTAAAAAAATCTGATGCTATAAACCTAAAGGCAGGTTTGTTATTTAATCTATATCGTACAGCTTACAACCTAAATGTTAAGTAAGTATTGACTTTCAGAAGTATTTAGAAAAATTTCAACGGATTTCATTGCAGTATTTTTTCGCGATTTAACATTCACTTAACATTGGCTTAAAACTTGTTAAAAAAAAGGCACCTAGAATATGGGCGTTAAGATGACAATAAAACATAAGCCTTAATGATATTTCGGCAGATGTTAAAAAGGAGATCAGTATGAAAAAACGTTCAATGGTGGTCACGGGCCTTATAGTTCTTGTTTTAGGCGCAGCAGTTTACAGAAAGCTGAGTAATCAGGAGGTGTTTGCTCAAGGCGTTTCTGCTCCGATTGTAGAAGTTATTAATCCCGGACTTTCCGGTATAAGCAGTGAAACTTCTCTGATTGGTTCTATTGAGAACAGTGATACGGTCTATGTTTACGCCAAAGTAGGCGGAGATGTAACTTCACTTAATGTTTCTGCCGGGGATATGGTTAAGGCCGGAGATACCATCTGCACTATAGATACAAAACAGGTTGCCGGTGCAAAATCATCTGTTGAATCAGCGCAGATAAATCTTCAGAAAGCACAGCAGGATCTTTCAAGAATGCAGCCCCTTTTTGCTACGGGAGATATAAGTGCGGCAGAATATGAAGCCTACGTAAATGCCCTTAGATCTGCAGAAGTTCAGTATCAGTCATCAAAGACTTCTTACGATACCCAGCAGGAGTATGCCAATGTAAAAGCAAAAATCGATGGAATGATAGAGATAGTGAACATAAAAGCGAATGACACAGTAAATGCAGGAAACCAGTTGTGTGTCATCACGGGTAACGGCCATAAGGTTGTTTCTTTTTCTGTAACTGAACGTATACGTAACGGATTAAACACAGGCGACGCCATAAGGGTTGAAAAGGAGGGCAGGACTTTCACCGGCCACATCACAGAAATCAGCACCATGGCTGAGGATTCAACCGGACTTTATACTGTTAAGGCGGATCTTCTGGATGGTGATGCCGCCACCATTTCTTCGGATATTTCAGCGCTTCCAACAGGATCCAAAGTGAAACTCTACGTGGTTTCGAGTCATGCAGAAAATGTTCTGACTCTTCCGAAAGACTGTATCTACAGTGAAAGTGCCGGATCTTTCGTATATGTAAGCAGGGATCATATACTCTCAAAGGTCAAGGTAGTTACCGGAATAGAAGATGAAAACAATGTTCAGATACTTAGTGGTGTCGATGCCAAAGATCAGGTGGTTTCCACATGGAGTTCAGAACTCAGTGACGGTACAGAAGTAAGGATCAAGGGGGAAAACAATGGGAATAACTAAAGTGGTTTTAAAGAGACCTGTCTCGGCTATCCTGGCTATCCTATGCCTTATAGTTTTCGGTATATCATCAGTTTTCAATACTACCCTTGAACTCACGCCTGATATGGATATGTCCATGATGGTTGTAATGACAAATTATTCCGGAGCCAGCCCGGAGGATGTCGCGGAACTTGTAACAAAGCCTATAGAAGACAATATCAGCGCTCTTTCCGGTCTTGATAGCATAACATCAAAATCAAGTGAAGGATCTTCCATGATCATGCTTTCATATGATTACGGAACTGATATGGATAAGGCTTATGATGATCTCAAAAAGAAGGTTGATCAGGTGGCGAGAGAGCTTCCGGATGGATGCAAGACACCATCCATATTTGAGATGAATATGAACTCGGGTTCGGATATGACTCTCATGATACAGAACGAAAAGGAGTCAGCAAATCTATATAATTATGTGGAAAATAAACTGTCTCCGGAATTTGAAAAGATACCTGAGGTAGCTGATATAAAGATAAATGGAGGAAACAAACAGTATATCTCCATAGAATTGAATGAAGAAAAAATGCTTCAGTACGGAGTTACTATGTCATCCATAGCCGGAGACATTTCAGCAGCGGATGCCACCATACCGGCCGGAAGTACCCTGGATGGAAGTCAGGAGCTTTCGGTCTCCACCAGAATGAAATATGATTCCTTTGAAGCTCTCGGGGATATTCCGCTTACAACCAAAAACCAGAATGATGTTGTGTATCTTCAGGATGTGGCAACAGTTAATTACGCTAATGAAAAGAATGACAGTATAGCGAAATATGATGGTCAGGATACCATAACCATCTCTTTAACAAAGCAGCAAAGTGCGTCTTCGATGAAACTTTCAGAGAAAGTAAGGGAAACTATAGACACACTTTCAAAAAAGGATAATGCTCTTGAAATTACAGTAATCAGCGATACCTCTGAAAATATAACTGACTCAATCAATGATGTGGTAAAGACACTTATTCTTGCCATAGTCATTTCCATGATCATCATATATCTGTTTTTCGGAGATATAAAGGCATCCCTCATTGTAGGAAGTTCTATTCCCGTATCAATACTGGCAGCTCTTATACTTATGAGTTTGGTGGGCTATTCACTGAATATGATCACCCTCTCTGCGCTGACTCTGGGAGTCGGTATGATGGTGGACAATTCCATAGTAGTGCTGGAAAGTTGTTTCAGAGTCACAGCTCAAAATAAAGAAAAACAGGGACTTTTAGAATATGCCCGTGATGCTTTGGATGGAACAGGAATAGTGGCTATGTCGGTTATAGCCTCAACCATAACCACCTGTGTAGTATTTCTTCCCCTGGGACTGCTTTCCGGTATGACAGGTCAGATGTTCGGACCTTTGGGATTCACCATTGTTTTTTGTATGTCTGCATCACTTATCTCTGCTATCACAGTAGTTCCTCTTTGCTACATGATGTATAAGCCTGAGGAAAAAACAAAGGCAATGCTTAACGACCCTGTAAAGGAACTTCAGGACGGATATAGAGTTTTGATGCAGAAGATCCTTCCGAAGAAAAAAACAGTTATGTTTACCTCTGTGCTGCTTCTCCTGGGTTCTCTTTTACTTGCGGCAACACTTACCATTGAACTCATGCCATCAGATGATCAGGGTGAGATAAGCATTACTGTGAATACAAGACCCGGTACGGAAATAAAGAAGATAGAACCTACATTAGATGAAATAGAAGGAATCATTAAACAGGATCCGGATTTGGAACATTACAGAACAGAGTTTACCGGTGGAAGCGGAAACTCAGAGGCGACTATCGCGGCAACGCTCAAAGATGACAGAAGCATGGAAACAAAGGATGTCGTATACAAGTGGAAGAAGGAGCTTTCGGATGTTACGAATTGTGATATTTCCGTGGAAATGAAATCTTCCATGAGTATGATGAGTTCTTCCGGAGATAAGTATGAGGTACTGATTCAGGGTGCGGACTATGATGAGGTGAAAGAAGTCGTAAATGAAATAGTTTCAGAAATTGGAACACGTGACGATATAGCAAGAGTTCATTCAAGCATAGATAATTCTTCGCCTGTAGTAGAGGTTACAGTAGATGCCATTAAAGCCAAATCCTACGGCCTTACGGCAGGAACCATAGGTAGTACACTGAGGTCGATACTTACGGGATCTACAGTGACAAGTATTCCGGTAAATGGAGAAGACACGGATGTAAAAGTTGAATACCCTGTTGATAAATACAATTCTCTTTATGAGATAAAGAATATCCTTTTAAGTGCCGGAAACGGCGGGCAGGTTGTTCTTACTGATGTGGCTGATGTTCATTATGTGGATTCACCGGCATCTATATCCCGGGCAGATAAACAGTACAATGTTACTATAACAGCAGAGTACTCGGATAAAGCTACCGGAGAATCACCTAAACAGATACTTGAAGAAACGGTAAAACCAAATCTCACAGGCACAGTGACCATCGGTAAAAGTACCATGGATAAAACGCGGTCCAGAGAAATGGGTAATCTGATGATGGCTCTTCTTGAAGCAGTATTTCTGGTATTTGTAGTGATGGCATCACAGTTCGAGTCTCCAAAATACTCATTGATGGTCATGACTACCATACCTTTTTCTCTGATAGGTTCTTTCTCATTGCTTTGGCTTACAGACTGCTCTATCAGTATGGTATCCATGGTTGGATTCCTGATGCTCATAGGTACTGCTGTAAATAACGGTATTCTCTATGTTGATACGGCAAATCAGTATAGAGGCACTATGGAATTTGATGAAGCTCTTATAGAAGCAGGAGCTACACGTATAAGACCTATCCTCATGACTACTCTGACAACCGTTATATCGATGATTCCCATGGCTATGGCGTTTGGTAATGCAGGCTCCATGAATCAGGGACTCGCCATAGTAAATATTGGCGGACTTACAGCATCCACCCTGCTTTGTCTTCTGATGCTGCCGGTTTATTATTCTGTAATGACACCGAAACGCGAGAGGAACGCTTTTTGTGGCAGGTCAGAAGGACCTGGCATGTAGCGTCAGCCCTTCGCGAAGCGAATTCAAATGGGCTGACGTTCCCAGTGAGCGCATAGCGCGAAGCGGTCCAGTATCGAATCGTTCCGTGCGGAGTGATTTATTTGAAAAGGGCACCACATATGTGGTGCTTCTTTTGTTTTTTCGGAGTATAATGTCTTTTTGATTTTGTACAGATAGGTCAGGGATGATATATACATGAATAATAAAACAAATGAAGCTAAAAATCTGACACAGGTTCCTCTCTGGAGCGGCATTTTGATGTTCAGTCTGCCGCTGATAGCTTCGAATTTACTGCAGATTCTTTTCAATATTTCAGATATAGCTGTTGTCGGCAGATTTGCGGGACCCATAGCTTTGGGCGCCGTCGGATCCACAACCACGCTGGTGACTCTCTATACAACTTTCATTATAGGTATTTCGAGCGGAGTAAATGTAACTGTAGCTTATGCCATAGGCAGAGGAAAAGAGGAAGCGGTTAAACGAGCTGTATTTACTGCATTTATGCTCTGTATGCTGATCGGCATACTGACAATGATTTTCAGTGAAGCCACAAAGTTAAGCGTTCTTTCACTGCTCAGCACAAAACAGTCTCTGCTTCCGGGTGCCATGAACTATCTAAGGATTTATTTTCTCGGAATTCCTGCGCTGTCTATATTCAACTTTGGAAACGCCGCCTACAGCGCCTCGGGAAATACACGTAAACCTCTTATGTTTCTGACGGTTTCAGGTTTCATCAATATACTGCTGAACCTTTACTTTGTTATAGTTATGAATCTGGATGTGGTGGGAGTTGCTCTTGCAAGTGTTATCTCGCAGTATTTTTCGGCCTTTTGCATTTTATTCTCCATCATTCGTGAGAAGTCTATAATCGGTTTAAGATTCAGAGGCATGCATTTTGACAAACAGTTTGCAAGGAGAATGCTTCCCATCAGTATAACTTCCGGTATCGCTAATGCTATTTTCCAGATTGCCAATCTTTTTGTCCAGTACGGAGTCAATACCTTTGATGCCATCACAGTGGCAGGTGCGGCAGCTGCGCAAAATGCAGACGGACTTGATTATGATGTTATGGCCGCATTTTACACTGCAGGTTCAAGCTTCATCGGGCAGAATTACGGTGCAAGACAGATGGAAAGGGTCAAAAAGATATATCATATAACTCTGTTTTACAGCTTTGTAATCGGAAGTGCCATAGGTGTAAGTCTGTACATTTTTGGAGTACCCTTTCTCAGAGTGTTTACCACCGATCCGGCAGTTGTTGAAGCCGGTATGTATCGTCTTTCCATCATGGCTTTGTCCTATGGCTTTTCTGCGTTTATGGATGGCTCCATAGCAGCATCACGAGGCCTCGGTAAAAGTCTCATCCCGACGATCATCGTGATACTTGGCTCCTGTGTGTTCAGGATTTTGTGGATATTTACGGTCTTTGCATATTTTAAAACAGTTACATCGCTATATCTTCTGTATATTTTTTCATGGACCATCACCGGTATTGCAGAGATGATATATTTTAACAGGATTTATGGGGATGATTAAATATTTGTCGTAGTCTATAATTCTGAATGGAACATGGGAATGACTACATCATGAAAGGAATTAAATACTTTGGATACATTAGATAAAGCACGTGATTATGAAGAAAGATACAGCCGAAATATAAGTACTGACGAGCGTCCTGTTTACCACCTGACAGCCAAGGCCGGATGGTTAAATGACCCCAACGGGTTTTCATTCTATAATGGAAAATATCATCTTTTCTATCAGTACAACCCCTACAGTACAAGCTGGGACAGCATGCACTGGGGACACTGGACATCTAAGGATCTCATCCATTGGGACTATGAAAAGGCTGCACTTGCACCGGATAAGGAATACGAGACAGGCTGCTTTTCGGGAAGTGCCATCACGGATAAGGATGGCAGGCATCTTCTGATCTACACAGCACATAACCAGCATGGTAAGGGTGAGGAGCTCTTCAGGGAGGAGACACAGTGTCTCGCTTTCGGTGATGGTGAGAACTATGAAAAGTACGAGTCAAATCCTGTACTTACATCTAAGGACATGCCGGAGGGCGCGGATAAAGGGGATTTCAGGGATCCTAAAATCTGGATTGAAGACGGAAAGTACT
This sequence comes from Oribacterium sp. P6A1, assembly GCF_000702885.1. GTDB lineage: Bacteria > Bacillota > Clostridia > Lachnospirales > Lachnospiraceae > Oribacterium. The sequence goes on along the minus strand of NZ_JNKO01000005.1, from coordinate 133,634 downwards.
ATTGCGTGATAGCTGCAAGGCTGAAAAACGGACTTGGCGCGGTACTCAGATATGAATCTGATGATGCCATTAACTGGAAGTATAAGGATACTTTGAAGACTAATGACGGAAGATGGGGAAGAATGTGGGAGTGTCCGGATTACTTCACACTTGATGGTGAGAAAGTGCTCTCTGTCTCAGTCATGAATATGAAAAAGACGGAAGACTGTTACAGAAACGGAAACTGTGTCATGGCTTTTGTAGGGGATTCGGAGAAGGCCCAGCCCCTGGACACAGGTTTTGATTATTATGCACCCCAGAGTATGGAGACAGCTGACGGTAGAAGAATCGTTATCGGCTGGATGCAGGATCCTGCCTCAGGAAACTGTATCCCGGAGGAACAGAAATGGTTCGGTCAGATGAGTTTCCCGAGAGAAATGACTGTAAAGAATGGCCGTATCTGTCAGCAGCCCATCAGGGAGATTGAAACATTATATAAAGGTACTGTTGAAAGAACGGTTACGGCACCTGATGATGCTGTGGTCGATGGCATTTCCGGAAGATGTCTGGATATGACGGCAGAGGTAAAGGATGCATCGAACTTTACGATGAAGTTTGCCGTAAAGGATGATATTCATGTCAGCTTTTCTTATGATAAAAAATCCGGTTATCTGATTCTTGACCGGAGTAACAGCGGACGTTCAGCTTCCATCTGCGAGTACCGTAAAGTTAAGATTGATGCTTACGATGACTTCAAACTCCGCCTTCTTCTTGATCGCTTTTCTTTTGAAATCTTCATTAACGATGGAGAGCATGTTTTGAGCGGTACTCTTTATGAGACACCAATGGATGCGGAAGGAATGACATTCAGCTCGGATGGAAATGTTGATATAAAACTTAATACCATGATTTGAATTTCAACGGATCGGAATATTGACCGTGATACACATAAGTTGGATTTTGTCTAAAAAAGTATAATGCTTAATAGATATTTGACGGCTAAAAAGGAATCGAGCAGGGAGCTTTACCTGCTCGATTTTTTCAATCTTTCTTCAAGAAAACTCCGCTATAGTGTTCTCATCAGCAAAACACAGATATTTGTTTGAAGATAATCTTAAAAGGAGAATACTATGAAATTTTATAGAATAACAGCACTTGGCATGTCCATTGCCATGATTACAGCAGGATGCAGTGCATCACAATCTGTTCCACCGACCACGACAATTGCTTCAACGGCGGCAGCTCTTGAGACAACCGCTGTTGAAACAGGTGCAGCAGGGATTTTGGATACATCGGCAACAGAGGCGGTTACAACACTTTCAAAGATCGATAACACAAAGTGGCAGTATAACTCTGAGGATGATGTATATTATCAGATTGGGATTTCCTATTGTGCAGCTCCTGCGGATGAATCCTATGAAACTTTATCCGTTTTTGTACCGGGCGCATATATGACAGCACAGGACAATGGTGATGGTACCTATACCTGTACTATAAACACCACAGCAACGGTTGGAGATTCAAAGTACACTGCAGAGACAGCGCCCATAGTACTTCCTGTTGATACACCGGGCTATTCTGCACAGGCTGCGCTTACGGAGTATAAGAGTTTTACTCAGTATACCGATGAGGGTTTTGTTTATGTACATGCCGGGTGCCGTGGCAGAGATGCGGGAGCACCTGCCGGAATTACGGATCTTAAAGCAGCGATTCGTTACATTCGATACAATGCAGGAAACATTGCCGGAAATATGGATAGGATTTTCTCTTTCGGTATGTCCGGCGGAGGAGCGCAGTCTGCACTACTCGGTGTGACCGGTGATTCAGCGCTTTATGATGACTATCTGGAGGCTATCGGTGCCGTACAGGGTGTCAGCGATGCTGTCACCGGATCACAGGCATGGTGTCCCATAACATCACTTGATTCTGCTGACGCAGCTTATGAGTGGCAGATGGGTAACACAAGAACCGGTTTGTCAGAGGAAGAACAGAAGATTTCAGATGATCTTACTGCTGCATTTGCAGATTACATCAATTCCCTGGGCCTTACCGATACAGACGGTACCGAGCTCACTCTGGAGCAGTCTTCTGATGGACGCTATCAGGCTGGAACCTATTATGAATATATCAAATCAGTAGTGGAAACTTCTCTTAACAACTTCCTTTCTGATACTGCCTTCCCATATGATTCCTCTTCAAGTGCCGGACATCAGGCCGGAATGGGACCGGACGGCGGTCAGGGCGGTCCGGGACAGGGAAGAATGGGCTTCGGTGGACCGGATAACAGAGGTCAGAAGCCGGATGGTGCAAATACTCAAAATGAAGCAGGTACAAACGCAGACCCGGATATTGATTATACGCAGATAGATGATATAAGCCGTACTTCATCAGGTGCAGTCGAAGGCGTAACTATTTCAGGTACTTATGAAACAGCACAGGACTATATTGATGCGCTGAATTCAAACGGTGTATGGGTAACCTATGATGCTGAAACCAATACCGCAACCATCACAGATCTGGAGGCTTTTTCCAATGCAGTAAAGCAGTCAGGAAAAGGTATTGCTGCATTTGATCAGTTGGATGAAGGACAGGGAGAAAATACTCTCTTTGGGTATGGAGATGGAAGCGGTGCGCATTTTGATCAAATGCTTACAGATATCCTTATATCAGAGGGTTCCGATTATGCGGCTGATTATGAAGAGGATATGACAACAGTAGATGCATTGGGACACACTGTTTCAGAACGTCTCAACATGTATTCTCCTCTGTACTATCTGATGAAGAGTTCCGAAGGTTATGGCACTTCTACAGTTGCGCAGTTTATGAGAATCAATTCCGGATTGTTCCAAAGCGATACTGCGGTAACCACAGAAGCAAATCTTGCCCTGGCCTTAAAAAACTATGACGCAAATGGTACTGATGTAGACGTGCAGTTTACAACTGTTTGGGGTATGGAACATACAAAGGCAGAGCGCAGTGGTGATTCCGATGCAAACTTTATTGCATGGGTAAACGAATGCTGCAGCACCCTGGAATAATCAATCATAAGAGTATAATAAGTCTGTGTCGGAATACTTAGGTATTTTTAACTGTTAAATACTCTGAATTATGTGTTCCAAGACCGGAAAAGAATCCTGATATAAGCATTGTGGGAAGTATCATAAAAAAGATTGATGATGTATGCAGAACAGATTGCAGAGTCATTGGTCTTTTTGATACGTTATTAATATAGAAAGGGGGATGAGGATGAGAATACTTTTGGTTGAAGATGAGGAACGTATGTCAGAAGCACTTCAGGCGATTCTGCGTTCAGAGAAATATGATGTTGATTCGTTTTCGAACGGCCTGGATGGCTGCGATGCAGCAAAGAGCGGAATATACGATCTCATGATTCTCGATGTGATGCTGCCGGGAATGAATGGTTTTGATATTGCCAGGAATGTAAGAAGTGCCGGTATCAAGGCACCGATTCTGATGCTTACTGCAAAGACAGAACTGGATGATAAGGTTACGGGACTGGATGCAGGAGCAGATGATTATCTTACAAAACCCTTTGAAACAAGAGAACTGTTAGCCAGAGTACGTGCGATGCTTCGTCGTAACATCATGGAGCAGGCTGATGCGGAAACCAAGGCAGTTCGCGGATTAGGATATCAGTTAAGAAACAGGTTAGAAACATAATGGTTAAGTTTTTTTCAAAGGCAATACATCATAGTATTTTTCAAAAGTCAAGAGTGAAAATCGTTGCTTCAATTATGTCGATGCTGACGCTGGTGCTGATTCTGACATTGATGATCATTTATATGACGACACTAAGAAGTGTTTATAAATCAAATCAGCACATACTGCTTGATTTTACAGAGCAATGTATAGGGGGACTTTCCCATGATGTCTGGGATGCAGAGGATGGAAAGAATGGAAAGGCTGCAGAGAAAGAAGACATAAACAACGGTACCCATAAGGAATCCTTTGATATATCCCGTGAAAATCAACTGTTTAAGGAATCTCCATCATACACGAAGGTTACGGTATGCTATGTTGTTGCATTTAATGCCAAAGGAGAAGTGGTTGAAATCTGGAATGATGTAAAACCGCTATTGTCTGATGAAGCATTAACAGAAATGGCAAGTGTGCTGCTTTACAGCGGTAACAAAGAAGGGAGTAACCGGAGCTTTGTGTATCGGATTACAGAGTATCCCGGGAACTGGAATGCAGCCACGACAGATGCTTCTTTGAACGGCGATGTGGAAACAAAAGACATATCCGATACCGATAAGATAATATATGTCGCCATGATGGATAATACACTGATTTCCGACAGCATTTCTGCACTGCTCATCAATACCATCATTACCGGAACCCTGGCATTGGGAGTGCTGTTCATGATTTCTGTTTTTCTGGCGGATAAAATAGTGAAACCACTTGAGGACAGTTACTGTAAACAAAGGCAGTTCATAGCAGATGCGGGGCATGAACTGAAAACTCCCATTTCCACCATCAGTGCCAACGCTGACATACTTAAGAAGGAGCTGGGAGAGAATTCATGGCTTGATAATATCATTTTTGAAAATCGTCGCATGAAAGATCTGGTTACACAACTTTTGGATCTTGCCAGAACAGAAAATACTGATGTGCCAATGGAGGATCTGGATTTCAGTCACCTTGTAACGGGAAGTCTGCTTCCATTTGATACGGTTATATTTGATCATGGTATGGTATTGGAAAGTGATATTCAGGAGGATATATATATTAAAGGAAATCCTGTCCAGCTTGAGCAGTTGGTATCCACTCTTGTTGACAATGCCATATCCCATACAAAGTACAGTCTTTTGACAGAACAGCCATGCATCCGGGTGCGGCTTTATAGTGAGCGTGGACATGCTGTACTGGAAGTGACTAATCCCGGTGATCCGATTCCTGTGGAAGATAGGGAAAAAATATTTGAAAGGTTCTACCGCTCGGATCAATCAAGGCAGTTAAACGGACATTACGGCTTAGGACTTGCCATCGCAAAGGCTGTAACTGAACGTCACCATGGGAAGATAAGTGTAGATTCAGAAGCAGGATATAATACATTCTCTGTGGTGATTGCAATCACAGTATGATACCTATTGAGTATCTGGGAGGAATCATTATGAATTTAGGTATAGTCGGAACAGGTAAGATTGTAGCTGATGCATTGTTTGCCATGCAGCCGGTTGAAGAGATAAAGATAAGAGCTGTATTTGCAAGACCTCACAGCCGTGAAAAGGGAGAAGAGCTTGCAAAGAAGTATGGTATTCCAAAAGTGTTCACGGATTATGATGAGATGCTTGATGAGAGTGACGTGGATACGGTATATATCGGACTTGTAAATATGGTTCATTATGAATATGCCAGGAAAGCACTTGAGCATGGGAAAAATGTCATACTTGAAAAGCCTTTTGTCGGAACATATTCCGAGGCCGAAGGACTCATGGAACTGGCAAAGCAAAAGGGATGTTTTATATTTGAAGCCATCACGGTTCTTCACAATGATGTGATAGGAAAGATGAAGGAGGCACTGCCTAAACTCGGCAGGATCCGCATGATGACGGCCAATTACTCTCAGTATTCAAGCCGGTATGACAGGTATCTTGCAGGGGATGTTGATCCCGCCTTTGATCCTGCATGTCTGAGCGGTGCTCTGAGGGATATCAATGTCTACAACATCCATTATGCCGCAGAACTTTTCGGAAGACCTGAAAAGGTTTCCTATCATCCGAATATAGGCTTTAACGGAGTGGACACTTCCGGAATACTGGTGATGGAGTATGACGGATTCTCAGCTGTATGTACCGGTGCAAAAGATTCTGACAGCCCGTGTTTTGTGACCATTCAGGGTGAAAAGGGGTATATGAAAATCGACGGAAAGCCCAATGTCGCACCAAACCTTACCATTGTGACTGTGGATGACAGCGGTGATCCGGTAAAGGATGCAGCGGGGGCAATGATCCGGAAAACTATCGTAGAAACTTTTGTTCCGGCAGAGACTCATCACAGAATGACCCGCGAATTTATTGATTTTGCCCGAATCATAGATGGTAGGAATTACGGTGAAGCAGATAGATATGCAAAGGAAACCCTGGATGTTATGAGTATTATCGAGAACAGTCAGTTGAAAGAATCGTGAGTTTTGTGGCAGGTCCAAAGGAACTGGCATGTAGCGTCAGCCCTTCGCGAAGATAATTAAAATGGTCTGACCTTTCAAGCATCGCTCTGCGCGAAACGATTCGATGTTTATTTCTGACACTCACCTAATAATATAATCCCACATATGAAAAACCCGCACCTGTATTTTTTCGGTGCGGGTTTTTTAAACAAACTCATATTTATTCCGTTTTTTAAAAACAGTTTTCTTGCTTCCCGGCCAAGGATGGTATCGTAATCACTTAACAGAAATTCATGAGTATATGCATTATCTTGTAAAAGAAAAACGCTTTTGGAGGCTTTAGAACCCTCACAACATGGAGCACGAAGTGGAGCGTAAGCTCCAAGGGAGTGCGGAATGTGGGGGACGAGTGCGAAGCACGAAACTCGTCTATTTGACTAATTTGTCGGGGGACTCATGATATAATTTACATAATCGTTCTCAATTCAAAATAAATCGAAAGGTGGCGGATTCTTTGCTCAAATTTCTGAAAAAATACTGGTGGATCGGGCTTATAGGCTCGCTTTTCATGGTGGGTGAGGTGTTGATCGATCTGATACAGCCCAAAATGATGGCACAGATTGTAGATGAAGGCATTCTTAAAGGAAACGAAAGTCTGGTGTGGAGTGTAGGCATCCGCATGATTCTTGTGGTGTTTTTAGGCGGTTGCTGCGGGATACTTTCCGGTGTGTTCGTTAATATATGCTCACAGCACTTCGGAAATGATCTGAGAAAAGCCCTGTTCCACCGCATCATGAATTTTTCCTTTGAACAGATCGATGACTTTACTGTGGGAAGCCTCATCACCCGGACGACTTCAGATGTAACCCAGGTGCAGAACATGGTTTCCCAGCTCATCCGTGGCGCAGTACGGTGCATGATGTTTTTTATCGCAGGAAGTTCCTTTCTTCTGAGTCTCAATGTGGCTTTCAGTCGTGTGCTAATGTTTACACTGCCGATCATTTTGCTTGAAATCGCCTTTGTGGTTTGGAAGAGTGGGCCTCTTTTTACTCTTTTACAGAAACGGCTTGACCGCGTGAACTCTGTTATCGGTGAGAATGTGGCAAGCGAGCGTGTGGTAAAAGCCTTCGTTCAGGAAAAGAGTGAAATAGAAAAATTCCGGCAAAGCAACAGGGATTTAGCCGACTCCAGGTTTCAGGTGCAGCTTTTGATCAGCTGGATGCGTCCCGTCATGAATATTGTGCTGAACACGGCTACGGTGACCATCATTTATATCGGAGGGATGGAGGTTGCGGCACGCCGGATGGAGATCGGAAGCCTCATGGCAGCCATCACCTATTTGAGTCAGATTCTGAGCGGAATGATGATGATGGCTATGATCTTTCAGACCATCACTCTTGGTGTTGCATCCTCAAAACGTATTAAGGAAGTGCTCACTTCCGTACCGGTTATTCAGGACGGCAAAGATGGAAACATCGAAAAACGCGGAGGAAGCATTGAATTTAAAAATGTTTCTTTCACTTACCCCGGTCACCATCATGAGGTACTGAAGGATATAAGTTTCACTGTGGCACCGGGTCAGACTCTGGCTATAATCGGAGCCACCGGCAGTGGAAAGAGCACACTTGTTTCACTCATACCGAGGTTTTACGATGTCACTGAAGGAAGGGTGCTGGTGGACGGAGAAGATGTTAAGAACTTTACGCTTCATGAATTAAGAGATCGCATTTCTTTGGTCTTGCAAAAAAGTGAAATGTTTTCCGGCTCTATAGCGCATAACATAATGATAGGTAACCCTGAGGCAACAGAAGATGAAATGATTTCAGCTGCCAGGGTGGCCCAGACCCATGAATTCATTTTACGTCAGCCTGATAGCTATGATACCCCGGTGGCAGAGGCCGGCATGAGCCTTTCCGGGGGACAGAAGCAGCGTATCGCAATTTCCCGTGCACTTCTTAGACCTGCCGAAATTCTTATATTGGATGATTCCACCAGTGCTTTGGATCTTGGTACTGAATCGAGACTGTTCAAAGCCTTAAGAGGGGATTATGAGAAGATGACCAAAATCATAATCGCCCAGCGGATTGCCACCGTCATGAGGGCAGACCGTATCGCAGTCATGGATAAGGGTAGAATCGTTGGCATGGGCACCCATAAAGAGCTGATGAACAGCTGCGATGTTTATCGTGAAATCTATGATTCACAGCTCAGGAAGGGAGGTCGAAAGTATGAGTCAACAACTGAATATAAGAGCTGAATCCGTAGGGATTCTTTCCATGAGTTCAAATCAGAGCGGCTCCCAAAACTGGAAATCTTTGTCATCCGCACCCCAGCCTTCCCTTGGGCGTCGGGGCATGAGAGGCAACATGGGAGCTCCTATCGAGAAAGCTAAGGATAGAAAAGGTACCCTTAAGCGCTTATGGAAATATTTCAGGAATGAGTGGAGATACGTATCGCTGCTTTGTGTTACCATCATCCTTGGAGTAACCATGGGTGTGATGGCTCCCCGCTTTCAGGCAGAGGCTATTGACCGCATAAAAAATTCAGAACCCGGATCTCTCAAGAGGGTACTGATCTTAATGCTTACTGCATATGTGATTTATGGATTGAGCACACTTTTGCAGGGCTTTATAAGTGCGAAACTAAGTCAGCGGGTCATATTCAGGCTCCGGGGCGATTTGTTTTGCAAGATCACAAATCTGCCTATCTCCTATATTGATAACCACTCCCATGGAGACATCATGAGCCGTATGACCAATGACGCAGAAAACATAGCATCCATCGTTTCTTCATCTTTAAGCAGCCTGCTTTCGGGAATGCTTATGCTTGTCGGCACTATCGCAATGATGCTATCCTACAGTCCTATTTTAACGATGCTCAGCTGCTCTACGGTTATGCTGACGGTGCTGTTTACTACGAATATCACCGGGTACATGCGGAAATATTTCGTCAGGCGGCAAAAGCTCCTTGGTAAGCTCAACGGCACCGTGGAGGAGATGGTCACAAATACCCGTACTGTCACAGCCTATAACCGTCAGGAGGCGGAAGTCCGGGGCTTTTCCGAAACAGCAGACGAATTGACGAAAACCGGTATCATAGCAGAGATCATCGGCGGTTCCATGGGCCCTGTCATGAATATGCTCAGCAATGTCTCCTTCGTGGTGGTAGCGGTATTCGGTGCACGATTTGCCCTGAGGGGAGACATTTCCATCGGTGTTATTTCCGCATTTATCATCTATGCAAAGCAGTTCTCCAGGCCTATTAACGAACTCGCCCAGCTTTACGGTCAGATTCAAACGGCTCTTGCCGGTGGAGAGCGCATTTTCGAGATACTGGATGAAAAAGAAGAGGATAAGAGCGGAGGATCGATCGTACAGCCTGTAAAGGGCGTCATCGAGTTTAGAAATGTAAATTTCTCCTATGTATTGGGAAAACCTGTCATCAGGAATTTCTCTCTCAAGGTATCCTCCGGTAAGAAGATTGCTCTGGTAGGCTCCACCGGAAGTGGCAAGACAACCATCATAAACCTGCTGATGCGTTTTTACCACGTTGATTCCGGCGAGATACTTTTGGACGGAAAGAGCATTTACGATATCTCCACCGACGAACTCAGAGATGCTGTAGGCATAGTTTTGCAGGATACGGTGCTTTTTACCGACACGATCCGTAATAACCTTTGTTACGCATCACGAGATATCACTCAGGAAGAACTGGATGAAGCAGCAGTTTCCAGCCACTGCGACGATTTGATTGCAAACCTCACAAATGGTTATGACACGGTACTGGAATCCTCCGGTAGTAATCTTAGTCAGGGACAAAGGCAGCTCCTTACTATATGTCGTGCCTTTCTATCAAAACCCAGTATCCTGATTCTGGACGAGGCTACCTCATCTGTGGATACAAGAACTGAAATGTGCATTCAGGATGCCATGACGGAACTTATGAAACAGCGTACCAGCCTTATTATCGCCCACCGTCTCTCTACCATACAGGATGCGGACGAGATCATTGTTATGGACCATGGTGAGATCGTTGAAAGTGGAAATCATGAGGAACTGCTGGCTAAGAAGGGCAGGTATCATGACCTGTATATGACTCAGTTTGCAGGACAGGAAACATAAATAGGCGTGAGCCATTATGATAAATACTATTATTTATATGAATAAAACGGTGTATAATATATCGTAATTGAATAAAAAATCGTAAAGATCGTAAGGAGGTTCTAAATGGCAAAAACAGCAATTATTACCGGCGGTTCACGTGGTATTGGAAAGGCAATGGCTCTTAAGCTTGGAGAGCTTGGCTATGATGTAGTCATTAACTACGTAAGTGAATCTTCAAAGGCAAAATCAGAAGAGATCGCAGAGCAGTTAAAGAAGGATTACGGTGTTGACTCTCTGGTTGTAAGAGCAGATGTCAGCAAGTATGAGGACTGCGAAGCTCTCGTTAAGGCAGCGGTTGATAAGTTTGGTGAGAACATTGATGTTCTTGTAAATAACGCAGGTATCACCAACAACTGCAACTGGATAGACATTACCCACGAGCAGTATGAGAAGGTTATCGCAACAAATCTCATGAGTCTTTTACATATGACTCATCTGGTTCTTCCACACATGATCAACCACTCCGACAAGGAGCATCAGGCAATGATCGTAAACATCTCATCTGTAGGTGGACTTACCGGTGTCATCAACCAGGCAGATTATTGCGCAGCCAAGTCCGGTGTTATCGGTCTCACCAGAGCCCTTGCACTTGAGTTTGCCGGAAGAGGCGTTCGTGCCAATGCCATCGCTCCGGGCATGATCATGACAGATATGCTTCGCGGCGTCAACCAGGACGAGCTCAATGCTCTTGCCGGAACAATTCCTGAGGGATATATCGGTGATGTATCAGATATCGCAGGTGCCCTTGAGTATATCCTTAAGGCTCCTTACCTCACAGGACAGGTTATCTCGCCTAACGGTGGATTTGTTCTTCAGTAAATTTCAGATGTTCCGGATTCACGGAAATATAACAGGGAGGTTTCTTGGAAGAAATCTCCCTGATTTTTGATAAAGCTTCCGATATTTTATGATGCAAGGGTCAAATACATACTTGTTTAGGATTCAATAGCTTTAGAGTTATAGCGGCGGCTTCAAGAGGCGAGGAGAATGGTACATATGTTTAACGGTATGAAGTATGTATATGCAGTTTACAAGGAAGGTAGTTTTTCAAAGGCTGCTGAGTCACTTTTTATTTCGCAGCCATCTCTTTCTGCTAATATAAAACGGGAGGAGGATAATATTGGTTATCCTATCTTTGACCGTAGTACAAAACCTTTAAGTCTTACAGAATGTGGGAAGGAGTATATTCGAGCGGCAGAGCAGATTATGTCTGTAAACCAGCATTTTGAAGTTTATTTGTCTGATATGGAAGGTCTCAGGGCCGGTTCTCTTTCTATAGGTGGAACAAATCTATTTGCTTCATGGATTCTTCCGGAACTGTTATCTGATTTTTCTTTAAAATATCCGAATGTTGAAATAGAACTTGTGGAAGAAACTTCACATGAACTTGAACATATGCTTCAGAGTGGGCGGATCGATCTGCTGCTCGATAACTCAAAACTTGATTCAGCTATTTATGAACATCAGGTTTACATGGAGGAATTTCTGCTTCTTGCTGTACCGGCGGGATTTGATGTGAATGAACGCCTGAAAGGTTTCCAGCTTTCACATGATATGATTGAAGAAGGGAAATTTCTTTCCGCTGATATTCCCTCGGTATCTTTAAAAGAATTTGCAAATGTACCCTTTGTTCTGCTTAAGCAGGGGAATGATACTGGAGAAAGAGCCAGAGCTATCTGCCGGGAGAATCGTTTTACTCCTGAAGTTATTTTTGAACTTGACCAACAGATGACCTCCTACAATATCACTATTTCAGGTATGGCTATATCATTCATCAGTGATACGTTGATAAGGAGAGTGCCATTTCATGAAAAGGTTGTCTATTATAAGCTTTCCGGGAAAAACGTCCGAAGAAATCTTTCGTTCTATTGGAAATCAGGACGCTACAAAAGCCGGGCAATGGAAGAGTTCCTAAAAGGGTTGTGAATATTTTGATATGAGATTTATACAAAACGGATCAGAGATAACGCCCCTGATCCGTTTTAACATAAAGCTTATTACTTCTCATGCAGCTTTTCCATGAGTTTCTTTCCTGAGATTCCCGGTTCTGTCATATGAACAGGATCAAGTATTTCTGCTATATCATTTTCTGTAAGGATCTTTTCCTCAAGGATAATCTCTCGTACAGATTTGTTAAGCTTGAGGGCCTTTTTTGCTATATCAGCTGACTTCTGATAACCAAGATGAGGGCTCAAAGCTGTGATGATACCAACACTGTTTTCAACCAAAAATCTGCAACGTTCCTCATTGGCTGTTATGCCTGAAACACAGTTGTCGACGAAGGTTTCTACAGCAAAACCGAGAGTATCTATAGATTGAAAAAGGTTATAGAAGATGATAGGTTCAAATGCATTAAGCTCCAGCTGACCTGCTTCGGCTGCCATGGTGATGGTCATGTCGTTTCCGATGACGTTGAAGGCTACCTGATTTACAACTTCAGGAATAACAGGATTCACCTTTCCCGGCATGATAGAAGAGCCGTTTTGCTTTGCCGGCAGATTAATCTCGCCAAAGCCTGCCCGAGGACCTGAAGACATAAGGCGGAAATCATTTGCAATTTTGGAAAGTGTAACAGCACATGCTTTTACGGATCCCGAAACAGCAACAAAAGGGTCAAGGTTCTGCGTGGCATCTATAAGGTCAAAGGCTTGTATAAAATCAAGGTCAGATACTTCATTAAGTACAGGAATGATTCTTCTAAGATATGATTCATCAGCATTGATTCCGGTACCTACAGCGGTACCACCCATATTTAAAGCACGCATCTCGTCAAGAGCCTTATCCATACGGTTAATGTCTCTCATTACAGCATCTGCGTAGGCCTTAAATTCCTGACCGAGACGTATGGGGACAGCGTCCTGCATCTGGGTGCGACCCATTTTGATGACATGATTAAAGTCTTTGGCTTTAAGTGAAAGAGCTTCATGCAGTCTCAAAAGCTGTTTCCTCAGATTTTTTAGCAGGCGTATGGTGGTCATCTTTCCGGCAGTGGGGATGACATCGTTAGTAGATTGACCCAGGTTCACGTGGTCATTCGGATGAACCATGCTGTAGTCACCTTTCTGCCCTCCCATAAGTTCGATGGCACGGTTTGCGATGACTTCATTGGCATTCATGTTAAGAGAAGTACCTGCGCCACCCTGGATGGGATCAACGATAAAATCCTTTCTGAATTTTCCCTCAAGAATCTCGTCACAGGCATTGACTATAGCTCCGGTGATCTTACGGTCTAAAAGACCAACTTCACAGTTTGTGATAGCTGCAGCCTTTTTTATATACGCAAGACTGTTTACGATCTCGGGATGCATGGTGAGTCCTGTGATCCTGAAGTTCTCCGCTGCTCTTAGTGTCTGGACTCCATAGTAAGCATCGATAGGAACCTCTTTGTCTCCTATTGAATCATGCTCGATTCTATACTGGTGATCCTTGCTTGTTACTGTTTTTAAAACATTCTTTCCGGCACGTTTTCCCACTGTGCTTCCCATGATTTCTGCAGCCATATTCTTTCTCCTCTGGGATTAAATACTTTTGTGTAGTTAAGGCACAAAACGGTTTTTGAGGCTTGCGTTTTATCGATACAGGCTTTCTTCAACTCGTTTTCTGTGCTTCTGATTGAAGTATATTGCGGAGTGTGAGCATAGTCTATTACATAATAATCTATCTTTGATATAGTTTCCAAGCTATATAAAATTCCTCTTTGGTCTCAATTCTGCAAGCTATATCATTATAAGGAAGCTATGTCAGCGCTATATAGATGAAGCAAAGGCACTTGGTGCAAGAAATCTAGCCATGGAAATATATGCGCCTTTGTTTCTGATGATACAGCTTTATGATGGCGGTGCAGACAGAGATGAACTGCACGATAGGCTTAATAAAATCATAGGAGCATATGAAAAAAGATATAAGGTTTAGGATAGGCAGATTCATTTGTCAGAAGTTTCTTCCGTAATGTAATTAGCGCTTACAAGAATATGGAACTTAATGATGAGATGATGCCATGCAGGATTTAAGAATTAAAGCATAAGATGCGTGCTCATGGTAATTATGTTAGTATTAACATATATGTCTATGATTTGTTGGAGAGGTTGGTATGAGAAAGTACAGACAATATTTGATGACAGTTGCCGCTATTGTTTTAATGCTTCTTTCAGGATGTGAAACAAGGGATCAGATAATGGATGGTGATGGTATGTTTCAGACATTTTCGTATACAAATATAACCCAGGATGAAGCAAAACGCATGATGGAACAGGATGACGGCCATGTGATCGTTGATGTCAGAAGACAGGACGAGTATGACGAAGGACATATCCCGGGAGCTATACTTATCCCAAATGAAACTATAGAAAACGATCCGCCGGAAGAGTTGCCTGATAGTAATCAGATTATTCTTGTTTACTGCCGTAGTGGACGGAGAAGCAAGGAAGCTTCACAGAAACTTGCTGACATGGGATATAGTAATGTCTACGAATTCGGAGGCATTATAGACTGGACCGGTGATATTGAGAAAAGTGAAGTAAAAGAGGAAACATCCGCAGAAAGTACTGAAGTGACCGGTAATGATGCAACTCTGAGCTTTGAATCATTTGACGGAGGCGGACCGGAATTTAATGTGATCATAGAAGATGAAAGCATTGTATCTTATTCTGTTGTAAGAAAATATGCCAAAGAAGATCATGACATGATGACAGGTGCCGGATATGATGAGGTGTTCACATTTACAGGTAAAAAACCGGGTGAAACATATATGCTTATAGAGGCACGCTCACCGATAGCGGAAAATTTTGATATAAAATACAGGGTAGTCGTCAGTGAAGATCTGAGGGTGAAAACAGAAGAGATTTCATTTACTGATGTGAACGGTTAATTAAATATCCTACTATAATGATATTTTTTACAAAATGACTTATAATGTTTTTATCAGATTTGTACGTGGAAAAATGATTTTGTAAATCATAAAAATGAATAGTAGGAGGCGAATTTATGTTACATGAAGTTACTTTTCTATCCTTTAATGAGCGTGATACCGTATATGGATGGATTTATGTTCCCGCTGCAAAGCCTAAGGGAATCGTACAGTTGATCCATGGTTTTGGTGAACACTCCCGCAGGTATCTCCATATGATCGCAGCATTTGTAGAAGCCGGTTATATAGTGAGTGCAGATGACCATGTCGGACATGGAAAAACAGCGATTGAGAATAACAGCTGGGGAGACTGGGGTGATAAGGGATTCCATACCATGATGGAGGATGAGCATAAGCTCCATGATATTACAGTTGAGAAATATCCTGATCTTCCATATTTTATTTATGGTCACAGCATGGGATCATTTATTGCAAGAGACTATATGTCCAAGTATGGTGAGGAACTGGATGGTGTAACATTATGCGGAACCATGGGAATATGGCCGGATCTGAAATCTGCTCATGATTATGTCGAAACAATTGTCAACAGTGGTAAAGCTAAAGATGCAGATCCTGAAATTCCGCAGAAACTTTTGGGATGGATGTTCGGCCGCTGTTCTGAAGGTGTAACCCGTGGCAACGAGTGGATATGTGAAGATCCGGAAGTACAGCGTGATCATGCCGAGGACCCGTTTGATGCATTTACAAAACCCTGTACTAATCAGGCTTATCTGTATTTTACGCAAATGATGGATTACATCACAGGACCGGAATGGGCGGAAAAGGTTCCCAAAGAGCTGCCTGTTTATAATATAGCCGGTGATCAGGACCCGGTAGGTCAGTATGGTACAGGTGTTCTTCAGGTTTCCAACTGGCTTATAGATGCCGGTGTAACTGATGTATTTACAGAGTTATATCCGGGATATCGCCATGAGATCCACAATTACAGTGATATAAAATATGATGTGGAAGAGGGTATCATCGACTTTATGGATGCAAACCTTCCGGAGTAAGTAAATATAAATGCCTGATTAAGGAAAAATGTTGAGGTGCGATATGCAGCCGGATAAAGACTATGATGGAGAACTTAAGAAAGTGACTGTCAACAACATTACTCTTTATTATGCTGTTGCAGGAGAAGGCAAGCCTATAGTAATGGTTCACGGAAATGGCGAGGATCACCATTTGTTTGATACTGAGATCCGGCAACTGGTGGATGCCGGATATAAGGTTTATGCTCCGGATTCCAGAGGACATGGAGCAAATGAACCTCTTTCGGAGTATCACTATAGTGATATGGCAGAGGATATGTTCAGCTTCATAGAAACACTTGGTTTAGACAAGCCTGTGCTTTACGGACACAGTGATGGTGGAATCATTGGACTTATGCTGGAAATCAGTCATCCGGGAACCCTTGGAGCATTGGCGATAAGCGGGACAAATCTGTCCCCCGAAGGACTGGAACCATCATTCATAGAAGAGTTCACTGCAAAGAATCAGGAAGAGCCGGATCCACTGGTGACACTTATGCTGACAGAACCTCACATTAATCCTGACAGCCTGAAAAATATAACGATTCCGGTTTTGGTAACAGCCGGTGAAAACGATCTTATTCTACGGTCGGAAACTGAACTCATAGCAAAAAACCTGCCAAATTCCACCATGGTTATTCTCGAGGGACAGGATCATGGAAGTTATATAGCAGGCAGTGAGATAATGGGAGAAATGCTGATTGACTTTCTTAACAAGGAATGTAGTGACGTTAGTTAAAATATTGATTTGTTGCGCAGGCGACAGTTTTCCGGAATCGTTGATGTATGATTTAAGAAGACGGGGAGACAGGGTATCATGAGTAGAAATCCTTGTATCCCCATTTTTTTTGTTGAAAATATGTTTAGGATAAAGTGACAGCTATGACGGTAGAAGAATTAACAAAAGAACTTGAGAAAGATCCACGAAATGCAGGATATACGGAACGAAATATACCACCGGTCTATCAGATCAATAAAAGGGCTAAAATATTGATTATCGGTCAGGCTCCGGGGAAAAAGGTTGAGGAAACTTTGATTCCCTTTAATGACAAATCCGGAGAAAAACTCATGGAATGGATGGGTGTCAGCCGGGAAATATTTTACTCGGATGAGATAGCCATAGTGCCCATGGATTTTTACTATCCGGGAAAGGGAAAAACCGGAGATCTGCCTCCAAGGAGATTTATTGCAGAGGAATATCATCAAAAGATTCTGGAAATGATGCCGGAAATAAATATGACGATACTCATCGGGCAGTACGCCATGAAATATTATCTCAAGGATTCCATGAAACAAAATCTTACGGAAACAGTAAAAGCATATAGGGACTATCTTCCGAAATATTTTCCTATCGTGCATCCAAGCCCGCTGAATTTTCGATGGCAAAAAAATAATCCATGGTTTCAGGATGAAGTCGTTCCTGCACTCAGAAACTCTGTGGCAGCGGCAATTTATAAAAACGGTAACTAAGGAAGCTGATATGAGCGTCAAAAGTTGATATCGGACCGAAAAAAAGGAAAGGATATAAACAATATGTTATATGATTCAGAGAATTGTCCCTGTTTAAATATTGATTGCGACCTTTACAGGAAATGTGATGAATGTATAGAGAGACACCGTTCTTCTGACAGATATCCGTTGACTGCCTGTGAGATATGCGATAGAGACGGCTGCGAGTATGCAAATCCGGCAGTGCATAGCTGACCACTTTGATTATAAGAAACTGATAGAATTCACGAGGTCATACATAATGATTATTTTCACATACATATATGGAATAGAGAACTCAAAACCGGTTATTTCATCAACGCCTGTTGATGTAAGCTTAAGTAAAAAACTCACAGATTGTCCTCACCCCATTTCTTGAGATCAAGAAGTATGGGGATGAGGCTTTTTGTTTTTTCAGTGAGATTGTATTCGACTCTGACAGGCATTTCATCGTACTGTTTTCTTTCAACAAGTCCGTCTGTTTCCAACTCTTTAAGAGAATTGGCAAGCATAGTATTGGTAATTCCGTGAATGGAGCGTCGCAATTCTCCGTATCTCACGATATCATTTTTATCTATGACGCAAAGTATCATGATCTTCCATTTTCCACCGATTTTATCAATGATTCTCTTTAATCCACAGTCTCTTCCTGCGATATCTTCACATAATGGTTCATGCTTTTCTGTTTTTTTCATGGTATACTTTTCCTTACCTGGTAAATTAAAACTGCGTACTTGATATAAAAACTATACCATGTATAATAACGCTATCAGATTTCAAATGCAAGTGTATGTAATGCAGAAAGAGGTTATAGGAAATGAAAAAGGCTGTTAATGATATAGACAGATGCGTTGCCTGCGGAGTATGTGCCCGGCAGTGTCCAAGAGAAGCTATATCGATTTATAAAGGATGTTATGCGAAGGTAGATTTCAGTAAATGCGTAGGATGCGGTTTATGTGAAAAGGCCTGCCCTGCAGGTTCCATAAATGTTTCGGAGGTGGGAAATGTCAGTAAATAAGAAAAAGCACTGGTATGATTACCTCTGGATATGGTCGATAGTTTATTTTGCACTTGGTTTTTTCAATATTTTATTCGCTTGGCTTGGCATGATAGATTTCATCCTGCCGCTTATATTCGCCACAGTCGGCGGCAATAAATGGTTCTGTAACCATATGTGCGGAAGAGGACAGCTGTTCTGGGTACTTGGAAGGAATCTTAAATGTTCAAGAAGAAAACCTGCACCTAAGTGGCTATCTTCCAAAGGTTTCCGGTATGGATTTTTGATATTTTTCCTCACAATGTTCGGAACTATGGTATTCCAGACATATCTGGTGTTCTCCGGAGCAGGAACATTAAGAAAAGCCATAAAGTTGTTCTGGACCTTCAGAGTTCCATGGCAATGGGCTTATAATGGCAGCGTATTCCCGGACTGGGTGGCTCAGTTTGGCTTTGGATTCTACAGTCTGATGCTCACATCCACGCTCATTGGACTTATAGTTATGGTATTATACAAAGAGAGAACCTGGTGTTCCTTCTGCCCTATGGGAACCATGACTCAGGGAATATGTAAGATAAAAGCAAAGAAAGGCATGAAAGAGAATGACATTAAATGAGAGAGCCGAAATGGCGGCAGAATTAAAGAGTTCAGGAGCATGTAACTGCACTCAGGCAGTGACAAAGGCACTATCTGATGAGACTTCACTTACGGAAGAACAGCTCCTGAAGATCTCATCGGGTTTTGCTGCAGGAATGGGAAATATGGAAGCGACATGCGGTGCCATGATCGGTGCAGCCATGATAGTAGGCCTTAAAACTGAAGGCAAAGGTGCAGTGATGGCGACAAAGAAGATACAGGAAGAGTTCCGAAGAAGATGCGGAGCCTTAAAATGCAGGGATCTGAAAGCCATAACAGATGGGAAACCGCTATGCCCCTGTGATGAGTGTGTCAGAAACGCAGTACTGATTTATGGAGAGGTCATGGGACTATGATGCATTCAATGAACTCCGCCCTTAGTCAGTTCATCTTTCGTGATCCGGAACAGGGTGTTTATTTCTTCCGTAAGCATGGATCCCCGGTGATATAGCAGAGACAGTCCAACCTGAACCCGTTTGTCACCGATTGAAAAAATCCTCAGATTATGTTCAAAATGGTTTGCAAGCACCATCTGATCCAGTGTTACCATGCAGGCACCTGTGTAGGCGCAGCAGGTGAGTCCTGCTTTGGTCGATGAGACCTGATAATGCAGAAGAGCTGTATCCGGCAAAGAGCCGTGGAAGCAACGATGCTTTCAGATATTTCGATGGTTCCGTAAAAGACTGGTAAAACAAAAAACACTGATGGGTTTAATGCCTGTCAGTGTTTTTTGATTTCTAAAATAATTATAAAATGCTATTTCGATACATATATTTTCGTAGTTCCTCGAGTAAAATTAAGATAATAATTGACAAGTTAATAACAAGAATTGTTACCCGGATGAATTAATAGTTGGAAAGCTTTAGGGAGGATTCGTGATGAAAAGAGGCGAAAGAGTAACAGGTAAGCTTACAGCCCTTATGCTGGCTGTGATTCTTTGTTTTGGACTGTGTCTTACAGGCTGCGGCGGAGGGACTTCGGCAAAAACAAAGGATGATGATCCGTTGGCAGGTAACTATATCCCTGTGGTGGGAGAGATGATGGGTATGGCCCTGACCGGTGATGACCTTAAGGGTTTTGGATTCGAACTGCAGAGCGGGGGTAAGGCCGTCATGACGGTAAACGGGGAAACGCACGATGTCAAATGGACCAGTGATGACACTACCATAACCATTACGGTAGATGGAGAAGAGATCACGGGTGAACGTGGCGAGGATTGTTTTGCTGTAAAAGACATGCTTGGCCTGGGGATGGATTTTACCTTTGCAAAAGAAGGTACCCCTGCCGCAGATCCGGCACAGTATCTACCGGAATCCGAGAAGTTTATGCTGCAGGACTGGCAGTCTGTTTCGGTGACGGATATACTGGGAGACCCTGCTGATGAGATTGCACCGGATGCCCTTAAGATGAGTTTTCGTGGAGATCACACCATGGATGCTGTGATTGAAGGTAAAGAATTTAAAAACCTGAAGTGGTCCAATCTCAAGGATTACGGTTCCGTTGATTCTGAAGATATAAAACTTACCTGGAACGTAGAGGATGAAGGACTTAAGGCGGATTATGTGAAAGACGGTGAGTATTACACCTTCTTTTGTCCTAAGGATCCCTCAGAAAATAAGGTAACTGCCGAAATCAAAAAGGAATCAGAATCTGAAACCGAATCTGTAACAGAAGAAGCATCAGAAGCAAAAACCGGAGAAACAAAGGAAAGCGGTGATGCCAAATCTGAAACAACAGTCAAAAAAGTAAGTTCTGAAGCCAAGGCGGTCTTGGGAGAACATGGTAAGGCTGCAGCTTCTATTTATACTGACTACTGGGATCGGGACTGGTTCGGCTGGTATGTGATAGAATCATGTCACGGTGATTACGAGGATCTGGAAGACAGCATACATGATGTTTGCGGATCGATATTTGTAGAAAGTGATAATGCCGGTCGAATCGTCCTTTGGGATGACCAGGGTTCTGCGAAATCACTTATCTGTGAGGTGGAGGTAAGCTTCGGTCCCGGCACAACAAGTGCGGGCTGCATGAAGAGTGAGAAGGGATATTTCCTGCTGGATGGTGAAAATGTTCAGCATGCGGACTGGATTGTGGATCCCGGTGCTTCTGACGTAAGTGACTATGATCATATGATAGAAGTAAATTGCAGATACGAGGATGAACATGGAAGCTTCAGGTACTATATTTATCTCCGGCCATGGGGCATGGACTGGGAGGATGTCCGTACTTCAAATGTGGATTTTCTTCCGGTGTCCTATGATTACTGGTACACAGATGTAAAGGATGGTCCTATGCCGGAAAGTATCGGGAAAGAAACAGATATAGGATAAGATGAAAGAAGGATATTATATACCTGATGATGGAAATCTTCCGGAATAAATGAATCTGAAATAATTAGAAACTACACTGTCAACATTGCGATAGCCTGTCTGAAATGTTAAGATTGAAACATAAATAAGCAGAGGAAACAAAGACGTTTCATCCTATCAGGATGAGGCGTCTTTTGTATTTTAAAGGGAGGTAACCATGTCTTCTTTTGACAGAGTAAAAAGCGGAATCCCGGAGATGGATCATGCCCTTGATAATATCCGATTGGGTGATAATGTTGTATGGCGTGTTACTGAATTGTCCCAGTTCAAACTGTTTATGGAGCCCTTTATAAAGCAGGCCATAGAGGACAGGCGCAACATCATCTATTTCAGATTTGCAAGTCACAAACCCCTTCTTCCCGACATACCGGAGATAAAAACCATACCGGTGCCTCTTTCCCACAGATTTGAAACCTTCACTGTGGATGTTCATAATTTTATAAAGCAGGAAGGAAAGGATGCCTTCTATGTTTTTGACTGTCTTTCTGAGCTTCAGACTGCCTGGGCCACGGATCTCATGATGGGGAATTTTTTCAGGGTAACCTGCCCATTCCTCTTTATACTTGATACGGTAGCGTTCTTCCCTATCATAAGAGGAAAGCATTCTATGTATGCCATCAATAAGATCCTCAATACCACCCAGCTTTTCTTTGATGTATATTCAGACAATAAAAACATTTATGTACGTCCCCAAAAGGTCTGGAACAGGAATTCGGAGACAATGTTTCTGCCCCACATCTATGACCCTGAGGGAGGAGAATTCCGCCCCATACTTGACGGTGTAAAATCCAGCCGTTTCTATCATGCCCTTGGGCAGGCCCAGCGTTCTGCAGAGGAACAGTACTCGGATTCCTGGGAGAGATTTTTTGATCTCGTTAAGATGAAAAAGGAAAGCGGTGAGGAAATCACGGAGGAGTGCTCCAGGATGTGCAACATCATGATGACCCGTGATGAGAAAATGAGGCTTATGGTTAAGAAACATTTCACGCCCGATGACTATTTTGCGGTACGAGACCATATGATCGGTACCGGCATGATAGGAGGAAAAGCCTGCGGAATGCTTCTGGCCAGAGCCATTATCAGAAATAAGGAGCCGGATATAAATGATGTTCTGGAACCCCATGACTCCTTCTATGTGGGATCCGATTTGTACTATACCTACATAGTTGATAACAATCTCTGGGACCTGAGAGTAAACCAGCGCACTGAAGAGGGCTATTTCGAGCTTGCACCGGAATTTGCTGAAAAGATAATGAAGGGCAGCTTCTCTGAAGCCATGGGTGAAAGATTTAAAGGAATCATAGAGTACTATGGTCAGGATCCTTATATCGTCAGGTCCAGCAGTATACTTGAGGATGGGTTTGGTAATGCTTTTGCCGGGAAATACGAATCAGTATTCTGCGTGAACAGAGGCACTCTGGAGGAGCGTCTTAATGAATTCGAACATGCCATAAAAGTGGTGTATGCAAGCTCCATGAAGCTTTCGGCACTGGATTACCGCAAACGCCGGGGGCTTGAAAAGCGGGATGAACAGATGGCACTTCTCATTCAAAGAGTATCGGGGTCATATTACGGATCCTTCTACATGCCCTGCGCCGCAGGTGTGGGCTATTCCTTCAGCCCTTATCGCATCATGAAGGATTCAGATCCTTCAGCCGGAATGCTCAGGCTTGTTATGGGACTGGGAACCTCAGCAGTTGACAGGACAGAAGGCTCTTATCCACGAATAGTGAATCTTGATATGCCGGAAAAATCAAACTATTCTTCATCAGCAGATAAACATAAGTTTTCACAGGGTAAAGCAGAAGTCATAGACATGGCGGATAAAACATTAAAAAAACTGACTCTTTATGAGCTGCTGCCGTATATTCCGAAGTATCTCGGGAAGATCCTTCTGGAACATGATTATGACGCGGAACTTAGACTCAGGGAGATAGGAAAAGACCAGGATGTCGAATTTATATCCTGTAAGGGCCTTGTTCAAAATGAAACTCTGATGGAGCAGATGAAGAGGATGTTGTGCTGTATCCAGGAAGAATATGATTATCCTGTGGACACGGAATTCACTATTAACATGTCGGAAAACGGTGAATATTCTATCGACCTCCTTCAGTGCAGACCACTTCAGGTGCAGAAGAGTGAAGCAGGAACCATCATACCGCCGGGAATTCAGGAAGAGAACATACTGCTTGAAAGTAAAGGCTCTTCCATGGGCATGTGTAAGACAGCCGAACTTGACCTGATAGTATATGTCGATCCTGTCAGATACTACACCATGCCATACAACGACAAGCATCTTGTTGCAAATCTTATCAGGAAGATAAACTGGTATTTCCGTGATAAGAATAAGCATATGATGCTTATAGTTCCGGGAAGAGTGGGGACCTCCTCGCCTGAACTGGGAGTTCCAACGGCATTTTCCGATATAAGCGCCTATGAGATAATATGCGAAACAGAGGAATCAAAAGCAGGCTACAATCCGGAGCTTTCCTACGGAAGCCATATCTTCCAGGATCTTGTAGAAGCTGAAATTCTTTATACCGCAGTGTTCCAGAATGATAAGACCCTCCATTTTGCTCCGGAAAAACTTGAAAAGAATAAGGATCTTGTAAAGGAGTTTGAGGAAAATGAAAAGCTCAGGGACATCGTCCACGTTTATGATATGTCGAAAAGTAACTGTAAGGTTTACAATGATGTGGCGGGGGAACATTTGCTCATAACCTGCTGTTGATTCAGGATTTATCAGTCCCTCGCTGCCTCCAGGATTATATCTATAAGGTCCTTCATGGATTTGGACATTGCCATGTCTGAACGGTAAACCAGCTGGATGTTTTCCTCTATGGGCTTTGCTTCCCTGATTGAAAGATATTTGAGATCCTTTCCTACGAAGTCGTAGGATAATGTTATGGCAATGCCAAATCCGGCTCTTACTGCATTGAAAAGACTTCTTATGTCGCTTACCTCCATTGAGACATAGGCATCGGGAAGAAATTGCTTCAAAAGTTTATCAGAAAAAGAACCGGAATGAGTTGTAGGATCCGTGGATACAAATGTTTCTGCAGCGCAATCCGAAAGAGAGACCACAGGATAAGGATATCCCTCTATAGTTGATGCTGATTCTGTGAGATGTGAATCTGCGGGTACCAAAAGTGAGAGATAGCACTGTTTTACAGGTATGTATTTATATCCCGGTGCAGGATCGAGGTTAGTGACGAGGGCAAGATCCAGAAGACCGTTATCAAGATACATTTTCAGGTGCCTGCTGGCATCAGCATGATTTTTCAATGTTATTCCCGGATGTTCTTTCAGGAACTTCGGGAATACTTTTGTATACAGAAAATGTTCACGTCCCATTCCAAATCCAAAACGCACTTCTTTCTGTCTTAAGTCAGAACTCTGATTTAATTTCTGCATCAGGTCCTGATCAAGTTTAAGAATCACACGACCTGTTTCCACATATTCTCTGCCGGCATCTGTAAGCAAAAATTTATGACCGGAACGCAAAAAAAGAGGCAGTCCGATTTCCTCCTCAATTCTTTGAAGATATTTGGTTAAGGCTGACTGCGTGATATAGAGAGCTGAAGCAGCCTTTGTTATGCTCTGATTCTCTGCAATCTTGATTATGTATTCATAGTCTCTGACATTCATGATGATCTCCGCTCTGTCATTATTTCGCTTGTTTTAAATTACATTATGGAATGTATACATGAAATATATGCGTTTGTGTAATACTTGGAACTCCATTATAGTAAGCAAAAGATGATAAAAAAACAATGTTTATGACAAGGTTTACAAAAAATTTTGTCATAGGGCGTCGGCTCATAGGGTTACCTGATTTTGATGGCTGACGTATCAAACGAAGGAGGGACTATATGAGTCTGTTAACGATCTGTTTCATTATCTTTGTGCTTACCATCATCGGCTACTGCAGTGGTAAGTACAGCCTCGCAGTCATAGCATTGACATCCATGATGCTTATGACACTGACAGGATGTCTGGAGGCAAAAAAAGCACTTTCATACTTCGCCAATTCCAATGTAATCATGGTTGGCGGTATGTGCGTTGTAGCTGCGGGTTTCAACAAAACACAGTTTTGTATCAATCTGGCAAAGAGCATTTCAAATCTTTCAAAGGGAAGCGTTACCAAAATGGTGCTTGGATATGTCATTATCGGTGTTATCCTTTCCCAGTTCATCCAGAGTCCGGTGGTTGTATTTTCCATCGTAGCGCCTATGCTTATGGCAACAGCAACCGAGATGGGGATTCCCACAACAAAGGTACTTTTCCCGGTAGGTATAGCCATCATTTCTACCTGCTGTATCCTTCCTGTAGGTGCCGGAGCAACAGTTGCAGCAGAATTAAACGGTTATCTTGAGTCTTACGGATACACAGATTTCGCAGTGGGTCTTGCGGATCCAATGAAGGCAAGACTTCCGATGCTTATTCTTTCCATCGTATATTTTGGAATATTCTGCATTAAGGGACTTCCTTCAGAGTCTCCTGTGAAGGTTCAGGACATGGCATTAAAGAAGATGAGTGAGTCCACACTTACAACGTTCCAGGAGTATGCATCCATCATCATTTTCTTTGGAGATGCCCTTGCACTTATGTTCAGCGATCAGCTTGGTCTCGACAGCTGGGCCATCACGGTAATCGGTGCGCTCCTTATGATTCTCACAAATGTTCTTAATCCTAAGGAGGCAGGAAAGTCACTTCCTCTTGGTATCCTTTTCCTTATAGTCGGTTCAAATGCCATCGCTGGAGCTCTTTCAGCAACAGGTGCAGGTGAGTTTATCGGAAGCGTCATTTCAGGATTTGTAGGAAGCCTCGGAAACAGCAATTACCTTTTAGGATTTATCTTTTTTGTCCTTCCCTTTGTGCTTACACAGTTCATGTCAAACAGAGGTACAATGCTTATATTCCACCCGATTGCCATCGCAACCTGCGCAGCCATGGGCGGAAATCCGGTAGGACTTATGATACTTATTCAGGCAGCATGCCTGACAGCATTTATGACTCCGATGTCTACATCAGCAACCCCATATATCATGGGACTCGGTGGATATGACATTCCGTATATGATGAAGCATGGCGCACTGTTCGCAGTTCTTGGATGCATCATATCAGTGTTCTGGACCATGACAGTATTTCCCGTTATCTGAGAAAATTAGTGTTGCCCCGGTGAGGATGCGCCGGTATATCGGAATAATGGGCGAAAACAGTTTTGTATGAGTATAGATTGAATTTAAATATAAAGAATTACAGGTATTATATATGCTTCCATATAGGGGAAGCATCAGTACCGGAAGAACTACAGGACGGAGAAGACAATGAATGAAAATAATGAAGCATTGAGCAATGTAAGAGATGGTGCTCATGGTATAGAACCGGATCAGGAGCTTCTGAAGGAGTTTCCTTTAAAGAGGAGCTATGAAAAGATGATACTACGTGAAGGTGAGGAGGCTGTGAAGGTTTACATATATGAGCCGGAAGGCATGGAAACAAGGGGGCCTGTTATCATAAGGCTTCATGGAGGCGGATTTGTTAAGCCTTATCGCGGACAGGATGTGAACTATTCCCATGTGGTGGCTTTCAATACAAAATGTCTAATGATAGACATTGACTATAAACCGGCTCCGGAGAAGGCATATCCTTATGCGATCAATGAAGGCTATGCAGTGGTAAAGTATGTTTATGAGCATGCTGAGGAGTTTGACATTGACCCTGAACGTATCATCCTGAGCGGTGCCAGTGCAGGTGCAAACATGGCAACCGTTATAACGCTTATGAATCATGAAAAGGAGCGAAGGGGTGAAAAGCCTGATTTCAAGATCTGCCGCACCTGTCTTGCAT
Source organism: Oribacterium sp. P6A1 (assembly GCF_000702885.1). GTDB lineage: Bacteria > Bacillota > Clostridia > Lachnospirales > Lachnospiraceae > Oribacterium. The sequence goes on along the minus strand of NZ_JNKO01000005.1, from coordinate 106,082 downwards.
ATCCCCCGCTTGACCTTGCAGCAGATCCTGTATCAAAGCTTGGACCGGATGCTACACCTGAGTCCATCGAGCTTCAAAAGAGAGGACTTCTCTATAATGAATGGTATGCAGGCGGTGAGAATAAAACTGACTGGAGAGTGTCACCTGTATATGCAGAAAGAGAACAGCTTGAGGGACTGAATCCGTTCCTTATCTGTACCGGCGGAACCGATAGTTTGGGACCTGAAGGAGAAAAGTTTGCGGGAATGCTTATTCAGGCAGGAGTATCCGTTACCTGCAAACGACTTCTGGGAACAAGGCACGGTTTTTTGACCCGTCGTGTGGGAATCTTCGGAGAAGCCGAAAAACTTTACTTCGATATGGTTGAGGAAGTGAAAAACCCTAAGAAGTGGAAGTACTGAAAAAATTGAGACACCTGCTCTAGTAAATAAGGTATAATCATCCTGAAACATAGTTTTGTGTTTCAGGATGATTATTTTTTTAGGAGGAGAAATGGCCGGATCAAAGGTATATTTTACAGATTTCAGAACAACTGTGGGAACGTCACTGACTGTCAAGATGCAGAAGCTGATACGTAAGGCAGGTATAGGCAGCATCGATATGGACGGTAAGTTTGTTGCAATCAAAATGCACTTTGGAGAACTTGGCAATCTGTCATATCTTAGACCGAATTATGCCAAGGCTGTTGCTGACGTGGTCAAAGAACAGGGAGGCATACCCTTTTTAACTGACTGCAATACCCTTTATCCGGGGTCACGCAAGAATGCCCTTGAGCACATGGACTGTGCCAATATCAACGGCTTCAATACCATTACTACCGGATGTCAGATAATCATCGGAGATGGTTTAAGAGGTACAGATGATATAGAGATTCCGGTACCTAACGGCGAGTATTGTAAGACTGCTTATATAGGAAGAGCTGTGATGGATGCAGATATCTTTATTTCTCTTACCCACTTTAAAGGACATGAGTCTACCGGCTTTGGAGGCGCTTTAAAAAATATAGGTATGGGATGCGGAAGCCGCGCAGGCAAAATGCAGCAGCACAACAGCGGACATCCTTCAGTTCACGAGGACATGTGCCGTGGATGCGGCCGCTGTGCGAAGGAATGCGGCTCGAATGCCATATACTATGAAAATAAAAAGGCTCATATTGACCAGAACCTCTGCAAAGGCTGTGGCCGATGTATAGGTGCCTGCGCATTTGATGCAATAGAAAACATGAACTGGGATGCAAATGAGATACTGGGACGCAAGATAGCGGAGTACAGCGCTGCTGTGTGTGCTGACAGACCATGCTTCCATATAAGTCTGGTACGGGATATTTCACCTAACTGTGACTGTCACGGAGAGAATGATGCTCCTATTCTGCCGGATGTGGGATTTTTTGCATCATTTGACCCGGTTGCTCTTGATCAGGCATGTGTGGATGCATGTCTCAGGTCGGCTCCTATGCCCAACAGCCAGCTTTCGGATAATTTAAATAAACCGGGCTGGCATCATCATCACGACCATTTCTTTGATTCCAATCCCAATATCAGATGGAAAGAGACCCTGGAACATGCAGAAAAGATCGGTCTTGGGACACGTGAATATGAGTTGATAACCATGTGACCTTGTAATATTTAACTAAAAAAACATATAGAAAATTGTAAAACAGTACAAATTTACAAATCGAATCCTATTTGTTATAGTAATCTTCGTGATTTGTGACTGGTAATGCAGGCAAGGCTCACGCAGATTATACTGACTGTAGATGATTCAGTGTTTTTTATGCGTATAGCCCTGTCTTTTTTTGTCCCTATGATTCTTGGTTTATGCGGAGGTCTTTTGTGAAAGTTGTAAAAGCACTTAACAATAATATGGTGCTGGTCCGTGACAAGGATGGGAATGAGTCGATCTGTCAGGGAAAGGGCATCGGATTTCAGAAAAAAACCGGTGACAGTCTTGAAGAAGACAGGATTGAACGACGTTTTATCCCGGAGAATGCTTCGGAAAGCCGCCATTTTCAGGAACTCTTCACAGAGATTCCCGATGAATACTGGGAAATTGCAGAGGATGTACTCGAGTATGCGAGGAAAGAGTGTCATGTCCTTGTTTCTGACAGAATCATACTTCCTCTTTGTGATCATATGGCCGGAAGCATTGAGAGAAGCCGTGAAAATGTTTCACTGGATAATCCCATGCTTTGGGATATCAAACGAATATATCCTGCAGAATTCAGGATAGGAAAGTATGCACTGAAGGTTTTGAAAGAACGTTTCGGAGCGGATATGGCTCAGGACGAGGCTGCATTTATTGCATATCATTTTGTTAATGCAGAACTTGCCCAAAGATCCACTGTTTCCCCGGATGAGGTTTCAAAACTCATAGGAAGTGTTGTGGATATCGTACAGCAGTCTTTCCAGTCACAGCTTGATGAAGAGGAGTGGAATTATCAGAGATTCCTCACACATCTTAAGTTTTTTGCAAAGCGTATCCTTTCCAGGGAATGCTATGAAAATACAGAAGATGATGACATATTCACAGAGTTATCCGGACGTTTCGTCCATGTAAAAAACTGTGTTGACAGGATAGCGGATTATATTCTGATTGAATATCACTATGACATAAGTTCGGATGAACGCCTTTACCTGTTGATCCATATAGAGCGCGTGACGCGAAGGATCAGATCTAAATAAATAAAGGTTACCGTATGCTGACCAGAAGTTCGCATTCGGTGATCACACTTTCATAAACAGGATTGTGACCTTAAGCGGGCAAGACCTGGATTCATTAAAAACGAAAATATATTCACTGAGTAATTTTATGTGTGAATGTCCATGAAAAACATTCACCTGAAAGCCGGATTAATAGTCCACATGGATTTTTTGGTTATACTCCCATTTTCAGTGCTTTGATATTTCGCTTTTAAGATGTTTCCGGTCTTGCCCGTTTTTCATTTATACCTAAGTATCTAAGACAGATGCGCACTGTCTGGAAATAAAACATCATTTAACACATTATTCAATAAAAGGAGTAAAACAATGGCACTCGATTATCAGGAGACTTCGAAAAAGATTCTCGCTGCCGTAGGCGGAGTTGAGAACATTACAAGTGCAACCAACTGTATGACACGTCTTCGTCTTACACTTAAGGATGCGGCAAAGGCTGACGATGCAAAAGTAAAGAGCATCAAAGGAGTAAAATCCATCGTAAAGCAGGGCGGTCAGTATCAGATCGTTATCGGAAATGAAGTATCAAATCTTTTCAAGGAGTTTGCAAAGCTTGGAAATTTCACTGAAGGAAGCGCTGCGGCTGCAAAACCCACAGGAAATGCAGTTCAGAGACTCTTCGGATTTGTTGCCGGCTGTATGACTCCGCTTCTTCCTGCCATGCTTGGAACAGGTATGGTAAAGGTTCTCCTTACTCTTCTTGTAACCTTCGGTATGATGGACAAAGCAAGCTCAGGCTATGTGATCCTTTATGGAATGGCAGATTCTTTCTTCTATTTCCTTCCGGTTTTCCTGGCTTACCAGATCGCAAAGAAGCTTAACGGTTCACCTGCCCTTTATATGGTTATAGCAACCATGATGGTATATCCTGACATCGTAAATCTCATGGCAGGTTCTAACGCGGACCTTCCTCTCGGAACCTTCATGGGAATGCCTTCCACATCACTTTTCGGTCTTCCGGTAATAACAGCCACCTATACTTCATCCGTACTGCCTATCCTTCTTATGGCTCCGGTTATGAAGGCTGTTGAGAATTTTGCCGACCGTGTATCACCTAACGTAGTAAAGGCTTTCCTTAAGCCGATGCTTTTCCTCCTTATCTGTACTCCTGTAGCACTCTGTGTATTGGGACCTATCGGTAATGTCATCGGTAATGTTCTTGCCGGAGTATTCTCTGCAATGTACAACACAGTTCCATGGCTCACAGTAGGTATCCTTTCAGCTGCAATGCCGTTTATCGTTATGACAGGTATGCATTATGCCCTTATACCTCTCTGCATGAATAACCTTGCAACACTGGGTTTTGACGTTATCGTAATGGTTACCATGTTCTGTTCAAATCTTGCCCAGGGCGGCGCAGCTTTTGGTGTTGCATTTAAGTCAAAGAACACAGATACAAAGTCAGAAGGTATCGCCAGTGGTATCTCTGCAGTAGTTGCAGGTATCACAGAGCCTGCCATGTACGGTATCAACCTTGCAAAGGTTAAGCCAATGATCGCAGCGGTTATAGGTGCAGGTATTGCAGGTCTTTTCACAGGTATCACAGGTGTTAAGGGCTATACCATGGGTGGTTCACCTTCACTGTTCTCCATCATAACTTTCATTGGTGGTGAAAATCCTATGAGCGGTGTTTACTTCGGTATCATCGGTGCTGTTATCGCAATTGCAGTTCCGTTTGTGCTTACAATGATTCTTTACAAAGAGGAAGCAGAAGAAGAGACAACTGTAACAGAGACAGAAACTGCTGCTGAAAATGCTGAAGTCAACAAGCCAATGGTAAAAAAGATTGAGATCGCCGCACCTTTAACAGGTAAGGTTGTACCTATGTCAGAAATTCCTGATGAAGGTTTCTCTTCCGGAGCACTTGGAGAAGGTGTTGCTATCATTCCTCAAGATGGTAATGTTTACGCTCCTGCAGATGGTGTTGTTACCTCTATGATGGATACAAAGCATGCCATCGGATTGGCTACAGATGAAGGTCTTGAGCTTCTTATCCACGTGGGAATCGATACAGTTGAGCTTCAGGGGGCACCATTTGAATACAAGATAAAAGAAGGTGCACATGTCAAGAAGGGTGACCTTCTCATGACTGCAGATCTTAAGGCTATTGAAAATGCCGGAAAGAAGATCATCACACCTGTTATTGTAACCAATTCAGAAGATTATGTTTCTGTAAAGGCATCAGATTGTGCTACAGTAAAGAACGGCGAATGCCTTCTGACAGTGGTTTGATAACAGATTTTATATTATGATATCATGATGCTGACGGTGCAGTTTGATCAAGGTATATGGAATCAATCCAAGTTTTTGTTCATACAGTAAAGGATTTTGATTATGTATACAAGTATTGTATCCTTGGCATCATGAAATACTACATTAACCTATAGAAGGCTATTGAGTTGGCAGATAGAATTATGAAAGGAATATTTATGTCAGTATTAAGAAAAGATTTTTTATGGGGAGGCGCAGTTGCGGCCAATCAGTGTGAGGGTGCCTGGAACATTGACGGAAAGGGTGCTTCCGTATCAGATATGTGTACAAACGGAAGTCATAAGACTCCTAAGAGATTAACAACATCAATTGAACCGGATACTCTTTATCCATCACATGAAGCCATAGATTTTTACCATCATTACGAGGAAGACATTGCTCTCTTTGCAGAGATGGGGTTCAAATGTTTCCGTACTTCCATCAACTGGACCCGTATCTTCCCTACGGGCGAGGAGACGGAGCCAAATGAAAAAGGGCTCGAGTTCTATGACAGACTTTTTGACTGTTGTAAAAAGCATGGTATCGAGCCGCTGGTGACCATATCTCATTATGAACTTCCCTACAATCTTGTGGAGAAGTACAACGGATGGGAAGGAAGAGAACTCATTGCCTGCTTTGAAAACTACTGCCATGTTATATTTGAGCGCTTCAAGGATAAGGTTAAATACTGGCTTACTTTCAATGAAATCAATGCAGGAACCATGCCTCTCGGTGCAGTTCTTTCAACAGGCACCGTCAAGGGATACAATGGACCTGTTACAGAGGTTCCTGATAAGCCTCAGGAGCGTTACCAGGCACTTCATCATCAGTTCGTTGCAAGCGCCAGGGTGATAAAGTACGCGCATGAGCATTATCCTGAGTTCAAGATGGGAAATATGATCTGCTTTGTCCTTTCATATCCTATGACATGCAAACCAGACGATATTCTGTTAAATCAGGAGCATATGAGAGAAGTCAACTGGTACTGTTCCGACGTTCAGGTAAGAGGAGAGTATCCTTCATATGCACAGAGCATCTGGGACAGATACGGAGTAAAGCTTAAGATTGAGGATGGTGACCTTGAGGACCTTAAGGCAGGAACCATTGATTTTTATACCTTCAGTTATTACATGACAAACTGTATCAGCGCAGATCCTGCGAATGAAGCATCAGACGGAAATCTTATTGCAGGTCTCAAGAATCCTTATCTCAAGGCATCTGACTGGGGCTGGCAGATCGACCCTCAGGGACTTAGATTTGCTCTTAATGAAATCTACGACAGATACCGCATCCCTCTTATGGTAGTTGAGAACGGACTCGGTGCCTACGACAAGATCGAGGAAGACGGCACTATAAACGACAGTTACAGAATAGATTACCTCCGTCAGCATATTGAGGAAATGAAGAAGGCTGCAGCAGAAGGTGTTGACCTCATGGGATATACACCCTGGGGCTGCATAGATCTCGTTTCAGCTTCAACAGGAGAGATGGCCAAGCGTTACGGCTTTATCTTTGTTGAGAAATATGATGACGGAACAGGCTCTCTTGCGAGAAGAAAGAAAAAGTCCTTCGACTGGTACAAGAACGTGATAAAAACAAACGGTGAAGAACTGTAAAGCGGTAGAATGATTAGTAAAGCCCTGAAAGAGGATCTTCAAAAGCGGCTTAAGGAGATTGCAGAAGCTTATGAAAAGGAGATATAGCTGTTGGATCAGATGGGATTTATCGCCACATAACCGCATTCTTCTATCAGTTTCTGACCTTCTTTTGACAGTAGCCAGTCAACGAGTTTTGGAACATTGGGATTTGTATTATCTTTTCGGCAGGCAGCATAGAAGGCGGCGGTTAAGGGATACCGGCTGTTTCTGATGTTTTCTGCATCGGGATAAATGCCGTTTACGGAAAGCATACGGACATTATCATTTGCCACCATTCCCGAAAGATAGTACCGGAAAGAATACCCGATGGAGGCTCCGAATATCGCGAATATGCTGCGACTTTTCAGCATGTCATTTTCCATGAATTTTTCCATCATAGTCTGGCTTCCGGAATTTTTGATCCTGAGAAGCGGGTTAATGCTTCTGTCGGCACCGCCCACTTCCTTCCAGTTTGTGATCTTTCCCCTGTAGATTCCCCTTATCTCATCAACGGTAAGGCTGTCTACAGGGTTGTTTTTATTTACGAAGAATACAAATGCTTCAAGTCCTATGGGAACCAGTTCGATATCTATGCCTTTTTCTTTTGCTGTTTCCATCTGCTTTTCCGAAGGATGTGCAGTAAAGAACAGATCTACAGAACCATCGAGAAGAGCATCGAACCCGCGGATAGTGTTCTGATACTGCATAACACTGTCTTCTGCGAAATTTTCTCCGTACTGATTATCATCTGAAAAAGAGCCACCCTCATAGGTGACAGACCCTTCCGGATAAACTGAATCTATGACTGAGGCATATACAGGAACCAGTGCCGCAGCACCATCAAGTACAGGAAGGTCATCCTCCTTTGAAAAATGCATGGAGGAACCTGTCCTTGCAAGATCCGAAGTATCTTCAAAAGGAAGATATCTTGCCACATCCACCATTTTTGTCTGTGATATACCGCTGTAATTATTACCGAGACGGCGGGTGACGGATGTGTATAAAAAGACATTGACAAATACAAAGAAAAGGACGGAAGCCGCTATGACAGCTGTTTTTTTCATGGCCACAGCTCCTTTGAAATAAAGTATATGATTGAAGAATGCTCATAGGCATAATAAATATAGGCAGCATGTAAAGCCGTGATGATGACTCCTGCTGCGACTATGGAAACAAGGATTCGTATAAACACTTTGTCGCTCATATCTGTATCTTCTTTCCTGATTACATGTTTTGAACTATCGCTATGGTAAGAAGCAGCAAAAGCACGGATAAAATGATCACTGTTGCCATCAATCCGAAACTTATGACGGCTAAAACCATAATCCAGGTCTTTCTTTTCCTTCCCGCTTCTTTGGCTTTTACGCCATCCCATATAAATAAACCAAGTGAAAAGATGAAAAAAAGAAAAAATGGCGCAAACCACATATAAAAAGAGTTCATTTTTACCTCCATGGGCACTGATCCTATGACGTGAGTGTCAAAAGCCGACATCGAATCGTTCCGGGAGCAGCGCTCTTACACGTATGTAATAGAATCATTATATCCCGAAGGATTTCTGAAAGTTATATATACTTTCTGATAATTCCTTTACTTTTTGAGATTCCGGGTTGGGAATGGCAGACATATCTTTTGTTTATCGCACTCACAATTATATTTTTCGATATAAGATATATATCTTTTTTGATAGCCTTGCTTTAATGGATTTGTGACAGTTTCACATAAAGGCTTCGATGAAAAACACGTTTTAAACATAGGCAGCCTAAGTATCAAAAACGCCATTTGGATATTATGTGGATATTTTAATATCCATTTAATATCCAAATATGGTTGATTGATAAAAATAAACAGGTTATAATTGAAAGTACATATCAGCCAATCCGGATGACATCTTCATGTCAGATTTAAAAGCAGGATTTATGAATTCGCTTGGGAGGTACGATTATGACTATTGAGGAGATGAAAAAGAAAAAAACCGAAAAAGGTTATACCAATGAGATGCTGTCAAAGCTTTCAGGTGTCCCCCTGGGAACTGTTCAGAAGATAATGAGCGGAGAAACCACAGCTCCCAGAAAACTTACCATAGATGCGCTTTCAAAAGTTCTTGGTGATGGACCGGTTGACTATACAAAAGTGACACATACAGAAAGTGGTGTGGTATCTGAAACAGCAGTGGCATATTCGGCAGAGGGGGGGAAAAAGAGATATACCATAGATGATTACTATGCCATACCCGATGACCGGAGGGTTGAGCTTATAGATGGGGTTATTTATGATATGGGAGCCCCGTCTCTGACTCATCAGAGGATACTGGGTGATATTTTTGTTTTATTCAGAGAATGTGCTGCAAAGCATAACATGCCATGCGAGGTCTATCTTTCTCCCTGTGATGTAAGACTTGATAAAGACAATTACACCATGGTGCAGCCGGATCTTCTGGTGATCTGCGGAGAATATGACGAAAAGGGAATACGATACGAGGGTGCGCCGGAACTGGTGGTTGAGATATTATCACCTTCCTCCAGAAGCAAGGATATGGTACTTAAACTATATAAATACCAGAATGCCGGAGTTAAGGAGTACTGGATCATAGATTCCAAACATAGAACAGTTTATGTTCATGAGTTTATGGATGAAGACTATGCCCCGAAGCAGTATGACTTTGATGCCGAGATACCTGTGGGTATATCCGGAGGAAAATGCAGCATCGACTTTTCAAAGGTGAGGGCATGATATAAATATAGGAATAGCGGTGATGATATGAAGACAGCTGTGATAGGAGTAGGTAATATGGGGAGCAAATATGCTTCCATGATATTTGATGGAAAGATAAAGGGGATGGAACTTGCAGCACTTACCAGAATGCGTCCGCCATACAGCGGGATGCTTAACGCTGCTGTGGATTCAGGTGTGCCGGTTTTTGATTCGGCAGATGATATTTTTAATGAAGCGGAAAAGGGTGTTTTAAAGCTTGATGCAGTGGTTATTGCCACACCTCACATTTCCCATGAGGATATCGCCCTTAAGGCATTTGAACATGGTTTAAATGTACTGACAGATAAGCCTTCAGGGGTATACAGCAGGCAGGCAAGGAATATGGAGGAGGCAGCTGAGCGGTCCGGAAAGGTGTTTTCCATCGTTTTTAATCAGAGAACTTCACCGGTATATATAAAGCTTAAAGAAATTCTGGAAAGCGGAAAATATGGTGAACTAAAGCGTGTGAACTGGATCGTGACGGATTGGTACAGACCTGAAAAGTATTATACTTCAAGTTCCTGGCACGCTACCTGGAAAAAAGACGGAGGAGGAGTTTTACTGAATCAGGCACCTCACAATCTTGATATGATTCAGTGGCTTTTCGGTATGCCGGTAAAGGTGCAGGGCTTTTGTAAAGAGGGACACTTTCATAACATAGAGGTTGAGGATGATGTTACAGCTTACCTTGAGTGGAAAAATGGTGCAACCGGAGTATTTATTACTTCAACAGGGGAAGCTCCGGGTTCCAACAGGCTGGAGATATCCCTGGAGGAAGCCACCATTATATGTGAGAACGGGAGACTCAGAATAGGTGAAACATTTCCGGAAATGCAGCAGAAGGAACCGGAATACCGTGTGGAATCAACTGATTATTTCAGAAAGATAAACGGTAGCTGGAGTGAACTTTGTTTTGAAAAGGAGCCGGCTCCGTATGAAAAAGTACTTCAGAGTTTTTCTGATGAATGTAACGGTTCAGGCACAAGTATAGCCCATGGAAGTGAAGGACGTAAGAGCCTCATGATATCAAATGCCATCTATTTATCTTCCTGGGAGAAAAGGATGATTGATATACCGGTATTTGGTTCTCTGCAGGAACTTGAATTCGAACAGGAATTTGAAAAGAGGCTTAAAGAACGAGGATGATACTTATTATCGAAACCGGCTGCGGAAGGATTCAAGGTCGACTTTCACACTCTCGTCATGATATGATGTGAATGTTGCTGTACGAAATCTGCAGGTTGGTACACCTGAGTGGATTTCGAATTATGTGTGGAAGTGAAAAAATGAGGAGAAAACATGGAATTTAGGATCGAGCATGACACAATGGGAGAAGTAAAAGTACCGGCGGATCATTTCTGGGGAGCTCAGACTGAGCGTTCTCTGGAGAACTTCCGTATAGGAACCGAAACAATACCAGGAGAGGTTATACATGCATTTGCAGTTCTGAAGTCTGCGGCAGCGGCTGCGAATCTTAAGCTGGGAAAGCTTTCGAAGGACAGAGCAGATGCCATCATGGGAGCCTGCAAGGATATAATAAATAACAAATATCCGGAGGAGTTTCCTCTTAAGGTATGGCAGACAGGTTCAGGCACACAGTCCAACATGAATATGAATGAGGTCATAGCTCACGTTGCGGTACATGACCATCCGGAGGTGAGCATTCATCCCAATGACCATGTAAATATGTCTCAGTCTTCAAATGACACTTTCCCGACAGCCATGAACATGGCTGCAGTGATCGCCATACAAGAGAATCTGATTCCTGCAGTGGACACCCTTATTGAAACCATGAAGCGCCTTGAGAAAGAAAATGCAGACATCATTAAGATCGGACGCACACATCTTCAGGACGCGGTACCTTTAAGGTTCAGCCAGGAAATCTCAGGCTGGAGAGGTATGCTGGAGGAATCAAAGGCTCAGATCATAGAAGCTTCAGCCCACTTGAGAAAGCTGGCCATAGGCGGAACTGCTGTGGGTACAGGTCTTAACTGTCCTGAGGGCTTTGACAGGATTTGTTGTGAAGAGATTTCGACGATAACCGGGCAGGAGTTTAAAGCAAGTGAGAATAAATTCCATGCTCTTACGTCTAAAGACGGATATGTTTATGTAAGCGGCGCATTAAAGGGACTTGCTGCAAACCTTATGAAGATAGCCAATGATGTAAGATGGCTTGCCAACGGCCCACGCTGTGGCCTCGGTGAGATAAGCATACCTGAAAATGAGCCGGGAAGCTCTATCATGCCGGGTAAGGTTAATCCCACTCAGTGTGAGGCTATGACAATGGTTGCGATTCAGGTTATGGGTAATGATACAACCATAGGTATCGGAGCATCCCAGGGAAATTTCGAGCTTAATGTCTTCATGCCGGTGCTTGCCTATAACATGATGCAGTCCATCAGGTTACTTTCTGATGCCGTTGTTTCCTTCGATAAAAACTGTGCGTCAGGAATAAAAGCCAAGAAGGACAAGATGGAAGAAAACCTCAGAAATTCACTTATGCTGGTTACCTGCCTTAGTCCTGTAATCGGCTATGAAAATGCAGCAAAATGCGCTCATAAGGCATTTGAAGAAAATACAACATTACGTGAAGCCGTTCTTTCTCTTGGTTTTCTTTCAGGAGAGCAATACGACGAGACTGTCAGGCCGGAAAAGATGGTTTGATTACTTCGAGCAGGTGGATTTCCACCTGCTTTTTTTGAGTAAACGGATAAGCTAAAACACGGAGGGTTCTTTTTATAGAACCTTCCGTGTTTATCTGACCAAAATCTGATGCTATTTCTTTGGTGCTTTTTCTTTCTTTTCTGTTTTGTAATAAAGGAAGAGGTCAAGTTTGGATCCAAATTTTAAAGAGCTGTCTTTCATGTAACCCGCGGCGTTTTTCTTTATGGCGATGGTATTCATGGCACTCTTAAGACTGGTTGCATATATCCATCCGATAAGAAGCCCGATGCCTGCACATATCAGTTCTCCCTTAAGGGTGATGCCTCCGGATAAGAAGAGGAACGACAAGGCTGAGAGTATGATAAATGCTATCAGGAAGGTCATAGTCATATATTTATAGTATTTACCTTTATCTATGGGAAGACTTCCAACCATTTTGCCGGTTTGACCGTTTATTCCGAAGGTATATGAGTTTCCCTCATACTTTGTGGTCATCATCCATACAGGCAGCATGGCGTATTCGGCTTTGGCATCGGAAAGCTTTATACTTTCGCTTTTCTGGGAGACCTCCGTATAGCCGGTTACCGCTTCCCGCATTTTGTTCCGGAAAGTATTCTGGACTCTTTCATTGGCTCTTGGCTGCGCGTCATTTTCCGGTACATCATAGCGATCAGCAAGGTATCCTGAGAAGTAGGCAGCATCATAGTCAGTTGCTTTTCCGAAATCAAAGGGTTCCAATGAGTCCATAGTGGCATCATCCATCTGTGATGAAGCATCTACCGGGATTCTGTTGAAGTCCATTTCACCGGATCTTGTGATACGGTAATAATCCTTTCTTTCATAGGTGTACTTGGCATCCTCCCAGGTCTTTGCCTTTACGCCCTCAAAGGAAACGGAACCTCCTGCGTGACAACTGTACAGCCAGAAGGGTACATAGATACCTGTGATCTTATCAATACGATTTCCCGCAGTAAAAGAATCCGGCAGGAGTTTCTTTCCTTTGGTGAATTCCTTAAGTTTCTCGCATGCCTGTTTTTTGCCTATGGCAAAAGGAATCACTAAATTCGGACGGTACAAACCTTCAAAAGACTGCGGAATAATGGACGGATTACCGCAATACGGACATTCCGTTGCTGCGGTATGTTCGTCAGCAACCATTTCGGCTCCGCAGGACTGACACCTGTACCCTTGGACCTTTCCGTTTTCATCACTGATAATCTGCTGATTTGGAGTATCCCATACAAGATTATTGCCACCGGCGTTTTCTTTCAGAGATTCCTCCGCAGCCTTTACCTGATCCATGCTGAACTGTGAGCCGCAATACTCACATGCCATTTCCTGGACCTGTCCGCTGTAGACCAGTTTTGCACCACAGCATGGACACTTAAAGTTAATTACATTACCCATATACACCCCTCTTTCATTATATGTCGTGAGTGTCAAAAGCATTTGCCACTCCCTGTTTAGCGCCAAAGCACACATCCGTGTGCAGTGTGCTGTTCATTTTATTGTTAATGTTTATTTCTTTTCGGCTTTCTTTTCCTTATACATGGCACTGTCGGCACGTGACAGCAGATCCTTAAGACTTTCCCCGGTTTCTGATTTTGCTACTCCGATGCTGACTGTAAGCTCAAAGGGAATATTTTTTTTAGCTGACAGTTCTTTAAGCTTTTCTCTTATGATGTTCTTCAGTTCCCCGGTCTCGTCTTCACTGTTTCCCGGGGCGAGAATAACAAATTCATCCCCGCCAAATCTGGAGATTACGGTACCCTTGTCCATTCCCTTGCAGGCAGATTTTAATGTTTCTGCGATGATCTTAAGTGCCTTATCCCCCTGGAGATGACCGTAAGTATCATTTATCTGCTTAAAATGATTGACATCTATAAGATAAAGCCAAATGTTATCAAGCTCGCCTGAGTTCTTTGACAGGCTGTCAAAGGAGTGATTAAGCTGTTTCCGGTTGTTAAGTCCTGTCAGCGGATCAAGTGATATCAACTGATCGATCCATGTGAGATACAGGAAAAATGTCGAAAGGGAAATCGCTACGCATGCAACCGGAAATTTTGGATATACAAACTGCAGGATTCCTGATAATCCCGGACCGATGGGGAAAAGACAAAGCCTTATGAGAAAAGCTTTATTCTGTTCATCGGTTTCTTTAAAAATGTTTATCACGGCTCTGATGAAAGCTATCACTACATAACTATATGAGAGGACATATGTAAGAATAAAAAGCGGTCCTCTGTGATATACTCCGCTTTCATCAACATAGAAGAGAATCTTCCCGAAGGGATTAATCAAAAGAAGTATCACCAGTATCCACAGCAGTAAAGTGGAATACATGACATGTTTTCTATTCTTTACGAAGCTGGTTTCTCTTAGATACTCAAAATAAAGGAACCAGAAAAAACACATAAGCTCGGTTGACAGAAAGTAGAGCTCCTTACATGTCATAAGCAGTATTTTGCCACCCGGAAGTACCCCCTTATATATCAATATGAACAGTGTGTCGGAAGCAAAAAACAGCATTTCCGCAATTATGGATATGGCAAAATGCGTTTGCGCAACCATCTTTGAAAGTCCTCTGGTCTTGAAGAGGATGATTCCTATAAGTATGAGAGAAAAGAGATTTATCTCAAAGTAAAGAATTGCATATTCATTCGGCATTATATAAAACTCCGGTTCAAAAAACTTTCACTCTTTTATTTTACTATAAAAGCATTGGTAAATTAAATCATACCGGTTTTATTATACCAAAATTCGTAAGATATGGAGATGTTATCGCCATATAACACCATGCTTCTATCAGCTTTCCGGAATATTTTATCTTTATTGTAAAGGAGCTTGCAGGTGAAAAGTAAAAAATATAGTATAGCTTAAGGAACGTGAATAAGTGTATTTAAAGCTATTTCCTTCCTGAGGGAGCGGATCACAAACATGGAATTAACCAACAGACAAATCTACATCATTTCATATCTTTTGAATAATCCGGAGGGGATGAATGCGGATCACCTGGCTTCGAAGGCAGGGATTTCTTTTCGTACCCTTCAGACTGAAATCAGAGACATTAACAAAAGCCTTCAGGACGGGGCCGCAATTATCAATGTTGGAAAGCATGGTTATGCGGTAAGAAATTTCAGTGAAAAAGCCAGGGAGACTATACTTGCCCAGGCTGATGACCGTCAGACCATGCTGATGCCGGAGCAAAGAGTGAATGATATTCTGTCGGCACTGCTTTTTGAGAAGGACTATATAAGCATGGAAGCCCTGGCAGGAAAGCTTTTTCTTTCAAAGGGTACTGTTTTCAGAACTATAGAGAATTCAAGTGTCTTAAAAAAGCTTGTGACTGTGAACAGGACAAAGGGACTGATGGTAGACCTTCCTGAATTTCAGAAAAGGCAGTATCTGAGCAAGGTCTTTGACAGGGAATCAGCGGAAATCTATGCACCAAATGTTTCTGCGAAATATAAAGGTCTGGATGGAATAATGAGAACCTATATGGCGAAGCTTTTTGTTTCCCATCAGTATCATGTTTCTGGAGAAGCCCTGAGAAGTTTCCGGCGATACATGATACTGTCCCTTATCAGAAGCAGTCTGGGATATACACTGGAACAGATGGATCACGGACTTGCCATATCATCCCTGATGAATGAGCTTATGGATATCATTCATTCTGTAACGGGAATGTCCTTTTCTGAGTCGGAGAAGCAGGATCTGCAGGCAAAGTTAAATGAGCTTCCTGCATTTCTCATTGAGATTCCCGAAACAAGAAGGGCGTGGATTGCTGAATGGGAACCTAAATACCGTCGTTTCATCCAGTGTGTCAGAGATACTTTCGGCCTGGAGTTTTCCATGAAGGAAGATGAGAAACAGAGATTCCTTCTTCATGTATATAAGCTGCATCAACGGGCAGACTACGGACACCATATCAGTAATTACTATAAGAGGGAGATAAACAGAACCTATGTCCTTGCGACACAGATAGTTTTAAGCTGTTTTGAAAAGGCTTTTGGATTCAAGGCCCATGAAACGGAAGTGACGTTCATTGCCCTTTACGTTGCCATGGCTATAAGATTCAAGGAGAAGCCTGTTCCGTGCATCATAGTCACCTCGAAGAATCCCAGTCTTGTCTGGCCTATGAAGCAGTGGATAGAGGAGCATTTTCCCAATGAAACAGGCCGGGTTATGGTGGTCGAACATTATCTTTGGCTCAATAAGGAACTCAGGAGTAAGTATGTGCCGGAACAGGATGAGGCTCTGATTCTTACAGCCAGCGCTTCTATGGCACTTTCCTGTCCGGAGGCGGTACTTGTAAAGCTTTTTGCTCTTGATAATGAGTACGAGCTTATAAGCAAAAGGATAAAGGAGATAAAAAAGCGTCAGAGAGACAGAGAATTTGAGGAATATGTAGAAAGATATGTAAGGTTCAAAAACGTGACAGCCCTGGAAGCTGAAGAGTTCAAAGATTTGCCGGAACTGATAAATGGGTTATGTTCCGATTCAGTAAACCCCGGTCCGGATAAGGAAGATGATTTTAGTGGTAGTGTTGAAGGAAATCATAGTTCACCGGATTTAAAGCCGGTTGAACCAGTGAAAATGGACTATGGAGATGAGGCGCTTTCTTTATCTTCTGAAATATATGAATTTGTTCTTGATACAGATTCTTTTCTGGTGCCGAGAGTACATATGAGAAAAGCCCATCCCGGGGATGAAAACAGCATACAGATCATTTATCTTGAAAAACCTGTATTATATCGCGGAACAAACATAAGGTCAGTGGTGATATCAGACTACTACACGGAAACAAATGAGATGATAAGTTTCTACAACCTGATAAGTGAGATTTTAAAGCCGGGAAAGATAGATGAACTGAGACTCTCTTTATAATCAGGGGGCATTCTATAAATCCATTCCATTTATTGCATTGAAACTTTGCAATTTATGGAATGGATTTATTTTTTTTAAGAGTTTATTCTGAATACATCAAAATAAAAGGAGCGTGTGAAATTGAAATTTCCTTCGAATTTTCTATGGGGCGGAGCCCTGGCGGCGAATCAGTGCGAGGGTGCCTGGAATGAAGACGGCAAGGGGCTGAGTGTTCAGGATGTTCAGGCTTTTAAGCCTAAGGTTGATCAGAAGAACCTGAAAGAAAATACAGCGGTTACACTTGAGGGTCTCAAGGCAGCAGCTGCGGAAACAGATACCACTTACTATCCAAAGCGTCATGGAATAGATTTTTACCATCGCTATGAAGAGGACCTGGATCTCTTTAAGGAGATGGGCTTTAAGATTCTTCGAGTGTCCATCCAATGGACCAGACTCTATCCTACAGGTCATGAGGCAGAGCCCAATTTAAAGGGCGTTGAGTTCTATCACAGACTTTTCACTGCCATGAAAGCAAGAGGCATTGAACCTATGGTGACACTTCATCACTATGAGATGCCGCTTAGTCTTGCGTTTTCCGGCAACGGCTGGGTTTCAAGAGATGTGATAGGGCTTTTCATGAAGTTCTGTGAAACCTGCTTCAGAGAGTATGGTAAGTATGTTAAATACTGGATGGGCTTCAATGAGATCGACAGCTGCGGAAGACATCCTTTTACTTCTGCCGGTATCATTCCGGAACTCAGTACGGAGGGTGTGGATAAGGCATGTTATCAGGCACTTCACCATCAGTTCGTGGCGTCTGCATTGGCGGCAAAAATGCTTCATGAGATGGTCCCCGGAGCACTTATGGGATGTATGCTTACAAAGCTTACCTGTTATCCGTATACCTGTGAGCCAATGGATGCCCTGGCTACACAGAAGAGAAACCTTGAGAATCTCAGCTACACGGATGTGCTTGTTTTTGGTGAGTACCCGAAACTGATACTTAGAGATCTTGAAAAGAGAGACATTAACATAAAAATGGAAGAGGGAGATCTTAAGCTCATAAAGGAGAACACTGTTGATTATGTGAGCTTCAGTTACTACATGAGCATGACAGAGTCTGTTTCCCCTGATGCCCCGAGAACACCGGGAAATACGGTTCTGGGAGTCAAGAATCCGTATCTTAAGTCCAGTGAATGGGGATGGCAGACGGATCCTGTGGGACTCAGATTCTCTCTCATAGAGATGTATGACAGATACAAAAAGCCTCTGTTTGTTGTGGAGAATGGTCTCGGAGCCAGAGACAGGGTGGAAGAGGACGGAAGCATTCACGATGATTACAGAATAGAATACTTCAGAAATCATTTTGTGGAGATGGCAAAGGCCATTGATGACGGAGTAGAGCTGCTTGGTTACACAAGCTGGGGCCCTATAGATATCATCAGCGCTTCCGGGAACCAGATGAGTAAAAGATACGGTTTCATCTATGTGGATCAGGATGATTACGGAAAGGGAACACTGGCACGTTCCCGTAAGGACAGCTTCTACTGGTACAAGAAGGTCATTGAGACAAACGGCGAAGAGATGTGATACTTAAAGGGATTTTCTTATTTTATGTGATAAATCCCGGTATAGAGTATCTTTGATTTAGAAGAGTGGAAATCATTAAAACAATTCGAATCTGAAGGGGATTCGTTAATGAAGAATGTGGCCTGAAAATGAAGGTTGACATTAAACAGTAAGGAGAGCTAAAGCAATGAAGAAAGAACTTGATTTCAAAACCATGGCGCCTGCTATAATCGCAGCAGTGGGCGGCGCTGAAAACATCAGCACACATACACACTGTATGACAAGATTAAGACTTGTTCTTGTTGATAAGAAGAAGGCTAATGAAGCGGAACTTAAGGCAATCGACGGAGTTAAGGGTGTTGTAGACCAGGCCGGTCAGTATCAGATTGTTATCGGACCTTCCGTTGAGCAGCTTTACAATGAGATGCTTCCACTGCTTCCTGCAACAGGAGCAGAGGCACCTGTTAATGAGAACCTTGACGGAGAGGTTAAGGAGAATACAGTTAGCAAGGTATTTGCATTTATCTCAGGCTGTATCACACCTACACTTCCTGTACTTATCGGTTCAGGTCTTATATCCGCACTGCTTGCCATCGTGAAGTTCATGAATCCGGCAGCTACAGAGACAAACACTTATATACTGGTTAATGCATTGGCACAGGCAGCATACAGTTATCTTCCTGTTATGGTTGCCTTCGCAGGTGCACGTCGTCTCAAGACCAATGAATATGTTGCGGCATTTGTGATGCTTGCCCTTTGCTCAGGCTCCATCTCAGGTGTTGAGGAGCTTGATCTTTTCGGTATCGCTCTTACAAAGGTCAGCTACACATCAAATATCGTACCTGCACTTCTTATGGTTCCTGTCATGGCAGTTCTTGACCGACAGATTATGAAGGTTCTTCCTGATGCTGTTAAGTCAATTCTCAGACCGTTTATTCTCGGCCTTGTGATGTTCGTACTTACACTTCTTATCCTTGGACCTATCGGAACCATCATCGGAACAGCTCTCGCTAACTTCTGCGTATGGCTCACAAGCTTCGGCGGAATCAGCATGGCAGTGCTTTCAGCATTACATCCTCTTCTTGTAATGGTTGGTATGCATACAATCATCACTCCGCTTATCGTAAACGAGATCACAACCTACGGTTCATCACTTCTTTTTACAAAGGCTCTTGCAGCTAACCTTGCTATCGCAGGTGCAGCTCTTGCGGTTGGTGTTAAGGCTAAGAAGGCAGAGAACAAGCAGACAGGTATCTCGACAGGTATCACAGCGCTTCTTTCAGTAACTGAGCCTGCACTTTACGGATGTCTCATTCGTCTCAGAAAGCCTCTTATCTCAGCAATCGCTGCAGCAGCCATCACCGGAATATTTGTAGGTATGTTCGATGTTCGGGCTTATGCAACAGCATCCTGCTCATTCCTTACTCTTCCTATCTTCCTTGGCGGAACCATGCAGAACTTCGTATTTGCCTGTGCTGCAGCAGTTATCGCTACAGTCCTTGGATTTGTAATCACCTGGTTTGTAGGATTTGATGAATGATATGCCGGTATGCTTATTTAAGCATATTACTTTCAAAACAAAGCTATAATAACAAAACCAAATGAACTCCCCGGATATGTGTCGGAATAATACATATCCGGGGAGTTTTGCTGTAGATAATGAATTGACATAAGTGTCATGAGGTAAGGACGCTTTTGCGGCGCCGGAGTGCGGAATGATTCGTGTCGACTTTTGACACTCATGTCATTGAATATGTAAAGGATTATTAAATCCTGATTACTATATCCGGATCTGTTTCGTGATACAATGAATCAAAGAGCGCTATGATCATTTCGGAAGGGAGCCAATCTTGGAACTTAAAACAGTAGCATTGATTCTTTTTATATTGATGTATGTTGTCATGATAGCAAAATCCGACTGGAAACTGTACGCCATATGGTTTGTTGCGGTTTTATTTACTGTTCTCGGCATTGTGGAGAGAAATCTGTTTTACATACTGTCGGCAGTGAACTGGAATGTGCTTATGATGATAGGCGGCACCATGATAGTGGTGTACTATTTCATTGAATCAAAGATGCCTAACCTTCTTGCTGATATAATTCTTGATAAGTGTAAGAACGTGATGTGGGTCATCATTCTGATGTCTCTTTTTTCGGGGGCCGTTTCTGCATTCATTGATAATGTTGCCACAGTGCTTATGATAGCACCTGTAGGACTTGCCATATGTAAAAAGTTGGATATTTCCCCGGTTCCCATGATTCTTTCTATTTCGGTTTCATCAAACCTTCAGGGAGCAGCGACCCTGGTGGGGGATACAACATCCATCATGCTTGGAAACTACGCTGATATGAATTTCATTCAATTCTTTTGGATGAAGGGAAGACCCGGTATCTTTTTTGCAGTTGAACTGGGGGCATTGTTTACAGTTCCGGTTATGATGTTCCTGTTTAAAAAATTCACACAGTCAGTTGAAGCAAAGGAAAAGACTCCGGTAACAGATATGGTGCCGACTTTTACTCTGTGCGGAATAGTAGTATGTCTCATCATCGCTTCCTTTATTCCGGATACCCCCTCGGTGACAAACGGTGTCATATGTATGGTCATAGCGGCAATAAGTGTGATTTACGATTATATAAAGAATAAAGATAAGCTTAATATAAAGAATGCATTTTCTTCGGTTGATATGGAAACCCTGCTTGTGCTCTGCGGACTTTTTATAGTCATACAGGGCATTACGGATGTGGGGCTCATTGATGATGCTGCAAAAATAATAGTAGATGCGGGAGGGGATAATGTCTTTCTTCTCTACACAATAATTGTGTGGGGATCTGTTCTGTTCTCTGCATTTATCGATAACATCCCTTATGTTGCCACTATGCTTCCCATCATCACAAGTATAACCGCAATTCTCGGAATGGAACCCTATCTTCTTTATTTAGGCCTTCTTTCCGGAGCCACTCTCGGGGGGAATATCACTCCCATCGGTGCAAGTGCAAACATAACTGCCGTGGGCATACTGAAGAAAGAAGGATATGATGTTTCATTTTCTGATTTTATGAAGATAGGTTTGCCTTTTACCCTTGTAGCCGCCGGCACAGGCTATATGTTCATTTGGGCATTCTGGAGATGAAGAGAAATATAATTTAATCTCCCGGTTCTGCGCGGTACCGTGCAGAACCGGGAGATTTATTCTTGTAAACTCAAGTCATAAAATATGTGATTGATATGGATGAGATCATGCCCTCATGGCAATTTTTGATCCCATATTCCTGTTGATGATCTTTTTATTCATGGAAAGATTTCGTCCGTCAAACAGGCTTCCGGTCCGTATGCCCAGTCCGATTCTGTCGATATCCTTTCCTATAAATACACACTGATTTGCTGCTTCCGGTGAATCTGAAATTGAGTATAGACCATCCGCAAGATCAAAGCGGAGAGTTTCACTGCCGACAGGGATGGTGCCTTTGGCTCGGACGATATGTCCAAACTGTCCTCTCAGGCAATCCTCTAAAAGCTGAATGAGCTGGAATGGATTCTCCATAGAAGCATGGTTCATGGTTATCTGTGAGAAATCGTCCTTCGCTGTTTCCGTTTCTTCCACATCTATGTTATCGGAAGGAAGAGCCATGACAGAACGCCACCAGTCATCATCCTGCTTTGAATAATGTCTGCAAATGATTTCCGCTTCCGGATTTATCTCTTTGACAGCTTTTTCTGTGGCTGCGAGAACTTCAGCATCTTCATTTTCACATTTTGAAAAGACTACAGTTTTCGCATGTGCTATCTGATCTTTGTAAAGAGCCTCAAATTCCATCATGTTCTGGTTGTAGCTGCGTGGAGCTATAACAACTATAGGATTAAGCAGCGTTACAGGATCGTGAAGAAGAGGCTTTAAGTTGGAGAGGATATTGCTGAGCCTTCCTACACCGGTTGGTTCTATAATGAGATACTCAGGAGACAAACCGGAAAATACAGTAAATACCGAATTTACGAAGCTGTCTTTCATGGTGCAGCAAACGCAGCCTTCCATAAATTCCAGAACCTCCAGCTTTTTATCGCCGGTATCGGCATTTCGAAGTTCTCCTGCATCGATACTGTTGTTTCCGTATTCATTTTCCAGAATAACCGGGGCGGTGCCTGTACGACGTATGAGTTCTTTAATAAAAGTGGTTTTACCGGCACCTAAAAAACCGGATACGATAAGAATCTTCATAATAGAATCCTTTCTGCTGTTGAAGGTATCAAATCATACTGAAACCGGAAGCTATGATATCACATGAGATAACTTACTGCGATGGAAGAGTAAAGGTTTGGGGTGTTCTTCTAGAGCAGCAAGTCCTTACTTCAACAGAAGGAGCGGTCAAAGACCGCTCCGGAATATTATTTAATGTATGTTTAATAGGATGTCATACACCTGACAAATCTTATTTCATCGACCGGTGTACGAAGTCTTTTATGGGTTGTTGTCAAGGATAACAACCGGCTTGATGAGCTCTGCAGGCTTATCCTTCATGAGCTGAAGTGCCTCAGGAATGTGCTCCCAGCCATGGAATACATGAGTTGAAAGCTTGCTTACATCCAGCTTACCTGATGATACGAGAGCACCGAGCTTCTCCATGCGGAGACGTCCGCCCGGCATGAGACCGCCGTTGATCTGCTTGTGACCCATACCTACGCCCCATTCTACACGTGGGATAGTGATGAAATCACCGCTTCCGAGATAGTTTACATTACCGATCTTTCCACCCGGCTTAAGAGACTTAACGGCTGATTCAAAGGTCTTAACGCTTCCGCCTGCGATAACTACGCGGTCAACACCCTTGCCGTTTGTAAGCTTCATAACCTGATCTTCGATGGTTCCGTCCTTGTAGCTGATGAACTCGTCAGCGCCATAGAACTTGGCGGCCTCTACGCACTTAGGACGTGTTCCTACTGCGATAATGCGGGAAGCTCCACGCATATGTGTACCTGCTACTGACATAAGACCAACAGGTCCGATACCTATTACCAGAACTGTATCACCGAACTGAACATCTGCGAGCTCTACACCATGGAAACCTGTGGGAACCATGTCTGAAAGCATACATGCATCCTCGAGGCTCATTCCCTCAGGCATGTGTGCAAGGTTTCCGTCGGCATCATTAACATGGAAAAACTCGGAATCAAGACCATCCTTGAAGTTTGAGAACTTCCAGCCTGCAAGCATTCCGTTTGAGTGCATCGAGTAGCCGCTCTGTGCTTCGAGTGAGTTCCAGTCAGGTGTGATGGCAGGAACCAGAACCTTATCGCCCGGTTTAAAATCCTTAACCATGGAACCAACTTCAACGACTTCAGCACATCCCTCATGTCCGAGGATCATGTTGTGACGATCACCTACAGCACCTTCCCAAACAGTGTGTACGTCTGAAGTACAGATAGCGATGGCAAGTGGCTTACATATAGCATCCATTGGCCCACATACAGGACGCTCCTTCTCAATCCAGCCAACCTCACCGATCTTAAGCATCGCAAAACCTTTCATATAATTACTCCTTCTTTGTGTATTTTTTATAACCCGGTCGGGCTAATTCACGAAACAATGTTAAAAGATTATCAATAACTCTTGAATAATGATACTTAATAATGGTGAATATTGTCAATGAAATAACGAAAAATATTTTCAAAATAGGCATACTGCACACATAAAATGTTACAGAATTGGTTGAAATGATACATCGACATCTGTGTTATTATTTTTATGGTATATTAAAAAGATTGAAACAGATATTCCGGAGAATGAATATGAGTTTTTTGGATAAAGAAAAATTTGATTGGAGAGATTTTCTTAAAAGAGTTGCTGTTATTGCGATTCCGGTGGCTTTGCAGAATCTCCTTACCACAACAGGCTCCATGGTAGATACCATGATGATCGCATCTATAGGCAGAATCGAGGTTGGTGCAGTAGGTCTTTGCGCCCAGTTTTCGTCACTGATGTTCAGCTGTTATTGGGGATTTGTTGGCGGTGGAATGCTGTTTCTTTCCCAATACTGGGGCGTCAAGGATGATGACGGCATAAACAGATCTTATGGAATCACCCTTTCCTGTCTTTTGACTGTAGCTTTAATTTTCTGCATAATGGCTATATGCTTTCCAGGGCTCGTAATGAGTCTTTATACAGATAAGGAAACCATACAGAGAATAGGCATAGAGTATCTCAGGATAGCAGGATTTTCATATCCCCTTATGGTGATATCCGTGGCCATGTCTGTGCTTTTAAGATGTACTGAAAGAGTTCGTATTCCTCTGTACGGTTCTTTGGTAGCTGTGGCAACAAACATATTTCTTAACTGGGTGCTGATTTTCGGCAACCTGGGATTTCGCCCCATGGGTGTAAGGGGAGCTGCGCTGGCTACGGTTATTGCACAGGCTGTAAGCATTGGCATCATAACACTTTTCGCCTTCAGGAACAGACATGTCTATTTTTTTGCTGTGAACAGGCACTTTAGATTTACTAGAGCCTTTATGTCTGATTTTTTCAGAAAGTGTTCACCTATCATAGCCAATGAGTTTTTCATAGGACTTGGAAATATGGTGATCAATGTTGTCCTGGGCAGACAGCCGGAAGAAGCCATCGCTGCAGTGGCTGTATTCAGAACTCTGGAGGGTCTGGTCATAGGATTCTTTGCAGGCTTTTCCAATGCCGCTTCCATCCTTGTCGGGAAAGAGGTGGGTACCGGAAATCTGGATACTGCTTACAGGAGAGCATGGAGGCTTGTATATCTTTGTCAGCTGGTTATAGGTCTGGTGGTATTTTCTCTTGTATTACTGCATGTGCCTATACTGACTGTTATGGGGATGAAAGGAGAGAGCTTCAGGATAGCCTTTGGTTTTCTGTGCATATATGCAGTTGCGGCATTTATCAGAATGGGCAACTGGACCCAGAACGATACATTCAGAGCTGCAGGGGATGCTTCCTATGGTACCATACTTGAGATCGTTTTTATGTGGCTGATGCTCATACCGATTGTATGGCTCACAGGTATGGTATTGAAGCTGCCAACACTTCTGGTGTTTGCCTGCTGCTATCTGGATGAGCCCATTAGATATGTGCTCATGCAGGTACATCTTTATCGCGGTAAGTGGATAAAGCCGGTAACGCCGGAGGGCAGGGCAGCTCTTAAGGGATGGAAGCCATGTAAGCCCGGATTTATACAGGTAATTAAAATGACATAATCCTGGTGCAGTGAAGTTTATCTTATACTTTTGTGCAGGTACATGTGGGTAGATATGACACCCGGATTTAAATAAAGGAGCTATGAACTTATGATACAGGATATTTTTCCAAGCAGACTTGATAACAGTTTTAAGAATCTTTCTCCGGTTGATGAAGACCTCCTCATTATTTTTAACAGTGAGGGCAGGATATGTCTCGGGAAAAGTGGAACAGATATACTTTTTCCAAAGTGCAGTGAAATAAAGGCTGCAGGTTTCGTATATCTTTTTTCTCTGGATGAAAAACGTTTTTTCCTTTCTCTTCATGAGGATACCTTCGAAAAGGAGGGATTCTTGTTTTATTCCATTCGTGAGGTCCGTGATCATTTTTCCGGTAAGGAAGTGTATGCGGTATTTACAGCATATCACCTATGGAAGTGGTACTCTGACAATGTCTTCTGCGGCAAGTGTGGTGACATACTTGAACTTGATGATAAGGAAAGGGCTCTCAGATGTCCGAAATGCGGAAACATTATCTATCCACGAATCAATCCTGCTGTCATAGTAGGGGTTATAAAGGGTGATTCCATTCTTATCACACGATACAGGGCGGGATACAGCCACAACGCCCTTGTGGCCGGTTTCACTGAGATAGGTGAGACCTTTGAAGAAACCGTCGCAAGAGAGGTTATGGAAGAGACCGGTGTGAAGGTGAAGAACATCAGGTACTATAAGTCACAGCCCTGGGGCATGGCCCAGGACATACTGGTGGGCTATTACTGCGATGCGGAACCGGACTCGGAGATCAGGATGGACGAAAGTGAACTTAAGTATGCTGAATGGGTTAAGCGTGAAGATATAGTTCTTCAGCCAAACAATCTGAGTTTGACAAATGAAATGATGAGACGCTTCAAAGAAGGGTGTGAAGTGTGATAAATAAACGGTATTAGTTTATTCAGATGACTCGTTTATGAGGAATGGAGATCCGAGCATTCCGCCGGATAAGATAGAGATCATTGTATGAAAATATAATGAGCCCGGAAAAAATAAGATGTATTGCGCACAATATAATAGCTTTAAATACATAGTTGTGATATAGTAGATTGGAAACAGTTAATATAGCACTGTATGGTTTAAATGATAAATATACTTATGTTTAAAAGAAAGGGGTAAACATGAACGAGACATTAAAAGTACTGGAAACAAGAAGAAGCTGCAGAAATTTCAAGCCTGATATGGTAAAGAAGGAAGAGCTCGAAGCTATACTCAAGGCAGGAACTTATGCTGCAACAGGAATGGGAAAGCAGAGTCCAATCATCATCGCGGTTACTGACAAAGAGCTCAGAGATAAGATTTCTGAGGAGAACAGAAAGATCGGCGGTTGGAATGAAGGCTTCGATCCTTTCTATGGCGCACCTGTCATCCTTATTGTTCTTTCAGATAAGAGTGTACCGACTCATGTTTATGACGGTGCACTTGTAATGGGAAATCTTATGAATGCGGCAGAGAGTCTCGGCGTTTCCAGCGTTTGGATTCACAGAGCAAAGGAAGAATTTGAGTCTGATTTCGGAAAGGAGATTCTCAATAAACTTGGAATCCAGGGAGACTATGAAGGTATAGGGCATTGTGCTCTCGGTTATGCTGCGGCACCTTCAAAGGAAGCGGCACCAAGAAAAGAGAATTACGTATACTGCATCTGATATTTATCCAAGTATCTGAAGGATGATTTTCGCCCGGATTCAAAAGAATGGAGAATTCGGGCGTTGAATTATCTATATGTGTAAAAAACGAAGGAGATAGTATAAATGTATATTACCGATGAATATAAGGCAGCAGAAGGAAGATATGACAATGAAGCCGGCTTTTACAAGCGGGTTGGACGTTCAGGCTTAAAGCTTCCTAAGGTATCCTTGGGGCTCTGGCACAATTTTGGTTCCAAGGATGATACAGATAACATGAAAGAACTGCTTTTCACTGCATTTGATCATGGTATCACTCATTTTGATCTGGCAAACAATTACGGCCCCGACAACGGTACCGCAGAAGAGAATTTCGGTCATATTTTTGCAAATAATATGAGAGCTTACAGGGATGAAATGATCATTTCCACGAAGGCCGGATACTACATGTGGAAAGGACCCTACGGAGACTGGGGTTCAAGAAAGTACCTTATTGCTTCTCTTGATCAGTCACTTATGAGGATGGGACTCGACTATGTAGACATTTTCTATCATCACCGTATGGATCCGGAGACTCCTGTTGAAGAGACCATTATGGCACTGGATCAGATAGTCCGCTCCGGTAAAGCACTTTATGTCGGCATTTCAAATTACAACGGGGAGCGTGCCGCAGAGGCGATGAAGATTGCGAAAGAGATACATCTGCCTTTGATCATCAATCAGAACAGATATTCTATTCTGGACAGGACCATAGAAGGAAACGGCCTCAAGAAGTATGCCGGTGAGTCAGGTATGGGAATCATCTGTTTCTCACCTCTTGCCCAGGGAATGCTTTCTGAGAAGTATCTTCATGGAATCCCTGAAGATTCCAGAGTTGCAAGGGATGGAAGATTTCTCCATGCATCAGACATTAGCCCTGAAAAGCTTGAGGCTATTCAGAAGCTTTCTGACATCGCAAAGAGAAGGGGGCAGACATTGCCCCAGATGGCACTTGCCTGGGATCTGAAGGATCCTGAGATCACATCAGTTCTGATCGGAGCCTCAAAGCCATCTCAGATCATCGAGAATATAAGTGCAGTTGAGAATACTGTTTTCACTGAGGAAGAACTGAGAGAGATCGATGAAATCGCAGGAACTGTCATGGATAAACTTGACCCGAGAAGACACGTATAAAAAGATATGACCATAAAAGCAGATTCTCAAATGTACCGACACTCAAAAGTCAGACTTAAAAAATCTAACGCTGGGAGGTCATACCAACTGAGGGTCTGTTTTTTAATACCATAAAAGTGCAGATGTCAGAGATTAATTAACTCTGTCATCTGCACTTTGTTTGTTTTAGTTTTCCAGCTCTGCGATTATGAAATCATAGCCCTGAAGGCTGATGGCTCCGTTATCGAAGCATATATCCTTACGATTTGACATGAGTATGGACTTTACAGGTCTGTCAAGCACCAGACTCTGGGGTTCATTCTGATAATTCGCCACTACAAGAATGGTCTTATCAGCTTTTCTCTTAAAGCTCAGTAAATTTTTCTGTTCCTCGTGATAAGGGGAAAATTCACCGTAGACCATGGTATCAAGGTAGTCCGGATTTTTTCTCAGTTTTATAAGCTCTTTATAGAAATTAAAAACGGATCCTGCATCATCCTTCTGCTTTTCAAGATTTATATCCTTATATTTAGGATTGACCTTAAGCCATGGTTCTGTATCACTGAAACCGGTGTACTTATCTTCGGACCACTGAAAAGGTGTTCTTGCATTATCCCTGGACTTTAAACTAAGGATCTTCAGAGCATCTTTTTCTGAGAGACCGTCTTCGATAGCCCTCTGATAAAGGTGTGGATTTGCGCAGTCATCAAGTTCCTCCATACTCTTTACTTCCGGAAGATTTTCCATTCCGATTTCCTGTCCCTGATATATAAAAGGGATTCCGGGCATCATAAAGTATATTCCGGCCAGCATCTTTTTGCTGTTGTCGCAGAGATCCTCAGGCTTTATATATCTGGAAACACCTCTCGGTTCATCATGGTTTTCTATGATGTTTGACAGCAGACCTATGCCTTCCACACGCTTGTGTGATGCAAATGCTGCTTTCTTGTACTTTTCCGCAAGATCCTTTAAAGGCTCCACAGTAGATACGGGAGTTTCATCGATAAAGGTTGTGGAGAAGTCGAACATAGTGGAAAAATAGCCGTTTTCGCCTATGAACAGAGGAAGTTCTGAGTCCTTTTCATTGAATACTTCACCAACTGTAAAGGAATCATGCTTTCTGAAACATTCATCCGCCATTTCATTCAGAAATTCACCGATGCCTGTTGCTTCCTTAAGCATGTTTTCGATGGATGAGAGACCATCGCATCTATCTGCAGGATAGTCTTGAAAAGGGAGCTTTTTCTTGATGTTTATGATAGCATCTATGCGAAAACCGGCTATGCCCTTATCCAGCCACCAGTTGATCATCTTATAAATTTCTTTTCTCAAAAGGGGATTTTCCCAGTTAAGATCCGGCTGCTTTTTGTGAAATACGTGAAGATAAATTTTGTCATCATGTCCCGGCAGATAATCCCAGCAGGAGCCTCCGAAATAGCTTCTCCAGTTGCAGGGAAGCTTTTCACCCTTTTTATGGTCTTCGATATAGAAGAATTTCCCGTAAGGGCCCTCAGGATCTTCACATGCTTTTTTGAACCACTCGTGCTCATCGGAACAGTGATTTACCACCAGATCCATGACTATACCGATGTTTCGCTTCTTGCCTTCCTCTATAAGTTCCTGAAGATCTTCAAGGCTTCCGAATCTTGGGTCAATGTTGTAGTAATCGGATATGTCATAGCCCTGATCTGCAAGGGGAGACCGGTAAATAGGAGAAAGCCACAGCAGATCTATCCCGAGATCCTGAAGGTAGTCCAGCTTTTCTATTATTCCTCTTATATCACCTATTCCATCACTGTTTGAATCTTTAAAGCTTTTTGGATAAATCTGATAAACGATTTTTCTGTGCCACCATTTCTTTTCCATAATTTCCTCCTGGAAACTCAAAATCAAGTCATACATCTTCGCGAAAGATTTTAGCTTCATCAGCTGTTCGACAAAAACTTAGCATGATTATATTGACAGGTAAATAGGTTACGCGTATAACCATATTGTATAAGCATTATGATAGCGTAAGCGAAGCAATGCGCAGGACTTATGCATTAATAATAATCAGGAGTTTCTTATGGTCAGAATTAAGGATATTGCTGAAAAATGCGGAGTCAGTACCGCGACGGTTTCCTATGTTATCCATGGAAGACAGGGCAAGGTTTCAAAAGAGGTGAGGGAACGCATAGAGACTGCCATAGCAGAATCAGGTTATATTTCCAATCAGTCTGCGCTTTCACTTGTCAGCAAAAGTTCCGGACTCATAGGTATAGCGGTCATGAACCATGGTGAAAATAAAAACATTATGGCAGATCCGTATTTCGGGGTTCTGTTTTCGTATCTGGAAAAGGAGTTTCGAAAGAAGGATAAGTACATTCTCGTGATTCTGGATCAGTCGGTTGATGTCATCATAAGGGATGCAAGGCGCTGGAATCTTGACGGCCTGATACTCTGTAATCAGATGAAGGACATGATGATAGAGATAAGCAGCCAGTTCCTGAACCCCATTGTAACCATAGATGCTTCGTATGTTTATGAATATGACAAGCTGGTTCAGATATTCATTGATGACTTTAACGGCGGATATCTTATGGGACAGTACTTCCTGAGTCTCGGGCATAAAAATGTTGCCATGGTTGATGACAGTGATCTGGAAGTGAATCGCCACAGATGGAGGGGATTCAGACAGGCCTACATGGAGAGGGGCGTGGTTCTGGGAGAAGACTGCCACTACATAATAGATATCAACAAAGAGAAATTCAGGGATGGTCTGGACAGAATCTTTCCGAATATCAAAAATTATTCAGCGA
The DNA here is from genome assembly GCF_000702885.1 of Oribacterium sp. P6A1. GTDB lineage: Bacteria > Bacillota > Clostridia > Lachnospirales > Lachnospiraceae > Oribacterium. The sequence continues at coordinate 74,807 of NZ_JNKO01000005.1, read as the reverse complement.
TTTTCTGCGTTTCCGATAATTATGCCCTTCAGATAATCAATCATCTGTCTCAGAACGGTATCAGGGTACCGGAAGATATTTCTGTTTCAGGATATGATGATATAGCATATTCACGTTTCTCGATTCCGGAGCTTACTACCATTCGTCAGAACGTGGAAGAAAAGGCGGTTACTGCCGTGAACAGTATGATGAGGATGATAGCAGGAAAGTCTGTAAAGCATAATGTCAAGCTGCCGGTGGAACTTGTGGTGAGAAAATCATGCAGAGAATACTGTAAGTAGGAGTTATGCGGCATAACCTGTGTATATACTATAAAAGCATACTTTAATTTGAGTACGGTTTCACAAAAGAAAAAGTCCCAGGAAAAGGTTAAATGTTGTATAATATCTACAATGTAACGGGGATAATGATAAAAAAATATGATAGTTATGTGCATAACCTTTGACATAACAGATGATCTGATATAGTTTAGTTTCATAGAGTTACTCGTTTAACCGCAATATGCAGAACCATTCGATATCGATTTTGGACACTCATATATTGATATTCACTTCATTTTTAATTTGTGGAGGCCACATGGACAGGAACTGGTGGAAGGAAAGTGTAGTTTATCAGATTTATCCCAGATCATTTTGTGATTCCAATGGGGATGGAATAGGAGATCTCCGTGGAATCGCAGGAAAGCTTGATTATCTTAAGGAGCTTGGCATAAATGTCATATGGCTGAGCCCCGTATATAAATCTCCCAATGATGATAACGGATATGATATTTCAGATTATCAGGACATCATGGATGAGTTCGGAACTCTTCAGGATTTTGATGATCTTTTAAAAAGCGCACATGAACATGGAATAAAGATAGTTATGGATCTTGTGGTAAATCATACCTCAGACGAGCATCCCTGGTTCGTGGAAAGCAGATCATCAAAGGATAATGACAAGAGAGATTTTTATATCTGGCGTGAAGGCAGGAACGGTAATCCGCCAAACAACTGGGGAAGCTGCTTTTCAGGCCCGGCATGGGAATACGATGAAAAAACCGATATGTATTATCTTCACTGCTTTTCAAAGAAGCAGCCGGATCTGAACTGGGATAATCCAAAAGTAAGAGACGAAGTCTTCAGGATGATGAGATGGTGGTGCGACAGAGGCATTGACGGATTCCGGATGGATGTTATATCCATGATCTCAAAGGTGCCCGGGCTTCCGGACGGAAAGGTTCCTGATAATTCTAAATATGGAGGACTTGAGAATACTACAAACGGTCCCCATGTACATGAATACCTTCAGGAAATGAATAAAAAAGTTCTATCAAAGTATGATCTTATGACTGTTGGGGAGTGCGCAGGAGTAACCATCGAAGAAGCAAAGAAGTATGCTTCTCTTGACGGAAAAGAACTTAATATGGTTTTTCAGTTTGAACATGTGGGACTTGATTATGATGAAAACGGAAAGTGGACCACGAAAAGATTTGATCTTAGGGAACTGAAAAACAATCTCAGCAAATGGCAGTATGAGCTGGAAGGTAAAGCCTGGAACTCGCTTTTCTGGGATAATCATGATCAGCCAAGAATCGTTTCAAGACTCGGCGATAATTCACCACTTTCTGCAAAAAGCATAGCAACGGTTCTCCATTTTATGAAGGGTACTCCCTATGTATATCAGGGTGAAGAACTGGGTATGACGAACTGCAGCTTCGGTAGAATCGAAAACTGCAGGGATATCGAAGAGATAAATGCATATAAGGATCTTGTGGGAAGCGGAAAGATGAGTCCCGAGGATATGATGGCCGGTATAGAGGCAAAGGGCAGAGATAACGCAAGAACACCCATGCAGTGGGATTCTACTGACAATGCAGGTTTTACTACAGGAAAGCCATGGATCATGGTGAATCCGAATTACAAAGAAATCAATGCTGAAGACGAGTTAAAGAATGAGGATTCGGTATTTAACTATTATAAGAAACTTATTTCACTAAGAAGAAACAGCAAGTGGTCGGAGCTTATTGTTTATGGTGATTACAAACTTCTCGATGAAGAAAGTAGCCATGTTTTTTCATATATCAGGGAACTGAATGGAAGACGACTCTTAGTGCTTTGCAATATGACAGATAGAGACATAAACTATAAGTGTGACAGTAAGTATTTAAGCAGCAAAGAACTTCTTATATCAAACTACAAAGATGCTGCCCTTACGGAAGATATGAATCTGAAACCCTGGTTCTCTGCCGTATGGGAGATTTGAAGAATAAATATTATTTAAGAATCATTTTAAAAATTATGAAACAACGGAAAGCAAGAGCTATGGCTTTCCGAAAATATAATAAAGAAGGAGAGATGTATTATGAAAAAAAGATGGTTATCAGCAGTTTTAGCGGGTTTTATGGCTGCAAGCCTTGTTGCCTGCGGCGGTTCAGGTGATGCGGGTAATGCCGGAGGATCAGGTGAAACAAAAGCCACAGAGGCATCAGGCGGAGCATCAGCATCAGGTAAGACCATCCGTCTCGTAAACGGAAAGATCGAAGTAGATTCACAGTTAAAGAAGCTTGCAGAGATGTACGAGAAGGAAACCGGAGTCCATGTTGAGATTGAGTCCATGGGCGGCGGAATCGATATCCAGGGAGAACTGAAGGCCTACTATCAGTCGGATAATATGCCGGATATCTTCGTATGCGGCGGAGCTACAGATTTCAAGAACTGGACAGGACTCCTTCAGGATATGAGCGATCAGGCATGGGTGAGTGATACTGAGGCTGCTTACAAGGAGGGAACAGAGGTTATCGGATTCCCATACACAACAGAGGCCGTAGGTCTTGCTTATAATGCTGACATCCTGGAAAAAGCAGGGGTTGATCCTAAATCCATCACAGGACCCGAGTCCATGAAGAAGGCATTTGAGACCATCGATTCAAAGAAGGATGAACTTGGACTTACAGCTGTTATCGGATACTTTGCAGAGCCTGTAAATCTTTACTGGTCAACAGGAAACCATTTATTCGCCAACTATATTGACGCCGGACTTTCACGTGACGACACAACTTATATCGATATGCTCAGCGATGGCGGAAAGATCGATGATGCAAGATTTTCCGACTTTGCTTCCATGGTAGAACTCTTCAATAAATATTCTGATCAGGCTCTTCTTGTATCAGGAACCTATGATCAGCAGATCCTTAACTTTGCATCGGGAAAGTATGCATTTGTAACCCAGGGATCATGGATCGGTGCAACCATAACAGGAGATGATGCTGATGCCTACAACGCAGCCGGAAACTTCAAGTGCGGAATGATTCCTTATGCTTTCCAGGAAGGCATCGACACAATCCTTACAAATTCACCTTCATGGTGGGCTGTATATAAGGATGGCGATGTTGAAGATGCAGAAGCATTTTTACAGTGGCTCACAACAGATCCTGCACAGGAGGTTCTTGTCAACGAAGCAGGTTTTATCAGCCCATTCAAGTCATGCAAGTTTGTAGCATCAGATCCTTTTGCACAGACCATTTCAGATTACACATCAGCAGGAAAGACATCAGCATGGCACTGGCTCAGCATGAAGGATGGTTATGCACAGAACTACACAGGTCAGGTATTTGCAGATTTCGCAGCAGGTTCTATGGATAAGGATACATTTATCTCAACATTCAAGCAGGTAACAGAGTCAGCATATGCAGGCTGACAGGTTGTGATATTTCCTGAAGGATAAGGTATTCTATAAACAAAGATGTCGGATTTTCTTGATAATCTGACATATGACGTCGGCCCATAAGGGCGTAAAGCTCCCATGGACCGGCGTTTTAAAATATTTTTAGATTATATAGATACGATGTAAGAAACCGGTTAAGTTCATAAGAATCGCTGTTGGACGGAACCGAAAGCTTGGAGGTCATAACATGGAGAAAACAAGTGGAGCGGACAGAGCTGTTTCCATCACGTTTCTTTTGGCGGGTGTCATAGGTACCATCACGGCTCTCGTACTTGATTTTACAGGGAGTAAATTCTCATTCAGGGGCGGACTTCTGCTGACAGGAATCATCCTGTTTTTTATGGGATTGTATCTGTTCCCGACAAAAAAACATCATAGGACCATCATAAACATCATTTTCCTTTTTCCTCTGTTGTTCTGTTTTGTTATAACAGTAATCATTCCCTTCGGACTGGGACTTTTCTATTCCACAACAGACTGGAACGGCATCAGGATGACTAAGTTCGTCGGAATCGATAACTATTCTGCCATGTTCAGTGAAGAAGGATTCCTATGGTCACTTCTTCTTACGGTAATGTTTGTTATCGTGAATATGGTTTTGGTCAATGTCATCGGCCTTGCTCTTGCGGTTCTCTGCACAACAAAATGGAAGGCGGTAAGCTTTTTCAGAGCATCATTCTTTATCCCTAATCTCATCGGAGGTATCGTACTTGGATACATCTGGCAGTTCATCTTCAACAATGTTGTACTGAAATGGACCTTTGAGACCTTCGGTTATAACAGTTCTATGCTCTCAAAGTACAATACCGGATTCATGGCTATCATTATCGTTTATATCTGGCAGTACGCCGGATACATCATGATGATCTATATTACCGGCCTCACAGCTGTTCCGTCGGATGTTATCGAGGCATCCGCCATAGATGGAGCTACAGCTATTCAGACCTTCTTCGGCATAAAACTTCCCATGATAGCTTCTACAATAACTGTTTGTACATTCCTTACACTTCAGTCTGCATTCAAACAGTTTGACGTTAATATGGCCCTTACCAACGGTACAGGCTCCGTAACATTCATGGGGAAATATCTTTCAAACGGAACCCAGATGCTGGCACTGAATATCTATAACACCGCCATCACCAAAAATAATTATTCCATGGGACAGGCAAAGGCAGTATTGTTCTTCCTTATTCTTTCTGTGGTTTCCATAATACAGGTTCGAGTATCAAATAAGAAGGAGGTGGAGATGTAATGGTAAAGAAACTTACTTTTTCAGGTATAGTCATCAGACTTGTATTCTTTCTGCTGGCACTTTATGTTTTGTTTCCATTCTTTCTTGTGGTTATCAATGTTTTCAGAACCACCAATGATATCGTGTCAAATCCTATAAGCGTTGCAGGAATGTCACTGTCTAAACTGACAAAAAACTTCAGCTCGGTCATTAACAACAGTAATTTCAGTTTTTGGTCTGCCTTCGGTACATCTGCGGTTATAACATTTTTCTCTATAGTACTTTTGGCACTTTTCGGAGGAATGGCAGCCTGGGTCATCTGCAGGAACAAAACAAAGTGGTCATTGTTTATTTACATGGTATTCATCGCTTCAATGATCATTCCCTTCCAGGTAGTTATGCTCCCGCTTATTTCTACCTTCAGAGATGTGGGAAAGTTTTTGGGTATCAGCATGCTTCAGTCATTTTCCGGCATCATTTTTGCCTATCTGGGATTTGGCGGTGCCATGACGGTTTTCATACTTACAGGTTTCATTAAGACAGTTCCCTATGAACTTGAAGAGGCGGCAGCCATAGACGGATGTTCTCCCGAGAGAACATATTTCGAGATTATTTTACCTCTTCTTAAGCCACCTGTTGTTACTGTCACCATCCTTAACGGTATGTGGATATGGAACGACTACCTGCTTCCGTCTCTTATGCTCGGGCATAACGGAAAGGTAAAAACATTGCCCGTTGCTGTACAGGCCTTTGTGGGTTCATACGTTAAGCAGTGGGATCTCATTCTTACAGCGGCATTTCTTGCCATCATACCTATGATCATTCTTTTCCTCTTTGCCCAGAAGCAGATCATGGGAGGTCTTGTGGATGGTGCTATAAAGAGCTGATATATTATCGCTTTCCGAATACCTTAACAAGCATTCCGAAAACATTTCTTACAAGAGGACCTGCAAAAAAGATCTGCCAGCAGAAAGCCATAGGGAAATTAAAAGCGGTAGTCTGAAGCCATACAGAAAGGAACTGGGAGCCTGCATTCTTAAATAGAATAGTGGCTGCAAGACTCATAAGCGGGCACATAAGACAAACTGACATGGATGAAATGGCAAGTATCATCATAATCATAGGATCTTTTCCCGGAGTAACAAATCTGAATGCAAGGATCTGAGCCAGCTTGCCTACGAACAGAAGCTCAAGTATAACTGCAATAGGCCACATAATGATTATCTCGGAAAAAGCTGCAAGGAATACGAAATTCTGCAGTCCGCCGACATTAAGAGAAATGTTGTAGCAGATCATGGCATAAACCATGACAAAAGCCATAAGGCAGGTGAAAACTACATCCTGAAATTTATTCTGTGGTAACATGTTTGATTTCCTCTCTTTCATAAAACGGGAAGATATCAGTGTTGTTCGTTATCATCGTATTATATAAGGGGCATATGTAAGTGGCAGATACCTTTGACACTTTCACCATCATATAAACAGGATGTGCGTTTCCAATGTTACCATGAAATCTTCAAATATTTTCTTAGCAGTGCAGGATTATATCAGAAATGCATTTTTCGTGTAAGAGATTTTTTTGTATTACATCGTGAACAATTGAATATGGATGATTTTGAAGAAGCCTATGAGTTTCTGAAATCCCGGGGATTTAAAAATTCCCAGGGAGACAAGATTACCGATACCGGATCTTCCATATCGGCTTTGATGATTTCACCAACAGGCTTTGCCATATCACTTGATCATCATATCAGGAAAAAACCAAACACTGAGTTCATGGAAGTGTAGAATAAAAGACCTCTGTCGGTAATGACAGAGGTCTTTCACTTTACTATAAGCCAATCTCCAACGGGAGATTGGGATAAGGCGATAAGGTGTGTCCTGTTCCGGAGCAGATTCCGAAGGAATCCGGACTGCTGTTAATAGTATGTCGTCTGTTCCTGTGCAGAGCCGTTATATGCTTTAATAGCAAGGTAAAGGGATGCGTCTGCATTAAGCTTGTATGGACGCACATAAAAGGCGATGGCTATTCCGCAGGTGATTATTCCCAAAAGGTACCAGCCTATAAATGACAGATCGTAGATAAATGCTGCAAATTTATGTCCCTTCATCATATTTCTGGACATCCTCAGGGCATCTGCGCCTTTAATTTGAGGATCGTCAGCCAGGATATAAGGAACCAGTCTGTAGGAGTAACCTAAAATAATGCCGGGAATGATAAGAAGGCAGTATCCCAGTGCAGTCAAAAGATCACGAAGGAAGATACCGACTACCGCATTCATATAGTTATTCTTATAGCTGAATCCCACTTCACCGATGTTTGCATTCTCATATTGATTCACAAGGAAAAATCTGGTGCATCCTACTTCCAGCGGATTGAATACAAATATTTTAAATATAGAAGCTACCAGAATGAGAACACCAACGACAGCCAGAACAATCAAAAATATCCTGATGAAATCCGGATCGTTAAGTGTTTCCTTATTAATACTTCCGGTCTTACCTCTTGATAATGAACCTGATGCCATAATAAACAGTGAATAGATCAACGCTACAAGAACCGAATTCAGGTAGTTTCTTTTAAAACTGGCCTTTCCCTGTGATTTAACATAGACTCTGTCCCACATGATGTTCTCCTTTCAAACGTACAGTCAACAGTTTTCAAATGTTACATTCATGTAAATCAGTATAACATACATGAACAGTATCCGCTTATTTTGTCACAAAATTGTCAGTTGTGCTTATCGACAACTTTTTGATCTTTGTATTGTGAAATATTCACATTATTGTATTACCATATTGCATTATCATTGAGCAAAGTTTATATTTTATTGTATTAATGTAATACAATAAATCAAGTAAAGGAATTCTTCAACCTCGTAGGACTTGCAGTGAAAATAAGTGACTTTACATCTGAAAAATAATTAAGTAACATATTCATATCTGTGTTTTTTAACATTTTTTATATAAACTTTAGCTATTAGGGGGCATTATCCTCTTTTGATTTTAGTTTTATTAGAGAGGTATGGATATGAAGACTGAATGGATGGGAAAATACAGAGAAATGGTGGAAAGCATCATTTATCTTTGTAATAGTTCCAGTACAGGTTTTGTTACACCCTTCCATTACGGAACAGAGTATAAGATTACAGCCAGGGAAGCTCAGGTGATAGAGTATCTGCTTGAGGATACCTCCGGCAATATGGTTTCGGTGGCAAATCGTTTAGGTGTGACACGAGGCGCATTTTCAAACATTGTCAACAAACTAGTAGCAAAGGGTTTTTTGACTAAGGAGCGCAGAGGCGATAATAAAAAGAATATTTATCCTGTCGTAACTTCCGAGGGAGAAAAGGTTTATGAGCAGTATTCGCACTTTATTTACGAATTCTGGTTCAAAGAGATGTTCAAAAAAGCCGATTTAATTCCTGCGGAGTATATACGTGCTTTTTCCGATATCCTTAAAGGAATGGGAGACAGCATGGCACAGATGAAAGACTGATACGGAGCCCCGGAAGACAATCCGGGGCTCTTTGGTGTATCAATTATAAAGGAGGGGAAATATGACATGTAAATCGTGAAAGCTATCTGTGCGGAACGGTTCAATGTCGAATTTTGATGGTATGGAAGAAAAAAGGATTGAAGGACTTTGGGACTGTGTGTTTTGCGGTTCAAAGGAAATCAGGGCCAGGTTTGACACTTGTCCAAATTGCGGGAAATCCAGAGGGATCGATACGATCTTCTATATGCCTAAGGAAAGGGCATCATCGGTATTAACAGAGGAACAGGCAAAGAAGACAACCGACAGACCTGACTGGCTCTGTAAGTACTGTGATTCATATAACCGGTCAGATGCATCATTCTGTAAAAAATGCGGTGCTCCGAGGTCCCATGCTGAAGATGACTACGGAACACTTCATAATAATAAAGAATAGAGGAGAGTATAAAATGGCGAAGCAGCTTGTGGCGGATCTTTATGGCTGCGGCGAGATCATCGATGATCCTGAGGGAATCAAAGAGGCTGCACATAGTGCTATAAAGTATGTAGGGGCAGATATAGTGGAAGAGTGTATACACGAATTCGAGCCCATTGGGGTTACTTACTTTGCTGTTATAACCACCTCTCATTTTTCGGTACACACATGGCCTGAATACGGTTATGCGGCCATAGATATTTTTTCATGTACCGATACGGTGGTGGATGGAATCGCTGAAAAGCTAAGGGAGCTTTTTCAGGCAAAGGAAGTAAAGATCAAAGTCATTGAAAGGGACATAAGCACAGGAAATCAGGAAAGCCTGAGTGGCTTTAAGTCAATGTGATTTTCCTGATTGTTTATGCAGGGGTAGGAAATGGATATAAAAACAGGATCGATCCTGAAGATAAAGGGACTGGATGCCCATGTTATCGGATGGGTCAGGTATAAAAACACTCAGGACGGTAATAAGACCTGGGTGGAATACAGATTGAAAACAAATAAGGGGGAGCGATGGCTTTCTGTAGATGATGTCTACAAGGAATACTCGATTTCATGGGCTGCCAATAATGTCCGAGGAAATATCGGACCCGAGTGGCACGAAGTGGACAAGGGCCATCAGGTGGTTGTGGCCTGCAGCGGAGACGTGGATGTGGAAAACGGTGATGCTGCAGACTTCGTTGAATTTGAAGATGCTGAAGAAGAAAAAATACTTTCCACCGAGATATGGGATGACGGAACGGAGTATTCAATGGGTGAATACCTGGATCTTGATGAAATAAAGGTGGTGGGCTATGAGGAGCCTTCAAAAAGCAGTTCCGTAGGAATGGTCGGGGCCGCAATATGTTTTGTATCTGTGGTATTAACCTTTATATGTGCCATTGCCATTCTTGTTATGCCCTCTGGCGGCAATAAGTTGATCAGCGATTATCTTAAAAAAGATCAGCGTTTCGGATATGTTACATCCATCACCGGAAATGAAAATCAGAAGGCGGATGTTTATGAAAATCTGGTAACGTATGCTACTACCGATGATACAGCAAGGGACATCATAGATGGGGTCGAGGGTAACACGGAATCCGTTACACAGAAGGATGATGTCAAGGATGGAGACATTGCCATAGTCACCAAAAAAGAATACTGTCTCATATACCATCCTGAAGACGAACCTGAAAAGATATACGTACAGGTTTCAAACAGAAAGTACAACTATTCTTCGGATAATTCGCCTTACAGGAGTTCTGGTACAACCACACACTGGTACAGGAGCCATTATTACAGCTCCAGTTACACGAAGGATTCTTCTTCTTTCAGCAAGACACCATCCGCATATCAAAGCTACAGCGGGGACACCATACATAATATAGGTAACGGATATTTCGACAGTTATTCGTCATCAGTAAGGCAGAGCAGCATAAATTCCAGAAATTCATCCGGCGGCGGACTTGGCGGCGGAAAGTAAGGGAGACCCCGTATAGCCCGGTTAAAAGGTGCCGGAAAGCAACTGTTGACAAACATTAAATATAGTTTTTGATACTTACTTCACACTCTCACTCGTCTGTTTGACTCATTTGGAGGGTGACACAAAACATTTTATTTATGGGAGGAAATAAAAATGGTAGCACTTGAAACTTTAGCATATCTTGCAGTCGGACTTTTAGTTATGATGATCGCTTACTTCATCATAGATCTTCTTATTCCTGTGGATTTTCCCAAGGAAATACAGGAAGGAAACAAGGCAGTAGGCTGGGTCTCGGCCGGAATATATTCAGCTCTCGGATTCATCATCCGTTCCGCCATTATTTCATTTGAAGTATCAGAGGTACATGATCTTCTTCAGGGCGTTATCAGTACGGTGGAATTTGCGGGAATCGGTGTAGTCGCTCTGATGATAGGCTATTTTATCGTTGATATCGTAAACAGAAAATTCAATTTCGGAGTGGAGCTCAGCAGGAAGAATGAAGCTGCCGGCATCATGATTTTTGGTATATTCATGGGAGTGGCTTTCATAGTGAGCGGAGTAATACAGTAATTTAACAAATACATGGACTTATAGTCCTTTAGGAAGGCGTTTTTTAATGAGTAAAAAGTACAGACTTCTGATGCTGACCACCCTGATAATCTCAGGATGTTCCATGTGCTACGAGCTTATCATCAGCGCAGTAAGTTCTTATCTTTTGGGAAACAGCACACTACAGTACTCGGTGACCATCGGACTTTACATGGCATCACTGGGACTGGGATCTTATGTTTCCAAATATTTTTCAAATAATCTTTTCAACATTTTTGTATCCATCGAGCTCGGAATAGGTGTTATCGGAGGTATCAGCTCACTGGTACTTTTTCTTGCCAATATCTATATATCCAATTATGCGCTGGTCATGTACCTTGAAATAATCATAATAGGAGCTTTTGCCGGTGCTGAGATTCCGGTCATGACAAGAATCATCGAGCAGGATGAAAACAACCTGAAGGTGACGCTTTCATCCATTTTCAGTTTTGACTACATTGGCGGACTCATAGGGTCAATTGCATTTCCCCTTATCCTTCTTCCGAAGCTTGGGTATTTTGCCACTTCTTTTTTGTGCGGATTTCTGAATATACTTGCAGCTCTCCTAATCATGTGGAGATTCGGGAAAAGAGTAGATCATATCAGGGTGTTTCGCACACTGGCTTTCCTTCTTTCTTTTGCTATGCTGGAAGGCATGGTCATGGCTGACAATATCTCCGAATCCATCGAGAGCGGTCTTTACAGAGATAAAGTTGTGCTGATTGAGCAGACTCAGTACCAGAAGATAGTTATGACAAAGCACAGGGACGACGTAAGGCTGTACATCGACGGAAACTGCCAGTTCTCGACGTCCGACGAATACCGCTATCATGAAGCATTGGTCCATGTTCCCATGAATGAGGTGAGTAAACGGGAGAATATACTGATCCTTGGCGGAGGTGACGGTCTGGCAGTCCGGGAGGTCTTGAAATATCCCGAAGTAAAGAAGATAGATCTGGTGGATCTTGACTCGGAGATGATCAGGATATGCAGTACAAACAAAAATATCACGGATATAAACGAAAACAGTCTTCTTTCGGATAAGCTCAATATCTTTAACATGGACGCATATGAGTATCTTGAAGACTGTAAAGAACGGTATGATGTGATAATCGTTGATCTTCCGGATCCTAACACAGAAGTGTTAAATAAGCTTTATTCAAATATATTTTACAGAATGTGCTCCGGATGTCTTTCGGATTCCGGCGTACTGGTGGTCCAGTCCACAAGCCCTTACTATGCAACAAAGGCTTTCTGGTGCATCAACAAGACCATTGAAAGTGAAGGTTTCAATGTTAAACCCTATCACATGGAGGTTCCCGCCTTCGGCGACTGGGGCTTCAACATGGCAGGCAAAGGTGAGCTTTCCGAAGAAATATCTTTTGATGTTGAGACAAAATATATTACCGATGACAATGTTATCGCCCTTTTCAAATTCGGCAAGGATGAGGTTGACACAGATGTTGAAGTGAATCATCTCACAAAACCCGTTCTTATGGAGTATTACAATAAAGCTGAGGAGATGTGGAGCTGATCCGGGATACTTCAGATACAGTTAAAAGTGTAATTGACAGGGATTAATTTCCACTGTCAGTTGCACTTATTTTTTTCTCTGATTGATTGTAAAATGTAGCTTATATTTATCAGAGTGGGTGTCGAATCTTTATTAGTAACCCGTAGTTCGATATAAGTTTAACGCTATGCGTACTTTATCGGTTTTGATACTCACATTATTTGTGTCAGTGTATATGGAGGATTAAACAATATGAAAAAATTAGTTTCACTGTTATTGGCATTGGCTCTGCCCCTTGGTCTCACTGCATGTGAAACCACTTCTGTTCCTGTGGCAGGTACAGAAGCTGCAACTGTAGAAAGTACAGAGACTGTAGAAAGTACAGAAACTGTTGAAATTGCGGAAACAGAAGAAACAAAAGAATCTGAAAAAACAGAAGAGACGGAAGCTGTGACAGAAGTCGCGGAAACAACTGCACCGGATGACGGAAAGATCATATCTTTTGAAGAAAAGAAAAACGAAAAGAAGGCAGTACTTCCAAAGTGGGATCCTTCTTCTCCCGCCATGGAGTCTCTTGTTGAATTTGTCAGTGCTTCTGTTGATGAAAATTCGGATGGATTTATTCCTGTTAAGGATCGAATCGCTGTATTTGATATGGACGGAACCTTAACCTGTGAAACTTATTTTACATATTACGATACATGCATGTTCATAAGCTACTGTCTCGAGGATCATCCTGAAAAGGTATCCGAGGAGCTTAAGGAAGCAGCCCGTGAGATAAAGCCGGGATATACAGCGGGAGAGGAGCTTGCAAGAAACTTTGCAAAAGCCTATGCAGGTATGACTGTTTCGGAGCTTTATGACTATGCGGTTGAGTTCGGACAGAAAAAGACAGAAAGCTTCAACAATATGCGTTACATAGATGGTTTTTACCTGCCCATGGTAGAGGTCGTAAAGTACCTTTATGACAATGACTACACAATCTATGTTGTGAGCGGAACAGAACGCACCACTACAAGAGCCATAGTAGACAATTCACCTATCAGTGAATATGTGTCTCCGAGCCATGTTATCGGAACTGAATTTGAAGTTAAGGTAAAGGGCAATGAGGATGTATCATCCAATATGGATTTCAAGTACAATGACGGAGATGAGCTTGTGCTTACAGGCGGTTTTATCCAGAAGAATCTGAATGCCAACAAAACTATATGGATTGAAAGAGAAATCGGCCAGCGTCCGGTACTTGCTTTCGGTAACAGCGGTAGTGATACAAGTATGATGAATTATGCCATTGATAAGAGAAATCCCTATCCTGCAAAAGCATTTATGGTAGTTGCTGACGATGATGTACGTGAATGGGGAACACAGAACTGGGAAGAGAAATCAGCACAGTACAAAGAGCAGGGATATGTTCCTGTTTCCATGAAGAATGATTTTGCGGAAATTTATCCTGAAACCATCACAAAGGCTGATAAGCAGTATACAGAACCTGAAACGGCTGCTAAGGCATCTCAGGTTTCAGAAACAGAAAAAGCTGCAGCCTGATATAAGTATCATAAGTAATCCACTTTTGACATAAACATTATTTATATTTGCCAAAAGCAATGTAGGAATATTTGAGGTGACCCGAAATTAAGACTTTGGGGTCACCTCATTTTAATATTGCCTGTTTTCTTTTTTAAATGAAAAAGTCGATATCGGACCGCTTCGCGCTATGCGCTCTCGCGTCTACGTTCCACTTCGGTCGGCGCTAAGCGATGATCCACTGGATCATCAGCGCCCTCCCACATTCCGCACTCTCAGGCCGATAAATCGTCCTTTCGTGCTCTCTGAGAACACCAGCCCATTTAGTTCGCTTCGCGAAGGGCTGGTGCTATATGCCAGATTCCTACGGAATCTGCCACCAGTCATGTGGGGCGTGTCATGAAGTCTATCCTCCACTTTTGTGCAAGCACAAGTGGAGGAAGACTTATGACACTTATATCATAGTATTACTCCCCGTATCATATTCCTGTACTGTGTAGGTGTCATACCTTTTTCCTTTTTGAAAATCCGATTGAAATAAGTCATGTCATTCATACCACAGATGGAAGCTATGGTGTGAACAGAATAATCCGCTGTATTGAGAAGGAATATGGCGCGTTCCACCCTTTTTTTGTTCACAAATCCTGTAAATGTACTGCCTGTTTCTTTCTTGAAAAGTGATGCAAGATAGCTTTTGTTAAGACCAAGATCTTCTGCGGTTTCCTGAAGCGTAAGTTCCGGGTCTGAAAGTTTTTGAGATATATGATTCAGTATCTTCTGCATAACAGGGGAGTAGCCGGCAGTGGACTGCTGCTGCACCAAAAGACAGTATTTTTTCAGAATCTCCCGATGAACATCCTTGTTTTCTGCCGGAGATTTCATATTTTCTATTTTTATAGCCATCCTTCGTGACATTTCATCAAGGTGAATGGGGTGAACTTTACCTCGTTCCGCAGCTTTCCTGCAAACTGTGTTAAAGGCGAAAAGATTGTTCTTTCTGCTTCTCAGCGTATTGGATGATCTGTTGTCTACACTGTTAAATGCATTATCCGCACTGTAATGCATGGCTTTGTCGAAATCTCCGCTTGCGATTGCGTCCATTATTTTTTCTTCCAGATTGTACCGGTATTCCAACTGCTGCATGGTATCTTCATTGGAAGTGCTTGAGGCGGAATCAAGGAAGGACTCTTTTTCCGGATTTCTCTGACTTAAATATTCTATCCTGAAGCTTCCTATGCCATAGATGGTCTCTGCAAGGGTCTCCACATAGCTCTCAAGCATGGAGATGTTGTCGATATAGGTGATGGCTGAGAAATACTGATTTATAAACGGCCAAAGTCCCTGAGGTATATTATGCTTCCTGCAGATTTCCTGGGTTTTTTGTATCCCGGGAGATTCTACGATATAAGGGCCGAGTACCATGGCCAAAGGAATTTCCTGATCAGGAACAGACAGAAGAATATATCTTAAACTGTAGTTATCTTCAAAGTAATAAATGATATGGTCCTGTGAAAAGTTTTTACTTATATCCTCAAAAAGTGTACTTTTGGAAAAGTCCTGATGAAGAATGGTCTTTCTGAGACCGCGGTCCAGTTCCTGAGAAATGGGCTCCCGTATATCCACTATATGAGCGGGTATACCGATTTTGTCAAAATAACTTTTTGTGAATTCAAGAAATGGGTTCTGCATAAAGTTCTCCTAACCGGAAAAGTATGAAATAAGGCTCTATATTTGGATGATATAGTACTAAATTTGTTTTAAGATGTCGGAGACAAATATAATACTATAATTACAAAATATAGTCATTGTCCAAATTCTGACATCAGATTATCATGAAGACACTTGAAATTCAAACAATTCATTAAAAAGATATGAGTCATGGATAAGGATCTGGATAACCTGCCGGCATATAATTCAGAAATAACCATGGACGAAATCAATAAAAACTAAGGTATTTGATAAGTTGTGAAATCCATTCGGAATATGGTATCAGATACCGGGTATTTTAATCTGGAGGACCTGAAATGGGAAGCAGTAAATATGATGTCGGAAACGGAATTCACAGAGTTCCAACCTGGAGAATTGCAGGGTATGCCCTGAACAACACCGCAACAAACCTTTATCTTTTTCTTATGAACTTCATAGCTTATTACATCACAGGATGGGTAGGCCTGGGAGTAGTACTGGCAGGAAGCTTTTCGATGATAATGCGTGTATGGGATGGTGTAACTGATCCCATCATAGGCTATATCGTTGACAAAACAGACGGAAAGTTCGGTAAGAACAGACCCTTTATGATCATGGGAAATCTGATTCTTGCCCTTGCAAGTTTCCTTATGTTCTATGTGACTCCTTCACTTCCTGAGGGAGCCCCGAGAATCCTTTTTTTCATACTTGTAAATGCGATCTATTATATCGGTTACACCTTCCAGTGTGTAACAACAAAAGCGGCACAGTCCTGTGTTACCAATGACCCTAAACAGCGGCCCCTTTTCACAGTGTTCGATGCAATTTACAACATGATCCTTTTCACGGGAGGACAGGTTTTTGTTTCTTCGTATCTTGCGGCCAAGTACCACGGCCTCGGTAAAGACATTGCCATGTTCCATGAGTTCTGGCTTATAGTTGCCGTAACTTCAGCGGTTTTCACAGCCATCGCAGTCATCTCCATCTGGCCTAAGGACAGAAGAGAGTATTTCGGTACAGGTGAGGTTCAGAAGATTACCTTCAGGGATTATGTTGATGTCATCAAAAGCAATAAGGCAATACAGATGCTTGTTATCGCAGCTTCAACTGACAAACTTGGAACAGCAGCCAAGACTTCAACAGTTACTCTCATCATGTATGCCATAGTGGCAGGCAACTTTGCTCTCTCCGGTGGTTTCCAGATTTATACCACCATCGGTAATGTTATCTTCGTTATCCTGGGAGTGGGAGTTATCGCCACAAGATTCGGACAGAAGAAAGCCATGGTTCTCAGCAGCTGGATAGCACTTATAGGAAACGTGTTAATGATGCTGCTTTGGGCATTAGGAGATCCTACAAGTCTTAATCTTCCGGGATATGAAGGCTTCAGCGGTTTCAATTTCTTCACAGTATCACTTTTTACACTGACTGTAATAACAGGAGGTTTCCAGCAGGTAAGTTCAAATATCGTTATTCCGATGATCGCAGACTGTACAGATTATGAAACCTATCGTTCAGGCCGTTACGTTCCGGGACTTATGGGAACACTTTTCAGTTTCATTGATAAAATGGTTTCTTCACTGGCTCCGTTTATCGCAAGTATCTGCCTTGCTGCCATCGGATTCACTACGCAGATGCCTGATGTGGATACACCATATACACCGGCTCTGAAGGGCGTAGGTATATTTCTGATGTATGGTCTCGTTTCCCTGGGACTTATAGCCAATATAGTTGCAATGAAATATTATCCTCTTTCTGCTGAAAAGATGGCTGAGATAAGAAAAACCATCTCGGAAAAGAAAGATGTTGCATGAGAAGAAAATCTTCACATAAAAATCTTTCATTGAGTAACAAAAACGAAATGGGTTCGTCTAAAAAGGGAAATAGGAACCGGATATGAAACTTAAATCAAATTATGATCAAGGAATATCATTTTACAATATAGGGAGGAAAAAATGCTTTATCCTGTGAATACATCATCAAGAATGGTTGTTGACCTTTCGGGTATATGGAATTTTGCTTTGGATAACGGAAAGGGCTTCACTGAAAAGTGGTATGAAAGGCCTCTCGAAAATCCCATGACCATGCCCGTACCTTCATCCTACAATGATTTAAAGGAAGGCGTTTCATTCAGAGATCATTACGGATGGGTATTTTACCAGAGAAACATCTCTGTCCCGAAGCTCATCAGGGATACCCAGAGGATTATGCTGAGATGTGATGCCGTCACACACCACGGGATAGTTTATCTGAACGGTAAAGAACTTTGCAGACATGAAGGCGGTTTCCTCCCCTTTGAAGTTGAGATCGGTCAGGAGCTTCATGACGGCGACAATCTCTTAACGATAGCTGTTTCAAATATCATAGACTATTCGACTCTTCCTGTAGGCGGGGAAAGCAGTATGATGGGCGGTGGTTCACCTGTCGGAAATGCATTTAAGAGTGAGCGGAAGATAAATAATCCGAACTTTGATTTCTTCAATTACTGTGGACTCACAAGACCTGTCCGCATATATACAACCCCAAAGGCTTACATCGATGACATCACTCTGAAGCCTCTGATAAAAGGGAAGGATGCAGGTCTTCTATATGAGATAGCTGTCAGATGTACGGAGTCTGAAGAAGGAAATGTTAAAGCCCCGGTAACATCACCCATGCCGGACTCAGATTCTGAAGAAACAAAAAAGTCTGAATGTGAAACATCTTCAAGCAAAGAGGAATGTACAGTAAGAATCTATGACGAAAAAAGAAAGCTCGTAGCTGAAAGCTTCGGCACAAAGGGAAGTATAGATATAAAGGATGTACACCTCTGGCAGCCTCTTAACGCTTATCTATATGATATAGAGGTCACCTTTAAAGAAGATGTTTACAGTCTTCCTTACGGCTTCAGAAGTGTTGAGGTAAAGGGCGATAAATTCCTCATTAACGGAAGGCCCTTCTACTTCAAGGGCTATGGAAAGCATGAGGACACCTTCCCTGCAGGAAGAGGAATAAATATTCCCATGTATGTAAAGGATGTTTCCCTTATGAAGTGGCAGGGGGCCAATAGTTTCCGCTGCAGTCATTATCCTTACAGTGAGGA
Source organism: Oribacterium sp. P6A1 (assembly GCF_000702885.1). GTDB lineage: Bacteria > Bacillota > Clostridia > Lachnospirales > Lachnospiraceae > Oribacterium. The sequence continues at coordinate 56,045 of NZ_JNKO01000005.1, read as the reverse complement.
AATGATGAGACTTGCGGACAGGGAAGGCCTGGTTGTCATCGATGAGACAACGGCGGTAGGCATTAACTTTGATTTCGGAGGCGGTGCGAACTTTCATGGGAAGAAGGTAAAGACCTTTGACAAGGAGCATGGTGTAAAGACATTTGAACATCATAAGGATGTGATCCGTGATCTCATAAAAAGGGACAAAAACTACTGCTCAGTTGTCATGTGGAATATCGCAAATGAGCCGGATTCATATTCCGAAGGGGCATATGAATACTTTGAGCCACTGTTTAAGCTGGCGAAGGAGCTTGATCCTGAGAAGCGTCCATGTACACTCACAAGTGTACAGTTTGCGGGAGGCCCTGATAAAGACATATCCGGAAAACTCTCAGACGTTATCTGCCTGAACAGATATTACGGATGGTACTTCGGTGGCCCTGATCTCGAAGGCTCGGAAAAAGCATTGAGAAATGAGCTTTCAGAGTGGGCGAAGACCGGAAAGCCACTGATGTTCACAGAATATGGAGCGGATACGGTCATGGGATTCCATGATACGACTCCGGTAATGTTTACAGAGGAGTATCAGCTTGAGTATTACAAGATGAACAACGCTGTGTTTGATGAATTCGACTTTGTTGTGGGAGAGCAGGTATGGAACTTTGCTGATTTTGCCACAAGTCAGAGCATCATGAGAGTGCAGGGCAACAAGAAGGGACTTTTCACAAGAGACAGAAAGCCAAAGCTTGCAGCTCATTACTTCAAAGAAAGATGGACAAAGATTCCGGATTTCGATTACAAGACAAAATAAATGTATAGCCATTTTGGGACCCTGAGGAAATACTGATAAAGACAGTTTTCTATAAGGGTCCCTGCGGATGTATGGATTTTCAAAGGTTATTTCCTTTATAGCTTTCGAAAATCAAGAATATAGATAGTTGACTTTAAAATATAAAAAAGGAAAGGAGCCTCCGATCTGTGTTATAAGACCGGAGTGTGATGAAAAAAATGGTAGATCTTAAAGCAAAGCCCTTTTACCTCAGTGAAAAAAAGATCCAGTGGGTGGAAGATACAATAAAAAACATGACTCTTGATGAAAAGATAGGACAGCTTTTCATCAATCTGACACTTCAAAGAGATCCTGAGACTCTTGATAAGCTTATTAATAAATACCACATAGGCGGAGTTCGCTGGCAGGGTGGAACTCTTGAGGAAATATACGAACAGAACAGGTATTTTCAGGAGCACAGCAAGATTCCGGTTCTTATTGCAGCAAACTGTGAAGCAGGCGGAAACGGAGCAGTATCCGAAGGAACATTCATAGCTACAGGTGCTGCCTGCGGTGCGAGCAAAACTTCCGATACTGTAAGAGCTATGGCGAGAGTCGGTGCCATGGAGGCAAGAAGTGTGGGCTGCAACTGGACATTTGCACCTGTATGCGATGTGGTGTCCAACTGGAGAAACACAATCGTAAATACAAGAGCTTTCGGGAATGACCCTGAGCTTGTTGCAGAAAGATCCCTTGCATATATGGAAGAAATGAACAGGGCAGGTCTGGCTTGTGCAGCTAAGCATTTCCCGGGAGACGGAAGTGAGGAAAGAGACCAGCATCTTGTCATGGGCTGCAATGACTTGTCTACAGAAGAGTGGAACCGGAGTTTCGGCAAAGTATATAAGAAGCTCATCGATGCAGGACTTCAAAGTGTCATGGTTGGTCACATCTGTCAAAGAGCTTATACGAAGAAGTTTAATCCGGAGATAAAGGATGAAGATATACTTCCCGCAACTCTTTCACCCGAACTTTTACAGGGACTTCTCAGAGGACAGCTTGGATTTAACGGACTGATCGTTACCGATGCCACTCATATGGCAGGTCTTACTTCAGCAGCGGACAGAAAGCATGCGGTGCAGGGAGTTGTGGCGGCAGGCTGTGACATGATACTTTTCTTCAACGATCATGAAGAGGATATAGCATACCTAAGAGAGGGTATAGAGGACGGCACCATCACTGAGGAAAGACTTGACGATGCACTTCACAGGATCCTCGGACTAAAGGCACATCTCGGTCTTGATGAGCTTGTGTTCCCGAATAGGGAAGATCTTAAGATAGTAGGCTGTGAAGAGCACCACAGGCTTGCCGAACAGGCTGCGGACGAAAGCATTACACTTGTAAAGGACACCCAGAAGATACTGCCTGTGGACCCTGAAAAGAAGAAGCGGGTTCTCCTTTATTTTATCGAAAGCGCACCTGTTTCATCAGTTGACGGGGCTGATCCGGCTAAAAAACTTCTTGTTGAGGAACTGGAAAAGGCTGGCTTCGAGGTCACTGCTCCCAAAGACTACTACGAGTATGAGATGGAATCTCCCTCTAAGTTCAACAAATTCAGGATGATGGAGCATGAAAGCAGGGAAGAGTTCAAGAAAAACACGAATCTGGTGCTTTTTGTCATCGACATGAAGGGCTATGCGAAGGAAAATAACACAAGGCTCACCTATTCAGTTTCACACTCCCATGAGATTCCATGGTTCGTACGGGAGGTACCCACAGTGGCTGTTTCCCTTAACTACACCAATCACCTCTATGACGTTCCTATGATGAAGACCTTTGTCAATGCTTACGGCTCGACTCCTGAGTACATCCGTAAGCTGGTCGAGAAGCTTACAGGTAAATCAGAGTTCAAGGGCAGGTACAATGACCTTGTATGGTGTGACAGATGGGATACAAGACTTTGAAAAAGAGATTTTAGTATGATACCGGGCCCGTTACATGAAAATGTACGGGTCCTGATTATCATAGAGTGACATTGTTTACAGAAAATGTGATGTAAAAGGAGTTTTAATGTCTGTTTTGGATTTTAAGAAAAAACACAATCATATAGTGTGTATAGATTCAGATGGATGTGCCATGGACACTATGAATATCAAGCATATAAGATGCTTTGGTCCATGCATGGTGAAGGAATGGGAGCTTTCAGAGTGGGAGCAGAAAATACTTGAGAGATGGAATGAGATAAATCTCTATTCCCTCACCCGCGGGATCAACAGATTCAAGGGGCTCAGCATGGCTCTTTCAGAGATAAATGAGAAATACAGGAAGATCGATGGTGTAGAAGAACTGCGTGTATGGAGTGAAACAGCTCCTGAATTAAGTAATTCCTCTTTAGTGTCGAAGATCGGAACATCACCTGTTTTCGAAAAGGCTCTCAACTGGAGCCGGAGTGTCAATGAAGAAATAGAAAAGCTTCCTCAGGAGGAGATAAAGCCTTTTGAAGGAGTGAAGGAAGCATTTTCACTTATCCATGAATCTGCTGACATCGCTGTAGTTTCCAGTGCCAATCCTGAAGCTGTAAGGAAGGAATGGGAAAGATTCGGACTTCTTGAAATGGTGGATGTGATATGTACTCAGGAGGTGGGCAGTAAAAGCGCCTGCATTAAGATGATATCTGAAAAGGGATATGAAAAGGATCATATACTGATGGTGGGAGACGCTCCGGGAGACAGAAAGGCCGCAGAAGAAAATGAAGTTCTGTTCTACCCCATACTTGTAAAGCATGAGGCCGAGAGCTGGGCAGAATTCCGTACAACAGCTCTTGATAAGTTCCTGAAGCTTTCTTATGAGGACTACGGAGAAGAGAAAAAAAGTCAATTTGAAAGTAATCTGATGGAATAACATGTTATATCAGATTAAAAGCTGTCGATATCCTTAAAAGGACTGATTTTTATAGTGTTAATTGCATTATAAATAAAGCCCGAAAATAAGTTCTACTGAACCTTGAAAGGGGTATGTATATGAAAATAACAACTTTTAATCCACAGATTATTACCAACGACGGAGACTCCATAGTAAAAGTATTTGAGGCTTTGGGATTTGAGAAGCATCATAATCCGCAGGGAATAGGTGATCTGAATGTTGAAGGTATCAGGATGAAGGATGCAAACGGATTTTATCTTGACATTTCTGTTCCGGACATGAAGCTCCCTCAGGACGTCACTGCCATCCGCATGAATGTAGATGATTTTGATGAGGCTTACAAACTGCTTACAGACCATGGATTCAAAAATTTCTACGGAGATAAGACTGTGGATATGAAGAGTTCGAAGTCTGCGATAATGATATCCCAATCAGGAATTGCAGTTAACCTGATACAGCATATCAAAAACTAAGTATATAAATATTTTTCCTTTAAAAACAGAACAGTCCCCCACCAGGGTACATGTACGTACCTTCGGTTGGGGGACCTTTTTTTACAGCAAAGTCGCTTTTGCGATTCGTATGAATTCAAGCATTTCTCCGGTCACCCACTTGTTTTCCATATATATGACCTGATGAAACATGTCTATATGAAAATTTTTTACGGGAATCCGAGAAAGATAATTGCTCTCCAGATGTTCTTTTATGGCGAAGTATGGCAAAAATGAACAGCCGCCGGTCTCATGTATCATCTTTGATATGACCTCTGTACTTCCTACTTCAAGGACAGGGTCAATAGAAAGATTTTGAAAAGCCAGATACTGTGCCAGGGCAAACTGATAGTTATCATCAGCCTCAGTAAGGTAAAAAGGTTCCTTCACAAGTTCACTGAGCTTAATGTCATCCTTCTTTAATATTGGATTCTGAGGTCCGCAGACAAAGATGCAGGGTTCCTTTTTCTCGATGACTCTTTTCCAGTGAACATTGTAATACAGAGCATCCAGAATATATATGATGTCAACCTCGTTCTTTTCCATCATTTCTGTGAGCTCAGAAGGTGAACCTCTGGTTATCTTGATATGGTATTCCGGGTGATGCTCTCTTAAAAGCTTCAGAATTTCTGTAAGTGTGAACATACATAGTGAATCCAGCGTCCCGATATGAAGTGTATGAGTTCTGGCAGATTCATTGCCGAGAGTACCCTTCAGGGAATTTATCTGATTCATTATGTTTTCTACATATTTTAAAAGAAGCTTCCCGTCCGCTGTGATCTTTACATTTTTTCCGAATCTGTCAAACAGCAAAGTTCCGAGCTCATTTTCCAGGGCTTTTATCTGTACAGTCACTGTAGACTGAGAATACCCAAGCTCATGACCTGCCCTGGAAAAGCTCTCAAGCTCAGCTACCTTTTGGAATGTGATAAGCTGTCTTATTTCCATAATAAACTCCGTTCTGTCATTCAAGTCCGTTTATTATACAGGTAAAAAAAAGATTTTACCATAGGTGCAGATGAAAGGTATTTGATGATGCGGGAAACCATGGTTTTTACGAAAATCATTTTCCCTCAGGCCATAAGATATGTGATTCCGGCACTGGTCTCAGATCTGGTAATCGTTGTGAAGGATACGACCTTTTCATATATATAGTGAACTTCCCGGACCTTATGCAGAACGCAAAGGTTCTGATTTCAAACTATGATGCCATGCTTTCTGTATATCTCATGGCAGCGGTGATCTATGTACTTATAAATTATCTTTTGAATAAAGCTTCTGTCACACTTGCTGAAAAATATTACGGAGAGCTCCATGCTCTTAAGGATATAAATCTTCAGGTCAAAAAGGGAGAGGTAGTTGTACTTATCGGGCCTTCCGGTTCCGGCAAATCGACATTGTGCCGTACCATCAACCGCCTGGAAAGCATTAATTCGGGAGAAATACTGATAGAAGGCAGGAAGCTTCCTGAGGGCGGTGCCGAGCTTGCAGGACTCAGAGCTGAAATAGGTATGGTATTCCAGTCTTTCAATCTTTTTGCCCACAAATCTATCCTCGACAATGTCTGTATGGGACCGGTGGATGTTCTTCATCGCCCGAAGGAGGAAGTAAAGAAGGAGACCATGGAACTTCTTAAGAGAGTAGGTGTTGACTCACAGGCTCAGAAAATGCCTGCGCAGCTTTCGGGCGGACAGCAGCAAAGAGCTGCCATCGCACGTTCTCTCGCCATGCATCCCAAGGTTATGCTTTTTGACGAGCCTACAAGTGCGCTGGATCCTGAAATGATTCAGGAGGTTCTGGATGTCATGATCGAGCTTGCCAATGAAGGCATGACCATGATCGTGGTTACCCATGAGATGAACTTCGCCCGCCGTGTTGCCGACAGAGTTGTGTTCATGGCTGACGGAGCTATCGTGGAAGAGAACACACCGGAGAAATTCTTTACATCACCTAAGTCAGAAAGAGCCAGGGAATTTCTGGAGTCTATAAACAGGCACTGATATGTTCTGTTTATTTCTTATGCAGCAGGCTTCAGGAAAGATACCTTAAGGCTTTTGTTGAAGCAAAGAAGCCCCAACATACACATTGGGGTTAAGAGCACCTTATACTCTAATCAGTACTTACTGAAATCAATTTCACCCAGAACTTCATCAAAGCTTTTTACCGGAGGCTGCTCTGAAAGGTGATCTCCGATGATTTTTTCCATCCACACCATGTTGTACCAGCGGTTGAACTTGTAACCACACTTATGGAACTCACCGACCATACTGTATCCGAGATGCTCATGGAACTCAACGCTGTTTTTGGTTAGATAACGATCCTCTTTTTCAGGATATGCTATGCAGGCATTGAGATTCAGTATCCCCTGCTTTTTAAGAATATCTTCAAGTGCGTTATAAAGACGTTTTCCGAGACCCGTCTTTCGGAGATTCTTATCTAAATATATGGAGGTTTCAACAGCCCAGCTGTAGGCAGCCCTTTCATGGAAGGAACTTACATAGGCGTAACCTGCGATGGTTCCGCCTTTTTCCGCAACGATATACGGATACTTTTTCAGAACATTTCGTATACGTTCTTTGAATTCGGAAAGAGTGGGAACTGTATATTCAAAGGTAATGGCAGTTTCCTCTACGTAAGGTGCATATATAGCAAGTATTGCGGCTGCGTCAATAACAGAAGCCTTTCTGATCGTAAATTCCTGTTCCATGATTTTTCCTCCGGATTAAGTGATATATATTTGCCACTCACTGATGATGCTAAGCACGCACACATTCGTGTGCAATGTGCTGCGTCATTTTGATCATTTCATCACATCAGAAAATGGGTTACAAAAGCCGCAATCCAGGCAAGGAAGCATTGCCAGAATACCACGCCCAATGCCCATTTTTTCCCAAGTTCTCTCTGGATAGAAGCTATTGCGGCAACACATGGTGTATACAGAAGTGAGAAAACCAGAAGTGAGGCCGCAGCCGCTTCAGTTAAAAATGCATGAACATCCTGTCCGTAAAGAATCTCCAAAGTCGAAACTACACTTTCCTTTGCCATGAAACCACTGATAAGGGCTGTACAGATACGCCAGTCTCCGAGTCCTACAGGTGCCATTAAAGGAGCAAGTATTCCTGCAAACATGGCAAGGATACTGTCTTTCTGGTCGTCTACCAGATTAAAGTGAATATCAAAGCTTTGAAGCAGCCATATGATGATAGTAGCGATAAATATGACTGTAAATGCTCTCTGAAGGAAATCCTTTGCTTTTTCCCATAAGAGCCGGAATACATTCTTCGGGCTGGGAAGACGATAATTCGGAAGCTCCATAACAAAAGGAACAGCTTCCCCTTTAAAAAGTGTACCCTTGAAAAGCATGGCCACAAGTATGGAAATAATAATACCGAGAAGATAAAGACCTATGAGAATCAGTGCTTTATATCTCGGGAAAAAGGCATCCACAAAAAAGGCGTAAATAGGCATCTTTGCAGTACAGCTCATAAACGGTGTAAGAAGTATAGTCATCTTACGGTCACGTTCACTTGGAAGAGTTCTGGTTGACATGACTGCAGGGACTGTACAGCCGAAACCGATGAGCATGGGCACGATACTTCTTCCGGAAAGGCCTATTTTTCTAAGCAGCTTATCCATAAAGAAGGCAACTCTTGCGATATAACCTGAATCCTCCAACAGCGACAGGAAGAAGAACAGTGTCACTATAATAGGAAGAAAACTGAGCACGCTTCCCACACCTGCAAAGATTCCGTTTATGATAAGTCCGTGAAGAACCGGATTAACGCCGAGTGCAGCAAGGCCGGTATCGGTCATTTCAGTTAATGCACCTATCAGTTCTTCAAGCCATCCCTGAAGAGTTCCTCCTATTGTATTGAATGTAAGCCAGGATATGATAAACATTATCAGAATGAACAGCGGAATAGCTGTCCATCTTCCCGTAAGAATCCGGTCAATTCTTTCACTTCTGATGCTTTCCTTGCTTTTTTTGGGCTTACTTACAAAGGCCGAGCAGATTTTTTCTATAAAAGAGTAACGCATATCAGCAATGGCTGCCCCTCTGTCAAGCTCACGTTCCTTTTCCATCTGCAGAACAATATGCTCAATGGTCTCTATTTCATTTTCATCAAGCTTAAGCTTATCGAGTACCAGCATGTCACCCTCGATCACCTTGCTTGCTGCAAATCGTACCGGAATATCGGCATTTAATGCATGATCCTCGATAAGATGGATAACAGCATGGATACATCTGTGAACAGCTCCGTTATGAGTGTTCTGATCACAAAAGTCCTGTCTTAAAGGTTTTTCCTGATAGCGTGCTATATGGATAGCATGTTCGATCAGCTCGTTTATGCCTTGATTCTTTGCTGCCGAGATGGGAACTACCGGAACACCGAGAGCAGCTTCCATTTCATTTACATCAATGGTTCCGCCGTTCTGCATTATTTCATCCATCATATTGAGGGCAACCACCATAGGAATATTCATCTCGAGAAGCTGCATGGTGAGATAAAGATTTCGCTGGATATTTGTTGCATCCACAATGTTAATGATTGCTTTCGGCTTTTCGTTCATGACGAAATTACGGGATACGATTTCTTCACTGCTGTATGGTGACATGGAATAGATTCCGGGCAGATCCGTTACTAAGGTATCAGGATGACCTTTTATCACACCGTCCTTTCGGTCAACCGTTACTCCCGGGAAATTACCCACATGCTGATTGGCACCTGTAAGCTGATTGAAAAGAGTGGTTTTTCCGCAGTTTTGGTTGCCAACAAGTGCAAATGTGAGAGTAGTGCCCTCAGGAAGAAGATTACCGCTTCCCTTCGGATGAAATTTTCCACCCTCACCGAGTCCGGGATGTACGGAATTATGGCTGCTGGTATGTTCAATACCGGACTCAGAACCTGTTTCTTTCTTTGATACTTCAATTTGGCCGGCATCGTCCAGTCTCAGTGTAAGCTGATACCCATGTATCATAAGTTCCACCGGATCCCCGAGAGGCGCATACTTTACAACCGATACTTCAGCTCCCGGTATTATCCCCATATCCAGGAAATGCTGACGAAGGGCACCTTCACCGCCAACCCTTGTTACAACGCAGCTTTCCCCGATATTTATATCCTTTAAGGTCATATTCTACTCACTTTCGGTTTTATGAACTAACTTTAATATATGTGCAGCACATTCACACGAATGTGTGCGTAGGCGCTAATTAGTGGGTTGCAAATACTTCTGACGCTCACTAATTAGTATATCTAAAGATAATAGCATACAGATTGTGATAATCCTATGTGTAAACCCGGGTAATATGTGGATTTCATAATTTTATTAAAAACGAAATGGGATAAAAAATTTTTATGCTTATTTTAAATATTATATTTGTTTATGACTGATATTATGCTATATTATTCAACAGTATCATAACTTTAAAGCATTAAAGGAGGAAAGTATATGAGAAAGTTTATTGGCTTTATGACAGCAGCCGTTATGCTTTCAAGCGTGCTTGCAGGCTGTGGAAGCTCAGGCGGAGCAACCATCCAGACTGTTGAAGAGAAGGCTACAACTGCTGCAGCCGCAGAGCAGAAGGATGAAACTACCGCTGCTGCAGAGAATGATGCTGCCGGTGATTATCACATCGGTATCGTAACCGGTTCAGTTTCACAGTCAGAGGATGACAGACGTGGAGCTGAGGCATTCCAGGCAAAGGTAGGTGAGGACAGAGTTATCCTTGCTACATACCCTGACAACTTCACTGAGGAGCTTGAGACAACTGTTCAGACCATCGTAAACCTTTCAGATGACCCTGAGATGAAGGCTATCATCGTAAATCAGGCTATTCCGGGAACAACAGAGGCATTCCGTCAGATCAAGGAGAGAAGACCTGACATCCTTTGTATCGCAGGTGAGTCTCATGAGGACCTTCCTGAGATCGGAAGCGCAGCTGATCTCGTTTGTAACAACGATTTCGTAGCCCGTGGTTATCTTATCATCCGTACAGCTCATGAGCTCGGATGTAAGACATTTGTACACATCTCATTCCCTCGTCACCTCTCATATGAGACCATGAGCCGTCGTGTTGCTATCATGAAGGCAGCCTGTGAGGAGTTCGGTATGAATTTCGTTATGGAGTCTGCACCGGATCCTACAACAGACGTTGGTGTTCCGGGTGCACAGGCATACATCGCCGAGCATGTTCCTGAGTGGATTGAGAAGTATGGTAAGGATTCAGCTTACTTCTGTACTAATGATGCTCACACAGAGCCTCTTTTAAGAGGTCTTCTTGAGAATGGCGGTTACTTCATCGAGGCAGATCTTCCATCACCTCTTATGGGATATCCCGGAGCACTTGGAATCGATCTTACAGAGGAAGCAGGAGACTTCGAGAAGATCCTTTCAAAGGTTGAGAGCGCTGTAGTAGAAAAAGGCGGTGCAGGAAGATTCGGAACATGGGCTTATTCATATGGCTACACTGTTTCAGCAGGTCTTGCACAGCACGCAATGAACGTTATCGACGGAAAGAGCGAGCTTACAGATATCGATGATATTTCAAAGGCTTATGAAGAGTTTTCTCCAAAGGCTTCATGGAATGGTTCACAGTACACAAATGTTGATACAGGTGTAAAGTCTGACAATACATTCCTTGTATATCAGGATACATACATTATGGGCGATCCTGGAAAGTATATGGGTTCAACTGAAATAGAGGTTCCTGAGAAGTATTTCACAACAAAATAAGATTTAGTTTTACCATCGTGGGGAGACAATATCTCCCCACGTTTATCTTGTAACGTCGGTATCTTTATGGACTGATGTTCCAACATGGGAGAAAGGTTTTACAATGGAAAATGCGCCACTGCTTGAAATGCGTAACATAAAAAAAGATTTCAATGGTAATCAGGTTCTCACAGATATTAATCTTACTTTAAGAGAAGGTGAAGTTATCGGACTCTGCGGAGAAAACGGTGCCGGAAAATCTACCTTGATGAAGATTCTGTTTGGCGCGGATGTCATCAGGGAAACAGGAGGATACGGCGGAGATATCCTCATCAATAACGAAAAAGTTTCTTTTCAATCCCCTTTTGATGCCATAGCTGCAGGAATAGGTATGGTACACCAGGAATTTTCACTGATACCGGGTTTCAAGGCAACAGAAAATATCCTGCTTAACAGAGAGTCAAAGAAGAAGAGTGTACTTTCAGATCTGTTTTCAGACAGACTCGACACACTTGACCGTAATGAAATGAATAGAATCGCTCAGGATGCTATACAGCAGATGGGCGTGAACATAGATAAGGACATGGTCATCAATGACATGCCTGTAGGTCATAAACAGTTTACCGAGATCGCAAGAGAGCTTTCCAAGAAGCAGTTAAAGATACTGATCCTTGACGAGCCTACTGCGGTACTTACAGAAAAAGAGGCTGAGGCCCTTCTTGAGTCCATTAGAGGTATGTCCAGGAGAGGCATCGCCGTAATATTCATTACCCACAGACTTGGGGAGATTCTTTCAGTATGTGACAGAGTTGTCACCATGAGAGACGGCTACATAGTGAATGAATCTCCTGCATCCGAAACTTCCGTACCTGAGATAACCAGCTGGATGGTAGGAAGAAGTGTAGAAAAAGCCGGAGTCAATTATGTGACAGAAGATATTGGCAAGGATAAAAGAGTCATTATGTCTATCCGTAAGCTCTGGGTTGACATGGCCGGAGAGACAGTTAAAAATGTAAATCTCGATATAAGAGAAGGCGAGATCCTCGGCATAGGTGGTCTTGCAGGACAGGGTAAGCTTGGTATACCTAACGGTATCATGGGACTCTGCAATGCCGGTGGTGAGATTAACTTCGATGGAAACACTATCCCGCTTAACAGTCCGAGAAAATGTCTTGATGCTTCTTTTGCTTTCGTTTCGGAAGACAGACGTAATGTGGGACTTTTACTCGACGAATCCCTTGAGTGGAATGTTTCCTTTGCTGCCATGCAGGTACAGGACAAGTTTTTGAAAAAGCTTTTGGGAGGTCTCATTAAGTGGAGAGACGATGAAGCCATTAAAAAGGTCACAGAAAAATATATAGACGAACTTAAGATAAAGTGTACCGGCACAAAGCAGAAGGCAAAGGAGCTTTCAGGCGGAAATCAGCAGAAGATTTGTCTTGCCAAGGCATTTGCACTCAATCCGAAGCTTTTGTTTGTAAGTGAACCTACAAGAGGAATCGATGTAGGCGCCAAGGCACTGGTACTTGATGCACTTAAGAAGTTAAACAAAGAGCAGGGCGTAACCATAGTCATGGTTTCTTCCGAGCTTGAAGAACTCAGACAGACATGTGATCGTATAGCGATTGTTTCAGGCGGAAAAGTTTCAGGCATTTTACCTGCAGGCGATCCACTTGAAAAATTCGGTGAGCTTATGCTTATGAATTGCTGATTTCCTCAAAAGGAGCATTTAGAAAATGAACGAACAAAAACTGACATTTACAGATCTGATCAAAACAAAGGCTCAGGAATTCGGTTTGCCAAGACTTATCATCACAGGCTTCCTTTTACTGCTGCTGGTGCTTTCACCTATAGTTGGTGCGGATCTTCCTACACAGATTTCAAATATCATTAACAGATTCAGCTGGAACGGCATTCTGGTACTTGCGATGGTACCCATGATCCATTCCGGATGCGGACTTAACTTTGGTCTTCCTTTAGGCATCATTTCAGGTCTTTTGGGAGCCACCCTGTCCATAGAACTTGGCTTTCAGGGACCACTTTCATTTATCATGGCAGCTCTTCTTGCCACACCTTTTGCCCTTGTATTCGGTTCAGGCTACGGATGGCTTCTGAACAAGATCAAGGGAGGAGAGATGATGATTGCCACTTATGTAGGTTTCTCATCTGTTTCCATGATGTGTATGATGTGGCTTCTTCTTCCTTACCACAGTCCAAACATGGTCTGGGGTATGGCAGGAAAGGGTCTCAGAACCACCATTTCCCTGGAGGGATACTACACACAGGCGCTTGCAAGTTTTCTTCAGATAAACATTGGCAACCTTTCCATCCCTACCGGAGCGATCCTGTTCTTTGCACTCCTTGCTTTCGGTATGTGGGCATTCCTTCATACAAAGACAGGTACTGCCATGACAGCTGTAGGTTCAAACCCTGATTTCGCAAGATCCGCCGGCATCAATGTTGACAAAATCCGTATGATTTCAGTTGTAATGTCTACATGGCTTGCAGCTATCGGAATTCTTGTTTACGAGCAGGGCTTCGGTTTTGTACAGCTTTACATGGCACCTTTCTACATGGCACTTCCCGCAGTTTCAGCTATCCTTATCGGAGGCGCAACTGTAAATAAGGCCACCATCATGAATGTTGTGGTAGGAACTATTCTGTTCCAGGGAATCGTTACCATGACTCCTACAGTTATGAACAACCTGATTCATCTCGACATGAGTGAGGTTATAAGAATCATTGTTTCTAACGGTATGATCCTTTATGCACTTACAAGAAAAACGGAGGGAACAAGATGAAAAATAAATCTATAGGTGATTACCTGAGAAGGTTTTCCGTTCCTATCATGTTTGTGATCATTTGCCTTATTTGCGCGCCGATCTCAGGTCTTTCACCAAATTATCTTATCAATGAGATCGTCACAAGAATCGGACGAAACGCATTCCTTATATTAAGTCTCCTTATCCCCATCATGGCAGGTATGGGCCTTAATTTCAGTATGACTCTGGGCGCTATGGCCGGAGAGATAGGACTTATCCTTGTCAGTGACTGGCAGATAGTAGGCATCCCGGGAATGATACTTGCCATGATCGTTTCCATACCTATTTCTGCTCTTCTCGGTCTTTTCTGCGGAAAAGTACTTAATATGGCTAAGGGCAGAGAGATGATAACCAGCTATATCATCAGTTTCTTTATCAACGGTATTTATCAGCTTGTAGTGCTTTACCTTATGGGACCTGTTATCCCTATTGCCCACAGCACTATAAAACTTCCGAGAGGCTATGGTATCAGAAATACCGTATCTCTTTTAAGTATGCGTCAGCGTCTCGATAATCTGATTCCGCTGAATATCATGGGTGTAAAGATTCCTGTTGCCACATTTATCGTTATCTTCCTTCTCTGCCTTGTTATCATATGGTTCAGAAAGACTAAACTCGGTCAGGATATGAGAGCAGTGGGTCAGGATATGGAAGTATCAAAGGATGCAGGTATCGATGTTGAGCGTACCAGAATCATTTCAATGATTCTTTCAACAGTCTTTGCCGGAATCGGTATGATCATTTACCTTCAGAACATGGGTAATATCGCAACCTACAGTTCTCATTCACAGATCGGTATGTTCTGTATTGCGGCACTTCTTGTAGGTGGTGCTTCTGTTGATAAGGCTTCCATCGGAAATGTTTTCCTGGGAATCATCCTTTTCCATACCATGTTCATTGTTGCACCGAAGGCAGGTACCGTCATAACAGGCGATTCCATGATAGGTGAATACTTCAGAGTATTTGTTTCCTATGCCGTTATCACTATTGCCCTCATCATGTATGAGACAAATAAGAGAAAGAACAAGAGCAAGGCAGGAATGCAGCTTGCTTTGGCTCAGGAGCAGGAGGAAGCAAATGGATAAATCTAAGAAGCGGAGACTTATATATCGTATCGCAGCTCTCGCGGTGGTTCTCCTGATCGCCGCAGCCATGTTTGTTATCGGACGTGGTCATACAGTGTATTTTGATAATAAAATGCCTGAGAATGTGGGAACAGAAGTAAATGTTCCCTATAAGATTGAAGTAGTTGTGGCCGGAAAGAGTGTGGCAAAGCTTAAATCCGGCGAACGTGGTATGGCAGATACCATGGGACAGAATTTCAACATGCAGCTTCTTGTTACAAAGGAGAAGGGTGAAGATCCCACAAGACTTCAGGTAGGTCTGACACTTCCATACAGTATGGACGGAATCATCATCAATCTTCCTGCTCTTCTCAGTGGACTTGATGAAAGTGCTTATCTTTCAGAATTTGTTTATGTTCCTTCAGCGGAAGAGATGAAGGATGAAGAGGTTATCACTGACGATACCGATAATCAGATGAATTTCGAAGGCTGATAAACATAGAAATGGTTGGTGAACATGGAAAATCGTATATTTCCTGAAATGAAGAAGCATCTTGGATTTGGAATGATGCGTCTTCCCATGAATGGCGATAAGGTAGATACAGAACAGGTCAAAAATATGGTGGATCTGTTCCTTGAAAACGGCTTTAATTATTTTGATACAGCCCATGGATATATAAACGGGCTGTCTGAGCTGGCGGTTAAAGAATGTCTGACCAAAAGACATTCCCGGGACGAGTATCTCCTGACAGACAAGCTGACAGGCCAGTATTTCAAAAAGGAAGCTGACATACGTCCGTTTTTTTCAAGCCAGCTTGAAGCCTGCGGAGTAGACTATTTTGATTTCTACCTTATGCATTCTCAGAATGCCAACAATTTCAAGCATTTCAAGGCATGCCGTGCTTATGAAACCGCATTTGAATTAAAGAAGGAGGGAAAGATCCGTCATGTGGGTCTTTCCTTCCATGACAAGGCTGAAGTTCTGGATCAGATACTTACGGAATATCCGGATATCGAGATAGTTCAGATACAGTTCAATTACATTGACTATGACGATGATTCCGTTCAATCAAAGAAAGTCTATGAAGTTGCCAGAAAGCATAACAAGCCTCTTCTTGTTATGGAGCCTGTGAAGGGCGGGCATCTTGTGAACCTTCCGGAAGAAGCATCTGAGCTTTTGAAGAACCTTAAAAACGGTTCCAATGCAAGTTATGCGGTAAGATTTGCCGCAAGCTTTGATGGCATGGAGATGGTGCTTTCCGGTATGAGCAACATGGAGCAGATGGAGGACAACATCGGTACCATGAAGGATTTCAAGCCCCTTAGTGAGTCAGAGTTCGATGCAGTAAGGAAGGTGAAGGAAATCTATGCAAAGCTCAATTCCATACCATGCACAGGCTGCAGATACTGTGTAGAAGAGAATCACTGTCCTAAGGATATACTGATTCCGGACATGTTCTCCTGCATGAATAAGAAACAGATATTCCACAGCTGGAATGAGGATTACTACTATGAAGATGTACTTACCGCAAATCACGGTAAGGCCAGCGACTGTATATCCTGCGGCGGCTGTGAAAGAGTCTGTCCTCAGCATCTTCCTATTCGCAGGCTTTTGAAGGATGTGGCTGAGGAATTTGAAAAGCCGGAGTCATAGGCTGCTTTTTCAAGGTATTCTGCTAAATACAGGCACAGACAGCATTTAAATATAAGCAAAATGTTAATTTTCTATCTAAAGAAATCTTTAGAATTCTTTAGTAGACAATAAAGGTTAAGCCTCTATGATGTGAACATCGAAAATGTTCTGTCATGGAGGCTTTTAATGTTTATAAAAAGATCAAATTCAAAGAGAGGGCTCGGATCCAAAAGAAAAATAAAGATCATAGCTGCTGCGGCAGCCGCCCTGGTCATAACAACAGGAGGAGTTATTCATCATAAGATAAATGCTGCTGCGGCAATGTCGGAAGCCGTAGAGGAAACAGCCACGGTTGAAAAAATGGATCTTCAGAAGAGCATCACCCTAAACGGAACCATTATCAGTGCGGAAAGTAAAAGCATAAGCTCAACAATAAGTGATGCAGAAGTAAAGGCTGTCAATGTCAAGGTGGGAGATTCGGTCAGAAAGGGAGATGTCATTGCAATCCTAGGCACAGAAAAGCTTGAAAAACAGCTGGAGCTTGCTGAGGCTTCTCTTGATAATACAGTCCAGAAAAGCAAAATGGATATAGATGAGGCGGGACGATCCCTTGCAAATGCTCAGAATTCCATGAACAACCAGAATGCAGAACGGTGAAGATGACGGTGAGGATGCCGGAGACAGCAGTACCACAAAGCTTCAGCTTGACATAGATCAGATCACAAACTCTCAGAGCGACAGGCAGAATCATATCAGTGAGCTTAAGACAAAGCTTTCAGAGGCACAGTCAAAGAGAAAAGAAGCTGAGAGTAAGCTTCAGACAGCAAAGGAAAACATTGAAAGCTGCAAGCAGAGCCTGCAGAAATCACAGCTCAGCTTAAACGAGACAAACCTGAACAATCAGAAAACCATTCAGGATGGACAGTCAAATATTGAGATGGCCAGGCGAAATGCTGATTACAATGAAAAAAATGCTCAGAATGATGTTGAAAAGATTAAGGATCAGATAAAGGAGGCAGTTATCATATCGCCTATAGACGGTATAGTGACAAATCTCAATGTTTCCGCCGGTGAGATCTACAAAGGAGATGTGATAGCCGTGGTCCAGAATACTTCTGGATTCAAGGCCAGTGCCGAGGCCGATCAGATAGATGTAAGTGATATTGCAAAGAATATGAAAGCCTCCATCAGTACAAAGACCACCGGAGATACAGAAATGACGGGAGAAGTCACGTTTGTTTCACCGATTCCGGGAGTTACCAATAATTCAAAGGATTCCACATCCACAACCAAAACTTCTTCCAATAACTATCCCATAGAAGTTACCATACAGGATCCCAGTGACAGGCTTCGTATAGGTATGACTGCAAAGATAAAGATAATTGAGAATGAAGCAAAGGATGTTCTGGCAGTTCCTTCTTCATAATGCAAGGGTTCCCGAAAGGGAGAGAAGAGAAAGGGCGGAAATGCTTCTGGAGCTGGTTGGCATGAAGGAAAGAATGAACCATACACCTGATGAACTTTCGGGTGGACAGAAGCAGCGTGTAGCTATAGCAAGATCCCTGGTGAATCATCCTTCAATGATACTTGCCGATGAGCCCACAGGAGCACTTGATTCTGCAACAGGACGTATAGTCATGGATCTTTTTCATAAGCTTCATGAGGAAAATGGAATCACCATAGTCCTTATCACCCACTCTAATGAGCTTGCGGAAGAAACAGAAAGAGTGGTGACATTGAGAGACGGACACATCATAACGGAAAGGGCCGGTCAGAGATATGCTGGTTGAAAACATTAAGCTCTGCATCACAGGGCTCATGGCCAACAAAATAAGAACCTTTCTCACCATGTTGGGAATCATAATTGGTATAGCCGCCATGATAGCCATCATGACTGTGAGTGATGCCATGAACAGTTCAGTCATGAATTCCATGGGAAGCATGGGAGCGGATAAAATCGAGGTTTTTATTATGCAGAAAGGCTACGATGAGACCACTAGCAGAGAAATGAAAACTAAAGACTATTTCAATGACGAGATGCTTAAGGATCTGAAGGAAAAATTCGGCAACAGGATTTCAGGAATAGCTCTTTCTAAGGATATAGGCTCTTCCCGTGTGGAAAAGGGCAAAAGCTATGCAAACATCCAGCTTAAAGGTTTAAATCCGACGGCTTTAAAGTCTGAAAATCTAACGATACTTAAAGGACGGAGCATCAGCGAAAAAGATGAAGAAGCATTATCAAAAATCGCTCTGGTGTCGGATAAATACGTAGAAAAGCTCTTTGACGGAGATTATAAGGCTGCTTTGGGCGGAGAAATAGAGGTACTTGTAGACAGCAAGTATTACACCTACACTATAGTGGGTGTTTATCAGTACATTGACGGAGGTATATCTGCGGGCTTCTCTCAGAATGATATTTCCACCAATGTTTATATCCCTTTCGAAGTGGCTAAGTTGCAGGTTGATAAGGGGGATCTCTATGATGCTTTTTCCCTGAAGGCCGGAGAAGGAACAGACCCGGATGTCCTATGCTCAGAGGTACAGGATTATATAAATACAAAATATTATGAAGAAAATGATGCCTATGAGAGCTATGCCTACAGTATGAAAGCACAGCTGAAGCAGATGAATTCCATGCTGAACACCCAGAAAAATGCTTTCATGGCTATAGGTGCCATAGCCCTTCTGGTGGGGGGAATCGGTGTCATGAATATCATGATTGTTTCCATTACGGAAAGAACCAGGGAGATCGGAACCCGTAAGGCTCTTGGAGCCACCAACAATGACATACGCCTTCAGTTTATCATCGAGGCTATGGTTATTTGCCTCTTAGGAGGAGTGATAGGTATAGTTACAGGACTTATCTTCGGGATGGCTGCAACAAAGGTCATGGGTTATCATGGAACAGCTTCAATTACCGGAATTCTTGCATGCGTTCTGTTTTCTATGGCTTTCGGCCTGTTTTTCGGATACTATCCTGCCAACAAGGCTGCAAAGATGAACCCTATAGAAGCATTGAGATATGAATGATATGCTGACATAAGTGTCAAAAAGTCTCAAATCAACGTGCAAGCACCTGATTTGGTACTTTTATTCTTACATCATGATTCACAAAGGGACATTAAAGATGACAGGGAGAAAGATTATGAAAGAGAACAATTACAGAATACTTATCGCAGAAGATGACAAAGATATCATCGACCTTCTTGAATTATATCTTGAAAATGCGGGGTACGACGTTCTGACAGCCGAAAACGGACTTCTCGCATGGGAATGCCTTGAAAAGGAAAAGAATATAGACCTTGTGATCATGGACATCATGATGCCGGAAATGAACGGATACCAGCTTATACGTAAAGTCAGGGAACATCACAATCTTCCTGTTATAATCATTTCCGCCAAAACCGAAGACAGCGATAAGATATTGGGACTTGATCTCGGAGCGGACGATTACATTGCAAAACCCTTTAACCCCCTTGAGGTGGTGGCGAGGGTAAGATCGAATCTCCGCAGATATTATCATCTCAATGATCAGACAACCGAGGATGACGGGCAGCTTCGTGTAGGTGAACTAATACTGGATACCAACAGTATGTCACTCAAAAAAGGTGATATGGATATAGCTTTGACCCCGATGGAATTCAAGATACTGAATCTTCTTATGCAAAATCCGGGCAAAGTATTTACAAAAATTCAGATATACCAGCATGCCAGCGGAGAATACATTGAAAATGATGAAAATACCATCATGGTTCATATGTCAAATCTCCGGGAGAAAATCGAAAAGGATCCAAAGATGCCTGAATATCTCAAAACCATAAGAGGATTGGGCTACAAAATGGAGAAAAAACAGGTCTGACAGATATAAATCCTTCGGAGTGAAAAGATTCAAAAATGTGGCTTATACAAGAAGAAACTGTACGGTAAAAGCCACCGGAGAAAACTATGAAAGCATTTGCACTGAATAATAAAAGAGGGAGTCTGTATTTCCTCATCATGAGAGGTTATCTGGGCTTTATCTCGGGAACAGTCCTTTTGATACTATGCCTGTATTTCGGAAATTATCTGGCCACTCAAAAGATTGATGAAAAATATCTCATCGACACATTTTCCGATCATTATGCCTATGAAGAGGATTTTCTGACAGAAGACGGTAAAAAAAACACCTTCATGGTAGAGTACCGTTATACTGAAAACGAAGACGGAAATTCCGATTCTTTCATAAAATACATGACAATTCTTGATAATAAAGGCAATATTCTGTATTCAAACTCAGATTTAAGTCTGGAGGAATTCAAAAAACTTATAGACGAATCCCTGGATGATTCCAACTATGTATCCATGTTCAGAAAATACAGGGAAATGAAGACCAGTATCGATACAGCAACAGCAGTATTTCTTGTTGCGGGGGAGATACTTCTCATGATGTTCTTCGTTTTCAGAATAAACAAATCTGTTCTCCGTCCGGTCAATCTCCTGAAAAATGCAATGGAAAAATATAATGACAAGGCAGACCGGCTTGAGCCTATAAGCTACTCTGGAGCAAAGGAGCTTGAGGAAATCTGCGAGTCATACAATGACATGGCAGAGGCTCTGAGAAAGAGCGATGAAGAGAGAAAACGTCTTGAAGAAGGACGTGAGCGTATGCTTGCAGGCATTTCTCATGACCTTAAAACTCCTGTCACCGTAATTCAGGGCTATGCCAATGCTATTCTGGACGGCACAATCTCTCCTCAGAACCTGATGACCTACGTGGAGACTATATATAAAAAATCCCAGGTACTTTCGGAACTGATAAATTCATTCCACCAGTACAGTCGTCTTGAGCATCCTGATTTTGCCTTAAAAAAGACAAAGGGTGATCTCAGTGAATATCTGAGGGAATACATTGCCAACCGTTATGATGAACTGGCAATCGCAGGCTTTACACTGGAAGTAAACATCCCTGATTCAAGCATATACGCGGTTTTTGACAGGTTTGAGCTGAAAAGGGTGTTTGAAAATCTTATCAATAACACCATCCGGCACAATCCCGGTGGCACTACCGTCTACATTGAGTTAGAGAAGCCGGACGCCCTGATTCTGAATAAAAATATGAATAGGGTTTCCGATACACAGCAGGATGAAAAGGGAAGAGAATCCGGTGACGCGTCACCGATGATCAGGATACTTTTCAGTGATGACGGTGTCGGGATATCAGATGATGTGAGAAAGAACATATTTGATCCTTTTGTTACAGGAGACGAATCCAGAAAATCCGGAAAGGGTTCAGGTCTCGGACTTGCGATTTCAAAGAAAATAGTTGAGGCACACGGAGGTTACATACACCTGAGAGAACGTTCCGAAACTGACCACAGTACAGAATATGAAATCCTGCTTCCTGTTGAGGGCTGATGCATTCCGGACATGAATCTGAATTGAATATACAGATCGTAACCGGGCTTAGTAATATGTCATCATTTCCATCCCTATGGCTGACCGAAGGTAAAGATCGAAACTATATGTGAAGGAACTTGGAATAGGAGAATTGATATGAGATTTGAAAGCAGAAATAATGATAAAGAAAAAATGATTTTTAATGTACGGATTGCCGGAATACTGCTTATGGTACTTATGTGTTTTACTGCAGTTATGGAGTCTATGACCATGCCGGCCTACGCCCGTATCAAACCCGGTTATAATACTGCCAATGCTTCCGGTCTTATGTATTCTCTTCCAAGCATGAACAACGGCTGGCTCAAGCTTAAGGATGGGGACTGGTATCATTTCACAAACGGTGTAATGGATACAGGCTGGTTCGTGGATACTGCAACAGGAGACAGATACTATCTCAATCCTGACGGAACCATGAAAACAGGCTATCTTTATCTGGATGGTCAGAACTACTATTTTGATGCTTCGGGAAAGCTGATAAAATTTTTCTAAAAAACTCAGAAAAATACATGGATTTAAGTTACGGCATCTTGTCTCAGTCCTTACATGGTTGTATAATGCAAAAACATTTCTATAAAGTGACCTGGTTTTTAATTCACTGTTTTTATCCTAATATAGTGGAATACGGAAACCGGTAATATAAAATCTTTTTTGAAGAGGACACATAGCATGACAAATGGAATCGTGGTTATAGGAGCAACATTCGTAGATATAAAGGGCTATCCTTTGGAGGTATATGTACCGAACGGCAGAAATGCCGGTACTGTAATGGAAGTTCATGGCGGTGTATGCCGTAATGTAGCTGAGGATATTGCTAATGTTGAGCTTAAGCCTACATTTGTCAGCATCGTAGATAACAGCGGAACAAGCACCGATGTTGTCAACAAACTCATTCGTCATAAGATAAATACAAAATATATCCGCAGAGTTGAAGGCGGTCTCGGAACATGGCTTGCAATTTTCTCAAATGAGGGTGATGTTATCGCATCTATTTCCAGAAGACCGGACCTCAGTGAGATTTCCAGTATCCTTAAGGAGCAGGGTGATGAACTGATAGGCAATGCTGACAGTGTGGTAGTTGAGATAGATATGGATTCATCTATTCTGAAGCAGATTTTCGAGCTGGCCGAAAAGTATCATAAAGAGGTTTATGCAGTTGTTTCAAACATGTCCATCGCTATGCAGAGACGGGATCTCCTCAAGCGTACAGGTGTGATAGTTTGTAATGAACAGGAAGCAGGCATGCTTTTTTCAGATGACTACTGCAGCATGACACCTGAAGAATTCATGCATATCCTCGACAGACAGGTTAAATCCGCCAAGTATCCCCGTATGGTAGTCACCATGGGTTCAAAGGGAGCTGTTTACGCTTCAATGGAGGGAGAACCCGGATACTGTCCAAGTATTCCTGTAGGTGTTATCGATACCACAGGTGCCGGAGATGCCTTTTTCTCAGGTGTTGCCATCGGTCTCACCTACGGAAAGTCTCTCGGTGAGGCCTGCCAGATCGGAACCAGACTTGCAAACTCTGTTATCTCAACCACAGACAATGTCTGCCCGAGATTCATGCCTCAGGAATTCGGCATTGAAGTAAACAGATAACCCCGGGTCGATGAAAGTGAGTGTCATCAGTATTTGCAGCTTACTTTCAACACACATATCATCATATTTTATCTTGCGTGCAGCAGAATTAGGTGATAATATTATCCGGCATTTAATTTAATAAGTGTGATTCCTGATTATCGGGAATCACCGATGACAGTTCATTTGTACCTTCCTGTCACTAAATAAAACCAGGACTGCATATACATAAAAAGATAGGATTCTTTTGAGATACGATGCTTAAGATGGTCTTTAGATCAAGGCATCATATTTATGTTAGTGTAGCTCTGCGTTGGCAGAGCTTTTTTATTACAAAAAAACATCGAGGTATTTTACATGTATTTTTTGAAATCCGAAGCAAGTTTCGATGCCGCTCATTTTTTGAAGGACTATGAGGGAAAGTGCCGAAACATTCATGGACATAGATGGAGAGTTGTTGTTGAGATTAAGGGAGAAGCTCTGAGCGAAGAAACCCAGACAAGAGGCATGCTGATAGATTTTTCAGATTTAAAGAAGGCTGTTAAGGATGCGTGCGATTTCTTTGATCACAGCCTCATATATGAAAAGGACTCTCTGAAGGAAACAACCATAAAGGCCCTTGAAGATGAAAACTTCAGATTAAATGAAGTTCCTTTCCGTCCTACGGCTGAGAATTTTTCAGAGTTCTTTTTCACAAGTCTCAGGGAAAAAGGTTTTAATGTTCACAGAGTTGATGTCTATGAAACTCCCAATAACTGTGCGAGCTTTGCAATGGACTAAGGCATTTGGTGAGAAATTCTGAAATTTACAACATACTGTATTTTCAGAATAACATTTCCTGATGGACAGGCGATTGTGTTGAGGAGCAGAAATGAAAGTAGTAGAAAAATTTGTAAGTATCAACGGAGAAGGCACAAGAGCCGGAGAGCTTGCCGTATTTATCCGTTTTAAGGGCTGTAATCTAAATTGCAGCTACTGTGACACCGGGTGGGCGAATGAAGGTAACTGTCCCTATACCGAAATGTCCGGGGAAGAGATAGCTGCATATATCATGGAAACCGGGGTTAAAAATGTTACTCTTACAGGCGGCGAGCCGCTGCTTCAGAAGGGAGTTCATGAGCTCATACAGCTTCTTCTGGAAAAAGGACTTTCTGTAGAGATAGAGACAAACGGAAGCGTAGATCTTACTCCGTTTACAGAAGGAAGACGTCCTATATTCACTATGGACTACAAACTGCCTGGCAGTAACTGTGAAGCCGGCATGCTTCTTGTGAATTTTGAACTTCTGGATGACAGGGATACGGTGAAATTCGTATCCGGAAGCCGTGAGGATCTTGAACGTGCAAGATGTCTCACGGAAAAGTACCGGCTTACAGAGCGCTGCCATGTTTACATAAGTCCTGTGTTCGGAAGCATTGAGCCAAAAGACATAGTTGATTATATGATTGAACATAAAATGAATGATGTCAGATTGCAGATACAGATGCATAAAGTCATCTGGGATCCGGATAAACGAGGTGTCTGATGATAGATAAAAAAGCAATAGAAGAGCATATCCGCGGTATTCTTATCGCGCTTGGAGATGATCCTGACAGGGAGGGACTTTTGGAAACCCCAAAGCGTGTTGCCGAGATGTACGAGGAAGTTTTTGCGGGTATGAATTACACAAATCATGAAATAGCCGAAATGTTCGACAAGACTTTTGAGGATGGTGTTGACAGGAATGTTGATTCCCAGAGCATTGTGGTTATGAAGGACATAGACATTTTCTCATACTGTGAGCATCACCTTGCTCTTATGTATGACATGAAGGTCAATGTGGCCTATGTGCCAAAGGGAAAAGTTATCGGACTTTCAAAGGTGGCAAGAGTATGTGACATGGTGGGAAGACGCCTGCAGCTTCAGGAAAAAATCGGAAAGGATATAGCAGATATCATGACCGAGATAACCGGAAGCGAGGATGTTGCCGTGACCATCGAAGGCTGTCACAGCTGTGTGACCGCAAGAGGCATTAAAAAGACAAATACAAAAACTTTTACGGCTGAACTCCGTGGCAGCTTCAAGACAGACCCGGCTCTTCAGCTGTATCTCAAATAGTTTTTTAAAATCATGGAGGCAATGATGAAAGTTATGGTTCTACTGAGCGGAGGAGTTGACTCCACAACCGCTCTCGGTATAGCAGTTGATAAATATGGAAAGGACAATGTCATCGCACTTTCTGTTATGTACGGTCAGAAGCATGACAAGGAGATCGGAGCAGCAGAAGCTGTGGCAAAGCACTACGGTGTTCTGCATCTTTATCTCGATCTCAGCAAGATATTTCAGTACAGTGACTGTTCACTGCTTAAGCAGTCTGACGAGGCTATTCCTGAGATTTCCTATGCTGAACAGATAAAGGAAACCGGGGGTGAGACTCCTGTAAGTACCTATGTACCGTTTAGAAACGGCCTGTTCCTTTCTTCCGCAGCCAGCATTGCCCTCAGTAAAGGCTGCAGTCTTATATATTACGGAGCTCATGCGGATGATGCTGCAGGTTTTGCATATCCCGACTGCTCCGATGCCTTTGTTAATGCTATGAACGAAGCCATTTGGGAAGGCTCCGGACATCAGTTAAAGATCGAAGCTCCCTTTGTAAAGGTGAATAAATCAAATATCGTAAAGATGGGTCTCGATCTGAAGGTTCCTTATGAGCTTACATGGTCCTGCTACGAAGGCGGTGAAAAGCCATGCGGAAAATGCGGAACATGTATCGACAGGGCTGCAGCATTTGCAGCGAACGGAGTAGAGGATCCGGCACTGAAGTGACATAACCGGCTCCCGGGAATTTGGAATACAGCAACAGACCTTTTAAAGAGGTCCACTATCGGTTTTTGATACCTGTGTCATGAAAAATGATAACTGAAAAAGGAGAAACCATGAGAGAAAACGAAGATTTAACACTGCTTGGAAACCAGCAGGTAAAATATAAATATGAGTACGATCCGTCTGTTCTTGAGAGCTTCAACAACAAGCATCCGGAAAATGATTATTTTGTAAAGTTCAACTGTCCGGAATTCACATCATTATGCCCTATTACAGGACAGCCTGATTTCGCAACCATCTACATCTCATACGTACCGGACAAGAAGATGGTAGAAAGCAAGAGCCTGAAGCTCTATCTTTTTTCCTTCAGAAATCACGGAGATTTCCATGAGGATGTTGTCAATGTAATCATGAAGGATCTTATCAGACTGATGGATCCTAAGTACATCGAAGTATGGGGAAAATTTCTGCCTAGAGGCGGTCTTTCCATCGATCCTTACTGCAATTACGGAAAGCCCGGTACTGCGTGGGAGAAGGTCGCATGGGACAGACTGACACAGCACGACATGTATCCCGAGAAGATTGACAATAGATAATAAAAAACTGCTTAAGTTCATTACTTAAGCAGTTTTTTTATAAAAAGAATTATCAATACTGCTTGAGATGGATAGCGAAGCCTGCGATCATCTTATCAAGATAGATGAACTTCATGCTGCCGTCCTCGTTATACTGGGCAGTTTCCTTCTTTAATCCCATGCCTCTCTTCTCAAAGAACTGAGCGGCCTTTGCTACATCATGAGCACCGATGGCGATGTGGCCCTTTTCTCCGGGACCGTCCTTCTTCATAATCTCGATAAGATCTGAAGCAAAAATAGAACTGTTTCCTACTCTTGGAATGAATGCCATAAGAGTATGGAATTCATCAGCAATGCGTAATGCATCTTCCTCGCCGTCTGCATTGATACCTACATGAAGTACGCAAAGTCCAAGCTCCTTTACCGCATCAAAATCCTTTGACATCTCGTCTGCCATAATATTACCTCCTGAATGTTATTTTACGTCGCATAAAATTAAGTTTAGCACCTTAAGTTAATTTATGCTATAATCTTCGGTCAAAAGATACAGGTATCTCTGAATGATTTCAGATTAATATCAGCTTCCCGGATCAACTGAGGGAAGTAAGGTTTTAAGGCGACAGGAAAGGCAGGCTAATGGAAAAATATTTCGATCTAAATGAACAGGGATTCAGCATCAGATGTAAGGTCTATTTTGAAAAAGATATACATAATTTAAAGCACATTGTCCTCGCCACATATGGTTTCGGCGGAAATAAAGATAATAAGGCCATTGAAAAATTTGCAGACAGAATAACAACCAAATACAAAGGTTTCGGTGTTGTCTGTTTTGACTGGCCGTGCCATGGAAAAGATGCCCGTAACAAGCTTATTCTTGACGAGTGCCTGACTTATATGGATCTTGTCATCTCACATATAAAGAATGAAATGGGGGCGGAAGACATATATAACTATTCTTCAAGCTTCGGAGCATACGTCACTCTCCGTTATCTCCACGATCATGAAAATCCTTTCAGAAAGACAGCATTCCGCTGTCCGGCCATTAAGATGTATGATTCCATGGCTGCTCACGTAACAGAAGATGACTGGAACAATCTGAATAAAGGTAAAGAAATCCTTCGGGGTTATGACAGAAAGATAAAGATCTCTTTGGAATTCCTGCAGGATCTGAAAAACAATGATGTCAGCACCTATGATTACATGGATTATGCAGACGACATCATCATGATTCACGGAACAAAGGATGAGATGGCACCTGTAAGTGTTGCAGAAGAATTTTCCGAGAACAATGTGATAGAGCTTATAAAGGTCGAAAATGCAGACCATCCATTCTCTAATCCAAAGTACATGGATTATGCCATTCAGAAAATACAGGAATTTTTTGTCCCTGAGGATTGATTTGAAAACTGTAAATATATTATGATATTTTCATAATTATTTTGGAAGGGGACACAAAACAATGAATGATTTCAGGTATTTCACACCCACAGAGGTAGTCTTCGGAAAAGATGCGGAGAACAAGACCGGAGATACAGCAAAAAAGTACGGATCAAAGGCATTACTGGTATACGGAAAGGGAAGCGTTATTAAGAGCGGACTTCTGGACAGAGTTAAGGCTTCATTGGAGAAAGCCGGAGTACAGTTCAAGGATTTCGGAGGAGCCAAGCCTAATCCGACACTTGCACATGCGGAGGAGGGTGTTAAAGAAGCACTTGCCTTCGGTGCGGATATGGTAATCGGAGTTGGCGGCGGAAGTACAGTTGACACTGCCAAGGCCATCGCCCACGGAACTGCAAATCCCGATAAAAATCTCTGGGATATCTGGACAAGAAAAGTGGATCTCGTTAAATCAATTCCCGTAGGTACGGTTCTTACCATAGCTGCTGCCGGAAGTGAGATGAGTGATTCCGCAGTTCTTACAAATGAGGCCATAGGTAAGAAGGCCGGAATCAATACAGATATGAACAGATGCAGCTTCGCTATAGTAAATCCTGCTCTTGCTGCAACACTCCCTAAGAATCAGATTGCAGCCGGTGTGACCGATATCATGATGCACACCATGGAAAGATATTTCATCCCTGATATCAAGGCAGACATGACAGATGAGATTGCTGAAGGTCTTCTTAGAACAGTTATAAAGAACGGTGAGCTGGTTCTGAAGGATCCGGCAGATTATGATGCAATGTGTGAAGTATTCTGGGCATCAAGCCTTTCACATAACAATCTTACAGAGTGCGGAAGAGGAAAGGATTTCTCGGTTCATAAGATAGGACATGCATTATCCGCAAAATATGATGTGACTCATGGAGCTTCACTTGCTGCAGTCTGGGCTTCCTGGGCAAGAGAGCTCTACAAAGGCGCTGTTCCGAGATTTGCAAGATATGCAAGAAATGTATGGAAGATTGATGAAGCTGATGACGAGAAGGCTGCGGTTTTAGGCATTGACAGAACAGAAGAGTTCTTCAAGAGCATAGGAATGCCTGTAAGAATCAGTGAGATGGGAGTAAATCCTTCAGATAGTGATATTAGGGAGCTTGCCATGGATGCAACCATGCAGGATACCGTTAAGCTTTCGAGAATCCGTCCGCTTTCTGCCGGGGATGTTGAGAAGATTTACAAAGCGGCTCTTTGATTCATTACACACCGATGTGTGTGGGGATGCACATCATTAGTGAGGGGCAATACTTTTGATACTCACGTCATTGTAAGACAAGTTTAATTGAAGTTATATCAGCATAAAAAGAGAGGGAGTATCGGTATCTCCCTCTCTTTTTATACAAAAATGGCCATTCAAAATGGCCATTCGGATCAAAATAGAATACACATTTAAGATGTTTTGTGATACAATCATATGGTTTTTGCGGTTTTATGAAATTCAGTAATATTTGCCGCAAGCTGCTGCAGAGCGTAATTCAATTCGCAGACGATCCCAATGAAAGGTAGAACTATAATGAGACTTGAAGATTTACAAAAAAACAATGGGGTAGGTATGGATGAACTGAGAGTTACCCTTATGGAGATAGCCAACAATATCAGTAAAAGCATCAAAGGACACTGGTCCGTTGAACCTGATATGAGAGCATTGGAACCTTTTTGTGCCTACAACATCAATTCCCATACAACCGGTTATGAAATATGCCGTTTTTATCCGTTTTTAGATTCAAACGGTGAGATATGTATCTCTATAAACTCACGGAGAACCAATGTTAATTGCAGATATGAAAGCAATCTTGTTTCAGGGATTTATGATTTGATCATAAACAGTATATCTCCTTTGGATATTGCCTAAAATACTAATAAAATACACCACAAATGTCGTTTAATAAGATATGAGGTTTTGATACCTTATTCCATGCCAATAATCGATGAGACCATCATCGAATCCGGGCAGCGACTTTTGTAGGTGTATTTTTTTTATTCTACCGATAGAGCTTATGAAAAAAAGAAAGTTATTAACCATAGCAAGAGGTTTATTTTTTCTGATCGGAATAGTTTGTTTTTTCACCACCCTTGTTATGCTTGCATATGAGATTTATGAAAAAGATACATTCCGTATCAATAAACCCCGTGAAACCAATCATAAGATTCTTTTTCTTTGTTCATATGAACCTATGTTCTATACATACAGATATCAGATGGCCGGATTGGAAAATGAACTATATTCCAACGGCATCGAATTTGATGTTATTTACATGGATACAAAGAATTTCAGGTCCGATGAAGACATAAATGAGTTTTATAAGTTTTTCAAAAACAGATATAAGGAAAACAAACTGCAGTATGAAGCCGTACTGTTAGGTGATGATGATGCTTTGGCTTTTGCAATGAAACATCAGGATGAGCTTTTTAGTAAGCTTCCTATGGTATTTTTTGGTGTAAATGATCTGGGACTGGCCTATAAAGCTGAAGAAAATCCTTACATAACGGGCTTTTATGAGCTGAATTATCTTCATCAGACTATGATTACTGCCATGGATTTATTTCCCGACTCAAAAAAACTTGTGGCGGTACATGATGAATCCCCCGCAGGAATGGCAGACGTTGAACAGTTCTATGCAATGGAACGTCAGTATAATGATTACACTTTTGATGATATAGATGTAGAAGCTCTTACCGAAAGAGAGGTTGTAGAAAATCTAAGGGTTCTTTCACCGGATACGCTATTGTTTTACATGACATGCTACAACGATAAAAATGGCAATGTTCATTCGATATATGATTCCACAAGTCTTATAGTAAACAATGTAAATGTGCCTGTTTTCAGAAATTATGCAGAGGGAAGAGATGCCGGCGTTTTAGGCGGAACTTACATGGACTTTTATGAACAGTCAAAGCAGGCTGCACATACTATATCAGAAGTTTTAAATGATGGAGCGGATATATCCACATATTCACTTTCGATGTACACTCCCGGGATAACAGAATTCAATTACCCGCTTATGAAAAGATATGGAATCACAGAAAAGCAGCTGCCGGAGGACACCGTATACTTTGGTAAGCCTGTGACTTTTTATGAGCTTTATAAGAATATGCTGCCTATAGTATTCATCATGGCAACATCACTTCTTTCATTTATTCTTGCAGCACTGTCAGCCTTCATTAATGAAAAAGATCAGGTTAAGATACTGAGAAGATCCAAGGAACAGATAGTAAGCTCCCAGAACAAGCTTATGTATCTGGCAAATCATGATGAGCTACTGGGACTTCTGAACAGAGGATCCATAGTCAGGTTTTTAAACAATAATCTGAAATCCGATGATATCTATTCCGTTCTGATGATTGATATAGACGGTTTCAAAGACATTAATGAAAATTACGGTCATCAGATAGGAGATAAGATATTAGTCAATATATCAAATGCTCTTAAGCGATATGCATTGGCAAACAACATGGTAGTAGGCAGATACGGCGGAGACGAATTCCTGATGCTTTACAGAGGTAAAAATCTGGATCAGACTTCTGCGGCCGTGAAAAATATAGTGACATTGTTCACCCAGCCTTTTAATGCAGACACTGTCAATGTTATTTTGTCTGCAAGTATAGGAATATCCAATTCTGACGGAGAAACGACTCCTGAACAACATGTCATCAATGCAGAGATAGCCATGTATGAAGCAAAGGTCAGAGGTAAAAATATGGTCTTTGTTTATGCAGAGGATATGAAGAACAAGCTCATACTTGAATCCAATATCAAAACTGCATTTCTCAGTGCATTTGATTCGGATGGATTCTATCTGATGTATCAGCCTAAGATCTCGGCATCAACAAAGGAAGTTATCGGTTATGAGGCACTGGTCAGACTTAAAGATTCCCCATACGGACCTGCAGTCTTTATACCTATAATCGAAAAAAGCGGCTGGACCATAAAGCTGGGTAGATTGATTACAAAGCTGGTTGTGGAACAGCTGCATCAGTGGACGGAACAAGGAAAAACCATTCATCCGATTTCATTAAATTTCTCCAGCAGGCAGATTCATGATCAGGGATACTGCGACTATCTGAAGAAGCTTTTGCTTCAGTACAAGGTAGATCCTAAGTATGTACAGATTGAAATCACAGAATCTCTTTTACTGGAAGAATCATCAAGAACCTCAGAACTATTCAAATGTTTCCAAAACATGAACATCAAACTTCTTCTTGATGATTTCGGAACAGGTTATTCATCATTGGCATATCTTACCTATGTACCGGTGGATGATGTCAAACTTGATAAGTCTTTGGTTGATACCTACCTTATGGATGGTAAGGAAGATTTTATCCGTGACGTAATTCTACTTGTTCATGATATCGGAAAGACCATAACCATAGAAGGCGTTGAGTATGAATGGCAATATTTAAAACTTGCCGAATTTAATGCAGACACTATTCAGGGATACTACTTCTCCAAGCCACTGTGTGCCGATGAAGCGATTGACTTTAAGGTAAACTGAAAAGCCTGGAAATATAGTAAGACGAGTGTAAAATAGAATTATGGTATAAAAAATTTCATTCAAAAAAACGAAGGGAAGGGGAATCATGAAATTTGATAAATATGTTGCCGGGGTTCTGATGACATTTTTATTTACAGGGACAGTGGCTGTATCTTCTTTTGCAGGCGCCACTCTTAAAGGGGTAGATGCTGTAAACAATCCATCGGAGGCTTCTTCAGAGGTTTTAGGACCCGGTGTACAGAATGTTGAAAGTCCGGAAAGTACAGTTCAGGAGACAGACAGTACCCAAAAAGAAACCGGCAAAGTTACGATAATTGACGGTATACGTGTGCCCGCCGTGATCAAGTCGGATGAAGCAATACAGGCTGATTTTGCATTGCTTTCGGGCGGAGGAGCAAACATGGATTGGGGGAATTATTATCCTTCGGCAAACTCTGTTCCGGTTGGAAATGCAGATGAAATATGGCTTAGAAGCCTGGATACTTATTCCAGGGAAAATACTTCTGACATGGTATGTTATCTTACTTTTGATCTTGGTTATGAAAACGGACATACGGTATCCATCATGGAGACACTTAAGAAGCATAATGCTCCGGCAACTTTCTTTGTGACGGGAGCCTGCATTAAGTCTAACCCTGAGATAGTACTGGCCATAGCGAAGAACGGCTTTACAGTAGGAAATCATACATTGAATCATAAAAACATGTCTACTGTCACCACAAAGGAGATGTTTTTTACAGAAGTTAATACTGTTGAGGAACAGTATGAGGCGCTGACGGGACATCCCATGAACAGATATTATCGCCCGCCTGAAGGAAAAAGCTCCCAGGCACAGCTGATGTTAGCAAGGGCAATGGGATATAAGACCATGCTTTGGTCTGTTGCCTACAAGGACTATGACGAGAAAGCACAGCCATCCCGTGATAGCGCTCTTGCCACTCTGAATAAGCGAATCCATCCCGGCGCCATCGTGCTTTTGCATGCCACTTCAAGTACCAATGCTTCAATTTTGGATGAACTGCTCACAGGATGGGAAAGTGCAGGATATAAATTCAAATCTCTGGATGAACTTCCGGAAAATGAGTTTAATTAAAGAGCAATACTACATTTAAATACTGAAATGAAATAAAGCAGATGTATCGCGTAGGATTACATCTGCTTTTAAATTGCT
Organism: Oribacterium sp. P6A1; assembly: GCF_000702885.1. Classification (GTDB taxonomy): domain Bacteria; phylum Bacillota; class Clostridia; order Lachnospirales; family Lachnospiraceae; genus Oribacterium. The sequence goes on along the minus strand of NZ_JNKO01000005.1, from coordinate 22,153 downwards.
ACTATAAATGAAATGTATCTGTCCCGTATTGAAAATGAATTAAGCATTCAGCTGTTTAAGAGGATCGGTAATCGGTTTGTCCCTACCAAGTTTTCAAGATCAAACATGATTGTGTTACGCTGCTCGATTCCAAGAAAGAGGAGCGTGTATTCAAGGAACAAATCATGCCTATTTACACCTGTGTTGGCAGTAATGTACATGTTTGTCGGTGACTATCATACAGGTTAAGTTGCAGGAGAAAATACTGTGAAAGAGATCTGATGAAACTGATATTTTAGCACGTGTATAATTTTATAGGCACGTCTAATATATCTAAAAGCCGGTATGTTTGAAAAGCACGAGATGGACATACATCCACTCGTGCTTTTTCATATGTGAAATATTGTGTTTAATATTTTATTGGTGATCAATCAATATTCAGCATATCTGCAAAGCCTGTGACATTCAATATTTCAAGTACATCCTTTGACGGATTCTTGAGATGGAATCTGTTTTTATCCGGAAGAGATTTACACATGATGAGCAGAACCCTGAGCCCGGCTGATGAGATATATTCTGTATCTGTAAGATCAACTATGATCTCGTTAAGATCGGTTCCTTTATGAGCCTCGAATCCTGACAGAAGCTCCGGGGCAGTGATGGTATCCAGTCGTCCTGCGATACCGCACTGAAGTTGATCGCCATCTGTGCGGAAGTTGACATCGAACTTTTTAGTATTTTCTGTATCAGTTTTTTTACATGACTTTACAGTCATCACCCAAAGTATAATATCATCATATGCCTTACGGAGTTTATCCATGTCTTCCGGTTGATCTTTAAGGCTCATAAGATCAGGTAATACTTCTTTATAGGTGACTTCTTTTATTTCAAATCCAAGGTCAGCAAAATACTTTTTGGCTTCAGGGACAGAACCTTGCATAACTGTATGATTGATGGGAATGTCTGCGACTCTGGTGCCGCCTTTTTCCATCATCTCCTTCACAATCTCTCCATCTGAGTCTGTTAATGCTGAGAATGTTACAGCTCCAAGTTCTTTGCTGTACTTGTCTGCAGTGATCCACATCCCGCCGTGCTCTTTCAGAAGTTCGCGGATATTATGGCATACAGTGTCAAGCTCAGGTTTGTTGAAATATCCAAGAAGTCCGTCCATCAGGATACATATCTTTCCGCTAGCATCTTTAAGAGCTTCTTTTAATGAATCAAGATTCGTTGCATCAACAGCGTGATAATGCATCAGTTCATTTTGCTCTTTGGATGCAAGTCCACGGATGGCCGGCTCAAGTTCTTCAACAACTGCAGGCAGATCAAGGCCATAAAACTGTTTGCCTGCTTTAGATATGGCAAGTCCCCTTGGAACATATCCGCAAGGGAGATCTATAACAACATCGCAGCCAGACTGTTCGGCCATTTTATTACCGATATGATAACGTGCCTCGTTTGACACCATATAGGCTCTGATAATTTCAAACGGTGTATCAGAAGATCGCGGTACTGTTAAATCAATAACCTTTGCAAGATCAGCTGCTTCCTTGATGCCGGTGTGACTTAACAGTCCAAGACATCCTTTTGCTGTGGCAAACACAGGGTTAACTGCGAATAACAGTTCTTTTCTCTCCATAGATTATTACCTCATCTCTTCGTGAATTTATCTTTTTGGAAATATGAGTCTGTTAAAAGATGTTTTTACGCTCATATTGTATTATATCGGTTAATTAGAAGAGAATTATTAGTAGGTATCGATGTATCTATCAACATGAGTACCATCGAAAAAGAGACTACAACCCGACCATAACCTTATGCATTTCCGCAGTCTTAAGTCTTTATATATAAATAAAACCTATTAGTCAAATTGGCATCCCCAGATAATATCCCTGGAAGAAATCAGAACCAAGCTGCTTCATGCACTCAAACTCAGCCTTAGTTTCAATACCTTCAGCGACAATCTTTACACCGTGATTGTGAGCAGCGGAAATAATATGATCGCAATTAGCTTGTTTCTCTTTATTGGAATCAATACCGATCAGAAGAGAGCGGTCAAGCTTGATTATATCTGGTTTCATAAATTCTGCGATTTCACATGTGTTTAGTCCTGAACCAAAGTCATCCAATGAAAGAAGATTATTGAATTGAGAAGTTTGTTTACGCTTATATGCAGAGGCTACATGGTCAAATACAGGATACTCTAATGTTTCAACTATACATGATGGTATCTTTTGCCCTTCAAAATAGTCGAAAAATGTTTTGGAATCTTCATCAGTGAAAAATTCACATGGAAATGAATTTATAGATATTAATTCAGAATATCGCCATCTTTAAGAAATCAAGTGGATTTTTTTATGCTGGCATTTCTAAGTAGTATCCTTGGAAGAAATCAGCACCGAGCTGTTTCATACAATCGAACTCGCCCTTAGTCTCAATACCTTCAGCAACGATCTTAACTCCGCATTTATGAGAAGCTTCTATGATTTTATTACAATTCATCTGTTTAGCCTCATCAGAATCTACTCCGGTCAAAAGAGAGCGATCCAGCTTAATGATATTAGGTTTCATAAATTCAGCAATCTCTTCAGTGTTTAATCCAGATCCGAAGTCATCCAATGCAAGAAAGTTATCACATAAAGATATATGTTTTCTTTTCAGAGCGGAAATAACAGGATCGAATTCAGGATATTCTAAAGTCTCAACAATAAAGTGAGGAAGGTTTGCGGAGAAATAATCCCCAAAAGCTTGTATTTCCTCGTCAGCAAAGGTTTCGCAAGGGAATGAGTTTATAGAAGGCAATTCGGAATATCCACGAGCCCTGAATTCTTTCATAGCCCCAAACAGAGTGGCAACCTCCAGGGTATATAGCTCATTTCTATGGGTATATTCATTTATCAGCTCAGTGACGGTCATATTGAGAGGTCTCATTAGAGCTTCTCTTGCAAATACAGTCTTCCCGTCAGGATAGAAGATGGACTGGAACACATAGTTGATTTTAAGTTCTGATAAAGCTGCGGACATTTTGGGCGAAAATGGAATATCGTCAAACTGAATCATAGTTTACCTCTGTAAGTACAAATAACAGATACACGGCTTATAAAAACGCTTAAATGCATTGATAATATTGCTGATGCCACATAATATTACACGTAGGTGTACAAACTTGTCTATCGAAACATTGCATAAAGGTTATAGAAAAAAAGTGGGAGGCTATAGAAAAAAGTCATATAAAAAGCCGGTACAAAAAGTACCGACTTAATAAACCCATATTACATTGGACAACCCTTCTGGTGAATAACACCGATGGTTTGCAGGGCCTTTTCAAATAAATCTTTCATCTGCTGATGAGTCAGTGAATCCTTGAAAGTGATGCTCATATCGTTAAGATAGAATTCTTTGCGAGGACTTGTTGTATCAATTCCGCCAAATCGAACATATTTCTCATAGTGCTCACACCAACCGTAGATTGAGTATAATCCATATTCTGAATTCTGAAGACAACCGCAATAGGTGCCTCTATAGTCACGCATGTTATGTCGACAAGTATCGCATTTTCTTTCTGTTTCTCTCGCCATATGATTAAATATCCTTCCATCCACACTACGATAACCCTGCGCGGTATTTTAACAAAGTAACGTGTTAGAAAGCCACTAGAATATTATGATAGCATCTTAATAATAGGAATATATTATTAGACACAGACGAGATGATGTGTTCAATAATGCATGGATGAAATGTAATTGTTAGCAATATTTACAGAATAAATTGTTGTATGAAACCTGTGCACAAGAGGACTATGCCTAATAGAATCATAGCCATTCCAATAAATAGAAGAGTCAACAAGTATTTATCAGAGCCATGAAAAGCTTGAGCGTACTCCGGCCTTAAAGGGTCATACCATATGGTACAAGTATCTCCGATATTATTTACTTGGAGGCTATGGTCCAGGGTTTCAAGCCTATACTCAATGCTGTTTACATAGTAGGTATAAACATGCATATCTTTGAGGCTGCCTTGAGAGTTATACCGCCCACGAACTTCAGTGAGTGTTCCCTGGGTCTGAGCTGTACAACGGGCATTCTTAGCTTTGTTGATCGGATATGAGATGATAAAGATAATACCAATGAAGAACGATACGATACTCGCTATAAACATAATAAAACCCTCCTAACTAAGATTACTTAACCCTGACTCCATCAACAGAGATCCCTTTATAACTAGAATCAGGGTCTAATAGTGCTGCAACTACCAAGGAAATAACTGCAATCCAAAAGGAAATGCCAAGAGGGATAATAACCTTTGTAATAGGCTTCTTGCGAACGACATTAAGAATCAATAGTGTGAATAATATAATAAATGCTATCAGAGATAAGCAGAAGATAATCATAAGAAATGTATCCATAAATCGACTCCGTTAAAATTGTTTTTCTTTATCATATAAGATAACTCGGTTCAATACAGGGAAGATATTAGGGGTACAAAAAAAGAACCTCGAATCCATGAAGCACACGCCATATCATCTACCGTTCTTAGTTCTTTACGAATAATCTTAGATCTGTGAAGCACTCGCCACATCTCTTTAACTTGATTACATTGTACGGGTATTTGTACAATTTGTCAACACATAATATCCGCAAAAATTAAACGAATATATAAGCTTTCCTATGGAGGAGTAAGAAATTACTGAATTTTGGATGTTACCGATTCCGGTAAATTATCGATGATCAGAAATCATTTGATCAGCAATAAAGAGTATAAAGTCCTCTCAGAGACGGGGATTTCGTCCTCGTGATTGGTAAATACAGAGGATATAGAATGCCCATTCATCAAAAGCGGAGATACAAGATTGTCTAGCTCCGTCATATCCTCAGTAGAGATGGAAATGCCTTCTATGGACTCTTTAAGCTTATCCTCATAGGCCTGCTGAGCCATCTTGGCATCGTAACTGAACTTCGGGAAATGGCAGGTCTGGGATGTACTGGAAGGGCAGCCGTTACATACGAAAGGTGCACCTGAAACACATGGATGCACATAATAAAGGATAGACCAGATGCGGAACAGCGAGCAATTATTAATGACATTAGAATCAGAGGGATAGATGAGGCTCTGAAATAAAATTCTTGGTTATGCTTCGATAAGACCGTGTCGATGTTTAATTGAAATGAGATTATTTTTTACAGGAGGAGAACCATGAAAATCACGACTTTTGACCCAATTATTGTATCTAAGGAAGCAGATGCAGCTATTAAGCTTTTCGAGGAGCTTGGATTTCAAAAGACACATGCCCCGGTAACATTAACGGAAACTGGAGATGTTTCCACTGTCCGCATGAAAAATGAGGGAGGATTCCACGTTGATGTTGCACAGGTGGGTGTTCCGAAAGATTACACGCTTATTCGTATGAATGTGGATGACTTTGAGGAGGCGTATAATATCCTGAAATCTCACGGATTCACAAATACACGTGGAGATGATACATTGGATACTAAAAGCTCAAAAGCAGCGACTATGGTTTCTCCGTCTGGGTTCCGTATCGCACTCGTTAAGCATATCAAGAAGGATGAAGGATAAATTATAGAATCAAAAAGACCGGAGGCGTAAAAGCCTCCGGCTTTATATTATTCTGGCATAGCAAGATAGTATCCTTCAGCCCGACGGCAGCATCCTTGTTTACCGTCCGACACTGTATTTTGACGTGGCCCCGGAAAACGAGACATATTATGCGGAGGACGTTTTGGGTTTTTATATATTAAATAAGCTGAATGCTTATTTCCTGATAAGAATCTGTCGACATTTTTCAGGACGATGCTTTTTATAGAAAGAAAAGGAGGGTGTGAAATGGAAGATCAAAATAATTTTAGTTTGCTGGTATCATTTATCGTATATCTTCTTTTAGTTATAGCAATGTGGAAGATTTTTGTAAAAGCCGGCGAAGCCGGCTGGAAGAGCCTGATCCCGATCGTGGATTTTTATTATCTTTTCAAAATTGCTATGGGAAACGGATGGCTTTTTCTGCTGATGCTCATTCCTCTTATAAATGTTGTAATAATGTATATCATGTTATGGAAACTGGCCAAGTCTTTTGGCTGCGGCGTAGGTATGCGTATCCTTACGATGCTTATTCCGAATCTTGGTACGTTGATTATCGGATTTGGAGGTTCAACCTATATTGGTCCACAGTAGATTATAAAAAGGAGTACATTATGAAAATAACAACATTCAACCCGATGATTTATACCAAAGATGCTGAGCCTACTATCAAACTGTTTAAGGAACTTGGATTTGAGCAGACACATAATAAGATAGGCTCAGACGTGGAGTTTTCTACACATCGTATGAAAGATTCTAACGGATTTCATATTGATATAGTGCAAGCACCCGGTACACCGAGGGAAATAACAGCCATACGTATGAATGTTGATGATTTTGATGAGGCATATGCACTGTTAAAGGAAAAGGGATTCAGAGAAGTAGAGGGATTTGGTAATAGCACTGAGTCAAGCAAGTACGCTATAATGAAATCTCCATCCGGGTTTATCATTGATCTCATACAGCATATTAAGAACTAAAAAAGTATACAAATGAGCCGGAGGCAAAAACCTCCGGCTTTTTTCAAATGTCTGAGGGTTCCAGGAAACCGGTGCACTTTTCTAAAGGTTCATTATCTCTCCAAAACTTAACTATTTATACATAGTTGTCGATATATTGAAGATAAGTGGAATTATTAAAATTCACTTAATACAGTATGGTACATATGTTTGTGAGTATCAATTCACAGGGATGCTCCACCTGCTAAAGCAAGCAGGTTTCCGCCCTTGGTAACGAAAGGATTAAAATTATGAAGAAGAAAACAATGAGCCGTTTACTGACTGCAACGTTGGTTGTGTGTATGGTCATTTCCGGATGCAGCGCTCTCGACACACCCGAAGCGGCGTCCGTAACAGAGACTACGGAGACTAAAGGTGAAGAAAAAGGACCAGATTCCACGGAGGGAAGCATTACCGGCATTAAGGAAGCTGAAGCTGCAGAAACAACTGCAGACGCAGGAACATCTGAAGTCAAAAAAACTACAGAAGCTCCGGATAATGCTGAAGCCGTAGAAGAAGAGACGGCACTGTCCTTATGGGGAAAAGGAGAGCTCTTTACCGTAAAGGAAAAAGAGTATCAGATTGAGACCAAGACTCTGCCCCTATATATCGGTGACACGGATCCGGAGAATACCTTTGAAATTGAAGTAGCGTTTATGGACGGAGTGACGGATATCCCCTATATCACGTTAGATACCATGGAGAGTCTGATTGCCAGGGTGACCGGTCTGTTTTATGGAGCACAAGGAGGGGAGAAATATTCCCTGGAGATTGAAAAGGACGCTGATACGGTAACCCTGACCAGGGAGACCCAATATCCTGCAAGGATTGACTTTGCAAAAGACACGATCAAATTCTATGACTACGATGCATTCATCCGAATATCAGATTCAGATCCGTTGCTAGACGTCATCGCTTCCACCGGGTTCAATGAGGACGGAAAGCCTCATCTGTTCCAGAAGAGCGATTCCTCTTTCGAACGGTACGGTGATCCGGTGACCTTCAGTCCCGGAGAGTACGGCATAGACCTGGTGGCTCAGGGCGGCGAATACTATTTGCCTCTGCAGCTGGTGAGCGATATCATCCTGTCTCAGTACAGTGTCACTACGCTTTACAATGGGGAGGCTGTCTTTGCTCAGGCCGGGGGAAATCTGGATGCCATCGCAGACAAATACTATATCTCTAACCCGCCTGCGGAAAGAAGCCAAGAGCTGGCAGCCTTTAACTATAAGGAGCTCTGCTTCGCCCTGGACGCTCTCTATGGCTTAAAAGAACAGCATAATATCAAGAATTTCAACAATCTCTTCCAGATGACAGGTCTGGCGGTGGATATGCTTAGTACGGATCCACAGGTGGCGGGTCAGGCGCTGGCGGATCTTACTATCAAGTATTTCGATGACAGCCACAGCGGTTTTATTTCAAAATCCTATATGATGAAACAGGAACCTGAAAGGAATTTCGGTCCATCTATAATCAACAGAAGAGATGACAAAGAAAGATATACAAAAGCCAGGGAGAAATACTATCCTGACGAGATCCCCGGATACGAGGAAGTTGGAAACACGGCCTATATTACCTTTGACGAGTTCTATTTTGCTGATGTTGATTATTACAGCGGAGAAAAACCTGAGGATCACCCGGAGGATACGGTGGGGCTGATGATCCATGCCTATAATGAGATCACCAGAGAAGGAAGCCCCATTGAGAATGTTGTCCTGGATCTGTCCAACAATGGAGGTGGTATGGCGGATGCCGCCGCATATGTGATAGGTATGTTTTTGGGTGATGGATCCATCTGCATGATGAATCCTCTTTCCGGCGCTCTGGTATCCCAAAATTTCAAGATTGATGCAAACCTGGACCGCAAGTTTGACGAGAAGGACAGCCTGCGAAACTACAATCTGTTCTGCCTGACCACATCCAAGAGCTTTTCTTGCGGCAATCTTGTGCCCAGCGTATTCAAGAATTCCAACAGGGTAATGATACTCGGACAGACCTCAGGTGGTGGAGCATGTGTGGTCCAGAACCTCACTACCGCCGATGGATGTCCTTTCCAGATATCGGGCTTAAAGCGCCTGGCATACATGAAAAACGGTTCCTTCTATGATATAGACCAGGGAGTGACACCGGACTTTGTAATCCCCAAACCAGAACAGTTCTACGACAGGCAGTATCTCACAACATACATCAATGGATTGCTGGGAATATAACTTAAACAAAAAGACCGGATGAGCTAAATACCTTCGTTCTTTTATGCAAGCAGGAGGCTACCTATGAAAAAGAGACTGATCAGTAGTATTTTGTCATTGATAATAGTGGCTGGTACATTTTTTACCGGATGTGGAAGCACAGGGACTACCAACGTAACATCCGGCAGTGCCAATGAACAGCAGAGCACCATGACTGAGAGTGATGAAAACAAAGAATCTGAACCGATAGATACTTCAGTGGAAACAACTGCAGCTGAATATAAACCTGTAGCTGATCGCCCCGGTGCAAAGTGGATTGACTCCGGAATTTACGGAACCTATGAGGGTATGGGCGATATCAGCCTTAAGGATGATTTTGCGGCAGCCATTAACCGGGACTGGGCTGAGAACGTAAAGATAAGAGAGGGCGCAGAAAATGTTTCCGCAAGAACAGAGCAGACTGATAATATCAACGAAGCAAAGCTTGCAGTCCTGACTGGCGAAAAAAAGGATGATCAGGATCTGACATCACTCCAAAACTATTACGCACTGCTTACGGACTGGGATACCAGAAATAAAGAAGGACTTGACCCATTAAAGCCCTATGTGGAGGATCTTATGTCTATTTCCTCTGTTGAGGAGATGACGAAATACTACTCTGATCCGGGACGCAATCTCTATGGAACGCCGATGGTGAGTGTCTCAATTATACCGGAACCGCTGGATCCCTTTGTTAATATGCTGTGTATTCAGAATGTTTCTCTGCTGTCGGATGAACCCGATGACTATCAGGAGGGAGCCCCGGAAACCGATGGACTTGCCATTAAGCATAAGACTGCGGAGTACATGCTGAAACGTCTCGGATACTCTGAAAGCGAGGCGAACGATATCTTTGATACTGCAAAAGGGTTTGAACGTAAATTCCTTCCGGGGATAGAAGCCATCATGGCGGACATTTCGGGAGATCCCACAAGCACGCTTACAATCGCAGAGTTTGAGGAGAAATACAAAAAACTTCCTTTTGCGGATATCTTCAGGTCTTTAGGTTATGATGTCGATTTCAAAGGAAAGATCATGGTAGGGTATACAAAGATTGTTGACAGCTTTGATGAGAATTATTCGGATGAAAATATTGAAGGTATCAAAGCGTGGACGCTTGTAAATACACTTTTGGATTTCACGAAATACTGTGATTTTGAAACATATGAAGAGACAGCAAAATTGAACGGCTCCAAGACTATAAACGATGCTGATACCTATGCGTTGAAAGTGATGGAAGATACTGTGCCATCCATGGTGGATCAGATGTACGTCAATTATTGCTTTGATAAGAGCATCAAGCCCCAGGTGGAGGAGCTGACTGATATGATGGTCAAAGCCTACCGTAAGATGCTTATGGAAGAGGATTGGCTTTCTGATGAGACAAAGGCGATCGCCATCGAAAAACTGGATAACATTAAACTGCATATCTGCTATCCGGAAAAAGTGTATGATGTCAAATGCGATGCCATCGGAACCGCTGCCGAAGGCGAAACGGCACTCAGCGCTATTATCAAGGGAAGAAGATACTTCAGGCTGTCAGAGGCGGCTCCGTTATCCTGTAAAAATGACGGAACCTATTGGAGATATGATACGTATTACAGCACTTTGGGGGCAATATATATGCCGCAGGATAATTCCATGAATATCTTAGCCGGTATCTGCGGTGGCGACTATTATGATGAAAGCTGGCCTTTGGAAAAGAAGATGGGCGGCCTTTGCATGATAGTTGGCCATGAGCTCACCCATGCCTTTGATACAACCGGTGCCAATTATGATAAAAACGGAGCTCAGACGATCTGGTGGACAGATGAAGACGGGAAGGCTTTCCAGGAACGGGTGGATAAACTGCTCAAGTATTACAGTGAGCTGGCGCCTATGCCGCAGGTTTCCGATGCCACCTACGGAGAAGAGGGCGCGCAGTTGATTCAGGGAGAAGCCATTTCGGATCTTGGATCCTTAAAATGCCTGCTCTCCATTGCGAAGGAGCAGGAGGATTTCGATTACGACACATTCTTCAAACAGATTGCCATCATTCAGAAGCAGGCACGTTATGAGGAAGCGGAAAAAGAATACGTTGATACCAATGATCATCCTGTGGAAGCATATCGTGCCAATGTTCCGCTACAGAACTACGATGATTTCCTGAATTTCTATGATATTAAAGAAGGGGACGGCATGTATCTTGCTCCTGAAGATCGTATCACTGTCTGGTAAATTTGGGAGTTGATCATTTGTCACCCAATGATTTTTTCTGATTTAACAAGAGGATTTTATGAAGAGAATATTGATTTCACTGACATTGGTATCGGCTTTGTCAATAAACCTTGTCGCCTGCGGATCATCAGGCTCAAACGAAACAACGGCTTCCGCATCCATAGAAGCATCGGATGTAGTAGATGCACAGGTTACGACAGAACCTACAACGAAGCAATCTACGAAATCACCGGAAGAAGTGAATGAAGCGCAGGAGACAGGTGCTTATGATGTGGCGCAGCTTGAAGTAGTCGATCCGGATGGTAAAGCTTCAACTATCAGTGGCTTTATGAAAGAAGGCATTCCGGTTCCTTATGTTGATGTTGTTGAATATATGAATAAAGTATATGATACGGCCAATGTATTCTCTTTATCATCACAAGGCAGTGGAGTGTATAAGATAAGTAATGCCAAAGGCAATATGACAGTTGATACGGTTAAGGATACACTACATTCTGATAAAATAGAGCAGTTCTTATATAACGATCAGAGGCTGAATCCGACAGATGATACAGAATATGTATATGAACATATCATTGCTACTGATTACAGAAAAGATCCCTACGCCCTTGATATCGATCTTTCAAATTACGGAATAGATATCATAGAAGAAGACGACAAAGTATATTTTCCGCTTACAACAGCAGCTGATTTTACAGGGGTTTCTTATTTGAATACTGTTTATTATGATAATAAGATTTATCTGAATTACAGTTCCGACAAACCTACTGTTAACTGGGAGGACTATTTCAATAAAGAAGTCAGGGATGCCGGTGAGATAGCATATACCTATGGGGAGCTTTGCTTTGTTATGGATAATATATATGGCAACGCACCGCATTGTATATTAGCTGAGTCTATCATGGATAAAGGATTTGATGCCACGCTTGAAAGCTACAGTGATGAGACAAGGCAGGTAAAAGAGCTTCTTAATTCTGATAAGACTGTTGATCTGTTATTTGGTACCATAATTTTGTCAACTATGTTATATGATGGCGGTCATACAGATCTTTCTACGGATATTCTCACTGACCTTGATGGGACAACGGCGTTTGCTGAACTTGGCAGGATCGTAAAAGAGGAACCCGACAATATAAGGACTGTTCTTTATCGGAAGTGGTACGGCGATTATATAAGTAAAATGGAAGCCAAGATGATAATCAAAGAGTACGGCAGTGAGTTTGATAAATATCAGGCTGTTTTTGATGAAGAGACAGAAGAAGGACAACGCTATCGTTACTATGAATTTGATGACACCGGAATCTTTGTATATACAAATTATGACGATAATGCTGTAAGGAACTTTAAGAAAGCGCTTGATCTTGCGAAAGAGCATGGCATGAAGAATTTCATATTTGATGATTCGGATAATGGCGGAGGTTCTACAGAATCATGTATGTATATGCTTAATGCCGTTACCAAAGATAAGCGAGATGAATTCTACTATGAAAGTGCAATGACCGGCAATGCGACATATGAAAAGTTAGATTACGATATGGATCAGGATGGTAAATTTGAAGGGGACGATGAAGACTTTGATTATGGCTTTAATTATGCCGTTATGTGTTCCCAGGGTTCATTTTCAAGCGGCAATCTGTTCCCTTGTCTGTGTAAGGAAGCCGGAATTCCGATAATAGGAGAGAAAAGTGCTGGCGGAACATGCAATCTTGTTTTCTTTAAAATGAATCAGGGTGTTCAATATTCAGCATCAGCATTCAGAGTATTTAACTATCAGAATGGAGGAAATGTAGAAGCCGGTGTATCACCAGATTATGATATTACAAAGAAGAATACAGACGGAACAACAGATTACAGTGATTTCCGTAATTTCGAATTGCTTGATCAGATAGTTGATGATCATTACGGAACGTAATATGGATATCCATTCTTTCCGTTTAATTCAACCAAAAAAGGATCCCTCCATGGGGTCCTTTTTGATTGGTGAAGAATGAGACCTTTTTGCCATAAAAAAACATGAAAAGTCTCGTTAACTTCTTCAATTTAGGAACAGGCAACATTTAAATATTGCCGATTTATTCTTTAAACCTGAGTTTAGCGCAAACATATGTTCGTGTGTATACAGTATGCAATGGAGGCAGATTACATTTAATCTTGACGTTTTATCAGAAGTTCCTTTCCTTCAAAAGCAAAAGCAAGCTTTATTATCCTGTCTTTGCTATATCCCGCTTCAAGAAGTTCGATTTCATACTTCTTATCTTCGATCTGTTTAAGTGCTATATCGCAAAGCTCTTCAAGAGTCTTGCCATTATCGCTTCGACGCTTGGACTTAAACTCGATGATTACAGCATTATCCTTTTTATCCTTCGGACGGAGCATGACATCATAACGGCCCAGGCCACTTTCTCGGTTTGACTTTATCTCATATCTGTCACGGAGTTCCACAAGAAGCCCAATTACAAGACCGTGATAGAAGTTTTCCGGAGCCGCTTTACCACTTCCGTCAAAAGTACTGATCATACTTTCACAGATTTCTGACAATGTATCCGTCATGTCATCTATGTTGCCTTCCAGGAGTGCTTTTACGAAATAACTGTAATTCTCCCCTGCATTCTCAAACCATCTCTCTACAAGCAGACTAAAGCTGTCCTTAACTTCGTGGTTTGTGAGTTTAAGGCTATACACCGCCATGTTTCCTTCGCCATCTATAGAAACCGGCTTTAGATAGCCCGCTGAGAATAATAGACTCCATATGGCATTCTGATTACCTGTCATCTCGCCATAGACAAGCTGTTCATCAATTTTTGTTTGTATCACTCCGTCATTAAGCAGATCTTCAAAATCCTTCTTTATCTCAACACTCCCTTCTCTTACGAGCTTTGACACAAGTGAATTAGAGCTTGTATTGGCCCAATACGGTTCATATTTTCCTTCTTGAAGGAAAGAAATGATGGACCATGGATTATAGATATCTTCAGTATTTCCAAACTTAAATCCATCGTACCATTCTTTTACCTTTTTCTTTTCAGAACTGTATCCGTAAGCATCTAATGCCTCAAATACTTCCTTCTCAGTAAATCCAAAACAATCAGCATACTTATCAGAAGAAATAGTTACTATTTTCAAGTTGTTAAGATCTGAAAACAATGACTCTCTACTTACGCGTGTGATACCGGTCAAAAGGGCTTTCTGAAGGTTTGGATTGGTTTTTAGAGTGGAATTAAACATATTCCGCATGAAACCGGAGATTTCATCCCAATAGCCATTTACATATGCCTCCTGCATAGGAGTGTCATATTCATCAATAAGGATAATCAACTTTTTTCCATAATATTTTCTAAGCCATGATGAATACCGATTCAGGCATTTCACTGTTATATCCATATTCATGTTATCTGATATGGAATCGTAGAATTCTCTTTCCTTCTCGTCAAGGCTTTCCTTGAGAAATGACAAACTTGAGGCTATATCAGTAAACAGTTGATTGAATTGTACCAAAGCTCCTTTGAAATTGTTCATTTTGATAGCAGCAAAGGAAACAAAGAGTACCGGCCATTTACCGCACTCTTTCATCATTTCCATATCTTTGGAAACATTCAATTCTTTAAAAAGTTCCTCATTGTTTCCTTGTCTTACAGAAAAGAATTTTTCTACTGTACTCAGCATCAGAGTTTTTCCGAAACGGCGGGGGCGGGTGATCAATGTGATATCATCCTTGCTGTTCCACCATTCAGATATAAAATCAGTTTTATCTATGTAAAAAGCATTTTCTGTTATGACCTTTTCGTAATCTTGTAAACCCAGTCCAACTGTCTTTAGCATGCGAACACACCTCTTTCCGTTACGTTCATATACATGTCTTAATACTAGCATAATTCAGTCTGTCTCTCAATTAATAGCAATATGTATAGTAAAAAGCTCTTGAGCTTCGCGCATAAAACGTTTTTGTAAACACACTTCACTTCACTGTATACAGTATGTAATTATTTTATAAATAATGAATCTAAGTCACGTTAAATCAGAGCATAAGAAAAGACAACCATGTAAATTTGTCCAAAGTGATATAGATATTACATGGCTGTCTTTTGATTCAAATCGTCTTCTTCGAGAGTGTACTTGAAGCTGTACTTGTTCTTAGGTAAAATGAGAGCTCCTGTACCGTCTGCCTTAAAGCTATATGTGGTGATATCGTCGATGGTCCACGTTCCGGCGATGTCTTCCATGGTGAGATACTCTTTTTTCCTTCACCTTCTGCTTTGCAGCTGCCGCTGTTGTCTCAGGCAATGTCTCCACCGGCTTTGTCTCTTCAGGCAGACTCTCCTCGGGAAGTGACTCCTCCGGTTCTGTTTCGCTTTCCTTTACTTCTTCTGCCTCTGTTGTTTTGTCCTCGGTTTCTCCTTCGACAACTTCATCTTCATCGGATTTTTCCTCCGGGTTCTCAGACTCATCAGATACCTGTCCTTCCTTTATGTTTGAATCGGAATCTGTATTATCCTTATCTGTATTTTCATTTTCGGAATCTGAATCCTTTTTATCACCGGAATTAACATCATCTTCATTGTCTGATTTATTGTTTCCAGATGAATCTTCTGAAGCTTTTTCATTATTGCCTGATGAATCGCCTGATCCACCGGAAACATTTCCGTTCGCATCATCTTCATTGTCTGATCCTGCTTCAGTATCACCGGAAGTGCTGTCACCATTACTTCCTGAGTTTCCTGAACCGGAATCCTTGTTACTGTCTGCAGAATCACCGGACTTTCCGCTGCCCGAGTCATTTTTGTTCTGAAGACTACTGCCCTTATTGTCCGCTGGCCATTACTCCACCAAAGGTCCCCATGAACTCTGTTAAGCACCACTGATCCGGTATAGATCTTGTCTTCCCAGGATTCACACCCCATCTCAGCATTTATAATATGTGCTAAGCAGTAAAGGTCGTCATCTGAATACATAGGAGGCTTCTCTTCTGAAAGATAGTCCTGACAGACAAAGTAGAAATTATTATCTGTTCCAAGGATCAAGGCCCATCCGTTATCAGCACAAAGAAAATCAACTTATTATGGCTTCATAACATTTTGGGAGTTATGCAGACATATATTTGTAAGGAGGTTAATGATGGGAAAATATACCTACGGTGTGATATTCGGCTTTTTGTTTGTTTCACTTGTTCTGACAGGCTGCCTTTTTCGCAGTAGAAAATCCGGAAAGAATTCCGGACACTACGATGAAAGACAGAATATGGTCAGAGGAACCGGCTATAAAATCAGTTTTATCACTGTTATTTTACTGAACCTGTTATACGCCTTGTTTTTCTTTGGTCCAACAAAAGACATAGTGTCCCCTCAGTTTGCAGTGATTGCAATAGTATTTATAGGAATACTGGTATACACTATTTACTGTATCTTTAATGACGCCTATGTTCAGGTCGGACAGAAGATGACAAAGTGGATCGCTCTTATTCTATTTGTCATTATTAGCAATGGTTACTGCGCAATAAGCGGAGGATGTGAACAGGGTTTTATTGTTAATGGATTAGTCACCAGAAGCTCAGTAAATGCTCTGATAACTGTTACTTTTAGTCTAGTACTGATAGCATATTTCATTAAGCTTGCTATAGATAAGTTCGGTGGTATCCATGAAAAACCTTAAAATGAAATCTGCAAGAGCTGCCAAGGATCTTTCTCAACAACAGCTGGCAGATATATGTAACGTATCGAGACAAACTATCAGTGCCATCGAAAAAGGAGATTATAATCCAACCATCGCCTTATGTATATCCATATGTAAAGCTTTGGATAGGACGCTGGATGACTTGTTTTGGGAAGAGTAACATATCTATTTCACGAAAGCTCTTCTTGAAAAAACGTTTATTGTAGATAAAAATGTAGAAAACAATCTGCTGTATAGGTATTGCATTTTTGCATTATCTAAACTAAGATAAACATACAAAGAGTGCTTGCCGATAGACGGTTAGCCCTCAAACATAATTAGTTATAAAAATAACCGCAAGTTTTCTCAGGACAGGCGGTTATTTTTTTGCAATCTTATATACAAGACCGATGATAGCAACGATCAAAATTCCAAACTGGAATAAATCAGAATAAGTTACCATGGTGTCCTCCTTTCTGGAGGGCATTACAAATCCCTCCGGATGGAGGGCTAACCGCTACCGTATTGGCAAGCACCTTGCCAAATTCTAGCACAATCCCAGCTATTTTAAAACCATATTATATAGTTTGAACTCAGATGTCCTGTGTGGCTCTGGGTCTTTTAGTATGCAAAAATATGAAACGTAGAATCGAATGATCACAGTAAAGAATACACGGAAGTCCGTCGTAACTCTTAAGGATATTATTTACGTCGGTGACGGATTGTTCACTGATGCCGACGGAAACTCATACAAGTTCGATGATATCTTTCCGGTAGCTTTCGGAGACATCCCTTTTACTCTCACAGCTGCTGTTCAGTCCGGAGAAGATGTCCCTATTGAAGAATCCGGCAAAAAAGAAATCTAACTCTCTTAATATATTCCCTAATGGAAACTAACAACAAAAGTCATGTATCAGGGTTTCTCACGTGATCGTGCTTTACGGTACATGACAAAAGAAAGGATTTGCTATGGCACATTTACCACAAGCTAAATCCCCAGAAGGAGTTAAAGAAGCCGGTGTCGCTCAGATCAGGAAAGACTATATCTCTATAGCTGATTACTACACCAAGATAGTCAATCAGGATTACATGTATTGTCCGAAATGCGGAAAATTCCAGTCATCTAAGGCATATTATTCCGATGATCGTTTTGCGAACAAATGCTTCCCAATATGCAAAGAGTGCCTGTTGCAGATGGTCGAGAGAAAGAAGGATAAGAAGGATGTGTCTCACGAATCAAAAGAGACTGTAAAGCCGGTATTGCAATTACTGGATCTCCCCTATATAGACAGCCTTTATCAGAGCTGTTGCACTGCTGTTGCAAATGATGTATCGGAAAAGACTAAACATCCGCCTTTTCCTTAAAGATGAGCATTAAGTCTTGCAAAACAAAAAGAGGAATACCTCAATTAGAGATAGTCCAAATATATTAGATTCTTTTCTTCATCCGATAAAAAGTCGCTCTGCTTATTTGTAGCTGCTCAGTTATTTCCTTCTCTCCAAGTCCTTGATTGAGAAGCTCTTTGACTTTCGCTGCTTGTTCATCCAATTTCTCCGGATGTGGTGGTCTTCCAGCTGGCTTAGTCTCCATCATTGTATTGTAAAGATGGCGATATTTCTTTTCCCAGAAGTCAACCTTTTCGGCTAATTGTTCTATGGTGAACTCAAGATTATCAATCTCTTCACGGTCGGAAATTGGAACGTTCACAGGATTTCTGAACCTCCAGTATAGTTTGCCAGAAGAGTCCCTATCCCATATATCTCTAAAAGTAACTTTACCAAATGAATCACTATGAGACACAATGATTCTTGATTTTTCTTCAAAGGGTTTTTCTGGGTTAAACTCGGTTCTTATGGATATTATCGCGGCTCTGTCTTTTCCGGTCCTACGAATAGGTAGAATCTCATACTGATGATCCCTGGGGTCTCCCCAAGGAACAATTTCTCGATTATGAAGCCTATAAGTACGGATGATCATTTTTTCTTCTTCTTTGGTGATCCATTTCTTTCGTAAATCCATAGAGCCCTCCTCTTGGATTGTATCATTAACTTAATGATACTACAGTGTGATTGAGCTCATCAATATAAAAGAAGCAGATGCAAGCTGAAGCTATACATCTGCTTATATCATTTTGTTCTGAGGATTACGTTTGCAGAGTGGGTAAGATAGACAGTTCCATCGGTAGCTTTTATTTGGATCACGTCTGAGAATATAAAAAAGCACTCCGGTTAAAACTCATACATAACAATAATATTCTCCTCCTATTATGATGTTTCTTTCCTCAATCGTGATTCTTGATATGTTGAATGAGCCTGATTCCAAACCCGGATGGTGCAAACAGAATCGCATCCTTTGAAGATCCACCATCGATGATTCTGTTTCCCATTGGATTAAAAAATCCTTTGTCCGTAAAATATTTCATTGCTTCGTCAAAATCATCGACATTGATACGAATCACCGTAATGTCATTCGGCATGGGAAGCTTATCGCCGGCCGAAGAGACATCGACATGGAAACCATTTGCGTCCTTCATGCGGAATTCTGTAATATCCTCGTCATTTAGCTTTTCTTTCACGTGGGTCGTCTCAAATCCCAGTTCCTCAAATATTTTGACAATTTCATCTGCGTGTCTCGTACATATCAGCGGGTTAAAGCTTGTGATTTTCATCATTTTCCTCCTATTAAATCAATGACCATTTTTCAAGATAATTAATTATATAGAAAAATTATCGGCATTATTACGTTAAGTATAACGTCTCTTCCTCCTCTGAAATACACAAAAAGACACGTCTGAGAATGTCAAATTCATTTCTCCGGCGTGTCTTTTATAAACGTCTTATATGTTATATTTCATGAGAAATCACTCGGAAATAGCCCAGACTCTTGCCGGAAGTCCTGTGGCACCTTCAATTCTTGGATAAGAAACAAGTATGACAGCCCCTGCAGGAGTGACCTTATCAAGATTAGCGAGCAGTTCTACCTGGATTTTTTCATTTTCCAGAACATATCTTTCACAAATAAGATCCTGATGTTCTTCAGCAACCTGAGAGGAATCAGTATCCAGTGTCTCATGACCATTGGCAGCTGCATTTCTTGTTTTGTAGATGTACTCCAGTGCCTTCAGTGACCACCCTGGCGCATTCTCTTTTCCTTCTTCATCTATTCCGGATATGGCATCGATGTCGGGCCATTTTTTATACCAGTCACTTCTAAGCGCCACAAATGCTCCATCCGGAATCTGTCCATATTCCTCTTCATATTCTTTGATATCGTCGACTGTGACTGCATATCTCTGGTTATGTTTTGCCTTTTCCGAAATATCTATTACCACAAGGGGAAATATCAGACTCTGAACATCATATTTTTCTGAGAGGTCTTTTCCTTTTGCAAAATGACCGGGGAAATCTATATGAGTTCCAAACTGTCCGGGAAATTTGAACGTCTGGATCAGGCATTCAAGTTCAGGCTTTCCCCAGTCCCAAACTGTTTTGGCAAGTTCCACCGATCCATCCGGAATCCCTGCCCAATATGGACTGTCATTGTTCAATGAATGTGAAAGCTCTATCCATTTGTAATTCTTAGCTGCATTTAATGCATTCCATAATTTGTACTCTGCCATTTTGTTGCCTCCTCTGTTTTTTTCTATAATTTTATTTTTCACGAGGAAGAATGTAAAAAAGAATATTCTTATAATTGGTTATAAGCTCCTTCTTTATCCGGGCAGAGTACATTGGTCTAAATAATGCTGCGTTCCAAAAATCAAATAATTAAATATCCCATAACGTAATAAGTACCGTGTACCATTATTTAATTCTCTAATTCCTCCAAAACAAGTTCAAATGCTTTTTCACCACAAGTAAAATACTCCCCTTTATCTGCGGATATATAAGCACTATCTATAATCCGACCGGCACCTTCAATTCCAATTTCCTTATAGATTTTTCCATCCATATGCATATAGATTTCTTTGTTATTCATATCTATGAGGAATAAAGCACCACTATCTATCCCCATAAGGTTGAAGTATGTATTCTCAGCAAAGTCGGAAGCGCTTGATGAATTATCGTCAGTTGTTATGAAAACAGCATTACCATATTTAGTTACCGGGATCATAGCCTTTTTTATGCCCTCTTCCTCATTGATTGTTAATAGATCAGAATTATCCAATACCAAAACAAAATAGCCTGTATCCGTATTCCAATTCTCATTTTCAGCACGCTTTACGAGCTCTTTGTATTTTTCTACCACCTCGTTAGATGTGCCGAATCTAGGTTTTAATGTGTCCTTTCTGTTAACAAAATCAAAACGAGCTTTTATATCGTCAGTAACGGTGTCATTATTAAGTTTGTACCAAATGTCGATTATATCTTCACTTGTATCGGGTTTACTTTGTCCATCAAAATATAAAAAAGCACCGATTCCGCACGCTACTACCACAAGTGCACATACAACAATCCAAATAAATGCTACGCCTGATCGTTTTTCGGTAGCTTGCACCGGGTTTATTGTTTCGGAAACACAAGTTCCACATTTACCACAGAACTGGGCTCCATCTCTTATTTCAGCACCACATTTTTTACAAATCATTTCTTCCTCCGTGCTATACAGTTAGTTAAGCATTTCTTTTGTTTCCACACTCTGTACAGAAATTCGAATCATTTTCTTTTCCGCATTTTGTACAAATCCAAGTACTAGAAGCAGGTTTGGATTGTCCACATTCCGTACAAAAATTATTATCGTTCTTATTTCCACATTTTGTACAAACCCATGTGTTAGAAATAGGATTAGGCTGTCCACATTCCGTACAAAAATTACTATTGTTCTCTTTTCCGCATTTACACTTCCATAATGTTGATGAATTGCTACTTGCAGAACAAGAATTGTTTACTGTATTATTTTTTGATTCTACCTTAGAAGACGGTATTATAGTCTTGATTTTATTTGTCGAAGATTTATTATCATTATTTTTGGGGATAGTAAATCTCTTGATATATGCTTTTAAAAATGAGTCAAAACATCGTAACTGTTCTTCATTCATTCCATCAATTGATACTCTAATTTTTTTATTATAAGCTATAATAAAATATTTGAACCCGAACGCAGTATATTCAATTAAAGTATTTTCGATTTTTGATAATTCACAAATTAAACCAGAATCAATAATAATAAATCGTTTATTAGTCAAAACAAAACCCATAGTAGCAACTTTAATCATGCCGGCTGGGCGGAAAATCAAGAGTTCTTCAGGGCTATTTATTAGGTACTCAAACTTCCCACACCCAAAAGGTGTGATGAACCTTGAAAACTCTATACTTTAGACAAATAAAATAGGCATAGGTCACTTTCAAATAAGGTATAATGGATTTGCTACAAAACATTTACCATGAAAGGACTTACGCCATATGCATATCTTACCACAGGGACAGCACACAGAGGAAGAAATAAATTGTTCAATTTCAGATTTTATTTCAACATTTGAGGTTGGAAACCTA
>NZ_JNKO01000004.1 GCF_000702885.1 Oribacterium sp. P6A1 | reverse complement strand
ACCTTATATCGTATGGATAAGGAGATCCAACGTGACATGAAAGGAATGAGCAAGGAGGAACAAAAGGCCTACCTGATGGAATACATGGGCTGGAGAGATGATGAACCTCCGACAAAGGGACCTGATTTTGTGGAACCACAAGATGATGATTCCGTATTTCCCTTTGACTTATAAAAGTAACTTTGTAACTATATGTCAGCATTGGATGTGCCGGTCTAAAACAGGCCGGCAGGTCCCTTGCAACAACCTACAAAAAAGGATTGCAACAACCTACATTTTTGGTCTGCAACTTTATGCAAAAAGGGCTTGCAAAAAACATCTATAAACATCAGGCGTTTTTCCAGTTCTTTGATCCTTGCCTTTAGTTCCGGCTTTGTTACCCTCCGGTTATTGTTTTCTTTACTGACCATCTGAACCATCCTTATTCGGATCACTCTTGATGTAACGCATAATGTCCTCAAAACTTCTCTTGCTAGAGGCATAGGCCTTGAACAGTTCATCGCTCTGTATTGATTTCCTCATATCCAGTAGCCTCTTCATCTCAGCTGTCATCTTTTCGTATTGCTGCCGGTTTTTGCTGATCGCTTTTTCAAGTTTAGTGATCTTATCGTTCAATGCATCCTTGTTGACCGTACGTGCCATCTTAGCCTATCTGCCTAAAATTATTAACAATTATCGCCTCCCACAATCTGACGTCGGGACTTGTTTACCTACTTCTTTTTTCTATGGTTCTCCAGTTTCGCTAGATAAAACCTAATACAGGTTAGCATTTCCACTCTATCAATAAATATATTACAAACCACCACTATTAATAATACTGCAATCAGAATAACAATAGACTTTAATAACCAAATAAAATAGTTATTGGCCGAAATACTAACGAAATATATACTATTGATAATCATAAATAAAGCAAGCATATAATTAAATATTAGAATTACAATATCCTTTTTTAAATCAAACGCAAGAACTTCTTTTGCTTTAATTACGTTTACAACAATAATTATAAGTGTACCTATCGCCGAACCGGTTATAATACCATTCAATCCTATAAATCTCATAAGTATAATTGATAGTCCAATATTTAAAACTGCAGCAATTCCTGTTTGGATATTTTGCTTCTTAAATTCGCCAGATACATTGATTATCATCCCATAAGGTAAGTTATTAAGTTTTAAGTAATTATAAGTAAAGAATACTGTAGCCAAACTCGGTATTATATAATTCTCATCTTTAACATCTCTTGTATATATTTTCAAAAATGGGATAATCATAATTGCTGCTGTTGAGAAAAAAATAGTAGACATCAAATTTATAGTCTTTTTATAAATCTCAAAAATATATTTCGCATTTTCATTATTTCCTGAACTAATAAGATGTCCGAATGAATCTATTGGTGCATTTCCAAATGATGATAAATATGAAAAAACCCCTTGAAATATTTGATTATATACATAGTAAACACTTGCTTTTGAAAGGCTTAACCCCAAGGATACTAAAACTAAATCCGTAGATGTAAAGATTGTTGACGCAATTTTCTGAAACATTATGTCCTTAACGCCATTAATCTTATCAAGATTATAATTTCCCCTATACGTGATAAACGGATACTTCTTTTTCTCATATACCTTTAAAGCAAGAATATTTAGTATTACATTTAATACGTTAATTGAATATACTAATATTATACTTATGTCATTAATCACCATTACAAGAGATATAATCCATGTAATAGTCTTAACTAATAAACTGATAATACTTGTAATATATTGCCTATTATTTCCCGATAATACAACTGTATATTTAGCCGTGCCTCCAATTGATAATGCAGTGGTGAATGTCGTAAGTCCTAATAGTACAAGCGAATGGACAAATCCTATGGGTGATTTTAAGTAATATACATACATCCCCCCACTAATCATAACAATGCTTGCATATATAACTGTTATTTTATTAAAATAAGTTTTTGCAGTATACAAAATAGCATTTAATTCATCATAATCTTCATTTATTATTGGTTTATAAGTAGCTACTACCACTGCTAATGTAAAACCACCCTCAATTATTGTAAACATCGCTGCAAATTGAGAAAGAGTAGCAATTAAACCAGTAGTAGAAGAACCATAATGGACTATAACTAACTTGTTGTATATTAGTCCGTATAACATCATTAATAAATTGTTGATTACCGCTGTAATGGCAACAAATGAAGTTTTTCGAAATTTACTTTCCATCATTACTAAAATATTTCTCTAACATAATTTAAAATCAATTCATGACTCTTCTTGGAATACTCATAGATCATGTTTGAACTAAGAACATCTACTGGAGACAATCGTTCCACCCAATTAGTATCATAAATATTTACGTACCTATTAGAGTAAAAATTACCATCCAATTCTTTCATAAAGCCAGAAATCTTACCTGTTTTTCCTTCCGTATAATCTAATATGATATTATTACCATTTAATATAGTTTGTAGAATTATTGAATGATATCGCATGCCTACGCATCCAACTGCAGCTGAATAACAGTCATATAGCTCATATAATGATTGAGGTTCAAAAACAATATTAACATTACCAATGTTTCTATCTAACATCATCTCTGCAAAATAACCCCTATCATCTCCTCCCCAAAAGAAAGAATGCATCGGAACTAATTTGACCTCAGAAAATGAATTTGCAATATTGGCCGTAAATTCATACAACTCACTCATTAAATCCACTATACTATCCTGATATACCTTAAACCGCGTATCCCTATAATTAATAGCTATATAATCAGCTTTATTAACCATAGTATTCTCTCTATATACTAAAGCTGAAATAACTGCAGGATCACTCAGCGTTACAGCCTTTATTCCGTTATTACACATATAAGCACGCTGACTTGATATCTCATCTCTAAAAATAGTAACATCTGAATAATTAAGGATATCTTTAGCTATAGACTCATAGTATTCATCATGAAACGGTCCAAACCCACAACCTATCAATCCAGTTGTAATTTTGTTCTTTTTTGCGAGTTTAAAAGCCTTTCGAATTATAAGTATTTCGGGTATATCCATTATAGGCCCTCCGCCCATAATTACATAATCAGAGCATCGTATTCTATCCTTCAATATATTAATATCTTTTTCGCAAAATATTTCTATATTCAGTTTTTTCCCAAAAGAATAATTATCAGCATCTAAATAAAGTGTTCTTTGTGAAAAAAAAGGAAATAATGAACCTAAGAAATATTTATTGTTCTCGTTTTTTTCTTCGAATATTTTAATGATTCCATCTAGTATGGCACGGTCACCTAAAGTTTCCGTACCATACCAACCAAGTATACATATATTCATTTTTACCAACACTCCTAGAATACTATTCCATTATTCTTTAATAATTCTTCATAAAATAATCTTAAGCCCACACTGTCTAGCTGACTAATATAATGTGAACAGCTTTGACAATGATTTGTCGTAATCTCATGTAGTATCTGAATATTCCCATTGAAAATATCATAGGCTGACTTCTCTAAAGCACTTCCCAACTCGTTGCTATATGTTGCGCAATACGAAATATTTCCATTTGGCACAAGTGTCACCCAGTCATTATGCCGGCATGGGCAATCAGCATATCTCTTTCTGTCTCTTATATATAGAAATATTCCAAAATATGTCTCTGAGCACTCCTTAATAGCCTTCTTATAAAAAAATTCTTGTGCGACTAACCTTGCTTTTTCATCACAGAAAATAGAAAAATCCTCATATCTATCGTCATTATTAATTCTTGCATTAATTGTTGCAATATTATATCTTACCAAAATATTATTCTTCTTACTCCAAGCTTCTACCTCTTCAAGATTATATACATTGAATCGTGTCACAGTACATATCACTCCTAAAGAATCACAATAGCGCTCCTTTTTTATTAAAATCAAGTCTAGTGTCTTGCAAACCTTTTCCCAAGCGTTATGATGTCCTCTCATAAAATCCTGCATCTGTCCCACACCATCTACAGATAACGAGAGATTTACAGAAACCCCTTTTTTCTTCGCGATTTCATATATTACTGTTAATTTATCTCTTATTATATCAGTAAAATAACCATTTGATATAATGTTGAATCTCTTCAAATTAGGCAATGTTTTAAGCATAACATTTATGCAATCAACTAAATCTGCACGGAGAAAAGGTTCACCACCATTTAGCCCAACTGCTATTACCTTCCTAAAAAGCTTATCGTTAAGTATTTGTTCAAGTTCTTCAACTGAATAATCCTTATTCTTTATAAGCTTTTGCATTCCGCACATTTTGCAATTAAAATTACATTTATATGTAATTGGTAACTGAATCGTTGATGGATATTTCTTTATAAAGCCACCATTAGAAAATATAAATAATTTTAGCCTCTTTCTCAACCACACTAAAACTATTCTCCAATAATTAACAATACTACTTATTCGTAATCTTAGTTCTCTATAAAATCTTTTTTTCATTGCTATTCCTTCATTTTTAACTATTTTTCCGAAATGATTTATTGATAGATAATAGATATGCACGCAACAAAATATTCAAAAGATACTATCATTTTGACATAATATCTTCATTTACGGTGATTATCTTTGCCTCTAGCTATTTGTCTTTTATTATTGGCGGTGCTTCTAAAAGAAGTTGCAGTCTTTTAATTAGACATAAACATTGTCAAACACAAATAGTATGATTATTACAGTAATAATAAATACTATTTGTGTAATATTATGCAATGAAGTAGGCGTCAATGTGTATAATCACTAAGCATAACAGTGGGGTGATGAAACATAAACCTAGGGAAATGTAAAAAAATACTTTCTCTATTCGGCTCGAGAAATAAGTTCTTGTACAATAATGGTAGAGAAACCAAATCTCATTATTTCTAACACAAATACGGCTACAGACATTTAACTAATTCAACAATTAGATGGTACTAAAAATCTTAAAATTAGCATTAGTATAACTCGCACAGTGAATACTTATAACAATATATATAATTATTGATAATGATTTTTTGTATAATTCAAATAGAATCTCAATTGTTTGCTTGGTACGATAATCTTTTTATCTAAGCTGCCATTACCAAATTATAATATTGAATAATCGGCATCATTTATCCTGACTATTGATGATAATATCATTATATATTCCAATAAGTTCATTATAGTTAGTATCTCTATCAAATATCTTCTTTGCATGCTCTCTCTCTGCTCTAGAAAATGAAACAGCAAGCTCATTACTTTCAAATAACAACATTACGTAATAAGCACACATATAGGGGGCCGATGATTGATAAACAAAGCCTTCCTTCCCATGCTCCATCATATTTTTAACGCCTCCGACATCCGCCGATACAACTGGGCAACCTAACATCATAGCTTCTCCTAGCGAATTCGGAGAATTCTCTATAGTCGAAGGAGTAACAAACACATGAGATTTACAATACCTAGCACACATATCACTTTCGGAAAGTGTTCCAAGAAATCGCACATGTTCTTCTAAGCCATATTTTTTTATCAATTGAATAATATATCTTTGATATGTTGTTATCTTGAGCTGATCAATCACACTAAGATGCAATAAGTCTTTTCCTGTTGTGTAAAGTACAACATCTGGATAATATCTAACAATATAGTTCAACGCATCTAGCATATAGTGAAATCCTTTTATTGGGTAATCACTCTGACTTACGAATATAGAATGTCTCTCTATACTATCAATTTCCCACTTTTGGTGATAGAAACTATCTCTTAGACATTCATTACAGTGATAGTACTTCAATTTTGGATTCATCAAATAAGAAATAGCCCTATCCCAATCCGTTCTCCCTATTACATACGGCACCAATTGGATAGATTTTATTTCATATTGTCCTTTTTTTAAATAGTCCTTCTTCCCTTGGATAACACTAGAAGGCCTAAATAAATCTCTAGGCATATAATTATTTATGACTCTATTAGGTAAGCCCTCTGTGTAATGATATTTCCCATATATCGAGACAAGCCCCTGAATAGAAATAATACATCGATCATTTAATCCAGCTTGATTAGCTGCTTTAAGAGCATTATAACTATGAATAAACTCAGTCCCCCAAATATGAATAACATCTGGTGATTCATTTTCAATAATAGGCTGAAAACCTGTATTACTATCTTCCTTAAATGAATAATAGGAAATCAAATCAGTTTTTTCATGATAAAAAGTCTTCCCAGGAAACGCAATCACAAATTCGACTTCCGAAGATTCCATTATTCGTTGAAACAAGTAGTCTAACCACCCTCCAAATGCAGAAACATTTATACTCAGCAGTTTGGCTAAAGGCTGTGGCATCTTATTACAAATCCATAGTATTTTCACACAAACACCCCTTCCTTTATGATGATTTTATTTGAGTAATTCAAATATTGTATGAAATTCAGCAAATGAATCATGGTAAGTTGGGTCATTAAAAAAAGCAACATATGTGTAGATAGTAATAAATACCAATACAAAGAATAACATCATTCTGGGTATCTGTTTGTTGATTTTCTTATATATAATTGGAACAATTGCAATATCAAACATCGAGAAATTATAACCAATTCTCGATATCAACGCTGCACCAACAAATTCAAATGGCTTAGTCAATAACGCAATATATGCTAAAATAACCAGACATTTCTCTTCTTTTGAAAGAACTCTTGGCTTAAATATCATAAAATAAATCATAACTACATATGGAACTACTAATAACAAAAAACCAAACCCAATCGAATTCGTTGATAAACGTCCTGCATAAAACCTTTTATAATCTTCAAACACCGATAAAGATATAATTAAATTGAAAATTCCACTTGATAAGTTAGATAATAAAAAAAGCAGGAACGTAATTACCAGCACTATAGTTCCAAAAACTCTAAAATTAATTTTCTCTTCAAATTTACATATAATCAGAAATGGTATAATCACTGCAGCTGAGGTATGCAAACTACTTGCAATTGCAATAATTATGAAGGTCCTCTTATAGTCTTCATCTATAAAGTACATCACAGATAAAATCAAAAGTGACATAGCTAAACCTTGCCGCATCATTGAGAAATTCAATAGATAATACTTATATGTAAAAATATATATAAAAAAAGCCCAAACATATATCCTCACAGGAACTAGTCTTTTAATAAACTTATACCATATAACACTTTCCACAATATTGATGGTAGCAACCATATAATAAAAGCCATTTTCAAACCCAAAAATTCTATTTAAGATAATCCATCCAATTTCAGGCTTTGCGTTGTTAAAAAAATTAAATCTATCTAACACCAACAATGCACTGATTGAATTTTTACTTATCACATTCCAATTATAAAAATAGCCTTTGTAGTCATTGCCATAATTGTAATGTATGCAAGCCACAAACGTAGTTATTATAAAGGCTACTTTAAGCCAATTTATCCTTTTTTCATATTTCCCAAAATATACAAGCAATAAGGCTATTGAACTCGCTGTAATTACTACAATCATTTTGTATTCCCCATTTTTTACTTTACTTTGAAGAGCGAATTCGATTTATCAACTCAAATATTTTTGTTCCCTGACATGATGGACTTTTATTTTCCATAATCCAAATCTTTGCACGATTGGCTTTCTCGCGTGCTTGTTTATTACATGTTTTTCCAACATTAACAATACAGTGTGCAAGTGCATCTATAGAATCATTCATAGGATAATTTATGAATTGATCATATTCATCCGGAATACCATCTAATTTATACCCTATAAACGGAATACCTGATGATAATGCCTCAAGGTCTTTTGATGGGAAGCTATATTTAGTATATTCTCCTGTATTTTCCCTCGGATTTATAATCACATCACATCCAGACATTATATCAAGCACTTTTTCGCGTGGTAACTGGCCTAGAAACTGAATTCTATTGTCATCTTTTGATCTTGATATTATTTCGTCCTCAGCTTCACCTAATCCACATATAACCAAATTAAGATTGCTCTCCTCAATTCTAGCAAATGCATCCAATAGTTTCATAATGCCAAACTTTTTATGCAACAACCCAGCATATATTATTCTTATATTATCATCATTTTGTGGATTTAATTCGGGAAATTCAGGTGTACTAATCCCTTCAACTATCTCATACGGCTTATCTTTTGATATTAATTGCGCCATTTGCTTGGTAATTGCAACAATGCCATCGACATTATGTATATTCTTCTTAGCTTGTTTTTCACTCCATTGTTGATATAATTTTCCTAATGGTGAAAGCGGTTTTTCAGCCAATGCTATAAATTGAGGTAAATCCACAACAATATCTATTGTTGTAATATCGGGATATACCTTTTTAACAAATGAAATAGCTCTCATAAATTCTGGATACATAGTGTAAGCAACAAGAACTTTAGGCATTCCATTGTCCTTGCTTGCCCATAACTCTACTTCACGAAAAATCGGACACCATTGAACTATTCTTTTTATTATTTTAATATTGCAAAATCCAACATTGATATCTGAAGCGCCCTCTGTATGTGCAAAATTATACTTCTTAATTGTTGCATCTTTGTAGCCCATTGGATATGCCTCTACTGGTAATACATTTATTATATTGACCGGACCATTATTTATTTCTTCTATACCTGCAATAATATGTCTTTGCCATGCGATAGCGGCATCTTCCATTCTTCGAATAGATTTTGATCTAACTTCATTTTCCATTTCTGCTGGTATGATGACTGACAGAAATGCAATATCATATTTCATCAACTATCCTCACTCTCAACTTCTAATTATACTTTACGCTTTCATCCTATTTATTTCACTTAACAAGTGATAACAATTTTAAATCATCAAGAATGAATTTTACAAATTTGGGGCTAATTGCAATTCCATTTACTAGCATCTTTTGCATAATATTCTTTCCATATTTATTAAATAAAATTCTATATTTAACAGACAGATATCTAGCTATCTCTTTATCATGAGTATAATTTTGCACATTAGCCCTTGCCGCTGTAAGTCTGACCTCTGCCGCAATGAAAACATACCCTATTTGAATGTATTTTTTCATATCAGGTGCATTATGTTCTGTAAATCTTATTGCATCTTGTAAGGCAATATAACCCTCAGCCCTATGATCAACATCCGCTAATGTCAAATCCGCATGATCCTTATGTGCACCTATCCCTGAAGGATTGATATAATATCCATAAAGTTTATCCTTTGTAATTGCTGCACCTTTGCATATACTCAAATATTTGCATGTAAAGAATACATCTTCATTAAAGCTCGCCTTTTCTTCCATAAATAAATTATATTGCTTTATAATATTTGTCTTAAAAAGACAGGCGCAAGCTGACGAATGATAATAAAAAATATTACAAATACACACACTCGATGAAACCAATTCTTCTTCAACTCCATCTTTTTCCTGAAACAGAATCTCTGGGTCAGAAAAATCCATGTATCCGCAGGTCGCAAGATAGTCAAGGTTTCGCTCAGCAATTCTATGTAAAGTACTTAGATAATTGTGGGCAACAACATCATCAGAATCTATGAACGTCAAATAGGCTCCCGTTGCTTTTTTAATTCCTATATTTCTAGTTGCTGAAGCGCCTTTCTTCCCATCATTTATTATTATTCTAATTCTTGAATCGCCTACAAACTTTTGGCAAACTCCAATCGTATCATCACTAGAATGATCATCAATCAGTAATAGTTCAAAATTATCATAATCTTGCTTTATAATCGATTTGATGCATCTCGATATATACATCTCTGAATTGTGCATGGGCACTACTATTGAAATCAGTGGTGATCCTTTTATCATATTCAATTCCTATTGTCTATATTCGGGAAAATACCCAGATTCTTTTACATTCTCGCTATTACTTTTTTTCATAACTTTCTCACATAAAATATCATACTTCTGAACATCATATATCTTCTTTCCAATATGAAATCGATTCAAATCGCCTCTGTAGAATGCTCGTTTGAATTTAAATAAGTTATCTTCCCCGGAGCCAACCCCTCCTCCGAGATACAACGTCTTATATCCATTCGTATTCCCCCACAGAGCGGCATGATACAATAGCAGGTTTGTGGGCGCTATATTACTAAACTCTCTAAGACTTCCACTCAGATGATAATTCATACGCCCATTTGTAGCAAGCATTATACTAGCAGCAATCACCTTCCCTTCTTTCTCAGCCCAGAAAATTTGTGCATTTTGGGGGAGATCAGTAAGTACTGACTTGTAAAACTCAGGCTCAAAGTAGTAATACTCCTCAGCATCATCTTTATCCATTGTACTGTTATAGATCACTCGGAACTTCTCATATATTTCGGGAAAGCGTCCGTTGTAGATAACTACATCATTCTTTATAGCCTTTCGAATCATATTTCGGTTCTTACTGGTAATGTTTTGCCATATATCCTCAGGACTGTTGAGATCCATATGAACAACTTCACCTAGCTGAGTGACATTGTAGAAATCTCGACATTTCTCCTGATTCTGGAGCATCGGATGGAAACGAACAAACTCGGTGATGACCCCATTCTTACGAATCCATTCACTATAAGCTTCATAAAGCCCCGCTGTATCCTCCCCCTCGATAATCCATCCTCCATATCCATATGGAGTAGCAAAGTCGAAGTACCTGTCTCTTTCTATCTTATCCTTAAAATGTGGATCATCAGCCACATCGCGTTTCATAACTACATTGATGCCTCTGCATACACTGCTCTCATAATGAAACAACAACGGCTCTCCATCGCCATGTATCTGAAAAGCCTTTACATAACCACTCAGCCAATAAACATCGTATTCTTTAAAGGAGCGAACAACAAAATCCCACTGTTCGGCCTGTTCTAAGTTATAA
This sequence comes from Oribacterium sp. P6A1, assembly GCF_000702885.1. Lineage (GTDB taxonomy): Bacteria > Bacillota > Clostridia > Lachnospirales > Lachnospiraceae > Oribacterium. The sequence continues at coordinate 222,366 of NZ_JNKO01000004.1, read as the reverse complement.
ACTGCAAGCACCGTTACGCCTCCTTCCAAAACCGTTTTATTACATCAACCATCCGATACATGTCTTCCTTTGTATATCTTTGATCGCAAACAAGACTTAACTCGTTCTTATATATAAATTCAGTCCTCTCATCCAATTTGTGATATTTACTCACAGGCCAATGAACGGGACAATATATTTCATTGTTAATCAAATAGCGGCGAAGTTCATCCCTTTTACCATCACGTACTAGGATAGGTACAAACATTGGTGTATCCTGATTTTTCATCTCACTAAAGATGAGAATACCATCCAATTCTGCTCTTAGTACAGCCGCATTAGCTCTCCTCTGTGCCCTTATATAGTCCGTATCAAGCATCATTGCCAGTTTAATATCCCTTTCGTCAGCCATCACTATGCCAGCATTTTCTAACAACTCTTCAGCCTCATTGAACATATTGAGGTATTCCTTATCTTGTCTCAAACCGCTTATGTACTCAGCTTTCCTAGACATTGCTATTTCACGCAATGATATATACTCACCACTGTTGCGCTCTGTTTCAATCTCAATCTTGTGACCATCTTTACTCCAAGCATATCCTCCGGTCAAAACACCACACCACTTACGGAGAGAGCCGAAATAGTAATCAGCATCTGAATATGTGGCAGAGAAAATACTATGCGTCAAGTCACGAATGACCACACCATTATATCTACTTAAGTCTAGCAAATGGGATGAATACCCAAAGTAATCCATCAGGAATAGGATGTCAGAGTCAAATTTAACCTCTTGTACTAATTCTCCATCGTAGTACACAGGATAAAAGCGAACATTAATCCCTGCGTCAATAAAGGGCTTCACCATGCTGTCACAGCACCATGAAGGCATCGAAACTGTGCAACAGTTTTTCAAGTCACTGATAATTGCCTGTAATGCACTTCGTCCCGAAAGAAACCACTGTACTGAATCTGGAAATAACTTACTCTCTAAATTGCATGTTGGTACATTCCAAAACTCACTGCCTATTTCCCTCATTTGTCTAAAATCTCCAATCAAACAGACAGTCCATATTTGAAATATCAAAAACTGGAATTCCAAGTGCTTCTTGGATTTCTTTTCTTTCTTTGAAACTATTGTCAATAAAGATGCTGCCATCAGATTCTTTGATGATATCCTTCTTGTTTTCATTCCAGTGAAGTTCAATTATTTCATCAAATAGACTTTCTGATATTGATAATCTTTTAAAGCTATCTTTTAATTCTTCATTAAATGTATCTTTATGCCGTGTAATCAATGAAATCTTATTCCCCTTGTATTTACATTCATAAAGATATGCAATGACATAAGGATTTACAGCTTTGCCTTCTTTTGAAGTAACCGTGTCATCATAGTCGATGTATACATGATTATATTCAAAGTTCAGCTTATATCGATCAATGTATGTCTTATCACACTCTACAACATATTCATTTTGAACTATCTCTGTATCCAGCCCAGAAAAGTCACAGAGTGCAAGCAATGGAAGATTTACGCCTTTCCCCTTACTTATAGCAAAAGATCCAGCAAATCTCGTACAAATCTCAAGCAACTTCAGCCGCCCATCCTTATCTCGCTTCAGCTGTAAATACCAATATCCTCTGAATCGAATTTTCGAATTAATGGATATTACTACATCTTCAAATTCAGAAGTCAAATCAATATTGTGTCCGCGAGCAGTAATCCCATTCATAAGTCTGGTTCTGACTCGTGGATTGCAGAAAAGAAGTTTTCCACTCTTGTCTGTAAAACAATCAACCGTATACTCTTCTCCAGGCAAATACTCACATAGTACATAATCATTGAGGTTTTCTATCTCCGCCAATTGTTCCTTAGATTTTATTAATGCTGCTCCTTTCGAACCTTGGCTACTATCGGGTTTTATGAATATAGGGAATTCATTTATATCACCAATATGATTTATCTCATATACAAACGGCACATATCTTTCACCTTTAAGCGCTTCATAAGTCAAGCTCTTATAGCGACACAATTTCGTTGTTTCATATGGGGAACATACCACAACTGCCGAAAGCTCTGATTCTTTTTCTTTCAGCAACATTGCAGCTGTTTCATCTGTCGGAATGACGTATTTTATATCTCTGTCTTCTATCAGTTTCTCAAAACTGTACCAAAAATCCGGGGCAATAATATACGGAATATCATCAATTATATCGTCACATACATACTCTGCATGATTTGAATAACTTCCACCAGCAATAACATGAAACCTAGGATTATTCTTTAAGCAATCTATTATCTGCATCGCCGGATATGTTGCACTTGGAAAAACCAGCACATTTTGTTTCGCCATTCTATTTATTCCTCTTCTTACTTCTTTCTATATCTAAAGGCTGATACGTGACACCATCATGTACAATCTTACTCGCCGTCTCAATATTCTCTCTCTTAAAAACAACTAAAACTGTATCTAAAAGAATCTGCAAATCTGTCACAAAAGAAATATGCTCAACATACCACAAATCCATCCTGAATTTCTCTTCCCATGTTACATAATTTCTTCCATGAACCTGAGCATATCCTGTAAGTCCTGGCCTGACATCATGCCTGTGATGCTCTTCTTCCGTATAGTAATCTAGATAACTTACTAGCAAAGGTCTAGGTCCTACTATCGATAATTGACCACACAGAATATTTAATAATTCCGGAAGTTCATCTAGACTTGTACTCCTTAAAAATTTCCCATACCCATTAAGTCTAATTTCATCTGGAAGAAAATTACCATCTTTATCCTTATCATTAGTCATTGTCCTGAACTTTATTAGTTTAAACACTTCTTCATGCAATCCTGGCCTTTCTTGAGTAAAAAAAGGATTACCTTTCATTTTTATAGTGCCAATGATAGTTAAAGCCAACAGTAACGGCAAAAGAATTATTATTGCGCAAAACGCCAAAATAAAATCTAATATTCTCTTGTAGAATTCAGCATACATCTAAACACTTCCTTTGCATTTCCTTATTTGTTGTTACCCCTCATCTAATTCTCAAATGATGTCAGACCTTTTATTCACATTTTGCATTCAAATAATACAATAAAAATTTAATCTCTATTTTATTTGAAGCACATATGAATAATCTCAATTATTTCATCCTGCTGCTCCGCCGTCATCTTATTATCACTCGGCAAACACAGTCCTCTGTTAAATATATCCATACCTACATCCATTGCCTTACCTTTATCAATGTAAGCATTACTCTGTCCGCGGCCATTGCCTCTTGCTGTAACAAATGCATGTGTTCTGTATATAGGCTGAGCATGCATAGGCTTCCAGATAGGTCTTCCTTCTGCGTTTATTGAAGCGATTGCCTGTAAGATCTCTGTAGGGCAGGTCTTTCCTTTTTCCGGTGTGAAAAGAGCCTGTTTATCATCTCTTACCTGCTGACACATGGCATCTTCATCAATAATCATGCAGCTGAGCCAGAAGTTAGGAACTGATTTCTCAGCATCATAAGGGTTCATCTTTACAGGAAGATCTTTAAATCCTTCCTTATATCTTTCATAAATTGCCCTTTTCTGATCCATATGTTCCTTAAGATATGGTATCTGTCCGCGGACAACTCCTGCGATAACATTACTCATTCGGTAGTTGTATCCGATTTCCTCATGCTGATACCATGGAGCATCTTCGCGGGACTGTGTACTCCATTTTCTGACCTTATCAGCATCCTCTTTCGAATCTGTCAGTAACATGCCGCCGCTTGAACCTGTGATTATTTTGTTTCCATTAAATGATATACAGTTATAGTCACCGAAAGATCCGGTTTCTTTCCACTCGCCTTTATAAAGATATTTGGCTCCCAGGCTCTCTGCAGCATCTTCTATGATAAGTGCGCCATGCTTTTCACAAACTGCACGAAGCTCTTCTATCTTTCCGGGAGTTCCATAGAGATGTGCAAGTACAACTATCTTTGCCTCAGGATAGATTTCAAATGCCTTTTCAAGTGCCACTGGATCCATATTCCAGGTATCATACTCTGTGTCTATAAATACCGCTTCGCCATCTTCGTAAGCAACAGGATTAATGCTGGCATCAAAGGTGACGTCTGAGCACAGCACCTTTTTACCCTTGAGTGTTCCTTCATAGGGTCTTGCCTGACCATAAACCTTCTCTCCGGCAAGCTTTGTCGCGAGATGAAGTGCCGAAGTACCGGCGCTTAGAGCAACTGCGTATTTTACACCTACATACTCAGCAATCTGTCTTTCTACTTCATCTATATTTTTTCCTACGGTACTCATCCAGTTTGTATCATAGGCTTCCATCATATATTTAGCTTCATCCCCATGCATGGTAGGGCTTGAAAGCCAGACTTTTTCAGGAAACTTTTGTACATCTTTATCATATCTAAAAGCCATTTTATTGCTTCTCCTATTCAAAAACATAACTATACACGTCTCTAGACAATATACCGTATGCCCTTAAATGTCAAGTTATAGAAAAGAAGACAGCATGCTCCAAAAGTCATGCTGTCTTCTTACTATTTCCCTATATACCCAGTTTATAAGTAGGAACTACTTCTTTGACAATTCTCTTTATTTCAGCGCACTCCTGCTTTGACTCATTGTCAAGCTTCATAAGATTCTTCATGAACTCTTCATCATCCATTTCAATCGGATGCCCTATATATATAAGTTCATTCTTTGTTTTCTGCATACCCTCTTCGCCCATTAGGAGTTCCTCATAGAGCTTTTCTCCCGGACGAAGTCCTGTTATCTTGATAGGTATACCATTTTCATCAGGAGTGAATCCTGAAAGTTTGATCATATTCTTTGCAAGATCAAGGATTTTTACAGGCTTACCCATATCAAGAACAAAGATCTCACCACCCTTTGCATAGTGGCTTGCTTCAAGTACAAGAGACACTGCCTCAGGGATAGTCATAAAATATCTTATGATATTTGCATCCGTAACAGTTACCGGCCCACCTTCTGCTATTTGCTTTTTAAATAGCGGTATAACAGATCCATTTGACCCAAGAACATTTCCAAATCGAACCGCCATAAACACTGTAGATGGATATTTCCTGCTCATCATCTGTATGATCATCTCACAGATTCTCTTGGTGGCACCCATAAGAGATGTAGGATTAACCGCTTTATCGGTAGAAATAAGAAGAAATCTCTTAACTCCGTTTTCAGCCGCCGCTTTAGCAGTTTTATAGGTACCCATAACATTATTCTTTACAGCTTCATTTGGACTTACTTCCATAAGAGGAACATGCTTGTGGGCCGCCGCATGATAAATAACGTCAGGATGATACTCCTTGATAACACTTTCGATTCTCAGTTCATTTCTTACAGAGCCAATGAGTGTTACCAAATCAAGGTTAGGATACTTTCTTTTCAGCTCCTGTTCAATGGCATAGGCGTTATTCTCATAGATATCAAAGATAATAAGCTGTTTTGGCTTCGCTGCAGCTATCTGTCTGCAAAGCTCTGATCCGATAGATCCTCCCCCACCGGTAACCATGATAACCTTACCCTTTATAGCTTCGAAAATCTCGTCAAGATTTATATGTATCTCATCTCGTCCCAAAAGATCTGTGATCTCAACGTCGCGAACCTTCGCTATGCTTACCTCTTCATTAACAAGCTGTCCTATGCTCGGCACCGTCTGAACCTTACAGCCGGTTTCCTTACAAATGTTTAGTATATCAGCCTTATCCTTTCGTTTTGCTGTAGGAATAGAAAATATTATTTTGTTTATATTATACTTTTTAACCAGCTCAGGGATATCTTTTCTTGTTCCCTCAACTTTGTGTCCTTCCAGATATCGCCCCTGCTTTAATAGACTGTCATCTACCATTGCCTTAACGACAAAATCTCTTTTTCCGCTCAGCTGCTGTTCCTTGAGTATGGCCCTTGCTGCCTGACCAGCCCCCACCAGGAGAACATTGTCAATGTCTACATCATCCTGAACAAATCGATCGTCATTCTTTATGTACCTTAAGATTCGATAACCAAAACGTATCAGTACGCAGAAAAACATGCTTATGATATAAGCCATAAGAAGTACACTTCTAGGAACCCTAAAAGGCACTAGCATATTAAATATAGGAAGTATCACCGCAAGAACACTATATGCCATCATGGTATGAGCAACCTCTGACACGCTGGCAAATCGCCAGATACTGTGATATAGCTTAAAAATATAGTAAACCGCAAAATGCAAAAGAACCGCGCAGGGTACAAACGCTATCAAATTTTCGATAAAGTTCTTCGGTATCCTGTTTATGGAAAAATCATATCTTATCCACATCGCAACAAAATACGAGAATGCGATAGTGAAGGCATCCGCAAGTACAATCATTAAAAGTCTTTCCAGATACTTTCTTCTGTCAGTATTTAAAATAATCGACTTCATAATAGTCTTTTCTCCCAAATTCAATTTACTAAACTTTTTGATTCTATCATATTTACTATTCTTCCACAATAAAAATGAGCAAGACAGCTTGTCCTAAGCCATCCTGCTCATATATTTAAGCCTTATTCTCAAGAGCTGTTTTCTGCCCTTCTGCTACCCCTTCAGTACTCTCGGGAGTGAAAATTATCTTAACTGTATAAAACAGTATTCTCAGATCAAAAAGTACAGACCTCTGGGCAATATAGATGAGATCAAGCTTCAGCTTATCAAGCGGTGTTGTATTGTACTTCCCATAAATCTGGGCATATCCGGTAAGTCCTGCCTTAACCTTTAGTCTAAGTCTAAATTCCGGTATCTCTTTTTCATATTCGGCTGCGATTTCCGGACGTTCCGGCCTTGGTCCAACTATACTCATATCATTTTTAAGCACATTAAAAAGCTGCGGAAGTTCGTCTATCCTTAGCCTCCTTATGACTTTACCAACCGGTGTGACACGGTCATCATTTACATAAGAAAGCCGTACTCCATCCTTCTCCGAATCTTCCCTCATGCTTCTGAACTTGTAGATATCAAAAATTCTACCATCCCTTGTCAGCCTTTTCTGAGTATAGAACACTGGACCGCCGTCCTCAAGCTTTATAAGTATAGCCGTCACAAGCAGAATAGGTGCAAGAAGCATTATAGCCGTAAGTGAAATCACTATATCCGCCATCCTTTTTACTATACTGTAGTACCAAGCTTCCGGCATCTTCTTATTTCTCAGATAAGGCGTATCAAAAGTATGGGACACCTCACTGTTAAATCCCAAAAGATCCGCCATATCCATAGAGATATGTACATCCTTCCTGTGAGCATCGCAGTAAAGCAGTATCTTCTTTCTGACTTCCCTTGATACATCGCAAAGATATATATCTTTACATCCTTCAAGAGTTTTTATTATCTTCGCGATTTCTGTACTTTCATCATAAGTTGCCACCACATGATAGCGTTTTTTCTTCTCCCGCATCTTTTCCATGAGACGAAGATAATCCTGGGATCCATATACGATCATGATGCTTCTAGGCTCATCATACCTTGCATAAATGCGGTTACAGATAAAGGTCGCCCCAAGAATAACTGTAAGTTGAAGCAAAAAGCCTAAAAGAAAAAAGCCTAGCCTTATGCGGCTAAAATTATGAAACCAAAAGAAAGCAGCCACAAACAGACAAAAATCTCCGATGGAATAGGAAAGCATCTGCGAAAACGCCAGCTCCTGCAGCCTGTAAAGTCCGATTTTATGGGCATTATACATCTTGGCAAAAAAGAAATATACGATACAGAACATCAGCCCCACCAGCGTCAGCGCCCTGTACCCAAAGAAACCTTCACTCCACCCCGGCGCCACATTCCAGTACCAGATAAGATCAGCCGATATAAATGCCAGTATCATACTAACAGATGTATACATTAGCCTGATATTATTTTTAACACTGTCCTTTTTAGACATAAATTATATTTCCCCCATTAATCATTTAATTCTCTATTCCGTCATCCTCGCCTTGCGGCATAAATATCGATAAAAATCTGTTTTCTCACTCATCCTTCAAAAAATAAAAAATGGCGTTATCGGTTTTGAGATTTTATATCCCTTTTCCGACAGCTCCCATTATTCTATCACTACACCTCCGTTTCCTCTACCACATTTCCGGCAGCATCCTTATATGTTCTCTTTACAAGTCTGCCGCTTTCATCATAGGCATAATCCACTATGGAATACTTCTCGGAGATAATCACAGCTTCTCCATCAGTACCCAAAAACTCTTCTGAAATCTTCTGATTTAAACTGTTAAATTTTCTCCTGATTTCTCCGATGCCCGACGCATTTAGAATCCTCTCATCATTAACGCCAAAGTACTGCTCATCTGTAACGTTTCCGTTACTATCTCTTTCATAAATAAATGCCGAAATACCGGAATTCTTCAAAGTTCTCTTTCCCTCAGTGTCATAGTACTCCTGACGTATAACCCTTTTTTGCTCATCATAGAAGTAATGTATCTCTGCAAACAACTCTGTTCTGAGAACCGGTTCATCTTCAAGGCCAAAATATCTCGTAACAGCCGTTAGTCCATCTTCATTTAACTCTCTTCCCTCAGTACAGTATCCCGATTCAAGGAGCAATTTATTCTCATTCTGATCGTAGTACTCACATCTTATCCATCGATGCTTATCATCATACTTATACCGCATCATCCCTACTCCATTAGGTTGAGCAACGAGATTCCCCTCTGCATCGCAGTAACGATACTCACTCCTGTTTCCTCTGTCATCATATGAGTATAGGATCTCTGAGTATCCCTTTTCCAGCGCTATCGGCTTACCCTCCGTATCGAAGTAAGCTTCTTTTATGAGATTCATTTTGTCATCATACTCGTATCTTATTTCAGCATAACCATAGGTGGTGATAACGGGTTTATCTCCTTCGTCGAGATACTTTACTTCAGTTACCCTGTCTGCAGAATTGTAGCTGCATCTTCTTGCCGCATACCCTTGGGAAGTATATACCGGATTACCATCCTTATCATAGTAGGCTTCATAAATCGGCTTTTGATGAACGTTATTCCTTGAAAGTGTTATCTGCGTCGGTGTCTGCTGATAACTTATCTTACGAATGCCAACTTGATAATCATTTTCCGCAAGTACGAGATACTCATATCCCTCTGTGACAGAACCTATAGACAGAATATTCTTGATCTCTGCTTTCCCTTCCTCGTCAAAATCTCCCTTGGTTACATCCACAGTCTGGTCTGTCTTTTCACCTTTATCATGTCTGACCTGAGTTCTGCAAATGACTGTATCAGGATCCACATCCTTGTACTTTTCAGGATCTATTCTCAAATTGAAGGTCACTGTATATCTCCCCGATTGCCATGTGTCACCTGGACCGCTAACGATGGAATGTTCGTTTCCTTCCAAAGTCAATGTCTCTTCCTCTGTATCCTGAGAATATTCCAAATCGTTAATCCGGACAGCTTCCAAAAGGCTATACTCCCTCTCGAAAGCATAGTATCTGTAAAACGTATGCCCTTCTCCTGACAATTCAGAAATCACATTCTGATTGTTTGTATATAGGATATGGTCATCATTTATTTGTGTCACCTGATATCCTTCATTAAAAAGAGTGGTCAGTTCTTTCCCCATAGGTTCAAGGATACTGGCATTCTCCTGAAGCCTATAACCGTTTCCTCTCATAACCGCACAGGACATATCCGGAAGAGCCTTTTTATACAACAACGGAAGCTCATCAGAATATACTTTTCCTTTTGACACTTCCAGAACCTTCTTGAGGGGTTCCAGCTGGTCATCGATCAAATATAGCTTGGAATTCATTTTGATGTTTATTAAAGATATCCCCAGCACTACGATAACCGCCATCACTGTCATGGTTATGGCAGACCTCTTTCCGAGAACAACTCTTTTTTCTTTTTTTATCGTGTTTATCACGCTACATAGAACTAAAATCAGTATCAAATAAATAAGATACAACCCCAGCACCAAAGTTTCTCTTATAAAATCTACATCTTTTGCCCATATGGATATTGCTGTATCAACATATGAATAAATGGTCGAATAATACAACGCATATCCTATTTGAGCCGTAGCGAACAGTATAAATGAAAGACATTTTTCAGTAATAGAACCTGCTGTTCCCAAGATAAATCTTAGGCATACAAGACATGCAATCAGAGATATGACCACATACATAACTCTTATGGCTGATTGTCCCACAGTAAGTTGATACTTCCATAGAATTTCAAAAGAATTATTCCATATTTCTGTTCCGTTCCATATAAAATAAATCATTCCAAAAAGAAGAACCAAAGGCAGCTTCCAGCAAACATTATTAAATTCCGCCTTTAGGTTTTCTACAAATGAATCTCCTCTTTCACCATAATTTAAAATCTGATTCTGCGGAACTACTATACTTTGGGGCCAAACTTTTTTTACCTTAGAATTTCTATCTAACTCAAGCAGCGAGTACCCAAAGGCTAAAATCATAATAAGGAAAAATCTGTAATGAAAAATTGTAACGCTATAGAGATACAGCGGACCAAGTGCCCAGAAAGCGATATTTTTGTTATTCTGTCTAAAAATCTGAACCAGACATATCAAAAAAGGCATCATGCAGAGGAGCCCCAGCATGATGCCCCCTTGTCCGAGTACTACCGAAATCGTATTACTAAGCCCCGCATCTCTTTTTGCTTCCTCAGTAAAAAAGGAATAAATGTAATCCTCGTTTAGATATCCTCCTCCTAAAAGCGGTTTATTCAAAAAAGCTTTAATCGCAAACACATAATCCGTGAAATGCTTGTTCTGCATTATGTACGCTATTACATCACCATAGTTTTTCTGTAAAGCTTTATATCTTATGAAATATCCTGCTCCTGCTACCACAAGTATAGCCATGGGGATAAGTACTATCCTTGCCTCTTTTTTATTGCACATAGATATAACCTTTAATCCCCATGCAGCAACAAGTAGAATCAGTCCATTAGTGGATTGAACTGTAAAAATCGTAAGACTCAAAACAATCTGTTTCCAAAAACACCACCTGTCACTTTCAGGACGTAAAAACATCTCCGTAAAGAGAGCCACTCCCAAAGGGATAAGAAACATCAAGGGTTCAGAGAATGGTCCAAAATCTCTTAAATACTGCAGATTAAATGACTGAGCCATCGTTCCTGGCAGCAAGAAACACACATTCAGGCAATTTACAAGGTATGAAAGCTTTCCACGATTATACCAGTGCAGGTATACCTGTTCCGAGTACAGTTCATTTGTATGCAGCGTCGAAGTATAGTACACCGCCAGATTAAGAGCTGCTATTAAACTCATAACAATGGAGAATCGATTCCATAGCCTCACCCCATGCCCTTCTTTTCTTTCCAAAAAAAACAACGAAGAGAGTAGCGGAAGCATGATAATAAATTTAGCTATATAATCAGCTTTGCTCTTCATTCCTTCAGTCGAAAGAACTCCCAGTATAAAATAAGCAAAAACAAATCCTTCCAGTGCACACAGTATCGGCAAAAATTCTTTTATGAACTGTTCCCTGATTTTACTGTTAAGTATCTTTATAGCCACCAGACACAAGCCGGCTCCACCTATAAGCATCGCAAACACATAATTCATATTCACACTGCTCTCTTCGCAGGAAGCGAGGCGAAGCAGAGAATTACATTCCAGTATGATAGCAGTAACCAAAACATACTCAAGAAAAATCTCGATTGTATCTTTATACTTTCTTATTTCCAACAAATCGCTTACCTCTTCTGATTCTTTCAAAGTCGTCTAATCAACGCTGCCGGATAGTACAGCAGATATCCACTCGCCCTAAGCAGTTTTACCGCTTTATTAAGATTACTGTTAAATATTCCCGGGAAATTCCTCTTAAGTTGCTCTTCCATTTTTATCAGCTCTTTTCTTGTCTCAGGACATATCTTGTCCCATAGCAGTATCTTTATACGGCTTGCGTAAACTCTGGAGATGAGATGCTCGATGTAAATTCTTTTTCCGTCCGAGATGTCTTCCATCTCTAAAACCTTACTATAAAAAACATACAACGACTGAAGTACTTTATCATACTGTGCCCTATTCTTCATCATCTGCTGAGGATTCATACTCTGTCCCTCACGACTTATGCTGTATCTGTATAGATGATCATCTAGAAATACCACAGTTTCCACATATGGAATTGGGTAGAGGATATATTCCGTGTCTACATAGTAGCAGTGTTCATCTATCTTTATATCCTGCTCCTTTAGTATCTCAGTTCGTATAGTCATGGAATGCATTTTTATATATGCTTTATCTGCTATATCATCAAACCTATAAACATGACCATACTGCACCCCTTCAAACGGCTTATCAAACTCTGTTTTTTTCGGTGCTGTATCATCGTGACCATATACCCAATAAAATCCACCTGCGATGATATCTGCCTCTGTATTTTCCAAAGATGTATCCGCTTTACATGATTTCTCATCATATCCCAAACTTTCCGGCTCTTCATCACTTCTAAGGCTTCCTCTCACACATGAGCATTCATCTATACCCTGAGTCCGACCATTATATCTTTCCTCCGTCTCCTGATTCTTTATGTATTTGATCAGTTCCTTCAAATCCTCGCCATCTGCCCAGTCATCCGCATCCATCACTCTGAAATACTTGCCGGTGGCATTTTTTATCCCGGCATTGATTCCCGAGCCATGCCCTCCGTTTTCCTTATGCACAGGCACAACTGTATCAGGATACTTTTCAGCATATTCATCTATGATTTTTCCGGTAGTATCGGTTGACCCGTCATCAACTGCGATAATTTCCAGATCCTCAAGCACTTCTTCCAAACATAGTGAGTCCAGATTATGTTTCAAATATTTTTCCGCGTTGTACGATGGCACAACTACAGTAAGCCATTTCTTCATTTGTCATTATTCCCCAACAAAATTCTATTTTTTCTCATTATTAAACTTTTTAGCGAGCTGCTTTATATTATCAAAAAAATACTTATCACGAAGCATGATAAGAAATATAACATATGCCATAACACCAATCGCTATCAGGCAAAGTGTATTCTTGATTGATGAATCCAAGGATTTACTTGCAAATCTAAGAACACATAACATAATCATTCCTGCAGCAGCATAATTTGTCCCGGATAGTACAGCACTTTTAATATCGATTTCTTTTCTGACATATCTGAATTGCAGTATAGAAATAGTCATTTCTGCCACTACTGACGCCACAGCCGCACCCACTGAATAAAAGGTTGGAATCAAGAGGATGTTCAAACAAAAATTGACTATAGCACCGGCAACAACTGTTTTAGTCAGTATATTTTGTCTTTTCGTCGGCACCAGATACTGTATTCCTGTAACATTACTCATCCCTATGATAACCGCCAAAACAGGAAGTATTTTTAAAAGAATCTTAACTTTGTCATATCCCTGACCAAAAAACCACGGAACCATATTATCCGATATTCCGATGATTCCAAAAGACAAAGGAATACTTATAAACCATACAAATTTATATGATTTAAGCATATATTCTCTCACCTTTTCACTATCGGATCTGGCAAAATAGTATCCTATTCTGGGAGCCATAACAGTCCCCACTGCCGAAACTATAACCTGAATCGCCCTTACCACCTTCATAGCCTGCTCATAGCACCCATTCTCATATGAAGTAGCTGTGAATAATCCAAGCATGGTTTTATCAAATATCGTATAAATCTGTATAGCTATAGTCGGAATTAACAAAGATAAAATCGTATTTATATCTTTAAACGGCCTAATAAAAGAAAGCCTGGGCTGCTCTATATATCGTGCGATATTACTCCACATCGATATTGCCCCTAATAAATTCAAAGATACCATTCCAGCAGCATATATGAGTAAATCCTCTTCCGCCCGGATGAAAAGAAATGTATAAATAATGCTGAGAACCTTAAACACCATATTTTTCAGCATTATCTTTCCGAAATCTTCCATGCCCTGAAAGAACCATGTGATATCCATGGCTACAGTCAGGATATTGACCGCAAATATTTTTAATAGAACATCTTCACGGAATGCGAATAAATATGCAATCAGCATTGCCACTGTCGTTATACATCTAAGGATTAAGGTGCTGTAAAATACTTTACTTCTTTCATATTTGTCATCCTGAACATAGGATATTTCTCTCTGTGCATATGTCGCCGTTCCAAGGATCGCAAAAAGCACAAAATATGATGTTATGGATTCAAGATAGGAGTATCTGCCTATCCCTTCTACCCCAAGCACTCTTGATACGTAGGGTGTCGTGATAAGCGGTGCCAGTATATTCATCAGCTGATTACTGACACTCAGTATGAAATTTTTTTTGATACTTCCTCTCGCCATTCCTCTTCCACCGTTGAATCAAACATTTTTATCTTTATTTCCATCACGCCACGATAAATTTTGTCCGCTCTCCATATAATCAAGTGTTTTTTTCAGTAAATTCAATACTATTTTGAGTCCAAATCGTTTCTCAAAAATGCTCCAAATGCAATCTGTCTTACCCGATTAGGAACTAGCGACACAATCATCCTTTGAATTACTGCTTTCATATAATCGGAAAAGCTAATAAAACCTGTATTCTTCATGTATGAAAATAATCTTCCCTGGCTCAAACCATATCGAAATCCCGATCTCCGTTTATACATCTCAGCCCCGCCACGCATCCACAGCAGCGGTTCACGGATGTTATACCCAACACACCCTATCTGCAGCATCCTTATCCAAAGATAGTAATCCTCCAAAAGGTAAAAGTCCTTGTAACCGCCAGCCTTTTCAACTTCGGATTTTTTGTACATCACACATGGATGATTGAAAGGATTTCTATGTTTTGAAAATTCCATAATCTCAGAATTTGTTTCAGGCAGAACACGTCTTGAACTGACTTTTTTTATATCCTCTGTAAACTCTTCAACTGTCCCCGAACATATACTTACATCTGTATGTTCCGTAAACACTTTTATCTGCCTTTCGCACCGGTCTTTCCTGCTTATATCATCACTATCCATGCGTGCAACCAAATCATTTTTACACCTTTTCATCCCGATGTTCAGAGCAGTACCGAGCCCCTTGTTAGAACTAAGCCTGACAACATTCAGTTCCCGATGGAGATCTTGCATTTCCTGTATAACCTGATCAAGTCCCTCGGTAAGGTTTCCATCACAAACAAGTACAAAATCATCCGTTTTTACAGTTTGATTCCATATGCTGTTCATGGCTTCTCTCAGATTTTCCGGTTTTTCTTTATAGTAAACACTCATTAATACTGAATACTGTACGTTCATTCAATAATTCCTATTATATTTATACCAAGTTTAATAGATCAAAATTAAGTATAAAAGAACGCTCTTCTCGATTCTGCCTTTCATATCAGATATATACATGTGTATATATCTGATATGAAAGGCAGTTAAATCACAAAAAGGCTATCGTTTACACGATAGCCTTTATTATATCAGTTGTTCTTTATTTAACCAATAACCTGCTCCAGTGTCAAAGTAGGATCAAATGGTACGCTGTCTCCAACATTAAGAGTTTCCTCTCTCACTACCTCATCGCCGCTTGTAACCTTATATGTATATCCATATAGATCAAACAGGTTTCCAAAGCCTTCCTCATTCCATCCATCGATACGAAAATCCTGAATCTGAACTCCATCTACTATAGCCTTTGTTGCATCAGTGAGAAGGAGTTCTACAGCATCATCTGAAACATCCTTATCGATATCTATAGTGAGAACGATCTCCTTCTTTTCATTATCGCCAGAAACATCAACTGCCTTTACAAAACTATAGATTTCCTTATCCTGCAGTTCATCTATAACATCGTTGTTTAATTGATCAAAATCAAAATCATATGCCTTATCTGCAGCCGCCTTTGTCATAGAAGGTGTCTCCAATGGTGATACATATCTTTTCTTACAGCCAGCGAGACTGCCTGACAAAGCCACAACTGTGCACATAACTGCTATTATATATATTTTCTTCATAGTTCTCCTCACTTAAATCCTATTTTCACATGTCGATGATGATAACATTTTTGAGGATATGAATCAATCTACTATTTTATTACAATTCCATCCGATGGAACTTTTTATTTCCGAAATGTAGTCTGTCCCAATGTTCCTTCTTCACGATTCAGCAATATGCTTTTTCATCTTTGGAAACTGTTATTCCTATAAACAGCAGTATCATAAATATCGGTGTTGTGATAGGAACTGCGATATTTATAACAGCCTGAAAAGCATAGCCCAGCACTCCCATCGCCATATACTTTGATGCAGTATTTATAGATGTTATCATTCTTTTCAGTGCCGTAAACAAAAACACAAGATACGCCGCAAGACCCAGTATTCCAACAGTAATAAAATACTCAAAATATTCGTTATGAGCGCTGTCAAACATTCCATAACCCGCATCCTGCATTATATTCATAAACCTATCCATGGTTATGATGTAATATGTGTCTGGGCCATATCCAAAAAGCTTTTGAAGTAATGTGGCATCATTCTTCCAGTACTCCATTCCGAGCCTCCAGTTTAAACCTCTTCCCGTACCCCATTCATCATTTATGATGATAGCATTGCTGAACGGCTTCCAGATTTCTTCATGCCAACCTGTATTCGCGAGATATAGTACAACTACGACTGCACACACACCTAATGTTACAAATATAAGCCAGATGTGTCGCAATGTCTTAATTCTTCCTGTATCATCATCCATCACAGTTTCAGCCTTTTTTCTTGACAAGGATTTAAACTCTGTCAGAACTAATACAACAAGTATAATTGCAAACAATGCAATCAGTATGCTCATAAATCCGGTACCGGCAAGGCTTATCTGGACACTTTCCTTAGTTTTGTTCATTGTCTTTATCCCGGTTTTTACTATACAGGAAGTGATTTTCAGCGCCGATAAATAAGTCAGACAAACCACAACATACTTTATTATACTCTGTTTATTCTTCCATAAAACTACAGGTGCCATCGCAAGAACAATTCCGGTTGATAATACTACATTATCACTTACACCCATTATCTGGGCAAAGCTTGCTATCAGGAGAACAGCAAAGGCAAATATTGTTTCAATTATTTTTTCACTACTTATAAATACAGCAACAGTTACACCATATAGCATAGCTGTAAAATTTGTATAAGTATTTATATTTCCAATGGATGATGCAAATGTATATTTAAATATATCATCCGCATTTTCAAACATGCCAAAAGTTATCAAAAAGAAATTTAAAATCCCCCATACACATACGATACTTGAAAAAAGCATATACGCATAAATATGCCATTTTTTATATCTGTAAAATCTGCTTATTAATATATATGCGAGGTAGAACATCATCCAAATAAGAAGTCCCTGATTTCTTCCTCTATCGCCCCAGAAAGCCTCATACGGATACTCTGCAAGAGCTGTTGAAATGGCAAAAAGTATGATAAGCACTGTTATTGCTATGTCAACTATGCTGATATGAAGATATCTGCATATAGATTTTACTCGTCCAAAGAATCCATTACTGTTTCCCTTTTCTCGAACTTCTTTTAATCCTGTTAAAAACCTTCTACGAATCGCTCCTCCGTTATATAAGGCATCACTAATCAGGTACAACAATCCCAAAATTACGAAAATAATACCATACACAAAAGTCGGCTTCCAGAACAGTTCAAATCTGAAGGTCAATATATCAAAATACTTGTCCCTCATGCACAACGGAAATATACAAAGATAAAACAAAACATATATATCCATAAGTCCTCTCGTCAGTTTCCGAAAGAGCTTTTTTATTTGTGCTTCATTTTTTACGTTTCCTGTTTTTTTCTCTTCAGATGAAAGTTTCAACTTCATAATAGTCTCTCTTATATATTTTTTTCTATAGAATTTTTCCTTAATAGGCTACTCATTTTCAACATCTTCTCTTTCTGAATAGTTGATATTGTGCCTTGAATATGTTCTTTCGCTTATAATGTATCTCGGTCTTGCCTTAGCTTCCATATAAGCTTTGCCGACATACTCTCCGATTATTCCAAGTGATGTCAATATAGCTCCTCCAAAAAAGCAAATAACACAAATCAAACTTGTCCAACCTGACACTGTCTTTCCAGTAAACCTGCAAAAGACAGCCCATAATACCGCCAAAACACTCAATATAGTTATTGCAAAACCAACAGAAGTTATCACATGGATCGGCTTTATTGACAAACTTGTGATCCCATCAAAAGCCAATGAAAGCATTTTAGAAAAAGGGTAATGCGATTCTCCTGCCAATCGCTCTTTTCTTTCATAATATACACTGGTACTCGGAAATCCTACCATAGGTATCATTCCGCGCAGATAGATATTTACTTCATGAAACTTCTCAAATTCATTCAAAACCCTTGATGATACCAATCTAAAATCTGCATGATTATATATAGATTCCACTCCCATAAAATTCATAAAATGGTAAAATGCTTCTGCTGTAGTTCGCTTAAACCAAGTATCTTTATCTCGCTTACTACGGACACCATAAACAATCTCATAACCATCCTTATACTTTTCGATCATTCTATCTATAGCATCTAAATCATCTTGTCCATCGCAATCAATAGATACAGTAATATCGCAGCTATCTTTTGCTTCCATCAACCCTGCCATAAGCGCATTTTGATGCCCTCTATTACGAGACAATGACACCCCGTTATAATGGATATCCTTTAAGCATAATTCCTTCACTATAAGCCAGGTTTTATCTTTTGAACCATCGTCGATAAACAATATACCGCTTTCATTACTGATTTTGCCATTTTCTATAAGACAATACAGTTTCTTCAAGAACTGAGGTGCGATTAAAGGAAGTACAGTTTCTTCGTTATAGCACGGAATAACGATAATTAACCTGCAATATTTATTAGTATTATACATTTTGTATTACAACCTTTTTTCATGAAATTCCAAACTCTATATTTTTGTCCTCATCCGGGACAACTGTAATATAAATTCCACTATCTATAAGTCCATGTCGCCATAAAGTATATGGGAATCGGCTTACACTTCCTCCAGAATATGTAGCCATGGGCCAGTTATCATCAGTAGTAAACTTAGGAACATGCAGTTCCATTTCTAGAGCCCCTTGGTTTTCTGCATCCAAAATTTGAGTCACTATATCCTCATCTATCTTTTTGCATACTTCAGGATTCAATAAACTAATGTTGGTGGGCTTATAATACTTTTCATTAAACGGTATTAGGACAATGATATTTAATACTATTGCAAGCAGAAATAGCATACATACTTGTTTGGGCCTCTCTTCAATGTCGCGCAAACTGTTCGCAATAAAGACAAAAACCGCAAGAAGAGGAAAGAATAATATCACTAACTGTACATCGGCTCTTCCTATGTACCAGCTACCGGTCTTAGAACATACCAATACTAAAAATAGAACCACTGGAAATGTCATAGATAGTATACGAATCCAGTTAGTATAATCATTTCTTGAAGGTCTAATTTTTATATATTTGTAAATAGCAAAAAAGAGAATTATCAAGCACGAACAAATCACAATCTTATTGTAAGCCAAAACTGTATCCAATAATTTTTTCAGTGTTCCTATTAGATCAAATCCCTCAAAGCCAGAGGCTCTCCCTCCATACATCTCAAAATAAACACTTATTAAAAACAATATTATAATATATATATTATAACTATTCTCCTTCATTACTCTTGTCAGGAGTCCAGTATTATTTCTATTGATTCTGTTTTTATTTATATGTATTGAATTACTCTCTTTATTGACAATAATTCTTGATATATGAAACAAGAATTCTATACCAGCATATGCTCCCAGTATTATTGCAGGAAATAAATTAGAGAAAATCCCAAAATATCCCATTATTGCCAGAAACAACCAGCCTCTTTTTGAAATTCTATTTCGTTTTCTCAGCATATAAACTACTACAATTTCATTTAATATTGCAGGTATCGTGTAGTAGAAATAACAGGCTGCGGTGATACTGCTCCATAGCCATGTGTTATCAGAATACGCATTGACCAATAAAGTAAAATGCAGACATATCCATAAACATGTCAGTCCGGCAGAAACGATTTTAGATGATGTTATTGAATCAAATAACTTATGTAATTCAACACATAGTACAGTAAGTATCACTGCCATTACCGCAGCATACATGATAACCATTGATCCAATGTAATCCCCCGTTACAGGAAAAATAACTGTAGCTGCCAATAATGACACATTTGGCATCATCATTTCCGGTAATATTCTTGTAGGATTCCAATCTCCCCACATAGGCACCGGATATCTAAAGTAACCCATATAATACCAGTCATCAGTATCAAATGGCATAATAGGACTTACTTTCCAATAGAATAAAAAAAAGAATATGTATGTTATTACATAAACTAACCATCTCTTATTATGTTTCAATTCACCAACCATTGTTTGATATCCTTTCATGCCACATAATGATAACACACCTTACTTAAAGCAACAATAAGTACACTTTATCACACTACAAAAAGGGACTGTCACATATAAGACAAATTCATTGTCTTAAGCAAATCACTAAAAAGAGGAACCGATACAAAGCATCGATTCCTCTTCATGATTACAATAATCTCAAAATTAAGCTTCTACTGGAGTTGCCTTCTTGATCTTACCAATCTCTGTATTAATCTTTGTCTTAAGCTGATCCTTAGTAATTCCCTTTGTGAGCCAATCAGCCTTGATATTAAGGCACTTAAGAGTATCAGAGCCCTCAACCTTATATCCTACATAGTTATTGTATTCATCTTCTGTCTCGAAGAATGCAACTACGCGACCAGCTGCATCAGCGATATAGTAAGAATCATCTGAATCCTTAATCTTAGCCTTCTTCTTAACTACATTACCTGACTTATTAACAAGAATATTACCAACAGTATCTGAACCAAATACCATATCTACAGGCTTGTCACCAGTAGTAACCACAATACCAGCATAGTTTCTGTCATCATCATTTGATGGCTGAAGAACAAGTCCGTTCTTTACATACTTTCTGATCTTTGATACATAATCAGTATATGCCTTACCATTAGATGTATTGAAGTAGAACTGATAGCTTCCATCATCAAGTTCAAGAGTCTGGTAGCCCTTCTTCTTTGATCCATCCTTCTCCTTATCATTTGAGAAGAAGTAGAAATCTCCATCTACTGCATACTTACCATCATCTGTTGCACCAGCGATGATTTCTTCTCTCTTCCAATCTCCTGGATTACCAGCATCTTCGATGCTATCTACCTTACCATCATTATCAGAGTCATAATTGCATACGAAGCCCTTTAACATACGACCATACTTATCGAATGCATACTCCTTGCCGTTGATCTTCTTAATCTGATTTACAACGAGACTACCACTATTGTTGAAGTACCACCATGAATACTCGTCATCGTTGTAATCCTTCTTAAGATCATCTTCTACTGAATCCTCATCAGGAACAGCCCATACCCACTTGTTCTTTCTCTCTGATCCATCGCCATTGAGATAATTAAGCTGACCTGATGTAGCATTTGCATCCTTTACAGACTGAGTAGCTGTGCCCCAACCTGTAATCATATGACCATCTGCTGCAAAGTGATAGAAAGATCCGTTAATCTTCTTTCTCTTACCGTCCTTGTAGCCAACCTTCTTACCATCGTTGCCGAAGTTGAACCAATACTCCTTGGTCTCATTATCATCCTCTACAGTAAGCTGAGCCCAACCTGTCTGCATATGACCATCATTCCAACCATTGAAGAAATACTGTGATGTCTCCCAAGCTGAGTCATCGCCATCCTGCTGCTCAACATTATCTGGATTAATCCATCCATAAAGCATATGTCCTTCTGAATCGAAAGCATACTTCAGACCGTTGATTGTCTTGATTTCATTCTGACCAAGCTCATCCTTAGATGTATAAGCCTTTCCGTCAGAGCCGAAATAGTACCAGTAATACTCAGCATCAAGGCCAGATGAGCTATCATCTAACGCTACAGCCTTCCAAGTGTTCTTGACCATAGCACCGTACTGGTCTACATAGTAGTAACGGGTTGTTGTGTTGTTTGTATCCTCGATGAGCTGGTTAGTAACCATAACACCATCTGATCCAAGATAGAACCAATTTCCGTTTGCTGACTTCCAAGCGTCAGTTACCTCTGTACCATCACTGTTGAGGTATCTCCACTCGCCTGTTGAGTTGTCCCAACCAGCGGCCATAGATACAGCAGAAACGCCGATAGTAAGAAGTGCTGCAGCTGAAAGAGTTGTAAATAACTTTGTCTGCTTCTTCATAATAAATGCACTCTCCTTTTTGTTTTAGAGCTATTTTTAGCTCAATTACGATGGGATTATACCCCTGACTCAATGATTATTCAAGTCTTTTCTCAAATAACCCCAAGGGAATGTACGAAAAATGAAAATCCCATTTCGATTACATTAAGCATAATACAATAGCTGTTGCCCTAAGTACATAACTAAAAGATTTCAGATTCTTACGCATTTATTAAGATACCTCGAATCAAAAAATAAGAAATTCCTAAGAACTTCATATTCTTTTCTTCATAAATTTAAAAATGATCGCCAAAAGATATAACGTTATCTCTTGACGATCATTTTACCTGATCACTATTAAACTATATTTTTTCAACCGGTATTAAGACGGTCCCACTGCCGGTCCTATCTCGATTTCTTCAACATTCGTCACCCCTCCCGGGCCTGAAGAATCTGAAGATGATGTATTTCCACCGCTGGGGCCTGCGCCTGAATCGTCATCGTCGTCCACAAGTCCCGGTTCTATAACTTCGCCGGAGGTTGTTTCTTCTGTTTTTGAAGGCGCCTTTGTGGTTTCATCTGTTGATGAAGTCTCCTTATCAGAGGACTTTGTTTCCTTCTTATCCTTATCAGATATAGTTTCTTCACCTGCAGGGCCATGCTCTGTTGTAGATTCCTTGGTGGACTTTGAAGTCTCTATAACATTTCCGTCCTCATCGGTCTCCGCCTCAGTTTCCTCTGTATCCTCATCCTCGTCGGTTTCTGCACCCTCCTCAGTTTCGGATTTTTCAGACTTGTTCTTTGTCTTGTCGGAAGCCTTCACCTTGTTTCCGTCTTCGTCGGTCTGATATATGGCATTACCATCCTCATCTGTTCCGGTGATGATGTAACCATCCTTATCAGTTTCCTTTGTGGACTTCTTGCTGCTTCCGGACCCGGAATCATCCTCATCCTTCTCAGCTTCAGTACTGCTTTCCTTCTTTGTGCTTGAGGTTTCATCCTTATGGCTTGCATAGTAGCCTGAATCGTCAGCTATCTTCTGAGAGTAGGTCTCCACCGCGCTTGATACCTTATAGTCCTCGTCGCCAAAAAGCACGCTGTGAAGCCACTTTACATTAGATGTAAGGGTTACAGGGATTACGCAATCTCCCTTCTTGCCCATCATCTGATCCTTGATATCCTTCGGGAAACCTGCAGATTCCTTGATGTTGTATCTTGAGATTCCCTTAGCAAGCTCTACTATATCTCCCGCATCGATGTTGAATGCCACCTGAGGAAGCACTGTATCTATGATGGACGTGAGTGTTGCAAGGTCTGCCTTCTTGGCATTGTCAAGACACTGGGAAATAACTTCTCTCTGACGTCTTGTTCTTTCGAAGTCGCTGTCCATATATCTGAGTCTCGCATAAGCAACAGCCTGTACACCCGTAAGATGCTGAGGTCCTGCCTTCTTTATATAGTTGGCTGCAGGATTCTTCTCGTTGATACCGGCCTTAACAGAGGTCTCATGGATGTAGGCATTCATATAGTAGAATTCCTTATCTGTGATATCTATGTCAACGCCTCCCAGCATGTCGATAGTATCTGCCACTGCCTTCCAGTTGAAGGTTACATAGTTTTCAATGTTCAGATCCAGGTTGCTGTTAAGAGCCGCAACTGCCTGCTCAGGTCCGCCTATGGCATAGGCTTCATTTATCTTTGCATATCTGTTGCTCTTTCCTGTTTTAAGATAAGTATCTCTGTAGACAGAAACCAGCTTCACATCTCCGGTGGCCATATCCACGTTGCAGATGATCTGAACGTCAGCATTGGCGCCTCTTCCTACTCCTCCGTCACGGGAGTCTACACCGAACACCGCAACTGTCCAGTAGCCGGACATCTTCTGTTTCTGTGTTATGTCAATGTTGTTGTTCTGAACCTTGGATACATCGAATTCGACAGCCTGGGTCATATTCATGTATCTGTATACAGAGCCGAAACCGAAGATACAGATAAGTGTAAGTATCTCAACCACTGCCATGATAAAAATCTTTGTGCGAACAGCTTTCTTTTTCTTGTCACGCATCTTTTTGGCGAATTCGATGTCATGTTCAACTTCCGATGTGTCGTTGAGTGTTATCACTGAAGATTTGGCCTGTCTCTGGGAAGCGGTTCTGATAGAATCTCCCTTTAATGGGGCCTTCGGAGCCGGTCTTTCGGATGTACGTCTGTGAGGATCTCCGACCTTCATCACATCCGAGACAGACAGGTTCCGGCTTGCATCAGTACTCTTCCGTGGTGATGAGGTTTCTCTCCGTACAGTAGTGCCGGAACTTGAAGTTCCATCGCCTGTTGCACCCCTTACGCCTGAGATGTCTCCGCTTGAACCGCCTCTTCTGAAGGCTTCATCAGGAATAACTATCTCATCAGTCCTTATCATTCTCTGGGGCCTCATGGCGTTTGCCATAAGCTTATCCCCCATATTTTTGTCATTAACTATCTTATCTTCAAGTTCCCTCTGACGTCTGTCCGTATCCTCCTGGGAGTGGGGGCGTCTGGTCTCCTTGCCATTATCTAATGCCATCTATAATTCCTCATAGTGTCCGGCAATATATCAGAAAATTTCAAGTTTTCTGATAGCCTTATTTTCAGAGCAGAAATGCTCTAAGTTTACAAAACATCGGCATTTTATCACATATAAAGTGATTCGGCAAACACTATCTGCCCGTTTAAAGATCAGTAGGCGTTTTTATTCACGAATCCTTTAAATATGGTCAAAAACATGATCTTGATATCAAGCTCCATGCTCCAGTTCTCTATATACCAGATGTCGTATCTTACACGTTCATGAATGGAGGTGTCTCCTCTCAGGCCGTTGACCTGGGCCCAGCCTGTCATTCCGGGTCTCACCTGATGCTTTATCATGTAGCGGGGAATCTCTTCTCTGAACATCTCAACGAACTGGGTGCGCTCAGGTCTCGGTCCCACAAGAGACATGCTTCCCATAAATACATTAAAGAACTGGGGGAATTCATCTATGGAAGTCTTTCTTATGAATTTACCCACCTTAGTGACTCTGGGGTCTCCCGGTGTGGTCCAGCCCTTCTTCTCATCTTCCGGCTTCTGTTCCACCATGGAACGGAATTTGTACATCATAAAGGGTTTATTGTGAAGTCCCACTCTTTCCTGTTTGAATATGATGGGCCCGGGAGATGAAAGCTTTATAAGCACTGCTACCGTAAGCATAATGGGGCTGAAAATGATGATTCCAAAGAGGGATCCTATGATATCTATGACTCTTTTGGCTGCTGCCTTCACCGGATCCGTAAGTGGAACATTTCTGATGTTAATGACCGGAAGTCCATCCATGTCCTCGGTTACAGGTCTTGATGGGATTATGTTGTTGTAATCCGGTATGAACTTTGTGTGAACTCCGGATTTCTCACACACCGCCACTATGCCCCCAAGCTTTTCATAGGCCGCAAGAGGAAGGGTTATGGCTATTTCATCTATATTGTTTCCTGCGAGTATAGTTTCCAGATCCTTTATCTTTCCCACTATTTTTACACCTTTGTAGGAAACTCCGGTCTCTGTAATGTCATCAACTATTCCGTAGATTTTGTAACCCCAGTCCGGATTTCTTCGGCAGGCATCAATAAACAGATCGGAAACGTCTGAAAATCCCACCAGCATGATATGTTTCTGATTGAAGCCGTTTCTTCGCATCCTGGTAAGGATGAATCTTATTCCGAATCTTTCTACCGTGGTCAAAATGATATTGAATACGCAGAAGGCTGTGATCATCCTTGTGGAGAAGTTTGCGAAGTATCCTGACCGCCTGAAAGCGAAAAGAACGGACGCAAAAAGCATGAGGCCAACGACATTAGCCTCAACTATATTGATAAACTCTCTTCTTTTTGTCCTGGTCCTTTTGGGCTCATACAGATGAAATACCCAATACAGGATCATATATCCCGGAACCACCGGAATAAGCGCCCTGAAATAAACATCCGGCGGGAGTACTCCGTGTCCCTCGGGAAAAATAGGCGAAGCTATAAGCAGGTACCACGCAAGGGCGTAAGCGGTGGCTATAACCACTGCATCAAGAACCACGTGAAAGTGGTTTAAAAATTGTTGGTTGTCTTTAATCATAATGGAAGTATACTCCCGTTTTCAAAAATTTCCATAAAAATGATATTAGAATTTTCTTAATAGAAAAAACGAGGGTGCCGTTTTCATGCAGCATCCTCGTTTGGTTTAGGTTTTTTGGTTTCTTATGCGGTGTAGCTATCATCTTTACATTTCCGCCACTGACCCCTGAACTATGTTGGGATCTTCCACGGATTCAAATCCCGTGGTTCAATCAAACTATGTCCTTCAAGATATCCATTCTGAAGGGCTCTCCCACCTTTTCTTTGTCAAGATTCTTCAGGGTGAAGTTTGACTTCATAAAAGTAAGTGCCGGGTTGTAATATGGATCGCCGTATCTCAGGCACTCCGGCCAGCGCTTGGCGAATTTCACTATCTCGCTGTTGAAACGGGCTACCTTTTCAGGTGTGTCTTCCATGCCTCTGGACTTTGATTCATAGTGATAGAACTTGGCATAAGGGTTATATACCACCAGTTTTCCGAGAGCTCTTATCTTCATGCAGAAGTCAACGTCATTGAAGGCCACCGCCAGTTCTTCCGTATAGCCGCCAACTTCATCAAAAAGCTTTCTCTTCGTAAGAAGGCAGGCCGCCGTTACGCAGGAATAATCCTGAACGCACTTGGCCCTGTGCATGTAGGAAAGCTCAGCGTCATGGGTGCGGACAAATGCGGCTCCTGCGATTCCGCCCATTCCCATAATGACTCCGGCATGCTGGATATCCTCATCAGGATAAAGGAGTCTGGCTCCGCAGATGCCTACATCCTCACGCTGAACATAGCCGATCATCTCGTCGATGGAATCCGGGTCTATAAGTTCGATGTCGTTATTAAGGAAAAGAAGATACTCTCCCCTTGAGAACTTCACACCGAAGTTGTTGATAGCGGAATAGTTGAAGGGGCCCTGCCACTTTACAACGCGGACTGTAGGTGTGGCAGCTCCGAGTGCTGAATTCTGATTTGAACCTGGCAGTTCTGTCTGTCCCTCATTCTTTATTTCCTCCGGAGTCTTATCAATAAAGCCCTCTGCTGGAAATTCTCTCTGAATATCGGCGTAATACTTCCAGGTCTCTTCCTGATCGGAATTGTTTTCAACCACTATGAACTCAAGGTTCTTGTAATTGCTTCCTGCAAGGGACCGGATTGCCTTATCAAGATCCGCAGTATGATCCTTGTTGGGGATGATCACGGATATGAGAGGCTTAGCATTCTCATAAACTGTATGGTAGAAGCCGTAGGTTATGCCCTTCTCCACCTTCTTTACAGGAAGTCCCAGTCTCTTACAGTGATCGTAAACAGCTCTTGCTCCCGCATCAAAGGCATAAAGCTTTGCCTCAGGATGCTGTGCCGTGGAAGCCTGGTGGGATCTCCAGTGATAAAGAGACTTCTGAATGTGACAGATGTTTGAACTTGTGAAACGTCCTTCTCTCAGGAGTTTTCTGTCCTCTTCCGAAAGCTTTTCCAAATCTCCGCCTGTTTTCTCCCTTTCCATTTCCTGAGCTTTTTCTACCGCTCTCAAAATGAGGTCATGATCCTGGGCTCCGTCATAGGCCTTTCTTTCATAAACCTTGCTGCCATCTTCATCTGTTTCCGCTATGGAATCAAGAAGCTCTCTCTTAAAAGCCATGAGATGACATACATAATTCACTGAACGAAGCAGATCCGGATTGAAATCACTCTTGAAATGAGGCTCAAAGTAGTAGGTATCTTCAAAATCAATCTTATCCTCATCGGAATAGATCATCACGCAATCAGGATGCTCATTTATGGTCTTTGCACATTCAAAAAGAGCATTGGGCTCCAGCTCATCATCATGATCCGCGAATACGATGAAGTCCCCTTCTGCCATGTTGATGGCGGCATTGGTATTGTCAGAAATGCCGAGATTCTTTTCCAGAACCTTGAATCTGAATCTGAGGTCTCTGTCCTGATACTCCTTAAGCAC
The DNA here is from genome assembly GCF_000702885.1 of Oribacterium sp. P6A1. GTDB lineage: Bacteria > Bacillota > Clostridia > Lachnospirales > Lachnospiraceae > Oribacterium. The sequence goes on along the minus strand of NZ_JNKO01000004.1, from coordinate 194,022 downwards.
TTCCTTCGGAAGCTTCCCTGCCGCTTCAGCATTCCCGTACTTTTCGTATGGTGTGGCGTCAGCAACGCAGACTTCAAAGTTTCCATAGGTCTGATCCGCAATGGATGTAAGCATTTTTCTCAGGAACTTCTCAGGGGTCTCGTATACGGGAATCACGATGGAGAATTTGGGCTGAACCGGAAGGACAGTGTTCCTCTGCTTTTCCAGTTCCTCCTCAGTGATTTTTACCTTTTTATACCACTCGTTGTAATCGTAATCTTCCTGAATGCCTTTTAAACGATGTACTGATTTCTTCCACAGGGCCCTGAAGCCGTGGTCCCTGAAATATTCCCATGCCACTTCCACCGTTTCCCAGTGGAACAGCGCCATGAGCTTCTCTCTTTTTTTATGGGCAACAGAATTGAAGGACTCAAGTATGCGGTCGTCAAACTTTACTTTTTTTGTCTTTCCGTCCACCTCTATAACGAGATATCTGGTCTCTCCTTTTTTGTAAGGGGTGTTAATGTCATAGCCCAGTTCCCTTTTGATGGGACCATGCTCTTTTTCATAATCCTTGAAAAAGGCTTCTACAACCTCGTCTCGTCTTACAGACTCTATGACGGTTCCTTCAACCTCTTTACTCTCCCCGTCAAGGACGGTGTACTTCACCGGAGTTTCCGGATTCTTGCCGAATGCCCATCCAAGGAAGGTTATCTTTCCTTCTCTTGACACTGCAACATCTACTTTATAACGCATAACTAATTTTTCTCCATATCCTTAACTCCACGGTATTTGGGGGCATCTCCGAAATTGAGACGCTCTTCTTCAACTACCAGAGGTCTCTTCATGACTCTCTGATTTATGGAAAGGATGTACTCTCCCAGAAGTCCGATGAAGAAGATCTGAATGGATCCGAGAAAAAGCATGCCTATAAGCATTGGCGCCATACCTGCAGGGAATCTGTCCCACCAGATGAGTTTCATGATGAGATAGATGACTGCGATGGCCATACTTACGGCGCTGCACACTCCTCCGAAGAATACCGCAACTCTGAGGCCCACCTTGGTGTAGCTTGTGAAGCTTAGCATGGCGGCATCATAGAGGGAGTACCAGTTGTTATGGGTTATGCCGGCGCGACGGCGGGGCTGGGTATAAGGAATTTCCTTACGACGGAAGCCAAGCTCCGCTACGATTCCACGAAGGAACGGGGTAGGGTCGTTTAGATTTCGCATGACATTGATAAATGCCTTGTCATAGAGTCCGAAGCCTGTAAACTGGGCAATCTGATCTACCGATGACATCTTCTTTATAAATTTGTAGTAAAGGCCTCTCATCCAGTACATAAGAGGATTTTCCTGGGAGTGGGTCTTTACTCCAATGGCTATCTTGTAGCCCTCCTCCCAGGCCTTTACAAACTCAGGGATCATCTCCACAGGGTCCTGGAAGTCCGCAGCCATGAGCATGGTGGCATCTCCTGTTGACTGGAGCATGCCGTAATAGGGGCTGTTGAACTGCCCGAAGTTTTTGGCATTGAAAATAGCCTTTACATCCTTGTCTTCGCTGCAGAGTCCTCTCACCAGTTCTCTGGTTTTGTCTTTGGAATCATTGTCGATGTATATGATTTCATATTTATACCTGGGAAGTTTTTCCTCGAACATGGCTCTGATGGCCTTGTAAAGAGGCACCACGTTCTCTTCCTCGTTGTAGCATGGCACTACTATGCTGATTGTTTTCAAAATGTTTTCCTCTGTTCTTCTACCTATGTTTTAACCCTCAAGGATTGTCAGCTCATCGTCAATTGCTCTTGATACAAACTGATTTATAGTTATCCCTTCACTTGCAGCTCGTAACGCAACTTTCCTATGCTGTTCCGGGCGTATACGTACATTAAAAGCTCCTTTATATTCTTTTTCAGGAGCCTTCCCTATTTTTTCACAATACTCTCGATAATTCAACACAGCATTTTGAAACTCAGACTTCAACTCATCCACAGACTGTCCGTGAAAATTTATAGAATCATTTATTCCCAAAACATGTCCAACAAAAATCTGATCATCTTGATCGAATTCTATTTTTGCATGATATCCATCATATTCCATCAATGAGCTAATCATCATATTTCACCTATCTCTTTCAAAAAATTAATTATCATTTTAATTTGATAGCGATATAATTCATTGCCAGGATGTGGTCCATCAAATTGAACAATTCGTTTCGTTTTATCATGTACATATCCAATCCCGGACCCTCTCCCTCCTTCAAATTTACTACAACCACATTTCTTCATAAGACCATCCAGTTCTCGTGTTGTGAAATTTGTTGGCATGGGTTTACTCAATAATTTACGTATTAAGTCTTCTTTCTTTGACATATGCCTCACTCTCTGTAACTAATTTATAGTTACAGCATAGCACCGTATAATTTACACGTCAATGTATTAGTATAACTCCACATTTCCTGCCCCACTAACAAACAGCAATAGTTTTAATTCATCTCCACTGCTATCTTTATGGCTTTTCTGTCCTTCATGTCATATATGGCCTGTTCGATCTTATCTATTCCTCTGTATCTCCCGGTAATGAATTCTGACGGATGTAAATCATTATCCAGGATCAGTTTCATAACATGTTCAAGATTCTCGCGGCCACCTTTGCTGAGGGAGAATTTCAGAGTTTTTCCCGCCATTCCGCGTCCCATGGAGAATTTAGGGATCAGGATAGAGTCGATGACAGTATTTATTTTTCTTTCTGGTTTTGCGCTATTCGGTCTCTCCAGCTCGCCGTCTTCTGCGCTCTTGCTATCCGTCAGGTTTCTGTATTCCTCATCCTGAACTTCAGTGTCTGCGCCGAAGTACATAACATTGGAAACAACTCCCGTACCGTATTTCACCATGTCGATGGCCTGGGGGAGGGTGTAGTCATTTCCGCCGCATATAAGAACCTTATCTGCGCCCTTAGTAGCGGTTTCAGAAAGCACATAGTTCACAACAGCTGAACCTGTGGAGTTCGCAAGAGGATACATTTCCTCCGGAAGGCCGCAGTTGAGAGTCCTGTAATTAAGAACTTCCACAGAGCAGTTTTCATCGCTCATGGATTCTGCTATGCGGACATTGTCTGCTCTTGACCCTACCGCAAAGATTCTTCGGGCCCCGGCAAGCTTGCTGCCCATTATGGCAGCCAGACCTATGGCGCCGATACCCATAACCACCACTGTATCCCCGGATTTCACTCCGGCTTCCTCAACTGCAGTGAATCCGGTCTGCACCACATCAACGCACATGAGAGCGTCCTCAAGGCTCATGCCGGCAGGGATGTGAGCGAGGTTTTTATCTGCATAGGGAAGATAAAAAAGGTTCTGGAAGGCTCCGTCTATGGATTTTCCTATCATGTGGGCGCTGAAATTGTGTCCGGCGTGGGCATAATTCACGTCCACATCAGGCTGGCTCCAGTCCGGGGTTATGGCCGATACCGCAACTGTCTCTCCCGTCTTAAAATCCTTTACCTCGGATCCCACTGCTTTTACTCTGGCGATGACTTCATGTCCAAGGGTAAGATTGTCCCTCTTTGGACTGCCCTGCCAGATGGTATGAACATCGGAAGTACAGGGTGATACCAGCACCGGCTCAAGAAGAACGCCATGTTCATCCAAAAGAACCGGTGTCACCTTTTCAATATATTCTATTTTTCCTTTTCCTTTTAAAACCAGCGCTTTCATTTCGTCTCCATATAATTATTCCCCGGGAACCTCAGACTGTCATATATGACGTGAGTATCAAAGTCGATACAGGATCGTTTCGCGCTTTGCGTTCTCACTTATATCATATTATGTCCCTGCTGAATAACAGGCTTTTCACCCCTGTTCGGAAGAATCCGAGGTATACCCTTCTATCCTGTCCGTTTTAAGAACAAGTATCTTTACTTTATTTCCGAATCTTTCCCGGATGATCGATGCAATCTCATCAGTATATCCGGGTGCCACAACGAGTATCTCATCCACAGGCTCATCATGGAAATGCTCCGGTGAGACTATAGGTATATGGGAAGCCGGTGAGTACCTTCCCTGCTTGAACTTTGCAGAGTCAATGATGTACTTTACCTTGCCCCCAAGCTCTGTGGTTGCCGCAAGGGTAAAGCCCTGATGGCTGGCTCCCCAGATGGCAATGGTCTTTCCGGTGCCGGTGAGATGTGCGATATGAGCATTGACCTCCTCATTCAGTCTCTCAAAGCTGGATTTCAGCGCTGAAACATCTATGAGAGCGCCGTTATATCTCAGACTTGTGAGTTCATCAGGCTCTGCCTTTTTTACGATTATCTCGATGGTATCTCTGTTCACTATCCTCATATCAAGGACCTCAAAGCCGTTATCCTGAAACAGCTTTTGCAGAGTGAACTCTGTATAGTTTGCGATATGGTCACGAAGGAGCTCGTAATAGCCGTTATATTTCAGTATGTATTCAAAACTTGGCACAGTAACGAGCCCCAGGGCCTTTGGTTTCAAATTGTGCCAAATGTTTTGAAGCATATCTTTAGGATATGGCTGATGCTCCAGGAAATTGAACTGCACAAAGGCATCGAAGGGACCGTTTGGATACATATAATCGCCTTCGGCAAAGCCCTCAACTACCTGATACCTGAACTCTTCTGAATTGATTCCTGCAATACATGTACAGGATTTCACTGAAGTAGTTGCTCCGTTTTCTGCGCGTGACCACTGCTCCGCTGAAGCCTCTATTCTTTTTGCCTCTTCCACCAGCTCCCTTTTATGTTCGATTCCTGTAAGCCTGAGTGCTGCTGCCTTTGGCTGCCCCGAAAGAGCATCCTTTTCCAGATCTTTTCCAAGAGCTGCCGCCCCTTCTTCCGACTCCGAAAGATTCTGCCACATCCTGAGGAACTCACCTCTTCCGCAGCCGACTTCAACGATATTTCTGCCTTTGATGCCATACTCCTGCATATAAGTGAGAAGCCTTGCATACTCTTCATGACGGAGTCTCGTCATGGTCCTGGTTCCGCCTCCGGCACGTATAACATCTTTATAGTAGTCCACAGGTTCACAGTCGAACTGCACTAGGCCGCACTCGGGGCACTGGCATAGTTCCAGCGTTATAGGGTGATCGTCCTTCAGTTCCGACTCATCCGGTATATTCTGTGCCGATGCCGGCATATCAGAAAAAGTCATCAGTTTCTTTAATTCGTGCCCGCAGGCGATACACTTCTTTTCCATATCATTATATCCTTCTAAAACATAGCATACGACTTCGCTATAATCTCAAACCTCGGCAGCGTTAACGTAACATACCCATGAGCCGGAGCCGAAATGATTCCCCTTTTCATAAGCCGCTCTCTGTATTTTGAGAAAACCTGTGATGTCATTGAAACTCTTTCACAGATCTGCTGCACCTTTGTACCATCGGAATCGATAACAGCGACGATCTCCCTGTCTTTCTGAGATAATGCCTCCCAAATCTTCTTATACACAAAATCATCCAGCATATCATCCAGTTTTGACAGGATATCATCCATATTCATTTCGTCCCTGTATTCGTAGTAAAGCATCCCCAGGGCTTGAAACGCAAATGCATATCCTTTCGTTATTCCTGCAAGCTTTCCCGCTTCCTCATCGCCGATTGCAAATATCTTTTTATATTGTTTTGCTATTTGATGCAGGCTTAAAGGTTCCAGACTGATCTTCGGAGTTCTGAGGAGAAATGTAAGAGCCGGATCATTTTGTATAGCATAGATATGCTCATATAGTCCTGTCATCAGAAGATATACAGGATAATCTTTTCTGATGAAAATCTGATACTGGCTGGCGAATCTACGCATGTTTTCATCATGCTGAACTTCATCTATGGTGATCAGCACTTTCTTTCCCTTTTTCCTGAGGGATGCCAATGTCTCTTCAATGACACTAATGTGATCCTGCGCCGATTGAGCAGCATTCACTCCCACTCCAAACCCCAGCGCAGTAACATTGAACCCCTGTTTAAGAATATCGGGGATTTTTTTACAGGAATCAATAAGTCTCATGGCCATATCTTCTATAAGATTCTGAGTGGAATTAAGATCCACAACCACCCATTCCTTATTTTTCTTAAGTTCGTTGGCCACTGCAGTCATAAGAACAGTTTTGCCGCTTCCTCGTATGCCTTCTATAAGATACGCCTGACTTATAGGATTGTCAGCCTGAAATGTACTGAGTATCATATCCATATTTTCGTATCTGGAAATGTACTCACTTGGCTGCCGCCCAAAAGTCAGAGTAAACGGATTATCTTTTTTCATATCCCCGGCGCCTCTCTTTCCTGATTTTCATAATTGAATCAAGCTTTCATATTTCAATGTGTTTTCATAATTCTTCATAATTGAATTATACTTTCATAATTCTTCATAATTCAATACGTTTTCATAATTCTTCATAATTTTCATGATTCTCCATAACCTAAGGGTTCTTATGACATCAGAAATAAGCTGCCGCAGGTTTTCTCGGGCAGCTTATCTCAAGACATGTATTATCTTTATTTAAGCCGTAAATACAAGATTGAGCACTTTATTTCACGCTCTTTAAACATAAGAAATCATGATGCCCTCTTCGTTAAAGGCGAAAGTACTTCCATTCATAGTCACTGTACCTGTATAGAAATATCCTTGAGGATTTATGAAATGGGCATGCACCTGGCCATCCAGTCCAAGCTGCATAAGGACAGTATCCTCGCCAAAAGCCACAGGCTGTCCCGTTTCAGGATTAAGGAAGCATCCGGTGCTGACACCGTTCACATCGGTTACGATGCACATAGTCGCATATGTCATCATGAAGACTTTCCCCTCCGGTGTTTTTATAGTGGCGCCGTCTTCAGAAACTACACCTCCGCCTGCAAATGTAAGTCCTGACATGTCGCCATCCACAGAATACAGGCGCACGATGGAGCCATCCGGCATTGGTGTTATCTTATCCTGCACATTTATAGTCTTTCCGCCTAAAGAGATAGTACCGGTAATAAGTCTTACTCCATTCCCGAGATAATGAGTGGATATAGTTACCATTGCGCCGCTTGACGACTGGAAGGTTCCTCCATTTGCCGCAGCGCTGAGACCGGATCTGCCTCCGCCACCGCCGGAAGAACCGCCACTGCTCGAATCATCACCGGAAGATTCTTCGTCAGGAAGGTTTACTTTGATTTTCATTGTTGTAGTGTATTTATACAATACCTCAACGGTACTGGTTGTACTTATCTCACTTCTGGTACTTTGTCCGTTTTCAAGGGTACTTATAGTACTTATGGTGCATATTTTCGTATCTTCTCCTTTCATCTCGGCTCTTGCTGTAACTGTGACCGGTCCGCCGTTTCCAACTACAGTTACATTACCGTTTTCATCAACCTTGATTACATCACCATCTATGACATCATATAAGACCTGAGACGATACATCATTTAGCAGATAATCATTTAGTTCAAAACCGTTTTTTGAAGTTATAGTTAATGTATTTTCAGTAAAATAAAAATCTCCGGCATTTTCACCTGATTCAGATGTACCCGCAAAGGAAGTAAGCGGAACTTGAGCCAAAAGTATCATTCCTGTCAAAAGTAAACAAGCCAGTTTCTTTGCTATCTTCATATAAATCTCCATTCCGCCGCCTTTTCGTGACGGCACAAATAGTGATAAAAATCTGTTCTTCACATTTTTCTTCTAAAAGGAAAAACTATCCTTTTAATTACTTCGTCTATTATCCCTGCTTTATAACTATCTTTTTTACTGCGACAATCAGTATCAAAATCTATATGGAAACCCCAAAAAGCTTTAGAGACCTGAAAAAAGCTGCTCACCGATTTCTCAGTGAACAGCTTTAAATCTTTTCCGTTTTAAGGGTTAAATCTCAGGTTCGCCGGTAAACCGGAATCCCTACATCAGCATATTCGAAAAAAACATGTTCTCCTATGCCTGAACTGTTTTGATTACATAGCAAGCAATGAATAGGATACCATTACGCCTTCCTCATTGAATACAGTCATCATACCATTCATGACAACCGTTCCTGTATAGAAGGTGCCGTCTGCCTTTATCCAGTGTGCATGCATCTGTCCATCAGCACCTAACTGCATAAGTACAGTATCATAGCCAAACGCAACAGGCTGTCCTATTACAGGATCAACGAAACATCCAACTGTTGTACCATCTGCGTTTGTAACAATCATCATCGGTGCGCTTGTTACCAAATATGTCTGTCCTTCAGGTGTCGTAAGTGCAGTTCCGTCAGCAGAAACTGTACCTACTCCTGCAAATGTAAGACCTGAAACATCACCGCTGACTGTATAAACCCTCTGAGAAGCGCCGTTTGCAAGTGCTGTTACCTGAGTAACCGCTGTCATGGTCAGGGTTAATTAGCCTCAAAATAATGTAAAAAAAAAGACAGCCGTGGGTAATTCCCATCAGCTGTCTTCCCTTCACCCGGCTTCCAGCTCCAGTCGTTTCTTTTCAACCAGCTCGCCGATTCCGTCTTCAAAGGATATCTCCTGTCTGAAGCCAAGTCTCTGAATCTTAAGAATCTCCGGAGACATGTTGTAGCCTCCCTCGGCGTTATTGCTTCGGATGCCAAACTCAAGCTCAGCTCCGCCGCCGGCTATTTCATTCATGGCCTGAACATACTTTTTCAGAACTCTTGAATCATCTCCCGCAATATCATAAACATCTGTGCGTGTCTCTTTGGAATCTATAAGAATGCTTATGGCCCTCGCACAGTCACGTACTTCAAGGTAATTCCATCTCTGTACACATGGTCCCAGAACTACGGGAGTTTTCCTTATAGAGCCCTTAAGCACCGTGTTTACCAGGCTTGTCTTGTGATCTCCGTCTCCGTACACGCTGAAAATGCGCATGTGAATGAACTGCATGGCATCCTTGTCATAGATCTGGCCGAGAAGACTCTGCTCTGTAGCCCATCGTCCGAAGGCACGTTTTGCCTTTCCGTAAGGACTTATGGGTCTCGGCGCACGGTGATTTCCGTCTCCGTATTCCGCCTGGGATCCGGCAAATATAAACTTCTTTGCCCCCAGGAGCTTCGCCATGATATAGGCCTTTTTAGCATTTTCAATGTTCTGGATCTGTATATCCGTGTTCTCTCTGCCTGCGGAACCTATGCCGTCCCAGGCAAAATGCAGCCACACATCGATGACTTTATCGTCATCTCCGGACTTTTCAACAAATTCAGCAAAGTGTTCCTCTCCGCACTCTGCATCCGGCAACTCGTCAAAATCCATATATACTGTGCGGTACTTCGGGTACTTTGTAATACCCCTTTCCTCCAGTACGGATTCATTTTTACTTCCGGGTCTCACTGCCCCGATCACCTCATGATCTTCTCCTAAAAGCTGGAGCGCTGTATATACCCCCAGAAAGCTGGTGACTCCGGTAATTAGTACTTTCATACGGTGTTCCCCTCTCCCCTATACTCTTTAGGCTTACCGCCTTTCCTAATAATACCCCTTTATATACGTTTGACAAGCATTATTTTGTTCATTTCATCGTCGGAAAGGTACGGAGCAAGGTCCTCGAGAGGAGGGCTTACCAGGCTTCCGTCCGGCAGTTTTTTTGCTGCAGACTTCGGCAGGAACTGCTGGGACATGGTAACCATGATCTCACATATAACAGGTCCTTCTGTTTCAAGAGTCTTTTTGAAAGTCTCCTCCAGATCCTGATTGTGAGACACTCTCAGGAAAGGATATCCGTAGGCTGCCGCAAGCTTTTCCATATCCGGGAAGCTTAAGTCATTTATGCCATCCACGCCGGAATCAACCCCTATTCCCACAAGAGGTTCTCCCCAGAAGAGATTTGTCTGGGTCTGTCTTATGGAGTGATATCCCCCGTTATTGATGACAAATATCTTAATAGGCATCCTGTGGCTGATTATGGTCTGGAGCTCCTGAAGGTTCATCTGTATGGAGCCGTCTCCTGTCAAAAGGATGATATCGTGCTTCTCATAGGGCGGATAGGTCTCATCCTTTCCTGTCCAGTACTCATCATGAATCTCCGCCTTAAGGCGCTCATCCGCAGTTTCATAATATGAAGGATCATTCTTTGCATTCACCGAATGAACCGCCACCGCTGCCCCGATGGCCGCCGGAAGTCCGTATCCCATAGATGCAACTCCGTCCTGGGATATGAATCTTGTGCCCTTCTTAATGATGTAGGCCTGTCCTCCCGCAACACATGGAGATCCGTTTCCTACCACGGTTACCTGGCCGGGCTCTGCCAGACGGGAAATGATATCAATCACGGCATAGACATTGGCACGATTCTCCGGATCGTCCTGTTTGTCTGGATCCTCGCTGTTTGGCTCGAAATGCTCCGGAAGCACCGTCGGATAGTTCTCTCTGTAAAAGGCGCAGGTCTCAAGCCAGCTGAGATTATGGGAAGCAGCTTCTGCCACGGCCTTTGCATTTTCATTGTGACAGATACTCAGGGCATCCTCTCTCAGTATTCCCCTGCCACCCTTAAAAAGAGGCTCGTCTCTCGTGATGCCCATCCTGTCAAGTTCATGAAGCAGAGCCTTGAGAAGAGTTCTTGCATCCGCATGAACCGGCATGTCGCAGTGAACAGATGGTTTCTTCAGCTCCTCCAGATCTATGTCGTTGACTATCACATAGGCATCCCTTGCCCAGGTTTTAAAGTTGTATCCAACCTGACGGATGTTGAGTCGTGAGCCAATGCTTAAGATAAGGTCTGCATTCTGGGCCGCAAGGTTACCGGGACGGTCTCCTCTTCCTCCCGGACGTCCTGCATAAAGAGGGTCCTCCGTGGGGATGATGTCCGGGCCGTTCCAGCCAACAACTACAGGGATATTGAGTCTGTGAGCCACCTCAAGGAAAAGAGTCTCTGCGCCGGCGATTCGGATTCCGTTTCCCGTGTAGAAAACGGGGCGCTCTGATTTACGAATCTTTTCTATTATATTGAGGGGAACGGCCGGATCCAGTGACGGCACCGGTGTCTCTCGGTTTGTGGTATCAATGTCTGCAGGAATCCTATGAGGGTTTATGCCAATGCTTTCCGCCTGAACATCCTCATTTTCCCGGGATGCAGCTTTAACTCCGGCATCGGCACCGGCTTTACCCGAAGCTTTATCTGCGCTGTTCTTTGCCCAGCCGTCTCCTCCGGCTTCATAATCCTCTCTGTCAAAGCCCACAAGCTCATCTGTTTCTATGGTTGTTCCCTGAACATCCACCGGGATATCAAGCCACACAGGACCGGGACGACCTGTCTGGGAAAGGTAAATGCACTTTTCCACTGCGTAGCGCACTCTCATGGGGTCACTGAGCATCTCAGCGTACTTCGTCATGCAGGATATGGACTTTGTGATCTCAAATTCCTGATCTCCCATGGCACGAAGACGTGTTCCGTTCTGCTCCGAAGCCCATCTTGCGGTATTGTCATAGCGAACCTGTCCTGACATAACTATCATAGGAATGGAATCCAGCCATGCTCCCAGAACTCCGGTGATGGCATTGGTACCGCCGGGGCCTGATGTCACGCAAAGAAGAGCCGGTCTGTTATATATGCGGGCGTAACTCTCTGCCGCCATGGCACAGGCCTGCTCATGATGCTGATAAAGAGTGTGCATCCCTTTTTGATGTCCGAAAGCATCATTGAGATGCATGGCACCGCCTCCCGTAACCGAGAAGTTCTGGGTTATGCCGTTCTCTACCAGTTTTTCTGCTATATACTTAGCCAATTTGATCTTCATAATTTTTCCGCTCCTCACAGTGAAATTCGCTACTTAGAATATAGAATTTCCCTTCGGATTTGTCAAAAAAAGGTGATCACCAGGTCCAGTTGCAAAAATAAGACCTCAAGGTATGGTGAAGACCCCAAAAATCATTCAATATTTTCTACCTTTAAATAAAAACATAATTTTTAGGAGAGGATTTTGTCCGGAATTACGCCATGTCCCGCAAACTCTTAGAGTCCATTTCCGTTGTCTTAGAAATTCATGGTCAAAATACAGCTTTTTTATTTAAATTAATACACCGATGTTTGAAATGACTCATTAATGAGGTAATCGGATACATAAACTTCATCCGGAACCGGCATTTTATTTTTTCAGGCCAAAAATCGCCGGATTTTTATCCTCTATATTACCTTTTGAACCACGAACATGCCCTTTTGAAATGTTGTTTTTCTCACTTATAATTTTACGGAATATATTTTTATGAGTTTATATAAGAACATATATTCGATATTAATCTGTATTTTGTGTTTATCTACGTTTCTCTTCTATATATGGTAATGCTTTATTCTGACACTTTATACTGTATTTTACATTCAAAAATCATTAAATCCCACTGGTCATATCTTTATGCAGGAACTTAACTATAATTTTTTAAAGTAGGGTTATTTATTTAATAATTAAGTTTCTTTTCACCTATTTTTCATTTGGAGATTACTTTTTATTTATTTTTATCTCATAATTTTTTATATAAATTTTATATTTTTTATCCCTCCCCAAAATCTTCTAAAATTGCCCCAAATTTTACATCATAAACCGCCTTTCTGATTTATATTTTCTCCTTTTAAATCAGCATTTTTTGAGGTTTTTTCGGTATATCCGGCTCAGTTTTTAAATTAATAGTACCTGATACTGTTTCTTATCTTTTCGCCATGGTTTTTTACTGCTTTCCTTCCCAAACGGCGGACAACCGGTATACTTCCCCTTCCGATTTACAAAAAAATAAAAGAAAGAAATGCTCAAAGTTCATTTCTGCCCTTTGAGCATCTCTGTTTTTTGAATAATCAAATTATCCCCTTTTATCCCTTTATCAGTGCCTCAACAGAAGCCTCAAATCGGCCGTTTTCCCGATTTTTTCCGCAAACTTCCACATTTCATCAAAACTGTCTGTAATCGCAGTATTTTGATAAATTCACTGTATTTTTATTAATTACGCAGCATTATCGTATTAATTTAAGCATTTTTAGCAAGGGGCAGCATCAGTGAATACACCGCTCCGTGCCCGGGAAATTCCTTATTTTTCACTGTTATGGAGCCTCCCAGATACTTTACGGCACTGGCAACCACGGACAATCCTATGCCATATTTTCCATCCTTTCCCTTATAATAGAGTTCAAACATGTGGGGCAGATCCTCCTCTGCTATCCCGGGGCCGTCATCCGATATGGTTATATGGGCAAATTCACCCCCCATAAGCTTAATCTCCACCGCTGTTTCTGCGTATCTCATGCAGTCGGAAACGATATTCTGGACTATTCTTATGAGAAGATCCGGATCCGTTGTCATGAATATATCATCCGCTGTCTCTTCCGTCTCTTCAAACACCAGTTTCTTGCTGTCATCAAGCTTTTCCAGGGCTTCCACCTGTTCCGATATAAGCTCGTTAAGAGACAATGTAACCTTGTTTCCGGGCCATGAATCCGAATCGAGCTTGGATAAAGTGAGGCTTGATTCAAGCAGTCTCTGAATCCGTTCCCCTTCTCTCACGATAACCGCCGCTGCCCTTTCCGTATCGCTGATTATTCCCCTTTTAATTCCGTCCGCATATCCTATTATGGACACAAGGGGTGTTCTCAGATCATGCGAAATGTCTCTGAAAAGCTTTTCTCTTTCTGCCTGGTTTTTTGCCGCTTCGTCAGCTCGTTCCCTTTCCATTTCCGCAGTCAGTTTTTCTTTTTCGCGCTGTGCCTCCAGTATCATTTTTTCATGTTCTCTCTGTCTCTCCATTTCCCTTTCACGCTTCTCCAGCCTGTTGGACAGATAAAAGATGGCTATTGCCGCTATAAGAAGCATCGGGGCTGTGATCCACAGAATGTAGTACCGCATTTGCCGAAGCAGAATTCCGGCATTTTCAACCTTCTTGTAGAGGATGTAGCTCTTTTCTGATTTCCCGGCTTTAAACACCGCGACTTTGTACATGTCCTCATCTATATTCAAAGAGACCGTTTTCTCTCCGATTTCGCCTTTTGTAAGGGCGTTTTTCAGCTCTTTTGCAAGTTCCCTGCTGTAATTCCTTCCGGAAGAATGAAATACCTCTTCACCTTCTTCATCAAATACCAAAAGCTGTACCTCCCCCGGTTCAAAGCTGAAATGTTTCTTTACAGAGTTCTGTAAATCAGTACCGTTTTTATGGGGCTTTTCTGTTTCCTTCATAACATCGTGAAGTTTACGGTCCACATCCATCTCCGCAGTGAAAGAAAGATAGTTATTGGCGCCTTTCCCGATCACAAACCATACAGACCAGGAAAAACATATGAGCACCATAAGTACCGGAAGCAGTATCCTCAGTCTCCTAAAGAGCCAGTTAATTTTATTATCCATTAAATTTCCGTCTTTCTATATTACTCTCTCAGAATTTACATACCCTGTAGGTTCAGGTATGTATCAAAAATCAGCATCAAGCTCCGTAGAACTTTCCTTTTAGTTTTCAGTCATTCTGTAGCCAAATCCCCATACTGTTTCCACCCTGGCTGTAGATCCCGCTGCTCTCAGCTTTTTCCTGAGACGTTTCACCAGGTCATCGGTCATTCTCACATCCTCCTGAAGCCCGGCATCAGGGAGGTTCCAGACTCCTGCCAGAAGCTCTGCTTTTGAAACTGCCGTTTCTTTTCTGAGCATAATAAAATGAAGGAAGTCAAATTCCATGGGAGTCACCTGTACATCCACGTTTTTGATGCAAATGTTTTCCACATTTCCGACTTCACTCATTCCCGTTTTATCCGGCTTTGATACGCTTTCTTCAACATATACCCTGTGAGCTGAGAAATTCACCAGAAGATTTCCACATTTAAGCGGGATTTCTCCCACATCAGGTGAATTTTTTACCCCATTAAGGCTATTCATCCCCCTATTCCCGGTCTCTTCTGCAGTGACATTCGTATTTCCCCCACCACTCAGAAGCTGATCTCTCAGTATGTCAGAGCGTCTGAGAAGAGCTTTCACCCTGGCCACCAGCTCCAGGGGAAGAAAAGGCTTGACCAGATAGTCATCGCTTCCCATTGTGAGCCCCGTCACTCTGTCAAGAGGGGTATCCTTTGCCGAAACCAGAATTATAGGCATGGCTTTTAACAGTGTATCCTCTGACTTACGAATCCTGCTGCATGCGGCCAACCCTCCGGTTCCCGGCATCATGATGTCCATAATAATGAGATCCGGCTTTCTGATCCATAAGGGTTCGTTGATGTCAATCTCCGATGAAGCTTCTTTCCCCTTTTCTGTAAGCGAAACTCCCAATGCCGCCATCACATCGTCAGCATTGGCAAAAGTCTCAACCTTGTAGCCTTCATTTTCCAGAAAGGTCTTTTCCATTTCCCTTATATCTTTTTCATCATCCACAACATAGATAAGTATTTCGTCCATATTTTCTCCATCCGCACCGTATTAAGCGCATATTTTCGCAGATTCTATCATTTCTTTCTGAAATGAGGCTGAAGCCTTTATCTGCATAAAATTAAAGACCTTCGGTCCTTTCGAACCGGAGGTCTTATTCAGGGGCAGAAGCATTATTACCCCTTAAAACTTTTCCTGCTTAGCCTGAGGAAAGTCTTTTGTAATCTTTTGGAGAGTGCTTTATTTTTTAAATTTAATCTGTGCGTTAAATATTAGTCGTAGAGTGTATACTCTGCAGATACATAGTCAGCTGTGTCATAAGTTGTTGAGCTGTATGTGAATGTATCATTTCCTGCTTTATATGCTGCAGCTGCCTTTGAAGCAAGGTCATCGGTCTCGATGAAAGCTACCTTACCATCGTGGATAGCATAGTAGTTATCATCCGCATCCTTTACATAACCGCTTGTCACGATGGAGCCTGCCTTACTTACAAGTACATATGTTCCCGTTGTGCCGTACTCAACCAGTTCATAATATGTATCGCTTGCTGCCTTCTGAAGGATACCGTACTTATAGTACTTCTTGCTCTTGATACCATTGTATGCCTTACCGTTTGAGTTGAAGTAGAAGGTGTAAGTATCGTCTTCAAGGGTAATGCTTACTGTACCGTCCTTCTTCATGGCGCCGCTTGTCTCATCTCCGAAGTAGTAGAGATTGAGATCTCCTCCGTTTGTCTCACCAAGTGAATAGATATCAGCGGCTGTAATTTCATCCTCGTCAAGGTCCTCAACTATAGAGCTGCAGCTTGAGATGGAGCTTGCATCAAGTACAAGAAGTCCGCTCTGCATGATGCCGTATTCGTTGAAGAAGTACCACTTGGAGTTGATCTTCTTTGCCTGGCTTGTTACCACATAGCCTGAGCTGTTTGTGTAGAACCAGCGATATGTGCCGTCATTATAATCATCCTCGTCCATTTCCTCACTAGGTATAGCCTTTACCCATGAGTTCTTCTTGATGGAACCTGATGTGAGATCTGAATATCTGTAAACGTTTGAGGTTGATGATGTTGTTGATGAAGAAGCATTTTCATCCCATCCTGAAACCATGACACCGTTTGAATCGAAGGTGTATCTGTAGGAATTGATTACCTTTGTGGTATCTGTAAGCTTCTTACCGTTCTCAGACTTGAAATAGAACCAGATAGCTGTGTAGTCCTCATAGGTCTCATCCGATGTTGAGAGATCCTGTTCATACTGGTGCCAGCCTGTTACCATGGCGCCGCTGTCCTTATCTCCGAAGTACCATACAGCCTCATAAACTGCCTGGGCATCCTCGGAAACGTCGATCATTTCACCGTTTTCATCAACGTAGCCGTAAAGCATCTTTCCTTCGTCATCGAACATGTACTTTTTGCCGCTGATGGTAACAGGGCTTGATGTATCTTCATATGCCTTACCTGTCTCACGGAAGTAGTACCATGCATAACCGTCATAATTTTCGTCGTCTGTTGCAACGGCCTTCCATGAATTTGTGATCATGGCACCGTCTGAGCCTACATAATAGTAGTAATCACCGTCTTCGATGAGTGTGTTCTTAGCCAGAGTTCCGTCTGAGCCGAGATAGTAGTATTTACCGTCTGAAACCTTCCAGCTGTCTGTGACGTAATTTCCGTTGCTGTCGAGATAATACCAGTCGTCACCCTCCTGCTGCCAGCCTGCCGCCATGGCTCCTGTTGCCATAATTGTTGCAAGTGCACCTGCCGCAAGAACTGTTTTTCCCATAGTCGGGATCCATTTCTTCCTGCTGTTTTTATTTGCGATCATTTTTTGACCTCCTAATCAACCAAATCCTGTTGTTTTTGTATTTGCTCTTTCTGAGCTCCCGGTTATATTAGCTGAGGTCCTGTGGGCTAAACTAGATTATCGGTGTGGCAGATTTGTGGCAGATTTATTTTTCCTGCTGCGCCTTCTTTTCCTTCATCTTTCTGGTAAACTCCGCCATCTCATAGAATTTCTTTACCTTCTCTTCCAGTTCTTTAAAGTCTATACTGAATCCCGGCACAATGCTTTCCGCCGGTACTTCATCATCAAAGCTATAGTGCCTCGGAAGAGTGACATCAGAGAAATCGTAGACCATAAGGGCTTTATGCTCCACATCTATGATCCAGTACTCTTTCACTCCCGCATCTCTGTATTTTGTAAGTTTCAGGAACAGATCCCGTTTTCTGTCCTCAAGATCGCTTCCCAGAAACTCAATGGTCACATCGGGAGCCCCTTCCACAAACTTACCTCCCGCAACCTGCTGCTCATCCCTGACCACGCAGATGTCCGGTACTATGCAGGTCTTCTCATCCTTATCAAGACGTACCCCCACATACATGAAGGCTCTTGCATATTCTTCGGTACCATTTAAGGCCTGTGTGATCATGCCGTAAAGATTTCTGAGATACACTCCGTAAATCGGCAGATTCGCCTTCATCTTATAGATATATCCGTCTATAAGCTCCGTTCTGTCTTCTCTTTTCTGGTTATCCTCTATGGTGTAAGGTCCTATTTCGTACATTCTTAAATCTCCTGTTTATGGCCTTTTGCCGCTTAATCTAACCTGCCTTAACCGGGCAGATTTGCCTCAATAATCTTTATACAGATCTTTTTTTATTTTTGTTCCAGAATCAGCTCTCTCATCTTCGGAAGTCCCTCCACCTCATGGCTAGCCAGAATCAGTGGACGTTTTCCTTTACTTTTCATGATGTAAGCGATGACTCTTTCTCTCGTATCCGGGTCAAGCCCCGTGAAGGGCTCGTCCATTACCAGCATATCCGACGGCGGAAGCATGGCCCTTACTATGGCCACCCTCCTTTTCATTCCTCCGGAAAGCTCTTTTACAGGCTTGTCCAATGCTTCCGGCGGAAGTATCTCTGAAAGAGCCTCTCTCGCCCTCTCCCGGGAAACGGCAGGGTCCACCAGGGAGACATTGTCAACCGCCGTAAGCTTTTCCAAAAGCCTGTCCTCCTGAAATACCATCCCCACCTTAAGACTGTTTCCGCCGTGGGCCGCCTCTCCCATGCTTATCTCTGTACTGCCGCTGTCTGCCTTTTCGAGGCCGGCGATGATCCTTAAGAGCGTCGTCTTTCCTATGCCTGATGGCCCCCTTAGAAGCACATCTCTGTTATCTGACCCCGTATCAATGTGAAGATTCACATGATCAAGGACAGTTTTCCCATCATAGGTCTTTGTTATGTCTTTGAAATATATCTGCATATTCCATGTTTCCTTTTAGATTAATACCTCATGAAATAACTTTGATTTCTAATATATGAATATCAATTTGATCATCTTTTTTCCAGCAATCCACAAAACTCGTGAAACTTTGTATTCCATGCAGTAATCAATCTTTCCTTAACGCATTTTACATTCACAGGAATTCACTTCACTCTTCCGAAGCAGAATCCCATGGCCCCGAGAATAAGCTTTTCAAGCAGAAATGAAACCAGCACTATGGTAGCGGTCCAGGCGAAAAGATCAGCTGTTTCAAGATATATCTTTGCCTGATAAAGTCCGTTTCCCATGGATCCAAGGGGCTGGCCTATAACTTCCGCCGCCACTCCGCTTTTCCATGCCATACCGATGGACGCCTGAAAAGCGCTGTAAAGATAAGGGTAAACCGAAGGCAGATAAATGTATCTTAGCCGTCTGATGCCCGGCATTCTGAATACCTCCGCCATTTCCAGAAGCTTCGGATCCGTTGCATTGAGCCCTCCCAGGGTATTTATATATATAAGCGGAAGCACAACCAGCCCGCTTATATAAAAGGATAATATCCTGTTGCCTGCCCAGATAAGCAGAATGATGACAAAGCTCGCAACAGGAACTGCCTTTAAAACAGATATGACCGGTTTAAGAAAATCCTCCATAAACTTCACCCGATAAGACAATAAGGCAAGTATGATTCCGGCTGTTGAGCCGAAGCAAAAGCCTCCCATGATCCTGAGAAGAGAGAATAAAACCGAGTTCCAATATTCCCTCGTTAAAATCATTTGCTTTAAGGCCGCCGCTGATTCAATGGGGCCTGCCATAAGGATGCTGTTATGAATGGCGGCGCTCAGCAGCTGCCATATAATAAGCCACAATAGTATGATTCCTATTTTTTTCAAAAAAGTAATAGCCTCTTTACTGCTGTTTTCTTTCATTATTATCTCCATGGGTCAGGCACGAGCCGGGTTCATCCGAGCTCGTATATGACCCACCAGCTAAGTTTGAAAGTTCTCTTTCAAACTTTCGTTCCTGAGTCAGTCTTAGATTCTTTATATTCTAGCAAAAAAGTGCCACAGTAAGAACCCTCTGTTCTAAACTGTGACACTTTACATGACTATATCACTTTACGTAATAAAAACCATCCTCAGGAAGCTTTCCGCCTACTGACTTAGGATTCTGATCAAAGAGCACCTTGAGATATCCGGAAAGGCTCTTCTGCATCTCTTCACCCGTAACAGCTACGATATTGCACTGGGGAAGTGCCTTTTCCGCTACAGGAGCCTTTGGAATGATTCCGTACTTTGCAACCAGTCCGGCTGTTCCCTTAACATCGGAAACCGCCTTTTCGGTGCTTGCCTTGTGGTCCTCAATGAATGCCTTAACCGCATCTTCATTGTTCTCGAGATAATCATTTCTTACCACTGTGACACCTGTAAGTAGCTTTGAATCCTCTGAAACCGCATCCCACTCCTCTGTAAGTGAGAATGCAATCTTAAGATCCTGATTCTGAGCCATAGCCACTGTTACGAAGGGCTGCGGAAGAACAGCAATCTGTGCAGGATCCTTTGAAAGCACTGCTGCAATCTCCGTTGCTTCAGACTTGAACTGAAGGTCACAATCCGTAACCTCATTCTTCTCAAGAAGATAGTTGAGGGCATACTCCGGTGTGGCGCCCTGTCCTGTAGAAAGAACCGTCTTTCCGGAAAGGTCCTTTACACTTTTGATGCTTTCATCTGCAGTAACGCAGTAAAGAACGCCCAGTGTGTTAATGTCTACGACGCTTACTCCCTGATTAGTCTTGTTGTAGGCTATAGCCGCAAGATTTGCAGGAATAAGGGCAGCATCGAGCTCTCCTGCCACCAGCTTTCCGAGAATAACATCCGGCTGTGTCTGCATCTCAAAGAGATATCCGCTCTTATCACCGTTTTCAACCTCATTCATAAGATTGACAAGTCCCATGGTGGTAGGTCCCTTAAGTGAACCAATCTTCATGGCACCGTCAGAGGTGTCTCCGAAGGCCTCAGTCTCTGCAGCGCTCTCGCTTTTTGCCGCTTCCTGAGACTCTGCCGCACTGCTCTCTTCTGCTGTTGTCTCTGCTGCAGCCCCGGTTTCTGCTGCCTTTTCTGTTTCAGCTTCTTTACTTGTTTCAGGAGCCGCTGTTGTCTCTGCGGGGCTTGTCTCTGCAGATGTTGTTGCTGCACCTGTAGCTGCAGTTGAACTGCCGCAGCCTGTAAGCATCGCACCGGCTACCATAGCGGCCAGTACCTTCTTTAAAAATACATTCTTTTTCATGATTTTCCTCCCGATACAGGCGGTAGTTCCGTCTGCACTCTGACTCCGGGCACCGACAGATCGGTCTTCCGCAGCCTGTAATTGACTTATAATGCAATCAGTCAACATTATATTTCAACTGCCATCCGGTATCAAGATTCCAATACCTCTTTTCATGTCCTATACAACATACATTTCCTTCTATTTCTACCATTTTATTTGGCTCTACTATCCGGATAAACATTTCTTTATCAGGGAATATTTCTAGAAATTATATGAAAATGAATTTGTTCTCAAAGCAAAAGGTCTGTCCCCCAGGACAGACCTTCTAATGTATTTAAAACTCCTTCTCCTCTTTCAGTGCTTCGATTGCATTCAGATGAACTATGCCGTTATGCTCCTGTGGCTTTGAATCAAGTGTGAGCATAAACTTCGGATAGTTGTCACGAATGCTGTCAAGTGCTGCATATTCTACCTGCTCTCTGTACGGATCAGCTGTAGATAATGCGAATTTAATGTATCTGAAGTTTGTAAGAACAAACTCCGGTTCTTCTTCCTCTTCTATCAGGTCTTCAAAATCATCAACCGGCTCCGCCTCTGCAGCTCCCTCAAAGATCTCATCATCAACTTCGATGGTCTCCTTTTCAGGCTTAAACTCTGATCTTATCTCTGATACTGACCCCTCATCAGTATCTTCTTCAAAGGCTTTAGCCTCAGGCAGTAACTCTTCGGCCTTTCCTGCAGTTTCTGCCTGTTCTGTAAGCTTCCCGGTCTTCCCTTTCTTCTTTGACTCAAGATACTCTGCGAGAGCATCCGACATGGAATTTGATACGGCAGCTTCATCATCTACCCTGACAGAAACTTTCATATCCTGTGATTTATCCACGGTACCTGCACCGGAAGCTTTTGCTGCTGCAGCTGCCGCACTTCTGCTGGCCTTAAACTGTCTAATGCGCTCAGTAATGGAATTTCTGTTTACTTCCTGAGCAACTACCTTGTTGCCCTTTGAACCGCTCTTTGTTTTATCTGCCTTGACAGGTTTTGTATCTTCCGCATCTTCCATATCAAGCTCAGCTGCATTTACAATGTCAGCCAGTACGAAATCACATTCTCTCTTACCGATTCGTCCTGTTGCGATGTTGTACTCACGGCTCTTCAGATACATATAGATGATATTCTTCATGATCAGGCCGTAATCAACTTTTGAATCGGTCTTCTTTGCAAAATAGAACCCTAGATCAGTAAGATAATATCTCTGATCTCCCTGAAGCTCCTTCTCGGTCTTTATATCAAAACGATTGCATCTGTATACAAGCTTTGCTTTCTCCAGAAGTTCCAGGTATCTCTCCAGAGTCTCCCTCTTCACAGGGATCCTCACATAGTTTCTGAAATAGTCTGTGAGCCTGGTCATGCTGATGCTTTCGCCGAAGGTGTCAATGATGTAATCCTGCACCTGCTTGAAGTACACAACATGGCGGATTTTTTCCATCTTTGCGATATCCTTCTTGAATATCTCTTCAAGCACCGAAAGAATATACTTCTGCTTCTCCTGAGCATTATCGCACTGAAGGACCTTCGGAAGACCGCCGTCATGTACATAGCGTGCAAACTCCAGCAAAGGATTATCCTCCTTCTTCATGCTCATGAAATCCTTCATACCCTCATATTCCGAATAAGACAGCGGGAATATTTCAAATACCTTGTAATGGCTCTCGAACTTATTCTTAAAGCTGTCACTCAAAAGATACGAGCTTGAAGCGGAAAGAAAAATGGAATATCTCCCTTCCTTATACAGCGTCTCGATAAGAGTTTCGAAATCATCTATCATCTGTATCTCATCAATAAAAAGATAAATCGTTCCTTCCTTGGATGGGACCATCTTTTCCTTGATAGCGATTCGGAGCTTTTCAATGTTTTTGATATTTCTGAATTCCTTCGTATCAAGATCAATGTGAATAAGATTCACTGCAGCATTGCCCCTCCACCGGAGCTCGTTGATGATCATCTCCATCATGCAGGTTTTGCCGCAGCCCCTTATTCCGGTCAGGACTTTTATCAGCTCTTTGTCTTGATAGAACTCTCGGATCTTTTTCAGATAATACTGTCTCTTGTATAGTTTCATAGCTGCCTCCTCATCCTCCCTTGAATCTACAGCTTTTTTATGGGGTAATATTTTGCTGTTATTTTGAATTATAACCGCAATCCGAAAAGCCGTCTATATTTAAAAACCATCTTTTTGTACTATTTTCATATATTTTTATTACGAATGAATATAATACTGTTAAAGATTACATCATATATTTATATCGCGCTTTTGCCTGTAGTAATAAGGAATATCACGTTTTTTATATTCACTTATTTTTTATCTATTTTTACTGTTTTTTACGCATATCAAATCCCCTGTATATTCCCCCTGTGTATATTTTCAGGCAGTACTTTTCTTTTAATAAAGAAGCTTTTCTTAAAATTAAAGAGGGTAAAAAACAGACATTTTCTGCTTTTACCCTCTTACTTTTTCATTTCTTTTTTATTACTATTATTTTATTTTCGCCATACAAGCCCTACATATAGGAAATGCCACGCCGCCGACCACATTACCAAGTGTAATGACCAAAAGCCGCATCACTGCCTCAGAGCTCCACATATCTGCCGCAGAAAAATAGAACATATCCGCCACACAGTGCTCATATCCGCAAAGTATAAATACCATCACACCAAAGAAAAGCGCCAGATATTTGCCTGTTTCGTGCGGGATATTACCGTATCCTTCAACTGCAATGTAAATAAGCATATTACAGAAGATACCCAGTATGAAAAGGCTGATGCAGCTGTCAGAAAGTTTTGTATCGCATAATGCAGCTGCCTTCTGTGCTATGCCTGAAATCCTGGTCATAGATACGAGTTTAGCCACCAGGGTGGTACCCATCAGGTTTCCGATCCAGATGACAGGAAGCTGAAATGCATATGTCCTGTCATTCTTTAACACGTAGCACACCTTACCGGTGAAAAGATGAAATCCCATGGTACAAATAACAAAAAGCCCCGTTGTAAAGAAGAATGAGCCCACCAGCTTGTCTTCCACTGACAAAAAAACCACTCCTCCTATACCTATACATATTCCGGCCAAAACTGCCGATATCAAAGTTTTTACATAATTCATCCTGCTCTCCATTTCTCATAATCAACTTAAGCTATCATTTAGCAATATGCTTTTACCTGTTGAAATTCTCTGCATCTCTTGTCCGGTCAGGGGTGTCGGATTTATCCTTCGTAAATTAGTTTGTCCTAACCTTTTTGTATACAGTGTGCTTAGAGTAGCACATGGTCTTCCTAAATGCCACAATTTTAACAATGTGTATTAAATTTTATTCAGAATAAACAGGTACCTCATACCATCAATTATATTTAAGATCATGATTAGATCGTATCTTTATTCTCTTAGAGTTATATCTTCTATATAAAGATGTTCTTTGAAATGCTTCCACAGTTAAAATCCGGATCTTAAAAAGAGAATGAATTTATCTCTGTAATTATTAATATATATTCATCCCTTTTATCACATATCAGTCATACGGCTTCTAAAATCATTCATGCTGTAATCATAATTCATGCTTGTATTTCCTTAATATTTGATATTTCCTTTTCGATTTATATGTCATGATCAAATCCCGTTCTTTCAGCTAAATTTAATACCGTATTTATACGTAACTGTATTTAAAGTAATATTTCCTCTGATAAACATTCAGCTGTCTTTAATAATTCCAGGGTGATTCTTTTGGGATTCAGTGTTTTATTCCTTTAATTTTGCCTGTTCTTTTCCCGGTTTTTGGTCCTTGTTTTTCTCTGCTTATCAAAGATGATTTATCCACATTTTCATGCCGTTTATCCACATAGTTTTACACAATTACTCCGGAATACTGCCCCTTCGAAGTCAGGGCATAATCAAAAATCACATAATAATCAGTGAAAAATTGCTCCAATCAAGGCATTGACGCTTAATAATATATTTTTTTCGTCCATAATACATCACCGGCAGCAAATGCTTTTTCCACAGTTTTTTAACACTATTTATATCCTTTATATATATTTCCCCGGAACTTCGGAGCATATCCTGAAACATTCGGGACCCGGCTTACATCATTCTGAAAGCTAATATTTCGCACATTTTTAAATCATCTATTCTTATCCCCAAAAAGAACATAGAACAGCTTTTGAATATAATTATTTCACATGAGCACACACTTAAAATATCTTTATTTTCCGTATTTTCCGCCATCCGATTTTTTGTATTCCTGCTTCAGATAAAGTTTCCATCAACACCCTTTAATTCTATACCGTTTTACCGGATGTTAATTATAAACGTATATATCAAAAGCTATAGCTTTTGATAATTCAAAGCATTCAAGGGACATTAATTCAAATTATTTCTATTTTTAGCTCTTAAAAGTTCTTTACCCGAACATAATCCCATTCTTTTCCGTTCAACTTAAGGGATTTTTGTATCCACGCTGCCCTGAGGCACCATTTTCATGCAATTAAAGTAAATATACGTTTGCACAAAAATGGAAATAATTTCTCATTTTTTCAAATTTTACCTATTTCAGATCAAAAAATCCTTAAACAGGATGTTTATACAGCCGGTGGTTTTCACCCACAATTTTCATCATTTTTAGCCGCTTATCCCGATAATTATGTATCCTATGTTTCTATTTAAGCTTTAAAGCTATGAATACTATATAATTTTTATGCTTCAAAAATCGCCATACGGTTAATTCTTTTAGTGACTATAGATTCTCCCTATTCTATCCTGTTCAATTTGTTTTATGGGATTAGTATTCAAATTTATCTCCCACGTTAAAGTTAGAATTTCTTGAATTTACTATATAATCAGCCTGCTTCTTTTCTCTATGGCAAAATTAAGGTTTTATATTTTTTCTGAATGCATAATTATCTATTTAACCATGTCTTCATTTAACAGCCTGCTGTGAGTTCAAAATAGTAAATGGTATTAATTGCCGTAAAAGTAAATATCCTCTCCTTACCGGGTTATACACCTTTAAAATCCATAGCTTTACAGGATTCAATGAATTTTTCTTCATGCATAGTAAAAATCCGAAGTCTTACCAATATTACGCTTTAACCAAATAATATTTATTAATTTTATCCTAATAGCTATATAATTTAAGTATTTGTCTCTTTTTTCGTTTATATTAGAGACTTCCCCAGACCAGCCATCTTGAGACTTTCAAATAAATTTTAGAAAATCACGTCCATTTTCAAAATTTATGCTGCATGTGTTATTTCCTGTTTTGCAAGAAGTATGTACTTAATAATAGGATTTTCAACGCCTTATATCTCTACTTACATTTTACCATCTTCCGGTATTTTTTTAGTACAATTTCCCTCTTTATGCATTTTATTATTTATTTATAGTTATATATCCTTCACTTCTGTTCTCTGATTAAATCTACTTTCTTTGGGGCATTTTTCGTTCACTTTATTCACAAGAATTATATCCATTACAGCTACATTTCGTTTCATATCCTCAATATATTCCATAACCGTACATACGATAGATCCTTGAAATTCCAATATTTCTTAAATCCGTTTTTCCTGTTAATTCCATTATCATCTTTTATATCAATATTCAGAAAACATCTCCGTTAAATCCATCTCTTCCTAAGGAATGGTTTTTTCATGTCATTATTTATGTGTTTTTCCACCTCTGACAGTGTTATTTTTTAACATACACTATTTATTACCTTTAAAACCTTTTCATAACGGATTATTACATAAGATTTCAGTTTTTCTAATCGGCTTCTGCTCTCCCACAGCGTTTCACTTAGCCTTGATTAATTATTAAATTTTATTATAATCTGGCACTTCTTAATATTTTTGAGGAATGAAACTTATTTCCGGACTAAATCATGTTTTAATGGCGCGAAATTCCGGATTTCATCAAGGTATCTTCTTATTCTTTAAATTCTTCGTTTCAATTATTTCGTTTTTTTCAGTCTTTATCCTCTTAATTTAAAAAATCACGTATTTATGCGGTTTAATCGCTTTTTTCGAGTTTTTGCCCTATTAAAGCCCCAAAAATCGATCTGTAATTCTTCAGTCCTTCACTTCATAAACCATCTCTTTACCCATCACTTGAAAATCCTGTCAAATTTTACCCCCTTATTTCACTATTAAATTATCTCATTTTCTTCTGTTTTCTACGAGAAGAGAAAAATTATACTTTCCAAAATTCCATTACTGAATTTTCATTCTGTTCTGGTCATTATCTCATCATTTTACAAATTATCTGCTTTGTAAATTTTGTCCCGGTCACGGAATTTCGCGGCTTCTTACGCTTTCCTTTTTTACAGCACAAAATATCTGCATTTTTACAAAACATATATTCTGTTTTTGAGACTTTCAGAACTTCTTCATACTGCATGTACCGGACTGCTTATTTTTCGTTTTTTCAAATACTCACACCTCCTTTTCTGTTTTTTACACTTTCCTTTTCTCCACTATAGACTCATTTTTAAGCGCTTTTTCTTAAATTTACACATATTTTTTACATATTTAGTACCTTATCAATCTCCTCGTATTTTTAACCGAATTGTGCCCTGCATTTTTGTGCATTTTACCTTTTCATAAAATTTTTACCTCTCTATAATATTTTTTACATTATAATTTTCTATCTCTTATACTAAAAAACGACCGATTAGCGTGCTTTTCAAATACGCTAATCGGTCTTCTTTATTTGTAAAATGATTTTGATTTCTTTTATTCCCTCAAAACCATACAGATAGCCATCACGGCATGATGTAAATCCGGCTCCATTTCCATGTTTTTTAAGTGTATTTCGGATTATACCCCCTAAGTTTCCGGGTATTTACTGCTTATGCATTGATGGTCTGGCCCTTTGTAACATTTCCTGATGCTGTAAATGTTATCTCATCGCCATCTTCTGCCTCTGTCACTACCGTAAATGTTTGCATCGAATATCCTGAATGTTTTACTTCGTTTAAATCCACCTTTATAACAGGTTCTCCGGCCTTAACAGCTTCTCCCTGCTTCTTGAGCGGTGTGAAGCCTTTTCCCTTGAGCTCAACGGTATTGATTCCGATATGAACCAGCAGTCCTCTTCCATTTGAAGTTCTGACTGCAAATGCGTGTCCTGTCTCATACACCATTTCAAGTGTTCCGTTTGCAGGGCTTACGATGATGCCATTTGCAGGCTCTACGCCTATAGTCTGGCCCATAGCCTCTTCCTTAAACATATCATCCTTGATTTCTTCCTTATCAAGAATCTTTCCATCTGCTACTGAAACGATGTCTGTGTCTTTATGTGCTTCCAGAACTGTTTCATTCTGTGGTGTTACGATTCCTGTCTCTTCAGAATCAAGCTTACCCTGACGGGCATAGATTCCGAAAAGTATATAGGTTGCGATAAATGATACCACTGCAGCCACTGCTGTTCCGATGCAGGCATTGGTAAAGTTTGTCATGCCTTCACCGCCGATATATCCAGGAAGAACAAGAAGTCCCGGTGAACCTGCCGCAAATCTTCCTGTACCTGTGACACCCATATATAATCCGCCTGCACAACCACCGATCATTGCTCCTACCAGCGGATAAACGAATTTAAGGTTGATTCCGTAAAGTACAGGCTCTGTGATACCGAGTACTCCGGTAAGACCTGCTGAAGCTGCAAGTTCCTTGGTCTGCTTATTCTTTGAACGAACAGCAACTGCGAAACCTGCTGCACCCTGTGCCACATTTGATGAAAGCATTCCGGGTCCGACAACTGTATCAAATCCTGTTGTCGCAAGGTTATTTACACCGATAGGAATAAGTCCGTAGTGTGTTCCTGTCATAACAAGGAGCGGTGATAATGTTCCCACAAGTGTAGGTACTGCCCATCCTGCAGTAGCATTGAGCCATGTAAAGAATGCTGCAAGAAGGTTACCAACCCATGTTCCGATAGGTCCAAGTACTGAAAGTGTCACAATTCCTGATACAACAAGTGAAACCATAGGAACTGAGAAGAACTTGATAGCCTTGGGAGAAACCTTGTTCATGAACTTCTCTACATAAGACATGAACCATACACCCAGAATAATAGGAATTACCGATGAGCTGTAGCTTGCAAGTGTGATAGGAATTCCGAACATTGCAATTCCTGCACCTGCTGCCTTTGCCTCAGATACCATGGTGATAAATGACGGATAAATAAGAATACCGCCAAGGGTCATTGCCATGAACTGATTGCACTTAAATCTCTTAGCTGTACTTGATGCCAGAAGTATAGGAAGAAAATAGAATGGTGCATCGGCAAATGCATTGAGAAGCGCATAGGTCTGAGTTGTCTTATCGAGTAAATTCAATGTAACAAGAAGTGCCATTATTGCCTTGATAAGACCGCCGGCTGTAATAGGCGGGATGATAGGCTGGAACATACTTGCCACGAATTCAAGAGCCGCACTCAGCTTGCTCTGATTCTTCTTTGGCTCATCATCAGGAACCTGTGCCAATGCCTCAAATCCGCCAAGCTCCACAACCTCCTGGTAAACCTGAGCAACATCAGGTCCGATAACGATCTGATACTGGCCTCCTGCATTGATTACAGAAAGTACTCCGTTTGTTTTCTTAAGCACTTCTGTATTTGCCTTACTGTCATCCTTGAGACGGAAGCGCAGTCTGGTAGCACAATGCACTACCTGATTAACATTTTCTTTGCCGCCGATATTCTCTATTATCGTTGCGGCGAGATCTTTGTAATTCATTGTATTTCTCCCCTTTTTATATTGATTCCTGCTCTATATGGCAGATTATTTACATTTTTGAAGCTCTCTTTATATTTAGAATACTGTGTATATTCTTCTAAAAATTATTACTTCTTTAAGCTTTGTCCACAGTACTTTCTCAATAATGCTTCAGCGATTTAAAGATATAAAAAATCCTTGATCCGGCTTATTCTTCCCAGCTGAGATCCGCACCATTGGTTTCAATTACTTTTTTATACCAATAAAAACTGTCTTTACGGATTCTATTAAGAGTACCGTTGCCTTCATTATCCTTATCAACATAGATCATGCCGTAGCGTTTTTTCATCTCTCCGGTCGATGCAGATACAAGATCGATACAGCCCCATGAGGTGTAGCCAAGAACAGGAATACCGTCAACATTGACAGCATCCCTCATAGCTTCAATATGCTGACGCATATAATCGATGCGATACGGATCGTGAATGCTTCCGTCCTCTTCAACTTTGTCAGTTGCCCCAAGGCCGTTCTCTACTATAAACAGAGGCTTCTGATAGCGGTCATAAAGTGTGTTGATAGTCACTCTGAGTCCAAGGGGATCTATCTGCCAGCCCCATTCTGTATTCTTGAGATACGGATTGACAACTGCCTTGAACACCGCATTTCCCGGTCTCTGATGCTTTGCAAATATCTCAGGATCAGCTGTTGTGCATCTGGATGCATAGTAACTAAAGGAAATGTAATCCACTGTACCTTCCGCCAGTGTTTTCTCATCGCCTTCACGGAGATCCAGCTTTACTCCTGCGGCCTCCATCCTCTTCCATGCCCAAACGGGGTAACTTCCGCGGGCCTGAACATCTATGAAGAAATAGTTGTCTCTGTCCTTCTCAAAACCGTCCCAGATATCCTTCGGATCCGGGGAATAGGGGTAGAACTGGCCTGCCGCAAGCATGCATCCCATCATGCAGTCAGGCATGATCTCATGGGCAAGCTTTACCGCCCTTGCACTGGCAAGAAGTTCATGATGAGCAGCATTGTAAAGAACACTCTGCCTGTCATCTCCCTCATTAAATACGATTCCCGCTCCCATAAAGGACATATGGAGCAGCATATTTATCTCATTAAATGTGATCCAGTATCTGACCAAGTCTTTATATCTGTTAAAGATTACCCCGCAATATTTCACATAGGCATCTATCATCTTTCTGTCACGCCAACCACCGTATTTTTCGATAAGTGCGATAGGTGTGTCAAAATGGTCAATAGTTACCAAAGGTTCTATACTGTACTTTTTGCAGAGTTTGAAGATATCTTCATAAAATCTGAGTCCTTCTTCATTCGGAGTGTCATCATCTCCGTTAGGAAGGATTCTTGTCCATGCAATGGAAAGTCTGTAGCACTTGAATCCCATTTCCGCAAAAAGCCTGATATCTTCTTCGTAATGATGATACATATCTATGGCTTCATGGGATGGATAGCTGTATCCTTCCTCACAGGAAAGCATCCTCCGCTCTCCTATTGCCACCTTCATTCTGTCCGGTCCGAAAGGAACCACGTCTACGCTGCTGAGGCCTCTGCCCCCCTGATCGTAACCGCCTTCACACTGGTTTGCTGCTGTGGCTCCGCCCCATAGAAACCCTTCAGGAAATCCCTTTGTCGTCATCAATTCCCCTTTCTTATATAAAAAAACAATTCATAAATATTTCTTTTCTGTTCAGCATCGCGTTACATAGTTTCACATTGTGGAATGCAGCGATGCGTCGTGTAACGTTACATTAATTTCATGTTGTTACATGCACATATTATGTTTATATTTGTATATTTTCAACGATTATTTCGTTTATTTACATCATTTCGTTACAATTTACAATAATTGTCCCCAGTTTTATGCATTATTCCTATGTAACGTTACATTTTTATTTGTTATCCTATTATCAGAGATTACCGGACGCTTAATTCAAAAATCAGACACCGAAGGGTATAAAACACTTTTCATGAACTGCAAATGTCATATTAAAAAAGCCAAAAATGTCCTATTAAATAAAACTAAATTTTCATGAATTATAAAATACAACATTGAGAGAGTATATAAATGAGCAAAAGAAAGAACGTTTCCGTTAAGTTTATATCCGAGAAATGCGGTGTATCCACCGCCACTATTTCACGGGTTCTTAATAACGATCCAAAGGTCTCGGAAAGCACCAGACAAAAGGTCCTTGAAGCCTGCAATACTTACAATTACAGGTTTCCGGAAAAAACTGCCGACACTAAACGTAAAAAGATAGGCGTCATCACAAGCATAAGCAACCAGGATTATTTTGCCAGCCTCTTAAGCGAAATAACCAACTATCTGGCAGATTATGAATATACTGTACTAAACTGCAGTATGGTACAAGGCCGCTTCAATCTTAAGGACACCTTGCTGGCGCTTTATGATTCCAACGTTTCGGGCATCATTATCATCAGTGGCGATTACCTTTCCATCAAAGATATCCTCAAGCCTTCCATTCCTCACGTCTGGATAGATTGTAATGATGCCCCCTCTGCCACCAACGATATCTGCACAGTGCAAAGTGATCAGTATGTATCAGGCTGTCTGGCCGCGAGGGCGTTGCTGAATCAAAATTGCAGGAAACCCATTATGATCATGAGCACAAGAAAAAGTATCAGAAGTGAGGAACGCCAAAGGGGATTTTTCGATGAATTCAAGCGCGGAGGCATTGAACTGACTTCACAGAACATCGTTGAAGTCGAGCCATCAAAGGACGGTTTTTCAGACAGCCGTGAAGCAATACGTTATCTTATAGCTAAGGGGGTGGAATTCGACAGTGTCTTTGCCATCAGTGACTGGCGGGCCCTGGGAGCTTATACCGGCGCTATCAGCATGGGCAAACGGGTTCCTGAAGATATCTGCATCATTGGTTTCGATGGTATCTCCCTCGCCTGCAAAAGCGTAAATATCACAAGTGTTCAACAGAATACCAGGCGTCTTGCCCAGTGCTCCTGCGACCAGCTGCTCCATCTCATAAAGGGCGAGCCTGTTCCAAATAAGCATATCGTGATTCCGACAGATATACTTCCCGGGCAGACTCTGCTTGAGGGAAACCAGTTATAATCATTCCGGGCCATGGATCGCTTTTCAATTCATGATGATATTTTTCGAACCTTCTTATATTTTGGTATTTATTTCCGAAGTTAGATTGAACAGCTTTTTGTGAAATCAAAACAAGGCTATATAAAAATCATGTGATAAGGAGGTACGACATGGCTATGGAGTAAAAGATAAAGTCGCTCTTAACCATCAAACAGCAATCATGAACATTGAAAATTATATGATTAAATTAATTCGATTTTTTTCGATACTTTTATTGTCAGTATTTATGATCGGTAGTACGTGTACTGGTGTTATTTCATTAGCCTCTGAATCGGAGACATTTGCACACCCCAGGCCTTCCGTCAACGGAAAACTAAGTGTTCACGGTACCAGGCTGCTTGATAAAAACGGAAAGGCAGTTATGCTGAGAGGTCTCAGCACCCATGGTCTTACCTGGTTTCCGGATTTTATTAATGATAACTTTTTCAAACAACTATCTACCGACTGGGATTGTGATCTCATAAGACTAGCCATGTACTCAGAAATATATGTGCAAAATCCGTCCGGGAGCCTTCAGCTTATGGAAAAGGGCATCGAATATGCCATTAACCATGATATGTATGTAATTGTTGACTGGCACATACTAAATGATTCGAATCCCAAGATATACGAAAATCAGTCCAACGAATTTTTTAGATATATCAGTTCCAAGTATCCGGACTGTCCGAATATTATCTATGAGATCTGTAACGAGCCTAACGGTTCTACTACATGGAATGATATTTATGAGTATTCAGAAAACATTATTCCTGCCATAAGGAGTAACAGTCCCGAGTCCGTCATTATAGTCGGCACTCCCTTCTGGTCACAGCAGCTTTTGGAAGTATCAAATCGCCCCCTTGATTATGACAACATAATGTATGCTCTTCATTTTTACGTTTCCACACACAAAAAGGAACTTCAGGATGTGCTGATTGAAGCTCATAACAGAGGTCTTCCGGTTTTCGTATCTGAATGCGGTATTTCAGAGGCCAGCGGAAACGGTTATGCTGATTTTGATTCAGCTGCCGTATGGTTTAAGCTTTTAGAAGATAACGGTATCAGCTTTACAGTATGGAATCTGTCTAACAAGGCCGAAACCTCAGCCCTGTTCTCCACTTCCTATGTACCATCACAGCCATTTACCGATGGCGATCTCACTCCGGTGGGATTGTGGGTCAAAGACATTATTAAAAATCATAATTGAAATCAAAAACTCTCCGTAAAACCGGAGAGCTTTTTTGTTCTCTTTATATAAAGTAACCTGGATTTACGGTCAAGATAATTAAGAAACCCACGCCAACAGGCGCACAAATTTGATGAAATAAAGATACTTATGGCAACAGAAGTGCCAATTTGATGAAATGAAAATACTTACGGCAACAGAAGTGCCAATTTGATTTTATGCCTAATAGAAAGCCCGGAAGCCATAGCTGACTTCCGGGAATTGGATCTTGAATATTCTCTTGAAGAGAACTGATCAACGCTTGCTGAACTGAGGAGCACGACGTGCAGACTTGAGACCGTACTTCTTTCTCTCCTTCATTCTTGGATCTCTTGTAAGGAATCCAGCCTTCTTGAGAACTGGTCTGTACTCGATATCCATCTCGCAAAGTGCTCTTGAGATACCGTGACGGATAGCACCAGCCTGACCTGTTGTACCACCACCATGTACGTTAACAAGAATATCAAGCTTGCCAACATTCTGTGTAAGAACGAGTGGCTGATTAACGATAAGCTTCAGTGTATCAAGACCGAAGTACTCGTCAAGGCTTCTCTTGTTGATTGTGATCTTACCTGTTCCAGGCATAATGTAAACTCTTGCAACAGAAGACTTTCTTCTACCTGTTCCGTAATTTCTGTTTGTAGCCATTTTGATATCCTCCCTTAGATTGTAAGCTCAACAGGCTTCTGTGCCTGGTGCTTGTGGTCTGCGCCAGCGTATACGAAAAGCTTCTTATACATCTGTCTGCCTAATGGTCCGTGAGGAAGCATACCCTTAACAGCATACTCGATTACCTTCTCAGGCTTCTTAGCCTTAAGATCGCGAAGAGTTGTCTCACGCATTGAACCAACATATCTGGAATGTGTGCGATAAATCTTCTGATCAAGCTTCTTACCTGTAACAGCGATCTTCTCTGCGTTAACGATGATTACGTAATCTCCGCAATCAAGGAATGGTGTGTAAGTTGGCTTGTTCTTTCCGCGAAGAACCTTAGCAACTTCTGATGCAAGACGACCAAGTGTCTTACCCTCTGCGTCTACTACATACCACTTTCTGTCCTGTGCAATAGTAGAAGCTGTAGCTACGTATGAATTCATAACAACCTCCTGTTATAAGGCTACTTACTCTGGTCTCTGTCCAAAACAGAACTTCTGCCGGCTTGCCTGCATTGGGTTATATGCCTGCTTTCTGACAGAAAGCTTATGGCTGGCCGAATGATAAGTCGTCGAAACAACTTATCAGTTTTGCAAGTGGTCCACTCTGAGACTGATTTCAGTATTTAATGTAGCCCGGGCCCTGTTTCGAACCCTGCTGTAAATAGTTACCTGTCTTAAAGGCATAGAAACCACGCCTTTTTATCAGACAGCATCATGTATTATATTTTGAATCGTAAATGCTGTCAATACAACAGAAAACATTTTATTTTCTCTTTACAATCTGCTATCTATCTAAACGCTCTTCAGAAAAAATCCCCAAAGTCAAATATATTCCTGCATTAATCAAATACATTCCTACATTGATCAAATATATCCTACATCAGTTAAATGTATTCCTACATTAATTAAATGCATTACTGCATTAGTCAAAATTCCTTCATTAGAGTTTATATCTACTCAGCACCCTCTAATAAGAAACGAACAAGCATCCTTCTTACTTGTCACCAGTTTAAAGTCTACTCTTGTTCAAATATTCTTATGATATCTGTCAATGTCTCCGGCTCTTCCGTAAGCATATCCCGAACCTCATCAAGCTCGCTCATATCCTTAATTCCGAAGACCCGGCACCCGGCGGCGTAGCCTGCCCTGATTCCATTCGGAGAATCCTCAACTACTATGCACTCTTCTGGCTTTAAACCCAGCTTTTCAGCACAATGAAGATAAATATCCGGTGCCGGCTTACCGTTTTTTATCATATCTCCGGCGCATATATAGTCAAATTTTCCAGTATAGTCCGTTTTATCAAGGTACATCATAACCTGTTCCTTAATTGAGGAAGAACCAAGAGCAAGCCTGTAATTTTTCTTCTTAAGCCATGAAAAAAGTTCATCAAGTCCAGCTTTTTTTGGTATTCCATGCACCTTTAAATAGTCATAGATATGTCTCTTTCTGACAGAACGTTCCTCCATGTAATCAAAATCCGGATTGACCTTTTTGAATAGTACCCCTATATTCTCAACGGATGCGCCTCTCATCTTATCTATCATTTCATCTGTAATGATAAATCCTCGCTCCTCTGCCGTAATTTTCCAGAATTTATAATACACCCTTTCCGTATCGAACATGGTTCCGTCCATGTCAAAGATGAACCCTTTAATCCCATCGTATTTCATATTCAAGTTTTCCTTTTTCCCTCTTATAGCTTTATCATTTTAGTTAATCACGAAGAATTTACCTATAAAAATGGAGTGCTTGTGATCCGAGCCCCTCAGATCCAAGCACTCATCTATTTTAAGGGTAATTCAGTTCCACAAGACACAGTCCCTTTGCAGGCACTGTAGGACCTGCTTTTGTTCTGTCCCTGGCCTCCAGAATGTCTTTTATTTCTTCCGGCTCTCTTTTTCCGTTTCCCACCTGCAGAAGTGTACCTACTATGATGCGTATCATGTGATACAAAAATCCATTTCCGCTTATGCGTATTGTTATCAATTGCTCTTCCGAAGTTTTGACCCTTCTGCTGACAGAAGTATTTTTATGGCCTAATTCCGTATTTTCTGACTTTTCATCAGTACCGTAATTATCTACCGTACTTTCCTTTTGTCCAAGGATTTCGACACTGTATATCTCTCTTACAGCATCTCCGCCGTGTTCAAAAACCTGACTGTCGGGATTCACAAAGCTTGTAAAATCATGTTCTCCAACAAGATAATCTGCAGCTTTTTTCATCTTTTTGAGGTCAAGCCCATAGGTGAAATTGTATGTATACAGTCTGTTCACAGGCAGCTGGATAAGGCTGTTATCCACTTTATATTCATAGGTCTTTTTATGCGGTACAAATCTCGGATTAAAGTCCAAATCCACTTCTTCTGCTTTCATAACTCTGATATCATCCGGCAAAAAGCTGTTTATGGCAAAGGGGAAGTTCTCCGCAGGTATGGATGACTCTGTATCAAATACAGCAACATTCCCCTTTGCATGCACTCCACTGTCGGTTCTGCTGGCTCCGATCAGTTGAATTTCTTCACCTTTAATCAGATTCCTTATGGCAAGAGTAAGCATTCCCTGAACAGTCGGCCTGTCTCCCTCCGGTTTTTCTTCGGTTGGATTTTGTATCTGCCAGCCTTTATAGTTACTGCCGTCGTATGAAATTGTCAGTTTTATACGTCTATTCACAAAATCCGCTCCCCATTCAGGCGATGATTTTTACATCGCATTTTTTCGTTATATAAGATTTACAAATCTCGAAGCGATACACACAGCCAGATACATTATCATAAGAAGGTATGCTACCCTGTCTCTCGCCGCATATTTCAAAGGCTTCATCTTTGTTCTGCCCTCTCCTCCATGATAACAGCGGGCTTCCATAGCCATGGCAAGGTCATTGGCTCTTCTGAATGCGCTGATAAACAGTGGAACAAGAATCGGGACCATAGCCTTTGCCCTTTCTATGATATTTCCGGACTCAAAGTCAGCACCTCTTGCCTGCTGGGCCTTCATTATCTTGTCTGTTTCTTCAACAAGAATCGGGATAAATCTAAGGGCTATAGACATCATCATGGAAATCTCATGCACCGGAACTCCTATCTTCTTGAATACTCCAAGTCCCTTTTCCATACCGTCAGTAAGCTGATTAGGTGTTGTGGTCAATGTCATAAGCGATGAGCCTAAAACCAGAAGTACCAGTCTTATTCCCATCTTAAGTGCAATTTCAAGTCCCTCCCGTGAAATCTTCAGGATTCCAAACTGCACCAAAGGCTCTCCGGGAGTAAGGAAAAGATTAAAGCTGACTGATATCAAAAGCAGAATAACTATACTCTTGAGACCCTTTGTCATGAATTTGAATGGAACGTTACTTAACTTTATAAGTATGGCAAGCACAATCGCCGCAGCACCATACATGGTCCAGCTGTTCACGATAAACAGCGCAACAAGAAAAACCAGTGTTCCCATAAGCTTAACTCTGGGGTCAAGTCTGTGAATAATGGAATCTACAGGATAATACTGTCCTAGTGTTATTTCTCTGAACATCACAGAGCCTCCTTTCCGGAAGCCTTGTCTGCCGCGAGTTCCTCTTTATTGTAACGTTTCCAAAGATCAACTATGCAATGTGCCATTTCTTCAACCGTGTCAGGTCTGTCCTCAAAACGTATACCTACATCCTTTAAATCGTGGATAAGATAAGTCATCTGCGGTGCTCCAAGGCCCATTTCCTCCAGTTCTTTGTATCTCTTGAATATCTCTTCCGGAGTACCGGTCATCCTGAGCTCTCCATGATCGAGAACTATTACCTGGTCTGTATATCTTGCTACATCATCCATTGAATGAGATACAAGGATTATAGTCATTCCAACCTTATCATGAAGGGATCTTATCTGTGTGAATAAATCATCTCTTCCGGCAGGATCAAGTCCTGCAGTCGGCTCATCAAGAATGAGTACCTCGGGATGCATAGCCAGTACTCCGGCTATAGCAACTCGCCTCTTCTGGCCTCCGCTTAGTTCAAAAGGTGATTTTTTCCAGAATTCTTTTCCAAGTCCAACCATACTGAGTGCCTCTTCAGCCCTTTTCTGAGCTTCTTCCTGAGACAGTCCCTGATTTTTAGGGCCGAACATAACATCTGTCAATACATCTATTTCGAACAACTGATATTCCGGATACTGAAAAACAAGACCGACCTTAAACCTCAGCTGCTTCATATCCAGATTTTCGCTGTATATATTGATAAATCCTGTTCCCTTTTCATTTTCTTCATGAAGAGGACTCTGTCTGTAAACAGCGATATTTTTCGATTTATCTGCTCCTTCATTACATGTATTGTCAGGATTCATCTTTATGCTCTCTGACATATCTGAAATGAGCTTTCCTCCCCGGAAAGAAGTGCTTCCTGTATCAGATTTTTTTCCTGACTTTACATTGCTTTTTAAAAGCGCTGTATTGTCACGAAAATTCACCTCTATAGTACCTTCTGTGGCCTTTATAAGCCCGTTAAGGTGCTGTGTCAATGTTGACTTGCCGGATCCTGTATGTCCTATAAAACCAACCACAGAGCCCCTCTGAATATCAAAGGAGACATCCTTAAGGGCATAGCTCTCCATGGCAGTCCCCTTTTGATAAACATGACTCAGGTTACGAATACGCATCACAGGATCTGTTATTTCCATATGTTTTGGATTTTTCTTTACAAAATCAGGCTGAAAATCCACTTGCTTAGGGAGGCACTTCTGAAGATATGTAACCAGTTCCTCTCTTGTGAGAACAGCGTCAGGGACAGGCATACCTTCATTTTTAAGGATCCATGCAAGCTCAGTAACCTCAGGAACATCCATTCTTATTTCCTTAAGAGCTTTAACATTTTTAAAAACCTCTTTCGGTGACCCATCCATGACCATCTTGCCCTTATCCATAACGATGATACGATCGGCATCTACTGTTTCTTCCATGTAATGTGTAATAAGAATTATCGTCACGCCCTGGGTCTTATTTAATTCTTTAACTGTCTTAATGACCTCTGCACGACCGCTTGGGTCCAGCATGGCTGTAGGTTCATCAAGAACTATGGTTTTGGGTATCATGGCCATGGTCCCTGCTATGGCCACTCTCTGCTTTTGTCCTCCGCTGAGTCTGTTCGGAGACTTCATTCGATACGCCTCCATACCTACTGCCTTCAGAGCTTTGTTGACCCTTTCCCAGATTTCTCCTGTTGGGATTCCTATGTTTTCAGGGCCGAAACCTACATCCTCCTCAACAACAGATGCAATGATCTGGTTGTCCGGATTCTGAAAAACCATACCGGTTTCTTTTCTTATATCCCATAATTCCTTCTCGTTTTTAGTATCCCTGGAACTTACCAGCATGGTACCTTCTGAAGGCAGGTTAAGACCATTTATAAGCTTTGCAAGGGTGGATTTTCCGGATCCGTTGTGTCCTAATACACAGACAAAACTTCCTTCTTCTATAGACAGATTTACGTCGTTCAATGCACGGTTTTTCTCTACTACTTTGTCGTTTTCGTCAGTACGTATATAATCATATGCCAAATGTATCGCTTCTATGATTTTCACTTTTTTCTCCCGGTTTATATGATGCTTTAGTTCTAAGCAGATTAAAGTCAACTTTTTCAATTTAAATAGTTGTCAATCTGATTTAGTATATTTGAATTGACTGCAAAATACAAGGGCAGACCTCTGGGTCTGCCCTATATACATATACCTTAGCTGTACTTAATTCAAGCTTGTTTCTATTTTTATTATCTTCAATTAATGATTATTTTTCCGATAACTGAATTGGTATATTTTATACCTCAAATCAGCGTACCCAGTGTCCGTCAGCAGCAATAGTAAGACCGTCAAGTATGGTCGTCCCCTTTGCCATATGTCCGTAATTATTTCCGTTTTCTGCAGTCTTGGGATAGAAGTAATAATACTGATCAATACCGCTATCATATCTAATTATTACCCAGCCGGTTCTCATCTTACCATCTGCATCAAAGTAATAGCTTTTATCTCCGATGTTCACAACTGAGTTTCTATACATGAGTCCATAATACTCTCCTGCCTGAGGATTCATGTAATACCAGGTGTTGTTAATAAGGACCCAGCCGGTCTTCATGGCTCCGCTGTTTGATAGATAGTAGGTACAGTAATCATCCTTATGATAAAAGCCGGTCAGCATCTTACCT
Organism: Oribacterium sp. P6A1; assembly: GCF_000702885.1. Classification (GTDB taxonomy): domain Bacteria; phylum Bacillota; class Clostridia; order Lachnospirales; family Lachnospiraceae; genus Oribacterium. The sequence goes on along the minus strand of NZ_JNKO01000004.1, from coordinate 153,243 downwards.
TCAGAGTCAAAGCGATAATATGCATTTTTCCACATCAGCCATCCGTCGCATACCACTGAACCGTTGCTTGTCTTAAAATACCAGTAATTGCCTTCTTTGAACCAGCTTCCGGTTGTATATGATCCTGAATTTGTTGTAACTGTTCCGCTTGATGAGGCACCGTTTTCATAACCGGGTAAAACAGTTGTCTGACCATTGTTTGAATTATAAACAGTATATGCAGACCCTGTATTGTAATCATTTATAGCTGCAGTGGATCCTGAAGATCCTGCAGCAATCTGTGATCCGTTTAAATCATTGTTGCTGTACAAAAGATATTTTGAATCAGTATACTGTCCGCTTCCGTCTGATGTTTCCCCGGCATTTATATTAAGATTTGAAGATATAACTGCAGATGACTCTTTTCCGTTTTTCTGTAATGCTGTATATGGAATTGTGGAAACCTCAAAGCTATATGAACCGGTATTAGTCATATAGGGATAAAGATTAAGAGCTGTCTGGTCTGTTATCAGATTCGCAGCCTTAACGCCGTCCCTATACAGACTCACCTTGTAGTATCCTGATGTATTGGAGGGAGCTGTCCACATGGCTAGTCCCAAAGTTGAATTACTCCATACAGGTGCTGAAGGAGACTGATATGTCCCCTTTAAACCTTTAAGAGATATTACAACTCTCAGGGCATAGTTTCCCTCTGTTCGCGCAGATACAAAATTACCTCCGTTTACATGCACATTTGTACTGTCGTAGGTGCCGCTAAAATAGTAGTAAGTATAATAGTCGTTTGAACGTTCCTTTTCCAATGATGTAAGATACACCTCCACATTGGGTGTACCTCCGATATTGAGTGTATCATTGCCTAACCATGTCACTTTACTGATTTCATACTGATTATTATCAGGAACCGAAAAATCACTTTCCGACAGAGACGGAATCTGATCATTACCGTCCAGTTCCAAAGTCTTTAAATAATCCGATACTGTTATACGGACCGAACTGATTCTTACGCTGGTATCTCCCGCGAAGGAAATACCGGATAAACTCATGACCAATATCGTCAGTACAAGCATGAATATGGCAGCATTTAAAGTTTTTTTATAACTCATAACCCTCTCCTGTTTATACACAGTCCTATATAAAATAAGTATAGCTTATGTACCTGAGCATTTGAATTACAAATCCTTTAATATGTATAATCTTTTTGTACAAGTACAACGCACGCGAGACAGCCTTATCACAAAAAAAGAGAACCATCACGAGGATGATTCTCTTAATTTCTCATAACGCTTTGGCGTTCCAGATCTGATTAAACCAGCTCAAGAAGAACTTCCATTGCAGCGTCGCCCTTTCTAAGGCCAACCTTAACGATACGTGTATAACCACCGTTACGTGTAGCATACTTAGCACCGTACTCATCGAAAAGCTTAGCAGCAAGATCTACCTTCTTGGTATTCTTCTTCTGACCAGCCTTAGCAGTTGGAACCTCAGTTACAGGGTAAAGGTATGCAAGGATCTGACGACGAGCAGCAAGTCTTGAAGGCTTGTCCTTCTTGATTGTCTTCTCAACTTCGTCATAAACTGTAACCTTCTTACCGTCTACAACTTCCTTAACACGCTTGCCCTCAGCATCCTTACGAGCAACCTTAGCCTTTACAGTTACTTCCTCGAAGTTGTCCTTCTCCTTAACTGCAAGAGCGATAAGCTTCTCAACCTGCTTACGAACTTCCTTAGCGCGTGCCTCAGTTGTAAAAATTCTTCCGTTATGAATAAGAGATGTTGTAAGAGCACGAAGCATAGCCTGTCTCTGTCTTGACTCTCTACCTAACTTTCTGTATTTTGCCATTTTTATAATCCTCCACCGTGCTTTTTAGTCTTACCGGTAAATACTTCTCAGCGTCTGTGGCCTTTCACAGATTACATACAATCAGAGAAGATTACTCTTCTCTGATTGTAAGGCTAAGATTTAATTCCTTAAGTTTTGCAAGTACTTCCTCAAGAGACTTACGACCAAGGTTACGAACCTTCATCATGTCCTCAGGAGTCTTTGCACAAAGCTCCTGAACCGTATTAATTCCGGCTCTCTTAAGGCAGTTATATGAACGAACTGATAACTCAAGTTCGTCAATATTCATCTCCAGCACTTTCTCCTTCTCGTCATCAGGCTTCTCAACCATAACCTCAGCATTCTGAGTGTTCTGTGAGAGCTCAACAAAGAAAGACAAATGCTCTGAAAGGAACTTTGCTGCATCAGATACAGCATCGTCCGGACTCATAGTTCCGTTTGTAAATACATCAATAGTAAGCTTGTCATAGTCAGTCATGTTGCCGACACGAGTATTGCTTATAGACATATTTACACGTTCAACTGGTGTATAGATTGCGTCAACATCGATCACTCCTGTTGGAAGGTCAGATGTCTTTGATCTGTCTGCACCAACATAGCCTCTGCCCGAAGTAACAGTTATCTCCATCTCGAAGTTCGCTGTACCATCAGTAGCAGCAATCTTCTGATCCGGATTAAGAATCTCAATATCTTCTGTAAGCTGGATATCGGATGCTGTAACAACACCCTCACCATCAAAGTTAAGATATAAAATCTTCGGGTCATCGGAGGACGATGTGTTCTTAATTTCAAGACTCTTGAGGTTCATGATAACCTCAGTCAGGGAATCCTTGACACCACGAATAGTATCACTATCCTTGTCTGCGCCGTTGATTTTCACCTGAGATACCGCAGTACCAGGTAATGCAGAAAGCATGATGCGTTTCAAAGCATTGCCAAGAGTTGTTCCATAGCCTCTTTCCAAAGGCTCACAAACAAATCTGCCGTACTTCTTATCATCTGAAATCTCAACAATCTCAATGTTTGGTTTCTCAAAATCGAACATGCAATGCCTCCTTTATTGCAGGCTAATTATTTTGAATACAACTCGACGATAAGCATCTCGTTAACCGGAACGTCGATTTCCTCTCTAGTAGGAAGCTGCTTTACAGTAGCCTTTAAGTTCTCCTGATCTGCATCAAGCCAAGCCGGTGTTAAACGACCGTTTGTTACCTCAAGGATATCCTTAAATCTCTGAAGAGACTTCTTGTTCTCCTTAACAGCAACTACATCACCTGCTGATACAAGGTATGAAGGAATGTTTACAACCTTACCGTTTACAGTAATGAGTCTGTGACCAACGATCTGACGTGCCTCACGACGAGTACGTGCAAGACCCATTCTGAAGATAACGTTATCAAGACGAGACTCAAGAAGTACCATAAGGTTTGTACCTGTCTGGCCCTTCATCTTGTTAGCCTTTGCATAGTAGTTTCTGAAAGGCTTCTCAAGTACGCCGTAAATGAACTTAGCCTTCTGCTTCTCACGAAGCTGAGTGCCATACTCTGACATCTTACGACGAGGATTTCTGAGCTGTCTGTTTGACTTCTTATCAATTCCTAAAAATACAGGGTCAAGTCCAAGTGACCTGCATCTTTTAAGTACGGGAGTTTTATCAACTGCCATAATTCTCTCTCCTTATTAATATCATGAAAAATTACGTGATACGTCCTTTACATCCTAAGACTTCTTCGGACAGATTTGCCGTTATTTTATACATACTACGGCCTATGTCTTTTAAGTTTTGCGTTAAGCTAATCCAAAAAAAGATTATACTCTTCTGCGCTTTGGTGGACGGCATCCGTTGTGTGGAACTGGTGTTACATCCTTGATAGATGTTACCTCAAGACCATTTGCCTGAAGTGCACGAATAGCTGCCTCACGTCCTGATCCTGGTCCCTTAACACTAACATCCACATACTTTAAGCCGTGTACTAAAGCTGCCTTAACAGCAGTTTCAGCAGCCATCTGAGCTGCATATGGAGTAGATTTTCTTGAACCTTTGAATCCAAGACCACCGGCACTTGCCCATGAAAGAGCGTTACCCTCTGCATCTGTCAGTGTAACGATAGTGTTGTTGAAAGATGCCTGAATATGTGCCTGTCCGCGTTCAACGTTTTTCTTTACGCGCTTCTTTGTTATTCTCTTACCTGAAGCCATATTAAAACTAACCTACTTTCCTTTAACTGTCTTCCTGTATTTAAAACATGAAGATCACAATAGTTACTTCTGATTTAAAATCAGATGGATCATTCCTGATCCGGACTTTCTTACCTTCAAGATGAAGTTAATTACTTCTTCTTGTTAGCTACAGTCTTACGTGGTCCCTTACGTGTTCTGGCATTGGTCTTTGTCTTCTGACCTCTAACCGGAAGACCTCTTCTGTGACGGATTCCACGGAAGCATCCGATCTCCTGAAGTCTCTTGATATCAAGAGCTGTTGATCTTCTGAGATCACCCTCTACTACCTGGTTCTCTGCAATATAGTTTGCGAGTACCTTTACTTCATCGTCAGTGAGATCCTTAACACGTGTATCAGGGTTAACGCCTGTTGCCTTGAGAATCTTATCAGCTGAAGACTGTCCGATACCATAGATATATGTCAGACCAATCTCGATACGCTTCTCTCTAGGTAAATCGACACCTGCAATACGAGCCATTTTTGTTTCCTCCTGTTAAAATTAACCTTGTCTCTGCTTGTGCTTAGGGTTTTCGCAGATAATTCTGATAGAGCCTTTACGCTTAATGACTTTGCATTTCTCGCAGATAGGCTTTACTGATGATCTTACCTTCATAGTAATTCCCCTTTCTAATAACGAATTCGAACAAAGTTGCCGTATTATTCTAACAAAAGCATCTTTACTTGTAAAGACTTTTTTCAACTAATGTAAGAATGATTTTTACAGCATTATTTGTCTCTCCAGATGATTCTGCCCTTTGAAAGGTCATACGGTGAAAGTTCAATCGTCACCTTGTCACCCGGAAGAATTCTAATGTAATTCATACGAAGCTTTCCGGAAATATGTGCAAGCACCTGATGGCCATTCTCAAGCTCAACCTGAAACATTGCATTCGGAAGTTTTTCGATCACTTTACCGGTAATCTCAATTACATCTGACTTTGACATTCAGTTCTCCTCTTCATTATTTTAATCATTTTCTTCTTATTTACTTAATCAGAGTAAGGATCTCAGGTCCATTCTCTGTAATAAGAATCGTATTCTCATAGTGGCATGATAAGCTGCCATCGTCAGGGATAACCGCCCATCCGTCAGCGCCTGTGTGCACATCCGGTGAACCCAATGTTATCATCGGCTCAACCGCAAGAACCATGCCTGCACACAATTTCGGTCCCTTTCTGCGAAGATCGTAGTTTGGAACCTCCGGATCCATGTGAATCTCAGATCCTATACCATGGCCGCAATAATCGGTTATGACACCGCAGCCCTGAGACTCTACATATCTTCCGATCGTGGCACAGATATCATTCAAATGATTTCCTTCCACTGCCTGCTCCGCACCTTTCCAGAATGCATCATAGCAGACTTTCATGATCTTCTTTGCATCATCGGAAACATCACCCACAGCCCATGTTCTGGTGGCATCTGCGTTGTAGCCATGATAGCTCGTACATGTATCTACAGAAACTATATCACCGTCTTTCAAAATACGATGGCGATCAGGAATACCGTGAATGACAACTTCATTTAATGATATACAGCAGCATCCGGGAAAATCATAAAGCCCCTTCATACTTGGGAACCCGCCAAGCTTGCGCATTGTCTTCTCCGCAAACTCATCAAGTTCTCCGGTACTGATACCGGGAGCGATCTTCTCACCAACTCTTTCATGCATTTCAGCAAGAATCTTTCCTGCCTCACGCATCAATTCGATTTCTCGCTTTGATTTGATTTCTATCATTTATAACTTCTTTCCGACTCAAAAACTTAGAAAAGGGGATACCACCCGGTTCTCATCACCGTGAGGACCGAATCATACCCTCAAAGTGTTACATTTATTTATTTTCAAGAATCGCAACCACATCATTAAATACTTCCTGAAGCTCCTTTGTACCGTCGACCTCGCGAAGTACATCGGCGTTCTTATAATAAGAAATAAGTGGTTCTGTCTGCTTATGATAAACATTGAGACGATCCTGAACTGTCTCAGGCTTATCGTCGGAACGAATGATCAATTCCGATCCGCATTTGTCACAGACATTCTCTGTCTTAGGAGCAGCATAGACAATGTGATATGTCGCTCCGCACTTAGGACATGCTCTTCTTCCTGACATACGCTTAACTATAGCCTCATCAGGAACCTCTATATCCATAGCGCAATCAATCTTATCACCTTTTTCAGCAAGTGCCTTTGTAAGACTCTCTGCCTGTGGAATAGTACGTGGGAAACCATCAAGTACATATCCATCCTTACAGTCATCCTGAGCAATTCTGTCAAGAAGCATACCGATGGTAACTTCATCAGGAACAAGCTCACCCTTATCCATGTAAGACTTTGCCTTCATTCCAAGCTCGGTACCGCCTTTGATGTTAGCTCTGAAAATGTCTCCGGTTGAAATATGTGGAATACCATACTTATCTGCAATCTTTATTGCCTGTGTGCCTTTTCCGGCACCAGGTGCTCCCAACATAACGATCTTCATTTAGGCCTCCAAATAATGTCTAATAAATAAACACTTATAGCCTCCCCGAAATCTTGTTTCAGAGGAGGCTTTGTTATAATCAGTCGTTTAAAAATCCCTTGTAATTTCTTACAACCATCTGTGACTCAATAGCCTTCAATGTCTCAAGTACTACACCGATTATGATGATCAGTGAAGTTCCTGCGAAAGAGATTCTTCCTACATTGAACACTCCGGATACGAATATCGGAATGATTGCAACGATAGCAAGGCCGGAAGCACCGATAAAAATAATATAAGTAAGAATACTGTCAAGGTAATCGCTGGTAGGCTTACCCGGACGAATACCCGGAATGAAACCACCCTGCTTTTTCATATTATTTGCAACTTCCAACGGATTAAAAGAAATCGACGTATAGAAATATGCAAAGAAGTACAGAAGCAGTATATAAACTATAAGTCCCACACTGTAAATAGGAGCATCAGGATCACACCATGAGCCTGAATTCAGACCTCTTATGATCTGTCCGACAACTGTACCATAATTAACATTAAGAACCTGTCCAATTACAACCGGCATAGTCATAAGTGAACTTGCAAAGATAACAGGCATTACGCTTGCTGTATTGACCTTGAGAGGAATTGATGAAGACTGTCCTCCAACGAGACCTCTACCCTGTACTCTACGGCTATACTGTACCGGTATCTTGCGTTCTGCGTCAGTCAAAACGACTGTAAATGCAACAAGAGCTATAAGACATGCTGCAATAATAATAGCAGCAACAACCATTGTTGCAACATTCTTTCCCTGTATGAATCTTACATACAGAGTCTGGAAATCACTCGGAACCGATGAAAGAATATTGAAAAGAAGCACCAGAGATATACCATTTCCGATGCCCTTATCTGTAATCTGCTCACCGATCCACATGAGAAGCGCCGAACCTGTTGTCATCGTTATTACAGCGATAACAACATCAGCGATCTTTCTCACTGTGCTCGCATCAGCGTAACCGATGAGAAGCCCCTGTCCTCCAAATCCGATAGCCATAGCACTTGACTCTATAAGAGCAAGTCCGATAGTTACGTATCTGGTATACTCAGTAAGCTTCTTTCTTCCCTCTTCACCATCCTTTTGCAACTCTTCAAGTGCCGGAATGGCAACTGTAAGAAGCTGGATGATGATGGATGAAGTAATATACGGTGTGATTGACAATGCGAAGACTGACAGCTGCTCAAAAGAGCCGCCAGTCATCGTATTAAACCAACCAAATGCATCATTGTTAGCCATGCTGTTGAACAGCTCGGCAAAATACTCTGAGTTTACACCCGGAATAGGAAGATTCGATCCAAACCTAATTACTACGAGCATCAGGAAAACGAATATAAGTCTATTTCTTAAATCCTTAACCTTAAATGCATTTAGTAGTGATTTGAACATTAGATTACCTCACAGGTTCCGCCTAAAGCTTCAATCTTTTCCTTTGCAGATGCAGAGAATGCTGTTAACTTAACGTTGAGCTTCTTTGTAAGCTCACCATTTCCAAGAACCTTAACACCATCGTTAACCTTCTTGATAACGCCCTTTGAAAGAAGAGCCTCGATAGTAACTTCCTCACCATCGTTGAACTTGTTCTCAAGAACTGAAAGGTTGATACCTGTGATAACCTTAGAATTACGATCCGTAAATCCTCTCTTAGGAATACGTCTGAATAAAGGCATCTGACCACCTTCGAAACCAGGTCTTGGTGCTCCAGATCTTGCCTTCTGACCCTTATGGCCCTTACCAGCTGTCTTGCCGTTTCCTGAACCATGACCACGGCCACGTCTGAAGTTCTTTGACTGCTTAGCGCCGTCAGCCGGCTTTAAATTAGCTAACTCCATTGTATGCCTCCTTAGATTTCTTCAACTTTTACAAGATGGTTGACTCTCTGAATCATACCTCTTGTAGCTCCATTGTCCTGAAGCTCTACAGTCTGACGAATCTTACGGAGACCAAGAGCCTGAACAGTTGCTCTCTGCTTAGGGATAGCACCGATTGGAGACTTTACAAGTGTAATCTTTAACTTCTTATCTGCCATTACTTTACCCTCCCTAATTAACCTGTAATCTCAGCTACTGTCTTACCACGAAGTGCAGCAAACTCCTCAGGAGTCTTCATTGCTGTAAGACCCTCAAGTGTAGCGAGAACTACGTTTGTCTTATTGTTTGAACCTAAAGACTTTGTACGAATGTTTCTGATACCAGCAAGCTCAAGAACAGAACGGGCAGGACCGCCGGCGATGATACCGGTTCCTTCAGGTGCCTTCTTAAGAAGTACTGTTGAACTTCCGAACTTACCAACATAATCGTGTGGTACAGACTTCTCATCTGTTACAGGAACTGTAACGATAGCCTTGCAAGCAGCCTCACGTGCCTTACGGATAGCCTCAGGAACCTCAACTGCCTTACCAATACCACAACCTACATGACCATTGCCATCACCAACTACTACGAGAGCAGAGAATCTCATGGTACGACCACCCTTAACAGTCTTCGCAACACGCTTGATGGCTACGACATTGTCGTTTAATTCTAACTGATTTACATCAATTCTTTCACGCTTCATCTTGCTTGTTTCTCCTCTCGATTAGAATTCAAGGCCGGCTTCTCTGGCAGCATCTGCAAGAGCCTGTACCTTACCGTGATAAAGGAAACCGCCTCTGTCAAATACAACAGTCTTAATTCCCTTAGCCATAGCCTTCTCAGCAATGGCCTTACCAACGTACTGAGCAGCCTCGATGTTATTTGTAATCTCTAACTTAGCATCCTTATCAAGTGTTGAAGCAGCGCAAAGTGTGTTGCCTGCTACATCATCGATAATCTGTGCATACATATGCTTGTCAGATCTGAATACACTAAGACGTGGTCTCTCTGGAGTACCAGATAAACGGTTTCTAAGTCTCATGTGCTTCTTCTGGCGAAGTTCAGCTTTATTTCTCTTACTTACCATTTCACTTTCCTCCTACTTACTTCTTACCTGTCTTACCAACCTTACGTCTGATGGTCTCGTCAGCATACTTGATACCCTTGCCCTTATATGGCTCCGGTCCTCTCTTGCTACGAATCTCAGCAGCGTACTGGCCAACTTTTTCCTTGTCAATACCCTTAACGAAGATGATGTTTGAACCCTCAAGAACAGTCTCAACGCCCTCTGGATCCTCCATTGTTACAGGATGAGAATAGCCAAGTGTAAGTGTAAGTGTCTTACCCTGCTTTGCAGCTCTGTAACCAACACCGTTGATCTCAAGCTTCTTCTCGAATCCGTTAGAAACACCGTCTACCATGTTCTGGAGAAGTGCTCTTGTAAGTCCGTGAAGGGACTTCTCTTTCTTATTATCATTAGGTCTTGTTACAACAACTTCTCCGTCCTTCTGCTCAAGAGTAAGCTCTGATGCAAAAGTCTTCTCAAGAGAACCCTTAGGTCCCTTTACAACTACGAGGTTGTTGTCCTTGATCTCAACAGTAACGCCTGCTGGGATAGCTACCGGTAATTTTCCGATACGTGACATACTATGTCTCCTCTCTCTTAAATTCTCTGTCTAATGACAGTTTTCAGATGTTAATAGTTTCAATTTGTGGTTAAATTCCAAATCCGGTCAGCAATGAATTACCAAACGAATGCGAGAACTTCTCCACCAACGCCCTTAGCTCTTGCCTCACGATCAGTCATAACGCCCTGATTTGTAGAAACAATTGCAATACCAAGACCGCCAAGAACAGAAGGCATGTTCTCCTTGCCTGCGTATACACGAAGACCAGGCTTAGAAATCTTGCGAATTCCGCTGATGATCTTTTCGTTCTTTGTAGCGCCGTACTTCAGAGTCACCTTGATGTCTTTAAACTTTCCGCCATCAACCAGCTCATACTTTGCGATGTAACCCTCATTTACAAGGATGTCAGCAATAGCTACTTTCATCTTTGATGATGGGATGGTTACTGTGTCATGCTTTGCAGTATTTGCGTTACGAATTCTTGTAAGCATATCTGCGATTGGATCACTCATACTCATTTTTACGGATATCCTTTCTCAAATAGTGTAAAAATAATTTGTTACAAATCCGAAATATTTTCGGACAAAGCAAATGCCACGTCTCCAGGTTGTTCTCACCCGACCAGTCCATCTCTTTTCCAAAAGAAAATAAATGCTTAATCGAATGGTACAGAACTGAATCTGCACTTCCTGTGGCGCAACATTTACATTATAACCATTTTATTCCGAGTTTCAACCCGGTCTGGCGTATCTTTTAGAAATATTTTTGTATTTCCTTGAATACAATCCAGAAATTATCACCTTTGACAACATTTTGGAATATATCCAAAACATTGCCATCGGCTCTATTTAGAGTTTTAAAGACTTACCAAGAAGCCTTCTTAACTCCTGGAATCTCACCCTTGTATGCTAACTCACGGAAGCAGATACGGCAGATGCCATACTTCTTGAGTACACTGTGTGGTCTTCCGCAGATCTTGCATCTTGTATAAGCTCTGGTAGAGAACTTAGGTGCCTTCTGCTGCTTTAACTTCATTGATAACTTAGCCATATTTCCCTCCGATTACTTTGCGAACGGCATGTTGAAAAGTCTGAGAAGTTCTCTTGCCTCTTCGTCAGTCTTAGCTGTTGTTACGAAGATAACATCCATACCTCTAACCTTGTCAACCTTATCGAACTCGATCTCAGGGAAAATGAGCTGCTCCTTGAGTCCAAGTGCATAGTTTCCTCTGCCATCAAATGCATTAGGATTTACGCCTCTGAAGTCTCTTACTCGAGGAAGCGCAAGATTGATAAGTCTGTCAGCAAACTCATACATCTTCTCACCACGAAGAGTAACCTTGCAACCGATTGCCTGTCCCTCTCTGATCTTGAAGTTTGCGACTGACTTCTTTGCCTTAGTTGTTACAGCGTGCTGACCTGTGATGATCTCAAGATCACGAACTGCGCTGTCGAGAACCTTGGAATTTTCCTTAGCTTCTCCAACTCCCATGTTGATAACGATCTTATCAAGCTTTGGGATCTCGTTTACATTCTTGTAACCGAACTTCTTAACCATAGCATCCTTAATCTCGCTATTGTAAAGATCCTTTAATCTAGCCATTTTAAAATTCCTCCTTTCTCTTAGTCAATAACCTTACCAGTTTTCTTAGCAACTCTAACCTTCTTGCCATCTCTTACTTCGAAACCAACACGTGTTGGCTGTCCGTCTACAACGAGCATAACATTAGAAGCGTCGATAGCTGCTTCCTTGTGAAGGATGCCACCCTGAGGATTAGCCTGGGATGGCTTCTGGTGCTTGGTTACCATATTGCAGCCTTCAACGACTACCTTATTGGTTGCCGGGTCAAAGCTGAGAACCTTGCCCTGCTTACCATTGTCCTTACCGGCAATGATCTGTACCATATCGTCTTTCTTAATTCTACGCATCTGGTAACCTCCTTACAGTACTTCCGGAGCGAGTGAAACGATCTTCATGTAACCATGATCACGAAGCTCTCTAGCTACCGGTCCAAAAATACGAGTTCCCTTTGGTGTTCCATCGTCCTTGAGAATAACTGCTGCATTCTCATCGAACTTGATGTAACTACCATCTTTACGACGAATATCATCAACTGTTCTAACAACAACAGCCTTAACAACATCGCCCTTCTTTACCTGTCCGCCAGGGATTGCATCCTTAACAGATGCTACGATTGTATCTCCGACTGCAGCATATCTTCTGGTTGAGCCACCCATAACGCGGATGCAAAGAAGCTCTCTTGCACCTGTGTTATCAGCAACTCTAAGTCTTGTTTCCTGCTGAATCATATAATGCTCCTTCCTTGCCTCTTAATTATTTAGCCTTCTCAACGATCTCTGTCAGTCTCCATCTCTTGGTCTTTGACAGTGGTCTTGTAGCCATAACCTTAACTGTATCGCCAACACCAGCCTCGTTGTTCTCGTCATGAGCATAGATCTTAACTGTTCTCTTAACGATCTTACCGATTACCGGATGCTTTACGTGATCTTCGATAGCGATAACGATGGTCTTGTCCATCTTTGCACTAACGACCTTACCGGTACGTGTCTTTCTAAGATTTCTCTCCATTGTTGTGCTCTCCTTTCTCACGCTTTAGCTTTCTCTGTGATAACTGTCTGAATACGCGCGATGTTCTTACGAACCTCTGTTATTCTAGCTGTATTATCAAGCTGATTTGTTGCGTTCTGGAATCTCAGGTTAAAGAGTTCCTTCTTGGCTGAAACAAGGTCAGCATTAAGCTGCTCTGTTGACTTTGCCTTTAACTCATCTAAGTAGGTTTTCTTCTTCATTAGTTATCACCGCCTTCCAGATCTGCCTTGGAAACGATCTTGCAATTACAAGGAAGCTTGTGTGATGCAAGTCTAAGTGCCTCTCTTGCGATCTCCTCAGGTACGCCTGCTATCTCAAACATTACTCTACCTGGCTTAACAACTGCTACCCAATATTCTACAGCACCCTTTCCGGAACCCATTCTGACTCCGAGTGGCTTTGCTGTGATTGGCTTATCAGGGAAGATCTTGATCCAAACCTGACCGCCACGCTTAATGTATCTTGTAAGGGCTACTCTGGCTGCCTCGATCTGATTTGATCTGATCCAGCAAGGCTCAGTTGCGACAATACCAAACTCACCATAAGAAATCTTGTTTCCTCTGGTAGCTTTGCCCTTCATGTTACCACGAATCTGCTTACGATACTTCGTTCTCTTTGGCATTAACATAATTACTTATCGCTCCCTTCCTTGTTTTTCTTGGCAGGAAGAACTTCTCCCTTATATACCCAGACCTTAACACCGAGCTTACCGTATGTTGTATCAGCCTCGGCAAAGCCGTAGTCGATATCAGCTCTTAAAGTCTGAAGAGGAATTGTACCCTCAGAATAGAACTCACGTCTAGCGATATCAGCACCGCCAAGACGACCTGAAACTGATGCCTTGATACCAAGAACGCCAGACTTCATAGTTCTCTGCATAGCCTGCTTCATTGCTCTTCTGAAAGATACACGGTTCTCAAGAGAAAGTGCGATGTTCTCTGCTACAAGCTGAGCATCACGATCAGGTCTCTTGATCTCCTTAATATCGATGTTTACGTTCTTTGAAGTAAACTTCTGAACTTCTTTTCTTACCTTCTCGATCTCTGCGCCGCCCTTACCGATTACGAATCCAGGCTTTGCTGTAAAGATAACTACACGAACCTTGTCGTTTGCAGCTCTCTCGATCTCGATCTTTGAAACGCCTGCAGAATAAAGTCTCTTCTTCAGGAATTTTCTGATATTGTAGTCCTCAACAAGTGTATCGCCAAAGTTCTTCTTGTCAGCATACCACTTGGAATCCCAATCTTTTATAACGCCGACTCTAATGCCGTGCGGATTGACTTTCTGTCCCATTTATATGCCTCCTTTTACTTTCTCTCGTCTAAAACTACAGTAATGTGTGAGTTTCTCTTTAAGATTCTATAAGCTCTGCCCTGTGCTCTTGGATGAATTCTCTTCATTGTTGGAGCTGCACCAGCATAGCACTCAGCAACATAGAGGTTATCTCTGTTCATGTTGTTGTTGTTCTCTGCGTTAGCAGCAGCAGACTCAAGAAGCTTCTTTACTAATGTAGAAGCATATCTAGGGTTGTATGAAACAATACCGAGTGCCTCGTCAAGATTCTTGCCTCTGATAGCATCAAGAACGAAGCATGCCTTCTGAACTGATACTCTTGCATATGAAAGAGTAGCTGAAGGTCTCTTTACAGTATTTGCATTTCTCTCTCTCTTAATCTGAGATCTATGACCTTTTGACATTGTTAAAATGTCCTCCTTTCAAATATGCGCGAGTTTAAGCTCTCTTCTCGTTACCGCTGTGGCCGTGGAAAGTTCTTGTTACAACGAACTCACCAAGCTTATGACCAACCATGTCCTCTGTAACATATACAGGAACGTGCTTTCTTCCATCGTGAACCGCAATCGTGTGACCAACAAAAGATGGGAAGATTGTGGAACGACGAGACCATGTCTTAATTACGGCCTTGTTTCCGGAAGCATTCATTGCATCAACTGCCTTCTTAAGTGAAGCATCGATGAATGGTCCTTTTTTAATTGAACGTGCCATATTTTTCTCTCCTCCTCAATTATTTGATGGCTCTACCATCGCGTCTTCTGATAATAAGCTTATTAGAAGCCTTCTTCTTGTTACGTGTCTTGAGACCAAGTGCCGGCTTACCCCAAGGTGTGCAAGGTCCGGATCTACCGATAGGTGCTCTACCTTCTCCACCTCCGTGTGGGTGATCGTTAGGGTTCATAACAGAACCACGAACTGTTGGACGCCATCCCATGTGTCTCTTTCTACCAGCCTTACCGATATTGATAAGGTTGTGATCGCCGTTACCTACAACACCGATTGTTGCACGGCACTCGATAGGAACCATTCTCATCTCGCCTGATGGAAGACGAAGTGTTGCATACTTTCCTTCTCTTGCCATAAGCTGAGCAGCGTTACCTGCTGAACGAACCATACGTGCGCCCTTACCAGGAAGGAGCTCGATAGCATGTACGTTTGTACCTACAGGAATCTTTGAAAGAGGAAGACAGTTACCTACTCTTGCCTCTGCATCAGGGCCGCTCATTACCTTCATACCGTCTGTAAGACCGTTAGGAGCAAGGATATATGCCTTTGCACCATCAGCATAAGCGATAAGAGCAATGTTAGCTGTTCTGTTAGGATCATACTCGATTCCGATTACAGTTGCAGGAATTCCATCCTTTGTGTTTCTCTTGAAATCGATGATTCTGTATTTCTGTCTGTTTCCACCACCCTGGTGACGAACAGTAATCTTACCTTGATTGTTTCTACCAGCGTTCTCCTTAACTGTAGAAAGAAGTGATCTCTCAGGAGTCTTCTTTGTAATCTCAGAAAAGTCTGAACCGGTCATGTTTCTTCTCGAAGGTGTATAAGGTTTATATGTCTTAATACCCATGACTTGTTTTCTCCTTTTATGTTGTCACGTATAATAGAGAATTTTTCACGTGACTGTGTTTGCTATGTCAACTTGGAAATCAAAGACCCTTGAAGATCTCAATATCCTTTGACTCCTCTGTCAATGTAACGATAGCCTTCTTTGTCTTGGCTGTCTTGCCGAACTTAAGACCTCTTCTCTTTGTCTTACCGTCAGCGTTCATTGTGTTAACAGCCTTTACCTTTGCTCCCTCGAACATCTTCTCAACGGCCTCTTTAACCTGAGACTTTGTTACTTCAGGATTTACAAGGAATGTATACTTCTTGGATGCCATCTCGCCCATAGACTTCTCAGTAACTACCGGACGAAGAATAACGTCATAATACTTGATATCTGCCATTATGCGTATACCTCCTGAATCTTCTCAACAGCTGCCTTTGTAGCAACTACTGTCTGGTACTTAAGTACGTCATAAACATTGAGTTCGTTAACACCGGCTGTCTTAACATCTTCGATGTTTCTAGCTGAAAGAACTGCGTTCTTATCTGCAGAATCAAGAAGAACGAATGCCTTATTAACCTTAAGAGCATCAAGCATAGCCTGGAAGTTCTTGGTCTTGATCTCAGGGAACTTGATCTCATCTACTACGATAAGCTTGTTCTCAAGAACGGCATTGGAAAGTGCAGACTTAAGAGCTGCTCTCTTTTCCTTCTTGTTCATTGTTGTTGTGTAATCACGTGGTGTAGGTGCGAATACAACTCCGCCGCCCTTCCACTGCGGTGCTCTGATAGAGCCCTGTCTTGCATGTCCTGTTCCCTTCTGTCTCCAAGGCTTTCTTCCGCCTCCTGAAACTTCAGAACGAGTTAATGCTTTCTGTGTGCCCTGACGCTTGTTAGCAAGCTGAGCAACAACTGCGAGGTGAAGAAGGTGCTCGTTAACCTCAACTCCAAATACGGAATCTGCGAGATCCATCTTGCCAACTTCCTTACCCTGCATATCAAATACTGATACGTTAGCCATCTATATGTTCCTCCTTTCTTTCGTCTCAGGCCTTTACTGCTTCTTTAACAGTAATAAGAGCCTTCTTAGGTCCCGGTACAGCTCCCTTGATAAGAAGCAGGTTATTCTCAACATCAACCTTAACGATTGTAAGGTTCTGAGTTGTTACCTTTACTGCACCCATGTGTGAAGGCATTCCCTTACCAGGAAGTACTCTTGAAGGTGTAGCAGATGTACCGTTAGAACCCTGATGACGGTGGAACTTGGAACCGTGACCCATAGGTCCTCTGTGCTGACCATACTTTCTGATAGCTGACTCGAATCCCTTACCCTTTGAAATAGCGGTAACGTCTACCTTGTCACCCTCAGCGAAGATGTCTGCCTTAATCTCATCCTTAACGTTGTAGTTCTCAGCGTCCTCAAGTCTTAACTCCTTGACAAATCTCTTGCAAGGAACGCCAGCCTTATCAAACTGACCCTTCTGTGGCTTGTTGACAAGCTTCTCTCTCTTGTCCTGGAAGCCTACCTGAATTGCTGCGTAACCGTCATTCTCTACTGTCTTAACCTGTGTTACTACACAAGGACCAGCCTGAAGTACAGTTACTGGAATAAGCACGCCATCTGCATCCCAGATCTGTGTCATTCCTACTTTTGTAGCTAAAATAGCTTTCTTCATGTGTTCTCCTTTCTACAGCGGAGTCCGATGTCTCAGACTCATCCTAGAATCATTACTTATTCTTCATCTTGATATCAACGTAAACGCCTGCAGGCATCTCCAGTCTCTGAAGAGCATCCATTGTCTTCTGGTTAGGACTGATAACGTCGATAAGTCTCTTGTGAGTTCTCTGCTCAAACTGCTCACGAGAATCCTTGTACTTATGTACAGCACGAAGGATTGTAACAACTTCCTTCTTTGTTGGAAGAGGTACCGGTCCGGAAACCTGTGAACCTGTCTTTTTGCAGTTCTCCACAATCTTTGCGGCTGATTCGTCCACAAGTGTGTGGTCGTATGCCTTGAGTGTGATTCTCATTACTTGACTTGCCATAAAAAAAGTCGCCTCCTATCGGTTATTTGACGATAAGTCGGTGACTGTACATTAACATGCATGCAAAACAATCGTGAGATAAATGTTGCGTGCATCAAAATCCATTTGCTGTTTAATGGATTAAATTGTAGTACAGTGACCTGCCGTCAGTTTCTAAACTAGACATTCGCTCCATGAAGTTCTCTTACATGTCTTATACTTGGTTGCCGTATCAGTTCTCAGTCGGAACCCGGAGGTTCACTGGATCTTTTCAGATAATACTGTACGGATCTTGGCTTTCGTCCATGCAAGTAATCTTCATTTCATTGCTATCATGTCACAGCGAATACTAAGATAACACAGGCTTTTTTGTATTTCAAGCGGTTTTTCCTAAAAAATGTATAAAATCCTATGCATTTTCCACCTAGCCGTGCGTATCTTTGTTAATGTACCGCCCAGCAGGGTCACACCCTGCCGTGCGTGTCATATAATATCATCAGCTTTGTTTATTTGCAAGCCCCTATTTGCTTCATTTTAGAAAAAGTTATGGAGTACTGTCCCCCCTGGTGGATTTAGTGCCGGCCGTCAAATGCGCATTTGTATAAGTCCTGCGCACATGTGACGTCTTTATCATGAAAAAAGAGCCCGGCTTCTGCCGGACTCTTTAACTCATTCTTTGCAATCTTTCATTAATCAATCTCATCAATGTCAGGGGATGTAGCTGTAAGTGTAGAGAAGCTTCCATCGATGCTTGATTTTAATGTACCGTCTGAGTTTGTCGATACTTTATTTCCATCTGCATCTTTGAGGCTTGTTTTATTCTTCTGAACCACTCCGCTGGTGGATACCACATAATCCTTACCATTAACGGTACATACCATATACTTGCAATCAGACTCTGCACACTGAAGCTTACCATTATAATAGAGGTAACCGTCCTTTACTCCGGTATATCCTCTTCCGTTGGACTGTGCATAGAATGTGATTCTATCGCCATCTGCCTCAGTCATGGAAAATCTTCCGGTCTTTACCGAACAGTCATTCTTTGAAGAGCCGCAATAATAATAGTAGCTTTCGCTGTCATTCTCGGTATAGCCCTTCTGCATTCCATATACAGGATTTCCCTTTTCATTGAAGAGGTATTTCTTTGAATTAATGGACTGTACAAGGTAGGTAGAATTCGAACCTGCTGCAACATATCCGTTACCCTTGAAGTAGAAATACTCCACATCTCCTGTTGAAAGATTCTCATCATAAGAACCGGATCCGGAAGCCTCCATAGGACCTACCGTAGTGTACCATGTTCCGGAAATCTGCTGACCCTGCTTAAAATTACCGTCAGACTTCTCTGAGAAATACATATATCCCGAAATCTCAGGTGTGGCATCCGTAACCTTGGCCCAGCCAAGCTGCATAACGCCATTCTCATCAAAACCATACTTTACGCCATCAATAGTCTTTACCGTAACATTTTCATTCTCGGCACAATACTTCTGGTTGTTGCTGGTATTGAAATAGAACCATGCATAAGAGCCGGTTGAGAAATGTGAATTGCTGCTGTAATAATAGCTAAGTTCATCCGGTATAGGGATGTACTTCCACCCTGATGCCGCTGCACCTGAATTCGGATCACAATAATACTTGTAATCCTCTATCCAGCCTGTCTGCATGATGCCGTTCTCGTCGAAATAATATCTGTATCCATTCACAGTCTGCCAACCGCTTTTGCGAAGTGTTCCGTCCTGTGTCGCATAATACCAAATAACCTGACCGTTGCTGCTGGCTTTAATCCATGAATTTGTAACAACGCTTCCGCTGTCCTGAACATATACTTGCTCACCGCTTGAATTTGTTGTCCATCCTGCCGCATAAACACTTATGGCAGAAATTGCTGCCAATGCCCCCGTTACAAGCATCAGTTTTGCAAGTTTCTCTTTTAACATATAACACCCTCCTGATGATCCCCCGGAGGAATCACCATCCAATCCTTAGTCAGCCTTGAGTCTTTTTCATTTTCAATGCTTTATGTAATAATAATAACTTTCGGGTTTATCAAAAGCAATTTCTATTCCATTAACAATGAATATTAAAAAATTACGATTATCTTACACCCGGAAATCCCCTAATCCCCTGTATCTTCAGACCTTTCAGCCGTTTTTTACCCATCTTCCGGAGCATCCGCAGGGAAGAACAAGTCCGGTTTCACTGACAGGAAGCCCTACCTCTTCCGAATGTATGCTTCCGCCGAATTTCTTTTTGATCAGAACTCCAAGCATGTAGCTCATTACTGCGGGCTGGAGACCTGTAGTATACGAATTAATAAGGAAGAAAATGCTCTTATCGGACAAAAGTTCAGCTGACAGTTTGATTAGCTGATATACTGCATCCTCAATCTTCCATATCTCTCCTTTGGGTCCTCTTCCATAGGAAGGCGGATCCATGATGATTGCATCATACTTATTACCGCGGCGAATCTCTCTTTCAACAAACTTCATGCAGTCATCCACAAGCCATCTTACAGGTGCCTTATTAAGTCCTGATGCCTCGGCATTTTCCTTTGCCCACTGCACCATACCCTTTGAGGCATCCACGTGAGTCACATGTGCTCCTGCTGCAGCTGCCGCAAGAGTAGCTCCGCCTGTATACGCAAAAAGATTGAGTACCTTGACAGGCTCATCTATTCCCAGCTTCTTGCGTCTCTCTGTTTCACCTGTTATCTCATTGGCAAACCAGTCCCAGTTAGCGGCCTGCTCAGGAAAAAGACCTGTATGCTTAAATGCGAAGGGCTTAAGATGGAACGTGAGAGTTCTTTCCTTCTCAGAAAGCTTTGAAAGATTTTCATATACAGGCTCCACAGGTCTGTAGGTCTCTCCTGACTCCTTTGCAAAATTCGATGGATTATTCCCTGTTCCCCCAAGGACATAAGAGATTTTCCACTGTTTCGGAAGATCAAAAAACTCCCACTCTCCGCCTCCTCTATCCGAGCGGTGATAATGCCCGTTAAGTTTCTTCCATGCTGCATTCTTAAGCGGTGTCTGCCAGATAACCTGAGGATCCGGTCTTCTGAGGATGTATTTGCCCCATCTTTCCAGCTTATCACCTGAGCTTGTGTCTATCACTTCATAATCTTTCCAATGATCTGCTATAAACATCTGTTTATCTCCCTCCACTGAGTAGTTTCCACGAAAAAGGAATATATTTTTTCAGTATCTGCTTTAATCCATCAGCAACGGCTATGCTTATCACTGGTGTGGCAAAGTACGCAACAAGTCTTAACACCTGTTCACCGGTGCCATGATAGCCGACGTTCATGTACTCTAACATAAATATAACCCCTCTGGCAATCGGGAAATGCACTGCATATAAAAAGAAACTGTTTTTCATATACCCCTTCGCCTCCGGCATCTTGCCGGAAAGGATAAGCCATATTCCGAGGCACAAAAAAAGCCTTCTTAAAGCATTTACCACCAGCTGTCCTCCCGGGGACAATATATATATAAGTACATATTCAGGAAGTTTAACAATCAAAGCCCCCAAAACCTCAGAAACTCTCCCGCCAAAATACCAGAATGACAGGCTTTCCATTTTTTGAAGGTCTATGGGTGCAATAACGAAGTTCTGCATTCCCACAGTGGTAAATATCTGAGTACTCCATGTAAGAACTATGAGAAATGTTCCAAGAATAATCCCTGATTTCTTTCCTTTTTCAAAGGAAGCCGTCCAGAACCGGGACATCAGGCCCCCTGCAAAGTAATATATAACCGCATCTTCATTGATAAGGGGCAAATCTCCTCCCTTTATCAGAAAACCCAGATACAGAAAAAATGACGCGAAAGCAATTATCCTGTTTTTCAGCAGTATATAAAATACCGGAGCAAGAATCGAAAGTAATATAAGCTGATATAAATACCAGAATAGAGGATTATATTTATAAACAGTCACGGCGCTGTTCAGTTCATTTATGCAGAAAGCCGCCCTGCCCAGTGCAACATACACCAGATAGTAGATGACATTCCACACACCGTAGGGAACCACAATGGAAGAAAATCTGCTCTTCCATTTTTTTCCTATATCTTTTATTCCCGTCATCGTTCTGTAAAACAGATATCCTGACATCATGAAAAATCCCGGAACAGCTGCCTGCCCAAGGGCATTGGAAAAGAAATTCTCTATATGTGCGGAAATTCCCGTCATTCCTCCGAGATCTATACAATTTAGATCCGAAGACTGGATCATCAAAAGCAGAGTGCTGTTGTCAGATGCAAAATTCACAGCATGCACAAGCACCACAAGAACACTCATTATAAATGTGTAGATATATACCTTATTTGAAAAACCACTCTTTGCCAAAATTCATCCTTTATCCGTAAAAAAGAAAAGGCCGCCCTTATACGGACGACCCTTCATCTATGTACAAAGCCAAAGTTCTTTCATTTCTTAGAATCCATGGTCTTGTACCATTATATAACAATTTTATTCAAATGACAGTTCCATCTGCTTGTTAACGCCTGCACGATGCTCTCTGTATGCCGCAACCTTCTGGTTGATTCTTGTTGATGTGTCAAGAATAGGAGAAATACTCATATCGTGATTCAGGTTATCTATGAGGAGAGCAATATACTTAGACATATCTACGCTTCTGTACCATGGCTTTGTAAGAAGCTCAGGCTGCTGGTAGATAAGGTTTGTTGTATATACACCGTTAAGTGTGCCGTTTGCATAAGCCTGGTCGAACTTGTTGAAGCCTGAAGTAAAGAGACCGAAAGTACAGCATGCAAATACTCTCTTGGCCTTACGCTCCTTCAGTTCCTTGGCTGTATCGATCAATGACTCACCGGAGGAGATCATATCATCAATGATAAATACATCCTTACCTTCAACATCTGTTCCAAGGAACTCATGAGCAACGATAGGATTACGTCCGTTTACAACCTGGGCATAATCACGGCGCTTGTAGAACATACCCATATCGATTCCGAGAACGTTTGCATAGTAGATAGCTCTTCCCATGCCGCCCTCATCAGGAGAAATGATCATCATGTGGTCCTTGTCGATATCCAGATCATCGATACTGTTGAGTATAGCCTTTATAAACTGGTAGGAACATGAAATGTTGTCAAAGCTGTCACGAGGAATAGCGTTCATAACTCTCGGATCATGTGCATCGAATGTGATGAAATTCTCAACACCCATTTCATGAAGTTCCTGAAGCATGATAGCGCAGTCAAGAGACTCTCGTCCTGTGCGCTTATGCTGACGGGACTCATACATAAATGGCATGATAACATTGATACGCTTCGCCTTACCTGTAGTAGCCGCGATAACTCTCTTAAGATCAGCATAGTGGTCGTCCGGAGACATGTGATTGATCTGACCGAAGAGGCTGTATGTCTGTGAATAATTCATAACATCAACCATAAGGTAGAGATCAACGCCGCGAACCGTCTCTAAAATGTTCGCCTTTGCTTCACCTGAACCGAAACGTGATACCTTTGACTTTACAATGTAGCTGTCTTTCTGGTAACCGTTGAAAGCAATAGTCTCCTTATGCTCACTCTCACGCTGACCACGCCATTTTGACAAATACTCATCAACTCTCTTTCCGAGAGGCATAATAGAGTCAAGTGGCATAAGTGCAAGAGGTCCAACCGGGATGCGCTCAATAAACTCTGAAGTTCTGGAATCTGACATTTCTTCTTCTCCTCCTTAAGAACTGTCCTAAAACAAATCCTGCATTAATCATGAAAACAGTTATCTGTAAGCATCTTAAATTTTCGAATTAATCAACAAAAATACAGATTTTTTCTAATATCTGTCCGATAACCACTAGATAAATTACTTCATCGTTTGATTGCTGTCAATACAGTCTTTGATCATTTCCGTATAGAGGAATGATGCAATAATCGGAGATAATTCGTGAAGAAATACGTTCAGTATAGGTATCTCTGATCATATTCAGACTTAAATTAGTGGAAATGATCACAGATTTATGAAAAACCATACGTTGATTAAGCACATAGAACAATTTTGAAGTAGTATAGCTGTTATTTAATTCTGTACCCAAATCATCTATGACCAGAAGATCACAATTCAATATGGCTTCCTGAATTTCCTGCTGTTCTTCATCATCTTTTTTCATGGCTTTGGAAAAGCTTTCAAAGAGATCTGTACTTGTAAGATATATAACCGAATGAAAACTGTCCATAAGGGCTTTGGCAATACAGTTTATCAAAAAGGTTTTTCCTGTTCCGGTACTGCCCGTAAACATGAGGCTTCCGCCCTTTTTATCAAAATCCCTTATCCACTGCTTCAAAAATGCAAGATTCGCCGCCATATAATCTCTGTTGGTTCTTCCATCTGCAAGAATGGGAACCTTATTATCGTAGCGGTTAATATCAAAATAATCAAAGTTTTGCTTTTCTACGATCTTGTCGATATTTGACTGCTGATACAGATACTTCATCTGCATCTCAATAAAGCAATGGCACTTCTTCCCGTTTATGAATCCGGTATCCTTGCAATCCGGACAGGTGTATCCCGGCTCCAGATAATCCTCCGGAAAACCATTTCTCAAAAGGATCTCTCTTTTACGTTCACCGATCTTTTCTATGGAAGCTTTCAGCTCTGTAAGCTTTTCTTTTCTTCCCTCTTTCATAAGATGCAGTGTTTTTAATGACTCCGAGCGTACCAGATCTTCCAAAGCCTTAAGCTCCGGAAGATTCATATATGCCTTCTTACGTCTGTTCTCCAGATTTCTGTTATTTTCCATCCGGCGCTCATCGTAAACCCGCATTATCTGATTGTACTGTGCATTAGTCAATGACATGATTCATCCTGTTCAGCAAACGTGTCTGTACTATTCCATCAAGGTCATCGGCACGCTGTGTGAAATTTATAAATTTATTTGTCTTTGCAACAGGCTTTGGTGCAGCCTTCTTTGTTGCCTTTCCTTCAAAGGACTTCACCAGCTCCCTTGCCTGCTCCAATGTTACAACCCCCTGCTCATGCCAGTTTATGGCAACCGCCTGCATGTACTTATAGGTTGTCTTCTTTATGCTGGCACAATACTCAAGGAGATACTCTATCACATCAGCCGACATCTCAAGGTCCCTATACATATACTCAAGAACCTCGATCTGCTTGATACTTGGCAGTGACGGAAGAATGTGCTTGGCCACAAAAAGTATACCCTTGAACTCTTCATCATCCTGAATATCATCCACAGTGCCTCTAAGCTGCTCAATGGCCTCATCGGCTTTCATGAACTGACTCTCCATACGGAGCATAGCAGCTTCTTTTTCTTCTTCATCTTCTGCTTCTTTTTTTGTCACTGCCGGCGCATCTGCATTCTTGAACACTCCCAGCTTTTCCCAATACCTTACAGCTCTCTCTATGTCGTTATCTGTAAGATTAAGAGAATCCGCAGCTTCCTCAATGGAATACTTCTCGCCCTTGTGTCTCAATATATATAAATAGACCTTAATATAGTCGCCATTGGCAGTTCCAAGATACTTATCCAAAAAGTCATCCGATATGCATGTCGCATGAACTGCAAGATTATCAACAATATTTGTGCCCATCTCATAAACCCCCAAAACATACGGAGCAAACATGCCTGTACTGCAATACAGACATAGCTCCCTCATCAGTGCCTAGATATTAACACACTAAAATTGGGGCTTCAATAAGCCCAGTCCACAACTTTATCCACCATACTTATCCACATTGCTGTGGATAATGTGCACTACTAAAAAGTCAAGTGTCCTACAATCATTTTAGTTTGTCCACAATCTAAATACAATCTGCAATATCACGCAATATCAATGTCAAGCCCCACATATAATTGTACTTTTAAAGTACAATCTTGAGTTATCCACATTTTGACGGTGGAATTCCTTGATTTTGTGTGGAATGGAAATTATTTTTTATTTTTAAAAGCACTTATAGTGGTGCGAATATAGTCATTTTATGGGCAATTTTTACACCGCGTCCCAATTTTTCACATTTTTTAACCATTTTTTTAAGAGAATCCATCATTTGTGGATTATTCTTAAATTACACAAAAAAAGAAGCGGCATGATATACCGCTTCTCTTCAATATAAAAAAAATCTGATTTATCACTCTTCAACAACCGCTCCGGGCAATCTGAGAAGATCCTCTCCAACTTCATAAATATTACCGGCACCCATGGTAATGAGAACATCCCCCTCTTTTACATGCTCAAGAAGAAACTTCTCAATATCCGAAAATTCAGGA
The DNA here is from genome assembly GCF_000702885.1 of Oribacterium sp. P6A1. Classification (GTDB taxonomy): domain Bacteria; phylum Bacillota; class Clostridia; order Lachnospirales; family Lachnospiraceae; genus Oribacterium. The sequence goes on along the minus strand of NZ_JNKO01000004.1, from coordinate 127,451 downwards.
ATATAGTATACATTGGTATTCTGCTCCAGCATATGCTTCCGAAGATCATCGGAGCTTATTCCGATGGTGTTCTTCTCACGGGCCGCATAGATGTCTGCCAGCACTATTTCATCAGCCTGGCTGAGGGCTCCGGCAAAATCGTCCAGAAGCGCCGCTGTACGGCTGTATGTGTGAGGCTGGAAAGCTATCCAGAGCTTTCTGTGAGGATACTTCTTTGCAGCTTCAATGGTGGCGGCAATCTCCTGGGGATGATGAGCATAGTCATCAATAATCGTAAATCCGTTTACAGAACCCTTTTTCTGGAATCTACGGTCTGTTCCGGAAAAACGGCGAAGACCTCTCAGTATAGCATCCATTTCGATTCCCAGATCTCTGCATACGGCGATGGCTGCCATGGAGTTGTAAATATTGTGTTCGCCGGTAACTCCAAGCTCCACCTTTGCTATCTCCGATCCCTTATAAAAGAGTGTATAGGTAGGATGAGCAAATTTATCATAGCTTATAAAGTTAGCGGTGTAGTCTGCATCTTTATCATGACCATAGGTCACACATCTGCACTTTAATCCTGATGTGAAGTAGTCATAGTGCTTTATATCGCTGTTTATAACCAAAAGTCCGTCTTCAGGAAGCTTCTCGGCAAAAAGTCTGAAGCTGTGACGGATATCATCTATGTCCTTAAAGAAATCAAGGTGATCGGCTTCAACATTGAGTATGACCTCTATGGTCGGGAAGAATGAGAGAAATGAATTTGTATATTCACATGCCTCTACAACAAATGTGTCCTGACCTCCCACGCGGATATTCCCGCCTATGTCCTTAAGCATACCGCCTACGGATACTGTAGGATCAGCATCTGCCTCAAGAAGGATCTCGGTGATCATGGATGTTGTTGTTGTCTTTCCATGGGTGCCGGAAACATTGATAGCCTGCTTAAAGTTACGCATGAGCTCACCCAGAAGCTGGGCTCTTGTAAGCATGGGGATACCAGCCTTCTCTGCAGCCGCAAACTCCGGATTGTCCGGATGGATAGCTGCGGTATAAACAACCACATCAATATCATCCGTAATATTCTCGGCTTTCTGAGGATAGTTCACTACAGCGCCTTCCTCCACCAGCTTTTTTGTAAGCCCGGATTCCTTGCTGTCTGAACCCGATACAGTAAAATGCCTCGAAAGAAGGATCTCTGCGAGACCGCTCATGGATATACCGCCGATACCAATAAAATGAACATGTACAGGCTCATCGAATTTAATCTGATACATATATATACCTTCTTACTTTGAAAGTGTCTAAAGTACAGGTTATGTAGTAATCCGTACTTTTTCAATTTGTTTTCCTGCAGCTATGCGCTGTCATAATTCACAGATTATATCATCGGGTACAGCATTACGCAAGGGAAGCAGCCGAAGCTATCTTTTCTATGATATCCATGTACTGACCGCAATACTTCTCATACAGCTCATTCATTTCGCTTCTGAACCTCTGTTTTTCCCTGTCGGAAAGTGATATTTCCACCGTTCCTGATTTTATGCATTTCTGCCTGGAACTGTCCTCTCTCATTTTCCAGAGCTTCCTTTCATAGTCACCTGCTTCCAATGCACATTCCAGGATTATATCCTGATCCCCGGAAGAAAGCTTTCCCCATGTAACTTCGCTCATGATGAGGAGTTCAGGAATCCTCATATGCTCATCAAGCGTGTAGTACCGGGCATAAGCATCGTGTTTCATGGCCTCATAGGAGGACCAGTTGTTCTCCGCCCCATCAACTTCATGGGTCTGGAGGGCATCTGCCACATCCTCATATACAAGGGGAACCGGGGTCGCCCCAAGAGCCTTTATCATGTCCTTTGCAAGGGCCGAATCCTGAACTCGTATCTCAAGACCTCTCATATCCTCAAGTGTGCTTATAGGTTTATCTATGGTGTAAAAGTTTCTTACTCCGGCGTCAAACCATGCCAGGGCCTTCAGTCCCGAGCCTTCAAAGGATTTCATTATATCCGCACCTATTTCACCCTCCAGTACTTTCCACATATGGTCTGCGTTTTTATATAGATACGGCATCTGAAGGACCACCGATTCCGGACTGTAATCTGCAAGACTGGACAAAGAGCCTCTGGCAAAATCTATACCTCCGTACTTCATCTGCTCCATAGTGGAAACCTCATCTCCAAGCTCTGCCCCCGGATATACTATTATCTCTATGCGTCCCTCCGTTTTTTCATTGACAAGACCGGCAAAATATCTGGCCGCCTGGGTAGTGGGATAATCGCTGGTCTGATTCTCAGCATAGGTAAAAACATAGTCAGGGTTTATTTCTGCTTTTTTATCAAATGGATATGATTGTCCGGAAGCGGTATGACAGCCCGAAGTCATCATCCCGCACAGCACCGCTGTAGAAAAAGCTGTAATTCTTCGAATCCTTAATTTCAAATGTTTATTCATATAGTTTTCTTTCTGATGAAACTGCCGATGGTTCCTTTTTCCGGATACCATCTTAATCACCGAACATTCTACCACTATTTTGTGTGAAACTCACCAAGCAACAGGGCAGCGGAATACTGTTCCGCTGCCCTGTCCGAGAAGTTTTATGAAAAAAAGTGAGCAAACTATGATTAAACCTGCTGATCAGGTCTCCTTTATCAACCCATGGCTGCAAGAATTCCCGTTCCTGTCTGAACATATCCAAAGAGCTTCGGAATGCAGAGAGATACTTCAGGAATAAATGTTATGCAAAGGAGAGCGATAACCATCATTGCATAGAACGGAACCATGGCAACCACCACCTTTTCTATAGGTCTGTGGGCAATGGCTGATCCGATGAAAAGCACTGCTCCTACAGGGGGTGTAAGAAGTCCTATACCACAGTTAAGAACCAGAAGGATTCCGTACTGAACCGGGTCGATTCCTATGGACTGAGCAATAGGAAGGAGGATCGGTGTTGAGATAAGAATGATAGGCGCCATATCCATGATACATCCAAGCACAAGAAGGATGATGTTAAGAAGAATAGCTATAACTATAGGATTATCCGAAACACCGGTGATGAGGTTTGCGGCAAGATCAGGTACATGAAGTCTTGTGAGGCAATATCCGAATACCGAAGATGTGGAAATAAGAATAAGCACAATTGACAATGTATCGATGCATGAATTGAGGCACTTCCAGACTCCCTTCCATGTCACTCCCTTATAGATATAGAGGGATACCAAAAGTGAGTAGATTACTGCAATGGCCGCAGACTCTGTAGCTGTAAAGATACCTGCCACTACACCTACCACAACAATGAGAATGGACAGAAGAGCCCAAACCGATGTAGTAAGCTGCTTGAAAAGGATCTTTACAGAGAAAGGTTCTCCCTTTGGATAATGTCTCTTTAATGAGATTATGTAAGAACCTACCATAAGAGAAACAGCAAGCACTGCTCCCGGAAGATAACCTGCAAGGAAAAGTGCACCGATTGAAATTCCGCCTGCTGTTGTAGCATAGATTACCATGTTATGTGACGGAGGTACCAGCATTCCTTCTACTGAAGATGCAATTGTAACAGCAGTTGCAAAATCAACATCGTATCCTCTGTCAACCATCATAGGAATCTCAAGGGAACCAAGGGATGCTGTATCTGCTGATGCAGAACCGGAGATTCCTCCGAAGAAGTATGAAGCCACGATGTTTACCATGGCAAGTCCCCCGGTCATCCAGCCCACACATGCATCCGCAAGATCCAGAAGCTTTTCCGAGATTCCGCCGGTGCCCATGAGTACGCCCATGGTGATAAAGAACGGAACCGCCATAAGGGAAAATGAAGAAATTCCCTTAACCATCTGCTGTGCAACCGTATTGAGGGGTATACCCTGATATGTAAGACAAAAGATAGATGACAATGCAACTGCATAGGCAATAGGAAAGCGAAGCAGTATCATCACAAAGAAGGATATCAGAAGAACTGCTATCGCCATTGTGTTAGCTGTCATAATTATTTATCCTCCTTTTTTTCGTCAAGTTCGAATCCAAGATCAGGAACATAATTCTTATCAAGAATGTGTTCTACATCAATAACCAGTCTCTCAATCTCAAAAAATATCATAGCTACTCCTGCAAGAGGAATAGGCATATACATCCATGTCTTGCTGAGCCATGGCATGGAAATATATGTTCCCTTTGCTCCGATTCCCGTAGCATATTTCCAGCCAACCACCAGCATCACAAGGGCAAGTCCCATAACAAACAGATCCGAAAGAAGATCAAGAGACTTCACCAGACTTACCGGAAGATAACGGTCAAAGGTCGTCATCCTGATGTGGGCATTGCGACGTATCGCAAGGGATGCTGAAAGAACCGACATGTACGCCATAAGTGTAAGTATCACTTCTTCGCCCCAGTTCGGTGCAGGGAAGAATGTAAGATATCTGGCGATAACCACCCATGTCATGATGATTATGTCCGCCACCAAAAGCAACTTACATATAAGCATGGTGGTTTTGTACACCATGTCATATACAGGCTTTGCTCTTTTTAAAAATTCAAGTATTGCTGCCATAGAGCCCCCTTCTGTTTTTGAAACGTCAGAACCGGGCTTTTCAAGAACCGACGCTGCGTTCGAAGATTTCATAGACTAACTGCCACCTCTCTTAAAAAAGGTGCTCCCGACATATGTATGTCGCAGAGCACCTTAACTCATGCTTTGTGAATTAAGATTACAGAATTATGCAAGAGCCTTGATCTGTGCATATACGTCTGCAAGATCTCCCTGTGCATTTTCCTCAGCGATAGCCTTACAAGCTTCCTCCCATGGAGCCATGTCACTGATGTCGATAACATTGCATCCGCGAGCCTTGAGCTCATCAAGAACCTTGGCCTCTGTCTCAACTGCGATTGTGTGGCAGTAATCAGATGCGATCTTTGAAGCCTCTTCAATTACAGCTCTCTGGTTATCTGTAAGCTTGTTGTTCCATGAATCCTCAGCGATAACAACCTCAATTGCACCAAGTGTGTGGCTGTCAAGTGTAAGGTTTGGAGCAACCTCATCAAATCTGTTTGATGCGTAGTTTACGATAGGCTGACCTGCACCGTCTACAGTGTTTGTCTGAAGTGCTGAGTAAAGCTCTGTCATGGAAACTGATGTTGCTGTAGCGCCAAGTGCCTCAACCATCTTTACCATGATAGGGTCGTTGGATACTCTGATCTTCATTCCCTTAAGATCATCAACTGATGAAACAGGCTTATCCTTTACTGTAAAGAAGTGTCTGAAACCTTCCTCGCCATAGAAGAGGCCCTTAACACCGATGCCCTCCTTCTCTGACTCATCAAGGATCTCCTTGCCGAGATCACTGTTTACAAACTTCCAGTAATGCTCTCTTGATTCAAATGTGTATGGAAGTGAAAGAAGTACTGACTTCTTTGCGCCGTAAGAGGTAAGTGCAAATGCTGAGATACGTGAGATATCGATGTCTCCGCCGCCGCCGAGCATAGAATCAAGAACGTCTGACTCAGCTCCGAGTACGCCGGATCCCTGAAGATCAATGGTGATTGATCCGCCGGATATAGCCTCAACAGCTTCTATGAACTTCTTATCCATCTTTCCGCAAATTGTATCATCTACAGGATTAACCTCAGCCATTGTGAGTACTACTGCAGGATCGGCTGCTGCTGCCTCATTCACCTTGTACTCTCCGCCCTCTGCTGCCTTGGTCTCTTCAGCTGCCTTGGTCTCCTCTGCAGCCTTAGTCTCTTCTGCTGCCTTGGTCTCCTCTGCTGCCTTAGTCTCTGCAGCTTTTGTCTCTGCTGCCTGTGTCTGTGCAGCTGTTTCTGCCGGCTTCTGTGAACCGCCACATGCTGTAAGGGCTGTAGCTGCCATCGTCACTGCCAGAACTGAGCTTAAAATTCTCTTCTTCATACTTTACTTCCTCCAATATTCAACCTATGCCTTATCTCCAAGGCACTTTGTTTATCTGTTAAAATTATATGGTAAGCACTTACATTGTTCGATGGTAAATTTTTTGGATTTGTAGAAGAATTTTAACTTCTTGACGAATTTTATTATTCACTACTTACAGTTTGCACAACTTATAGCCCGGTTATTTGTGCATTATTTCTGTTTAGTTATTTTTTTGTCATTAATCCCTGTGATAAGTATGCAGATTAAACAAAAGCGCATCCCTTTGAAGAAGCAAAGAGATACGCTTTTGTTTTCATATTTAAGAATAGTAATCCGCCCTGTATTCAGAAGGGCTCCTTCCTGTGATACGTTTAAAAACCTTGGCAAAGTAATTGGAATCCGGATATCCCACAGTTCTTCCTATATCTTTTATATTGACATGGGTTCCGGAAAGAAGCTCCTTCGCTCTCTTGATCCTGTACTCCGAAAGAAAAGATATAAAATTGGTTCCGAATTGCTGTTTAAAAAGCTTGCAAAAATATGCCTCACTGTAATTAAGTGCTTTTGCTATATCCTGAACCGACACATCCTCCATATAGTGTTTTTCCACATAATCCATCATTAGCTTCTGTCCGTTCCTCAGTGATGGGTTTTCCGGCTCCCGGACATCTTTTTCCGGCATTTGAGGATCCTGCTTCGGGGTCTCTCCTTCCATCACCGGCAGTGACCTGAGTTTTCCCTGATTTATTTCATCCACATAATGCATGGCTGTATCCACAGACAGGAACAGTTCTTTCTCATCATAAGGCTTCAGAAGATAGTCAAGTGCATGTACCGATACCGCCTTTTTGGCATAGCTGAATTCATCAAAGGCTGTGAGAAATATTATAACCGCATCCTTATCTTCCTTTCTTATCTCCGCCGCAGCCTGAAGTCCTGTTATGCCCGGCATCTCTATATCGAGTATGAGGATTTTCACATCTTCTTCTCTGTATTTGCTGAGAGCCTCCCTTCCATTCTCTGCCTCATAAATCAATGCTATTCCTTCATACTTAGTCCGTAATTTTTTGAGAAGAACCTTTCTCTCTATATTCTCGTCATCTGCCACAAGTATTTTGTACATTAAATTGCCTCCTGAGGGATACTCAGAACTATTCTGGTGCCAGCTCCCTCCTCTGATTGAATTTCAAGTCCGCCCTTCCCTTTATACAGCGTATTTATACGTCTATAAATATTTCCGAGACCGATTCCTATTTTGGCGGTGCGGTTCTCCTCCGGATCTCTCAATCTCTCCAAAAGCTTGTCCAGGACTTCCTTTTTCATTCCGAGTCCGTCATCGGAGATGATTATCTCCACCATTCCGGCATCCTTAAGGCTGATGTTTACGCTCACCTTCCCACCCTGCTCCTTTTTGGAGATTCCGTGAACTATGGCATTCTCCACCAAAGGCTGCATGGTGAATGAGGGTATGCTTATACCGCTTATATCCTCCGGTCTCACAAGCTCATACTGAACCCTGCTGCCGAATCTCATTTTCTGCAGGTACATGTAATTTTCAGCTATCATAAGCTCGGATTCTATGGGCACCACCTGTTCCTTGGTGCTGAGATTGTATCTGAAAAGCTGGGCCAGAGAGTGAGTCATCTTTACCGTGGTATCAGCTTCCTCAAGTTCCGCCATGGATCCGATCATATTAAGTGTATTGAACAGGAAATGGGGATTTATCTGACTCTTCAGAAGTTCAAGTCTGTTCATATCAAGACGTTTTTCCATCTCGATATTTTCCATCTTTTCCTGCTGCAGAAGCTCAGTCATACGATGATTTTCCTGAATGGTATTGATATTGTCCTCAGTGGCATGCTTCATACCGTTAAAGATCTTCACCAGATCTCCTATCTCATCCTGATTTTCTATGCTGATGTCTTCCCCGCTGAAATCAGACTGCCCTATGCGTCTTGCCTCCTGAGACAGTTTCAGCACGGGTACAACTATGGATTCAGTCATGGCACGGCTTACGCTGAACACTATGAAAAGCATTATAAGGGTGAAATTGGCCAGCAGGAAGGGAAGCATCCTGAAGGTGGGGAGTTTGTCCGTATAAATATCGGACCCCGCCTCAACAGTAAGCTGCAAAAGTCGTCTTGAATACTGTTCCAGATACTTTTCCCGTCTGTTGTATTCACTTAAGCGGCTGACAAATCCAGGCTTATTGACTCCTATGCTCATCATATCATCCCTGAATTCCTTGTACTGCAGGTAAGCGCTTTTGATATTCCAGGTGCGGGCATATCTTTCTGAGCCAATGGTCTCATAATCAAACGGAAGCTCATTGACGCTTTTTTCGGTACGGGCCATGGCACTGTTAAGATTATCTCTGCTGATGTCAGACCGCTGGGCAATATAGGCATGAAAAGCATTACCCTCAGACTCCATAGCATTCATAAATTCCTGACATATCTTATTATCATCAAGTATTTCGCTGTAGTCCTTCAGAGAAAAGCTCATGGTAAGCATGGAAAAGCCCGATGATACCAGTATGATGACCACGACCACAAGAGCAAAGCTTTTGACCTTTTTGTCTATGGATAGTCTCAGCCATATTTTATTCAGCATACTCCCTTCACATCCTTTCCGGATAACCTTTTATTCTTCCTTTCCCGAAGGTATATCCAGCTTTGTTCCTATATGTCCGGACATGGGATCTTTGTCAAGATGCTCTCTTCTTAAGGTATTAACGGTACGTTCCACCTCTTCCAGAAGATTTTTTGCACTCAGTATAACAGCACCCTTTCCCCATGTTATGACCTGAACCACCTTATCAGAGGTGGCAACTGTCACATTATACTGCTTTTTCAGTTCATGGGTCTCTTCTTCTATGTACTCGTCCGCAGTCATGGCTTCTCTGGTATAGACCACATAGATGTTATGATACTTTATCTGTTCCACCTGATGTCCTGCCACCCTGTATGCATCAAATACTACGATGACCGACTTTCCGGTGAATCCCGCATAGTTGGACATTATATCAAGAAGCTTCCCTCTTGCACTGTCAAGGTTGGTTTTTGCAAGATCACAAAGATCATCCCATGCAAATATGATGTTATATCCGTCCACAAGAAGATACTCTGTTTTCTTTTCCACGGTCCTTATCTCACGCCGGTTCTCAGCCTTATTGGCCTCTTTTTCCTTTGCTCTTATGGTCCTTGCGCTGGCAAGATTAACTTCCTTGGCCCGGTTTTTTATAGGTCCGAAGGTACGTATAAAAATATCTTCAAGCTCCTGATCCGCTATATACTGACCGCTGTTTTTAAACTTCCGCTCGTTTTTCTTTTCCTGACTTCGCTCCATGCGGACAGCATCAGTCTCAAAATCTCTCTTCTCCGTATTTTCATAAACATCTACAGGTGATTCCACGTGCATATATCTTTCCACCTGATCAAACGGAACGATATATCCCGATCCATGGGCGCAGAAAACAGAAGAGCTTGGATTCAGTATGTCTTCATCCGGATCATAGCCGCTGTTAAATATAACCTCCTCCGCATCATGGCACTTATCATAGCCGCTGAACCTTAAGAACAGATGACCTCTTCCCTTGCTGTAAACCATAACATCCTTATGATAGTCCCTCATGGCCTTTACAGCGGCTGTTCCCACTATGACCGAACTGTCACCCTTTATTTCAGGAGGATTGAATTTAGCATTCATGTTGGAAAGATCCGTCATGGCTCTTCCCACAAAATCCTTCGGTATCTCAAGGGTAAAGGCATAATACGGCTCAAGGAGAACATTTACCGCTTTTCTGAGTCCCTGTCTTACAGCACGGTAGGTTGCCTCTCTGAAATCACCGCCTTCTGTATGCTTGTTATGTGCTCTTCCGGCCACCAGAGTAAATCTTATATCCGTTATACCGCTCCCGGTAAGAACCCCCACATGTTCCTTTTCTCTAAGGTGGGTAAGTACCAGTCGCTGCCAGTTAAGCGCCAGATCATCCGTTGAACAGTCTGCCCGGAACTGAAGACCCGAGCCTCTCGGAAGGGGCTCCATAAGCAAATGTACCTCGGCATAATGTCTAAGGGGTTCAAAGTGGCCAACACCCAGTACCGGTTCCGCTATAGTCTCAAGATAGAGTATCCTGCTTTCTCCCAATTCAAGCTCTAGGTCAAAGCGTTCCTTCACAACTCTTTTCAGGATCTCTATCTGTACTTCACCCATTAGATGAACGTGTATCTCCTTTAAAGCATTGTCCCAGCTTATATGAAGCTCCGGAAATTCGTCCGAGATGGTGCCCAGCTTTCTGTATAGTTCCTGTGAATCCACATCTTTTGAAATCACCTGATAGTCCAGAACCGGCTTCAGTGACATCTCTTTTCCCTTTGGCTCACATCCAAGTACATCTCCTGTTTTGAGACTTCCGACTCCAAGAACCGCACATACCGTGCCTGCCTCCGCGGTGTCCACATTAACATATTTCGAACCGCTGTATACTCTTATTTCAGATACTTTTTCATCCGGAACTATCTCAGTCCTTACCTTTAGCTCTCCACCTGTTATCTTCATATAGGTAAGTCTTCTGTCGGAATCATCCTTGGCTATTTTAAAGACTTTTGCGCCGAAAGCATCGGGATAAAGCGGAATTTCCGTGAAGGTGTGTATCCCCTCCAGAAATTCTTTAACTCCGAAATTTTTTAGGGCAGATCCGAAATAAACAGGGAACAGCTTCCTGTCCCAAATCATGTTCCTGATATCCTTCGGATCCAGCTCGCCCTTATCAAGATACTTTTCCATGATACGCTCATCGCACATGGCAATGTTTTCCTTCAGAGTTTCAGACATGGAATATACTCCCGCATCACTGAAATCCACTGCGGCATTTCCAAAATGCTTTTCCAGATTTTCCAGCAGCACTCCCTTGTCCGTTCCGGGCTGGTCCATTTTGTTCACAAAGATAAAGACAGGAACGCCGTACCTTTCAAGCAGCTTCCAGAGTGTCTCCGTATGCCCCTGAACTCCATCGGCTCCGTTCACTACAAGTATGGCATAATCAAGCACCGAAAGAGTCTTTTCCATTTCCGCGGAAAAGTCCACATGTCCCGGAGTATCAAGCAGGGATACCTCTATATCCTTAAGGTCAAAGGTTGCCATCTTTGAAAAGATGGTGATTCCTCTTTCCTTTTCCATATGATTTGTATCCAGATAAGCATTACCGTTATCCACACGTCCCAGACTCCGGATTTTTCCGGCATCAAAAAGGATACTTTCGGACAATGTCGTCTTTCCCGCATCAACATGAGCCAGTATTCCTATAACAAGGCGTTTCTTAATATTCTCCTCCAAAATGTATCCTCCCGGGCATCACAGTTTCTCCAGCCACAGTTTAAGCTCATTGACTATTTCAGCCGGAGTTTTTCCGGCTTCATCTATAGTGACATCCGCATATTTCTCATAGAGGGCAGTTCTTTCATTATAGAGGTCCCTCAGAGTATAGCCTTCAGGAATAGCGACTCCCCGGTCAACAACATTACCGATACGCTTCTCCATCTCCTCGTATGAGATCTTGAGATAAACCACCCTGCCTATAGCTTTAAGATGCTCCATGGCCCAGTCTTCATAGCAAATTGATCCTCCCGGAGCGATAATTGAGTTTTTCACATTAAGTTCTGCCGCGATATCTCCTTCTATTTTAAGAAATCCATCATTTCCTTCCGAAGCTATGATTTCCTTTAAAAGCTTTCCTGTCTTTTCCTGAATCAGAATATCGATATCCACAAAGCTCATACCGAATCTTTTTGCCAGCATTACGCCGATTGTGGATTTTCCACAGGCCGGCATCCCTATCATTGTGATATTCATAAAAGTAATGTCCTCCGAAGTTTAATAAGTCAGCAGATTCCCAGCTGCCAATAATATGTTTATAATGCCGGCCCCCTGGGTTTTCGCCCAAAAGACCGGCACTGTACGGAACAATATTACATCTGTTCTCCGAAAAGAGTAAGAGGTGGTACAAGCTGCTTCTTTCTGGAAACAACTCCCGAGAGTACAACTGACCAGCAGTCCTCCAGGTTGCCTTCACTGTTCTCTCTCTTGACAGGTTCCACGCCGAAAGCATTGGCAATAAGCTTACCTGCTCCCTGACCCACAGCCAAAAGATCGGTACTTCTGTCAAGGATGTTAGTAAGCATGATGAAGCTCATATCAATACCCTCTACCTTGAGTGCCTTGTTTGCAAAATTCTCAAGGTCGTCCTTCATCGCCTCAAGCTCATCCTTGTTGAGACTTGTCACCTGGCTGACACCAAATTCGATCTTTCCGGCAGTAAAGTGCTTGAAATCCTGGTAGAATATCTCTTCTGTAGTCTTTCCCTTAAGGTTTGATCCTGCCGAGAACATGGAGAAAGCGTACTTCTCGATATCCACACCTGCAATTTCCGCAAGCTCTCTTCCTGTCTTCTCATCAAGAGGCGTACAGGTAGGAGATCTGAAAAGCAATGTATCGGAAATGATAGCCGACATAAGAAGTCCTGCAGTCTGCTTGTCGATCTCGATGTTGTTCTCCTTATACATCTGGGTAATGATGGTTGAGCAGCATCCGAGGGGCTGATTTCTGAAATATACAGGAGACATGGTCTGAACTGTAGCGATCTTGTGATGATCGATGATTTCAAGAATATCAGCAGCCTCTATACCTTCCACAGCCTGTCCCGGCTCGTTGTGGTCAACAAGGATAACCTGTTTTCCATGATTTCCAAGGAGATTTCTGCGGGATACCATGCCGAGATAAGTGCCGTCCTTTGCCATGATAGGGAAATCACGGTGTCTCTTGGATGCCATGATATCTCTCATGTCATCTACATAGTCATCCTCTGTAAAGGTTATAAGGCCGTCTGTAGTCATGAAGTAGCTAATAGGCATAGACTGGTTGATAAGTCTGGCAGCCGTATATGCGTCATAGCTTGTTACCATGATGATCATGCCGTTTGCTTCGGCAAGACTCTTGATGGTGGGAGAAACATTGGCACCTTCGCAGATAATGATACAATCTGCACCGTTATCCATGGCTGAAAGCTGGTTCTCAGCTCTGTTTCCGAGAATAACTATGTCATGCTTTTCTATATAATACGACATCATCTCAGGATTTGCGGCAGCGATGAGCACCTTACCCTCAGTACAGCAGCGGCTCATGTCTCCTGTCACCACAGTTGCTTCCAGTGTCTCCTGAATGTTGGCAAACTTGGTGTGAGCCTTGGAAATGATGTGGGAATCGTAGACATTAAAATATGATTTCGCTATGTCACCGATGGTTATAACACCCTCAAGTGAATTGTAGGAAGTAAGCACCGGCAGGGTAACCAGATTATCCTCATTCATCATGGTCCATGCCTTCTTAAGAGACATGTCTCTGTCTACACCCGGTGTTTTTCTGTACTCTATATCGGAAACCTGAGTTTTTACAGATGTAATGAGCCTTGGTTCCGGAACCTTGAAATAGTCAAGGACGAAGGCAGTCTCTCTTGATGGATCACCGGCTCTGCAGGGAATGTATCTCTCTGACTTCGTTATCCTGTTTTTAAGCCTTGAATATGCTATAGCTGCACAGATTGAATCTGTATCCGGATTCCTGTGACCGGTTACCAGCACTTCCCGTTCTGTGTTATGCTGTATCTTGTTTTTTTCTTTTGCCATAAGTCCTCCTGTCTTTAACTGTAATTATCAAAAACACCAATTTTTAGAAACTTTTTATAATTTACATATTGTAAAAAAATTATTCATAATTTGTTCATAATTCAATACTATATTCTAAATATAGTAAAAAGTTAACAAACACGTTGCTTTTTAACTTCTATTCTTGGTTATTTTTCCAATATAAATTTTTCATAATTGCCCCGGTTAGGCGAAAGCCTTCCGGGGTCTCCTCATTTATACAACTCTTTTTATCAAACAGTGAATAAAAAGGCAATGGTTTGATAAAAAGTAATATGATTGTATTCAACATTAGCCAATCACCAGGCTCATTATCACTAAAAAACAGGCCTGCCGCGCCGCAAGGCGAGCAGACCTGTTTATCCGTTTACTGTTTTAAACTTAATTACTTTGCGTAATCCACGGCTCTTGATTCACGAATGATATTTACCTTTATAACTCCCGGATACTGCATCTGATCCTGAATCTGTTTTGCCATATCATGTGCCATGATAGTCATATCATCATCTGATACCTGATCAGGAACTACCATGATACGAACTTCTCTTCCGGCCTGTACCGCAAAAGACTTCTCAACACCTTTATAAGAGTTTGTGATATCCTCAAGTTCCTTGAGACGATTTGTATAAGTCTCGAGTGACTTACGTCTCGCACCTGGTCTTGCAGCCGAAATAGCATCTGCCGCAGCGACTATGCATGCTATAAGAGAAGTGGGCTCTGTGCCGCCATGATGGGAGGCAACAGTATTTATAACTATTTCCGGCTCATGATACTTCTTACAAAGCTCAACACCAAGCTGTACATGAGTACCCTCAACGTCATGGTCAATAGCTTTTCCGATATCATGGAGAAGCCCGGCTCTCTTTGCCATACGCACATCCAGTCCCAGCTCTTCTGCCAGCAATCCTGAAATCTGAGCAACCTCTACCGAATGTCTCAATGCATTCTGTCCGTAAGATGTTCTGAACTTCATGCGTCCAAGAAGCTTGACAAGCTCAGGGTTGAGACCGTGTACTCCTACCTCCAGCACAGCTGCATCACCCTCTTCACGGATAGTTTCATCTACTTCCTTCTGGGCCTTCTCAACAACCTCTTCAATTCTTGCCGGATGGATACGTCCGTCTACTATGAGTTTCTCAAGAGCAATTCTTGCAACTTCACGTCTGATAGGATCGAATCCAGAAAGAACAACTGCCTCCGGTGTATCATCAACAATGAGCTCAACGCCTGTAAGCTGCTCCAATGTACGGATGTTACGTCCTTCACGTCCGATGATTCTACCCTTCATCTCATCGTTCGGAAGCTGTACAACGGAAACCGTTGATTCAGTAACCTGATCCGCTGCGCACCTCTGAATTGCATCCACAATATAATTTCTTGCATTCTTCTCAGCATCTTCCTTGGCCTGATTATCAAGCTCACGGACCATCATAGCATAATCATGCTTTGTATCCTCTTCCAATGACTTAAGAAGTTCTGCCTTGGCCTGATCTCTGGTGAGACCTGAAATTCTTTCAAGCTCAGTGACTTTCTGATTATGAAGTTCTTCAACCTCAGTTTCTCTTTTGTTGATCTTCTCCTGACGCTTCTGGAGCTCCTGCTCCTTCTGTTCAAGATTTGCCGCCTTTTTCTCCGAAGCCTCATCTCTCTTCAGCATCCTGTGTTCAAGATCTGATACTTCCTTACGACGATCCTTAATCTCCTTATCCAGATCATTCTTTGCTTTCAATGCTTCTTCCTTTGTCTCAAGAAGAGCTTCACGTTTCTTATTTTCAGCCGTTCTGATAGCATCATCAATGATCTCTCTGGACTTTTGTTCAGCGGAACCCACCACCTTTTCGTAGTCGGACTTGGCTTTGTTCTGACCAGCAATAAACATGATGACACCCGCAACAACAGCAACTGCTATAACAGCAGCAATTACTACTGGGGACACCTTGTGTACCTCCTTCACTATTTTGTTGTTAATGTACAAACAGATATGTAAAAAAGCCATAAACGCCGGTTTTCCGACTAAGCTCCGTCCAATTCCATTTATATATAATTTTATATTGCCAACAATATAATCATTAACTTAACCACTATATTTTATATAAAATACCATTCACTGTCAATAAAAAGGCGTGTGTCCCCAAGCTCCAAAAAGCACGAAAAAATGCCGTTAAATCAAGGATTTAACGGCATTTCACATTCTTAAATCATCTCATGGACTCTTCAACACAGTTAAGGGTTCTGTAAAGCAAATTATATAATGTAGCAGCTTCCTCTTTTGACAGTTTGATACAGCTGCCCATCTCTCTCGGAACCTCCAGGGCCTTATCCTTAAGCTCCTCACCCTTTTTGGTAATGCTTACATCAAGCGCACGCTCATCCTCATGAGAACGCTCTCTCTTGATAAGTTCCTTGGCTTCAAGACGCTTGAGGAGCGGTGTCAGAGTACCGGAATCAAGATAAAGTATTTCTCCCAGTTCCTTAACATTTACCCGCTTTTTCTCCCACATAACCATCATAACTATATACTGTGTATATGTAAGATCGATTTTATCCAAAAACGGCTTGTAACGTCTGACAACCTCTTTGGCGCACGCATAGAGCGGAAAACATAACTGATTTTCTATTTTCAATGACTCATAATTATCTGTCATCATATCCTCCGAATGTGGTTTCGGCACAACACATAATTTGTTATGCAAATCTCTCGAAAACGCCGATATATTATCACATTACCAATTTTCTTGCAATTAAATTTCTATAAATCCTTATTTTATATGGAAATATGTATTGATTCGTATAAAACAAAGGACTTTTTTGTTCCATCAGAGCACTGCAGCAACCTTTTCCTCTACCTCTGCCATATCCATGGTAGGCTCGAATCGATCAATAACCTCTCCCTCACGATTCACTAAAAACTTTGTGAAATTCCACTTGATATCTGATGTGCTTTCATAGTCAGGATGAGCCTTTCCCACAAAATCCTTCATGAAGTCAGCCTGCTGTCCCTCTCCAAAGCCCTTGAAGCCCTGAGCTTCCTTAAGGAATCTGAAAAGCTCTGTCTCGTTCTCACCGTTTACGTCAATCTTTGCAAACATCGGGAAGTTTACTCCGAATCTGCTTGAACAGAACTTTGCTATCTCCTGTTCTGTTCCGGGTGCCTGATGTCCGAACTGATCACAAGGGAAGTCAAGAACAACAAGTCCTTTGTCGCGATACTTCTCATACATATCCTGTAACTGCTCATAATGTGGTGTAAATCCGCACTCTGTTGCTGTGTTCACAATAAGAAGAACTTTTCCCTTATATGCTTCAAGTGTTGTTTCGTTTTTATCCTTATCCAAAACCCTGATATCAAAAATATTTGCCATTTCTTTTCTCCTTTTCCTGAATTCCTCCTTCCGGAGGCCGTTAAATGTTTAATATAAATTTACTTTTCCTATGATTCTCTTCCTTAAATAAAGATTCATGAAAGGGAATCAATGTATCCGCATGCCTGAAGTGCAGCAGTAGCTCCGTCTGATGCTGCAGTTGTGAGCTGTCTTACTGTTTTTGTACGGCAGTCTCCCGCTGTAAAGATTCCTTCTGTTCCGGTCTTCATATCCTCACCGGCCTTTATGTAGCCCTTTTCGTCCAGTTCAGCCACATTTTCAAAGGCAATGTTATCCGGAGACTGACCTATGGCTACGAAAAGACCGGAAACCTCTATGTTTCTTGTTTCACCGCTGTTCTTATCTGTAACATCGATGGATACAAGTCCTGTCTCATCTTCGTTAAGCTTACTTATGGTGCTGTTCAGCACAAATTCAACATTATCCTTTGCCTTTAAGCGTTCAACTTCCTTTTCATCAGCCCTGAACTTGTCTCTTCTGTGTATCAGGTACACCTTTGAACAATAGTTTGAAAGGAACTGGGCATCCTCAAGAGCAGTATTTCCACCTCCGTTTACCGCAACGACTCTGTTTCTGTAGAACATTCCGTCACAGGTAGCACAGTAGGAAACCCCTTTTCCCACCAGTTCCTTTTCATTGGGAAGTCCCAGGGGGCGATTCTTTGCTCCTGTGGCCAGAATGACAGCTTTACACTCATACTGGCCCTGAGAAGTTCTGACTCTCTTAATGCTTCCTTCGTCAGCTATCTCAGTAACTCTTTCAAATTTAACTTCTGCTCCAAGATCCTTTGCCTGATTGTAAAGTCCTGTAGCAAAATCAAAGCCCGAGATATGAGCAATACCCGGATAATTCTCTATATCAGGTGTGTTAATAATCTGCCCGCCGTATGAGGCTGCTTCAATAACCAGTGCTGACTTTCCGGCCCTGACTGCGTATATGGCCGCCGATAGTCCGGCAGTACCGGCTCCTACAATGATTACATCATACATATCTGATCCTCCATGTCTTGGAATGTCAGCCCGACGAAATACACATCATCGGGATGTTTACATTTATCGGGATTTCTCTGACCCGAAAAATTTAAATACTATATTTAATTCATGATTAGATTGTACACAACTTAAATTAGATTGTCAACAATTTATTTGCGTTTTCCAGAAACATATGCATAAAAAGGGCACCTATAATAACCGAACACAGATATACAGCTATCCCCGTTCCTCTGCCTGCTATCATGTCTATATAAGAAAAAACCGGCTGTGAACTGATGTGATAAGGAGAAATATAAAACATATCGCAGTCACCATACTTGTGTAAAAGCACATTTATCAGCTCCGCCAGGAACGCAAAACTTCCGAACAGAGGAACCGTTTTAAGGAAGCCTCTCCATCCCGGAAGTGAAAGCCTGTTTATGGATATATACAAAGACAAAATCACAAGAAGTATATGCCACACAAATCCGTGCAGCGTCAGCAGTACATATCCCGGATGTATGAGTCCATCATGAACAATAAGAGACATGACTCCTCCCAGAAATCCGTAATCCTGAAGAAATGTAAGCAGTATCTTTTTCACGCTGTCGGGGTCCACCCGTTTGCTTTTCTTAAATCCCATAAGGAAACCATAAAGTATAGTGATATAAATGGGCATGGAGCAAAGCTGAAACGGAAAGTACCACACATTATATTTTCCTCCGAACTCCACCAGCCAGAGTGTAAGCTGCTTCCATATTTCCATGGCTGTAAGTATAAGTCCCGTCAGAATGATAAACCTGTCGTGGATCGCTGATTCCGTTTTTTTATTTTTTAATTCCCTTTTTCCCACTTTAGAAATCCTCATCTATGGAAAGTGCCTTTGTAACCGTGCTGTAGGAAAAACCCTTTCTCATAAGTGATGCATAGAGTTTTCTTTTACTGTCCGGATTCAAAGCTTCTGTGTCTCTGCACTTTTTTCTTATAGCAGCTTTTACTGCTTTCAGCTCGGAATCACCGGAAAGCTCCTCGTCTTCTTTAAATGCGGACATAGCCTGCTTTATGCAATTCCGCTCCACACCTCTCTGATACAGCTTCTGTTCTATCTCTCGTATTGACTTCGTCCCGGAATACTGTTTTATAAGCTGCTCCGCAAATCTCAGATCATCCACATAGCCGTATTTTTTGAGAAAATCCATGGTCTCATCCACGATTTCTTCATCATATTTCCCTGAACTTAAAAGCTTCTCTCTTAGCTTTAATTCAGTCTTAGGAGCACGTTCCAAAAGGTACAGACTACGTTCCTTACATCGGTTTCTGAGCTTGTCTCTTTCTGATAGCTTAAGAGGGTCCAGATTATATTTCGATACCTCATCAGGATGCTCATTTAAAAAATCATCTACTGTTTTCACTTATCTTCTCCGTCTGTTTTATGCTATAGCGTTATAAAACGGTAGCCGGAGCACCCCTTCGGGATGTCCGGCCACTTATTTTATGATTTTTACATTTAACTGTTTCAGTCTTCGTTTTCCTCAGACTCTTCCGCCTCAGCTTCTTCATACTCATCCTTGGGCAGACCGTACTTTTCACGTACCTTACTCTCTACCTCAGCCATGATACGGGGATTTGCCTTAAGGTATTCCTTGGCATTCTCACGTCCCTGTCCGATCTTTTCTCCGTTATAAGAGAACCATGCACCTGACTTATCAATGATATTTTCATTTACCGCAAGATCAAGTACATCTCCGGACTTGGAGATACCTTCGCCGAACATGATATCAAATTCACACTGCTTGAAAGGCGGAGCTATCTTGTTCTTTACCACCTTTACTCTAACGCGGTTTCCTGAAGCATCCCCGTTCTGTTTAAGTGTCTCAACCCGGCGGATATCAAGTCTTACAGATGCATAGAACTTGAGGGCACGTCCGCCTGTTGTGGTCTCAGGACTTCCAAACATAACTCCCACCTTCTCACGAAGCTGGTTAATGAAGATAAGGATACAATTTGACTTGGAAATAATGGATGTAAGCTTACGTAAAGCCTGAGACATAAGTCTCGCCTGGAGTCCAACATGGGAATCTCCCATCTCTCCATCTATCTCCGCCTTCGGAACAAGGGCCGCAACAGAGTCGATGACCAGAATATCCATAGCTCCTGAACGCACCATGGTTTCCGCAATTTCAAGCGCCTGCTCTCCGGAATCCGGCTGAGAGATGTAAAGATCATCTATATCTACTCCGATATCCTGTGCATACTTGGGATCCAAAGCATGCTCCGCATCAATAAATCCCGCTATACCGCCGCGCTTCTGTACTTCAGCTACAGCATGAAGTGCCAAAGTTGTCTTACCTGAAGATTCAGGTCCGTATATCTCTATGATTCTTCCCTTTGGAAAACCTCCCGCTCCGAGAGCTATGTCAAGGGAAAGGGAGCCTGTAGGTACCGTCTCGATATTGAGGCTTGCAACAGAATCTCCGAGCTTCATAATAGAGCCTTTACCAAAGTTTTTTTCTATCTGTGTCAAAGCAACATCAAGTGCTTTTAATTTTTCTTCATGATCCTGGTTCGTATTGACCGCGGATTTACTGGTCTTAGCCATGTCTGTCCTCCGTAAAACATATGTTTTGTGATATTTTGTATTTTAAGCTTTATTTACTCTGCTGTCAAGGAGTATACCACAGGCTAAAGCCCAATAATATACTCTAAAAAACGACCATACCAAGACTAAGTCATGCAAAAAATCGAGCAGGGTGCCCCTACTCGATTCCGCGTTGGCTGTCACATGTGCTTGTACAAAAGCACAACGCACGCGTGACGGCCTTATCGCGAACAAAAGAGGATGATCCCGTTTCTGAATCATCCTCTTTTATTTATTATTTATACAAACCCTTTTAATGCCGCCTGATAATTCAAAACTGCTCCAACTGCATTGATTGCTGAAATATTGGCCTGTGCCTCGGAAGCTATATACTTTGTTACAGCCCCATAGTAATCGGTGGCACTTACCAGCCCTGAGGCAAAACTTCTTTCCGAAGCTTCTTTTTGTCTTTTGGCAACCATATATCCTGCCATAGCCGACTCATATTCGGCTCCGGCTTCAAGAGCCCCATTATAGAGTTCCGTCATAGTTATATTCAGATTCTGTCTCGTTGAATTTCTCTTGATATCAACCTCTCCATATCCGGTGATATCAGGTTTCGCCATAGACTGAGCGCTTCCGTAATCAACATTGTGAAGCTGAGCCTCAGAAATATCAGCATTAAGATCCCTTGTATTGATGTAATTCGCATCGTACTCGGGAAGCACACCTATGGAAACATTTTGAACTGCCGCATGATCCCATCCAAGTACCAGTGCCATGTTTTCCTTTATGGTCCTCATGGACTCAGCATTTGTGCTCAAGTTCAGTTCTGCATCCTTAAGCTTTACCTCTGCATTCTTCACATCAATTGCTGTAGCCGCACCGACCGCCTGCTGTCTCAAAGTTCTTTCATACATGGCACGATACATATCTGCCTGTTTCTGATACATGTTATTCAGCTCTGCCAGGGTCTGATATCCTATAAACGCAGAGTACATTCCGGTAGTAACAGAGACTTTAGTGGCATGCATGTTCTTCTTAATACTTGAAACCAGCTGGGTCAAAGAAGTCTTCGCATTTGACTTTTGAACGCTAAGGGTTGATTCATACGCATCCGAATCACTGTTTGTTATAATTTTATTCAATATTTTTATCTGAGCATCATACTCTGCCTTTTTCGCTGCGTCTGTTTCATCATTTTTTGCTTCCTTGAGATCTGATATCTGATCTCTGATATCACTTATGGAATCACTTATGGAATCAACTATCTGATTCATGTTTACCGCATAGTTATCAACAGCAGCCGTCTGCTGTTTTGCAATAATGCTTTTGTACTCCACCAGATTCTGTATTTCATCATAATCTATAACATCATCCTGAAGCCGTGCCCAGGCAGCATCATCCATCCCGTTAGGTCTTCCATTCGAATCCACACCGGTAAGACTCTGCTCCGGTTCACCCGGAGCTGTAACATTGTAGGTAGTTCTTATACCCGGCATCTTTTCTTCACCGTATGCGATTCCCGCTGCCAATGTCAAAGCCATTGACGCACTCACGAAACCTGCCATGAGTCTGTATTTTTTCATATTCCACTCCGTTTTATGACACTTTTTGAATAAAAGCTTCTCACACCTGTTCAGCCTGTAATGAGGCTGCTTCTCTGTCCGCATTCATTTCCTCATGATTTCACACATCAAACCTTTATCCATTGGAACCGCTTCCCGCAAGTCCGTCTCTGTAGGAAATATATGTAAAATACGCGCCCTGAAGTGCATATTTCTTTAACTGTGTATTGATGACTGCAGATTCATAATCATACTGTGCAGTCTCCAATTCCCTAAGGCTTGATGCTCCGGTTGCATAGCCTCTCTGAACCTTCATATATGTTTCCATAAGGCTCATTTCGTTAAGCTGCTGCTTTGCGAAGCTATTCTGAGCTGTAATGAGAGCATTGTACTTTGCAGTCATATCCGACTGTACCTGGTTTTTATCAGTACTAAGAGTGATAGTTGTGCTGCTTACGGTTCCATCCGCTTCTGCCAGGGCAAGTTTTCTCTCATCAATTTTAAGAGTATAACTGTTTCCCATTGCCTTAGAAATATCTTCCGAAAGATTTATAGCATTGATCATCTCATCCGTAACTTCCGGTACCTGACAAATAACCGGGTCTGCATCATATTTCCACCCAAGATTAACCAGTACAGTCTGCTTCGACTTTACCTGAGCCGCTTTATCCTTTTGAAGAGCAGCTTCAGCATCCTTAAGTGTTTTTTCCGCTGTAAGCACATCAAGTTCAGTACCGCTTCCAACCTGCAGCTTTCTTTGAGCCTGCTGAAGAAGATTCTGGTCCTGTTGAATTGTCAGTTCATCAAGCTTAGTTGTGAGCTCTCCTGTATAAATTGCGATTATCTGCTGCTTTATGGCTTCTGCTGTAGTTACCTCTGTTTTTTTATAACCGAGAGTCACTACCTCCCTGTCAGAGTTTTGTATCACGGTATCCACACTTGCCAAAGACTGTTTTCTCTTAAGTTCAGCAGCGGCGTCCCCTGCATCGCTTATTCCTACGGCAGCATCATATGTGCTTTCAATGTTACTTATTACATCATCATAATCAAGATCATAGGTTCCTGTATCATTATTATCCCTGTAATTGATCCATATGGCGGAAACCGTGGGATTATACTCATGAACGAGAGTCTGGATCTCATCCCATTCAAGGTTATCATCCCTTAATTTTGCCCACTCCTCAGCACTTCTTTCTCTTTCATAGGAAGTCTGTCTCGGAGCATAGTCTATTGTGGCCCGTTCTGCGGCAACTGCCGCAAACGACTCCATAACCATCACACCCACCATGGCTATAGCCAGTTTTTTTTCACTAAATATCATTATAACCCTCCTGTTAAGAACAGTTTTATTGGCTCACATGAAGCATCTTAGTCAATAAATGTTTACTCTATGTTAAATAAACAAAGATATCCCGAAAAATGTTTTTCCGGGATATCTCATTCAAACACTGCTTACCTGATTGAATAATACAAAACACATGGTGAGCAAGTGTTAAAAGTCAGTAGTATATTTATGATCATTAGTCCGGAAAACCATCTGTGAAGTCTCCATCATCCACCGGAGAGTCATCATCTCCTGTAGGATCATCATCAGCTGCTCCGTATCTTTTCCATTCTTCAGCAGCCTTCTTCTGATAGTACTCCGACGGTTTCTTACCTTCCATATATCCCGGAGCAGGAACATCCTTGTCCAGATTCTTCTTATTTTTATCCATAACGGTATAGTAAACAGGAAGTACAAGGAGTGCCAGTATGGTAGATGCTGTAAGACCACCCACGTCTACGATGGCAAGACCCTTCATCATCTCACCATTATCACCTATACCTATAGCCATAGGTATCATGGAAAGAACTGTGGTAAGGGTTGTCATGAGAATAGGTCTCAGTCTTGTGGCACCGGCCTCTATAAGCGCACGTCTTCTGGGCATAGCCATTCTGTACTGATTAACGGTATCTACATAAAGGATACCGTTATTAACAACTGTACCGATAAGCATCATAAAACCAAGGAGTGAAACCATGGAAATGGACGAATCGGACAGCCACAAAAGGGCAAAAGATCCTATCAAAGCAAGCGGAAGTGTAGTCATGACCATGAAAGAGAATCTCATGGACTCAAACTGAGCCGCCATTACTACCCATATAAGGAATACCGCGATAACAAGAGCTCCTCCGAAGGATGAAAACTCTTCCTGCTGTGACTGATCTGATGAATTCACTCCCATTGTAACGCCATTGGTAAGATACTTTGAAATGACTTCCTGATTTATGCGCATTCTGGACATCTGATCCGCACTGGTTGTGTAGTCAGCGGAAATAGTCACATTGTACTTCTTATCCACTCTTGAAATAGATGCCGGTGAATCCTCAAATACCACATCACTTATATCCTTAAGCTGTACCTGGGCCCCTGTTGGAGTTGTAAGAAAGATATCTTTTATCTTCTCTACGTCATCGTACTCATCCTTTGGATATTCCACCGTAACATCCGTGTTCTGTCCATCTATCTGCATGGTCATGGCTTTCTTACCGGAAATCATGTTATAAAGCTGATTTCCGACTCCCGAAGGTGTCAGTCCCTCTGCAGCCGCCTTTATGGGATCCACATGAATCTTTATAAGCGGTGCGGCATTTTCAAGTGAAGAATGTACCGCAGTAACATCAGTTCTTGTCTGAAGTTCTTCAACTATCTGTTTAGATGCCTCCTTCAGACTATTGTAGTTCGATGAATTTAAAATCGCCTCGTAGGTATCCTTGGCAGTTGACATACCGGACATGGAGTTATTGGCTTTTACGGAAATAACCGCATCAGGTGTACCGTCAAAAAGCTTACGATAGTACGTTGCCTTGTCCTTTGTCTTCATGCTTCTGTTTTTGATAAGCTCAACTGTAACAGTGGAACTGCTTCCGTAATACATGGACTGGATACTGGAGCCACCCGAAGACACTCTGTAGCTCTTTGTATCCGGATCCTTCGAAACCACATCCTCAATTTTAAGGAGTATTTCATTTATCTCCTCTATTTTAAGACCAGACCTCGTTTCCGCAGTGATGGTTATCTTACCGTCGTCAGTTGCAGGCATCATCTCTACCTTGATATATTTCAAAAATCCCAGAGATGCGATAAACATACCTATAGTGACCACTAGAACAAGAACTCTGTGATTAAGAAGTTTATCGATTATACTTCTGTAGACTACCTGCATTCTTTGAATAGCAGAATGAGCCGGAGCATGTGAATTCTCTGAAGGTTTATATACAACAAAACATAGCGGAACTATGGATATCGCCGAAATAAGGGATGACAGCATACAGAAAACAATGGTAAAGCCAAGCGGTGCAAAGAACTGTCCCATAAGTCCCTTCATAAATCCGAGAGGAAGGAAAACTACACAGGTTGTTATGGTCGATCCAAGAACCGACTCACCAACGGTCTTTACTGAATCAAGGGCCGCAGTCTGTCTTGTCTTTAATCCTGCTGTTGAATATTTATCCATGGATCTGAAACAGGCTTCAAGTACGACTATGGAGTTATCTACCATCATACCTACGCCAAGAACCAGGGATGACATGGTTACCATGTTAAGTGAATATCCCATAGCCCACATGGCTACAAGTGCAGTAAGTATGGAAATAGGGATAGAGGTACCAACTATAAGAGATGCCTTCAAATCTCCAAAGAACAGTATGATGATAATCATGGAAATGACTATAGCCATGATCATGGTCTCGAATACAGAAGTCAGAGAGTTTATAATGCTGTCTGAATCATCATCGATAATGTGTATCTTCAGATTTTCATCTCTTGCCTCAAGCTCTTCTATAAGCCTTTTAGCCTGCTTTGACATATTAACAGCCGACTCACTCTGCTTCTTTGTAAGATCCAGCATGATGGTATCCTGACCGTTGTATCGTCCTATGGCCTCCTGATCCTTGAGGCTCAGGTTTATCTTTGCAATATCACTTAAATAAACCGTGTTTCCGTTTCCCGTTGTTATGGGAATGTTGCCTAAAGAATTAACATCATCATAGTCATTTCCGGTACTGACCGACAGCTTTTGTTTTCCTACATTTGTAGTTCCTGCCGGAAGGGCGAAATCTGCTGCTGCAACCGTTGAAGCCACCGTAGACATGCTAAGACCGTACTGCTTCAGTTTTTCCGGTATAAGCTCAATGCTTACATACTGCTTCTGTCCGCCGGAAAGAGATACGCTGGCAACAGTTCCGAGACTTTCAAACTCAGGAGATATATCATTTTCAACATAGTTATACATATTATCCTGCGCTGAGTTCTCGATAGACAGGCTAAGGGACGGCTGTTCACTGACGTTCATGGTAAGGACATTCGGATCGTTTACGCCCTCCGGGAATTTTGTCTTTACAGCATCTATCTTCTTTTTCAGCTCATCATAAGCCTTGTCCATATCAGTACCATACTCGTACTGAACCATGGTAAATCCATAGTTTTCAGAAGATTTGGACGTAACCTTTTTTACATCCGAAAGGACGGAAACGCCCTCTTCAATCGGTGTGGAAATGATCTCATCCACATCCTCCGGAGATGCTCCGCTGTAGGTTGTGGTTATGATAATCATAGGAACATCGATATTGGACATAAGTTCCATCTTCTGACTAAAAAGGGACATTATTCCGAAGAATATAAGACTGATAACCGCCAGGAAGGTGGTAACCGGTCTTCTGATTACGAATTCGGTTATATTATGCATTCTAAAGCTCCTCCCTGATGTCAGTCAGCTGCTATATTTCCGTTTTCGTCTATGATACGAACACTGGCTCCGTCATAGATATCCTCAGTCCAGCTTGACACGATATTATCTTTTTCGGTTATTCCGTCTATAACCTGATACTCAGAATCAGCGGTGATTCCCAAAGTAATGAAGGTTCTTCTTGCAGTTCCGTTCTCATACACATAAACGTAAGGATTTCCGCTTGAATAGTATACATAGTCTGACGGTATGATTATTACATCTTTAGCTGTTGCGGATACAAGCTGAACCTTGGCTGCAACGCCGTCTGCAAGAGCATCTGCATTCTTAAGCTGAGCCTCCACAGCAAAAAGTCCTGTAGAAGAATCAACAAGTCTTGATATATCAGAGATAGTTCCTTCATATTTAGAACTGTTTTTTTCAACAGTCACCTTCTGTCCAAGAGACAGATTGTTAAGGATATCCTCTGTAACACTGAATATAACCTTTCTCTGTCCTGAACCGGTGATAACACAAAGTTCAGATGACTGCGAAACCGTTCCGTTAATTGTCATATTCTGATTCTGAATAGTACCGTCCGCAGGCGCTGTCACGGTTGAATATTCAACCTGGGTATCGTACTGAAGCTTTGCGGAATTTAACTGGGCCCTCGCTGCCGCAGCCTGTGACTGGGCGGCATTTGCAGAATTCAGGGTCTGGGTATATGTCTGAGGTGCCACATCTCCGGCCTGATAAAGGGGAGTCATACGATTGAGTGAATCTGTCGCAGTATTTGCCTGATCCTGAGCTGCCTGAAGGGAAGCGCTGGCTGAATCATAAGCAGCCTTTGCCGAATCTATAGCCTTCTGGTTATCTATCTTCGCAATCGGATCTCCCTGCTTAACCCGGTCCCCGTTCTGTACATATATTTCAATGATTTCCCCGGAGGTCTTCGGCATCACATGATATGTATCAGACGGCTCTATCTTTCCCATCAGTGAAGTTTCACGTTCTATTGTTCCTGTGGAAAGGTTGGTAATCGTAACCGCCGGAAGCTCTTTAACCTGCATCTCCTCCTTTGGTTTCATCAATCTTGCTGCAACAGCGGCGCCCAAAGCACCGATCACCGCAACAACTATAATTATCGAAACTGCTTTTTTCATATATTCATCCTCCTATGATTTAGAGAACTAAATCCATACCCGAAAAACCAATGTCTTCTTTATATGAGAACTATTGTCTTCTAAATAATCAGATACCGGACAAATTGCTGTCCTATATATCAAATCGTCAAAACCATTAACATAATAATTATCTGTCAGACATAAAATCACGCCTTATAAATACCCATATTCCGTATGCTGAGGCTGCTTTTCAGATAGTCTTAAACATATCCGGCTATAGGTTTTTCATTTTCTCGCGTCAGCGCCAAATCTGATTATGTTCATCTGCATTTCAAACTGTTTAAGTATGATCTCCGTATCCCTTTCCGGAAACATGATGATATTTATAACCGCGAGGGTGGCAACGATCTGTACTGCTTTAAGGAGGGCTTCAAATCTTTCTCTGCTTCCCTGTATATCCACAAGATCGCTGTCTATATGTTCCATAAGCCATTGAATCTGATTATTCTCCATCTGTTTTTTTGAGTCGCAGTCTCTTTCTCCCCAGTCCACAACTCTTTTCATAACACCGGAATTTTTCAGGATATTAATGCTTTGGTTTATTGATCCCTTTTTCAGATATCCTGCAACCTTGTATACCCACTCATATGTTGCTTTCCAAAAATCCCCTTTATTTTTGAGCACCAGTTCTCGCATAAATGAATTACTGTTTTCCTCTTCTTTCCGGAAAACATACTTTAAAAGGTCATTCTTATCCTCAAAATATGTGTAAAAACTTCCTCTTGATATTCCTGCATTTTTTATTATCTGATTTATAGAAGCTTCTTCAAAGGGAACTCTTGCGAACTCCTCTCTCGCAGCTTCAAGTATTCTTTTCTTTTTATCTTCAGGAAGCTTTTCAAACCTTTCAGTTGACATCTGTTTCCTCCATAGCCTTCATTAAATCCCCATTCCTCCTCTTCGATGAATAAAACTATATATCAGAATTCATCTTCGATTTAGTGACAAGTTGTCACTTTACTTGTCCGAGTATAGTGACAACTTGTCATTATGTCAACCGTCCATAACTTAAATCCTTACTAATTAATTCATATTTAATAAGATTTTATAAATTTTTCATATTATTGTATTATTATCAGTACATAATTCCTTGATTAAAGGCCGGCAATGCATTACAATAGCCGAGTATTGTATACAAAGAACGTTTTATATTAAAAAATAAGACACTAATTCCATGGAAAGGAAATATTTTTATATGGACAGTGTTAAGCTTCAGGCTTACGGAAAGATAAATCTTTCTCTGGATGTCCTGAAACAAAGAGCTGACGGTTATCACGATGTAAGGATGATCATGCAGACCGTTAAGCTTCATGACAACATAGATATGCAGAAAACCAGGGAACCCGGCATAAAGCTGAGTACCAATCTAAGTTTTCTTCCTGTAAACGAAAATAACCTTATGTATCGTGCAGCCAGGATGTTACTGGATGAATTCGATATAAAAGAAGGTGTATCCATGCACCTGAAAAAAGTCATTCCCGTATCCGCAGGCATGGCAGGTGGTTCCACTGATGCAGCTTCTGTTCTTTACGGAATGAACAAACTGTTCAATCTTGGATTATCTTCAGATGATCTGAAAAAACGCGGAGTAAAACTGGGAGCGGATATACCTTTCTGTCTTATGCGGGGCACTGCTCTTTCCGAGGGAATAGGCGAAATACTGACACCTCTTCCTAAGCTTCCGCCCTGCCCTATTGTTCTGGCAAAACCCGGGATATCCGTATCCACAAAGTTTGTGTATCAGAATCTTCATGTCAACGATCTTCCGGAATCATCTCATCCTGATGTTGATTCGGTAATCGAAGCCCTGAAAAAGCACGATGTGAGGGAGATTGCAGAGAATATGGGAAATATTCTGGAGAGCGTTACATGTAAGCATTATCCTGAAATCGAAGATATAAAGACTGTAATGAAGGATCTTGGAGCCGTTAATGCTATCATGTCAGGTTCCGGTCCAACAGTTTTCGGCATTTTTGATGATGCCAGGATGGCGAAGAAGTGTTATGAATCTTTGAGATTCGGAAAACATAAACATCTCGCAAAACAGATTTATCTGACAGAGCCATGGCGCTGACCTTTGATCACCGGACTGCCGGTGTGCACCCGGACAGGCGCATCTCTATAATCCGTGTTTCCGGTTATCCGGAACCGGTTTGATAAGAATAGATGTTAAAATAAATCAACGGAGGACAACAATTTGATGAGCGAATTCACAGTAAATATGAACGAATATCTTCCTTTGAGAGATCTGGTTTTCAATACTCTCAGACAGGCCATTCTCAAAGGTGAATTAAAACCCGGCGAGCGTCTCATGGAGATTCAGCTTGCAGAGAAACTCGGGGTATCACGTACACCTATAAGAGAAGCCATCAGAAAGCTGGAGCTGGAAGGTCTCGTTATCATGATCCCGAGACGAGGTGCAGAGGTTGCCAAAATCTCCCACAAGAGCCTCCAGGATGTTCTTGAGGTCAGAGGTGCTCTTGAGGAACTTGCAACAGATCTTGCATGCCAGCGTATAAATGAAGAAGAGCTCAAGGAGCTTACGGATGCAGAGGATCACTTTAAGAAGGTTGTGGAGAACAACGGAACTGAAATGGAAATTGCCGAGGCAGATGAAGCTTATCATGACATCATCTACAAGGCCACCAGAAACGATAAGCTGGTACAGATGATAAACAACCTTCGTGAGCAGATGTACCGCTATCGTCTTGAGTACATTAAGGATGAGGCTCAGCGCGGAACTCTCATAAACGAGCATGAGAATATTCTTGAGGCAATCAGAATCAGAGATATCATCCGTGCCAAGACTCTCATGAAGGAGCACATCGACAATCAGGAGCTCACCGTTTCTCAGAACCTCGAAGGTGAGTCCGCTGAAGCCAGATCAAATCAGAAGCGTAAGTGATTTAATAATCAAAAGTCATATATGTCTTTATACCGGCCTTTTTGATCGGGGGAATAAAAATCAAAGCCAGAAAAAAAGAGTTGAATCCAGCCATACCGGTTAGGATTCAACTCTTTTTCTGTATAAATTCTTATTACACTGCACAGGGAAGCAGCTACTGTCAGTATCACTTTCCTGCTTTCATTTTCTGCTCTCGTGGCAGGTGAAGTAAATCAGCTGATACGCTTTCGATGCTTCCTTCAGGAACTTCATGGCTCCATCCAGCTTGTCCTCATCAAGATTCACAAAGGGATCATCCAGAATGATAAAGGGCTTTTCATCTTCATACATGGCATCAATAAATGACATCCTTCTTGCAAGTTCCACCATGTTCCTGTATCCCTGAGACAAAAGCTCAGTGCTGTGAGACTGCCCTTCATCTATCAGATCTACATTGAAGCGGGCATCCATACGATAAGGGACTTCATCCATACCGGATGTGCTGATAAATATCCGATAGTACTTTTCAAAAGCTTCCATGAGAGGAGAAAGATAGGCTTTCGTAAAACTGTTGTGTGCCTTTTCAAGATGATCTCTTATCAGCACAAGGAGACTGTACTTCTGCTCCATGTTGTGAAGTTCCTGAAGTCCCTGTGTATACTGCCTTTCTTTCTCGTATATGGGCTTAAGCTTATCCTCAACATTCTTCATACGAAGCTTCAGACCATGTATATTTTCGTTCATTTCATTGTATTGACGGGTCTGTTCACTAAGCTTTTGGTTCAGAGACTCAAATGAACCTTCACTATAGGATGATTTTATCCTGAGAAGCTTCTCCATATCATGAGTGTTCTCAAACCGGGCTTTTTCCCTGTCCTTCGCAACAAGTTCTTCAGCAAGTCCCCTCATGTCGCACAGGCGGTTATATCTCAATATATCATTTCCGAATCCTCTGAAGGGTTCAAAATCAAGATTGTAAGCATCGGAAAAATCATATTTTGGATAATATTTTTGAAGAAAAGCGGCAATCTCTTCGCATAAATGCTCTATCTCATCAGAAACCTCATCAATTCCCCGGGGCTGTCTTCTTAGCTTATTCCTGCCGGAAGATCCTCCGGCAAAAGCACTTACCGTCATGATAATGATAATCGCCGCTCCAACGGCTGCCATAGCCACGCCCGTATACCCCGGCTTTTGGCTGATCTTAAGATACACTCCGGTAATAATAAGTACGACGGCCAAAACAGCAGTAACGATTTTTGACTCTGTTCCCCCTCTATGATCCGAAAATCCGCTTCCCCGCCGGGTCTCTTCCATAATGTTCAGCTTCTCCCTGAGAAACTGAACCTTTGCTATCCTTTTTTCTATGGAAAACAACTCTTTTTCATCCGGCAATCCACATCTGAAACGATCATCAAGCTCCCTGAGCCCCCGGTTTATCTCCCCGTTCCTCATTTCAGGTGACATGGTTTCAAATGCCGCGCCAAAATGTCTCCGCTCCGCCTCCAAAAGGCGCCTCTCACAAGCCGCTATATCCTGCAGCAGGTTGTCATAACTCATCTTTTCCCTTATGGCATCCTGATACTGACTCATCTCCATGATGCGGGAATTCAGCCCTTCTATGGTTCTTGAAAGTCTTCTCAGCTCTTCCCCTGCACCGTGAAGCTTTTCGGCACTGTCAGTCAGTTCCTTCTCCAGGGAAGTTTTATCCATCAACTCTGAATGTAATATCTCCAGATCCATACGCTTTTTGAAAATATCTCCGGTCCTTCTGTTTGGAGACAGGGCATTTATCTCATTCTTAAGCTTTTCTATAACAGCTTCATAACGGTTCATGTCATCCAGATCATCCGATACATTTCCGATTTTAGCATTGATCCGGGATGTGACCCCTGTTTCCAGCTCCTGCTGCCCTATAAAGACAGTCTTTCTGAAAGATCTTTCATCTATCTTCAGAATCTCTTCCCCGATATTTTCTGTATATGCAGAGGATTCAAGATTCGTATCCGCGTCATAGAGTCTGAAAACATCCTGAGACCGTTTCTCTCCAAAGATACGCACTATACGGAATTTTTCCAGGCCTTCCCCCACACTGAAGACAAGTTCTCCGCCGAATGTGCCTCCCTGCCACGGCCTGTATTTCTTTCTTTCATTCCCGGCATCCGTAGCCTTACGATCTCCGGACAGTCCATAGAACATCACCCTTATAAATGCTGCCAGTGTTGACTTTCCGTATCCGTTCTCCCGAAGAAAAACATTGAGCCCTTCATTAAAATCTATGCTTGTATCATGCAATTTTCCAAAATTTTCAATTTTTGCACTAATTAATTTCATCTTATATTCTTACTTCCAAAATTCCGCTTTTGATCTCCTGCTGCTTTTTTACCGGCCCTATCAGACACCTTCTCCCATCAAAAGCCGTATACCCGCTTCGATAACTTCCGACTTGACGGTCTCCGAAAGCTGACTGTCATCTCTTACCGAACGTATGAACTCTCCCTTCAGAGATCTGTCATTTACATAACTCTGATAATCTATCTTTCTGCGGGTCTCGTCCTCAAGCTTCAGAAAGTAGAAGCGCGGACTCAGCTGAGTACCGATGAAGCTCAGGTTTTTTTCTGCTTCAAGATCCAGCTCCCCGGTCAAAATAAGCTTTACCATATCATCTCCATGAAGGCGTCTGCCGCCGGAGCTCTCCACTATCTCTCTCACAGAATCCTGACTGATGTTTTTTATCTCTTCACCCTGGGATGGTATGCCGCTCAGTATATCAAGCAGGGCCGTTGCTCTTTTGACCATTTCCATGGAACTTATGAGACCTGTAACATCCACCGGAATAGTCCACATATGTCTCCTGCCAATGTCTACAAGCTGCCTCTTTATCCTATGAGTCTCTTCATCAATATCCAGTACGATAAATCCATGCTTTGAACACTCGTCAAAGCCTCTTCCCTCAAGACATCCGGGATAACACCATATGCCTCTTCCGTCCAGCTGGCCGCTCATAAATTTATGAACATGGCCAAGGGCCATATAGTCAATATTTCTCCCGGCGTAATCGCCCGGATATATCTCTTCTTCACCGTCAGAAAGTGTGCCGCGGGAAGAAACCACCTGACCATGGAGCATCACTATGTTGCAATCCTCTTCACGAATGTTGAGGGTCCTTGCAGCCCAGCCTTCCGGCAGTTTCGCTCCTCCGAAGCTGCTGCTCAGCTCCCTGCCGGATATCACTATATTTCCGGAGAGTCTGTACATACGCCATGAATCATTAAAGGTATACAGATTTTCAGGCAAAAGCTCCGATCTGTTAAGAAATGAATCCGTGTCGTGATTTCCTTTTAAATAAAAAAAGGCAATCTCAGGATTCCCTTTTATGCTGCCGAGTATAGTCTGGGCAGTTGTGGAACTAACTGCCCCGGTATCAAACATATCGCCGGAAATAAGTACTGCCGAAATCTGATGGCTATTTGCATAGCCAAGAAGCCTTAACCAGGTGCCAAGCAGTTCCTGTCTTCTCTCTTCAGCCTTTTTTTCGTCTAAATTGGTATTTAATCTACTATCCAGATGCAAATCCGCACAGTGAATGATCTTCATATATCTATCCTTATCTTATGGGAATCCCCATGAACATATCTCAAACAAATGTACGTGAATATATTAGCATTTTAATTAAAGCTACTCAACTGGTTTATAATAACCCATTTTATACTTATGGTAATCTGCCATGGTAAAAAAACTCCCGGATCAGCATACGATCCGGGAGTTTTTAACTCTATACAGTTTTTATTCGATGTAACCACCGACCTTCATTTCCTTAAGATGTACATTATGTCTCTGAAGGAACATAAAGAATATAAGATATATAAACACTACTGTAACGATGGCTCCTATCAGCTGATTATATCCGGCAAAGAGCATAAGGACCGTATATCCCACCATAATTACAAAAATCTTTCCCATGGACTTATATCCAAGCTTTCCATGTGTCTTACCGTATTTTTCCGTCATAAGAAGACAGACATAGTATATGAACATGGTTATGACCATCCACATGGTCTTCGGGAAGATAGGAACCATAGGTCTCGCCAAAAGTTCCAGTGCTATGGTGGTGGAGTTGATGGCGAGGATCATGATAACATGAATAACCAAAAATCCAAGACCCGATGTCTTTTTATGGTGGTCAAGAACATTGTCATAGAAAAACCCGTAACTCAGGAACATACCGATAACCACAAGGAAAGACATCACATTAAACAAAATATGAGTTTCACTGGTAAAATAGCCTCCTATGCCGATGATCATCTCGCCGAAGGTCAGAATGACAAGCAGAAGGTTTCTCTCTGCAAAATGCGGAAAATCACAGGGTCTCTGGGCATATGCCGAATGCTCCTTAAGTTTTCCAACATAACCGACTATAAGCGCCACAGGTGAAATAACTATACCCGTAAAATGATGTATAGGTATGGAAAGGGCTATAATGGCAAACTCAAAACTCAGAATCATGATATTGTTCCTGAGTATCTCTTTATCTATCTCATCCAGTTTCGGCGCGAAACGGAGCTTGTCCCAGCTTCTGTACGCCAGATTTGCCATAATAAGCGCCCAGGCAGAGTGATAACGTATATAGTGATCCAGCCAGTGTATATTTGATCCGCTTGCCATATAGTAGAGCAGATACATATTCAACAATATACTCAGATAATCCCTCAGGGATTTTCTTCCGTAACGGTTAAAAAACATGGTGGTAAACATCCATACCTGCATGACCACAGCGGTAAGAAAAACAAAGGTGATTATAGCCTCCTTCGGAGGAAATGTGTCTTCAAATCCATGAAAAAGGGCATTTATGGTTCTCAGGCTGTAAACGAAAATAAGATCATAAAAAAGCTCTATGTACTCAACCTTCTTTTCCACATGATCTTTCGGTTTCGGGCTCTCACGATTCACTCTTGACCAGATACGGTACAGAATGGAGCCCTCTGCCTCCCTGACAGGTGTTCCCTGTTCAACCTGAGAGGCTCCTGTAGCCTCATCCACTATCTTATTGAAATATTCTCTCTTCTCATGCTCTTCCTCATCGATATCCTCTCCATGAGTACGAACATGCATCTCCATCTTCCTGACCAGATTGGACTTTACATTGTACTCTTCCTTGCTTTTAGGACTTCCGTCATAATCCAGCCCCGGAATATCCACCTCTTCGGTAAACTCCTCCTTTGATTCATGATTCCTCAACTCATCTTCATTCAACAGACTCACTATATATCTCCCTTAAAACAGTAACGAATATACCGGAGCAAAACCGGGCAAAATCCATCAGAAAAGCACAAAGTATGCCTTATTTTGTCCATAAGCACAAAATAATGTATTAAATTTAATTGTGCCGCAACTTTATTTTCATAAATATTACCATACAAAAAAAGACCGGCACAAGTATTCTCTTGTACCGGCTCTTGTTTTTATTTCAATACTTTTCTAACCGTATATCCGGTTATCGCACTTAGGAATATTACAGTGTCTCGCCTGTGAGCATGGTGTAGGCTTCCTTGTAGAGGTCAACAGTCTTGTCAACAATCTCCTGAGGAAGAGTTGCATTGTTATCAGGATTTGCCTTTAACCAGTTGCGTACGAACTGCTTGTCAAATGACTCCTGTCCCTGTCCCTCTTTGTATTTATCGAGTCTCCAGAATCTTGAGCTGTCTGGTGTAAGTACCTCATCGGCAAGAACCACTTCACCGTTCTCATCGAGACCGAACTCAAATTTTGTATCAGCAATGATGATACCCTTTGAAAGTGCATAGTCCGCACATTTCTTGTATACAGCAAGTGTCGCATCCTTGATTCTGGTTGCTATCTCCTTGCCCTTTCCCGGAAATGCCTTCTCGAGAACGTCGATAGACTGCTCGAAGTTAATGTTCTCGTCATGATCTCCGAGATCAGCCTTGGTAGATGGTGTGTAAAGCGGCTCAGGAAGCTTCTGGCACTCAACAAGTCCCTCAGGAAGCTTTAATCCGCAGATAGTGCCGTCCTTCTTATAGTTTTCCCATCCTGATCCTGTGATATATCCACGTACGATACACTCGATAGGAATCATAGTAAGTTTCTTGCAAAGTGTAGCTCTGCCGTCAAATTCCGGCTTCTGGAAAAACTCCGGCATATCTTTGTTATCAACGGAAATTAAATCGTTTGGAATAACGTCCTTTGTGAGATCAAACCAGAACTTTGACATCTGAGTAAGAACCCTGCCCTTATCAGTGATCTGATTGTGAAGAATGACGTCGAATGCTGATATTCTATCGGTTGCCACCATAATCAGCTTATCTCCGAGATCATATATCTCACGTACTTTACCTTCCTTAACAGGTTTAAAATCTGCCATCTTTACCCTCCATATTCAATTAAGGACACTTTTGGTCCGAAGTGCATTACCGAAGTTTAGTATAATTCATTTAACTAAAATCACAAGCCCAATTCTGCATACAAATATTTCCGGGTTTTTTTATTTTATAGTAGTAAATGCTTATACAATGCACTGCTTTTTTAATGTATACAGCAGCTCTTAATTCTTTTAAATATTTGTTCATTATAACAATTGCACAGCCTTATCAATTTGATTATGCTTTTTCTGATTTTTCTTTGTATACAACACAAAGAAAAAATATCACCCTTAATCAATTTCAGAAAGCGTGTTAAATATGAAATATGTAAAAGAGGTTGTATGGATAATTGCATTCACTTTTATAGGCGAAGTTCTCAATAAGCTTTTGCCTCTTCCCGTTCCTGCAGGAGTTTACGGTCTGATTCTGTTGCTCCTGGCCCTTGTTACCGGAATCCTGAAGCTTCAGGATGTTGAATCTACAGGTAATTTTCTTCTTGATACCATGACCATGATGTTCGTTCCTGCTGCGGTAGGTATCATGAGCTCTGTGGATGTTCTTCTTCCCGTGCTTCTTCCCTATGCTGTTATGATAGTCATATCAACAATTATTGTTATGGTCTCAACCGGCCTTGTAGCTTCATTTATCCTTAAGCATTCAAAATCCCAGGATGAACCGGCAAATAAGGAGGCAGCAGTATGAAAGAGGCTCTTATAAATTCCAATTATTTCGGTCTGATACTGAGTATCGCACTTTTTATACTTTCTGTCAGGATAAAAGCAAAATTCAGGCTTGCGATCCTAAACCCTCTTTTGATTTCAACTCTTCTGTGCATCGCAGTTCTGGTGGTTTTCAAGATACCATACGATAC
Organism: Oribacterium sp. P6A1; assembly: GCF_000702885.1. Lineage (GTDB taxonomy): Bacteria > Bacillota > Clostridia > Lachnospirales > Lachnospiraceae > Oribacterium. Next base: position 89,351 of record NZ_JNKO01000004.1, on the reverse strand, counting down.
CTACAAAGAAAGCGCCGGCTTATTAAACTATCTTCTGACTCCTGCTACAGTTTGCCTTGCGATTCCCATGTATAAGCAGTTAAAGCTTCTAAAGGATAATCTTTTAGCAGTCATTGCAGCCATCACATCAGGCACGATCTGTTCCATTATGAGTATATTTATTATGGGAAAGCTTTTCCGATTGAGTTCAGAGCATATCGCTACCCTTCTCCCAAAATCCATCACCACAGCTATCGGCATGGGTGTCTCTGAAGAGGCAGGCGGTATAGTCACTCTCACTGTAGCGGGTATCATCATTACCGGTATCCTGGGCAATATGATCGCAGAATCCATATTCAGGATATTCCATATAGATCACCCGATAGCAAGAGGTCTTGCACTCGGTACTTCAGCTCATGCCGTAGGTACCGCAAAGGCTCTTGAGCTTGGAGAAGTAGAAGGTGCCATGAGCTCTCTCAGCATCTGTGTGGCCGGCATACTTACAGTAATACTTGTTCCTATAGTCAACTCAACTCTTGTCTAGGATAATGCACATATAACATAGATAAAAAAAGAAGATACAAACCTTTTCAAGGCCTGTATCTTCTTTTTTATTATGAAACCGAGCTGTATTAATTATCTCTGAACACGTGCTCCTGCACCGCCCATAACTGCTTCAACTTCCTTCTTTGTAGCCATGGTTGTATCACCAGGTGTTGTCATGGCAAGTGCACCGTGAGCTGCACCGTAGTTGACAGCCTTCTCTGCATCTCCTGTTGTCATAAGTCCGTAGATAAGACCGGATGCGAAAGAATCACCGCCGCCTACACGATCCATGATCTCAAGGCCCTTGTAGTCTGCAGCCTTGTAGATCTCACCGTCTGCCCAGCAAAGAGCTGACCAGTCATTTACTGTAGCTGTGTGAACAGTACGAAGTGTTGTGGCAACTGCCTTGAAGTTAGGATATGTCTTAACAGCCTCATTGATCATCTTCTTATAGCCGTCAACATTGAGCTCCTTAAGAGACTCATCCTGTCCCTCGATCTTGAAGCCAAGGCATGCTGTAAAGTCTTCCTCGTTACCGATCATAACGTCTACGTACTTTGCGATCTCCTTGTTTACTTCCTGAGCCTTTGCCTGTCCGCCGATTGCTGACCACATGGAAGGACGGTAGTTAAGATCGTAAGAAACAATAGTTCCATACTTCTTTGCTGTCTTGATAGCTTCAATCACAGTCTCTGAAGCCTGCTCTGAAAGAGCTGCATAAATTCCGCCTGTGTGGAGCCAGCGAACACCAAGCTCACCGAAGATATAATCGAAATCAAAATCCTCCGGTTTAGCCTTTGAAATAGCTGTGTTTGCTCTGTCTGAGCATCCCTTTGCACCACGGATACCGAAGCCTCTCTCTGTAAAGTTAAGACCGTTTCTGCAGATCCTGCCGATTCCGTCTGTATCCATCCACTTAACGAGGGATGTATCAACACCTCCCTGCATCATGAAATCCTCAACGAGATGTCCAACCTCATTGTCAGCAAGAGCTGTGATAACTGCAGTCTTTAATCCGAAGCACTTACGAAGTCCGCGGATAACATTGTACTCTCCGCCGCCTTCCCATGCACGGAATGATCTTGCTGTTCTGATTCTTCCTTCACCCGGATCAAGGCGGAGCATAACCTCACCTAAAGAAGCTGCTTCAAATGCACATTCGTTTGCCGGTCTTAAATTTAAATCCATATCTTCCTCCATTTTAAACTGCCTGCTTCCGCAACGCAGCACTCCACTTTTTTACCGCTTGCATCATTATAAAATGCCAGATAATGTAAGCGTTTTCATAACGTATAAAAGTATAGCACAAGATATCTCTTTTCTTCAAGATATCTTGTGCTTATTTTTTAACAATTTCACTTAATCACAGGCATACCTTCAGGCTACACTTGTGTAAATTTATCGGTAGCTTCATTAAGTTTTCCGGTAACCTCCACATTCTGGTCCATAGCCTCCGAAATTCCGTTCATTTCTCCGACTATTTCCATCGTATTGTCGGCTGACATCTTGATAGCCTGTGAGCTTTCCGAGATGGAATTTGTAATGGAATCCACGGCATTGGCCATATCTGACATTACGTAATTCAGATGATCCGCTTTTTCCTTAAAGGATGTAAGGATCTCATGCATGGTATCTGCTGTATGCTCGTACTTGTCACCGGTCTCAACAAAGGAGTCATAATCTTCCATGACATCCGTATTTATGAATTCCAATACCTTCTGTGAATTCTCCGCAAGTTCACCTACAGCACTTGTAACATCCTTACTGATCTTCTGGATGTTGTTCGCTGTCTGCTTTGAATTTGCAGCCAGGCTGCTTACTTCGGCAGCAACTACAGCAAAGCCTTTTCCAGCCTGTCCTGCACGTGCCGCCTCGATGGAGGCATTGACAGCAAGGAGATTAGTCTGTTCTGCGATATCGAGGATATTCTTTGTCAGCTTATCGATTTCCTTTACCTTCTTTGAATCCTCCAGAGACTTGGCAAGAACAGCGCTCAGCTCGCTCATCTTTTCATTCATGCTCTGTTTTCTCTCGGTAACATGCTGCTTGATCTCGTCCGCTTCTTTCTTTATGCCGGTGGCTGTGTCACATCCGTCACTGGCCTCGGAATTGATCTCATCAGTGGAGGACTTGACATCCACAACCTGAGTATTCATGGAGTTGACCATTTCAGATACGGACTGCATGCTGGCACTAAGCTCCTCCATGGCTGCAGATGTACTCTGCACATTGCTGTTTGAAGAATTGAGCTTTCTGGTGACTGTTTCCGTTGATGAATTAAGCACCTCCACACCTGACTTGACTTCCCGCATGATAGCCTGCAGAGTCTCTATGAAGTGGTTGATTCCGTTTATGATATACACAAGTTCAGAAGCACTTCTTGTATAGATTCTTGCTGTCAGATCACCCTCATGCTTCTCTATATTACCTATGATATCGGTAACTTCTCTTGATATCTTCTTTATCTTTCTGACAATACCGAAATAGTTCAGCAGGTAATTAAATATGATGAGCAGAACGAAAAGTCCTGTACCCCTGATAGCCGACTGTATTCCTTCCACCATCATGTTCTGCATCTCGGCATTGCTCTTATCCGCTTCTGATGCAACCACCTGATCTATGACCTTACACGAGTGGAAGATGGCCACCTTCTGAATCTCCGCACGGTTAAAAAGGATTTCATAAGCCGTTTCCCTATCGCCGGCATCTATTTTTTCTATTGCTTCATCGATTATGACATTTAACCGGTCATACTGGTTTTTTATTTCCAGAAGTGTGCTGACGGCTTCAGCCTGGCTGTCTGCATCAAAATGATCCTTGAGATTGGTAATGTCTCTCTCGATGGTCTCTCTCGTGGATTGAATTTCAGGTAATAATGCCACTCTGGTTTCTGTTGCCGTGGCAGATACATATCCTATGGACTGGTCATAAAGGGACATGACATCGGATTTAAGCTGTGCTTCTCCCGTACTCAGGGACAGAACATACTGGGACATGGACCTGCTGTTTACAGTCTGCTGCTGCATCTGGGTTATGAGCATTCTCATAACGAATATGAAGGCAATCAGCATGATTATGTTGATGACACTGATCTGGAATATGATAGTGCAGAAGAACAAAGGATTCTTTCTTACTTTCAACTTTCTACCGCTGTTCTCAACTTCTATGTTATCCATTCTGCTCCTCCTTTCCGCCCTGATAGTAATTCTTTATCTTAAGACCGATTTCTGAAACAAAGCCCTCAGCATTTATCCCGCCTGCAGCATAGCTGTGGAATACAGATCCCAAAGCATTGGCAGCGATTCCTTCCTTCATGTTCATCCAGTGCCAGCTGGAAGTTTTTCCTGATGAAATATAGCTTGAAACCACATGGGCAAAAGGATCATTGGCCACATATTTGCATGAAGTGAAGGGACTTACGAAACCGGCATCTTCAACAAGTATCTTCTGACCGGCATCCTTTGAACACCACTGAAGAAAATCCTTTGATGCTTCCACATTTCCTTCTTTCAAAACCGCCCACCATGACGGAGGATTGGTAAGGATGGTGTCTATGCCTTCATCAAATACATACGGCATCATACCGACTTCAAAATTGCCGGCTGCGGCATACTCAGCAGCCGATGCCCCTGTCATAACAGCACCTATCCATGAACCCTGGGTTACAAAAGCATATTTTCCGGAAGCAAAATTCTTAACCTGATCATCATAGGTTCCATCCAGAAGAAGGGCCGGATCACTATACTCCTGAAGAAGTCCGATAAATTTTCCAAACTTGAGCATTCTGTCCTGATCCAGAGTCTGATCGTTATTTATCATATCTATATAGGTGGTGTCCCCTCTGTCAAGTCCTGCATCTATATAGTTTCCGAATATATGGTTTCCGGTCGACCAGCTGAGATTTTTATCCTCAGCACAATAACCTACCACTGCAGTAAGTCCCAGCTGCTCCTTTTTCAAATCGAGTTCCTGAAAAGCATTCCTTACCTGCTCGGGAGTTGTCAGACTACCTGCATCTATTCCTGCCTTAGATAAAATATCTGCATTGTAAATGAGCCCTATTGCCTCTGTGGCATAGGGAAATCCCAAAGTACCGTATACAGGATCCACATATTCAGCATCTGTATCCCTGGTCCATTCCTGATCGCTCATATCTTCCAGCAAACCTTCCCAGTTTGCAAAGCTTGAAGATTCGCAGACAAATATATCCGGCATTTTATCAGAAAGATAATAGGCTTTCAGTGTAGCCTGTACATCTACTCCCGACTGGGCAGATTCAACCTCTACATTGATTCCCGTCTCTTCTTTATATTTTCTTGCAAGCTCCTGAATCTGCGCTTCGACCTCTGCTTTTCCGTTAAAAAGTTTAATAGTCGTTTTGCTCTCTGTGTCCCCGGTTTCCTCCTTTGCGGCAGAGCCAGGCTCAGACAAATCTATTCCAAATACCTTTTTCGTCACCTGTTCTTTGAGAAGCTCAACATTTCCGCAGGAAGACAGCATAACTGCCATCATCACTCCTGTGCCTATACTCAAAAACTCTTTCTTCATCTTTACCGTGCTCCTTGATACTTACCTTCAAACACTCTTTAACCCATAAAAAAAGCTTAAAAAACAAGGTTTCTAACATTACTTTCGGAATAATTCAAAAAATTTATAAGTATTTTATTTCTTTATATTCTCTCCACGATACAAAAAAAAGCACCCTGCAAAGGTGCCTTAAAATACAAATCAATCTTTAATTTCTAAATAAATCTCAGGAATCATCCAGGATTGCGGGAGGCCCGATTTGAGTGAGGGGTAATCGGGTCTCAATCCTGATAGTATAGAGTATAGAATAGTTAGACTCTTTGAAGTCCTACATTACAATATGATAAATTAGCATTTGATTCTATATGTTTTTTGTTGTAAAACTATAAAAGCACTGAATATTTATCGCTATAATACTTTTTTTTAATTTTTTACTATTTTTTTATTTGTCCTGGATGATAATACTCATTTTCATTTCATCAATTTGGGATTTACGAGGTTTTTTATGCCGATCATTGGTTATTCCATTAACAGAATATTTGTTGATACAAAAAGCAGAAGCTCAGACTACAAGATGATGGACCCCCATGTTCACAATCATTATGAACTGTTTTATCTTAGCAAGGGCAGCTGCACTTTCCTTATGAGGTCCCTCTCATATAATCTTGTTCCCGGAAGCGTCATCATCATCCCCCCAAATACTCCCCATATCATTCATTATACTTCAAGACAGCAGTCTGTACGAACCAGTATTTTATTCAGGGAACCGGATGTAAGCTTCTCAAATCTGAATTTTATCAGTGATATGCTGAAGGACGGAAAACATAAGCTTATTCTTCAGATACCTCCCATGTATCAGGTTCATGTGGAACAGCTTATACGTAATATGGAGGCTGAGCAGCGATTTAATGATTCAAAGATAAGTCCTGTCATGCTTTCTCTGTGTCTCATCCAGCTGATTGTTATCATAAATCGTTTCTCAACAGGTATAGATACTACCCTGATGGACGAATTGCATACTACCAACCGTCAGGTTAATCTCGCCGCCACATATATAAACAGAAATTATAATCAGCGCATATCTCTGTCAGACATAGCGGATGCAAGCGGATTCAGCCCCAATTATCTTTCAAGAAAATTCAAAGAGGATACCGGCATAGGAGTCCATGAATATCTGACCTATGTCCGTCTGAACAAAGCTGCCATAGAACTGGCGCACACAGATCATACAGTAACCGAAGTAGCTCTGAACAACGGTTTCAGTGATTCAAACTACTTTAAAGACGCCTTCCATAAGGCATACGGTATGTCTCCCAGAGACTATCGTAAAAAGGACAAGAATATAAATCTTGAAGACAGTCTCGATATAAATGATGCTCCTCTGGCATCTATCCCCATAGAGACAGATCTTTAAAGCGAAACTGATGCAGGTTTCAGTTTTAAGAAAGGGGGCTTACTTCTGAACCCGGAAGTAAGCCCCCAAAAATTATCTCATAAAAGGGAGGAGGGCAGGTGACCAATGGTCCCTGCCCGAGTATTATGAAAAAAATCTTATTAACTATTGATAACACTTTTGTTATCATGCTTATACTATAAAAGTCAACGGTGAACAAACTATGTTTTCCGTTTGAACAAATTGTAAACAATTATGAACGTTATATGAACAATCACTCATAGTGATCTACATCTTCTTTTGGCATAAAATTCTTGAAAATATGTTCCAGCATGGTGGAATTGATCCATGCAAGAAGCGGATATCCCATAAGTACCATAATAGCTGTAATCCATCCTACATAAAATAAGCAGACATAGGCTATACCCATAACTATCACATCACTTACGAGCATACCCAATGTGGAACCGAGATAGCGTACGGACATAAAGGCTGCATTAAGCACTGTATTCTTTATGGTGTTTTCAAATCTGCTGAGCACCGGCCATACATAAAGGAACACAAAAAGCCAGATAACCATGATGGCGATGGTCACCGCCTGGCAGACGATCCTCATTACACCGGCATTTTCCATGATCTTTCCGAAAAAATAAAAATCAAATGCCAGTACTCCTCCTATGAAAAGCATGGGAATCCAGATAAGGGTGGCCTGCCTGAAATTCTGCCTGAAGGATTTAAAAAACATCTTTATATTGCCGTAATCCTCATTTCTCACTATCTTCAGTGTGCAGTAGTACAGTGCAGTCGTGGATGCCCCTATGGTAAATACAGGCAGAGAACACAGAATCCAAAGTACATTGAGAATCATCATATCTCCTAATCTTCCTACAAAACGCCAGATAGGATTGTCATAATTAAAAAAGCCCTGAAGCATGGTATCATCTCCCGTTAATAAATTAAAATGCTCATGCCGCCAAAAAGCAGCATGAGCATTTTATCACAAATCATCCTCTATCTCCATACATGTACTCCCAATTCTCGATGATTTCTTCTATTTTATCATCTGAGAGTTCATCCTCTTCCTTAGCCTTCACCGGCTTATGAGCCTGTAAGATTTTTACACCTTCTTTTTCCGTCTGTTCAATCTCTCTTAAGAACAACTCCGCGTCCTTTACAAATGCCGCCGTTATAAGCATTATCACAAGTCCTATAGGGAATGCCGCGATTATGCTGACTGACTGTATGTTTGACATGGAGCTGTCGGAGAATACAAGTGCCACAGGGAGAAGTATAAGAAGAACAGACCAGAAGGCCTTTATGGGACCCTTAGGCTCTTCATCCTCCCTGAGATCCTTATAGCTGTACTGGGCAGCCACCAGGGTTATGGAATCAAAAGATGTGGCATAAAAAGCTATCATGGCTATTATAAGCGCCACCATCACAAGGGGCGCCAGGGGAAGCTGATTTATGATCTCAATTATGGTCACGTAAAGATCTCCCGTCTTTTCATAGAAAGATACAACATCCAGCTTTCCTGACATATGAAGTCCCAGTCCATAGTTTCCGAGAACGATAAAGCTCACGAAGGTACTTCCCATACCGAATACGTATCCCCCAAGGATAGTCTGTCTCACTGTTCGTCCTCTTGATATACTTCCGATAAAGAAAGGTGCCGCAACACACCAAACCATCCAGTATGCCCAGTAGAATATGGTCCAGTTCTGTGCAAAGCCTGTGGATCTTGTGGGATCTGTATAGGTTGAAAGACCTATGAAATTCTGCGCCAGTCTTCCCATGGCGGAAACTCCGCACTCGATTATGAACCTGCACTGTCCGCCGAACAGAAGCACGTAAAGGAGCAGGCCATAGAAAAGGTAGGTGCAGACATTGGCAAGTATGGAAACTCCTATCATTCCCTTCATTACGGAATAAGTATAAATAATGCAGGTTGTCACAAGTATGACTATGGTTATGATCCTGTCAGAAATTTCCAAACCTATAAGGGATTTGATAGCCTGACTCAAAAGCGGTGTCGCAACTGAAAATGTGGTTGCGGTTCCTGCAAGAAGGGCAAATACCGCCAGAAGGTCTATTAATCTGCCCGGAAGAAGATCCGTATACTTTCCAAGCAGCGGTCTGCAGGCCTCTGAATACTTCTGGCGCTTACGTTTCCTGACATGGAGCATAAATCCGAATGCCACAGCAAGTACCAGATAAAATCCCCAGGGTATGGGTCCCCAGTGAAAAAGGGTAAAGGTTGATGACCAGTCCATCAGATTTCCAAGCTCCGCAGTATGGGGGTCCTCCCAGTACAGTATCCATTCGCAGAGGGAATAGAACAGTATATCTGCCGCAAGTCCGCAGGTGAACATCATGGAACCCCAGGCAAAAAAGCTGTATTTTGGTTTTTCATCCTGTTCTCCAAGTACAATGCTTCCGTACTTTGAAAAGGAAATATAAATTGAAGCTATGGCCGTGCCAAGTCCTATGAGGAGATAATAAACTCCGAAGCTGTCTCCGAGAAAATTTCTTATACCGTTAAGTACCACATTGGAATCATCCGGGAAAACAAAAAACAATATACATAGAAACACTATAAGAAGAAACGGAACCAAAGTTATCATCCAGTCGATTCTGTCTTTATTTTCGAAGATTTTCTTGTTCATTTTTTCTTTCTCCTCTCAAATTTTGAACATGATAGCATCATGTTCTTCTCCTGTCAAGCATGTCAGACTATTTGATTTATATTTTTCCATGCGCTTATGATAGAATAAATGCTGTCTGATAAAAAAAGGATCTAAATTGGATTTCCTTTGCATACCGGAGGTAGATAATGCTTTTACGCACTGATAATAAAGAACATACAGATTACGAAGAGAACTGGCCGCTGCACTACTATGAGATCACTGATATAGATGAAAGAGAACGTATACTGAAAAAAATCATATCAGACTTACGTAAAGAAACAGACTCCGGCAGCCAGAGTCTTAATGAGGTCCTGTCTCAAAATGAAAGACGCCTGGAGATACTTTTGAAGCGATATCCCGAAAAAAAAGTAAACGGTGTGCGAGTGGATAATTTCATTGCGGCATGGATGAATCTTCTTATAACCGGTCGTCTGGGAATCAATTTCTTAAATAAGGGGCGCATCAGGAAAGAAGTCACTCAATATTTGAAAGATCTCTGTGTCCTTGATTTTCCAACGGATGAGATTCTTATTAAGGAATGGGAGGATTTCGCAAAGTTTTGGATAAAAAGCTGTGTGGAGGACAAGACTTATGATTCAACCATCTTCGGTCTCATCAGACTGAACGACAAAAATCTTGCCTCTAAAATAGCCGGAGATATACTGGACATAAGCTATTTCATACCTTCAAAATTCGGTTATGAAAATGACTGTAAAGCTTTCAGATCTGTCCTGAAAAAAACATATACCGGTATGATAGATAACGGCGTGAAATACTGGAATGAGATGGAACCATCATAAAAAAGAACCACCGGTCAGATTATCAATCCGGCCGGCAGTTTTTTTGATGGTATTTTTCAAATGTTTGTTATCTGAACTTATCCACATTTTCCTGTGTTATCTTCTGATACGGGAGACGTATATACTTGTCTCCCTGAAGCTGAAGTCCCGAAAGACTCTCACCGCATGAAAGCCTGTAGGCAAGCTGAAATATCGCTTCTGCCTGTCCCCTGGCATCATTGTAGACTGTAGCATCCATTGTACCGTCTTTTACCGCTGAAAGTCCGGGCTCTGTTCCGTCGATTCCTATTATACATGGCCACTTGCTGCGGTTTATCCCTGAGGCTGTATATGCATCAATTGCCCCGAGTGCCATATCATCGTTGTTGGCAAATACAAATTCTATCTCTGATCCATGATTTTTTATCATTTTTTCCATCTGTGTCGCTGCCTGAGCTCTGTTCCAGTTGGCTATGGCGTATCCAAGCTTATCAAGCTTTACCCCAAGCTCCAGCATCCTTTTGACACAGTTCTCTGAACGCACTATGGCATCCTGATGTCCGGCCTCTCCCTCCAGCATCACATACTGGATCTCTCCGTCATGATTCTTATCAACATTTTTTTCTTTGATGACATCCACTGCCAGCTCTCCCTGCATGACACCTGATAAAAATGCGTCTGCACCAACATAGTAGAGCCTGTCCCATCTGTGCATGTCCTCATCCACAAGCTCCCTGTTGAAAAATACTATGGGAACATTGGCGTTTCTTGCAGCATCTATAATATTGGATGGAGCCGTACGATCCACAAGATTCACACATATAACATCACATCCATCCTTGATCATTTCCTCCACCTGATCATCCTGGGTAGCCTGACTCTGGGCGGAGTTGTATGTTTCAAGGACGATTCCCCGTCCTTTTTCGGTTCTTGCCTTCAGGACGTCTTCATTAAGATCCTCAAGTATGGAGGAGATGAATGTATCGTAACGGTCATAAACCGTGACACCGATCTTGATCTCTCTGTCAGTCTCCTGTTCCGAAGCCGCTTCCGCACTGCACCCGGAACAGGCTGCCATAATTCCCATAATAAATAAAACAATAAATGTTTTCCTCATACCATCTCACCATATCACTGAACTATAGGGAACAGTATCTGCTGATTATCTCCCGCAAACAGATTTTCCCTGTTTACTATGCTGAAGCCGACTTCCCTGTCCATTAGCGCCGAGGTACGGTTCTGAAGCTTAATGGCCAGATCAGACATACTTTGATAACCCATGCTGAAATCATCGGGTACTATCATGGATTCCACTTCACCGGCATCTATATAATAAATAAGTTTTTTACTACATCCGGAACCGTATAATCTGACATTGGAGCTTTTTTCACCTACAAAATAGTCCACTGCAGTCTCCATACTGTTGTTATCGAGACCTACCACTATATCTGCAGATTTTTTCTCATTGCTCTTTATAAGCTCATCTTCAGTATATCTGTTCTCGGAAATGCACCATACCACATCAGGGCTCATTTTCCCGGTTGCATCCAAAAAGCCCTTAAGTCTGTCCTGCATGGCATACTGATTCTGGTTTCCCGCAACTATACCTATCTTCATTCCTTTGAGACCTTCGCCATAGTCTATGACGATTTCATTTCCTATGGCCCTTCCAATAGCATAGTTGTCAGGCATCACAGTTGCGTGATTACCTCTTATATCCGCATCGGCTTTGACACTTGTTTCCACCAGCATAATGGGAACTCTTGCACTTATGGAATCAATCACATCCTCCACACCTTCACTCAGGCAAAAATCCGCTATGATACCATGAGCACCCTGGCTGATCTCGTCATTAATAATTGAGGCTTCTGTATAGATATTGTCTATATAATCTGTATAAACATAATCCAGTCTTATATTGTTATCTTTGGCTGCCTGCTCCACCCCTGCTTTAAAGTTCACCCATCTGTCTGATGCGGAATTACTTACAATAACAGAAACCTTGTATACCTCAGTATTTGTACCCTTAATAAGCATTACCACACAGAACAGGATAACTATAAATATGCCGATAACCAAAGGCAGAATTATTTCATGATCATCATTCATGCTTTATCACCGTTCTTTTCTTTACTTCTCAATGTTCTGTAATGTCCGCTTTCCAGGATCTTCTGATTCTCTTCGTTAAACGGAATCGCCGGAATATGTATGGTGATCCTGGTTCCCTCGTCAGGCTCCGATTCTGCACTGAGTCCGTACTGCTCACCGAATCGCAGTCTGATACGATTATTTACATTCACTAGTCCCACACCGGAACCGTGCTTAACCGTACTGCTCTTTTGTTCATAATCCTCATTAAGAAGATTTTCACACACCTCGGGAGGCATACCGAATCCGTTATCTGTGACATCGATGTAAATATCCCCTTCGGATAATCCTTTACTCTCATGGGAAAACTCAGCATCACCTGATTCAACTTCATTATTCTCATTACTTATGGTGAGAAAACCAGCTATGTCGGGGACAAATTTTGCGGATATCCTGATTTCTCCGCCATCATCCGGATCCATATCACCGACACCGTAATATATGGCATTTTCCAGAATTGGTTGGATAATGAGTTTTATAGTGGAATAGTTCTTTATCTTCTCATCGATATCGAACACTACATTGAAGACATTCTTGTATCTTACTTTCTGTATATTCATGTAGTTCTCGGCATGTCGTATCTCCTGTTCAAGGGAAATGATGTTTTTCCCCCTGCTAAGACTGATCCGGAATAGACTTGCCAGCTGTGTAACCATGAAAACCGCATCTTTGTTATGGCCACCTTCTATCATCCAGACTATGGAATCCAGGGTATTATAAAGGAAGTGCGGGTTTATCTGGGACTGGAGAGCGTCCATTTCTGATTTTCTCTTTTCCTCCTGTTTTATGACTATGTCATCCATAAGCTGATTGATCCGCTCTATGGAATGTCTCAGAGTTCTTCCCAGATGCTCTACCTCCCGGGTACCTCCTACATAGATGTCTTCCGGATACATATCACCATTTTCCATATTTCTGATGGATTTGTTTAAAAGATTAAGGGGAAGAGAAAGTCTGCTTGATATCATCCGGTTAATAAAGATCATTATAAGAAGCACACAGGCAAGAAGAAGTATGACAAGAAAACGCATATTGCTTATATCAAGCTGGTAGGCACTTTCAGGCAAAACAGCTATTAATTTCCATCCGGTATAGGAAATGCTTTCCACTATCACCTGTCTGTGCTCCCCCTGAAATACTTCCTCATGGAGACCGTCGGTATAGTGGGCTTCATTAATATTGTTTTCCCTGATTATCTCATAGTTCAGCTGCATCTGTCTGGGATGATAGATGATATTTCCGCTGGAATCAGTAAGATAAACATACTGCCCGGTACTGTCCTTGTTGATTCTGTCCATCATCTGTTTGATGGTAGAATAGTTCATATCAACAAGCAGCACTCCAAGTGTAGGATTACTGCCCTCCGTAAGCTCCACCGCCCGGCTCAGGGATACCACCCAGCTGTACCTGAAGGTAGGATCCAGAAACAGATTTTCCACATGCGGCGTTGAAAAATGCAGGTTTTCCATCTTTTCAAGAGCTGATGTGAACCATACCTGACTTGTTACATCCAGGTCCTCCTTGACCTTGGCTATGGGAGTGGCTGAAACGAGTCTTCCGTCATTAAGAAACAGTGAAAAGCTCACCAGATTATCCTTATGAGCCTCATAAATCAGATTCATCTCATTATCCACGGAATCTTCGGCTACATCTGTATTCTTGATAACGTCATAGTACATGGCATCGGAAATACGCCTCATACTGAGAAGATAATCCTCAAGATTTACCACAGACTGTTTCATAAGCTGTTCCGTAGTCTCAATGGAGCTCGTGCTCATACGCCGGGCAAACAGGGTGTACAGCACAATTCCGAGGATCATGAGCAGTGTGAAGGAGACTATGGTAAAGGTCAAAAGTATGGTGCCCTGAATATCATGGGGCATATATTTGTAAAAAACACTTTTGGTCTTTCTGAAACTCTCCTTTACCAGTCTGTCCCTCTCACGGGCTTCCTGCTGATCCCTCGGCGCACCCGCATTCATTTCATTTGATTTAATGTGAACATTATCATCCATTTTGCTGCATCTTATACCTTGAAGGTGATACTCCGAATTTCTTTTTAAAAACATAACTGAAGTAATTTGGATCACTGTAACCCACAGCCTCGGCTATAACATAGGTCTTCTCATTTTCTTCGAGAAGCATGCGGACAGCCTTTTCCATCCTTATATCTGTCAGATAATTTATAAAGGTCTTGCCGGTCTCCTTCTTAAACACAGTGGAGAAATATGCTGAACTTATAACAAGATATGAACAGATACTCTCAACCGTAAGATCTTTGTTTCCATAATTCTCTCTTACATAGTCAATAGCCTTTGACACAAAACTTCTGGTGGTATCGGAACGGTTTAGACGAAGTGTCTCCCTGATATCATGAGTGGTCTTTTTCAGCCATTTTTTGAGTTCGCTGATATCTAAGTGCTGTACCTTATCAAAGGGATCCTCATCCTTTCCGAATATTGCTGAAGGTTCCACATGATTTGCCTTCATAAATCTGTATATCTCAGTTACGAGATCCATAACAAAGAACTTATAGTCCTGGATGGAAGGATTGACCGGTGCTTCATCAGTTATGAAGCTATCTATTTCCTCATCAAGCTTTTCCTCTGTATCCATCTTTATGGCCTTAAATACAGAATAGAGCTTATCTTCTGTATTATCCGACTTTATGCTGTCAGCCGTCCTGTTATCCTCAGGAACTATCTCTGCGATATTTATAGCCTGCCCGCGGCCGTAAATCACTCTGTAGGATGTAGCTTCCCTGGCTCCCGTATAGGCTTTCGGAAGATTCATGATATTTGAAACCGGCTTTCCTATTCCTGCTGTTATCGTAGCCTTTGAAATATGCTTGCTGAGCCTGCACAGAACCTGGCATTCATCCGTCAGCTGCCTTACTTCACTTTCCGATTCCATCCTCACAAGTATTATGACATTACCGAGATAAGAGAAAAATCTGGCATCCCATTTCCTGCTTATATGCTCCTCCCATAACTTTCTTACAGACATGGTTATGAGAAGAGGGTTTATTCCTTCCGGAGCAAGTGAGGTACTGTTGTGAAGTATCACCACATCATAGTACGGACCATCGAGACTGACCTGATAATCCATCATGTCTCTTGCCAATGTCTCTTCATCAGCACGCCCTTCTATAAGTGCTGTATAGAAATTTTCCTGAAGTATGGGAAGACTTTCCTGATAGTATTTCTTGAGCATATTTATGTTCTGCTTCTCGTTAAATTCCTTATCAAGGGATCCTTTGATCCTTTTGAAGACCTCACTCAGCTCTGTGGAATCTATAGGCTTCAGAATGTATTCCTCAGCCTCCAGTCTTATGGCTTCCTTTGCATATTCAAACTCATCGAAACCGGAGAAAATGATGATCTTGATGGTAGGATACTGTTCCTTAAGTCTTCTTGCCAGCTCAAGACCGTCCATATACGGCATCTTGATATCAGTCATGACCACATCAGGCTGATTTTCCTCCGCCATCTCCAGAGCCTCCAGTCCGTTATGGGCATATCCCTGAACAGAAAATCCCAGACTCTCCCAATCAATTTTATTGATGATGACCTGTATTACTGTCTCTTCATCATCCACCAGCATAACCGAATAATTCTTAGTCTCGCCGTTCCTCACTATCTGCCTCACTTAATATCTGTATATCTTTATATTATTTTAGATCACATTCCCATATGATTCCTGTTTCCGTACTTTTCTTCTATCTTCTTAAATCTGAAAAATACCACAGCTATAGACAGAAGAAGGAACAGCATCCCCATAAGTCCGTCATACTGTGACACAACCTCCATCACAAAAACACAGGCTGCAAAGCACAGGATAAGTATTCCCATCTCTTTTGCATAAGGCTCAACATTTTCTTCCTTAAGCTTGCCCCATTCCTTTGGTCTTACTGCATCCACGTCCTTAAATACCAAAAGCTTTACAGCGTAGTATATGAAAATCGCGCCCATAAAAAGCTGCATTGCATGGGCAGATAAAAACTGTGTTATGACTGTCTGGTTTTCCGCAAGTATCACCATATAAATACCTCACATAAACTAATAAAAAAGGTCTGTGGCATAAGTCACAGACCTCATTATAATCTATCGATTTACTTCGCTCAATTACTTCTTCTGTACGTACTTTCTGATATCCAGTGAGATAGCTACGAAAATTACGATACCGATTGCTATGTACTGAGAGTTTGCATCTACTCCGAGGAACTGGAGTGCAACCTTCAGAAGTTCAAGTACGGCTACACCGATGATAGCTGATGAAACCTTACCACGTCCACCTGTTACAGATACACCGCCGAGGGCGCAGGCTGCGATACCTTCCATCTCGTATGAAAGACCGGTATTGATGGATGCACCACCTGCCTTTGCTCCGAGCATGAAGCCTGCCATTGCGAAGAATGCAGATGCCTTTGCATAGATGAGTACCATTGTAAGCTTAACAGGTACACCGGCAACCTCTGCTGCCTGTGGGTTGCCACCGATAGCATACATGTACTTACCATGACGGGTCATGTTATAAATGAACCATGTGATTCCTGCCATGGCAATTGCCATCCAGATGAGCCAGCTGAGTCCCAGGAATCTGCCTGTTGAGAAACCTGTGTATGAGGTTACATATCCTCCAAGAGGTGTTGCACCTGTGTAGATAAGACCAAGACCATAGATGATCTCCATCATTGCAAGTGTGGAAATGAATGGTGGAACATGAAGAAATGCTATGAACCAGCCTGTGACTGCACCGAAGCATCCGCAGATAAGCATTGCTATAATAAGTACCAGGAACGGATTAAGCGGTGTGATGCTTGCAAGGAAGCCTTCCTGGAAGAAACGTCCGCCATACTCCTGCTTCTGAAGAAGTGTACCTGCGATACATGCGCCAAAACCTACCATACGTCCACCGGAAAGATCACATCCGCCGGTGATAACAGCACCTGAAATACCAAGAGCTATAACAAGTCTGTAGGACATGTTAGCAAGAAGGTTCAGGAAGTTGTTTGGTGTCAAGAAATTCTTGGTTGTTAATCCCGTATAAATTACGAGTATGAACATTACGATGATAACACCGTTATTGATAA
Source organism: Oribacterium sp. P6A1 (assembly GCF_000702885.1). Taxonomy (GTDB): domain Bacteria; phylum Bacillota; class Clostridia; order Lachnospirales; family Lachnospiraceae; genus Oribacterium. The sequence continues at coordinate 72,200 of NZ_JNKO01000004.1, read as the reverse complement.
GAAAATCCGTGATTTTCTGTTTTTGTGTCTTCTGCATTTTACTTTCCCCTTAATCTCAAATACTCAATCAGAACTTGGTTGCAAAGGTCATGACCTTTTCCTGAGTCATGTCTTCCTGCTGATCTATCTGACCGGTGATTTTACCGTTACACATTACATAAACTCGATCCGCCATACCGAGAAGCTCAGGCATTTCTGAAGAGATCATTATGATGGCTTTGCCCTGCTTTGCAAGATCCTCCATGATCTCATAGATCTCATGCTTGGCTCCTACGTCGATACCTCTTGTAGGCTCATCCATGATAAGGATGTCAGGATCATTTGCCAGCCATCTTGATACGATTACCTTCTGCTGGTTACCACCGGAAAGATTCTCGATATGCTGGTTCATGCTTGGTGTTTTGATAGAAAGCTGCTTGATGCTATCATCAACGATTTTGTTTATTGTCGGATGATCAAGAACAAATCCACCCTTAAGATGCTTGTTATAAATGGAAATGCCTACATTATCCTTGATGGAAAGACATCCGAAGATACCGTTTCCTCTACGATCCTCTGTGATCATACCGATACCGGCATCCATGGCATCCTTAGGTTTTGTGATCTTTACTTCCTTGCCGTGAATCTTTATTGTTCCTTCTGAAAGATGTCTTATTCCGAAGATACCTTCCATAAGCTCTGTTCTCTGTGCACCAACAAGTCCGCCAAATCCGAGGATTTCTCCCTTACGGATATTAAAGGAACAATTCTGGAAGGACTTTGCATGGATGGAACTTACATTTTCCACTTCAAGGACAACTTCACCGATCTCATGCTGATGTTCAGGATAGATCTGAGTGAGTTCACGACCTACCATCTTTGCGATGATCTGATCTGTTGTAAGCTCTGCTGCAGGCCATGTTCCTACATATGTACCGTCACGCATTACCTGAATATCATCGGCTATTCTCTTGATCTCATCCATTTTGTGGGAAATATAGATCATGGAAACGCCACGGTCTCTGAGCTGATTCATTACCTTAAAAAGGAAATCTACTTCATTGTCTGAAAGTGAAGATGTAGGCTCATCGAAGATGATTACCTTTGCCTCACGGGAAACCGCCTTGGCAATTTCTACCAGCTGCATCTGACCTATGGATAAGGATCCGAGAAGAGCCTTTGGATTGTACTCAAGACCCAGCTCCTTTAACCACTTCTCCGTTTCAGCGAACATGGTAGCATGGTCTATCATCTGTATCGGTCCGTACTTCTTAACCGGGAAACGGCCCAGATACATGTTTTCACCGATACTTCTTGCCGGGATAGGCTGAAGCTCCTGGTGTACCATCGCTACTCCTCGCTTTGCTGCTTCATCCGGGTTAGCGATCTCAACTTTCTCACCATCCAGATATATTTCTCCTTCATCCATGTGATAGATACCAAAAAGGCACTTCATAAGTGTTGACTTTCCGGCACCGTTTTCTCCCATGAGTGCGAGAACTGTACCTGGACGAACAGCAAGATTGACTTTATCCAGCGCTTTTACACCCGGGAATGACTTAGATACCCCTCTAAGTTCCAGTTTATATTCCGCCATTTTGTCCTCCAGTAATCTTTACTTTTTTACAAAGCAGGAGCACAGGTGCGTTTTCGCACCCGCACTCCTGTCTAATAATCTTAATTAAATTAGTTACTTCTGTTTTGTTAATCAGCCAAGTGAAGCAAGGATGTCATCAACATTAGATGTTGTAACCTTTACATAATCACAGCCGATGTAGTGATCATTTGTCTCACCCTTAAGGTACTTAACAGCTGCATCTGCTGCTGAGTGTGACTGTGAGATGTGGTCATTAAATACTGTACCTGTCTGCTTTCCTGACTTAACGTTCTCGCAAGCCTCCTGAAGAGCATCTACACCAAGAAGATATACATCTGTTCCAACTGTCTCGCCTGCAGCCTCGATAGCCTGAAGAGCACCAAGTGCCATAGCGTCGTTGTTACAGAATACTACTTCGATATCCTTACCATGCTGAGCAAGTGAGTTAGCAACAAGTGACTGAGCCTGTGCCTGATCCCAGTTACCAACCTGATCATCAAGCTCCTCAACCTCGATGCCTGCATCCTTAAGTGCCTTAACTGAGAACTCTGTTCTGTACTGAGCATCAACGTTCTCAGGGTCACCTTCGATCATGATGTAAGAAACCTTGCCATCGCCGTTGATATCACCCTTGTTCTCAAGGTCTGCAACGATTTCACCCTGCATTGTTCCTGACTGACGAGCATCACAGCCAACATATGTTACGTTCATGTTCTCGTCTGCCCATCTCTTCTCTTCCTGCTCATCAGGCTCTCTGTTGATGTATACGAGAGGGATGTTAGCTGCTGTAACCATATCTGTGATTGTAGCTGCTGATGAAGAGTTTACAGGATTGATGATAAGAACATCTACACCTGATGTGATGAAGTTCTGAATCTGGTTTGTCTGAGTTGCCTGATCGTTAGCACCGTCAACGATTGAAATGTTCTCAGGCTTAAATCCAAGTGACTCAAGATATGACTGAAGCTCTGTTCTGAAAAGTGTCATGAAGTTATCTGAGAACTGATAAATACAAACGCCTACCTTCTTGTCTGCAAGGTCAGTTGCTCCTGCCTCTGCTGCTGCGGCTGTTGCTGCCTCTGTAGCTGCTGCTGTCTCTGTCTTTGCAGCCTCTGTTGCAGCTACCTCTGTCTTTGCAGCCTCTGTAGCTGCTGCTGTTGTAGCTGCTGTGTTAGATGAACCACAACCTGCAAGCATAGATACTGCCATTGCTGAAACTGTGAGAATGCTAAGTGCTTTCTTCATAATAATCCAATCCTCCTAGATTTTCTGTGTTTACGGGTTCTCCCGTGTTTCTTGAGTAGATTATATCCATCCACTGCAAGGGATAGAATAGATTATTCTTCTTTGAATCTTGAAAATCCTTTCATATATTGATGACCATAGAATTTTTATGATGATTTTCGAAAGCAATCAGGGAATATTAAATTGATATATTAAATGTTATTAATTTAATAAAAAAAAGATGCGATATGTGATATCGCATCTTAAAAAACCCATATACCTGCCTGCAAGTTCAGCTCAAACCATTCTCTTTATCAAAGTTCTTCATATCTTCAATAATATACAGAGGTCTGTCCTTAAGCTCTTCAAACAGAACCGCAATATATTCTCCGATGATTCCTATGACTATGAACAGTACCGCAAACATAAAACATAACAGTACCACTATGGTGGCATAGCCTGACGGAGCCCCGTCATGGGTACATAGAGTATATATAAGAAGAACCATGCCCAGGAAACCGCTGAAAAAGCCGGCAAATATTCCAAGCTTCAACGGAACATTGGAAAAGCACATGATGGTATTCATGGCAAAGGTAAAAAGTTTCTTTATGGAGTAATGACTGCTTCCGGCAACTCTCGGAGCCGCCTCATACTCTATGGTAGTCTTTCTGAACCCGACATTCTGTACGTAACCGCGAAGAAACCTCACCTTCTCACGGTAATTCTTTTTCAGAATATCCTGTACAGATCGGGTTATGGCAAAGAAATCCGAGGCATTGGGTTCAAGGTATATATCCGATACCTTATTAATGAACCAGTAAAATCCACCGCTGGTGATCTTTTTTATGATACCCGCTGTTTCATTTCTTGTTCTGACCATGGAAACAACCTTAAATCCGGAATCAAAGGCATCAATTATCTTTTCAAGATTCTCGGGAGGATGCTGAAGATCAGCATCCATAAATACCATCCCGTCACCTTCCGCATAATCAAGTCCGGCTATCATAGCCGCTTCATGCCCGAAATTTCTGGAAAAACTTATAAACTTCACGTGCTCCGGATCCTTTTCAGACAGTTCAAGAAGTATTTCCCCGGTTGCATCTTTTGATCCGTCATTCACAAAGATAAATTCATAATCCCAGTTCTTATCCCTCAGGTACTTTGCGTATTCTCTTGTAACTCTGTAAAACTCATTTATCCCCGCCTCTTCATTGTAGGCAGAAACAACGATGCTCAACAGTTTCATGATATCTCCTGTTCATTATCCGATATATGACGTGAGTTCCAAAAGTCCATATCGGAAAGTTAATCCCTGTTTTCCAGTATCTCAAGTTCACGTCCGCTATGGGATGGCTGCCTCTTTTCCACTGGAGGAAGCTTCATATAATCCCCATAGAGCATTTTTAAAACCTTATCCCACTCCTTCGGTCCTGTGAACTTTTCTCCTTCGAACTCAAAGTGAATAGGTTCCTCCCAGGAATCCTTTACGGTACAGTACTGGAAATCAGGCTGATAATTTGAAAAAAACGACTGTCCTTCTTCCTTAAGCTCATTCCCGTTATAAAGATCTGTGTACTTTCTTGCACTCTGATCCTGCCACTTGAATATGGTATTCATGGAAATCAGCTTTCCGAGTCCCACAAGAACCATAACCTCCAGCTTCTGTAATCCTTTATACTTTGACCAGTCAAGTTTTCTTCTGTGAGCCATTCCGAGTCCAAAATATATCTGCTGCTTAAGCTTCATGAGCTTTGCCTCAGTCTTATCAGAAGGAAGTCTGTCTATTATAAAAAGGTCAACCCACAGATGATTGAGTTTACCCTCATAAAACTCCATATCCTCATCATCTTCCGAATGTCTTCTCGAATTAAGATAAACCACTCTCGGAACGAAATCATAGAAGGATTCACCGTTTCTGTATTCATAAGGCATCACCAGTTCCATCTCAGCCGGAAGCTCAAGATTTGCTATGGCCTTGAACTTTTCAAATTCTTCTCGTCTGAAGCAAAGATCCACATCATCATCCCATGGGATGAATCCCTTGTGCCTTACAGCACCAAGAAGGGTTCCGGAATCAATAAGATAAGAGATATTGTGTTTCTCACATATATCCCGTATGGCTTTAAGTATCTCGAGATTGGCCCTGTGTATCTTTTCAAGGTCAAAATCCCAGTCATTTTTTTCTATAGTATTGTTCATATGATTATTTTAATGCCTCTATCAGAACTTTAGCCATATAGCTCAGCTTCTCGTCAGTCATTCCGGGATAAAGACCTACCCAGAAAGTATCTCTCATGATCCTGTCTGTATTTTCCAGACTTCCCACAACACGATATCCTTCTCCCGACTTACGCATCTCATCGAAGCATGGATGCTTAATGAAATTTCCTGCAAACAGCATTCTTGTCTGTACTCCGTGGTCCTCCACATATCTGACTACATGCTCTCTGTCCACACCTTCCCTGCAGGTCATAAGAAAACCGAACCAGCTTGGATCTGAACCGGGCTCAGCCTCCGGAAGTATGAGCTTGTCCTCTGCTCCGCCCTCAACCAGAAGCTTCTTAAGGAAGCTGAAATTATGTTTTCTTCTTTCAACAAATGAAGGGAACTTCTCAAGCTGTGCAACACCGACTGCAGCCTGCATATCGGTAGCCTTAAGATTGTATCCGAAATGTGAATAAACATATTTATGGTCGTAACCCTTTGGAAGCTCCCCATACTGTCCGTCAAAACGATGTCCGCAGGTATTGTCCCTGCCCGGTGCGCACCAGCAATCACGTCCCCAGTCTCTGAAGCTTCTCATGATACGGTGAAGAAGGGGATTGTTGGTATAGCAGGCTCCTCCTTCTCCCATGGTCATATGATGAGGCGGATAGAAACTTGAGGTTCCTATATCACCTATGGTACCTGTAAGCTTTGTCTCCCCGTCAATCTCATAGGTGGTTCCCAGAGAGTCACAATTATCTTCCACAAGCCAGAGACCATGCTTATCACAGAACTCCTTTACCGCCTTTAAGTTAAACGGATTTCCGAGAGTATGGGCTATCATAACAGCCTTGGTTTTAGGGCTGTAAGCCTCTTCCAGCCTACTCACATCTATATCACAGGTCGGAAATGTTACATCCACGAATACAGGAACCGCACCATACTGTATGATAGGATTTACCGTAGTCGGGAAGCCCGCTGCCACAGTGATGACCTCATCGCCTCTTCTTATCTGCCTATCCTTCAAAAGCGGACTTGTAAGAGTACTGAAGGCAAGAAGATTTGCACTTGAGCCTGAATTGACAAGGCTCACATACCTTACACCAAGGTACTCTCCGAATTTCTTCTCAAACTCATCTGTAAATCTTCCTGCAGTAAGCCAAAACTCAAGAGCACTGTCAACGAGATTCACCATTTCCTTATCATCAAATACACGGCTTGCGTAAGGTATACGGTCACCTTCCTCGTAGGGTTTTGCCGGCATCTTATATTTTTTTGCATACTCAGATACAAGATCAAGTATTTCCTGTCTTGCCTGCTGTTCTGTTTTATCCATTATTACCTCCTTGGTTCAGGCAGGGGCCGGGATCATCCTGGCTCCCATCTGACCCGCCAACAAAGTTTAAAAGTTCAGTCTGTTAAGTCAGCTGAATAGTTTCTTTGATAATCTTATGACCGGTCTTTCGATTATCCTCTCCAGAAGAAGAGAAAGAATAAGACTCAGGATCAATGCCATTACACTTTTCAGTTTTTGATTCTCTATGAATAATCCTAAATGTTGTATCACTATATAGTGAACAAGATATAAAGAATAGCTTATTTTTCCGAAAAATGGAAGAATTCTGCTTTTTTCAAGAAATGAAAGTATATACGAAGATCTGTCAATCGAAAAAAGGAACGCCATCCAAAGCAAACTCAAAAACAGATATTTATCCGACAGGTATCTGCTCACCGGTATCCCGAAAATCACATGTCTTATTCCCGGAACCATAAGAAAAAGCAAAACAAGGATACTTACTGCTGCTGCATCATATATGGAAAGCCTTGTTTTATTTCTCTTGAATGAAGCATTTTCACCATCTGTAGTCTTATGACCATTACATATAACATAGTTAAGTAAGGCTCCTGACAAAAGCACCGGAAGGTACCATCCAAGCTGTATGCTGTTTTCGGGACAGTTTTTATAGAAGAAAAGAAATGAAAACATAACAGCTGTAAATACAAGCAGACTTATCCTATATTCTCTTTTCTTAAACACCGAAAATACAAATCCGAAAAGCGGTGTCACCAGATAGAACTTAAGTTCCACCGGTAAAGTCCAAAAATGACCTGTTCCTTCCAGAAGCAGAAAATTCTTCACAGCTTCCGGAATCCCAAGATATCCGATTAAAACACTTAACACCAGAACCACTGAAAATGCCGGGTAGATGCGGATTATTCTTTTAAGATAAAACCTTAAAGAAGCCATCACATATTGTTTCACGAAGGTTTTATCTTCCGGATTGACGCTATTTATATCAGTATTTATCTTATTATCAATAAGATATGGACGAAATGTAAAAAAACCGGTAAGCAGAAACAGAAGCCATACGCCCATTTTACCGCATCCCGATACAGCATCATGATATTTCGGCACTGCCTGTATGATATGAACCGCCAGCACTATAAGAATAGCGAGACCACGTACGGAATCAAGCCAAATCATGCGCTTAGGCATTCCATTATCCATCATTTTTCTCCCAAGCTTTTATATTTAATCTGTGCAATGCTGTCTTTCCGGAGTTTTTCACCCGATGCGAATCTTCGGAAAGGTTTTAGCAATGATTTCAACCGGATAATCACTCTGAAAGAAATTCCTGTATCTGATTCCTTGTGAACAAAAGCATATCCTCTTTATCATACCATGCTCTGTACCACTTCACAGTCTGAGCCACTGCATCATCCACATGCCACACAGGCTCCCAACCGAATTTCTTTTTGATCTTTGCTGTGTCGAGCTTCAGGAAGGCTGCCTCGTGGGGGGCATTTAACTCAGCCTCAGTATGCCACTTTGAAGCACCTCCCCAGAAGGATGTAAACTTATCCGCAAGCTCACCTGTTGTTATGGCATCTTCCTCATCAGGTCCGACATTATAGCAATCTGAAAGAACCGGCTCCGAAACCTGCTTCATAGCTATGAGAAGATATACATACAACGGCTCCAGCACATGCTGATAGGGTCTCGTACTGTACGGATTTCTCACATGTATCATTTTCCCGGCCACAGTATCCCTTACGCAATCAGGAATGATACGGTCCTTTGCAAAATCACCGCCTCCTATAACATTTCCGGCTCTTGCCGTGGAAATGCAGGTAACATTTCCTGATTCATGATCAAAAAATGATTTCTTGTAGCTGTGAGTCACCAGCTCAGAACAGGACTTTGAATTACTGTAGGGATCATATCCGTCAAGCTTTTCATCCTCTCTGAAGGCATGATTCTCGAGATCATTGTTCTCATAAACCTTGTCTGTGGTGACATTAAGGCATGAAATAACCTTTTCCTCATGACTCAGGTTATAATTTCTTATACATTCAAGAAGATTTACGGTTCCCATGACATTGGTCTCATAGGTCTCTCTCGGAAACTCATAGGATGTTCTGACTATGGGCTGTGCTGCAAGGTGAAGCACCACCTGAGGCTTGGCTTCATCAAAAAATCTTTTCAGATGTTCATAATCCCTTATATCACCTGTTTCCGAATGTATCTGTTCTTTTAATCCGAGAATATCAAAAAGTGATGGCTCTGTAGGCGCCTCCAGGGAATAGCCATAGACATCTGCATCAAGAAGCTTCAACATAAGTGAAAGCCAGCTTCCTTTAAAACCTGTGTGTCCTGTAACAAGAACCCGCTTCCCGCTATAGAACTCTTTAAGCTCTGTAAATTTAGACATTTCTTTTTCCTTTATCACAAACTACCCTTAGGATTCACAGTAACTGTTTCATAGAATCCCTGAGGTATTTACTTAATGCTGATATCACTCAGCTCCATCTCTTCCAGGGCGCCCTGTTTTCTTCCCACAATGTCTCCAAAAGCTTCTTTTCTCTCTGGGTATCCATACACTGCCAGAATCCCGGATGATAGAAACTCATAAGCTGTCCGTCTGCCGCAAGCCTGTGCATAGGTTCCTGTTCAAGTACACATTTATCTCCGGAAAGATAATCGAAAACCGAGGGCTGGAATACCATGAATCCACCATTAATGATAGCACCATCCTCATTCTCTTTCTCTCTGAAAGACTTAATGCAGTTGTTTCCGTCTATATCAAGAACTCCCTTTTGCTGCGCAAGAGAAACCGTGGTTATTGTCGCTGTCTTTCCATGAGATTTATGGAACTCAACAAGGGAAGACAGATTCACATCAGAAACTCCGTCACCGTAGGTAAGCATAAAGGGCTCATCTCCCACGTACTTCTGTACCCGCTTGATACGACCTCCGGTCATGGTATTGAGACCTGTATCCACTATGGTAACCTTCCATGGCTCATTCATATTGTTATGAACTTCCATCTGATTATTGCTCAAATCGAAGGTGACATCGGAATTATGCAGGAAATAGTTTGCAAAAAACTCTTTTATAACATACTGCTTGTAACCTGCCAGTATGATGAAATCATTGTATCCGTAGCTGGAATAGTATTTCATGATATGCCAGAGTATAGGCATCTCGCCTATTTCTATCATTGGCTTTGGTTTAAGATGTGACTCTTCCGAGATACGTGTTCCGAATCCACCTGCTAAAATTAAAACCTTCATTAATATAACCTCCAAAGCGAGAGTCTCTGTATCTTTTTGTCCGCTTCAATTTACTTGATTCATATACAGGAATTCCGCTGAAAATGTACTTAATTGTAAGGAAAAACCATCCTATCATTTGCTGTATATGTTGAGTCCGTTTTCCTTCAGTATAGAAAAAGCTCCTCTGACCTTACCGGCACCATGATTATACTCAAAAATCCTGTTCAGTTCATCATCCGTGTAATCTTCAATGTGAAGAGCCGTATCCATCATGGACTGAAAATATGTTTTACGATATGGCGCATTTTGGAGTTCTCTTTTTGTTGAAACAAAGCTTCCTGCCATGAATATGCAGATCACAGCCAGAGATATACCAAAGGAAATGACAGAAACTGTACTCTTTATTTTTCTGCTTTTCCTCTCTTCACAGAATCTTCTTATAACTATACCGTAAATTATCAGTATACCGAAAGTTCCCGGCAGATATTGTAAGGAATATCTGCTCTGCCATGCATAGGTCTCCACAAGATACAGATATCTTGAGCAAAATACCAAGAGATGGCTCAATACACCGCTCATTATAAGCAGCAGAGGAAACAGTGTTTTTCTGTAGATTCCATTTATAAAGTACAGTATAAGTGCATAGGCATAGCAAAGAATCACAAGAGCACCTGTCATATAAACAACTCCATAACCGGTCTTTCCGGAACCAAGCAATGCTTCCCACACATCTCCGCAAAGCACTTCCGATGCAAAACCATTCAGGATGAAGTGTATCGTAAAACCTGTTTCTCCCAAGAGAACCTGCATAAGTGTAAGCTGCTCCTTTACATTATGCTCATACTCTGCCGTGCTGTTGCTTATAAGAAAAAGAAGCATGGGAATTGCGGAAGAAAGCAGATAAACCGCTATACGCTTCCATGAAAGATTCCCTTTCTTTATTATTCCCATATATATAAATGCAGCCATCAGACTGAGACAGTACTGTACTATATACGGTCCCGCAACAAGAAGAGCTGTATAAGGTAAGATAAACAGTTTTATTTCATCCCGGGGGTTCATTGTGCCCGTGAATACTCTCTCAATTACCAGATAATTATAGAAGAAAAGTCCGTAACTTATGAAATGAGGATATCCCGAACCGTTTATCAACAGTTCCCATTTGTTAAGACTGAATCCCACAAGCATAAGAGCGGCAATAGACAGATACCCCGGACGGATTCTTTTCGTGTACCGGAACAGCACCAGCATGGTGAAAAAGATACCCATAAGTCCAAGCATACGGTCAAAATCCACTGAATACCCGAATAAATGAACATTGATCCATCTCAGCGGATAGGTTATCGGGATACGGGTAAGTATATCGGAAACAAAAAAGCTTTCCGGTGAAAGCGTATCCGGAAGATAACTGTTTATGAGTCTGATATAGTCAGAATAAACTATGTCTTCTGAGGCTGTTTTCACGTAGAAAATAAGAAAAAACGTACCTAAAACAGGGCAAAACATCAAAAGATCCCATATTCTTTTATCAATGTGTATTCTATCCTGTTTTATATTAGTTTCCATTGATTCCCTCCATGAGTCAGGCCCGGGCCGGATCTATCCGAACCCGCATCTGATCCACCAAACAGATTTGAAAGTATACTTTCAAACTTTATCTTTCCTTTTCATTTACGGCACTCCAGTCTGCCTTTCCAAATACCTGGTCTGTTATATCAATATATCCTCTTCTGTCGGAGGTCTCCAACAGAACCACGGAATTCTCATATACCGCACTATCCGGAAGTTCAGATATATCATTAATATAATGAAGCCGAGAGCCCTGACCCGTTTTTTGGGGATCGTAGGGTTTATAGAAATACTCTCCGTAAAACTCTGTCATTCCGAAGCTGTTATAGAAAATATATGTCTGACGTACCCCCAGAAAATCCCTGTATTTTCCTATGGTCTCGTCCGCAAGAGAATTGACTCTGTCGAGCTCAGTCATAAAGAAAATATTCCTGAAATTGCTTCTGTAAAGCTGTTCAACAGGGATCATAAGACAGCAGTAAAGTAAAAACAAGAGAGCAAAAAGGGCTGAAATATTCCAGGTTCCTGTACTTCTCACAGTACCTTTTTTCATTTCCCCGACAGGTCTTTTCTCAAGTTTTCCAGATATAAAGCATATATAGAGAAGTGCTGCGGTATAGCTCACATACACCCATCTTATTTCCAATCTGATGGTGATTGAACTGCATCCTATGCATAAGGCTATGAATGCAATAAACAGAAGATTTTGGAATATCTCCCGCAAATCCCCGGGATGTTTCCTGATCTGTGAAGCATATATACAAAGCATTGCAAGAATTACAGCCCAGCTCAGGTACACACAGATATGAAGCCACAAAGGTGTTTCCCCCCAGGTTATTCCGTTAAGATAGCTTTCTCCAACATTCACACCAAAAACATACTGCACCTGCTGCAGAGCATACATGAAGGCCTGGCCGATACTGAAGGTATCCGTTACGTCTGTTCCCGCAGTACCTGCCGGCATAGCCTGTCCCGCAACCATAACACGCACGCCAAAGAAAAACAGAAGTTCCGAAACCGGTATCATCAGTTTAAGAAGACACCTTCCTTTTATCCCATCAGCTCTTGACTGTAAACCTCTGAAAATCAATACAAGACAGAAAAGCGGGAAAAGTGCGATGTATCTCTCATGAGTGAACATCACAAGGAAATATGCAAAAGCAGCACCATAATAGTACCTGTTCTCTCCGCATTCGGAAAATCTGTAAAGAAGCCACAGAACGATGATCGCAAGAAGCAGTCCAAGGGATTCCAGAAGTCCCAGCACCTGTCCTATCTGATAAGCCGCAAAATGGGATCCCAGATACATGCCGGCAGCTAAAAACGAAATCAGTTCCGCAGAAAAACTATTTCCGTTCCTTCTTTCATTGACCTTTGTGAGATCCAAAGCAAAAAAATATACCACAAATGAAATAAGGATATTGAATGCTGTGTTAAAGGCAGAATAAAAATTCACATGCCGCCCCACTAGCATAAATTCAAGATAGCTCATGGCCCAGTAGAAGGGTCTGAAATTACCCTTTGTACTCTCAGGAAAGGTAAACTTCCAGAAGCTGTCTTCTCCATAAAAGGACCAGAGATACAGATCATCTCCATACAGCCCTCTAATCTGAATATTCCGGTTTACAAAAAATCCAATTAAAATAAGTGCAAAAAGTGCAGGAAGCACCATTTGCACTTTATTTTTAGTTACTTTTTTTATTTTCATACGCTCCATAGGCCTTTTTATAGAAGTGCATGAGCAGACTCTTCACAGGAGCAGAATGCATCTGTCCGAAAATTTCCGCTTCTTCCTTCTCTCTGTTGTTATTCTCAATGTTCTTCATGGTCTCAGCACCCTCATGAACACGATATGCCATAAGAGACTTTTCCAGACATATAAATCTTCCGGGCTCTCCGGCAAGCCTGATGAGCGTTGCCCAGTCGATAACAAATTTATAGTCATTTCTGAAAAGAGGAACAGGACAGTAATTCACATTGTATGTGCAGGTCGGACAGCCTATACCGTTTCCGTATTTCAATGCCGACATCTTTACATCCGTCCTGTGGGCTCTCTCATGATTTCGAAGCCTGAGCCTGAGAATCCGCTTTACCCTTTCGGAACTTCCGTCGATGGTATTGCCATCCCCGTCTATGGTGTCATATCGGCAGCAGAAAAGGGACATATCCGGGAATCTCTTGTAGGCATGCAGCAGGGCCTTTGTATAGTCAGGAAAATACAGATCATCCTGATGGGCGATGGTCACGAGCGGCGCCAGCTTACTTCCCTCTTCATAGGCGAAATTCCAGTCATCCTTAAGGCCGTGCTTTCCATTTCTCACATAGACCGGATAACCAAACTTTGCGCTGCATGCTGTTATGAATTTATTGGGTGTAGAAGTGCATATGATAACCTTGCTTTCCACACTCTGAGCCTTCAACGAGTTCAATAGATATGGAAGGTACTTTGATTCTCCGTATGCAGCTACCGCAAAGCAATGCTTATATCCTTTCAAAACCATCCCCCTAAAACACTGTAAATCAATATATCCGGATTTCTCCGGATATATACCACTTATCTTCTGTAATCTGTCTCAAAATCCTCACGGATCTTGTTCCACGCTCCCTCAGGGGAGTAGAATTCACTGATGAACTGAACCGCTCTGTGCGACATCCTTTCCACCTCGTAAGTGTCGTTATAAAGATTAATTACTTCACCTGCAAAACCATCCTCTGTATCCTGGATCCGGAGAGCTGTTGATGCCTCAGGTATACCCTCTGCACCGCAGGAGGTAGTGACTATGGCTCCGCCTGCATGAAGTGCCTCTACAACCTTGCCCTTTACACCTGCACCGTAACGGAGAGGTACAACAACCACCCTGTTCTTACGGTAAAGCTCATCCAGTTCCTCAATGGATACAAACCCAAGGACATTTACATCAGGACGCTCATTCAGTGCAAGAACTTCCTCATCAGCCTTAGAACCGGCTACATTGAGCACGATATCAGGAATCTGCGCCTTGATCTTTGGAAGTATATTGTTTACGAACCAGAGAAGTCCGTCCTTGTTTGGCGGGTGTCCGAAACCGCCTACAAACAGGAGGCCCTGTTTGTGAGCATAGTCCTCGTCAAGAACCGCCGGCTCATCATATACATAGGCAGTGATACCCTTGACATTGATTGTAGGATCCTCCTTGCGAACAATCTCAGCTTCTACCTCTGAAGGGAAGTAGCTGGCATCAGCCTTACGCATTACACCGTACTCAACATTATGCCAGTACTCTGCATCCTCTCTGGTCTTCTCATCATGATCGATCTCATACTCACGCATAAGACGGAGTGAATGTAAGTCATGACCGAAATAGATGACCTTGATATCTGTATTGTCACAAATGTAATCTATGTACTTGGCAGCGATATGCGGTCGATTGAGATATGCGATATTAATGAACTTCTTGTTCCTGTCTATCCAGTCCCATATTCCGGCCTGCATTGTATTTCCATACAGCACTTCGATTCCCATCTGCTGAAGAGCTGACGTATACGGCTCTTCATGTGCAAAGTTATCACCAAGGAACTTAACCCTGTAACCCACCTTCATGAAAAGCTGCATGTACTGATAATCAAGCTTGGAACCCGCATCCTTATCCCAGGTTGGAACGTAATGATCCACCACAAGTATATACTTTGCGTTTTGTCCGCGCTCACGGGCAGCAAAAGGATTCGGACTACCGTCATTAACCGACTGCTTCTTCAGTTCCTGTGCCCACTTCTCTCTGAACTTCTCCTGATTTACCACCTGATAATGCTTAAGTCCCGAAGTGTCCGATGTATCGGTACCATTGGAAATACCTTCAAAGTGTGTTATGACAGACTTCGGCTGGAACATAACCTTCTTTCCATGCTTACGAACCTCGAAAGCAAGATCGGTATCCTCATAGTATGCCGGGGCAAATCTCTCATCGAATCCTCCGATCTCCTTCCAGAGATCTGTACGTATCATGATGGCCGCACCGGAAATGTAGTCAACTTCCTTTACATAGTTGTATTCCGGTTCATCAGGATCCTGGAGTCTTCCGTAATTCCAGCCCGAACCGTCAGACCAGATGATTCCTCCTGCCTCCTGCAGACGTCCGTCAGGATATACAAGCTTGGATCCTACCATACCGATGGAGTCATCACTCTCTATCAGCTCAACAAGCGAATCGAGCCAGCCGTCATTCACCTTTGTATCGTTGTTCAGGAAGAAAATATACTGTCCCCTTGCGATGGCTGCTGCCTGATTACAGTTCTTGAGGAAGCCCATATTCTCTGTATTTCTGGCGATCACCAGATTATCGGCATAGAATCCGATCTCACGGGTGGCATCAGTTGACACATCATCTGCGATGATTACCTCATAAGGAGTCTTCTCAAAATCAGTGTGCTGCTTTATGCTCACAAGACACTGATATGTATAGTTGATCTGGTTGTAGCAAGGTATAACGATACTTACCAGAGGCTTGTCGGTTTTCTCAAATGATACCTTTCCGTACTCACTGTAAAATGCGCCTATGTTAAAATCGCCGCGGATAAGATTCTTTCCTTCCTCGGTAAAATACATAGGAAGCATCTTTATAGGATGTGCAAAGGTCTGCCCTACGTATGAAAGAAGCTTACGTTTTCTGGAACCCACAGGAAATCTTCTTGTGTAGGCATCATTGATGCTTTCAGACAGCTTTCCTGTCCATCCCATATGTGCCTTATAGTATTCTCTTTCCTTAATCAGGGTGTCAATGTCTCTCTCGTGGGTCTTTATCACCTTGGTAAGGTTGGCAACATGCACAGATGTAAGTCTGTTGATCTCGCGTTCCTTACGGAGAGCGATTTTCTGCTCCTTAGTCTCCTGTGAGAGTATGGTCCTCTCATTCTCGGCCACTGCAAGATTACCCTTAAGCTCATTGAAACGATGAACCGTTACCTTGTTTTCGTAATAGGCATTAACATTGCTGTCCTGACCATCTCCGTGAACAAAGTGCTGGAACTCCTGCTCCTTGTCAAGAAGCTCCTGACATTCAGGCTTTGTGAATCCGAAATTACGCAGGAATCCGAACAGGTCATCATAAGCCATGCTGTCACGGTACTCAAGATACCAGTAATACAGAATGCGGAATTGTAAAAATCTTACTTCCACTTCCCTTGGAAGTACCCACTCACAATCAATAAGCGTTGGTCTTCCATTCTCCATGATCACATTATCAAAGAGACAGTCAAGGTTTGCAGGATTTACTGTACCGTCAACAGCACCGATAACCATATCCACAGACTCGGCAAGTTCCTTTAAAGGAGCTACTCCGTCCTTTATCATATCCGCAAGGATCTTTCCAAGATTCTTACCCTCGAGATAAGGATATACCTGATAACTCAAAAGCTGAAAATCACCAAGAGCGTGACTTGTTTCCTCGGCCATAAGCACATCCACGGTAGGATTTGCCTTACGCTGTTCCTTTGCCTTTTCGGTGAGAGAATCGATGTGAGCATTGGCATCAGGGGTGATTCCTGCCTTTACCACATGGCACTTTCCTTTGTCATCTCTGTATATTTCGGTCTTTATGGCATATTCAGGCTTTCTGCTTGAATTGTACTTAAGATATATGGGAAGATACTTTCGGTAATCCTTTGCCCTGCTGCGATGAGTTCCATCCGGCTGGAAAATGTAGTAGTAGGATGGCGCGAACTCCCTGAACTGATTCTCCTTTACAAGAAGGGCTATCTTCTCTGTTTCATCCGCGAGTCCCGGAAGACGTTCATCAGTATAAAAATTCAGAGGCATCTTAAGCTCAGGAACCGGATAATACATCCATTCCTTTGACTCCGGATGCTCTTCGTGAAGGAGACTGCGAAGTTCATTTATCTTTGACCATCGCATGTAAATAACATCCGCTTCTTTTTCTCCTGATGACATGCGATCGATATCCAGAGCGTTCTGCATACCGAGCATGATACAGCCTCCCTGTCTGAGCCAGGTTCCTGTGATGGAGCTGTACATGGTTCCGAGATTTCCCTTAAACATCTTGAGAACTCTCTTTGTAAGTACAGGAATGATAACGTAATCATAGGTGGACTCATCAAGTCTTCTCGATACTGTTCTCACCCTTTTCTCAAGAAGTTCGATAAAAGGTGCTGTATATTCCTTATCTCCGAGAACCAGCACAGATGCATCTCTTTCCATACCGGTGGTCACATCTTCAAAATAGAACCAGTCTATAAGATTGGTCATATGACGTGTAAAACTCATTGTTTGTTATGCCTTTCCAGAGTCACCTGAGACTCCATATCGTATACACCTACTGTGTTTTTATTTGAAAGTACCGTAAGGGAAGCCACATCATACTTTCTGTCATATACAACGTGCTCTCCCTGCTCAAATCCGGTACAGGACATACTGAGAAGATACTCTCCTCCCTGGAGGGTCATCCTCTGGGAGAATGTAACGACATATTCGTCTCCGGCCTTAACAGGCTTGATGTCGCATCCTTCGATCATAGTATTGGTACCTGTCAGGTCTGCTCCACGCTTGTCTTTTATGGTAAAGGTAAAAATCGGGGCATCAATGTCTGCATTGAATCTGATCTTTTCCTTTATTGAGAACATCTCTCCCTTGACGATAACATTGGTAACCTTACCTCTTTCATCAAGGATACCGAGATCCCATATGGATGCTCTGCCGTCACCGTAATGTTGTACATGAGGGTTGAGACTGAGCTCATCCTGCATAAGTTTTCCGGATTCAGTGGAAGCTTCGACAGCCTCTGCGGACTGCTGCTTTTCCGAATCCTCTCTATCCTCATATACCTTAGAGACTTCCTTAGTATCATCGGTTTCGGGCACTCCGGAGCCTGACATTTCCATGGCCGCAGTTCCCACCGTATCAACTCCGAAATTCTGATCGTCGATAAAATCACTGGCAGCCGATATTTCTTCACGGCGTTTTAAATCCATTTTATCTTCTTCCGTGAATCTGCCCGCAAGAATCTTCTTATACAGATCCACCATATCTCCGGGGCGTCCCTCTGATATCTTTTCACCCTTGTTTATAAGTATGACTCTGTCACAATACTTCATAACAGAACCGAGATCATGGGTAACCATAAGAATGGTTGTACCGTTTCTTCTCAGCTCATCCATACGGTGGTAGCACTTTGCCTGAAAGAATACATCACCTACAGAAAGGGCTTCATCAACTATAAGAATCTCCGGATCCATGGCCACATACATGGCAAAAGCAAGTCTGACAAACATACCGCTGGAATAGCTCTTGACCGGCTGATTCACAAAATCACCTATGTCTGCAAAATCAAGAATTTCCTGAAGCTTTTCGTCCATCTGCTCCCTGGTAAAGCCCATCATGGTACCGTTCATGTAAACATTCTCGATACCTGTATAATCAGGATTAAAACCTGCTCCCAGCTCCAAAAGAGCACATACTATACCGTTAATGTTCACACAACCGCCACTGGGGGTGAGCACTCCTGTTATGATCTTCAGTATGGTGGACTTACCTGAACCGTTGGTACCTATGATACCTACAGACTCGCCTTTTCCCACCTGAAAATTTATATGATTCAAAGCATAAAAATCTCGATGATAATTCTTATGGGTAACGCTTATAGCCTCTTTCAGTCTGTCAATAGGCTGATCATAGAGTCTGTAGACCTTTGTCACATCCTTTACGTCAATGACAACATCCTGAGCGTCCTTAACGGAATCATCACCGGCTTCTTTGGTTAAATTATTTATTTCATTTTCTGTCATAAAAAAATCTCCAGATGCCATCTTGGCATTTGGAGATTATACTAACACATTTTTTCACGATTTACTATACACTACATATAGCCGGAACAATCCATCAATTCATGCAAAGCCACAATATAGGCTTATACACCTGCCTCCGGAGTTGAATATGTATTTATATTGCTTGAGCCTGTTGACGGAAGTGTTCCTGTATAATTAACTGCGGAACTGCCTGTTCCTGAAGGGGTACTTGCTGCAGCTGATGCAGTTGAACCGCCGGGAACCGATGAGGATGTATTTCCTGAAGTACTGTCTGATGCAGTTGATGCAGCGCTTAGATCAGGGGCCTGGGCATTTGTAACCAGATGTCCGTCCGAAGCCACGTAGCTGGTAAGCTGGGTGGAGACTCCTTTGGTTCCGGATATTTTTGCAGAAACGCTGTTTCCCGGTCCCACATAAGAACCATCTGCAATCCCCGAAGAACTGCTCTGATCTCCGGTGGCTATCATGGGAAGCTCAGCGTTGCTTAAGGATCCTGATTTACTTCCTGATGAAACCCCGTTTATTACAGTTACCGTATTGGTATTCAAATTAGCATTGGCAGCCGCTGTATTTGCCGCAAGCTGTTCAGATGTCAAGGTATTACCTGTGGTGTTTCCGCCCCTTGCAGCCTTTGCCGCATCAACTGCTGCATTGGCTGCTGCTATTGCAGCATTGACATCATAGGTCTCTTTTGTATTCTCCTGTGTCAATGTCAGAGTCGGGGCCGGAGTTCCATCCGGTGCAGGTTGTCCCGCATAAACAGTTGTCTGTTCCCCTGTAACCGTGTTAGTCCATACTGCCATTGGTCCATATAAAGTGTACTGCCAGTCTGCCATGGCAGGAAGGCTGACAAGTGTTGACAAAGTCACAGCAGCGACCATAGCTTTTAATGTATTATTTAACTTCATTTTATTCTCCCGGAATACTGATGATCCACAACAGTTTACTACTGTTTGCAGAAAAATGATAAGATGATGACACTTCCACGACAGGACAAGTCTATCATTAAATCATTTTGAGTATAGCACAGAATACCAAAACAAAAGCTTAAATTTAGATAACAGGATGCTGAAATTACTACCGTCCCTGGATTTTCCGTACAAAATAAAATATTACCCCGGCTGGTAATATAAACAGCCGGGGCAGCTTAAGCAGGATTTTAATGTTTCACTTCAATTCCGAGTTTTCCCAAACGCTGATCTATGACCATGATATCACCTTCCTGAACCTTATCCTCCAGAATACATCTTGCCGCCAATGTTTCCACATTCTTCTGAATGAATCTACGAAGAGGTCTCGCACCAAACTGGGGCTCATATCCGTAATCCGCAAGATATTCTCTTGCGGCATCGGTAAGCTCTATGGTCAGCTGACGGTCTGAAAGCCGTTTGTTTATATCACTTATCATAAGATCCATGATATTTCCTATGTTGTCTCTGCTAAGAGGCTTAAACATTATTATTTCATCCAGACGATTCAGAAACTCAGGACGGAATGCCTTAAACAGCTCGTCATGAACATTTTTCCTTGCTTCCTCCGTGATATTTCCGTTTCCGTCTATTCCCTCAAGAAGATACTGTGCTCCTAAGTTGCTGGTCAGTATGATTATAGTATTCTTGAAGTCAACCGTCTTTCCCTGACTGTCGGTAATACGACCATCATCCAGTACCTGAAGGAGGATGTTGAACACATCCGGATGTGCCTTTTCTATCTCATCGAAAAGCACAACGGAGTATGGCTTCCGGCGAACCGCTTCCGTAAGCTGACCCCCTTCCTCATAACCCACATATCCGGGAGCCGCACCTATAAGTCTCGATACAGAGTATTTCTCCATATACTCTGACATATCGATACGAACCATGGCATTCTCATCGTCAAACAGGTTTTGTGCCAATGCTTTTGCAAGCTCGGTTTTACCTACACCTGTAGGTCCCATAAACAGGAATGAACCAATAGGTCTGCCCGGATCCTTTATTCCTGCCTTTGAACGCTGGATGGCCTCAACCACCTTTTCAACAGCCTCATCCTGTCCTATGAGTCTCTTATGGATTTCCTCATCAAGATGGAGTACTTTGCTTCTCTCAGACTCATTCAGCTTTGAAACAGGTATTCCTGTCCAGCGGCTGATGATTTTTCCTATTTCCTCTTCCGTAACCATTTCCTGGAGAAGTGACTTATCTTCACCGTGAACACTGTTCTCAACTTCCGAAAGCTTCCTCTCTATCTCCGGAAGGTCCTGATACTGAAGCTTTGAGGCCTTGTCATAATCAGCCATCTGCATGGCCTTTTCTATATCCTTACGAATACGGTCTTTCTGTTCACGAAGCTTCTGAAGGTTTTCTGCAGAATTCTTTTCATTGTCCCACTGGGCCATCTTGGCGTCGAACTCTGACTGAAGTTCCGCAAGCTCCTTCTCTATCTCCTGAAGGCGCTCTTTTGAAAGTTTATCGTCCTCCTTTTTCAGTGATATCTGCTCCATCCTTAACTGTGTAAGTCTGCTCTGGATCTCTGCCATATCCTCAGGCATGGATTCCATCTGGGTCTTCACCATGGAACAGGCCTCATCCACCAGATCTATGGCCTTATCCGGAAGAAATCTGTCGGAGATGTATCTGTCGGATAATGTTGCCGCCGCCACAAGCGCATTGTCCGTAATGGTAACTCCATGATACTGCTCATAACTTTCCTTGATACCTCTAAGAATATAAATGGTATCCTCAACATCAGGCTCATCTATCTGTACAGGCTGGAAACGTCTCTCAAGAGCCGCATCCTTCTCTATATATTTGTGGTATTCATCAAGAGTTGTGGCACCGATACAGTGAAGTTCTCCTCTTGCAAGCATGGGCTTAAGTATATTACCGGCATCCATGGCTCCATCAGTTCTTCCTGCTCCGACTATGGTATGAAGCTCGTCGATAAACATAAGTATCTGTCCTTCTGATTTCTTTACCTCATCAAGAACAGCCTTAAGTCTCTCCTCAAATTCTCCCCTGTACTTTGCGCCGGCAACAAGAGAACCCATATTAAGGGCAAATACCTTCTTATCCTTCAGACTTTCAGGCACCTCACCCTTTGCTATCCTCTGGGCAAGCCCTTCCACCACAGCTGTTTTACCGACACCGGGCTCACCTATAAGAACCGGATTGTTCTTTGTCTTCCGGCTCAAAATCCTTATGATGTTACGGATCTCATCGTCACGTCCGATAATAGGATCCATCTTCTGATCTCTTGCACGCTGAACCATTTCATATCCGTACTTGTTAAGAGTATCATATACATCCTCGGGATTATCGGAAACCACCCTCTGATTTCCGCGGACTTCCGAAAGAGCCTTTAAGAAACCATCCTTTGTTATTTTGTATTCATTGAAAAGGCGTTTCACCACAGGATCCGCTTCTTTCATGATGGAGAGAAAAATATGTTCTACAGAAACATACTCGTCTCCCATGGACTTTGCATGATCCTCAGCTCTTGTGAGGGCAAGATTTGCAGGTTGGGACATGTACATCTGACCTGTTCCTGTGACCTTCGGAAGCTTCGAAATCTCAGCCTCAAGACTTTCCCTGAACTGATCCACAGGAACTTCCATTTTCTTCAGAAGCTGAGCGATAAGGCTCTCATCTATGGTTATAAGACTGTATAAAATATGTATCTGCTCAACATACTGATTACCGTATTCTGCGATTATATCCTGACATTTATTTATAGCTTCGATTGATTTCCTGGTAAATTTATTGATATTCATAAACTGAAGTCCTCCTCAAATTTATTCAGAGAAAACCTCCGGATATGTTTTCCTCTGTTAGTAATGATTATAGCTCAGTTGTTAGCACTTTCAAGTGGCGAGTGCTAATTTTATTTTGTTTTTATTATTTGCCTTTTAAAATCCTATCCTCCATTCAAAGATTTTCCGGATATTCAATTTATGCTGTTACAGAAAAAGCCGGTGGACTTTCCGATCTGATATCGAAAAATTCACCGGCTTTTTTATTTTTCTATTTAATCCCACAAATGAGTCCACCAGACGGGGTTAGTGCTTTGCACTCTCACTCATGTTATCACTTCATCCTCTCCTGGAGTTCAGCAGCAATTCCCGCTTCCACGGCCTCAGCAGCCTCACGGCTGTCCGCACTGATGGAAATGTACGCCTTAAGCTTTGGCTCTGTTCCCGAAGGACGGATAACAACCGAACAATGGTCACTCAAAAGATACTTCAGTACATCTGACTTTGGAAGCCCCTCTAATCCCGGCTTATAATCCAGAAGCTTTTCTATCTTTTTGCATCCGAAGCTGTTCAATGCTTCTGCCGGATGCTGCCCCGGCTTATCCTCAGGTACCTGTGCCCCCTGAAGTTTTGCCTCGTAAGAATCCACACGGAACTGCTGCATTATCCTCTGCATCTTCTCAAAGCCTGCAGATCCCTCGAACTGGAAGCTATGAAGAGTATTAAGGCAATAGCCATACTCCCTGTACAGCTCCGAAAGCTTTTCCAGGAGACTTATACCCTTCGTCTTATAGTAGGAGAACATCTCGCAGATCAGGAATGCACCGTCAACAGCATCCTTATCTCTCACATATCCTCCGCTTAAATAGCCGTAGCTCTCTTCAAAGCCGAATATGTAGTCTCCTTCCCTGCCTTCACTTTCAAGTCTTCCTATATGCTCACCTATGAACTTAAAGCCTGTAAGAACATTGACTGTCTTTATTCCATAATGTCCGGCGATACGCTCTGCCATATCCATGGTGACTATGGTCTTCACCATAACAGGTTTTTCCGGCATGGTGCCGTTTTTCTGACGCTGACCTGCAATATAGTCAAGAAGGAGGATACCCGTCTCATTTCCGCTTAAAAGACGATACTCTCCGTTTTCATCCTTAACTGCTATACCAACTCTGTCACAATCCGGATCAGTAGCAAGAAGAAGATCGGCATTTTCCCTCTTTGCATATTCCATACCGAGAGCCATAGCTTCTTTTATCTCAGGATTCGGGTATGGGCAGGTAGGGAAATTACCGTCCGGAGCCTCCTGCTCCTTTACCACCGTGATATTTGTATAACCACTTTCCCTGAGGGCTCTCATTACAGGTTTTAATCCTGTACCGTTAAGAGGTGAGTATACTATGGCAACATTTCTGTCTACATCATCCTCTTCCGAAAGAACAGACTGAGCCTTAACATTTCTGATGAAATCCGTATAGACCTTTGGTCCTATTTGATATATCTTTCCCTTTCTTTCATCTGCGGCATCATCCCCTGTAATCGCCGATGCCTCGTCTCTGACACCGGCAATTATGAAATCAAGGCTCTTAACTCCGCCGAATATATCTGTGTTTTCGATTTTTGACAATATTTCTGCCGCAGCTCCCGTGGTGATCTGGCAGCCGTCATCACCATATACCTTATAGCCGTTATACTTTGAAGGATTGTGGCTGGCTGTTATCATAACACCTGCTGCACAATGAAGTTCCCTTGTGGCGAAGCTGAGGCAGGGTGTAGGCATTATATCCTCATAGATATAAACATCTATTCCATTGGCGGCAAAAACCGATGCAGCTGTTCTTGCAAATACATCTGATTTGATCCGGCTGTCTCTGGAAACAGCTATACGGCGCTTCTCCACCGGATACTTGCTTACAACATAGTCAGCAAGTCCCTGAGATGCTTTTGCAACAGTATACACATTCATACGGTTGGTTCCGGCACCGATCACTCCTCTGAGTCCTCCGGTACCAAACTCGAGATCTCTGTAGAAGGCATCCTCTATCTTTACTTCATCCCCCTCCATAGCCAGAAGTTCTCTCTCTATATCTTCGTCAGCCCCCTTTGCCAGTACGGTCCAACGCTTATATTCATCAAAATAATCCATATAACTCTCCATCACTTATCCATAAAGTATTTCTCTTTATCTTCAACGGATATTTCAGTACCCATCTGAATCTCTATCATTACAAGGGGTTCTGATTCACCGGCTCTTACCGTATGCTTTGTACCCTTAGGAATATTCACTGAGTCCCCGGAGTTTACTTCTCTTTCTTTTCCGTCAATTGTTACTGTGCCTGTTCCGGAAATAACGGTCCAGACCTCATCTCTTCCGTGATGACTATGATAACTCATATGGTGTCCCGGCTTCACCACAACTCTCACGGTCATGGAATTATCCGAAACATCAAGGACGTGAAAATCCCCCCAGGATTTATCTGCAAACATTATTCTGTCAGGAAGCTTATCAACATAGGTTTTTATTCGGGCACTTGCATCTATATCGCTTACCAGGATTCCCTGTGGACTGGCTGAAATGACTACATCCTTCATGCCCATGGCAAGTATGGGGATGCTAAGCTCATTTACGATATGAACATCTTCACAGTTCTCCCCCAGTACTCCGGCGCCTATTACAGGCTCTGACATCTCTTCTGTCAGGGTATTCCAGGTTCCTATATCCTTCCACTCTCCCTTGAAGCGCATAACCTGAATTACAGGTTCGTGCTCTACAACAGCATAGTCGAAGCTGATTTTCTTTAATGTCTCGTATTTATCAAAAAGATCCTGATAATCGGTAAAGTCTATGAGCTCATGGGCACGTTCCAGCACATACTTTATCTTATATGCAAAAACACCACCGTTCCATAAAGCCCCCTGACTGATATATCCCTCTGCTGTCTTCATATCAGGCTTTTCCTTAAAGGTCTTTACACGGGAAACTTCGTCTTCACTTTCAGGAATGATATATCCGTACTTTTCGGACGGGAATGTGGGCTCTATACCCATCAAAACCAGATTGGCCTCTCCTTTGTCTGCCTGATCCGCCAGATTTCTCAGGGCACAGAAATAATCATCATCAACGTAAGGGTCAACCGGACACACCACTACAGACTCTTCCCCGGAAACTCCGCACTTCTCCTTAAGATATGCAGTTGCCAGCACAATGGCAGGAAATGTATCACGGCGGGTGGGTTCCACAGAAATATTAACCTTGTCACCCAGAAGATTTAGTATTGAAGATACCTGAGTCTTTGATGTGGCGATGGTAACATTGGCATCACTGTCCACTTTTCTGATCTGACGATATACCCTTTCAATCATGGACTCATAGCTTCCGTCAGAATCCTTGAAAATCTTGATAAACTGCTTGGATCTTATATCGTTGGAAAGCGGCCATAATCTTTTGCCGGATCCACCTGAAAGTAAAATTATATTCATAAAATCATTCTCCTTTTGGACCATGATATTTTAGCATATCACAGATGTTTATCAATTGAGTACATATTAATAATTACGAAAAATCAAGGCATTTGTTGAAAATCACCATAAAGTCATGATTGTTTTGTGGCCATTCGACAAGGAATATGTTTTTATGCTTTATCCTCAGATGTTTTAAATTTATTGTTCTATGCAACATTTCTTTAAAATACGTCAGTTTCAGTTGTACTTTTCTTATTTCCCCGAAAACAGGCATTATTTCACTATTATGTTTTTATTTAACAGAACATATAGTCTTTTTTCAGACCTTGTCGCAAATCAGACTATATGCATTCTCAGGTTTTCACCCTATACTGAACACACAAATTCATACGGAGGCAACATGATAGCATCAAACCTGATTCTTCTGCAGTTTCTCTACGGAGCTGCTCTAACAGATCTTTATGATCGTCGTATTCCCAATCTCTTGATCGGTACTTATCTGTCACTCGGAATGTTCCTGAATTTTCGATGTATCTCATTCATGGAGAAAAACGGTGTTCCGGACTTCTTTTTCCCTCTCACTTTTCTCACTCAATTTCTTATCATCGGAATGATGCTTTCAGTTATCACCGCTATGACCCATGCAGGGGCAGGCGATGCCAAGCTCTTGGCTCTGCTTTTATCCTGGACCGGTTTTTACGAAGGAATAAGACTGCTCCTTCCGGGACTGCTGCTCGCCCTTGCATTTATTCTGATCAGCAAAGCTGAAACAGATCTATCAGCCCCAGGATTCCGATACGGTAATACTCTCACCCCCGGGGGTATTAAAAGATCGATTCCATTTCTTAATCCCTATGTTCCCCCCATTCTATTAAGAACTGTGCCTTACAAATCGGGAAAGAACAAAATATTTTGTTTGAAAAACAAACTATTGAGAGATTTCGGAGCCTACATAAGAATTCCCAAAAGACGTTCTCTTCCCCTGGCTGTACCTGTTTTTCTCGGTGCAATTCCGAGACTGATCACTTACTGTTTTCAATAAGCCGCAATAAGACACCGCGGAAAACAGAAACATTATTTTCATAAGGAGATTAACATGCAGCATATTCTTGCCTTTTTTGATGAGGATCAGATTTATAGCGACCGCTTCAAAAAATTCGCTTCTGCTCATTCCAACTGTCCGTTTACCGTCTACTCATTTCATGATTACAAGACTCTTGAGAGTTTCTCCAGGGATCACCCCATAGAACTTCTTGTAGGCAGTGAAGCAAAGGACTTACGGCAGATCAGTGATGTCCAGCCATCAGGAGAATCTTCTGATTACGGTACACACTCATCTCCTGAAAATCCCATATACAAAATCCCTGCCAAATCTCTGATACGCCTTTCCGAATCCAAAGCAGAGGCCTATAACGATATATCTCAAAAAAACAAGGATCATAAGAAACGCGAAATATATAAATACCAATCCGGAGAAAACATTCTTAGGGAGATCATGTCGATATACGGTAAAAAAGAATCCGGATCAAAAAAAGCAATTTCCGGAGAACATGCAAAACTTTATCTTATTTACAGCCCTATAGGTCGTTCCGGAAAGACCACTTTCGCCAGAAGCCTGACCAGATCTCTAAGTAAAGATTGCAATGTTCTATATATGACATTGGAAGAAGTATCCGATCTTGAAGATTCTCATTGTGACGCTCTCTTTCATGACACCATGTCTGAGGCCTTCTACTTTTTTAAAGAAGGAAAGCTTACTGAATCAAGATTTCGTGAGCTGATATATCACTCCGAAGAATATGATCATATTTTACCGGTGAGAACCCCCGAAGACCTTACAACCCTCGACTCAAAAGAACTCATAGATTTCATGGAACATGTTAGATCTGTATCCGGGAAAGATGCCATCGTTCTTGATACAGACAGTATTTTAAGCCGTGTTGAAGGTCTGCTTCCTCAAGCCAGCAGGATATTCATGCCTGTCATGGATGACCGTATATCAAATTTAAAACTTGAACTCCTTGAATCCCATCTCTCAAAAACCCAGCCCCCTGAAGTTCTTAACAATATAACAAAACTCATCGTTCCGGATACAAGTAAGATAAAGCCATCTTCAGGTACCCTTCCGGATAATGATCCCCTTTTGGAATATGCTTCAGCAGTAATAAAGAACTATATCTACTATTAACCATGAATTCATTAAGTGAACTAAAAAAAGATTTAAAACAACAGATTGTTTCCGGTCTCATAGACGGTCAAAACCTTGATGATTATGAGCTCTACAACAAGATAGACGAGCTTTTATATGCACGCAGAGATCTAAGTCTGAAAAACAAACTCTATCTTCGCTCGGCTATTTTCAACAGCTTCCGCCGTTTGGATGTGCTTTCCGAACTGCTGGACAATCCAGAAATAACCGAGATCATGATAAATTCCCATAAGGAGATTTTTATCGAACGTTCCGGTCATCAGGAAAAATGGAACAGAAGCTTTGAATCAAAGGATCAGCTTGAAGAAGTCATTCAGACCATAGTCAGCAAAGTAAATCGTTCCGTAAATACAAGTAATCCAATAGTCGATGCCCGTTTGGAGGACGGTTCCAGAGTCCATGTAGTCCTGCCTCCCATTTCACTGAAGGGTCCAACTCTTACCATCAGAAAATTCCCAGATCCCATCACCATGGAAAAGCTTATAGCCTATAAATCTCTCACAGAAGATGCTGCCGAGTTTGTAAAATCTCTCACCATAGCCGGTTATAACATCTTTATATCAGGCGGGACCAACAGCGGAAAAACAACTTTTTTAAATGCTTTAAGCCAGTATATCCCCTCGGATGAACGTGTAATCACCATTGAAGATTCAGCAGAACTGCAGATTCAGAATGTTCAGAACCTTGTTTCAATGGAAACAAGGAATGCAAATTCCGAAGGCGAAGGCCGGGTAAGCATGTCTGATCTTATAAAGGCTTCCCTCAGAATGTCTCCCAACAGAATAATAGTCGGTGAAGTCCGTGGCGGAGAAGCCCTTGACATGCTTAATGCAATGAATACAGGACACGACGGCTCCATAAGTACAGGTCATGCCAACTCAGCAAGGGATATGCTTAAACGTATGGAAGTAATGATACTTCAGGCTGCAGATCTTCCGCTGCCTGCCATACGAAACATGATTGCCTCAGCTATAGAAATAGTCATCCATCTCGGAAAAACCAAGGATCATAAACGCAGAGTCTTAGAAATATCGGAGGTCACAGGAATTGAAAACGGCGAAATCATTCTCAACCAACTGTATAAATACGATGGTAAAAAACTTCAAAAGCTTTCATCCCTTTCAAACAACCGGAAACTCATTAACAGATTACAATGAATACTTTTTCACAATTCCCGAATTTTTGCGTCATGCTCTTTTGGCATCCTTAGCCGAAGCTTTGATATGTTACACCTTCTATCAAAGCAAGCTGCTGTTCTTTGTCTTACTGCCTCTATGCCTAATTTATCCTTTTATTATAAGAAAAAATCTCATGGAAAAACGGAGACAGGAACTTCTTAACCAGTTCAAGGAATCACTTACCGTTCTTTCTTCCTTTTTAAGCGCCGGTTATTCCACAGAAAACTCTTTTCGTGCATCTATACCCGAGCTTAAAAATATGTTCAGCGAAAGAGCCATGATAGTCAGGGAATTCGAAAATATAGTCAACGGCTTCAGTATGAATAAGCCATTGGAGGAAATGCTTTCGGATTTTGCTTTCCGTTCAGGTCTTGATGATATTACAAATTTTGCGGAAACCTTCAATATTGCAAAAAGAAACGGCGGAAATCTCGTACATATCATCACCCACACCTCCGGAATCATCAGAGATAAGGTTCAGATAATCGAAGATATAAAGACATTGAACGCCTCAAAGATATACGAACAACGTGTGATGAACATCATACCCTTTGTCATAATCTTATATATGAACTTTTCATCCCCGGATTTCTTTGTTTCTCTTTATACAACCTTTGTCGGAAGGATAACTATGACCGTATGCCTTTTGATCTATTTTATCTCGATTTTTCTCGCAAACCGCATAATGAACATTGAAGTATAAAAAAAACACTTTTCTTTTAAAATCCATGAAACAATATTCTAAATTCAAATCTCTTTTAAAAAACTGCCGGAACTCTCTTTATTCTAAATTCAAAAAAATCCCCCAAAAGGTGCTAAAGGAGCAAATACTCTGTATAGCAGTCTCACTTATACTCAGCGCACTGGTCTTTTTCTCATCTGCAGGCTCATCCATCGTCACTGACGGCAGCAGCATTAAACGCAGCAGTTATGGCAGCAGCAACAGAACCTTCTCACTGGAGGTATCAGGACTTTCAAAAGAAAATGATATCCCTTTAGACATTACCGTAAGTCCCAGAAGGTACACAAAAGATGAAGCTGATGAGGTTTTCAAAAATATAGTTGAAAACATAGAGGGAATAATAATTAAAGATGATCAGAGTCTGGCCTGTGTTAGTAAAGATCTTAATCTGGTAACAAGGCTGAAGGACTACGGCGTTGAACTGTCCTGGGATTTCTATCCTGAAACCGGGGATCCTTCAGATTACAGAAAATACAGACATCTCATAGACGATGACGGAAAAGTAAAAAATGAAGATATTCCTGACGGAACCGTTGTTACAGGCTATCTTTCACTGGTCATGAGCACCTATATTGTTCCCGAAAAAACGGACAGTGAACAGCAAAATCAAAAGGACTACTTAAAAGTAAAGTATCATTCAGAACCCTATAAAATCTATGTCAATGTCGTTCCCAAGGAACTTAGCGAATATGAGCTCCTGCTTAAAGCTTTAAACGAAAAAATAAGTGAAGCAAATATTTCCGGTATCGGCAGCGACACACTTATACTCCCTACCGAGCTTAACGGACTAAACCTGAGCTATCACGAGGCTCAGGACAACACCTATCTGATTTTCCCATTTCTCGGGCTCATTGCTGCCGCGGCTCTTTATCTCCGACAGGGTTCCATTGAAAAAGAAGAAAAAAAGAAACGGGAATCCCTGTTGATGCTTGATTACTCGGATCTGGTCTCAAAGCTTATGGTGTATACCGGCGCAGGACTTACCATAAAAAACTCTTTTCTAACCATTTCGGAAAATTATGACAGGCTTATAAAACGAAACCTTCGTCCTGACCGTCCTCTATGCAAAGAATTACGCACCCTTTGTTATCAGTTCCAAAGAAATATGCCGGAATCAGAGGTCTATATTGATTTCGGCAAACGAATCAATCTAAAACCCTATACAAAGCTTGTAAGTCTGATAGAACAAAACCGAAAAAACGGAACAAAAAATCTCAGATCCATGCTGGAACTGGAAATGAATGATGCCTTTGAGCAAAGAAAAACCACCGCAAAACGTCTGGGAGAGGAAGCGGGAACCAAACTTCTTCTGCCGCTGTTCCTGATGCTTGCCATCGTAATGGTCATAATCATTGTTCCTGCTCTCACCGCAATTCAATGATTTCTATCACCCTTTTCTATCCGGATTATTCATTCCGGTTTTCATACAAAAAACGCTGTTTGATCTCAAAAATATAAAATTGAGATTTACAAAATATTTTTACAGAGGTAACACCTCAGAAGGAGAATTAACATGAACTCAACAATTACTTTATCAGCTTTAAACCTGCCGGGTTTCCCATCAGACAACGGAGATGACATCTCTGAAAAGATCATAAAGATCCATGAGAAATTCCGTTATGGTTTCTTATACTACGGCATGAGGTTTAAGAATGCTATAAAAAACCATGTCCACTACCTGTTGAACGGTGAATCCGGAATCGGCACCATAGAACTGGTCCTGATCCTGGTAGTACTCATCGCTCTTGTCATCGTTTTCAAGGGAAGGATCAACGATCTCTTAACCAATATTTTCGACCAGATAGACAGCTCTGCTCAGAGTGTATATTGATGCTTCGCAAGGATATACAAAGCTCCGTTACCATATTTATGGCATTAAGCTTTACCATGATCGCCGCACTGCTGCTTACCATAGTTGAATCCTGCAGAACTGCCGGAGAAAGATACTTTTGGCAGGTGGCAGCCGACGCATCCATGGAATCTCTTTTTTCCCAATATCATCGTACACTGTGGGAGAATTACAGAATTCTGGGACTGCAGTACAGAACAGACGGAGACCTCTCTGAAGAATTCTATGATTTCACAGAACCTTACAGGACAGCTCACAATTTATTCCCGGGAAATCTGAAGGAAGAAAACATTCAGCTCTCGGAGCATCTCCATATAACAGAAGATACATGTTTTGAAGAAGAGGTTCTTGAGTATATGAAATACGGTCTCATGGATTCTCTGATACATTTTGCAGGTTCTCAGCATAATGAAGCGGATATATCCAAAGAAATGCAAACCATATTCAAACGTACCGGAGAGACAAAAGAGATAAGAGAACTACAGAAAAAATATTCTCTGGATTCCAATGACCTGAAGATGGTGGAAAATGCCATTTTCAATGTTGACGCCGCCGCAAAAAACGCGGCCGCCTGTCATCATGACTGCTGGTCTTCACTTGCTTCCGAAAGTCCCTACAGTTTTTACAGCCAGAAAGATGATTTTACAGATTCCCTCAATTCTATTGATTCAGCTGTACGGGAATTCAGTTCCGCAGCAGATAACCTTGCCATAAAGGTTCAGGAGCTTAGAGACGATTTTGAATCACGAAAAGCAGCTCTTTCATCAGAGGGTATAGCAGCAATAGAAGCCGAGATTTCCGAATACGAGAATTATGTTTCCGGCAATGGAACCGTACGGGCTGAAATTGAAGCCATGCCTTCACAATCAGAGAACCTTCGAAGAGAAGCAGATCGCGTGGAAAATGATGTAATAGAATTTGAAGAGTGGCTGGAAGAAGCCATGGAATCCTGTGATGATGACGATGACGATTCGGATTACGATTTTTCCTATGAAATCACGGCATTCTACAATAGTGCCGCCGGAGACTGGAACAGTTTTCCACTAATCAGTTATAACGGAAATGTTTCAAAGATAAATAACACAAACAAGCAGATTCTCGACCAAATCAGCGGTTTTGTTGAAGGAAATCTACTGTCCATGGTGCTTCCAAAAAACCAGGAAACTCCATCAAAAACAAAGATCAATGTAGGAAATCCACATTTTACGACTGATTCCACAGCAAATCCTGTGGAAATAGCCATTATGGGAGAATACGCATTAAAATACTTCAACTATTATCATCAAGGGGTTCCTTCAAAGGAGGCTCTTCCTCCAAGCGGAAATACAAATCTTGAAATAGAATATCTCATCGGAGGTGAAGAAAGTGACTACGAGAACCTGTCTGAATTCGTCACAAAGCTTGTAACTCTGAGGGAAGGTCTCAATCTCATTTATCTCTATACCGATACGGCCAAACGAAATGAAGCAAAAGCATTTGTCACATCATTCCTATGCGTTACTGCCAATCCCGCCCTTATTTCTGTTTTTACCTTTTTTGTACTGGGTATATGGGCACTTGCACAATCAATCAAAGATGTAAAAACACTTTTGTCCAACGGTAAAGTTCCTGTTTTTCACGATTCCGAAAGCTGGTCTATGGATATAGGCGATCTCCTTGATTTTGGAAGCAGCCGTAATATTGAAGCCGATAACAACAGTAAAAAAGGATTGTCCTACAGAGACTACCTTAGAACCTTTCTTCTCGGTCAGGGTATACTTGATCAGTCTTTGATCAATAAGAGAATGCTCAGCCGCATGGAGAAGAATATCCAAAGTGCAGGCAAGGATCCCGAAACCTCTTTTTCCATAGAAGATTGTCTTTACGCCCTGAGAATAGATATTCAGGCTGATACAAGACACGTTATGTACGACAACGGTTTCATACCTCTTGTATACGGCTCTAATCCGAATAAGGATTATTCCTTTAACCTGTCAACCTACTATAAATACAAAAACGACACACATTAACCGGATCCGACATGAAAATGAAATCAATACAATCCTTTTTGCCAATGTTTAATCACTCCAGGTACGAACAATCGCAATCAGAATACAAATCCTCATTTATCAAACAACTGAATAAACTGTTTCATTCATCATGTCGTTCTTCATATACGGTGGAGGCCTCACTTGCACTGACACTTGTCATATTTGCATGTGTGATCTTCATTACACCCATGTTGATCCTGAACCACCAGCGGAATGCAAGTATCATCCTTGAAGATAATGCACGTATGGTGGCTCAGGAAAAATACATAGAATATTATAAAACCAAGGACGGCACCATAAAGCTGGACAAGGATGTCCTCAGCGGAGTGGAAACCACCATTTCAGCCCTTTCCCTTGCTTCTCAGATTGAGCAGCCCGGCATGAAAAATATAGATATGCTAAGTGATTCCGAAGTCACCGATAAAAAAATAAAATATGTTGCAAATTACGATGCCGCATTACCTTTCTCGGTTTTCGGACTGGATCATCTTTCTCAACAGATAGTAGCAAGCAGACGTGCATGGATAGGAGAAAAGGGAAACCGTTGGATGGAGGACAACGGAAATACCGATGCTAAAAAGGATGAAACTGTATATGTAAGCACCAAAGACAGTAATGTTTATCACACCACTATGAACTGCACCTACATAACTCATGATATCAATCAGACTTCCGGCGCAGCAATACTAAACCTAAGAACAAAATTCGGCGGACGCTT
The DNA here is from genome assembly GCF_000702885.1 of Oribacterium sp. P6A1. GTDB lineage: Bacteria > Bacillota > Clostridia > Lachnospirales > Lachnospiraceae > Oribacterium. Next base: position 37,363 of record NZ_JNKO01000004.1, on the reverse strand, counting down.
CTCGCCCTGTGCCTCCTGCAGACCAAATACCAGAATGGCCGTAGTCTATTACACAAGCGGTGCCAGAAGCTATCATAGTACGCCTGCCTGCAAAACTTTATCCAGTTATATACAGCCCATGAAAAAATCCGAGGCTGAAGCTTCCGGAAAACATGCCTGTGTGAGATGCGGATAATATTTAAAAAGGAAATCAATTCTAATGTCTGTTTCTTTATCTATCACTTATTTCTATCTCATGATATTTCTATCATATTTTTTTCTTTCCAGTATTTATGACATAAAAAGCAGGAGTGTTCCCAATATTCTGCATTTTCTGTTTATATTATTGGGATTTCCCATATTTATTTATTTCAACTTTAATCAAGTATCGGAGTTAAACTCTGATCTGATAATCAACTCCATCTTACGTTTTATACCCGGAATCGTTCTTGCACTGATAAGTATCGCCTCCGGAGGAGGCCTTGGAATCGGTGATGCTGTATTCATAACAGTTTCCGCATTTTTTATTCCATTAAATTACATACTCACACTTGTCATTAGCGGATTTTTCACAGCATTCATCGCCAGTATGTTTATACTCATATACGGGAAGATAAGCGGGAAAGCTTTATACTCTGTTTCTCTGCCGTTTATCCCTTTTATGCTTCCGGGACTTTATTTTATTCTCAGAGATATGGAGTATACCGGAGGACTGCTATGAACACCCTTGAGGCCGCTTATGTTTTCAGTATTTCGCTTTTGGTAATCGCAACTCTCATCAACGGCGCCATTCACCTGCAATCAAGAATCAATGCCTACACAAGATCTGCATTGGAATCTGAAATAGACAGCCATGAAGCCGACGGAGAAAAGATTTTTAAACCTGAAAATTTTATTCGGGAAGTAAGCATATTCGAACAGGATGTGGATCCCGCTGAATAAGGAGGAACAAATAAATGGAAATAACCGTAAGCTATGAACATTCTCTAAGACATAGCTATATGCATTTGAAAAATATCTCTATACCTACAGATACCTATGAATCCCGGCTCTTAAAAGAAACCTGCATTCCTGGAACGGTAAAAATGAATTATAATGTTTCCACCGAGGATAATATATTGAGCTATATTATTTCCGGACTTGAACCCATGGAAAAATATATTGAATCCAATCCTATGAGCCATACAGCCATATCCTCATTCATGGAGAGCCTTAACAAACTGCTGTTTTCCCTTGAGGAGTATATGGTTTCAGAGAATTCAATATTCCTATCTCCTTCATCAGTCTTTTTCAATCCCGAAAAGGAGGAATGGCTCTTCACTGTCATTCCATCCTATATGAATACATTTCACAGCAGTCTCTCGGATTTACTTTCATATCTTCTTAAACACGTGGACTATAAAGATGACAGAGCAGTTATAATTGCCTATTCTTTATTTCAGGAAACCGGAAAAGAATTTTTTCAGATCACTGATCTTCTCCGTATTGTGAGAACCAATATTGCAAAAGAACAGCAGTCAGGAAACACATTATCTGCACCTGAATCTTCGGATGACAGCAGCTCACTGTCAAAAAAAACACCTGTTTCTGATGATGGTATCTTCAGACCTATAGATGCAGGTATAGTTCTTGATTCTGAATCCTCTTTCGGAAAAAATGCTTCATCTTTATTATCAGACAAAAACACTCCGGATTTAAACGGAGTATATCCGCAAAAAGATTCAGTTCCATCAACACATGATATCTCCCCTTCTCCTGTTTTCACGGGCTTTCAAAAAATAAATACATGTACATCAAATGAAGCGAACCATGACATTGGTTTTTGCTCAGACTACGGAAAAAGTGACTTCCCTGAAGACGATCTGGTTCCGGGTATCACAGTAAAGAATCTTGCTGAAGAAGAACCTGCCAAAAACTTCGGAATATTTTCATTCCATAAGAAAAATAATAAGCTTCCATCCGAAAAACAGATACCTGATGTTCAGGAATATTCCATCGAAGAATCCCTTAATAAAAAATCCAAAGAGGGCGCATTTAAGGGAAAGCTCATATTTACCGGGCTGCTAATGATCATGATACCTGCTCTTGTATGGTTCCTTAAGGGCGGTCTGGTATTTAAAAAAGCTTTTCCTTTAATTCTGGCTTTGGAGATAGGTCTTTGTATGATGATAGCCCTTGATCTTATTATGAATAAGCTTCCGGATGAAGGCTGACTTCTAAACAATTTGCGGTACCATGACATATTCATCTCCATATACCTGCCGAAGGATATTGATTATCCCTTTGACAACAGAAAAAAAGTCTCCTGCAGATCCATTCTTGATCTCAGGAGACTTTTTCAAATATTCAATTACTCTTCTATTTCCTTCTCGTAAGTAAATGTAAGTATACCCAGATGTGACTCAATGGCAAAATTTGACGGAAGATACTCTCCAAGCTTGGCGCGATACTCAGCGCTCAGAGCCTTTGTGGAATAAACCGAACCCGACATGGCTGATATCATATCACTGTATTCCTTCTTATCGGGAAGAATATAATAAATCTTCTCTTCATCAGAGTAATCAATTTTTGTACGCTTCAAATTAAATCCGGCACTTCCAAAACCATCTACAGCAATAAACGGAGTGAAAACAATGCTTCTCTCTTCAGGCTCTTTATCAATAGCATTAATACTGAAGAAATGTTCATCTGACTCTCCCATGCTGCCTATAAACTGGGAGCGTATCCACTTGGCCTCTCCGATGATATCACGATTCATAAACTGATCCTGTGTAACATTGGGAGTGGATGTATCTCTCATATCCTTAATCCACTCATTGCGGATATACTTCATGTTCTTCATAAGATAGTTTTGATATATTTCAGAAAACTCATCTTTCCTGATAATAAGAGCAATTTTTTCATCGCTGTACCATCTCTTCATATATTCACCTCACATAAATAATACTGTGCTCAAACCTGCCTGATTCATCATATCTTTTCTTTATATTTCATTGTAAAGCAAAGACTCTGAGAAGCACTGTTCATCAATTAAACCTAGTATAACATATTATGAGGTGGAATAATGACAATTTATATACTCTTCTTCAGTTTGTCATCCTTATTACATAAGATCTGCGACATTGAGCCAGTTCTCAAGTATTTCCTTTTCCTCAGGTCTCTTCTTTGTCAGATTGGCTGCGGCAATGATAGGAAGCCACTTATGAACATAAGTCTTATCTGTATTGGTCTTTGAGCAAAAATCAGCATAATACTTCTCTGCCACATCCTTATCATAAAGATACAAAACAGTATATGTTCTCGCCACATCTGCACTTGCATTTCCCTGGGCTGCATGTACCCAGTCGATCAAATACATGGTTCCGTCATCCTTAACGATGATATTGGAAGGTCTGAAATCACCATGTACCAGTTTAAAATGCTTTGGCATGGACTCAAGTCTTGTAAGAAGCTCATATCTGGTGCTTGAATCAATGGTATTTAAACCGTTTATCTGATATGTGAGCTTGTCCTTAAGCTTCTGAAGTAAAGGTGCCTTCTTTGAAAATACAGACATCTGAAGGTCAACCATTTTTCCAATGTATTCATCCATCTTTGCAGGATTTTCATCCATCAGCTGCTTCAATGTCTTTCCTTCAACATACTCTTTTTCGATGATCCACTGACCATCCTCAAAATATACTCCTAAAATTTTAGGTATGTTAATTCCATCAATATTTTCCACTCTCGTATTTATAAATGCTTCATGGAAAACTTCTGATTTGTCAAATCCCTTTGCAAAAACCTTTAAAATCTTATCACCATCGCGATATATACTTTTTGAAGCGCCTTGTGATAATAACTCTCTAGCCATATTCTGTCTCCTTTACTTGGTAAAACATCCTTCTTTTTTATAAAAACAATTTTACTACAGCAAAAAATAAAAGGGAACAGAAAATTGTTAAATAAATAACGAATTTTCTGTTCCCTTTTTGTTAATTGTTAATAGTTTAACATATATTATACATAATTAAATCTGAAAACGGCACATCCGTAAGCCGGAAGCGGATAACTGATACGGTATGGCTGTCCGTCACATTCATTCTTTTCAGCCATGTATACAGTCTTAGCCGACTTTGAATCTACCTTTCCATCCTCATTAAAGATCAATGTGTATCTTCCCTTCTCAGGCACACCTACCGAATAGTCCTTTCTCTCCATTGGAGTCATATTGATCACGAATAGGAGACTGTTCTTTCCGGTGCTGTCCTTACGGATAAAACTGAATATTGATCTTTCCGCATCGTCTGCATTTATCCATTCAAAACCATTCCAGCTGTCATCAAGTTCCCACATTGCAGGATAATCCCTGTACATATGCAAAAGATCACGTACAAAGCAATGGACCTTCTTGTGCCACGGTTCTTCTGTAAGATACCAGTCCAGGGCCACATCTTCATTCCACTCATGGAGCTGGGCAAAATCCTGTCCCATGAAAAGCAGCTTCTTTCCGGCGTGACCAAACATAAACAGGTATCCGCACATAAGATTCCGGAACTTATCCTCATAAATTCCCGGCATCTTATTAATCATGGAGCATTTCAGATGGACAACCTCATCGTGGGAAAGTACCAGAATGAATTTCTCTGCGGTGGCATAACTCATTCCAAAGGTCATCATATTGTGAGCGCCTTTTCTGAAATACGGATCCTGCTTCATATAGCCCAAAAAATCATGCATCCATCCCATATTCCACTTATAGGTGAAACCAAGACCCTCATCCTCCGGAGCCGCTGTCACCTTAGGCCATGCAGTTGACTCTTCGGCTATAATCATTGTTCCGTCTTTTCTTCCGCGTATTACAGAATTCAGATGCTTAAAAAACTCTATGGCATCCAGATTTCCGTTTCCACCGTATTTATTCGGAATCCACTGTCCGTTCTCGCGACCGTAATCCAGATAAAGCATGGATGCAACCGCATCAACTCTCAATCCGTCAATATGATACTCATCATACCAGTAGAGAGCATTTCCTATGAGGAAATTCTTGACTTCATTTTTACTGTAATCAAAAATCTTGGTGCCCCAATCCGGGTGTTCACCCATTCGGGGATCCCCATACTCATATGTAGGTGTACCGTCAAAGTCTGCGAGCCCCTGGGCATCCTTAGGGAAATGTGCAGGTACCCAGTCAAGGATAACACCTATTCCATGCTTATGGAGATGATCGACCATGTGCATAAACTCCTTAGGTGTACCATATCTGCTCGTAGGTGCATAATACCCTGTCACCTGATATCCCCAGCTTGCATCCAGTGGATGCTCTGCTATTCCCATAAGTTCAACATGAGTATATCCCATGTCGTTGCAGTACCGGGCCAGTTCTTCCGCAGCCTCCGTATAGGTATAGAAACCGTTCTTCTCTTCTCTGTCTTTTTTTCTCCATGAACCTATATGGCACTCATATATAGAGATGGGCTGTGCAAATGTTGGCGTATTTGCTCTTTTAGCGAGCCATTCACCGTCTCCCCATTTGTAGTTCGCAACATCAGCAGTCCTTGATGCTGTACCGGGACGAAACTCTGCGGAAAAGCCGTAGGGATCCGCTTTATAGAGCACATCACCTCTTTGAGTATGAATGGCAAACTTGTAAAGCTCACCATATCCCATATCCTCCATAAAGCCTTCATATATACCGCTGTCCTCAAGTGGAAGCATATAGTTGGCAGTCACATCCCAGTTGTTTCTGTCACATACTATGGAAACAGCCTTTGCATGAGGTGCCCACACGGCAAAGTGCATTCCCTTTTTTCCGTTTAAAGTTGCGGGATGCGCCCCCATTTTTTCATAAATTTTATAGTTTCTTCCCTGCCCAAATAAATAACGATCCAGCTGTGTTATAAAAACAGGATCTAAATCCCAGTTACTTGATCGTACTCCTCCTGCCTGAGCTGAAGCTTCAGCCTTTTCTATTACTCTCAGTGTACTCTTTTTTGCAGTGTTTTTTTTCTCTGATTTTTCTCTGGTAAGTTTTCTTCTTGCAGAAGACCTTGTTGCCATAATTCCCCTCCAAACGCTCATAACTCGTTAATCAGCTTCATTATACAACAAACCGACCGGCTTTTGCCGATCGGTCCGAAAAAATAATCTTAGATTACTTCAAAAATTGGAATTATCATTCACTTTATCTTTATGATCCTTCCGGAATTAGGTTTCAATGTAATCATAATGCGGTTATCCTGCTCTATCTGTATTTCTTCTTCAGAAATAAGATCAAAGGCCATATTAGCCTTAACAGGAAGTGTCACATAGAACACCGCTGATTCCTCATCATTATTTAAAGCCGTAATAACAGCACTGTTTGCATCCATTCGTGCATAGGCCCATTGCTTACACTGAAGATAAAGCTCCTTATATTGTCCCATATGAAGCTCTGAATTTTTGCCGTGAATTTCCGCAAGTTTAGCTATGAAGGATGTAAGTTTATTGGGCTTCATCTCATCTACATTGACGGAGGGACGTAATGGGCTGTCATCCCAGCCATCACGCTTCCTTCCCTCCAGTCCGAACTCACCGCCGTAATATATGGAAGGTTTACCCGGAAGTGTGAAAAGCGCCATGTAGCATGATCTGAGATTATCCTTATTCTCAAGCTTTGATGCTATACGATCCACATCATGATTCTCGAGAAACAGATAAAGATCCTTCGCTATATTCATGTTTCTGTTCAGATTATGAGCTATTTCGAAAAAGTTATGGCTGTTAAAACCACTGTATATTGACTTATGAAGCTCATAGTTTGTTACAGAATGAAGTGTCTGTGGATTAACCCATCTCGGATACTCACCATGAATAACTTCTCCCATCAGCCAAAACTCCGGTTTCATCTGGGTAGTGAAATATCTAAGAGACTTTTGGAAATTAATGTCCAAAACATCAGCACAGTCAAGACGCAAACCGTCTATATCAAAGGTATCCACCCAATACTGAACCACATCTATGAGATATTTTCTCATATACTCATTGTTGAAATTCAATTCAGGCAGCTCCCAGGCATTTCTCCATGCTGAATACGAAAAGCTGTCACCCATAGGCGATCTCTGATCAAAGTTGATTCCTTTGTACCAGTCCTTATATTGACTGTTCCAAAGCTTTTCCCGGATGTCCTTAAAGGCAAAAAAATCTCTTCCCGTATGGTTGAAAACAGTATCCACCACTACATGGATTCCATAGTTGTGAGCGGTATCCACGAATTTACGAAAATCTTCATTGGAACCTATTCTCCTGTCCACCACTTTATAATCGATGGTGTCATAACCATGGCTTCCGGATTCAAATATAGGTCCAATGTAGATGGCATCACATCCGAGGACTTTCAGATAAGGAATAAATGCGGTAAGCTCATGAAAATGATGTCGTACTTCACCTCCATCGTTTTTCTTATCCGCTCCTACCATGCCAAGTGGATACATGTGGTAAAAAATTGCACTATCGTACCATGCCATAGATCCCTCCGCTTTTATTTTGTTTTAAGCCGGCTTACAAATCGCTCAATTCCGTCCAGTGCTTTCTTAAGATCCTGAATAGAATATGCATAGGAAATACGCATAAATCCTTCTCCGCAATCTCCGAAAGCAGTTCCCGGAACGATGGCTACCTTTTCCTCCTCAAGAAGTTTTGTGGCAAATTCTTCCGAACTCATGCCGAAATTCTTTACTGACGGGAATACATAAAATGCTCCGTATGGTTCAAAGCATTCCATTCCCATTTCGCGAAGACGGGTAACCAGATATCTGCGGCGCTCATTGTAGGCCTCTCTCATCTTCGCTATATCCTCGTCTCCGTTTTTTAATGCTTCCACCGCTGCGTACTGGGATGTTGTAGGTGCACACATGATAGCGAACTGATGTAATTTAAGAATCTGCTTCATGATGAGCTGCGGACCGCAACAGTATCCCAGTCTCCATCCTGTCATGGCATAAGCCTTTGAGAAACCGTTTATATATACGGTTCTTTCACGCATACCCGGGAACTCTATGATACTTGAAGATTTTCCTTTATAGCTTAGCTCGCTGTATATTTCATCAGTCAAAACATAAATATCATTTTCTTCTATAATGGAAACCAGCTTTTCCAGATCCTCCCTCTCCATGATGGCACCGGTTGGATTGTTTGGAAACGGAAGCACAAGAAGTTTTGTTTTTTCTGTTATCTTCTCTGTAAGCTTCTCCGGTGTGAGTCGGAACTCATCCTTCTCCTCAAGTTCGATGGGAACCGGGATACCGCCTGCCATAATTGCACAGGGAACATATGAGACGTAGCTCGGCTGGGGGATAAGAACTTCATCCCCGGGATCCAGCATTACCCTCATAGCGAGGTCTATGGCCTCGGAACCACCTACAGTTACCATAACCTCAGTTAAGGGATTGTAATCAACATCATAGTTTCTCTTTATATAGCCGGCTATCTCATTTCTTAGTTCCTTAAGGCCGGAATTTGATGTATAAAAGGTTCTTCCTCTTTCCAGAGAATGTATTCCTTCTTCTCTTATGTGCCACGGTGTATCAAAATCAGGCTCACCTACACCAAGAGAAATGGCATCCTTCATATCTGCAACTATATCAAAGAACTTACGTATTCCGCTTGGCTGTATTCCCGTTATCTTACTGTTTAAAGGATTTCTCATGGTGATACCTTCATTCTTTCATCAACTCTTGGCTGTTCAATTACGGTGCCATGATCCTTATATTTCTTCAGTACGAAATGTGTTGCAGTTGAAAGTACCGAATCCATGGGAGAAAGCTTGCTGGATACAAACGAAGCCACCTCTTTCATGGTCTTTCCGCTGATAAGCACGGTAAAATCAAATGATCCTGACATAAGATATACCGCATCTACCTCATCATACTGATATATACGCTGCGCTATGGAATCAAATCCGAGTCCACGCTGTGGTGTTACCTTAACTTCGATAAGAGCATCTACTCTTTCATCGTTGGTTTTGTCCCAGTTAATAAGTGTATGATAACCGCAGATAATATGCTCTTTCTCCAAAGCCTCGATTTCAGCTGCCACCTTTGCCTCATCCTCACCAAGGATACTTGCTATATCCTTAACAGTAAGACGAGAATTTTTCTCTATTATAGTCAATATCTTCTCTCTCATATTTTCTCCTCACTTTCTCCACCGAGAAATCTTTCCAATTCATCATGGGATTCTCTGGTTAAATATGCGATTTCCGCACCATCGGTACGTATTCTCTTCTTTTCAGCTGTAAATCTTCCGAACACTGCAGCCTTCACAGGTTCCTTTGTCCGAAGATGTCCCTCACTGTCAAAACCTGCTCTTTGCCCCTTTAAGAAACCTTCATCTGCAATGCTCTTGGAATGTTCCAGCTGAAGATTTATGAAATCCTCACAGAATTGAGTTCCTTTATTCATTGCCAAAAGCCTGCAGTTCTCAGACCAGAGTCTGAAGGGCGATAAATCAAAAATCTCACATATCTCCATAGTGAACTGACTTACCGGGATACGATCATATCTAAAACTGCATCCCACACCATTTCCCTTCTTCTTCCCTGTTTCCGGATCCATTGCCTCTGATTCGCAAAAATCCCACAGAGCCTTTAAAACTCCCCCCTTATCCACAGGATATATTTTGGTTACACCATACTTCAACTTATATCCGGGCATCAGGTATTCAACAGGATCTTCCTCCTGTCCCGCTCGTGCCTCTCTCGCCGCATTGAACCACTGCTGCATGGCATCTTCCTGCTCGGATAGTTTTCTTAATTCCTCCTCAAGATATGATCTTGAGAATCTTTCACGAAACTTTTCCGGATACAGTTTCAAAAGCTGTCCTGCCGCATAGGTTCCAACTTCCCCGATCATCACCAGATCCTGACCGGGAATTATCTTATGTTTCATATTATAAATTCCAATCTGTTTTTTATTATGAGTACCCGATACTGTTCAGAATCAACCCTCAGTTTAAGAAAAAAGCGGCTGTCCTCAATGGACTGCCGCTTCATTTTACTCTGTCTTCATCAAACAATATAAGGAAGAACCATAGTCAGCACCATTGCAAGTATAAGAGCAATGACAATAACCGCTGATATAGTCTTCTTCGTTTTTGGACTCATCATCTTAATTCAATCTCCTTGAAATCCCTTTTGGTATTCAATGTCTAAATCGGCATAACCTCTGCCAATATTTTTTATATAATACACTTTTTACGTAATACTTACAAGTTATTTATGGAAGTGATTAACTTATGATGATTCCTGTAAGCGGAATTTATTCATTATTGTAATTCTTATTTCTCCTGAACAGCCTTTATTGCAGCTATCACTGCCGCCCGTAATCCCTGCTCTTCAAGAGCCGCAACACCTCTTATAGTGGAACCTCCCGGTGAGCAAACCTCATCCTTCATTTCTCCCGGATGCTTTCCGCTTGAAAGCTGAAGCGCAGCATTACCCTCTATCATGGCAGAAACCATCTCATAAGCTGTCTTTCTTGGGATACCATACATAACAGCTGCATCTGCCATGGCCTCAATGAACAGATCAGCAAATGCCGGTCCGCATCCGCACACTGTTCCCGATGCTCCCATAAGCTTAGTATCAATAAATATCACTCTTCCAAGGTATGAAAGAAGTTCTTTAACAGTCTTAAGCCCCTCTTCCGTCAAAGAATGTCTGTTCTCAGCCACAAATATTCCTTTATTTATGGAAACCGGAGTATTTGGACATGTACAAAGAAGGTGTGTTCCTTCCTTTAGTATACCTTCATCAAAGTATCTGTCAAAATTGTATCCCCAGGCTATGGATATAACGATTTTTTCCGGATCATCTTTAAGAACTTCCGCCAGGGGCGTAACCACATCTTTTATTTTATTGGGCTTTACCGCAACAAAAACAACATCTGAAACAGCCGCAAGCTCCCTGTGATCTTCAAGGGGATTGATTCCACCCATGGATTTACACTTTTCAACAAGCTTATCAACATGCCCCGATACCGCATACATGTTTTCCGCTTTGATTCCGGCATTTATGAGTCCTCCGGCGATGGCTCCAGCCATGTTCCCGAAGCCTATGTAGCCTATCTTTAGTTCTTTTATGCTCTTCATAGCTTATGCCTTTCTGTCATAGGTTCTCTATTCATTTTATAATTTTGCTTTGGGGATTGCTATTTCTTTTTGGTTATGATTAGCATTGCCGGAGAGTGATTTAATAAAAAACCGGAATCCGTGCATAGCACAGATTATGGTTTGCCCCCATTTTTTCCGTTGAAACCGCAATCCGTGCATAGCACAAAGTGCTACGCACGGATTATGTGGCATTGCCACATAATCAAAGAAAGCAGAGAATCGCCTTTGGCAAGCAAGCTTGCCACGGCGATTCTCTGCTTTCTTTGATTGCGTTTTCAACGGCTGGTCAAATATAGTGTTTCTTCTGACTTGAGAATTCCAGTCGGGTCAGGGCGCGGGCCAGGGATGACTGAGTCATCTTGTATTCGCCCACTGATTGTTTCTGCCTCAGCTGTTCCAAAGCTCTTTCTTTTGCTTCTTCGGCTCTTCTTACGTCGATCTCGTCAGCTGTTTCACAGGTATCTACAAGAACCGTAAGTCTGTTGTTGGCACAGGAACAGATTCCTCCGCTTACTACAACGGTCTCTCTTTCTCCTCCCGGCTTCACTATACTCATGGTACCGGTCTCTACGGCAACTATACATGGTGCATGATGCGCCATAAATCCACGTGAACCGGTAAGTGTAATAACCTGCAGATATTCTGCGGGTCCATCATAAAAGACCTTATTTGAAGCTATTACCTTCAGGCTGAACGTTGGTGTTACTGCCATTTCAAAACCTCACATAATCTTTCGCTAAATAGAAGTCAAAATCTCTCTATCACTGATGATAAAGAATACTTTACTCTCACAGGAATCAGATGACCTCTTTCCTTACCTTATATCTTCTTGGCTTCTGCATTTGAGATATCCTGAGCCTTTTTCTTAACGTCCTCTATGGTTCCTACATTAAAGAATGCATTTTCAGGATACTCATCCATCTCTCCGTCGATGATAGCCTTAAAGCCCTTAACAGTCTCTTCAAGAGGAACATACTTTCCGGGAACACCGGTAAACTGTTCTCCTACAAAGAAAGGCTGGCTAAGGAAGTTACGTATCTTACGGGCACGATAAACCGTCATCTTATCCTCTTCAGAAAGCTCTTCCATTCCGAGGATGGCGATTATATCCTGGAGCTCCTTATACTTCTGGAGTATACGTAAAACACTCTGAGCTGTCTCATAATGCTCCTTGCCTACGATATCCTCTGTAAGAATTCTTGATGACGACTCAAGAGGGTCTACAGCAGGATAAATACCCTGTTCTACTACCTTACGGCTAAGTACTGTAGTTGCATCAAGGTGGGCAAAGGTTGTAGCAGGAGCAGGGTCTGTAAGGTCATCTGCAGGAACATATACCGCCTGAACAGATGTTACGGAACCCTCTCTTGTGGAAGCGATTCTCTCCTGAAGCTGGCCCATCTCTGTTGCAAGAGTAGGCTGATAACCTACGGCTGAAGGCATTCTTCCAAGAAGGGATGAAACCTCTGATCCCGCCTGTACAAAACGGAAAATGTTATCAATGAATAAAAGTACATCCTTATGCTGGACATCTCTGAAGTACTCAGCCATGGTGAGACCTGTCTCCGCAACTCTCATTCTGGCTCCGGGAGCCTCGTTCATCTGTCCGAATACAAGAGCTGTATTCTTGATAACTCCGCTCTCCGTCATTTCACTGTAAAGATCATTTCCCTCTCGGGAACGCTCTCCTACACCGGTAAATATGGAATATCCGCCGTGCTCTGTAGCGATGTTTCTGATAAGCTCCTGAATAAGAACGGTCTTACCTACACCGGCACCGCCGAAGAGACCGATCTTTCCACCCTTTGCATAAGGTGCAAGAAGATCGATTACCTTGATTCCGGTTTCCAGAACCTCCTGAACAGGATTCTGATCCTCAAATTTAGGAGGTTTTCTGTGAATCTCCCAATGCTCCTCTGTTTCAGGAGCAGGCTGACCGTCTATGGCATCACCGAGGACATTAAAAAGTCTTCCCAGTGTCTTCTCACCTACAGGAACAGTTATTCCGGCACCTGTATTCTCTACCTCCATGTCTCTCTCGAGACCTTCGCTCGCTGTAAGCATTATGCAGCGAACGGTACTGCGCCCTAATTGCTGGGCAACTTCCATAGTACACTTTGTACCATGATTATCTACTGTAAGTGCAGTCTTAATCTCAGGAAGCGGCGTAGAATCAAATTCAACGTCTACAACCGGTCCCATGACCTGCACAATCTTTCCTGTCTGCATATATATCTCCTTATGGCAGCTGACAATGCTTTGTCCGCCGCACACTCATCAACGCTTTAAAAATCACTTTTCTTCTATAATATAAAGCGTAATTCGATTTCTTATCACTTATCGTTTTTTCTGTGCTCTTGCTCCGGCTGCTATCTCCGTTATTTCCTGGGTGATGGCAGCCTGACGTGTTCTGTTGTACTGAATGCTCAGCTCCTGTCTAAGCTTGTTACCGCTTCGATTGGCAGCATCCATGGCAGTCATTCTGGCATTCTGCTCTGAACAGAAGGACTCAACCAGCGCACTGTATATAAAACCATTGATGTAGTCAGGGATAACATTGTCGATAATTGCCTTAGGTGTGGGACGAAGTCTGAAATCCTCCATTCCTGCCACCATGGGTATCTGATTATTGCCCAGTATTCCGCCATTGATCTTATCTATAGGAAGAAGCTGTTCCGTCTCTGTTACCATCTCAAGAGAATTTTTCATTCTCGTATATACGATATAAACGGAATCGATTTTATCCTCCTGAAATAGATCCAGCATTCTTCCTGTTATAACTCTGGCTCTATGCAATGTCGGATTTTGAGCTGTGTAATGGAACTGCTCATCTACATCTACACCACTTGTACGAAAATAAACTCGTCCCATTTCACCGACCACATATAACCTGTGCTTTGGTCTCTCTTTGAGAAGCTCCTCTGTACGCTTTATAACATTATGATTGTATGCTCCCGCAAGCCCCTTATCTGCAGTAACACAGATTATTGCGGTGCGGTAATCAGACGGATCCACAGTTTCACGAAGATTCTCTCTGAGATCAAGATACGGATGAGTGAAATCTTCAGGCAAATGCCTTAGAATTCTCTGAATCATGGTCTGAAGTGTGTAAAAGTAAGGCTCAGTCTGCTGAAGTTCCATCTTTGCTTTACGAAGCTTCGTGCTGGAGATAAGATACATGGCATTTGTGATTTTTAAAGTATTATCAATACTCGAGATTCTGTCTCGCAGTTCTCTTATGGTTGCCACTATTTAATCCTCATTATAATCTATTTCCGATTGGGCTATACCTCTTAAGGTATAGCCCAATCATAGTTACAATCACTTTTCTTCCTCAGAAAGTTCAAAATGTCCGTCTTTTTCATCCCAAAGACGCTTAAATTCATCTGCCACATTAAGGATCTGATTCTTTGAATCATCACCGAGAAGTCTTGAAATCTCGATATTTTTACCAATCTCCGGATATCTCTGGGCAAAATATGTAAGCATTTTTCCTTGGAATTCCTTCACTCTCTTAGGTTCGATATCCATCATCTTATGGTTGAGTGAAACCACAAGAGTTATTACCTGATCACTAAGAGACATTGGTGCTCCCAATGGCTGTTTCAAAAGCTCCATTAGTACCTTACCCTGCGTAAGAAGATCTCTGGTATTCTGATCAAGATCCGAAGAGAACTGTGTGAATACAGCCATTTCCCTGTACTGGGCAAGATCGATACGAAGTGATCCGGAAGCCTTCTTCATGGCCTTGGCCTGAGCTGCTCCACCTACTCGGGAAACAGAAAGACCTACATTTACCGCAGGACGCTGACCTTCGAAGAAAAGATTTGACTCAAGGAAAATCTGACCGTCTGTTATGGAAATAACATTGGTAGGAATATATGCTGAAACATCTCCATCCTGTGTTTCAATGATAGGAAGGGCCGTTATGGATCCTCCGCCCAGCTTATCATTAAGATGGCATGAACGCTCAAGAAGTCTTGAGTGGAGATAGAATACATCTCCTGGATATGCTTCACGCCCCGGTGAACGTCCGAGAAGCAGAGAAAGTGCTCTGTAAGCTACCGCATGCTTTGAAAGATCGTCATAAACGATAAGTACATCATGTCCCTTATACATAAAATACTCGGCAAGCGATGTTGCAGAATATGGTGCTATGTACTGAATAGGCGCAGGATCAGCCGCTGTGGCTGCCACTACGCAGGTATACTTCATGGCATCATGTTTTCTCAAGGTCTCAACCAATGCTGCTACGGTTGACTCCTTTTGTCCTATTGCTACATAGATACATATACAATTCTTATCATGCTGATTAAGTATGGTATCAAGAGCTATGGAAGTCTTACCTGTCTGACGGTCTCCGATGATGAGCTCACGCTGTCCTCTTCCTATAGGGAACATGGAGTCAATGGCAAGGATACCTGTCTGCATAGGTTCATTAACCGGCTGACGGTCTATGATTCCGGGAGCAGGCTGCTCTATAGGTCTGTACTCAACCTCATTGATACCGCCAAGACCGTCTATAGGATTTCCGAGAGCATCCACAACTCTTCCCAGATAATCATCGGAAACACCGATACCTGCCATACGTCCTGTACGTATACCTCTGCTTCCCTCTCCGAGTCCTGCTTCATCGCCGAAAAGGATAACACCGATTCTGTCTCTCTCGATGTTCTGAACCATTCCCTTTGTACCGTTGTCAAAGGCTATGACTTCACCATACATGGCATGATCAAGTCCGTTTACTATGGCGATACCGTCACCTATGCTTTCGATGAAACCGATTTCCTTCTTCTCTGCCTTCAGGTCAAAGTTATTGACACTCTGCTGAAGTATGGTAAGGATATCCACATCACTTGTAAGTCCTGAGCGGGTAACTTTAAGCTGCTCAAGGAACTGGTTTCTTCTTCCGCTGGTGGACCAGTCATACTGGTCATTTCCGACTTCGAGGATAAATCCGCCGCCTAAACTCTTATCCTCTGTCATATCAAACTCAAAATGATGAGTATTATATTTATCAAATACAAACTTCTGTATATCCAAAAGCTGCTTTTCAGAAGGTCTGGTTACATATCTGAGCTGCACATGGAGCTGTTTTTCAGCATTTGCACGTATACTCTTATACTGATCAGCAATCTCCTGCCACATAGAAAGCTTGTTTTCGTCACACAGTTCTTTCAGTATTCCTCTCACTTCTGTAGGGAACACACTGTCGACTACCTCATTTCGCTTTGCTAAATCTATAGTCGGATCACTGAGCTGGGATGCGGTCTGGGGCAATACTTCAAATATACGTGAAGTAGCTTTGATCACACTTGCTGAAACCTGCAACTGAATCAGACGTTCTGCTATTTCTCTGGCATTCTGACTCACTATTATGCCTCCTGATCATTCTTGTTGGTTGGCTGGCTGTTACTGCTGAGGAACTGATCGAACAGATTCTTGTCATTTGCCGCACTGTCCTGTGAAGCTGCAATCTTATAAGCAGCCTCTGCTACGAGAACAGCCATCTGCTGCTGCATCTCACGCTGCTTTGTCTCGGCTTCCTTCGCTGCCTGAAGCTTTGCATCTGCAAGAATCTTATCTGCTTTCTTATTGGCATTATTTACGATTTCATCGTATTCCTTTGAAGCTTCAATCTTTGCATCATTGATGGTCTGCTTACGTTCTTCCTCGATATTGTTGAGACCTTCTTCATACTTCGCCTTAAGCTCCTTGGCAGCCTGATTTGTATCCTCGGCCTTCTTATAAGACTCCTCGATCTCAGCCTGACGCTTCTCGATCACAACACGGATAGGTCCGAAAAGGAACTTCTTCATAAGAAAAACAAGTACCAGCAGATTAATGATAGTAAACAATAAATTAATATCTACTCTTAACATGTGTTTTCTTCTCCTGTAATTTCAAATTTCAGATGTTGTAAAATTATTTAAGGAAGAAAATGCACAGGATACCAAGAACGAATCCGTAAATTGCAGTTGCCTCGGCAAGTGCACAACCAAGAAGAAGGATTCTCATGATCTTACCATCAGCCTCAGGCTGTCTTGCGATTGCCTCTGCTGCCTTACCTGTTGCGATACCGATTGAAAGACCTGCTCCTAAACATGCAAGTGCTGCTAAACCTACACCAATAGCTGTCATGCTCATAAATAATTCTCCTTTTAAATAATAAAAATGTTTATAGTTGACTACTTAGTTCATTATTCTGTTGCATCCTGAATATAAAGTGATGTCAGGAAAACAAATACATATGCCTGGATGAGTCCGTCGAAAATATCAAAATAAAGACTGAAGATGGCAGGAATACCTACAGGAACCACCATCTTGATAAGCTCCATAATGATAAACGCACCAAGTACATTACCGAACAATCTCATACACAGTGACAAAGGTCTGATAACAAGCTCCAAAATATTGATCGGAGTAACTATGGCTACCGGCTCCGAAAAATGTTTTACCCAGCCCTTTGCTCCCTTCTTCCTGAATCCTGCGATCTCGATAAGGAAGATACTGATAAGCGAAAGGCCAACTGTCACGTTAAGATCCTTTGTTGGGGGCTTCAATCCAAAAAGCCCGATAACATTTGAAAATCCGATGTAGATGAGAATAACGGAAATGATTGTACTGTACTGCTTTCCGTGTTCTCCGAGAAGTTCTCCGGTGAAGCTATCGAACCATGTGACTATCATCTCTGCCAGCTGCTGACGCTTACCCGGATTTCTGACTTTAAGATTTGACCCGAGATAAACCGACAACGCAGCGAGTACCGCCATGATGACCCATGTGATAACCGTTGACTCGGCGACTTGTATTCCTCCGAACACCGGAACAGTAAACGCGGTTGAAACCTGCAGCTGTTCCTGGAGTTCCTCGGTGAAGTGCTCCATTCTACTACCTCCATTCTTAACTTTTATAATTTGTTAAAAGTTCCGAAACAGTCTCAGACTTATCTCAAAACTCGTGCGACCTTATTATATTTCCGGTTTTTTAATATTCAAGCCGTATTTTTTACATATTACTCATATCAATTTGACATGCATTGTCTGATTTGTTATATTTTTATTTATATTTTCTTTAAAGAATTAGTCTTTTTTGATGATAAAGAGGCCCTGAAAGTATGTTTCACAGCAAAAAATTTTTTCAAATTTTTTGTCGTTTTTTTCACCCCATACATTTATATAAGCGACACAAAAAATCATCTTATAACCTGTTATGGCGTGTGGATAAAGATTTTTGTTAATCAATTTATCTGATTTCTTATCCTCAGCTTTACCCCATTAAATTTAATTCTATTCAAAAGATATTTAATTAATTCCGGAATCATACTCTTCCGGGCAATGGAGTTTTTATGATTTCTTATGACTACTACAGAATTTTCTATTACGTGGGCACCTTCAAAAGTTTCACCCAGGCCGCAAAAGTACTGGGTTCCAATCAGCCTAATGTAAGCCGTGCCATGAATCACCTTGAGGAGAGCCTGGGCTGTAAGCTCATGCACCGGGGAAAGAAGGGGATCACCCTGACTCAGAACGGTCAGAGGCTCTATGAACACGTTATTATCGCTTTTGAGCAGCTGGAACTGGGAGAAAAAGAGCTTGATAAAGATGTCAATCTGGAATCAGGACAGGTGACCATAGCAGCCTCCGAAAATGCTCTCAGACTCGTTCTGCTTCCAGTCCTGCACGATTTCAAGATACAGTATCCGGACATAAGCATTCGCATATCCAATCATGCAACTCCAAAGGCTATAAAAACTCTGCAGAACGGTTCTGCTGATTTTGCGCTTGTCACCACTCCACTGACTGTACGGGAACCTTTCACCATGGACCCGCTGTTCAATTTCAGAGAGATCCCCATAGTGGGACCTGGTTATAAGCATCTTACAAAATATCCCATGTCTCTTAAGGAGCTGAACCGCTACCCTATCATTAGCGTTGGCCGTGATACCGGAACCCGTGAGCTTTATGTACAGTATTTTCTTAATCATCAGCTCACTTTCCAGCCCGAACTGGAAGCATCTTCTACGGATCAGATCCTTCCAATGGTTGAGAATGACCTTGGGGTGGGATTCTATCCTGAGGCTCTTGCGGCAGATGCCATTGAACGTGGTCTTGTCTACCGTGTTCCATTGCTTGAACCTATTCCCGACAGGACCTTCTGTCTTGTAATCGACCGATCCAAAAATCTGTCCACTGCTGCAGCCAGACTTATCGATACCTTTATGAAGGAAACAAGAGTATGATTTACCTGATTATGTAAACCGTTCATATTCTTTCATATCAGAAAAAAGACATAAAAAAACCGGCCTCCAATCCTCAGATTTTTGATCTGACAATTGGAGGTCGGTTTATTTTTTTATCTATATCGTTTTTTCGGTTCAATTATCGAAGCGAGAGCGTCAAAACCGGTATTCAATCGTTTTGCGCTTCCCACTCCTATACTTATATCATCTTAACTGAAGATTCTCCAGCCGACAATAAAGTGGTTTGCCCACCATGCTCCCAGTGATCTGTGTACTACACGTCCGTTGGATGATGATGCATCTATGATGGTTCCTCCACCTGCAACGATTCCTACGTGTCCTGATACAACTATGATATCACCGGCCTGAAGCTCGTTATAGGATACCCTCTTGAATCGTCCCGGATTTCTCCATCCTGATGAAGTCATGTAAGAAATACCTACTCCTGCCTGGTTGAGACACCAGTATACAAAACCAGAACAGTCAAAGCTGTTCGGTCCCTTTGCTCCCCATACATACGGACAGCCGATCTTTGATGCTGCAATGGAAATAAGGGCTGCTGCCGAACCGGATACTGTCTCACCGCCTGTTCCCACAGATGACGGAATGGATACTGCAGGGGTTCCTGCATTTGCAGCTGTACTTGGTACTGTAACGGGAGCTGCACTGCTTGTACCTGATGAAGCTGATGAACCTGAAGAGCTGCTTGAAGTAGTATTCTTCTTGGCATTTCCGCTATGGAGCAATGCTATAGTCTTTGCACCTGCAAGTCCGTCCGCAGTAAGTCCGTTTCTGCTTTGGAAATTTGCAACCGCGCTCTTGGTAAGTTCACCAAAGTAGCCTGTAGCCTTATCCGATGAAAGATAACCGTACTTTACAAGATATTGCTGAAGATCCTTAACAGATTCAGACTGTTCTCCGAGTCGCATAGCGAAGGGAATTGCATTGGGAGATTCCATAGCAGTTCTTGTATCAGGTCCCAGATATCCGTCCACTACCTGATCGTTTCTTGACTGGAATGCCTTTATTGCATTCTGAGTTCCCAATCCGAAATTACCGTCAGCTTCTCCCTCAAGGTATCCCAGATTTATAAGAATCTGCTGATACTTCTTTACCAGGTCAGACTGTTCTCCAAGGGCTACAACATTAGCCTTTACATCATCGGAATACAAAAGATTGTAGGTACTGGTACCGTATATTCCGTCTGCAGTAAGGCCGTTAGTCTCCTGAAGTTTCTTGACAGCATTCATGGTAGTCTCATCATAAGTACCGTTTATATCGGAAGCATTGTACAGATATCCCAGATTATAAAGACGGTACTGGGCATGAGTAACATCATTTCCCTGGAATCCCAGCTTTAATGCATAATGTGGGGCACTCTCAGACATGATGGCATCCCATGTACCGACTCCACATATTCCATCCATAGCCATGCCTGCCTGCCTCTGGAAGTACTGTACAGCAAGTGAAGTGGCATCACCGTAGTATGTTGTGGGCTCATCGGGATCCATATATCCGAGATCCATAAGTCTCTGCTGAAGATCCTTAACTACCGAATTGATAACTCCCACTGTCAGGTTGACCGGTGCCAGTTCCTCTGCCGAGTCATCAACAGTTACACCGGCTATAGACGGCAAAACATTGGAATTAATGCCCAATGCAGCAACCATCTCAACTGATTCCGTTTCCGGAGCCGTGGTAACAACTATCTCAGATTCACTTTCAGCATTTACACTTTCGCTTATCTGCTGCTCACAGCCGGTCATGATAAGCATACTTGCTGTCAGCAAAAGTGAGGTTCCTCGCAACAATTTACGATTGAACATACTAAACTCTCCATTCCCCCGTCATTCATGCAGGGCATAACTTTATAATAAATCTGTGTCCGAAACACTACGGCACAGTCTTTTACATCATTATAGTCATAACATTATATCATCGTGTTTGTAAATTCATGTTACTTTATTCTTACAATAAAAAAAACCTTGATTCTCAAAGAATCCAGGTTTTTTATCGCGTTATTCATATATTAAAGCATCAAAAAATGCACCTTCAGGGACTTGAACCCTGGACAAACGGATTAAGAGTCCGCTGCTCTACCAACTGAGCTAAAGGTGCATATCTTTGCGCCGTTCCTCACAGCGCTCACTTATAGTACACAATTAGTATCGTATTGTCAATTGTTTTTTTAAATTTTTTTCAGGCTATATTATTTAATGATTTAAACCTCGATACTGCTGAACTGCTATACCGCAGCTTAAATCATTTGATCTCCACTGAAATATTACTGTACGGCTATAAGCTTGTATATCGGATTTCCCTTAGCAGAAAACTTCTCTTCATATTCTGTCATGATATTCCCTTCATTCATTGAATCATCATGATGAAGATCTCTTGTAACCTGAGAAAGTTTCCAGCCTGACTCGGGAATGGACTCCAGTGAATAGTCGAACAATCCCATATTATCGGTTTTAAATTCCAGCTGTCCGTCTGCCTTAAGAAATTCTCTGTATATCTTCATAAAGACAGGACTTGTCAGACGACGGTTTGCCTGCCTGTCCTTTGGCCATGGATCTGAAAAATTCAGATATATTCTGTCCACCTCTCCAGGTGCAAAAACATCTGCAAGAAGTCTTGCATCTATGGATATAAATGTAAGATTAGATAAATCAGCACCCTCCTTCTCAAGAGCTTCTCTCTTCTTTATAGCCTTGAGAATAACAGTATCATAACGCTCTATTCCGATATAGTTTACGTCCGGATTATTAGCGGCAAGGGTCTCTATGAACTGACCTTTTCCCATTCCTATCTCTATTCTGACAGGATTATCATTGCCGAAAACCTCTTTCCATCTGCCCTTGTTTTTCTCCGGATCGTGGGTTACATACTCTGAATTTGCCACAAAATCCTCTGATCCCGTTATATGTCTTAATCTCATGATATACCTTTCTGCTAAAAAACATTTTGATGATGCGGGTAATAAAATCTCAAATCATATTTTAGTCACATGATTGGTACTTTAGACCCTCTCATCTTTATTATAATACGCAGCAGTGTCGGATTATTCCTGGCTTTACCCATGGAAATGCACCTCCGAAATTTCGGAAATGGTAACTAATTTGAAAATATCTCTTCATACAGCGTTCACAACTACGTAATATTTTATTTCTACTATGTTTAACACAGAAACCCTGTTTCATCAAGTACATAGGTTAATGTTGCCATGCCAAAAAACGAAGCAAATACCTTGCTGTTCTCTTGAAGCACTTTTTGAAATCGGGTATAATATAAAGTAAATTATCCGGAAATATTTTATTAAAAGATAAGTTTTTCCTATTCGCAGATTGTTTCTTTTTTCTGCTTCGATTCTCTTTTATCTGAATCATTATTTCCGTTAAGGAGGTTTTTTTCATGCCAACGCCAAGAGAAGCTAACATCTGGGGCAAGATTCGTAATGATTTAAGTCAGGCACAGCAAAGTATATTAAACGGACAGTACAACCAGGCGTTGATCCTGGACAAGCGCATACTTCATACCCTTGTCCGTATGCAGATTGACAGGGCTGTTCTTGTTTCCAATAATCTTGAAAGTGATATTGACCAGCTTTTGGAAAATAAACTCATATCAGATCAGACCAGGGACAATTATCACGCCATTCGAATCATGGGCGAGCAGGCCGAAGCAGGTGAAACCGCCACATCTCAGTCCGCCAACGAATCATTTTCTCTTATTCGTGACGAATTGAACAACTATGTAGACTCTTTCCAGTCGAGACCTATTTCTGCCTCATACGCTTCCGGACAGACAGCCTATTCAGAGTTTGATAACCCTTCAGATTCCGAATATGATACAAACTATTCCGAATCACAGATATCCGACGAAGATTCATCCGGAGAAGATGCTTCCTATCCTGAGGCTTCAGACCTTAGTTCTGTGAATATTCCGTTAAACAGATCCTCAGGAGGCATGAGGAGTGGCCGTCCTACCAGACCTCTTCGCGACAATGAGCGGGTTTCAAGAACATCAGGAAGACGCTCCTCCGCTCAGAGAAACGGACGCCCGGGATACAATCAGAACAGGAGACCAAAGCGCAGAAAAGGCTTTGAGCTGGATCTTTACAACATAATGAAATTCCTTATTCCTATTTCATGTGCCATACTCCTTATCATCCTTATAAAGATCATAAACGGAGGCTCATCAAAACCTTCTATTGCTACTACTGCGGCTCCTGCAGAGACAACTGTGGCAGCAACAGAGGCTCCTGTTGACAATCCTGCAGAAACAGTTCCTGTTCAGGAAACTCAGGCTGTATCCTCAGTATGGGTTACCACTACAGGCGTCAAGGTTCGTACCGAGCCAAATACAAATTGTGAGGTTCTTGAAGTACTTGATGCCGGTGTACAGGTCACATACAAAGGATCACCCAATGATGAATGGATCATGATCGACTATAACGGTCGCGATGCATATGTCAGCAAGCAGTACGTTCAGGAAGTTGCTCAAGAGGTTCCTGCGGCATAACACTACTATCACTTAAGCTTCCGGTACTGTTCCGGAAGCTTTTCTTTTTTGTTCCGTATCGCATCTTAATTTCGGATTCATTTATTTCTGTATTCCCCGCTCTTTGCATTGAACAGAGCAATAATGTATAATAATGTGGTTATATTGGTATTTTGGGTACCATATACCTGCCAACAGGAGGTTTTTATGCAGACTATACTCGTATGTGACGACGATAAGCAAATCGTCGAAGCGATATCCATTTATCTTACAGGTGAGGGCTTCCATGTTCTTAAAGCTTATGATGGCTACGATGTTCTTGAAATCATGGAACAGAATAAGGTGGATCTCCTTATCATTGATGTTATGATGCCTGGACTTGACGGAGTACATACCGTACTTAAAATCAGAGAATCCAGCTCCATCCCTATCATTATGTTATCAGCAAAGGGTGAGGATAATGACAAGATCCTGGGGCTTAATGTCGGAGCCGATGACTACCTTACCAAGCCTTACAATCCTTTGGAGCTTATTGCAAGAGTAAAATCACAGCTCCGCAGATATACCCAGTTGGGCAATATCGGGGAAGCTGCCGACAATGATAATGTTTATGCCTGCGGCGGTCTCGTTATGAACGATGACACCAAAGAAGTGACCGTTGACGGCAACGCCGTTAAACTTACACCTATCGAGTACAACATCCTTCTTCTTTTGGTAAAAAATGCCGGCAAGGTTTTTTCTATTGATGACATTTACACTTCAATTTGGAATGAAGAAGCCATCGGTGCCGATAATACCGTAGCTGTTCATATCCGCCATATTCGTGAAAAGATTGAGATAAATCCAAGAGAACCCAGGTATCTTAAGGTTGTTTGGGGTGTCGGATATAAAATCGAAAAGCAGGATGCAGCTAAATAACATTTCCAATTTTTTCTGAACACATTACACAACATTTCGCCGGGTTGGAGATAGTTCTCTTGCCCGGCGTTTACATTAGAAATCATGAAAAAAACATTTACAACTTTTATCAATATTATATCTTTTCTTATGATACTCTGCAGTGTCGGTGTTTTGACTCTGGGAGCAGCCGACGGATCTGCACTTGAATATATAAGACAGCCCAATTACGTAAAGAGCTCGGCTTTTGAAGACCGGGCCAATCACATGATGACGGATATATTCGATTACGTCCAGCTTACAGATATATTCGAAAAAGACGGTAAGCTTGATCTGGGACTCATCATAGCCCAGGCCGATGTCCAGGGACAGAACGTTTCCTACTCACTGGACTACCTTATTCAATATGCCAGATCTATGGGATACTATTTTGATGCCTGGAATCAGCTTCAGAACGACGGTTCAAGAACCATATCAAAGGCAGAGGATGAACTTAACCACCAGATCATAGTGCAGTACAGGGCATATCTTCCGGATTATAAACAGACAAGTCCAACTGACGGACAGATGTCTCTCGGTGCTCTTGCAGAAGAGGCACTGACCTATCTTGCGAGATATTATGCCGTAAAAAGTGAATTCAACAGTAAAAACACCAATTTTTATTTCAACATCACCTATACATCAAAGAATTCCGATGTAACCTTCACTAACGATTCATCCCGCTCTGAGGAAGACATCCGTAATCTTCCAAGCTTTGCCTACGCTGATTCCAACTCTCTTGAAGTCTCCACCAACTTCAGAAATCTTCCCCAGAACCTGATTCCTCTTTTACAGGCTCGTAATCCATTCAGGAGCAGCTCATCCCAATATCATTTTTCTGTGGGAATAGATACTTCTTTTCCCTGCGAAGACAATTTCCAAAAACAGGCCAGGGAGTACACGGATCACCATGTTACAAGCGTCGTAGGACTGACCATGCTGGTGCTCTCCGGATTGACTGCGGTAATTTCTCTTATACTTCTGTTCCTTTGGAGCGGACACAGTAATGATAAGTCTGATCTAAAAATCCACCTTCATAAAATTGATAACTGTCCTACAGAAATCATTTTATGCGGCTTCATTATCTGGGGATTTACAGCGGATATATTGGCACCTGAAATTCTTGAATCTGTGGAAAGGATCATAGGAACCATAGATAATTGGGATTTTTGGACATCGAGTCTAAGCCTCATATTGAAATATTCTGTATTCTTCCCTATGACCTTTTCTCTTGTCAGAAATTACAAGGCGGACCGGTTATGGAGCTCATCCTTGCTTAAAAAGATCTGCGATCTGTTCGGACACTATATTCAAAGCGCCGAAAGAACCAGCTCAAAGCTTTTCAGTTATGTTCTTTTCGTATTGCCCAATACATTTGCGTTTATCATGATCGTACTGCTGTTCGTACACTTCATAAACAATGAGAGTTTGAAGGCTTTCCTGTGTGCTATAGCCACACTGATCATTATTCTGGCCATTGATTTTTACACATGGCGTATAGCCACCGGCTTAAGTGAGGCTGTTGATGAACAGGTCAAATCAGAACGTCTTAAAGCAGATCTCATAACCAATGTATCCCACGACCTGAAGACCCCTTTAACATCCATCATAAGTTATGTGGATCTTATCAAGCGTGAAGATATAGACAATCCCCGGGTTCAGGAATATATAAAGGTTCTTGACCAGAAATCCACTAGACTTAAAACTCTTACCGAAGATCTTGTGGAAGCCAGCAAAGCAAGCTCCGGTAATGTCAAGATTGATTTCGCTGATATCAATTATAACGAAATAGTTGAACAGGCCTTGGGAGAATTCGAAGATAAAACCAATTCCGCAAAGCTTGAAGTCATACTTAACTATCCGGATCATCCTGTTATGATATGTGCAGACGGACGACATCTTTGGAGAGTGATAGAAAATCTTCTGAACAACTGCTGCAAATATGCATTAAGGGGTTCAAGGGTATATGTTGATATAACAGATGATGCAGATTCAGACACTGCATCATGTACAATCAAAAATATCTCCTCCAGTCCTCTCAATATTTCTCCGGAAGAGCTTACGGAAAGATTTGTAAGAGGTGATGTAAGTCGTACTACAGAAGGCTCAGGTCTCGGTCTTTCCATAGCAAAAAGTCTGACAAAACTTATGAACGGCGAGCTTGTGATAACCATAGACGGAGATCTTTACAAGGTAAGCGTTATTTTAAAAAAGGCTGTAAAAGAATCGAATGATGCAAAGAACTGATAAACTTAAAGCGATAAAAAAATTCGGCAGAAGGGTGGTTCTTACCCTCTCTGCCACCTTCCTTATAACAAATTCCATACAAACATATAACATCTCAGGTACCTCTTTAAATGGAATCAACTATCCTTATCCACAATCGGAAAGAGTTGTCAACAAAGTTTTGAATACTCTTAAACTTATGCCGATAACCGGATTTGCGGCAGTTTCATGGCCTCAGGCTTCCTTTTCCCTTAATTCCGAAGGAGCAATACTGATAGATGCGGACTCAAATGCCATTCTTTACGAAAAGAATTCCACAACGGCATATTACCCTGCATCCATAACAAAGGTTCTGACTGCCATACTGGTACTTGAAAACTGCACAAATCTCGATGACAAGGTGACTTTTTCGTATGCTGCGGTAAACGGAAATCTGGAGCCAAACTCCACCATCATAGGTGCTGTGCCGGGTGACAAGCTTTCTGTACGAGATTGCCTCTACTGCCTGCTTCTGCACTCAGCCAACGATTGTGCCAATGCTCTTGCGGAATATATTGCAGGTTCCAATGAAAAATTTGCGGATATGATGAATGCCAAAGCTGCCGAAATAGGTTGTGTCAATTCTCATTTCGTAAACCCTTCAGGTCTAAATGATCCTGATCACTATACCTGTGCCTATGATTTTGCAAAGATAATGCAGTACGCCATAAAAAACGATACCTTTAAGGCCATAGATGCATCTCAGGTATATACTCATGCTCCTATTTCAAAGTACCCGAATGACACTGACAGTGAGAATACAGTTTATGCCCATCATCACATGATGAGAAAGAGCTATGCCGAGTACTATCCCGGGGTTTTTGCCGGCAAAACCGGATATACCATCCTTGCCGGAAACACACTTGTGACGGCCTGTGAAAAGAACGGAATGACTCTTATCTGTGTCATACTCAACGGACATAATTCCCAGTACACCGATACAAAAAATCTTTTTGATTTTGGTTACACTAATTTCAAGTCCATTGAAGCAGCTGCATACGACAAGAATATAAGCACATTATCCAGCAATTTTAAGGTTGACGGAATTCAAATCATTGATTCACTGAGCTTCGACATACCATCGTCATACCACATAACCATTCCATCCGAAGCTGTATTTGAAGATGTCTCAGGCACCATAAACTATGATTTAAACGACTCTGAAAAAAGCGGTGGTGCATTTGCACGTATTGACTATGTATACGGTGATAAGTCCGTCGGCAATGCCTACATAAGTCTTTCGGACCACTCAGATAAAATAATTGAAACGCAGCAGACATCACAGACTGATGCAAATACAGAAGAAACTGTCCCTGAGAGCATCAGCATGAACTATAATGAAGATACCCATCCAACGGTTTCAGGACAACTTCCGGCGGAAAGCGATGAAAATCATGCCCCCATAGTCTTAAATCAGGAAGAAGGGCGTATAGAGATACCAAAGCCCATTAAACGGCTTGTATCCATTCTCGCCGTTATAGGCCTTATTGCTCTCCTAATATTCGGAATATACTATCTTATGGAAAGACATGAAGAGTTTATACGTAAGAAACGTCGTTCCCGTATGCTCAAGCACACTGATGATCTTTCAATTGAACAGAAAGCGCGCAGGGATATGCTGCTGAACAGCCGTTCCAGAAAACGAAGCCGCAAGAAATAATCAAAACCCCTTTTGTACCGTTCAAGTACAAAAGGGGCTTTTTTACTCCATACGGCCAATTATCACTCCGCCTTTGTCATTAAGCCATTTTCGCCTTTTTTTATAGTCGGGAAGTACCTTGGCAACCTCTGCCCAGAACTTATTGGAATGATTCATTTCTTTTCTGTGGCAGAGTTCATGGACTATAACGTAATCTATTATTTCCGGAGGGGTAAGCATCAACAGACAGTTAAAATTAAGGTTCCCCTTTGAACTGCAGCTTCCCCATCTGGTCTTCTGATTTCTGATTGTTATTCTCCCATAATTCACGCCTACTTTTTCCGCAAAGTACTCCACACGTTTTGGTATGAAATCCACTGCCTTGTCTCCAAGTCTCTGAAGCTCCTCGTTTGTCAGCGGTTCAAGACTGTCAGCCCTCTCCCTTTCTTTCCTGACCTTATCCACATGTTCTTTTATCCAGGCAGCTCTTTTTTTCAGGAGCTCCTGAATCTCAGCATCAGTTGTTCTGTAGGGTGCCTTAATAATCACCTCGGCTTTACTGTTCACTGTTATCACTATGGATTTTCTGTTACATCTTTGTATTTCTATCTGCATATACACCTCATTCCAGACTTTTATCTTACCACAATAACCGGATCAATAGCGGAGAAAGCTCTTTTTTTCAAAAAAAAACGCCTGAATCGGGAATTCACCCAATCCAAGCGCTTCAAGCAATGTCTATAATCACTCTACGATAAAATCCTTAAGTGATGTTTTTACGTCTGCAAGATTCTCTGTTCTGACCTTGAGACTGAGAACCTTTCCAAGACCCATATAAATAACACCAAGAATTGACTTGGCATCAACGATCTTTGATCCCTGAACGATATCCATATCAAATGGAAGTTTTGAAGTTACTGCAACAAAATCACATACGGCCTCACGATCCGGAATCATAATGCTTAATTCACTCATCGTATCATTCCTCCTGAAAAATAATAAACGGGATGAACTATCCATACCCACTACACTCAAACTCATTTGATGACATGCACTATATCACCAGGAATTATAACATTCCATAGCTTTTTCAAAATTTATCATAATTTTAATATTTGTAAAAACTTTCGAAGTTTCAATAAGCTGCTATGAAAGCACTTACACAACTTCCTACAGCTATGAATTTTATAATCGCAAGGAATACTATCACCTTAGAAATTAAATTTCAATGCTTTTATGCAAACATTAATATTTTTTGTGATTTTTATACAGTATAAAGGCATTATAGCCAAAAAGATTATATTTTTTTGATAATGAACATTTTTTAATTATTTGTCAATTATCACGTTTTTATATTATCTGACACTACTTTTTGCTTACCGGATAAAACATTCTTATTAAATCAATAGATAATCTTTATATGCGACCCGATTTTATTTTCAAAGAATGTATTATAATTGATAATTTCAGATAATTCTTTTCACATGCAGTTCCTGTCCGGATTTTCTTATTTCATCTGCAAGTTCTATATCCGCGCCCTCAAGTTTCTCATACTTGGAAACAGCTGCTTCAATCTGGAGCTTCACCTGCTTTCGAACACCAGTCATACCACAGCGTGTAATGGCTTTTTTCAGATCAAGCATAGATGCCGTTGTTGGCTGCATGGAAGCTATCTGGGCAAAAGTTCTGAGCATTCCTTCGGCCCTTAATGATGATATTCCGGTAACCGCTATCAAAGCTCCTGCAAACATCACTATGGCAGCAAGTACCATAAATGGGTTGTTCTGTTCTCTTATGGTCAAGACACATATTAACCCTGTAAAAACACCCACAAGTCCTATCAAAGTGAACTTTCTTGCATTTTTTATGTAGTTCTCCATCAAAGACTCACCGCTATCTATACCTGGTTCCCGGGCTTTGCCTGCCATTTTATTGAATTCGTTTATCTTTTTTTCATTTAGCATGATGTTTTTTATCTCCCTTCATTGTGAAACTGTTTTCTTCTTCAAAAATATAGCAAATTATCGTTGCTTATGCATGCGTTATATATATGTTTTATCCATTAAAAATATAACAATATTCCATTGTGATTGTGCATAGTGATTTATTATTTTGTTTTTTATGTGACTTTTTAATTAAAATGTGCTATAATCATTTCTCACATATAGAGTATTTTGATTTTGCCTGTTGATTATATATCTGATTGATTATCAACTTTTTTGGCATTTATTCTGCTCTTTGATTACAATATAAGGAGGGGATAGCGATGGATAGAATTCGTAAGGTTCTGTCACAGCTTAACGGAGACCACCAGATAAGTGTTTACCGTTTTAATTCACATTTAGATATCGAAATGACAAATACATCTGTCGATTCTTTTCTTGGTATGATTTCAAACGGTTCCATGGATCCAAATCAGGTGGTTGAAATTAAATGTGATAAGACAATCATCTTTTCAGTTTAACTATCATTTCAATTCTCATTTTTTAAGTCAGGCATTTCTGTCATGACTTGATTTTTCTTCTATAACCGCCTCCCGATTTGTTTCGGGAGGTATTTTAGTTAAAAATCAAAGGACCTGAACCGGTTTTCCCGATTCAGGTCTTTTCTCTGTTTTATGTAACTATTCCGTCTTTAATACATTATGTTAAAATGTTCTCGATGATTTTTTATAAAACTACTCCATCCTTAAATATGGAGATTTCTCTGAATCCGTGCTTTTCAGCCTGAGTCTGCTTTCCTGAAGCTATTTCCTTTACAAAATCAAAGAGTCTTCTTCCTGCATCATCTATGGATTCTCCCTGAGATGCAACCGGACCTGCATTAAAATCGATCCAATTCCTTTTCTTCTCAGCAAGCTTATCGTTGGTGGCTATCTTTGCTACCGGTGCAGGAGAACCGAAAGGGGTTCCTCTTCCTGTTGTGAACAGAATCACTGTACATCCGGCAGCTGTGAGGTTCGTACTTGAGACAAGGTCATTTCCTGGTCCGTATAAAAGATTAAGCCCCTTTGTATGAACTTCTTCACCATAGGAAAGTACATCTGAAATTGCAGCCTTTCCGCCCTTCTGGACACAACCGCAGGATTTGTCTTCCAATGTAGTTATACCACCCTCTTTATTTCCCGGTGACGGATTATCATATACCACCTCATTATGGCTTATAAAATAATCCTTGAATCCGTTAAGCATGGCGGATGCCTTATCGAAGACCTCTTCATTTACACATCTGTCCATAAGCATGCTTTCAGCACCAAACATCTCCGGAACCTCTGTAAGTATAGTGGTTCCTCCCTGGGCTACTACCATATCCGAAACTCTGCCTACTGTAGGGTTTGCGGTTATTCCGGAAAGTCCGTCTGATCCACCACACTTCATTCCGAGAACCAGCTTGTCGATACCAACGGTCTCCCTCTTGAATTTTGATGCATATTCCGCAAGCTCACGTAAGAGTGCAGATCCGGCTTCAAATTCATCCTCAACTTCCTGGCAGGTAAGAAACTTTACTCTGTGGGGGTCATATTCACCAAGTTCCTTCAAAAACTGTTCGTGGGTAAGATTTTCGCAGCCCAATGACAGAACAAGAACTGCTCCTGCATTGGCATGACGAACCAGATCAGCCAGTATCTTACGTGTCTGGGCATGATCTCCTCCTGTCTGGGAGCATCCGAATGGATGAGTGTATGTATAAAGTCCGTCTATAGAACCCTTTACCAGATCCTGATTCATTTCCACAAGATGCTTTGCCACATCATTTACACATCCAACGGTAGGTATGATCCATATTTCATTACGTGTTCCTACTTTTCCATCAGGTCTTACATACCCTTCAAATGTTTCCACCGGCATCTCTGTTTTTCCCGGTACCGCAGGATTATAGGTATACACTACTTCTCCGCTTAAATTCGTTTTCATGTCATGTGTATGAACCCATTGTCCCGCTTTAACATCTTCAGTGGTGTGTCCTATGGACACACCATATTTTATTACCTGCTCATCTTTGGGAATCGGCTTTACCGCTACCTTATGTCCCTGGGGAATATCCTCGATTGCTGTTATATCAATGTCTCTGGTTCTGATCTCGTCGCCCTTTGCTATAGGTGCGATGGCAACCACAACATTATCCTCCGGATTGATATGTACTACCTGTGCTCTGGCCATATTTCTTTTCCCTAAGAAGGTTTCCTTTCATTATAGTACTGATGCGTATGCAGCCTTAGCTCCCTGCTCCTTGATAAGAGTAAGGTTCTTTACTGTTACTTCTTCAAAGTCCAGAACCTTTGTAAGATCCTGTCCCCAGAATTCCTCATTTGTCATTACTGCATGAACAAGACTCTTCACATCATCATCCTTATGAGCCTCATAGAAATCTATAACTTCCTTGTCATCCTGGATCTTATATTCGTTTCCTGCAGGACGCTTGCAAATGAGTCCATCCTCTTCACGACGCTGTACATCATTGTTATAGAATGCGATATATGCAGCAAAGCTCATGGCAAGAACCTCAGGAAGCTTTCCAAACTTATCAGCATACTCAAGAAGTGAAGGCATATTTCTTGCTTTCCACTTTGAAGTGGAGTTAAGAGAAATGCTCATAAGCTGATGATCAACAAATGGATTATTAAAACGATCCTCAACAGCTGATGCAAAGTTCTCGCAATCTGCCTTATCCAACGGAAGAATAGGAATGATCTCTTCCTGAAGCATCTTGTTCATATAATTCTTAACTACATCATCATGCATACAGTCACGAACGATATCAAAGCCTGCAAGATAAGCTCCGAGTACAAAACCTGTGTGAGCACCGTTAAGGATACGAACCTTTCTCTTCTTATATGGAGCTACCTCCGGAACAACATGAACATTTACTCCTGCCTTCTTGAAAGGAAGCTTATCCTCAAGCTCCTTAGGTCCCTCGATATACCATACACCAAATACCTCACCAACATCTGTAAGTGGATCTGTGTAACCGTTCTCCTTATCAAGTTCTTCCACTTCCTTCGGATCACGAATACGGCCAGGAACGATTCTGTCGACAAGTGTTGAACAGAAAAGAACTTCATCGTCTACCCACTTCTTAAAGTCAGCTCCAAGATTCCACTCATCTATATGGCGCTTGACAATTTTCTTGAGCTCCTGTCCGTTATTATCGATAAGCTCACATGAAAGAACTACAACTCCGGATTTTCCTGCCTTAAATCTCTCATAAAGTACCTTTGTCATTTTTCCTGGGAAGGAAACAGGCGGCTCCTGATCAAACTTTGTCTCTGGATCATAAACGATTCCTGCCTCAGTTGTATTTGATACGATATATTCAAGATCATCAGACTTTGCGAGCTCGATCATAGCTGCAAAACCTTCCTTGGTATAAGGATTGATAGCATCTTTAACAGATGATATAACTCGCTTGTTGTTCACCTTCTGACCATTCTCGGAACCACGGAGATAAAGTGTATAAAGACCTTCCTGCTCATTGATAAGCTCAGTAAGTCCCTGGGCTATAGGCTGTACCAGAGTAACCTTTCCGTTCCATCCTGCCTTCTCATTTGACATATCGAACCAATAATCAACAAAGGCTCTGAGGAAGTTTCCCTCACCGAACTGCATTACCTTTACGGGTGCATCTTTAAGGATATACCCCTGATAACCTGACTTCTCTAGTACCTGATAGTTTAATTTTTCCATTGAATTATCCCCTTTCAAGCGAATCAACTTCATTTTTATTTAATGCTTATATCATTGCACTGTTGTCTGCGCGTTCTTGTAAGCGCTTACATTTAATATATTCTGTTTGTCTTCCGATGTCAATTAGTAAAATAATTACTAATTTCCATTTCGTTTTTGTCAGTATTTCACTAAATAAAAAAACGTCCGAATATATTGATTCCAAAAATCATTTTAACTGATTTCCGGATACAACATTTCCAAACGTTAATTCATTACCAATACAGACAGTTTAAACTATTCTCTTCTGCTGCCTTCTACCGCCTGTCACTCTTCTTAAAATGTTTAGGATCAAGTTCAGGTATCATTTCATCCGTAATAGTAGCAATCATATGATCCAGCCTCTCTATATCTTCCTTTGAGAAGCGCTCCTCACATCTCTCTACTATCTTCTGAAGAAACTCATAACTGTTTTTATAGTAATCCTTCAGCTTGTCAGTAGCCCTCAAAAAATACTCTCTGTGGTCTGTTTCTGACTGTACCTTTTCAATATAGCCCTTCTGTATCAGTGCATTGACTTTGTACGCCGCATTGGGTGCCGAAATACCCATCATCTTTGCAAACTCAGCCACTGTAGGTTCTCCAAGAGACTTTATACACTCCAGACTGAAGGCTTCAACAGAGGTCAGTGTATCATCACCGGAATTTTCCTTTGAAAACACCTGCATATAAAAATGCACTCTGAATCTATTATACAATTCCTCGAAAGTATTACTTAACATATCCGATCTTCCTTAATTCAATAAAACTGGTACTCTATGCCGGATTCCTGCGGAATCTTACCAAGATATAACACTTAAATCAGCACATTACAGATTATAACATATATACCCTGTAAGAATAATATAAACCGACCTGAATACATTATAACAAAAACGGCTATCGATTTTGAATATAATCGGTAGCCATTGTATAGCAATATATGCCCTGTGAAAAGAAGCTGTTTATTCTTTTCACTCATTCTTCTCACAGATTGTTTATATTATCCGTTATGCCTTTTAACTGTTTTTTACTGAACTGCAAATGTCAGCTCAGCCACAACAGCTGTCTTGCCGTTTACTGTGGCTGTTGCTGTACCTATTCCTACAGGTCCGTGCATTTTTGTAAGCTCACAATGAAATTCAAGTACATCTCCGGGTCTTACCTGACGCTTGAAACGGGCATTCTTGATGCCTCCAAACAGAGCAATCTTACCTCTGTTTTCAGGCATACTCAGCAGGGCAACCGCACCTGTCTGTGCCAATGCTTCTATTATGAGTACTCCCGGCATCACAGGATAATCAGGGAAATGTCCCTGGAAAAATGGCTCATTGACAGTTACACACTTTATCGCATCCGCAAATTTCCCCGGTTCATAATCCTTCACCTGATCTATAAGAAGGAAGGGGTATCTGTGAGGAATGATTTTTTTGATTTCTTCTATATTTAATGCCTTCGGTGTTCTCACATCAGAGACATTATCCAACTCTTTTATTTCTTCTGCCATTTTTTACCTCCATGAGTCAGGAACAAACCAGCTCACGCCGGTACCGTATCTGACCCATCAACCAAGTTTGATGTTCATATTTCAAACTTTCCTATTAATATCTCTCTTATGCCTTCGAGAAAATAAGACATGCGTTGTGTCCGCCAAATCCCAGAGAATTGCTAAGTGCATACTTTAGCTCAGCATTTCTTCCCTCGTTAGGTACTACATCAAGATCGCACTCAGGATCAGGACTTCTGTAGTTGATAGTAGCAGGAATAAATCCTTCCTCAATCGCCTTTACGCAAAATACAGCTTCCACTCCTCCGGCAGCACCAAGAAGATGTCCCGTCATGGACTTTGTTGAGGAGACAGGAATATTGTAAGCATTATCTCCAAATACAGCCTTTATAGCTTTGGTCTCGCAGGAATCATTAAGATGTGTTGAAGTTCCATGAGCATTGATATAAGAAATATCCTTCGGATCAATGCCTGCATCCATGATGGCGAGACGCATACATTCAGCACCGCCTTCTCCTTCCGGATTAGGGCTTGTAATATGGAATGCATCACAGTTTGCACCGTAGCCCACAATTTCAGCGATTATTTTTGCGCCGCGACGTACGGCATGCTCATATTCCTCCATGACGAGGATGCCTGCACCTTCACCCATTACGAAGCCGCTTCGCTCACTGTCAAATGGTATACTTGCCCGGTTAGGATCCTCAGAATGATTAAGAGCACGCATGCTGCTGAATCCTCCGATTCCAAGGGGTGATATACATGCCTCGGTACCGCCTGCTATCATTACGTCTTCGTATCCGTCTCTTACTCTGTGAAATGCATCACCGATGGCATTGGACCCACCTGCGCAGGCTGTTACCGGGCAGGTACACATTCCCTTGAATCCATGACGTATAGCAACATTGGCTGCTGCCATATTGGAAATAGTCATAGGTATGAAAAATGGAGAAACTCTCTCAAATCCATGGTTTTCTGCCTTTGTATGCTCTGACTCAATAGTATCCAGTGCACCGATACCCGATGATACTATGACTCCGATTCTTGATGGATCATACTCATTGGATTCTTTGATTCCACTCTGTGTGATGGCTTCCTCTGCTGCCACAATCGCAAACTGTGTGAATCTTGAAAGATGCTTCTGTTCACGACGATCTATAAGTGCAGAGGGATCAAAATCTTTTACTTCTCCTGCAAGCTTAACAGTGAAATTCTCTGTATCAAAATGTGTTATTGCTGCTATGCCGCATTTCCCGTTTCGTATACTGTCCCATGATTCAGCCACAGTATTTCCTGTTGGGTTGACAGTCCCAAGACCTGTTATCACTACTCTTCGCTTATTCTCCATTTTTGCTCCAATCTAACTTCAATTAAATGCAAACTCCTCTTTACTTGTCCGTCCCCACTGCGTTCCGCTGGTCAGGTTCGGTTTTGTCAACCTCACCTGATCCCTTCGGGACCCGAGC
>NZ_JNKO01000003.1 GCF_000702885.1 Oribacterium sp. P6A1 | reverse complement strand
AGATTTTGTTATCGTCAAATCCTCAAGTGAGAAGGAGAAGACCGGAGCTGCAGCATTTATACGGTACTTTACGAGCCCTGAACAGCAGGCAGTATGGTCAATGGGAACTGGATATGTACCCGTATGCAAGAATATGGATAGTGTTGAGAGCTATCATAATTATGTGAAAGAGCATCCTGAGATAACAGTTCCACTCCAACAATCACAGCACGCTTCAGTGCTTCCTATAGACCCAACAGGAGGAAAGATTTACGATGCACTAAAGATCGCAGCTGATCAGGTGGAGCTGGAGAATATACCGGCGGAAGAAGCATTGTCAGAAGCAGAGAAGAAGGCGGAAGAAGCAATGAGAGAGCTGTCATAAATCTGGTTCATAAAAAAACATAAAAATTTTTGCCGAATAAACATTAGAAAAGCCCAAGAACCATGACCTGCTATTTTTGCATATCTCTCTTGATCACCATTATAGGTCATCATCATATTATGCATTATTAAAGTATGAGTATTTCATATAACGGATTATGGAAATTACTAATTGACAACAACATGAACAAAACAGATTTGATGAATGAGGTAAAGCTCAGTAGCGGTACAATTGCCAAAATGAGTAAGGGCGAGGCTGCTTGTGGATGATAATCTCAGTGATGAAGAGATTATTTCGAGAATCATCGAAGATAACCTTTTTCAGTTTCCAACAGAAAAGAGTTTGAAAAGAACTGTAACAGGATGTCTAAGAAGGTTGAGATGTCTGGGTGATGATGAACTTATAAAAACAGTAACACACAGTTCTATGGAAGTTGGCAAACAGGTTTGTCTCAATGCCATGATGAAGGAATATCGCTTAGTCTGGGATTTCATGATTACAGTAATTGGTGCAAAGTATAGAGAACAAGATTTGTCTTACGGAAGGATGGATTTAAATGTTTTCTTTATGAGATTACAGGCACAACATATGGGATTAGCTACATGCTGGACAGGTTGGTATGAGCAGGATGAAATGAGAAATTTACTAGGATTAACGGATAAAGATTATGTAACTGGAATCATAACAGTGGGCTATGCAGATGAAAATCCAGATGCCAGACAACGAAGACAACCTAGGTTTATAGAAATATGAATTGTATGATCAATGAAATAAAGGAGTAAGGATAAATGCTTGGAGTATATCTCAGTGGAACTGGAAATACGAAGCACTGTGTGGAGATGCTGGTGAATTTGCTAGACTATGAGGCACAGTGTATTCCATTAGAGCATCCACAAATAATAGGTTTATTGGAGAATGAGGATACAATTATTTTAGGTTATCCAACACAGTTTTCTAATGCACCGATTATGGTTAGGGATTTTATAAAAAAGAACAGTAATATTTGGCGAGATAAAAAAGTATTTTGTCTTAATACAATGGGACTGTTTAGTGGCGATGGAACTGGATGCGCAGCTAGATTATTAAAGAAATATGGGGCAATAATACTTGGCGGAGCGCAAATAAAAATGCCTGACTCTGTTTGTGATAGCAAGCTGTTAAAAAAGAGTATTGAAGAAAACAAGACAATCGTCAGAACTGCAGATGCTCGTATCGAACAAATTGCTAAGCAAATGCTTCAAGGTTCATATCCTAAGGAGGGATTATCTTTTATTTCGCATTTAAAGGGATTGTTTGGACAGCGACTTTGGTTCTACCATAAAACTATTGGATATACAGATAAACTAAAAATTAGTGATAATTGTGTTGGTTGTGGACTGTGCAGCAGAGAATGTCCAATGCAAAATATCGAGATAAAAAATGGGAAAGCGGTAGCAGGTATCCAATGTACCATGTGCTATCGCTGCATAAGTTTATGCCCTCAACAGGCTATTACTCTTTTAGGCGATACCGTTAAGGAGCAATGCCGCTATAGTAAGTATATTTAAGTAGAAATTTTACTACTAGATGAACTTCTGACAGGGCAGGCACAGCATATGGGATTAGCTACATGCTGGACAGGCTGGTATAAACAGGATGAAATGAGAAATCTGATTTAGATGAATCTTTTTTCATGTTCTGCAGAACAGGATTCTTGATAACAATATGATTGTAATGAGTGGAGAAGGGAGATAAGAATTAAATGATTGGATTTTCTATAATGATGTGGTTTGTATCTAAGGTGATTTGCGAAGAGTTTATGTTGGTTGAATTTTAGGATGATGTAAAGGAATAATAGTATGGTCATAGGCGTTAGTGCATGTTTATTAGGCGAGAATTGTAAATACAATGGGGGCAATAATTATAGTAAAAAGACCCTTGAATATGTAAAGGGACATGAGGTCATTTCTGTGTGTCCTGAAGTTTTGGGAGGCCTTCCTACACCAAGGGAATCTGCAGAAATAGTTGATGGTATTGTAACGCACAAGGATGGCAATTCTGTAGATGCAGAATTTCGAGCTGGTGCAATGAAGGCTTTGCAAATCCTAATAGATAAAAAAACAGAGCTTGTGATACTACAATCAAGGAGTCCATCCTGTGGTGTTAATACTATTTATGATGGGACTTTTTCAGGAAATCTAATACCTGGAAATGGCGTGTTTGTTGAGCTTCTCAAGCAAAATGGAATAAAAGTAGTAGATGTGGCTGATTTATAGAAATGGGGGCAATAATGGTTTTACTGGTTATTGATGTACAAAAAGGAATAACAGACGAAAGATTATACAATTATCAGGAGTTTATAGATAACACAACAAGGCTGATACAGACAGCACGAGAGAATGATGTAGAGGTCATTTATGTACAGCATGACGATGGCCCAGGTTCAGGTTTCTCTGCAGGTGATGAGGACTATGAAATTGCAGATCAGGTTGCGCCAATAGGAAAAGAGCGTATTTTTACCAAAACAGTGAATAGCTGCTTTGGTAATCCAGACTTTGTATCTTATTTACAGCAGACTGGCACAAGGGAACTTATGATAGTGGGCCTCCAGACCAACTTCTGCATAGATGCCACAGTAAAGTCTGCTTTTGATAGAGGCTATAAGGTTATTGTTCCAGCTGGATGCAACTCTACATTTGATAATAACTACATGAATGCGGAGACTACCTATAGATATTATAACGAGATGATGTGGCCGGAGAGGTTTGCAAGATGTGTATCTATTGAGGAAGCAGAGCAATTGTTAATACAGCTGAAACATTGAAAAATAACTTTTCGAGTGATTATCTTTCAAAACAAATTGATTTAATGTTGCAGATGCAAGTATCTAATCCAACAAATGCAATAGGAATGGCAAAGGAATTAATTGAAAGCTGCTGTAAAACTACTGTAAATAGTAACTTAATCATTAAGTATAATAATTTCCTTCTTTAGACTTGCATCCTTATGGTATAATACCCGCAGAAGGTTTCCTATCTTATCTATTAGCAACTTTTCGATAAGATTCTTAGGTTGTCAACTGGTTGTCACAGTGACAACCAAATGACAACAAAACAGAGAGGAAAACAGTATAATAGATAAAAAGCGTACATATATGAACTGTTATCAACGCATTTATGCGATTGAAACATTATAAACCACTTTGAAGTTATCGAATTAGAATAATTAAAGGATCTTGAAAACCTCAGTATTTATGCGGGTTTTAAAGGATTTAAAAAGCGATTTGATAACAAAATGATAACACTGTGATATTTTGCACTATTCATTGAATATTGCAGGTGGTTTACATGTGTTGATCCAATAAGACTTAAAAAGGTCTTGTTATGCTAATGAAAATTTAGCATAGCAAGGCCTTTTTCTTTTGCCTATTTCCTGCCACTGGATCGAACCGGAAACAGAAGATTCGCTCCCATACTTGTCCATCATGAAAGGCTCGAAAAGCACATCCTTGAGGATGAGAAAGAATCAAGAGCATATATAGACCAACTTTAGGCGGAAATATTTGTAAACGCGCTATGTAAACAGGAATTCAAATGTTTCGGTGAAGATGCACTCGATTCCCTTGAGGCAATCATCTAATCATGGCATCAGATCAATGCCGAGTGCTCAAGGAAATCGAAGCCCTCCGCAGGAGTCCACCGGAAGGTCTAAGCTCCGCTTTAGCAGGAGCTATGTAAAGGTCCACCGGACCTGAAGCAACCCTCGGAGAGCGCCTGAGTTTTGATACAAAGTGACAAAACTAATAAGGCGTTACTCTTGGAAAGAGTAACAGAACCCGGCAGAAACGCTGGCCCTAAACATTGAAAGAAAACAACAATGAAAGCGAGGTGAGGAACAGTGGCAAAGACATTATCATTTGTAAAAGGCAAAGGAAGTCTCCGACACAATAACAGAGATTTTGTGGCAAGCAACATCAATAAATCTCGACTAGAGTGGAACAGATATTATATTCAGCAACCATTGAAAGAAGCCATTCCATTCCGGAGTATAAACAGGCCATGCGAGAGAAAGAATCTGCCGAGGCAG
Source organism: Oribacterium sp. P6A1 (assembly GCF_000702885.1). Lineage (GTDB taxonomy): Bacteria > Bacillota > Clostridia > Lachnospirales > Lachnospiraceae > Oribacterium. The sequence goes on along the minus strand of NZ_JNKO01000003.1, from coordinate 239,945 downwards.
AGATAGAGATACTTAAATCTGAGAAGATTGAAATAGCCGAAGCTATCGCTGGCATGGATTCGGAGCTGGAATCCGGCAAGAAGAAGATAGAAGAACAGCAGGAAAACATGACGGACATCAATAATCGTATTGCAGAAGCCGAGAAAAAGATCGAAGCAAGAAACAAAGTAATGGATAAGATCATGGATGCCGGAAGACCTGTTGAAAAAGAGATCAAGGACATCCTGGATCAGACATCCGTTTCTACTCCGCTTTTCGGTGGTGAACCAACGGTTAAGGTTCCAAAAAGCATTTTTGATAAGATGGTAACACGATATCGAGTTTCTGGAACCTTTGAGAACCTGAACCGACAATATGTAAGGATTCTCGAATCCAAAGATAAGAAGATCGACGAACTCACAAATGAGATTCAAAAGCTAAAAGATCTGTATGCGAAGTGTCAGGAGTTTCTTAAGAGCCACAATTTGCTATCTACTTTAACACATTCATAAAAAAGTCCCATCCATCTTGATGCAATGCGGCAACAATGATAAAATATTCTTAAAAGTACGAGGTGATACAGTATGGATATAGCAGCCGAAGTAAGAAACCTAAGAGATGAGATGGGGATGAATCGCAGGGAATTCTGTGATTATTATGCAATACCTTATAGAACCATGACTGATTGGGAATATGGTAAGAGAAAAATGCCGGAATATCTTCTGAGACTTATGGAATATAAGGCCAGAGTTGAGAAATTGGTGTCAACTGATACAGACCAATGATTTATGACAGGAGAACATACTTGGAAACAGAACTTCAAAGAAAAGAACGCGAGAGACAGGAAGACTTACAAAGATTACGCGGATTAAGACCTATAGATGATGATTTCATGAGGTGTCTTTTTCGTGATAACATCCCTCTGACACAGCAAGTGCTCAGGATATTAACCGGAAAAGGTAATCTCACGATCACAAGTGTAGAAACCCAGGCGGATATAAAACGGCTTGTTGGCGCACGGTCAATTTGCCTGGATGCATACGGGACCGATGATGAAGGTAAAAAGTATGATATGGAGGTCCAGCGATCCGATAGAGGTGCCGGAAAGCACAGAGCAAGGTACCATTCAAGTGCAATGGATATAGATAATCTGGATGCCGGTCAGGATTTCAGTGAACTTCCTGATACATATACTATCTTTATCACTGAAAATGATATCTTTGCCAAAGGTTTACCTTGTTATGCTATTGAACGTATGAATATGGCAACCGGAGAACTATTTAATGACGGAGAGCATATTCTATACATAAACGGCGCATATCGTGGAGATGATGAGATTGGTAAGCTGATGCATGATTTCTCTTGCTCAGATCCCGATGATATGATAAATAAAGAATTAGCAGACAGAACGAGATATTTTAAAGAAACAGAGGAAGGAGTGGAAGCCGTGTGTAAAGTAATGGAAGATATGCGAACTGAAAAAGCTCGTGAGACAAGAATTGATGACATACAGAAAATGATGATAAAGCTTAAAATGACAGTGGATCAGGCTATGGATGTACTCGACATTCCTGCTTCTGAGAGATCTATCTACATGGACAAGATATGTGCTAAATAATTATGCCCTGGTGGCTATAGCTTTTGAACACATTATAACTGTGTTTTAACCAGAGAGTTCCTGCCGTTTAAGTGGAAGCTTTAACAACACTGGAAGCATCTTAGCGGATGCTTCCGTTTCTTTAGAGCTAAAAAGCTTAAATATATGGGTGAGTGATAACACTTCCCTGATAACAATTTGATAACATTAGCAGATACAGTCTATACTTTTAGGACAATTGAAGCTGAAAGAAGTCAAATCGTATCAAATTCCCTAAACATATCTGTTTAAGATTACGGATTATCTAGGGAGCTTGAGTAATTAAAGTGTCCAAGGGCAAAGCAGATTATCCTCCCAGAGGTAAACTGTCTTATCCTCTAAGAATTGAATAAAACAATAGTAACAGACCTTGAAAAGGACTAAAGAGACCCCTTTCCAAGGTCTGTTCTTTTGTTTATTTATCCTTGTAGTATAAGGCGTTGATGGGATTTATGACTCTTGATTAAGAGTCTTATACAGATAACCATAAAGAAGTATTATGGGTACTCTTTATCTATGGGTAGAGGATAAGCTGCTTTGCCCTTTGGAGGATAAAGTATGTTGCCCGATGATATAAAGGATCTTGAAAACCTCAGTATCTATGCGGAGTTTAAGGACTTTAATTAACGATTTGATAACAAAATGATAACACTGTGATAATTTGCACTATTCAAAGAATATTGCAGGTGGCTTACAGGTGTTGATCCAATAAGACTTAAAAAGGTCTTGTTATGCTAATGAAAATTTAGCATAGCAAGGCTTTTTTCTTTTGCCCGGTTCCCCATGATATAATAAATACAGAATCAGCAGACAGAACAAGATATTTCAAAGAAACCGCGGAAGGAGTGGAAGCCGTGTGTAAGATTACTGATTATACAGGGAGCTTCAACAAATGATTTATGGCCGCAAGTTAAGATACGATCAATAAAGAGATGGCTGCTGAGGAACAGGATCAATAAAGGATAATACTTTTGAATAGCACAGGGGATTATTTGTAATGAACTATATAAGATATTTGTTTCTGGCATTCACGCTTCTTAGTATCATCTACTCTGTCAGCATCTACATGGTAGGAAGCGGTACATTCTCATTTTTGATATGGATATTCAACGCAATTGTTTTCGGATTTATATTCTACGTTTCAGGCAATGGAAGGTGGATGAAGATTCCGTTTGGGATAAGATGTGCAGGTTACCTTACAATCGGGTTTACGGCAATATTTTTTTCCATCTGCTTTATTGCTATGACCAGTCACTTTAATGATAAAGGCGAAGAGGGGCTTGATTACATAATTGTCCTTGGCGCACAGATGAAAAGCGGACGTCCGAGTCCGATCTACAGATACAGACTGGATGCCGCATATGACTATCTCATAAAGAATCAGGATACTATCTGCATCGTATCCGGCGGAAAAGGGAAGAATGAGACTGTCAGTGAAGGAGACGGGGGAAAGGAATATCTCGTTTCAAGAGGTATTGAACCTGAGCGCATCATCGCAGAAACAAAAGCCAGGGATACAGTGGAAAACATATTGTTTTCTAAAGAGCTAATGGATCAATCAACAAAGGATGATACCTTAAGGATAGGCATAGTGACGAACAATTTTCATGTCTTCCGGGGCATTCATCTTGCAAAAGATTATACTGAAAACGAAGTTTGTGGGATAGCAGCATATACAGTACCCTGGTACCTTCCTAACAACATGGTAAGGGAATGCTTTGGTATTGGAAGGGATTTAAGAAAGATGATATGGTAATTAACTAAGACTGCAGATTTTCCAGGGCGGTGGAGTCACGAATAACAGCAAAAGAGATTTGCTGCAGGATTGTCGTGGACAGAAATACCTTGAATACAGTATCATTTAGGAAAGGAGCTTTGTGACTATGTGGAGTATAATCATTATCCCATTTCTGGGAACCGCACTGGGAGCCGCCAGTGTGTTTTTATTCAAAAAAGAGATGGGGCAGAAGATGCAGCGTGCCCTGACAGGTTTTGCGTCAGGAGTGATGGTATCTGCATCTTTTTTCAGTCTCCTGCTTCCTGCTCTTGACCAGACTGCGGAAATGGGAAAACTCGGTTTTCTACCTGTATCCATTGGATTCGGAATAGGAATGCTTTTCCTTCTTTTCATGGATATGGTAACACCTCATATGCATCTTGATAAATGTGAGGAAGGACCAAGGAGCGGTCTTAAGCGAACAACAAAACTTGTCCTTGCAGTTACTCTCCATAATCTTCCTGAAGGAATGGCTGTAGGAATAGTATGTGCAGGATGGCTTTACGGAAACAGTACGATATCATTTTCGGGAGCCCTGGCTCTGGCTATCGGTATCGCAATACAGAACTTTCCCGAAGGTGCAATTGTTTCCATGCCTCTTTTAGGCGAGGGTGTTCCCAAAGGCAAGACTTTCTTATATGGTGTTTTATCCGGAATAGTTGAACCGATAGGTGCACTTCTGATCATTGCTGCATCAGGATTCTTCGTTCCTCTGATGCCTTATCTTCTGAGCTTTGCTGCAGGAGCTATGATATATGTTGTAGTAGAGGAACTTATACCTGAAATGTCCGAGGGTGAGCATTCAAACATAGGAACTATCTCTTTTGCATTGGGTTTTATACTTATGATGGCATTGGATGTAGGGCTTGGTTAAATAATAATTTGTGAGGTAATTATGGAAACACAAATAAGCATTCTTATGAGCAAAACCATTAATGATACAGCAACAAACATTTCCGCTGCTACAGGTATAGGTATCGCACCTGCACTTATCTGCATGATATTATGCTGCTTCGTTATTTATAAAATCACAAAAAAGATCATTCACATCATTTTTACAATAATTGTAATTGCCATCCTGTTTTCTCTGTTTAATTATATGATGCTATAAATCAATCAGTTATACCTAATGTATAGTAATATCATTACATAAATTGTTCGTTGCACAATTGAAGTCCCCAATGTGGGCTTGCAAAAAACAACCTAAATGAATGTTTTTTCTCCTAATGTTATGATGAGAAGCCGGAGATAATGAATATAGTAATCGAGAGAAGGATGGAAAAATGAATTTGACAGGCATGAAGAGAAGTCATATGTCGGTATGGTTTGGAGTCCCCATTATTCTTGTTATGTTTGCGGCAGCGATATGTTTTAATGCATGCGGCTTTGGTGCTGATGCCAATGTAACTGATACTGATGCAGTCAATGTTGAAACAATAAATATCACTTTAACAGATGAAGTGCAGTCCGGATCTGTATGGATCATTCAGGATACGGAGGACAACAGGCATAAGTCCGTCTGGGGAAAGGCCATGATAACCCCGGAAGAAACAGGGCGGGAATATACGGCAGATATACAAAAGTCTGCAGATGACAGGTACCTGTTCAGGATGATAGATAATGATAAAATATATTACAGCACTGATATCCCGGCGCTTAAGGATGGCTGGCAGTTAAGGTTATTCAGATCAGATGATGTTAAAACAGATTATGATATCTGTCTTGAGATCACTGATGAAAAGGGTAATGTCATAGAGGCGTGCCCTGTTTTTAATGCGGCGCTCTGAAAAAGATATCAGTAGACATTATCATCAATTTTGCATCCGGGGAATTATTGGAATAATTATATTTGAACAGATCATCAGAAGGAGTGAAGAACTATGGAAACCAGATATTATATTGTGGTGAGTATTGACGGCGACTACGCAAACCTGAAAAGGACAGATATAGAATCTTCGGACATTATGCTCGTTGCAAGAGCATTGCTCCCTGAAGATATCAAAGAAGGCAGCAGGCTTAAATACGAGATGCTGGAATATACATTGTTAAGCTGATGTACAGTTATGTTTCAGAAAATTGAGCGATAGACTTTCAGATTCACATAATTATCTGGTACGTGTATCAGATAGTTTTCAGGGAGAAAAAAATATGCAGAATAAAATGTATCAGGTTTCAACCCTGCAGGCACTCGCTTTAGGATACAGCCGTGCGGTAATAACCGTAGCGGAACTTATGCAGGAAGGTGACACAGGTCTTGGAACCTTTGAAGATGTGAACGGAGAAATGATCGTAATGGAAGGTCAGTGCTTCAGGGCAGATCAGAACGGAAATGTAACAGTGGTTTCTTCTGATACAGGTGTCCCTTTTGCAGCTGTGGCCAGACATCGCGGGGAGCAGCAGTTCACCCTCAGTAATATGACTGATATCACATCTATCCGAACAGAGCTGACAAGGAAGATCGAAGAGAGGTTTGGTCTTAACAGCATGCATGTTGTCAGAATCGACGGGTTATTTGAAAAAATTGATGCAAGATCCGAGGCTCCCTACAGATCACATCATGTCACATTAAAGGAAGTTCTCGGCAAAACCCAAAAGGCCTTTATTTTTGAGAATATCCGGGGAACCCTTGTGGGTGTATATTTTCCTGATTATATGGATGGAATCAATATGCCCGGATGGCACCTCCATTTTCTTTCCGAAGACAGATCAAAAGGCGGACATGTATTTGATGCATGTATAAAAGAAGCCATTGCAAAAGTGGACAAGATCACCAATATTTATATCAACCTTCCCAAGGAAGCGGCCTTCGACACCTATTCTCTCAAACAGGATTTACAGAAAGAAATAAAATCTGTAGAGTAAAAAAATCCCAAAACCAATTTATATAGAAAATCATAAGCAGAGCGGTAATGAAACAAATTACCGCTCTAATTATAATAGTGAAAATTATTTCATTTTAGTATAAAGTGAGTTTATATAAACAGCAACTTAGACCTGAGTTTGATTACATACACTCAGTCTGAAATAACGCCGACAACAGACAAAAGACAACAGGTGAATTTTATATTTTTGAATCGTACCATCCAATAGTGTTTACAGAGTAGGAGCCAGCGTCATGATGAAAAAACTTCGAGAAGCCGGATTGATAATGTTTACCGCATCAGCACTTCTCTTTTCAGGCTGTACCAGGTCCGATGAAATCACACCCCATTCATCAGAAGAGACTCAGGAATCTGTTTCAAGAGGTTTAGCCGGAAAGAAAGGTTCCGATGGAAGCACGGATGACAAGAAGCTGAAACTTTCGGATCGTGAATTTCAGGTATACGACGGACATCTTGACACTGTTGTCCTCATCTACATGGTGGGTTCCAATCTTGAATCCGAAAACAACCTCGGAACCACTGACCTTCATGAGATAGGAGAGGCTATTAAAGCCGCCGGAGCGAAGGACACCGGAGTAAAGATTCTGGTGGAAACCGGAGGCAGCAAAAAATGGGCAGACGACTTTGATATAGATCCTGAAAAGCTCCAGCGTTTCGAAATTTTGGCTGATGAGCTCAGCCTGAAGGAAGAGCTGGAACTCGCCAATATGTCAAAGCCGGAGACATTGGCAGACTTTCTGAACTGGGGTGTCAATGCCTACCCCGCGGACCGGTATGACCTTATCCTTTGGAACCATGGCGGCGGTTCTATTCTGGGCTTCGGCGCCGATGAACAGTTTTCAGGATACATGATGCGTCTACAGAATCTCAAGAAAGCTTTTGAAGCGGTTGACTGTCATTTTGACTTTGTCGGATTTGATGCCTGTCTCATGGGAACCGTGGAAACAGCATACATGCTGTCGCCTTTTGCGGATTACCTCATAGCTTCAGAGGAAATGGAGCCCGGAAACGGATGGTATTACACGAACTGGATCAAAATGCTCCTGGAAGATCCTAAATCTTCACCGGAAAAGCTCGGAAAACAGATTATAGACGATTTTGCCTCTTCAAACGAAAAATCAGGGGACAACTATACTCTGTCCCTGATGGATCTGAAAAAAACAGGCAAGGTATATGAAGCACTTATAGACTTCGCGCGTAATTCGGAGATATCTGTTGTGAAAGATCAGGAATACAGCAGTATCGCAAAGGCAAGGAGCGATGCCAGAAGTTTCGGTGACAGAAATTATGAACAGATGGACATCATAGATTTCATCGAAAAGACTTCCGTTGAAGGCAATGATGAATTAAAGAAAGCCATTTCTGAGGCTGTCATCTACCAGAAGTCCAATATGAAGGGCGCAAACGGAATGGCCATGTACTATCCAAACCGAAGCATTGAAAAATTCGATCAGATGATCGGGCTCTTCGACGCATTACAATTTGATCCGGCATACAAGGAAAGTCTTTCCGGCTTATGTACCATCATGGCCCAGGCGGACATAGAAACAAGAGAAGGAAACGGTTATACAAAAAAAGAGTGGTACCGCAATGACATCGCAAACCAATATAAAGAGGAGACAGATACCAAGATTCCCAAACTGATTCCATACAGGGAAATGGACGGAGACTATGTTATAGATATCACCCCTGAGCAGCTGGATATCATGACATACGGTGCTCTTGAGGTCTGGCTGGACACAGGTGAAGGTTACATGGAAATGGGTATGAATATATGGGGCGACGACAAAGATGAAGACAACATCGTTGCCGGCTTTGATAATGCCTGGGTAACATTGGATGATGTCTTCGTACCGTTCTATATGCAGGATCTCGGAATGAGAACGGACGGAAGCGCCTATGAATACGGCTATGTTCCCGCCATTCTTAACGATAAAGACTATATTTATATCAGAGTGGAATTTATTCAGCCGGAACATGGAGAAGGCTGGGCTACGGTTCAGGGATACTGGATAGTGGAGGAGATGGACTCGGAAGGAGGCGACGGAATACGAAATCTGAAACAGCTAAAGCCAGGGGATACTCTGGACTACGTATCATTCACCTACAGCTATGAAGGTGAGGAACTGGGCCCATGTCAGATGGGAGACAGAGTCACCGTTCCTGAGGAAGGATTAAAAGTCGGATATCTTATTATGGATGGAGCCGAAACCATTATTCGTTTCATTCTGGAAGATGTTTACAAAAACACCTACTATACGGACTGGGTGCATATAACTCCCTGAGATATTTTTCGAACCTTATTCAGGTGACATGTATAGTTAAACGGGAGACTGATATTCTTTTGTAGGACAATCTAAAAAATCACCCGCAAAAGAAACAAGTTAAATCGTTCCATAGATGCCGCCTGCAAGTATAAAACAACTTAATATATGAAAAGGAGGAAGTAATGAAGAAATGTTTTAAAACAGGTTTATTGGGTACACTCGGTGTGATCACCGCTTTGAGCATCGCTGCCTGCGGTGTTACTGATGTGCCTGTAGCAGGATTAACTGAAGCGGCTGTCACAGAGACAGAAGCTGAAACCGAAAAGGAACCGGAAGAGTCAAAAACCGAAGAAACAGAAAAAGATACAAATGAGGGTTCAAAGACACAGGGCGAAGAGGACGCCGAAGACAGTAAGAACGATCTGGACTCAATAAAAGAAAGTAAAACCGGCGAAAAAACTGATAAAGACTCTGACAACCCTATAGTAAGAGCCATAGCGGAAGGTGAAAAGAAGAGTTACACCATGGATGATGTTGTGGGTAACTGGAAGTACGACAAGTACGACAATATGTATCTTTCATTATATGATAACGGAAAATACGAAATACATGATATAGAGAGCGGTGACGTGACTTCTGACGGCTCCTTCAAGCTTGAGGGAAATACCCTGGAGTTGTCTGAAACCGGTAAAGATCCTCAAAAGATAACTATATCCAGCAATGTTCGTCTTGTAGATGATGAAGGAGATCTTCTTACTCCATATATTCCTGAAAGCGAGCTCCAGAATGACACATCAGGGGATAAGACAACCAGATCCTACGGAAAGAATAGTGGTGACGATCTTACTTACACCTATCACGATAAAGACGGAAAATGGCAGATGAAATCTGCTTCTAGAGGCTGCTATTTGAAATACACTCCGGAGTTCTACGCAGATTACGGCGGTGATTTCTTATACGTATATGATGGAGATGAAGGCTATGTCACAGCAAGAAACGTAACAGATGTATATTATGATTATGCCGGAAGTGACGAGGATTTCGTTTATGAATATTCCTACGCAAGTCTTCTGGATGATTTCGAGTACTTCTACGGCGATGCTGATGATGTGGATAATATGACCTTAAAGTTATACCCCACAGATAAACATTTTTCCGAAACTTATGTAAATCTTATGAATTATGACCACGATATTCAGTGTGCCTCCACCATATTCCATTCTGAATTTAAAGACGGAACAGATTGTCTTATTATGATAAATAAGTTCTACAGATTCGGTGATAATGAATCAAAGGAAAATGTTAAGCCTGTAACTGCCGGAGGTTACAGAAAGAACTGATGCTCTTTACCTGATTAATTAATAATTGATAATTAATAATTTAACAATTTCTTCATGTTTTACTATTTTCTAATAATATAACATGCTATAATAAAAGAAATTTTTGGCGAAATATCTAAAAATGAAAAATATTACGGTATTCGCGAAATCTACCTTTTATTTCCAAGGAAATAATTATGAAATCAGGAGGGGAACAATGAAAAGAAGAGCATTAGTTGTAGGACTTGCTGCTTCCATGGCATTAACAGCTTGCGGAAGCACCAGCACACCTACCGCAACAACAGCTGCAGCAAAGGAGACAGAAGCAGCTACTGAGGCAGCTACCGAAGCTGCAACAACCGAGGCGGCACCGGAAGCCGGCGTAAGCGGAGAATTTGAAGGAACCGCTCCCGGAATGCAGGGTCCTGTTACTGTTAAGCTTACAGTAGAAGACGGAAAGATCACAAAGGTCGATCTCAAGGAAATCAGTGAGACAGAGTCTCTTACAACAGTTGCCAAGGAAAGAATTCCTGCTCAGATTGTTGAGCATCAGACAACAAAGGTTGACGCCGTAACAGGTGCTACACTTTGTTCAAACGCTATCATGAGCGCAGCAAGAAAGGCAGCTGAGGCAGCAGGTCTTGACCTCTCTGTACTTGATGCCAATGAGTGGCATGCAACAGCAGGTCAGGATGAGACTTACGATCAGGATGTAGTCGTAGTGGGCGGCGGCGGAGCAGGTCTTTCTGCAGCTATTTCAGCAGCACAGCAGGGTGCCAAGGTTACTCTTATCGAGAAAGGTTCTGTTCTCGGTGGTAACACAATGATGGCCGGTGGTGCATTTAACTGTGTAGACCCGGAAGCACAGTCAGAGCGTATAATGAGCGCAGCAGAGAAGAATACTCTTGATGAGTATCTCGCACTTAAGACAGATGACAAGGATCTTCATTTCGATCAGTTCCCTGAGTGGAAGGAAGTTCTTACAGAGCTTCAGGCAGACCTTACAAAGTTCTTTAAGGACAATGAAGGTAAGGAAGCCGGTAAGGATATGCCGGGATATGACTCTGTTGCTCTCCATATGTGGCACATCTATACAGGTGGTTTAAGAGAGATGAATGATGGAACATGGGTTGCATCAAACATCGACCTTGCAAGAAACCTTGCAGAGAATGCTCTTGATTCCTATGACTGGGCAGGTTCTCTCGGAATAGATACAGCAAGCCACAAAGGTGCCGGAGAAACTCTCGGAACAGTTCTCGGAGCTATGTGGCCAAGAACTCATAAATATCAGAACGGTGCTCCTCTTATCGAAGCCCTCAAGAAGGCTGCCGATAAGGAAGGCGTTACTATCTATACAGAGACAGCCGGTAAGTCACTTATCACAGATGCAGACGGAAAGATCGTAGGTGTAGAAGCTGAAAAGGCTGACGGCACAAAGGTTACTCTCAATGCTTCCAAGGGTGTAGTTCTTGCCTGCGGCGGATACTGTGCTAACCCTGCCATGGTTAAGAAGTACGATGAGTACTGGGGCGATGATCTCACAGACCACACACTTACAACAAACGTAGGAACCAATACCGGTGACGGTATCGTTATGGCCCAGGAGGTCGGAGCAGGTACAGTTGATCTCGGAGTTGCCCAGCTCATGCCTTCATCTTCACCTGTTAAGGGTACCATGACTGACGGTGTATGGGCAGATGCTTCAGAGCAGATCTGGATCGATGGAGACGGCAACCGTTTCGTAAACGAGTATGCAGAGCGTGACGTTCTTGCAAAGGCTTCTCTCGGTCTTGACAACGGTATCTTCTACATCATCTATGCAGGTTCTTCAAAGGACACAGGAAAGTGCGAAGGTGCTGATATAAAGGGAAATATGTTCGGAACAACTATCGAACATATGGTTGAGACAAACAATGTATGGTACGGCTCAACTCTTGCCGAGCTTGCTGAAGCCACAAAGACAGAAGCTGCCGGTGTTGCTCCTGCCTTTACAGAGGAAGCTCTTCGTGAGACTATCGAAAAGTACAACTCTTATGTTGAGAACCAGAAGGATCCTGATTTCGGAAAGGGCGTTCTGGCAGGTGAGATCGATCTTGAGGCCATCGAGAAGGATCCTAATGTAGGTATCGTTATCTCTCCAAGAAAAGCATCTCTCCATCACACAATGGGTGGTATCACCATCAACACAGACGGACAGGTTACTGATGCTGACGGAAAGACAATCGACGGTCTCTTCGCAGCAGGTGAGGTTACCGGAGGTGTTCACGGCGGAAACCGTCTCGGCGGAAACGCTATTGCAGACATCTTCACATACGGACGTACAGCCGGTGCTAATGTTGTAAAGCTCAGCAAATAATCAAACATTAAATAACGTAATACCCGAAGTGGATGGTACTTATAGGTACCGTCCACTTTTTTGCATAACTCCTATTCCAATAACGAATAAAGGACGTGGTTGACATGTCCTTTATACAAGTCTATAATCTCTTATATAAAGACGTGTTCAATGTGTCTTTTATCAATGTCTTTAACTCTGTGATACAGAACTGCTTCAGGGCATTCTCCACCGCCTTTGTTCTTGTCAGAGGAAAAAACATATAAACATCATCTGTGTCACATACTTGAATTCAATTCAGTTTCACAGTAATAACGGGCAGGAAAGGGGAGTATACATGTATTTACAGTCATTAACGGAAAAGCACAAGGACACCATCAGAACCTTATATTTTGACGACAGCATCCTGGCGCGTTTCTTCGGTCAGTCATCCACACACAACGATATACCCGGAGAGCTTTATTCAAAGTTCAACGTAAAAAAGGGCCTTCGTAATGAAGACGGCACCGGCGTACTCGTTGGTCTCACAAAAGTTTCCGACGTTGTTGGATATGTAAAGGATAAGGATGGAAAAGTAACTCCATGCGATGGTGATCTTCTTTACAGAGGCTACAGCATACATGACCTCATCAGTCACAGAAGAGATAATTACGGCTTCGAGGAAACCTGCTTTCTCCTTCTTTTCGGATTCCTCCCCAACAAGAATCAGCTGGCAAACTTCAAGGGCTGTCTTGCTGACAGATACTCCCTTCCTGACAACTTCCTGATAAATGAGATTCTGGGATCACCTTCTCTTAATCTCATGAACCGTTTACAGGCACTGACACTTCAGCTTTACAACTATGATGACGACCCGGACAACACCGACGTTTACGAGACCCTGAGAAAAGGGCTCAATCTCATTGCAAAGCTTCCTGTACTTGCCTGCTACGCATACCAGTCAAAGCTTCATAAGGTATATCATGATTCACTGATCATGCACTATCCGAAACAGGACTATTCCATCGCAGAGAACATCCTTCTCATGCTGAGACCTGACGGACAGTTCACCAAAAAGGAAGCAAACCTTCTGGATGCCCTCCTTGTGATCCATGCAGATCACGGCGGAGGAAATAACTCCACCTTCACAGATGTTGTGGTAGGTTCAACAGGAACCGATCTCTATTCGGCCATCTGTGCAAGCCTCGGAGCCCTGAAAGGTCCGAGACATGGCGGTGCCAATATCTCTGTTCATAAGATGATGGAGGAAGTGAAGACTATCACAGGCATGAATTGCGATAAGGGCAAGATTAGAAAAGTTATAATGGATATTCTTGACGGAAAGCTATACGATCATTCAGGTCTTCTGTATGGTTTCGGACATGCGGTATATACATTGTCAGATCCCCGTGCCGAAATCCTGAGAGAGCTCTGCAGAAATCTCGCTCAGGAAAAGGGCATGCTCAGTACCTTCAATTTCTATAAGATGTTTGAGGATACCGCCCATGAAGTGCTTATGGAGAAAAAGAAAAAGCCCCTACCCACCAATGTTGACTTTTATTCGGGACTTGCCTACAGCATGCTGGGAATCCCGGACGAGCTTTACACACCTCTTTTTGCCATAGCAAGAGTTTCGGGATGGGTTTCCCACAACATGGAGAACAAGATGTATGACGGACGTATCATGCGCCCGGCCACAAAATATGTGGGAGAGATGCATGATTTCGTGGATATGGACAGCAGAAGCTGAAAAAGCCCTACCAGTTACCGATGAAAAATATGCCTTCCGGTAAAAAATGTGCCAACACAATTAAAGATTTCTACCAAAAAAAGTGACGCTCAACACAAAGCGCCACTTTTTTATTATAAGAGATTCAGCTTCTTACAAGGCTGAAGATTGTATCCAAAAAAGCACATTCCTATACCTTAGGTGATCATCCCTTCATATATGATACATTTTTTGACCCCATTAAATTTTAAAAGAATGAAAATACGTAGGTTTACAAAATTAAAATTCAGTGTGAATGACATAACGTGTTATACGCCATCCTTAAAAAAGTTCTTAAATTAATTGTTGAAATGTATAAGAAGGCATAATAAAATGCACAGGCGCTTTTGCGCAGAGGGTAGTAGTTTTAATAGAAAAAAGAGAATAGGATTAGTATGAAAAAAAGATTTATCAAAGGACTTAGTGTGGCCACAGCAGTATGTTTATCTATGACTGCACCTGTCAGCTCTTTAGCTAAAGAAGTAACTTCAGAGAACGAAGGATACGTTAATGGAGTAAGCAACACTTCTAATGATTCTGTAACAGATAGTGATGATTTAGATTATGCAGTTTCAAATCATAAGGAAGGTACTGTTAAAGAGAATAATTCTGCCATAGAAACAGAAGAAGGCGGAATATATGCTACTCATAACTCTACTGTAAATCAGACAGGCGATGTCAAGGCAAAAGACGAGGGCGTACGTGCTAATGAGAATTCAACTGTTAATGTAACAGGAAATATCAATGTTGAAAAAAGATCATCTGACTTAAATTCAACAGCTATTGAAGCAAGTGAAGGAAGTTCCGTTACTGTAAACGGAAATGTGAATTCTGAAGGAAATGGAATTCATAATGAAGGTTCATCTGTCACAGTTCACGGTTCAGTAAACGTTGAAGGAACTAATGCCGATGGAATAGTAGGTGTTATTTCAACAGATGCTTCAACAGCTATAGATAATGATCTCACTGTTCATAACAGCAATCCGGAACATGCCTATAGTTGTGGAATAAATGCCGATAGTGTGATTGCAGACAATTCGGAAATCTCTGTAAAGGGTGATATCAAGGTATCATCAGACAATACAAAAGAAGCCGATGCCGAAGGAATAGATGTTGTAAATCGTAAAGATAAGCACCTTCAGTATGAAAAATCTTCAACCAAGAATAGCTTCACCGGTAATGTTATAGTTTCAGCAGAAGGAAAAGATTGGGCTTATGCAACAGGATTATATGTAGCGTCAGAATCGAAAGAAAACTATGATGTAGTTCTCAACGGTGATATTAACGCTTCTGCCAAATCAGCTAATGAATCGAAAACTGACGATGCTAGTGCCACTGGTGTATCGGTGACTGCATATAATGGCGGAACCACATCTGTAACCTTAAATGGTGATATTACGGCTGAGGCTGAGTCATCAAATAAAGATTACTCCTCTGCCTCCGGTATAAGTGTTCATTATATAGATGATAAAAGCACTGTAAACATCACTGTCAAGGGTGATGTGTCAGGATCAAATGAAGGCGCTAGTGTATCTGCCAATGACGGTGAAGTAAACATAATCGTTGACGGAACTTTAAGCGGAGCAGACTCAGCAATTTATGTTCAGGAAATTGTTAATGGTCAAAGACGTTCAAATCACAGAGATTATTCTATGACCGGCGAGAATGGTAATTTAAACATTACCGTCTGGCAGTTAAAGAGTGATTCAGACCAGTTAGTATATGCACAGCGTCGTGAGTACAGGGACTCTGACGGAAACGGTACTAATTCAAGAACGGAACAGAAAGACAAAGAAGAAGTAATTCTCAAGAACATAAACTATATTATCCGTACTGATGAAGTATCTAATGGTACTATCATTTTATCAGGTACAACTTTAATGAATGGCTATAATACCGCTCACGAGTCTCAGGAAGTAATCATCAAGGTTGAAACTTCATCCGGATACAAGCTTGATGCTGTAAAGAATGGCAGCTCTACACTTACAAAGAATGCTGACGGAACATACACACTTGTAGTTCCAAGAGGAGGCGGTGTTGAGTTAAGCGCTGTTCTTTCTGCAATCAGAAATACATCCGATTCTTCAAGCGACAGCTCTGACAGTGGTTCAGGAAGCGGAGCCAACGGACTTTCCGGAAATGCCGGAAGTATAAACCAGTCCGAAAATACCATGACATCAGAAAGCGGTGCTTCCGTAAATACAACCATATCTGAGTCAAATGGAGTTAAATCATCAACAGCACAGATCACTATCGGTGATAAGACTGCTAATGTTGCTACTTCTGTAACATCTGCTAACGGTCAGAATACAACCCTTCGTTTTGTAAGCGGTGATATCGCAGGAGCTACCTTCAATGGAGTAGGAACAGTATCTGCTGATGGTGCTACAGTAACAACCATAAGTGGAGAAACATTTGCAGTAACAAGCGCACCTGTACTTGTTATTACTTCTGAAAACGGACAGTCTATGGGATGCTTCGTTGATCCTCAGACAGGCGCACCTGTAGCAACAGGAAAAACAGAAGTTTACTACCAGCTTGGTGAAGATGGACAGCTCCATGCTCACTGGGTAAATCCTCAGGGATTCTTCTATACAGGTACTGTTGAAATCAACGGACAGATGTTCACCTTCAATGAAGAAGGAATCATGGTCACAGCTTAATTCACAAAATCTGTAGATCATAGCAGGAGACAGTGACTAACCGCTGTCTTTCTCGCAACACCGTACTTAACCGTACGATATACGACACATTTAGGCTAAAAGAGGTGGTACTGTATTTAACAGCACCACCTTTTCCAGTATATTTAGAATTACTATACTCGATTTTACTTTATTTCTTATTTTTGATATATTCTTCCAGCTCTTTGGCAAACTCCTCTTCAGATTCACCTGTCCGTCTGGCTGCATCTGCGATGCTCAAACATCCATCATGAACCAATTCGCAAAAAGTTAGAATTCTTCCCTCGGTTATACCTTCATATCTACCTTGTTGCCTACCGATATTCTCAATATATTCCATAACCTTGCTCATAGTTCCCAGACCCCCTTCTGTTGATTTTAGAGATTTAACTTCTGCGCTTAATTTTGGAAATTTGGGATTAACAAATTCCCTCTTGGTGAATAATGGATTCTCAGCCATCAGACAGAACTCTTCATTACGAATATTTCATAAGACTGTAGAAATTTTAGAACTTTAAGAACTTTTAAGAATCTGATTGGCTGTTGTTTCTTTTTACAAGAATGATATCAGAGATATGACCACTTGCATATTGTCTATTTTACGACTATATACAAAGCTAAAATTGTTATGTAGAGCCTTATATGTTTTTCCTGTCACATATGATAATGATATGAACGTCATGGATTGTATTTATAAAATACAATATTGATTGTGTGAAAATCTTCAGTCTATTTTTATGAAATATTTACCCCTGTAACTTTATAAAGGTACAGAAAAACGTATACTTTCGAGATAAATATTTCAACAAATGTACATAACGTATTACGTCCAGCTCTTAAAAATCCCCTTAAATTAATCGTTGTAATATATATATATATATATTAAACTACTTTCGCTTTTTTGCGCAGATTATGTGATTTTTAACACTGTAAAGGGGAATGTTTCATCAGTTTTCTTATATTTAAATTCTAGTTTAGTATGATGATTTTGTTTTACTACCTATGCTTCTTACATCTACTTCTCCCGGGATACATCTTTTTTACGAAGGATACGTTTCAGATGAATCGTTGTGCGAGTTAAAAGTATACAGATCTAGTTTAAAGAGAAAAAGGATTAGTATGAAAAAACAATTAATTAAGGGAATTAGCTTTGCAACCGTAGTGTGCTTATCGATGTCAACACCTGCTAATGCCGCAAGCTGGTCGCTTGTGAACAACATCTGGAACTATACAGATGATTCCGGTGTTCTAACAAAGGGTTGGAGATGGATAGATTCCAATAACGACGGCATCTCCAAGTGTTATTACTTTGATACTGAGGGCAGAATGCTCGCGAGCTGCATGACACCTGATGAGTTCACTGTTAACGAATCCGGAGCCTGGACCAAGGAAGGTACAATCCAATACAAGGCAGGCGCATGGGCATCATGGCCAAATGAAAAGGGTGAGACAAAATGGTATTATCAGAACGCCGATGGAACATTCGTTACAAACGGATGGAGACTTTTGGACGGAAACCATGATGGTATCTCTGAGTACTACTACTTTGATGCCGCAGGACAGATGCTTGAAACAACACTGACACCTGATGGAAAAAGCGTAAATAACGATGGAAAGATGCTCGATGAGAACGGAAATATAGTAACCGTTGAGACTCCGAACACAAAGTCATTCGGGCTCAAGTCTACAGGAAACGCAGTCCTCGGAAGAGGTGGTTCATCGGGTGGCTCCTCAGGCGGTGGCGGAGGCTCATCATCTGGCGGTGGTTCATCAAGATCATCCAGTCATTCAAGCTCAAACAATAATTCAACAAACACGAGCCAAAGTAACGGCGGTGATACATCAGAACAAAAAATGGACGGAATGCGTCCCGTCATCGCTACAGAGGAACCTAGTAATTCATGTTATTACACAATAGCTGATTATCGTTACGGTTCTTCTATGAGTGATCTGGTATCAGACAAAGAACAGTCTGCCGTTGATAAAAAGATCAAGAATTTTGTCGATAAGTACATCAAGGGAAGTGAAAGCGATTTTCTCAAGGTAGAACTAATTGTAGCTTATCTCACAAAGAATGTATCTTATGATTGCGATGATGATGGTTCATCAACAAAATTCAAAACAGCCTATGAAGCTCTCTGCAAGGGCAAGGCTCAGTGCATGGGATATGCTGACGCATTCCTTCAGATGGCCACAGCTGTAGGTTTAGATGCCCGTTATGTTTACAGTGACATCAATGCCTTTGACAATTCATTACATGTATACAATCTTGTACGTGTGGAAGGAGAATGGCTTATAGTGGACCCAACTAACGCATTTAATTGGGGAGATTATTCTGAACTATCTAATAATTGTGTGCTTATGAGTGAATCAGACCTTGATGAATATGGTTACATCTCGTCAGCTCCTATTGAGGTGTGTTATGGTACTCCTGAAACACGATTTGCCTATGATGGGCCAAATATGATCCGAGGAGACGAGATACAGACTGCAGACGGAAAGCCTGATATTTCAAATTATCCGGATATGATATCATACCTAAATAAACTGTATTGTACATATACCAGTTGCACAAATGAAGCAAATGATACTCTTTGCTATACCGGCACTGATGATCAAACAGCTGCTGACAGAATCGTTAAAAAACTTCTCAGCTATGTTGGCACTGACAAAAGATTGGCAATCCTTTGGGATAGGACAACCTACGATGAGGCCATGAAAAAAGCTCATGAAATAGTGAAAATAATCCATGATGAAGGGTATGAGGTAGTAATACCATATGGTGCAGAATATGTATTAGATGAGCAAGATGTATTCAATTATGATAGTTGGGAGCTTGAGTGTATCGAATATACCCATCGTTCCTTCTGGCAGATAAAAGAAATCTCCGAAGCTGTACCTGAAGAGACCGAAGAAGTTGTAGAGCAGCATGAGGAAGTTTCTGAAAATGACACAAACAACGAAGAAGTTGTAGAGGCAGAGAACAGTATCGATACTGATGATGGCAATGACACTACTTCGGATGATGCTGAGTCAGACAATGCTGAAACAGATGATACTTCATCTATCGAAGAATCAGAAGGAGAAGGAACTTCCAATGATTCTGATGACGAAGCAAATCAGGAAGATGCTAATGAAACGACTGATATAGAGAATACTTCAGGCGAAGAATCAGAAAATTCCAATCATGAATCTTCAAACAGTAATGATGATACTGCAAACAATGATGATGTAACATCGAATGATAACTCATCAAACGAAAACTCTGACAATGAGTCAAATAATTCAAATGGCTAAACATGCAGAAAATATCGTAAGTATCTATTCTTCGAAGTAAAGGTGATTAATTTAATTCGCAGAAAGCCATAAATCCTCTTTATCATAAGAACTTAAATATACAAAAAAACAGGATTTCCGGAGAGACTATGTAAAGCCAAAGCCATTCGGAAATCCTCCTATATTAAATAGTTATTTATCGATTTCGAAACATACCATGGGGTTTTTCCCGGACTGATAGTGAAATGGAGATAGTATGAAAATAAAGAAACTTCTATCAATGACATTGATTCTGACATTAATATTCTGCTCAGCTTCTTTAGCTAAAACAAAATCAAAAAATAATTATAAAGCCGATAAAAATAAACCTAAATCACAGGTTGTAGCTTCCGGAGTGGATTTTATCAATAATTCAAATACTACCGGAGGAATAACAATGACTTCAGCCACAAATTCTTCAGCCATTGCTGAATACAGGAAGGTTTTATTAAACAATACGTGGAATTCTTTAAGAAAAAAAGCTGATAACTTTGCCGTGATCGATATGAATCAGGATGGAATACCTGAAGTATTCGTTGGATGTCATGACGGTATTAATTATATAACTGCATTGATGAGCTATTCTGATACGGGTTTAGAAATCTTTAATCCGGGAGGATGGGAAGATTGTAATACCGAAATGTTTGTGGCTGTAAATCCATATGATGGACGTATCGTGACTGAACGAAAAAGAGGAAAGGATACTAAAACTCTTTATAAGTTTGATGGAAAAACACTTAACGAGTTTGATATCATTCATTACAATTCAACCGAAGCAGAGATACTTCAAGCAGCACAAACAAGCTTTAATAATTTAGCTTATCTGTATTTTGTAGATATGACTCTGGAAAATATAGACACCTACCTGTCAGGAGATGGAAAAGAAACCGGTATTTTAGAGCCATGGAATCTGCTTACATATAATTATTAAATTCCATAACCTTTGATGATTATAATTTGAATAATATCGAAATTATAACATCTGCTATCTAAAAAAAATATAAACCGTAATTTCAAATGATTATATTAGCCAGAAATATTATAAATCATACAGGAGAAGGATCATGGTAAAACCTATTAAATATTTATTTACTGTAATGATTACAGCAAGCATGCTTTCAACAACAGCCTTTGCCGGTCAATGGATTAAAGAAGGAAAATGCTGGAGGTACAACAACGGCGACGGAACATACCCAACGTCAACATGGAAGTGGATAGATGGAGATAATGATGGTATGGCTGAATGCTATTATTTTGACGAAGATGGATTTCTTGTCACAAATGATGATATTCCACATTGTGGCTACACTATAAACGAAAATGGCGCAAGAGTGTCATGGGATTCAAAAGAAGTTATTTCCGTTCATGTAGATACAGATACTATAGATACAATATCCGGAAAATATGTGTGCACATATGCATACGGCTTGTCAGGTAAGGGTGGTTCATTCATCCCTGATGAAGGTGTCATGTATGCTTACTTACATAAAAATGATGAATCAAATCTTACTGTGACTATCTATAATATGACTGAAAAGCTTTTTAGATGTGGTGAAAACAGCTATGACACCCCTGGTGGTGATGGTTTGTTCATTGAAATTGAACCTGATGGCACCGTCGTTGTAACAGCTGGCTTAGACACTTACTACTATACGAAATACGATTAACTCTTTTGATGAAACTCCTCACTTAAATAAAGTTGTCAGAACATCCAATTAAGAATACTAAGGGTATTGTTTCAACAAGTACTACTCTTAAATGGATTTAGAATTAGGACATAATAGTAGAGAACAAGAATATCATTGCTTTACATATTATTAAAATAATTTCAGATAACCTATTTTATTAAAAACATAGAAAGTGGAAACGAAGGAAGTAGCCATGAAAAAATATTTAAAATCATTATGCGCCGCAATCGGTGTAATGAGCATTATGTCATCGACAGCGCTTGCAGGGCAGTGGGTTCAAATTGGACGCAATTGGCAGTATGACGAAGGAAATGGTTCATATCTTGAGAATACTTGGTCATGGATAGATGGAAACAATGACGGTATTGCCGAGTGTTATTACTTTGATGAGTACGGGGATTGTCTCAGGAGCACCACAACTCCTGATGGATACTATGTAAACTCTGATGGCGCCTGGGTATATAACGGAATTCTTCAGACAAAGAATGTTCAGGTAGAGAATACAGATACCATATCCGGATACTATTCATTTAAATCCGACTATGACCATGTCTATAAACATTATAATTATACTACAGACACTTCATTATTATTTATACATTTACAGAAGATTAATGACCGTACAATCATTATGACTGATACTAATGAAAACTACACATTAATCAAAAACGACAAAGGTTATTATCTAATGGATAAAGGTGAATTGAGCCTAGAAATCATAGATATGAACACCATTTCTTTAAGCAGTGCTGATACAACAATTTATTACTTTAAATGCTGATTGTATATATACCATATAAAATAAGAACCTTATCCTATAAGAAAAAGAGGATTTATCAGTCCGACTGTGGAATACAGCTATAGCAATGATTTTGCTTCTCTGATTCTTAATTTTGGAACCTGCTATCTTATCAGGAAAGGTCGGTACGAGCAAGAGGAATCAAATCAATCACAAAATGAGAATACTCAATCTGACACCAATAGCAGTACTGATCTTAATAAGGCATTGGCTCTTTTTATGTTCGATAGTCTGAATGAAATCACCGAGGAAAAACTGAAGCGTCAAAGAAATATTCTTATTAAAGCTTTTCATCCTGATAACGCTTTATCCGATGATGAATATTCTAAAAAGATCAACAATGCTTATTCTATATTGCTTGAAGCCATAAAAGCAGCCTGATTTTTTCAGGAAGATGCAAATTTACCGGGCGAGTACAACTGTCCCGGTAAAACATTAAAACTATTTATACAGTTGTGAATGGAAGTTTGAAACAGACTTTCAAACTAATTTGATGAGGCAGATGCGGGCTCGTGTCTGAACACTAGAGGTAAATCATCATGAAGAAAACTATAAAAATATTATTTTCCACCGTAATGGCAATGAGTATTCTTGCAGTAACTACTTTTGCCGGAGAGTGGGTTACAGACTCATACGGTCGTTGGTATAACAATGGCGATGGAACATACCCGACGGCATCATGGCAATGGATTGATGAAAACAATGACGGCATTGCAGAATGTTACTACTTTGATGAAGATGGATATAACCTTAGATGCACCACAACACCTGATGGGTACTATGTTAATTCATCTGGCGCATGGGTTAAGGATGACGTTGTTCAAACAAAAACAGTTGATGATAAAGAATCAGCTCAGGTTAAAGACAATTCTGAAATTAATCGTAAAGTTCTGGAAGAGTATAAACATATGTTATACAAAGATCCGGACCTCGTGCCATACGCCGGGACAAATAGAGAATTTTACTTTGGAGTGATAGATGTAGACAGGGATGGTATTTATGAGCTTAATTTATATACCCCCGGTAATGGTAATGCAAATATGAACGGCTTTCTTCTCTACTACAATGAAGTATCTCAGAGCGTGAAAAAGGTTGAGAAGTTCTATGATCCCCTTTATATCTTGCCTAATAACCAATTCTTTACCTTTTATTCTCATATGGGGTTGGATTTTCATGTATTTTCCAAAGTGAACGGTGATTGGATTAAGACTGAGTCGCTATTCGGTTATCAAAGCATAAAAGATATTGATGACAATATGAAAATTGAAGCCTATAGCAATGTAGCCACTGGCAGAGATGATATGGTCGAACTGACACAATCCAATATAAAAAAGTACCTTTCAGGAGATGGAATATCCACAGAAACTACTGATGTTAATGAATTAAAAGAATTGATAGTATTACTTTATGAATATTTGTATGAATTATGGAATTGATTCTTTGTAAAATGGAGAATGAAACATGAAAAGATATATAAAAATATTATTCGCCACAATCGGAGCAATTAGCATTATGTCATCTACAGCTCTCGCAGGACAGTGGGTGGAAAATGGCGGAAATTGGTTTTACATGACCGATGATGGAAACTATGCCAAGAATACATGGCTCTGGTTGGATGAGAACCATGACACAAAAGCAGAGCTGTATCACTTTGATACCAACGGAGTTATGGCACGATCAACTGTCATACAAGTGGGGAGTGGAAATGATTATATGCTTGTAAATATTGATGACAACGGAGCCGCCATAGGCTGTACTTTTGTTGAGGATTCGACGATAGATAATTTAACTTTTTGTGACTATAGATTTCCTACAAGCTATTCTGTCAAACTTGATTCTAACGGAAGTTATGTTTATTCCTTAGATGTAGATCACTATGATTTCAAGGAAATAAAGGACGCTGAATTTAATGATTACTTAAATGATTGTCCGAT
The DNA here is from genome assembly GCF_000702885.1 of Oribacterium sp. P6A1. Lineage (GTDB taxonomy): Bacteria > Bacillota > Clostridia > Lachnospirales > Lachnospiraceae > Oribacterium. The sequence continues at coordinate 215,586 of NZ_JNKO01000003.1, read as the reverse complement.
AAAAAAATCAAATGATTGTTATTCAGCCGAGATATCTCTGTCTGTCTTCCATGGTGGTACTTTTGCTTGTTTGCAGTGTTTTAACTGTTCTATAAAGACTACTGCTAAGTTTGCCAAGAATTGCAAAGTGAGATTGTATGATAACGAAGAGGTTATTTCTATTTCGGACTATTTAAAGAAAAACGATATGTATTCTAATTGGTTAGAAGTCTATTCTGTAGACGATGATGGTTACATTACTGACTGCATGATATATGGTGCAGGATAAGTCATTTTCTCTGAGGAGAAAGATTCTCGTGGCATGAGATAAGCTTTTTAACTTCCGGTTTGTCTTCTGAATACAGTGTGGAGTCCTGAGCCTATGGATAGAATTTATCTTCAGTCTCTCCTTGGAGAGTATGGTGTGTAAAATAATATTCTCAGTTTCAAAAAGTGGCACCATTGTGGCGCCACTTTTTTGATTGAATCGAATTCTATTTCTTTAATATATGCTAAATCTTTATTCTGATTTCTTGTTTTTGATATATTCTTCCAGCTCTTTGGCAAATTCTTCTTCAGATTCACCGGCTCGTCTGGCTGCATCTGCGATACTCAAACATCCATCATGAACCAATTCGCAAAAAGTAAGAATTCTTCCTCGTGCTATACCTTGTTGCCTGCCGATATTCTCAATGTATTCCATAACCTTGCTCATAGTTCCCAGACCTCCTTCTATTGATTTTAGAGATTTAACCTCTGCACTTAATTTTGGAAATTTTGGATTAACAAACTCCCTCTTGGTGAAACAGGACATAAGCTCTGCTATATCCGTTCCATCATCCACAGCAGTATTGACATAAATCTGCTTAGTTCCGTCATCAATTATCTGACCGGTTTCCGCAATCACTTTATTCACATGATATATGGTAAGACCTTCTCCTACAACATCAAACTCCGATATATATACCATCTGTACATCCGGTATATCTTTAAATTCCGACCCAGGTTGGGAATCCTTCACCGTTATACTTGCTTCATTAAATCGGACTCGCCTGAAATGATCATCATTATCGGATCTTTGGACTTCCACATTAACTCTGGTTTTATCCTGAAGGATGCACAATGCATCAAGTCTTACAGATCTCCCATATATATTTCTCTCATCACTCTGAACTATGACATCCAGAACGATAAGTTCCTTATCCTCCATGATGGTCCTGAGTATTTCCTGCATCACTTCAGGATTCCTGGCTAATACCTCAAAGAAGACATCATCTATTGGACGAAGATTCTGTACTATGGCTTTTTTCTCTTCAATTGTTAATTCCGGCATATTTATATACACCCTTTCTGAATAATGGATTCTCAGCCATCAGACAGAACTCTTCATTACGAATATATCATACGATAGTAGAAATGTTAGAACTTTAAGAACTTTTAAGAATCTGATTGGCTGTTGTTTCTTTGTACAAGAATGATATCAGAGATATGACCACTTGCATATTGTCTATTTTACGACTAGATACAAGCAGAACTATTCCAAAGACCCGGTTCCCGAGACGGCTGTTAAACCATTCATCAGATGATACCGTCTTATCCCTTACAAAGCACACATTAGCTGGGCAGCCCAGGCCGCCCGCCAGCGTATTTTGGATATGACAGTTGAGAATATCCGGGCTTTCATGGAAGGAAAGCCCGTTAATATGGTCAATTCATAAAAATCTCTTTAAGTATCTATAATCTTACATTTGTCACGGCATTTTTATCAGTTCAAATGATAATACTGCAGCTTTCTCCAGAGGGTAGTGGTGCTGATACCAAGCTGCTTTGCCGTGGCTTTTTTATTTCCGTTATTCTGTCTTAGACATGCAACAATAAGATCCCTGTATATATCATTGCTTTCAGGAATATTAGGAAGGAGAGATGGCTGAATCGGTTCGCCCTTGCTGTCACCCTTGTGAGACGTTGATGATAAATCCTGATTGCCGGAGCCGGAAGCTGCAGGATTTCCAAAGGCTTCAATGTAGTTGACATTATCCTCTGAATCAGCATCTGTACGATCGTAGATGCCGGAATCCTTTTCATATAATTCTGAAAACAGCTCTTTAACATAGGCTGTATGTATCACCTGCTTCGGGGCTGTAAGAAGCATCCTCTCACAGAATGCAGAGAGCTGAAGAATGTTGCTGTCCCATGGATAGTTCAATATTGTATTCCACGCATTTTCCGTAAGAGTATGTTTCGACCCGTACTTTCTGTCATAATCGTTAAAATAAAATTCCAGCATGTTCCTTATATCGGAAGGCCTTGATTTCAGCTTGGGAATTCTGACACGCAAAGCCCTCAGTGTAAAAAGAAGGTCCGACCTGAAAAGAAACTGATTTCTCAGCTCTGTAAGATTTTTGGATGTAGTGCAGATAAAACGGACATCCACATATCTGTATTGGGAAACATTGACCTGATTCATGACACGTTTCGTCCTTAGAACTCTTGCAAGCTGTGACTGCATGGGGAGGGTGAGCTTGTCAATGCCCTGGATCATCAGTGTTCCGTGATTACAATCGAGTATCGCTCCCTGAAGTCCACGTTTAGGATCACCGAACAGTACATGCTTCTGTTCCTCGTTTGTGGTACCCGAAAGAGAAATGACTGCATAGGGTTTACCTTTTCTGTCACTTCCGTTATGAATGGCCTGTGCCAGCATCTCAAGCTCAGGGCCGGCACTGGCTTCAATGAGCACAGGGCTGTCGGATTTCGCATACATCCTTGCCTTCTGAATCTCCGGTCTCAGATCCACAAAAAGTTCTTCCATCATATCAAAGGTCGCCACTGCAGGGTCGCCATGCAGCAGCACCATCTCACTTGTCTTATATTCCATAATGATCTCCATTCCGCCGTTCCCTTGGCGGAGCAAACAGTAATGAAAAATGCTTACATTTCTCATGTGCAATATTCCTTATGCGACCATTTCATTTTGAAATGATTGAGGGATTTTTGCAAGATGAAATATATTTTATTATGAAATACTTGTTGATGTTGCACATTATTTGTCCTCTGTTTTAGGCATTATTTTGTAGAACGTCCAAATCCCCTCCGCTATACTTCTGCTAAATGAAAGTTCGAAAGAAATCTTTCAAGCTTATCCGGTGGGTAAGATAGAAGTTCGGATTAATCCGACTCGGATCTGCCCATGGAGTGATAATGATTCATTCAGGAGGACCTATGGTTACATTTGATTACGAAGATAAGATCAAATTCACAAAAGCTGTCTTCTATAATTTCCGTCCGATACCATTACCGAAACCCTTTCAGGATGGCACAGGCGGATTCGGACAGTTCATACCCGAACAGGGTTATCTGGAGCTGTCCGATCAGGAGGGGATGACCGCACATTACACAGTCTCACGTTCATTTGTAAATGAAATGCTCCCAAAGCTTTTGAACGGAGAATGCAAAAGCTATAACGAATGGAGAAATGATCTTTACTGGAAGATAAGAAATTCCGGATTTCAATCCGGCCAGGCTGTCAATGTGGGAACAGTTGATCTTATGATGCTTGATATTCTTGCACAAAGAGAAAACAAACCCATTCACCGCTTTCTCGGAGCCGAAAAGGACTGGGCTTCAGCCTACAAAGGCGGCGGTTCCATTCTTTTATCGGACGAAGAGCTGGTGGAAGAGATGTGCCGTTACGTTTCAGAAGGCTTCACCACAGTGAAATTCAAGGTGGGAAGTGATAAGGGTCAAAACATGGAAAGGGATCTCAGACGTATAGAAAAGGTCCGTAAAGCCATAGGTCCCGGGATAGGTCTTGCTGTAGACGCCAATCAGCGCTGGTCTGTAGCGGATGCAGTGAAATTCGCAAAGATGGCTGAGCCCTATGACCTTGAATGGTTTGAGGAACCGATACACTCCTCTGATTTTAACGGTCTTAAAGAGATGAAGGAAATGGGTGTGAAGCAGAAGCTTTCCGCCGGAGAATCCATGAGGATTTCCTATATGTATGAAATTTATCTGGAAAAGGGAGTGGATATACTCCAACCTTCTCTTGGACGAATGACCCGTATAGATGATCTTTTGAAGATTAGGGATCTGTGCAGGAAACAGGGCAGGGAATTCCAATCAGGTGGACGCACAGCCTACAATGCTTACTTCGGCTGCCTATATGATGAAAACGAGAGAATAGAGTTCCACGCTCCCATATCAGAACCTGTACATGAGCTGATGCTGAACGTTCCTGAAATACATGACGGTAAATGCTTCGTCAGAACAGATATCCCGGGTATCCCCGTGAGAATGGATCTCGCGAAGCTGGAAACTCTTGGATATCTTGAATCAAAAACCATATATCAGGCATAGATATCAAACTCAGACATCAGGCTCAGATATCATCCATATCAGTATGAAGGATATGTAACCGGCTTAAATAAAAAGTATATACCTGAATGAATATGACTCTACTACATCTGAGGAAGTATCCGGTGTAAGCATTGTAAAAACTACAAAAGCTGATTCAATGAGAGAATTATCACATTCCGGTCTGTAAATCAAAATCAAGGCGAAAGCGCCTTCTATAAAGGAGAAAAACGATGAAGAAAACAATAGCCATGCTGCTCGCATCATCTATGATGCTGTCATTCACAGCCTGCGGAAGCAGCACAACACCAAATTCAACAACAGAAGCAAAGTCTGCCACTGAGGCAAAGACAGAAGCTGCGAAAGAAGAAACCAAGTCAGAAGAAAGCAGTACCGATGGCAGTGCAAAGAGCGAAGACAGTGCTCCGGCAGGAGAAGCATTAACTCTTGAGTCCGCATCAGAAGCCGATATCGAAGGGGCTAAAGCCGACAACTGGGGATTCCCTTCAGGAACCATAACATGGGTAGTTCCCGGAAAAGCAGGCGGCGGATCAGACCTTGCAATCCGTTACCTCTCTGAAGCCATGACAAAGGACCTGGGCATCACAAACACAGTTACCAATTACGATTCCAACACCGTAGGTCATCAGACGGTTGCCAATGCTTCCCCTGACGGTTCCACCATCACCCTCGCCACAGCTGCCCTCAATGTTCAGTGGGTAACCGGAAACTCCGAAGTAAATCCCAAGGAGGATCTCACTCTTATAGCAGCCATGGATGACAACGGTTTCTCAGCTCTCTGCGCTCCGGCAAATGCCCCGTATGATACATTTTCAGAGATGATTGAATATGCAAAGGCCAATCCCGGAAAGCTCAATGCAGGTATGCCTTCATCAGGAAACAACACATTCCAGTTCGGTAAGATCCAGAAGTCTACCGGTGCAGTGTTCAACTCAGTAGAGGCTTCATCAGAATCAGACCGTCTCACAAATCTTGCGGGCGGATTCATTGACCTCGGATTTGTAGGTCTCGGAAATGCCCAGGAGTATGAGGCTGCAGGAAAGCTCAAGGTTCTTGCAACCATAGCAGGAGACGGTCTTAAGATCGAAGACTATCCATCAGAGACACCTCTCGGTGACAACTACAAGACCATGCAGGAGCAGGGCTTTGAGGATCTTTTCTGGAATGTTAAGCATTATGTTTACGGACCGGCCGGTATGGATGCCGCAAAGGTACAGGAGATAAATACAGCTATGTCAGTACTTCAGCAGAATGCTGACTGTCATGAGGGTCTTGTGGCAGTAGGTCATATTCCTGAGTGGCACAATGTTGAAGATTCAGTGAAGATTCGTGATGCTGAATATGATTCTGTAGTTGAAATAGCAGAGTACCTCAACATGAAGGTAAATGACTGAAATATAAAACCACTACTGTATAAACTACTGTTCAATGTTTTATATCGGAACATACAGATCTGTTCTGTCCGATCAGATATACTTTTTTTCTCTGACCGGACAGAACCAAATCTATATGGATATTCAATCAGAGGATGTTATGAAACTTAAAAGAGACACCAAGGCAGGTATTGCCGGAATTATCGCAGTATTACTGTTTTTAATTGAGACACAAAATATGACACAGCGCCCGAATCTTATAGAACCGGGGCCGAGAATGATGCCCTATGTGGGACTATTCCTGATACTTATAAGTTCCGTAATGCTTTTGATACGGGGACTTAAAAACAGGGACGAGGAGAAACCCTATTTTCCGGAGGGTGGTATAAAAAAAGTCATCATTGGCTTTTCCGAGGTTCTCCTGTACGGAATCCTCCTTACCTTATTCGGATTTTTACCAACTACTCCCTTCGCCATGTTTGCATTTGTGAATACCCTTAAGGGTACAGAGAAAGTTAAGTGGTGGCAGAATGCGCTTATCAGCATCATGGTAACCCTTTGTCTGTATGCCATGTTCGTTCTTGGTTTCAGAATTAAATTGCCTGCGGGAATACTGCTTAGATAAGGAGGACTGATAAAATGGAATACTATTTAAACGGACTCATGCTGTGTCTTCAGCCACTGAATCTCCTCCTGATAGCCGGAGTTTCCGTGGTGGGAATAATCTTCGGAGCCATCCCCGGGCTGTCAGCGACCCTCGGAATCTCATTGCTGCTTCCGGTGACCTTTGGTCTGTCTACTCAGACTTCTTTTATAGTGCTTTTGGCGATGTGGATAGGCGGCGTATCGGGAACCTTTATCTCTGCGGTTCTCATCGGTATCCCGGGTTCAAGCTCCTCAATAGCAACCTGCTTTGACGGCTATCCCATGACACTCAAAGGAGAAGCCTCCAAAGCCCTCGCTGTAGGTATGACCGCATCCTTCCTTGCCACTGTAGGTTCTGTTCTTATCGCCACAGTAGTCGCACCTGTTATCGCAGATCTGGCCCTTCTTCTCGGTCCGTGGGAATATTTCTCCCTTTGCTTTTGTGCCATCACACTGGTGGCAGCACTTTCCAAGGGAAATATCTGGAAGGGCATAATGGCTGCAGGTATAGGACTTTTCCTCGGCTGTGTGGGACTTGATCCCATAACCGGTGTTGCAAGATATACCTTCGGTAACCATTACCTCGATTCAGGTCTTTCAACAGTATGTCAGATGCTTGGTATGTTTGCCATTTGCCGTATCATTCTGGACTATGCAAAGGGTCAGGGAAAACTTCCGGAAGTACAGAAGTCAGATCTTCACGGATTCGGAATAGGTGTGAAGGATTTCGTGAAAAATTTCCCTACCATCATCCGTTCATTCCTGATAGGTCTCTGGATCGGATTCCTTCCCGGCATGGGCTCCGGAATATCGAACATGGTGGCCTATGGTCAGGCTCAGCAGGCAAGCAAGCACCCGGAGGAGTTCGGAAAGGGTACACCTGAAGGCGTCTGGGCCTCTGAGACTGCCAACAATGCTTCCCTCGGCGGTGCCATGATCCCCATGATGGCACTGGGAATTCCGGGAGACGGCATTACCGCAATGCTCATTGCAGGACTCACCATACACGGACTTCAGGCAGGACCTCTTTTCATGACAAACCAGCCGGATCTCTGCTATCTGATATTTGCATGTGTACTCATAAGCGCTATAGTAACCTTCATCATAGAGGCAGTTTTCAAGCGCTGGCTTCCCATGATACTTAAGGTACCCTACCACTTCCTCTACAGCGTCATACTGACCATATGCTTCATCGGTTCCTTCGGTGTTTCCAACACGGAATTCAATATCTTTGTGATGCTGGCATGGTCGGTACTTGCCATATTCCTGAATATCGAAGGCATTTCCCTGAGTCCTCTGGTACTTGCCTTCATACTTTCCGATGATCTGGAATCCTATTTCAGAAAGGGCGTAAGCTTTGCACACGGAAGCTATGCACCGTTCTTCACAAGACCTGTATCACTCATTTTCCTCCTGCTTGCCATTTTCTCCGTGGCATGGCCATATATAGCAGAAGCAAGAAAGAAGAGAGCAGCAAGGATTGAAGCGGCACTCTGAAAATGCACTCCTAAATACCCCTAAAATACACTTAAAGCCTGACTTTGCGGAGTCGGGCTTTTTGATGTACCATAGGTTAGGATCATGAATGAGATTATGTGAAACTGAGGTATACAAATGAATGAAGATAAGATTTTTTCTTTAGATAAGGATGTAAAAAACTCACTTGCATGGGAAGAGGTGAGCTGCGAACATATAGTAAAGGATGAGTGGATCGATTTTAAAAAATCATCCTTCAGATTCCCGGATGGAAGAATATTTGAACCCTACTACAGCTACAGCCGCAGGAACTATGTGGTCATCGTAGCTTACGACACAGAGGGAAAGCTTCTATGCGTGAATCAGTTCAGGCAGGGGATAATGGAAGTGACCACAGAGTTCCCGGCAGGAGGAATCGAGCGAAAAGACAATAAGGAATATGGAGATGCGAAAGATGCTTCATCAGAAGATGCACTTCAGGCCGCAAAGCGGGAGCTTCTTGAGGAAACAGGCTACGAGTCTGATGATTGGAGTCATTTGATCACGGTTCCGTCCAATGCCACAATCGCAGATAACTATGCCTATATCTACAAGGCTAAAAACTGCAGAAGAGTTGCAGGGCAGTCACTTGATGAAACGGAATTTCTGAATGTACAGAGGTACAGTCCGGAAGAAATAGAAGCGCTTATCTCTGCCGGCAAGTTCCAGCAGGCGGTGCATATCATGGCATGGCTTCTGGCACAAAGATGATGCAGGTATTTATGACTGCGTTTTTTCCGGGCTCTCTCTTACAAAGGGTTCATTCATATATCCGGTTCTGAGTGCATTCACCAGCGGATTCACATAGGATGCAAGCTTAGGGATACCGGGCTCCTTTTTAGTGATGACAGAAGCGCAGAGTGGTGGAGCGTCCTTTAAAAGGATGTCTCGGGTGCTGTCGGGAGTATCGTTTTCCGGCGGGAAGTATCGGTTCAGGCCGATGATCCCATTGTCCCGAACCTTGTAGTAAACCTGATAATAATGATGGGACACTTCGATTTTTATATCGAGCTGTTCTTTTTTTATGATTTCAAACAGTGGCAGAAATGCGTCACTCATTCCGGGAATCTGAATGGTCTCACCGGAAAGCTGACCTAAGGTCAGTTCCTCAGCATCCCATAAACGGTGATGTGACTCCACCATGGCAGCAAGCTTGCAGGCTATGAGTTCATATCGGTTAAAGCCCTCTATGGTATTTCCGAGGTCCATGATGATACCTATGGAAAGCTCACCGCTTTGAACCCTTCTTACCACTTCATCATTTTCCATATCAAGCAGGCTGATGTGTACATTGGGAAAAGCCTGATTAAAATTCATAAGCTTTTCATGAAGAGCAGGGAGATATCCCGGAAGCAAAGAAACACTGATTCCGATTGAGACAGGTCCTTCAAGACTAAGATCCGAATACATGCTTTTCATCATCTTGTCAAAGCTTTCTGTCACTGCGGCAGATTCCCGGAGAAGCAGCTGTCCCTTCATTGTGAGACTTAAATGGTTTTTGAAATTATCAAACAAGGCTCCTCCAAGCTCAGCCTCCATGGATGTGATATTCTGCTTTACAGCCTGTCTGGTCATAAACAGTTTTTCCGAAGCCTTTGAGTAATTCATTTCGGATGCCAGAACCCGAAAGATATGAAGCTGTTGGATCGTCATATAATTAGACCTTTCTGATGTTCTGATACGCAAGTTCAGCTTGCATTTATGTTCTAAGGATAGTTGCTTTTTCGGCAACTGTAAAGATGATAGATTCATGTTAATAAAATATCTATCAAGCGCCGAATTCCACCTAAGGAGCGGTGTCATATTTTACAGTGACCATCAGAGCATGAAACATTATTTGTCATGGCTTATCTTACCACATGAAGTGTCTACACTTATCTATCGCCGGCAAATCCCTAAAAAGTAGTGAAAGATGCTCACAGTAATTATTTTTCAGGAGGAAATCATGGACAACAAAACAGTTTCAAGACGAAGCTTTGTGAAGGGAATAGGTGCAGGACTTGCGGCTCTGACATTTGCAGGCATATACGGCTGCGGACGCACTACCGAGGTGCCGGAGGCAACAACAGAGGCTGCATCAAAGGCTGCAGAAACTACGGTGGCAACAGCAGCAGCGGCAGAAACAGAGCTTGCGAAGGAAGCTCTCAATGCTGCGACTAAGTCATTATCCTACACACCGGGAACTTATTCCGCATCCGCAAGAGGAATGGCAAGCGATGTTAAGGTCACGATGACCTTCGATGAAAAGAGCATCACAGATATAAAGATCGATGTTTCAGGGGAAACACAGAATATAGGCGCTGCCATCGGAGACGAGATGTCAAAGAAGGTTCTGGATGCCCAGGGGGCTGAGATTGATGCGGTTTCAGGAGCAACGGTTACAAGCGATGCCATAAAGAAAGCGGTTCTTGACTGTATGTCACAGGCTTCGGGACAGGAGATCACTCTTGAAGAGGTTACGGCAGAATCTTCAGCAGACTGGCTGGGCGAGGCACCGGAAATTGCAGAGAGCGATATCAAGGATACCGTTGATACAGAAGTTCTGGTAGTAGGCGCAGGCTCATCAGGTCTTTTTGCGGCTGCGGCAGCTGTTGAAAAGGGCGCAAAGACTATTCTTATAGAGAAGTTTGAGCATGACAAAGCCTCCGGTATCCGTGACACTCTGGCAGCCTGCGATTCAACAGAGCAGAAGGAAGACGGTCATAATGTAGATAAGAACGAAGCTATCAAATACATCTGTGACTGGAGCCAGGGTTACGCAAGAAGAAGTCAGGTGAAGATCTGGGCTGACCGTTCCGGTGAGACTATGGACTGGTTCAGGGATGTTCTCAAGCAGGGCGGTATGGAATTCAGACATGAGTATGACGATGATACGCTGAAGCAGAACTATCAGGGACTTGAGGTTGGACACAGCGTTCAGTACGACGAGACCTATTATGAGCAGCAGACTATGGACAAAGTACTTGAATATGCTGAGGCAAAGGGACTTGAGACCCGTTATGAAGTAACCATGATAAGGCTTGAGAAGAACGATGACGGCAGAGTGACAGGCCTTATTGCTACGGACAAGGACGGTAATTATGTTCGTTACAATGCCAAAAAGGGTGTCATCATCGCTACCGGCGGATACAGTGCCGACGAAGATATGCTGAGACAGCTTCAGCCCTGGACTCTTGAGCAGACCTCGGTAAACTACTCAAAGGCAGGAGCAAAGGGCAGCGGAATCAGGGCATGTCTCTGGGCAGGAGCCACCATGGAGACAACCCATACTTCCATGATTTTCGAGCGTGGTGCAATAAAGCCCGATGAAGTGGGAAAAGCCGGTGAGCCTACCCGGGGTGCTCTTTTCTGGATGGGTTCACAGCCATTCCTCAAGGTGAATCTCAACGGTGAGCGTTTCATGAATGAGTCGCAGCCCTATGACTATATCCTTCATCAGGCTTCAAAGGAACCCTTCCATACTTACTGTGAAATCTGGGACAGCAAGTATCCTGATGACTGTAAGAGATTCGAGACTCACGGCTGCAGCAGACTTTACCCTCATGCAAACGGAACAGCTCCTGTTTTCACCATGGAAATGGTTCAGGGAATGAATGAAGGTCTTGAAGCTGACGGATATATCGTAAAGGCTGATTCCATAGAAGAGCTTGCTGAAAAGCTCGGTCTTCCCGTTGATAAGTTCAAAGCAACTGTAGACCGTTACAATGAGCTTTACAAGAAGGGAGAGGATGAGGATTTCGGAAAGGAAAGCTTCAGACTTTCTTCCCTTACAGAGGCTCCGTTCTATGGTGTACGTCAGGCCGGCGGATATCTCATCTGCTCCATGGACGGAATCCTGGTAGACGAAGAGATGCATGCTCTTGATACAGAGTCAAAACCTATAGAGGGACTTTTCGTTGTTGGTAATGATGCCGGCGGATACTACAACGGAAGCTATCCAAACCTTCTCGCCGGTACTCAGGCAGGCCGCATAGCAACCTTCGGAAGACTTGCAGGTCAGCTTGCAGCTGAAGGAAAATAAAAAAACAGTCAGACTAACATCTGAGTTACTCACACAGAAATAAGCTTAAATGTGCTGCAGGTCCGTAAATACGGACAGCGGCACATTTTTTTATTCAAAAACAGTATATTCTTTTCAAGAGTAATATCATACTACAATTCAAATATAGTCGTATTTTAGACCATATGAAAACATACGTCTTTTTGATATCATCTTATTTAGATTTTCAAAATCTATTCTATATGTTTCCATTTATATACCCATTGACAGTGATACAAAAAGAATATACATTTGAGGTATCAAATGATACCTCTGCAGGAGGCGTAATTTGATAAATGAAATTAATTCGCGTGTAGAAAGCGAAATAGAAGTAAAGGCTTATCTTCAGAATCTGAAATATGCACTGAAAAACGGGGCAAAAATAGAATTTCAACAGAGACGCGTAGTAGATGAAAAACGAAATCTTAGATATACAAATATGTATACCATAAATACATTGTTTCCGGATGAAGACCCGCTTGATGCCTTGAAAAAAGAGCTGTTAGAATTGCAAGTCGCTAATTATATACAAACAGTAAAAGATTTTAGATTTCCTAAAAGAAGTGAGATAAGGGAATTTGGCAAAGTATTTAATAACACTGATGAAGTTTATATAAAAATACGTGTAGAGCTATTGGGGCAAACCGGACAGGCAACAACATTTGTAATGTCATTTCATTTTGCAGAAAGACCATTTACATCAAATATTTTTCCTTATAAGAAATGAGGTGCTTTCATGAATATAATAAAAACTAAAAAGCAACTGTGTACCTGCTGTATGGAAGAACATGAAGTTAAAACCGTTATTGTATCTGAACACACAGTGTTTAAAGGCGAAAAATTACGCTATGACGCAGAATATATGTATTGTGATTTGGCTGAAGAATTATATATGACCGAGGAACAAATTCAGTATAATGACATCCAAATGAAAGATGCCTATAGGAAGAAGCAAGGTCTTCTGACATCTTCTCAAATTGTTGCGATAAGAGCCAAGTACAGCATAAGTCAGAGTGATCTTTGTCTTTTATTAGGATGGGGAGGAAAGACAATAACAAGATACGAGAGCCATCAGATTCAAGACAAAGCTCATGATATGATTTTAAAAAAATTGAATGTTGATCCCGAATGGTTTATATCGCTTCTTTATGATGCCAGAGGAAATCTTTCGGAAGATTCTTTTCGCAAGTATCATGAATCCGCCTCATTTCAATACGAAAAATACCGGGATTTATATCTGAGAAAGGCTATAGAAGCACGTAGAATAAGATATACAAAAAATAGATTCCTGCAAGCAGAATCTAATCTTGCGTTTCAAAAATGACTTGGAAAGAACGACGAGACTGTAATTTATTTTAATTCCTATGCAAGGCGTCGAGCGTTTGAACGTGAAAATTTTATATTGTATAATGGTAACAATAATAGCCGGTATAAATAATCACCATAACCCCATTAAAGTGATTCCATATAGAGATAAAAGCTGAACAGATAGGAGAGAAAACCAATGAAAGAATTCAATACAACAGCAGTGTGTGTGCCCTCAAAACATTATATGGTTGATCTCTCTGATAGAGTAAAAGAAATCAAAAATCTTGTAGATGCCGGTAAGTATTTTGCTATTAATCGCGCAAGACAGTATGGAAAGACTACAACTATCGATGTCTTAGAAACAAAACTCTCCGGTGAATACAATGTATTAAGTCTTGATTTTCAGAAAATCAGCGATGCAAGCTTTAAAACAGAAGAGAAATTTGTCAAAGCATTTTGCCGTCAGGTAATTAAGAAAAAGAAGAAAGCTGATATTCCGGACAGAATAGTTGAAGCACTTCAGGAAATAGTGGATCGTAAAGAAGATTTTGCGGTATTGGATGAACTGTTTGCTGTTTTGGATGAATGGTGTCAGAATACTGAAAAACCGGTTGTAATGATAATTGATGAGGTTGACACGGCTACAAATAATCAAGTCTTTCTCGACTTTCTGGCACAATTAAGGGCCAACTACCTTGAGCAAAAGAAAGACCCTGAAGATAAGACCTTTCTTTCAGTCATTCTCGCCGGTGTCACAGATGTAAAGCACCTTAAATCAAAGATCCGAACTGAAAACGAACATAAAGTTAACAGTCCTTGGAATATAGCAGCTGATTTTGATATAGATATGAGTCTGCCTGAGGACGGAATTAAAAGAATGCTCGATGAATACGAGGCTGATCATCACACAGGTATGGATGCGGCTTCGATAGCAAAATCTATAAGAGAATACACAAACGGATATCCGTATCTGGTGAGTCGTATCTGCGAGCTGTTGGATAAAAAACTGGTTCCAGATACTTTCAAAACACTTGCTGAAGCCTGGACAAATTACGGAGTTGATGAAGCGGTCAAGAGAATTCTTTCGGAGGAGAGCCCACTATTTGAATCCCTGATAGGGAAGCTTACGAATTATCCTGAACTTAAGGGACAGCTTCGAAGGATTCTTTTAAGGGGTGAAACCATAGCCCATCTTCCGGATGATGAAGAACAGAAACAGCTCCGAATGTATGGATTTATAGTAAACAACCATAATACAGTTGCTGTTGCCAATAGAATATTTGAAATGAGGCTGTATAATTACTTTATCGGTGAAAGTAAAGTCAATGAAGATTTAAGACAACTTGCAGCCTCTGATAAATCGATCTTTGTAGATGAAGATGGATGGCTTGATATAAGCAAAATCATGAGTCATTTTATCAAGGAACACAATATCATCCATAAAGATGACACAGAGAAGTTTCTTGAAGAGGAAGGCAGAGAACGCTTTCTCACCTATCTGGCTCCTATAATAAATGGAACCGGAACTTACAGCATAGAAGAACAGACCAGAGATCACAAGCGGATGGATGTTGTAATCCACTATCTTGGAAGGCGATATATCATTGAACTGAAGATATGGAAAGGTGAACGATATAATGCAGATGGAGAGAAACAGATAGCAGAGTATCTTGATCGATTTGGACTTGATACAGGATATATGCTTAGCTTCAACTTCAATAAAAAGAAAAAACAGGGTGTTGAACGAATACATATAGGAAACAAGGTATTGTTTGAAGGAACAGTGTAGGCAAAGCGTTTCAAACCACTTTAGTCATGTGTTAATTAATAAGTCACTCAATTTAGAATGTAGTGCGGTACTTAAATAAACAGCAATTTTTTCTGATTGATGTAGTCTAATAATTTAAACCAGTGGCACCATTTCCGGCGCCACTGGTTTCTTTAATACAATTTCATTTTCTTCAAATATTACTATAGATTCATTCTGATTTCTTGTTTTTAATATATTCTTCCAGCTCTTTGGCAAATTCTTCCGATTCACCGACTCGTCTAGCTGCAACCGAGATATCAGGTGCTTATCATTCACTAAAGAGAATTAAATATATGCCCGCGCGAAATTAAAATAAGTTTAATATTTGTTTATAGATTTGTAACATACGACGAAATAATGTAAGAGACTTGATTGTGCATATAGAAAGTGCCACAATTTAAGTAATTCTTTAAGTAACGATCTGATGGATCCGATTCACTGATGTGAGATTGAGTATTCCTCATGGCAGGTAGCTGTGAGAATGATTCTAATGAGGGCGTAATCGGAAACATCAGAAGGTGAAGGTTTTGAACAGCAGTCTGAAAGGTGTATGTATGTACGGATTTCCATGTATGAGAGGGTTAAACAGAATGAGTGGAACGGTGTGGAATTTTAGACCGCTGGTCGAGACCCGGTGCATTTATTTTAGTGAGGATAGAATATATGAAATTATGGAAGAAATTAGCATGTTTGTCCCTGACGGCGGTTATAGCCCTGGCTCAGGTCCCGGTAACAGCACTGGCTGATGGTTTACCGGAAATTGATTGGGAAAGTTGGGGGGATACTGAAGAAGGTAAAGTAATATCTGAAAAAACCAAAATACCCGTAAAATACCCCTCTGAGTGGGACGGTTCAGAGGAATGGAAGTCCAACGACACTTCAGTAGCGACTGTAGCAGACGGTATGATTACACCCAAGAAAAATGGTAATGCAACTATATCTTATCTTTTTAAAGCTTCCGGATCAGAAATAGACAAAATCTTTGGAGAACTTGGAATAAAGGTTGAGTTAGATGACTCAGGAAATTCCGGTAACAACTCCGGCGATAATGGTAATTCAGGCAACAACTCCGGTAATAATAACAATTCAGGCAACAACTCCGGTAATAATAACAATTCCGGTAACAACTCCGGCAATACTGATACGGTAAAGAAAAGGAAGGATACAAGTGTCCTTTGTTTCAATGATAATGAAACATTAGAACTGTATGTTGGTGATACAGTCGACCTTGATGAATGTGTATTCTATGATGATCCTGTAGCTGCTACAGATATCAAATTTGAGTCTGCGGATTCTGCTATAGCAAAGGTAGAGGATCATACTCTTAAGGCTGTTGCAAAGGGATCTACAACCATTACAGTGTCTGCAGATGTCAAGGATGAGAAAACCGCAAAGGCATCAGCATCAACAATTCACTATTACGATACCAAGAAGGTTAAGGTCAACGTTAAGTCATCAAGCAGTGACAGTGATTCATCCGACAGCGATTCTTCATCAAGCTCATCCGGTGGTTCTTCTTCATCAGGCAGCAGCAGTGGCAGCGGAACAAGCACTTCACCAAGCGGTGCAACAGTAGTAAGCAATACAACCACAGCAGCTGATGGCTCCAAGGTTACAACAACCACCATCACACTTGGCGGAAAGCAGATGACAGCTGTATCTCAGGTTAAGACACTTGCAGATGGTTCAAAACAGACAGTTTACACAGTAAGCGGTGATGTTTCAGGTCTTTCATTCGCAGGAGTTGGTACAGTTTCCGCAGACGGAGCTACACTTACAACACCAGACGGACAGACCTACCCTGTATCGACTGCACCTATGAGCATCATTACAGCCGCAGACGGAACTACTATGGGATGCTTCCTCGACGCGACTGGCAATCCTATAGCAACCGGAACTGACATGATCTACATGCAGCTCGGTGCAGACGGACAGATGCATGCACACTTTGTAAATCCGGCCGGTTTCTTCTATGTAGGAACAGTGATTATGAACGGCATGTCCATCACATTTAACGAAGAAGGTGTGATGCTTTCTTACACACTTATCGCATAAAAACAGCTGATGTAAGCATTGGCATAATACAAAAGATTTAACCCTCAAAAAAACATCCCTTCCTGCTTTAACGGCAGGAAGGGATAATTTTTGCTTAAAAGGAAGGTACCAAAAAAGGAGTACACATCAGTCCATTTCCCTGGGTACAGTTTAACTTCACAGTTTATTGGAAACAACACTAAACTTTGGAGATCCAAATAAAAAAGCATGAATAACGAGTCTGACTCGTTACTCATGCTTTTTATTCCACTCCAATCACTCTCGCTATATGCATGGCAAGATATCCGATTTCAGCATCCTGATATTCTTTTTTCAGCAGCCGGCTCATCTGATTACATATATCTGCAGCAAGTTTAAAAGTATCCGGATATTTCATCTCCATGTAGTCATTGAGATTCATCTTCAAAATCTCTCCGGTCTCAAATCGGGTCACCATATATCTGATATGGTTCATCATACGGTTATAACCCAGGGAAGTAACTTCCAGTTTCTGCCCTGTTTTTTCTTCTATATAGGAAATACAATTTCTGACTATCTGTGCTGTCTGAAGTGATCTGGACACATTTTCATTTACGATAGCAGAGTGCACATGAAGTGCTATAAATCCGATTTCATCCTCATTTATGATATGACCTGTTTTCTGTTCAAGAATAGGTACCACAGTCTCAGCCACCTGATATTCCATATGGAAGAGAAGTCTGATGTCATCCTTCAGGGGATTTCTGATGCTTTCTCCTTTTTTGATTCTCTGTATGGCGAATGCAAGGTGATCAGCCATAGGGAATACGATGTTCCTGTCTACATTTCCAAAGACCTTCTCGGCCTCATCAAGAACCGCATCGGAAATCTCAAGACATACAGGATCTACGGCATTGACGATGGACATGGCATTGCCGCGCTCGGTAGTCTTCTCCAGAGAGTATATGGAAGCTTCAGCAGGAATATCTACATATTCACTTATCTTCACGCCAAATCCTATTCCCTTATGAAGAACAAGATATGTCTTCATGCCCTCGTCCGTATCCTGCTCAATATTCTTTTCTGTCCCAACCACAATTATAGAATTATGATTTAATACTTTTCTTACACGATACATATATAATTATTATCCTTCTAAACAATTTTGATAAGGATTCTATTCTCTATAACTTTTTACTCAAAGTATAACCACTTTTACTCTTGGAAATATTCTAATTCTAAGTGAAATGCCACTAAAAATCTACACACAGATAAGAAAAACCCCTTCCAGGCAGTTCCTGAAAGGGGTGTGAATCGCAAAAAAGCTGATCAGGTACTTTTAACTCTGTATCCTCTTCATAAGAATATCACTCGAGAATGTCGATAGCTATTAAGTCCTCGCCCTTAGTCACCTTACCGGTCTTAAGGAGACGAACCTGCATGTTATCATCGAGATCTGTGCAAAGAACAGGAGAGGAGATGGAAGGAGCATTCTTGCTGATGAAATCAAGATCCATCTTAAGCATAGGATCACCCTTCTTTACCTTCTGGCCGTTCTCAACGAGAACTGTGAAGCCCTGTCCGTCAAGCTTTACTGTATCGATACCCATGTGGAAGAGCATGCTGATGCCATCCTCTGTCTCGAAGCCGATAGCGTGCTTCGTATCAAACACAAATGTTACTTCACCATCGCAAGGAGCGTAGAGAGTATCATCCCCCGGAACCATGCAGGCTCCCTGACCCATCATACCGCCGGCAAATGCCTCGTCAGGTGTTTCTGAGAGATCCTTGGCCTCACCGTTAAGAGGGCTTCCGATAATGATGGTCTTCTTTACTGTCTTATCAAGAGCTGCAGCATTTTCCTGTGATGAAGTGTCGGCAGAAGCATTGTCCTCTGCATGATATTCTGTGTCCGGCTGTGTCTCAAGGTAATCCTCAAGATTTGACTTAACAACAGTAACTGAAGGTCCATAGATAACCTGAACGCCGTTACCCTTATGTACAACACCTGATGCGCCTGATGCCTTGAGAAGTCCATCATTTACAAGCTCGGATTTCTTGACAGTTACACGAAGACGGGTAGCACAGCAGTCAACATCGGAAATGTTTGCCTTTCCGCCGAGACCCTTCATGATAAGGTCGCTCTTTTCATCTGTTACGGCTTGAGCATCTGAGCTTTCGCCGTTTTTCTTTGCAAGGTAATCTGACTTTCTGTAAAGACGTGTCTCCTGATCATCATCCTCACGACCCGGTGTCTTGAGATCGAACTTCTTGATAAGGAAAGTGAAAATAAAATAGTAAAGCAGGAAGTAAACGATACCTACAGGAATGATGAGCATCCAGCTTGTCTTCTCGTTACCCTGGAGAATTCCGAAGAAGAAAAGGTCCAGAAGTCCGCCTGAGAAGGTAAGACCAACAGCGATGTTGAGCATATGTGCGATCATATATGCTGAACCTGCGAGAACAACCTGTACAACAAAAAGCATAGGAGCAACGAAGAGGAATGAGAACTCGATAGGCTCTGTGATACCTGTAAACATTGATGCAAGAGCGGCTGAGAGAAGAAGGCCTGCGGCCTGACCGCGCTTCTCAGGCTTTGCTGTACGTACCATGGCAAGGGCTGCACCGGGAAGACCGAAGATCATGAAAATGAACTCTCCGGAGAAGTATCTTGTAGCATCTGCACTGAAGTGTGCAACATTCTGAGAATCAGCAAGCTGTGCAAAGAAAATGTTCTGTCCGCCCTGGATAAGCTTTCCTGCAACCTCCATCTGTCCGCCAACGGCTGTCTGCCAGAATGGCATGTAGAATACATGGTGAAGTCCGAATGGGATAAGGGCACGCTTGATGAGACCGAAGATAAGTGTTCCGATATATCCGCTGCCTGTTACGAGACCACCGAGAGCGAAGATTCCCTTCTGAACGAATGGCCAGAGATAGAAGCTTAAGATTCCAACACCGATATATGCAAATGTTGAAACGATAGGAACGAAACGTGAACCACCGAAGAATGAGATGGCTGCAGGAAGCTCTATCTTATAGAACTTATTGTGAAGAGCTGCAACACCGAGACCTACGATGATACCGCCGAATACACCCATCTGAAGTGTATTGATACCAACGATGCTTGTTACTGTTCCTTCAAGAACACCCTCTGCAACTGCACCGTCAACAACCATTCCTGTGATGTTGAGCATAGCTTCAATAGTAATGTTCATTACGAAGAAAGCGATCATGGCTGCAAGAGCTGCAACTTCCTTTTCCTTCTTTGCCATACCGATGGCAACACCAACAGCAAAGATAAGGGGAAGGTTACTGAAGATGGCACTTCCGACAGAATTCATAATGTTTAGAAGTGAATTCATCGGTGTACCGCTTCCCAAAATCGCCTCCATATGATAAGTGGCAATAGTGGTGGGGTTTGTGAAGCTGCTTCCAAGTCCCAGTAAAAGACCGGCAACCGGAAGCATGGCGATAGGAAGCATAAAGCTTCGTCCTACACGCTGTAAAACTGAAAAAATCTTGTCTTTCATACATCCTCCTTGTTTATATGTTCATTCAGGCCATAAATACAAAAAGCCCCCGCGTTTACGCGGAGGCATAAAAAAACAGACACTTCACCACATAAACCAAAAGCTTTTATGTACAGTGAATGCCTGCGAACAGTTACATACTGAATTGAACGAAAGGAGAATAACATTTAGATAAGTATGTGTCAATAAGAAAAATTAAAAATATTATTGCTGCATCGGTCACGTGAAGTGTGGTGTATAGAATACAACTATTAAATATCAGACTCAAAATCAAAAACTAATACACATTTATAAGCATTTTGCACAAATTTTATATATAGGAAGTACGATAAAATGTTGACGATACACAAGGGTTATGCGACCATTATAAATAGAAGTTTTACAGGAATTAAAAATATAAAAACTATTTCTTTATAAACCTTAATGAAATAAGGCTGTACAGGTGCCTGTATTTTGATCATCCCATTCCACTTAAGGATATGTGACTACAGAACAAAGGAGGTTCTATGAAAAATATTAAAAAGCTCACCCTTTTGCATTCAAACGACATGCATGGAGATTTCCTTGCAGAGCAGGTGGATGAGAATCTTGTGGGAGGTGTATCCCTGCTGTCAGGTTACATCAGTAAGGTCAGGCAGGAAGAGGAAAATGTCATTTACTGTATAGCCGGCGATATGTTCAGAGGCTCCATCATAGATTCAGAGTATCAGGGACTGTCTACCATACAGATCATGAATATGCTTGCCCCTGATATAGTGACCCTGGGAAATCACGAAGTTGATTACGGAATCGCCCACCTTCTTTTTCTTGAAAAATGCGCAGAGTTTCCCATAGTTAATGCAAACCTGCATATCAAAACAAATAATACAAGACTTTTTGAACCCTATAAGATAATCGAAGTCGGCGGCATGAAGATACTCTTCATCGGCATACTGACGGAAATGGTTTTGAATGATTGTAAAAAGGACGACCTCATCGGCACTTTCATAACAGTTGAGGAGGCGGCCAGGGAAGTAGGAAAGATTTGTAATGCATACAATGCTCTTGATATCGACTTTACGGTGCTGCTTACACACATAGGCTTCGAAGAGGATAAAAAGCTGGCAGCCTTACTTGATCCTGCATTGGGAGTTGACGTTATAATAGGCGGTCATTCCCATACATTTCTGGAAGAGCCAGCCATCGTAAACGGTATCCCCATCGTCCAGGCCGGAACGGGCACAGACCAGATCGGACGTTTCGATATCATGATAGACACTGATGAAAACAAGATAGACAGTTTTACCTGGAAACCGGTTCCTATTAACGAGAAAACCTGCCCCAGAGACCTCGCAATGGAAGATATCATTAAGAATTACAAGGATGTCACCGACGCAAAATACGGCCGTATACTGACAAAATTCACAAGGGAGCTCTCAAATCCCTCACGGTATATGGAAACGGAGGTGGGTAATCTTCTGACAGACATCCTGCAGGATTCTCTTGGGGTAGACATATTCCTTCTGGGCTCCGGTTCTATTCGTACCAAAAAACTTGGCCCAATCGTTACAAAAGGTGATCTTATGGAAACATTTCCTTATGACGATGAGGCTATCCTGACTTACTGGACAGGCAGGCAGCTTAAACACGGTATCATGCGAATGTTAAGAGATGAAGCATTTTTCGGAGAACATACAGAGTTCTATCAGGTTTCTTCCGGGCTTTCCATAGAATATGACATGTTGACCCATTCTTTCTTAAAATTTGACTTCAAGGGGGAACCCGTTACCGACGACCGGATATTTACAGTGGGATTACAGGAATATCACTTCAGAAATCTTGTGGATTCCTTCGACCTTAAGATAGAAGAGATTGATGAAAACCACAAGCACCGTGCCATTGCAACCTCCTGTGCACAGGTTCTTGAAGAAATACTTATTCAGGGTCAGCATCAGGATGCAAAGATAGAAGGAAGGCTAAACCTTCATCTGACAGAAGAGGCAAAACAGGCATTGGCTGAAAGAGGAAGATAAGTAAGAGATTAATACATGGGTGCCGGTTTTATGGGAAATCCCGGCATAAAGTATCAGCTCCTTTGAATAGATAAAACGGGGTGATACTCCCGGTAAGGAAGGGAATTTATGGAAAAACATTTGAAAAAACTAACATTGCTTCATTCCAATGACATGCACGGAGATTTTCTTGCGGAGCAGGTGGATGAAAATCTGGTTGGCGGTGTTTCCATGCTGTCCGGCTATATCAGCAAGGTTCGAAATGAGGAGGAAAACGTACTCTACTGCATCGCAGGCGATATGTTCAGAGGTTCTGTCATTGATTCCGAGTATCACGGTCTGTCAACCATACAGATCATGAACATGCTGTCCCCTGATATAGTGACCCTGGGCAACCACGAAGTTGATTACGGAATCGCCCACCTGCTTTTTCTTGAAAAATGCGCAGAATTTCCTATTATAAATGCAAACCTTCATATCAAGACAAATCACGCGAGACTCTTTGAGCCATGTAAGGTGCTGGAAGTCGGCGGTATGAAGATTCTGTTCATAGGAATACTCACAGAGGTTGCGCTTATGCAGTGTAAGTCGGATCAGCTCATCGGTACCTTCATAACTCTTGAGGATGCCGCAGAGGAAATCGGGAAAATCTGTGATTCATACAATGCCATCGATATAGACTTTACTGTGCTCCTCACACACATTGGATTTGAGGAGGACAAAAAGCTTGCGGCAATGCTGGATCCCGCCTGGGGCGTGGACGTAATAATAGGCGGTCATTCCCATACATTTCTGGAGGAACCTGCCATGGTAAACGGAATCCCCATCGTTCAGGCCGGAACAGGCACGGATCAGATCGGCCGCTTTGATATCATGGTAGATACCGATGAAAACAAGATAGACAGCTTCACCTGGAAGCCAATCCCCATCAACGAAAAAACCTGCCCCAGAGACCCTGCCATCGAGGGCCTGATACTTAATTACAAGAATGCCACGGATGAAAAATACGGCCGCATTCTGACTAAATTCGTAAGGAAGCTGACCCACCCGTCGAGAATCATGGAGACGGAGCTTGGAGATCTGTATGCAGACATATTAAAGGATGCTCTTGGGCTCGATATCTTCCTTTTGGGCTCAGGTTCCATACGTACCGAGGAATTGGGTCCTGTTGTAACAAAGGGCGTTTTCGATGAGAATTATCCTTATAACAAGCCGATTCATGCAACCTATTGGACCGGAAAGCAGCTTAAACACGGGCTCATGAGAATGCTTAGAGATGAAGCTCTTGAGGGGGCTCATACAGAGTTTTATCAGCTTTCAAAAGGCCTGGAGGTTGAATATGACCAGAACACACACGAATTTCTGAAATTCGATTATGAAGGCGAACCTATAGATGAAGACCGTGTATTCACTGTGGGACTTGAGGAATTTCATTTCAGGAACACTCTTGACGGGTTTGATCTGACTCCGGAGGAGCTTGAAAAGAATCATCCTTCAAGAGAAATCGCCACCGCAAGTGCTAAAATCCTGGAAGAATATCTGCAAAAGGGCCAGCATCAGAATGCAAAGGGAAAAGGACGCCTGATCATACATCTAAAGGACGGTACTACTACAGGCGCAGACGGAAGTGGTACAGGCATCGTATAGGAGTAACTCCCGGAAACATAGATCATGTGATTTCAGAGTCCTGAAGTATATGTAATTGCTTAATAATACCTGACTTATTCTTAATTCTGATGGAAAAATTGGACTAATCCATAGCAGGATGCCATACTTACCTAATCACTAAGTATGGCATCTTTATTTGAGGGAGGATAATATGAAATTACGAAATATCATCATTGGAGGCCTTTTAGTCGGTGCAGCAGCGCTTTCAGGCTGTGGAGCCAATTCAGGAAACACTTATGCAGAGAACTCTTCCGTACAGGAAACGAAAGAGGAAAAGACTGTGACAGTAACGATTTCCGGAAAAGATTCATCAGGTGAGATGAGCAGCGTTGAGTCCGGAGATATCGTCATAAATACAGATAAGGTCGAAAACAGTGAAAGCAGAGGTTCGGATTCCGGAAGAGATGAAGTGACTGCTTCCAAATATGTTTCAGAGGACAACGTAAAAAGCAAGGATATGGATTCATCGGATATATGGAATTCAAAAGACAGGGACGAGATATTTTCCCATGATTTCACTGAGGACATAAAAAAAGATGTTGCCGGGGCTTCTGCCTCTTCAATTTCTCTTTCGGAAGAGCTTAGTAAAGTTGAAAAGGTCACAGAAAAGTACGATGAGCTTTTTAAAGTCGGTGAGGCACAGTTTGAACTCAATATGGCCTCAGGCTGCATATATATGATATGGGATGAGGAGTTAAACAGCCTGTGGAAAAGATTTTCAGCGGCTGCAGACGCCTCCACTAAGGAGCGGGTTCTCAAGGATGAACGAAACTGGATAGCCATGAAGGAAGAGGTCCTGATAGAAAATATCGGAAGTCGTGAGGATGGCGGCAGCATGTATCCCATGCTTGAAAATGCTTTCCTTCAGAAGATAACCGAGAACAGATGCGCAATTCTTGCTTCTGAACTTGCGAAGATAAAGGGAGAGTCTTTCACCATGCCGGAGAGAGACATTTACGGAACCTATGTGGATAATCAGGGCACAGGAGATGTTTACAGTTCCCTCATCATGAGAGAGGGCTGGGAGAATGAGAATGAAGCCATCATTTCTATTTACAGAGTCGGGGAAACCTCAGGAACCTTCACCGACAAAGGAAACGGCGAGCTCTCTTATGAATCAGGCGACGGAACAGTCAAGGGCATCATCCGCTTAAACGGCTGGAAGGGAGCAAGCTTTGAAGTGACAGAAGCAAAGGACAGTGTTCTAACAGCAGGAGATAAGTTTGATTTCGGATTTGCTTTCTAAATGACCACACCGGACTATCTTAGTAAGAGTTGTTTTATGATGATGTAATGGTTAAAATCATTAAGAATAGAATGAAGTAAGGAGACAGACAGCATGGAAATATATGAAGGACGACCTGAATCCGTGGAAGGAAGACTTCCGAGAGAAGTCCGGGTATATGACTTTCTTGATGAACTTGGAATAGATTACAAGCGTGTAGATCACGAAACAGCCAGTACTATGGAGGCCTGCGAAGAAATCGACAGGGCACTCGGAACACTGATGTGTAAAAATCTTTTTCTCTGCAACAGACAGAAGACTAAATTCTATCTTCTCATGATGCCGGGAGACAAGAAATTTAAGACCAAGGAGCTGTCCAGTCAGATAAATTCTTCGCGCCTTTCCTTTGCGGATGCTGAGGATATGCTGAATTATCTCGACATAGAACCCGGAGCCGTCAGCGTTATGGGGCTCATGAATGATAAGGAGCATACAGTACAGCTTCTGGTGGATGAGGATGTGAAAAAGGGTGAATACCTCGGCTGCCACCCCTGCGTCTGTACTTCCAGTATGAAGATAAAGACAAAGAATATCTTCGAAAAATTCCTGCCCGCCGTGGGACATGAACCGGAGATAGTACATCTTGTCGGAGAGGACTGAAATGAGCTGAAAAGGTCCTATGCCTTTACAGCAGCTTTATGATATTTTCGGATTAAATCACCGGCAGCAGAATTTCTCAGCCAGAGCACCGATAATCAGAGAATGAAGCGTACAAAACGCCGGAAATAAGGGAGCATCTATGACAGGAACAGAGATAATTGATTACTATAATCGCAGCCGTTTTGTGGAGCTGTGCGGGATAAAATTTGAAGAGAACCTGAGCGATGGTTCCATCACATCCAAGGTAGAAGTTATGCCCATGCATATGAACGGCAGCGGACATATACATGGAGGAATGCTGTTCACCATTGCGGATTCCACCGGCGGTGCCAATTCACGCCGGTATGCAGACAGGGTGACAACACTGGACAGTGACTTCCATTTCCTCACCAGCAAAACAACCAGGTATCTGTACGGCTCTGCGGAGCTTATACGAAATGGCGGTAAAATCATAGTCCTCAGAGTATTTGTAAAGGATGACAACGGAGAGACCTTTGCAGAAGGGACCTTCACCTACTATAAGCTTTGATTTTACCATTCAAATAAGACATACCTTTCCAAAGTGCTCTGCCAAACTCCCGGCAGAGCACTTTTTTCGCGATAAAGCCATCAAGTACCTCCATGGATGCCGTGCTCGCACGAGCAGACATGGAGGTATTTGATGGCCAACGCGTAATCGACCATCCCGGATGGGAGATGCTGCGATAAAGCCATCAAGTGCCTCCATGGATGTCGTGCTCGCACGAACAGACATGGAGGTATTTGATGGCCAACGCGTAATCGACCATCCCGGATGGGAGATGCGGCGATAAAGCCATCAAATATCTCCATGGATGGGAGATGCTGCGATCAATAGACAAAAGTTATAGCAAGACATAGGAAAGCCCGATTAGACTATAGCATTTCACGGTGCTACTATCGTTTTAAGCTTGAAACAGCAAAAAGCTATGAAGAAACAGGAGCATGACGTGATTGAATTAACCAATATAGTAAAAACCTTTCAGGCCGGTGCCAAACAGGTGGATGCACTGAGAGATGTATCTCTTTCCATCAATGACGGAGAGATTTTCGGAATCATAGGTTTCTCCGGAGCCGGAAAATCCACACTGGTTCGATGTATAAACCTGCTTGGACGCCCGACATCGGGAAGTGTGAAAATCGACGGAGTTGACCTTATCGGACTTTCCCCAAAGGAGCTCCGGGAAGAACGAAAAAAGATCGGAATGATCTTCCAGCATTTCAATCTCATGCCATCCAGAACAGTTTTCGGAAATGTTGCATTCCCGCTTAAGGGAAGCGGCCTTTCAAAGGAGGAGATAAAGCAAAAGGTCAGAAAGCTGCTTTCTCTTGTAGATCTTTCGGATAAGGAGAATGCTTATCCCTCGGAGCTTTCGGGAGGTCAGAAGCAGAGAGTTGCCATCGCAAGAGCCCTGGCAAATGACCCGAAGATCCTGCTTTCCGATGAAGCAACCTCAGCTCTGGATCCCCAGACTACGGGAGCCATACTTCAGCTTTTAAAAAAACTGAACAGAGAGCTGGGAATCACCATAGTTGTTATCACCCACGAGATGGAAGTCATAAAAGAGATATGCAGCAGAGTTGCAGTCATGGAGGATGGCGCTGTTGTTGAGCTCGGAGATGTATTTGAAGTCTTTGCAAATCCAAAGCATTCTCTTACAAAGAATTTCATCAGAACCACATCAAATCTTTCAAAGATTGATCAGATGGTGGCTGACGGAGTCCCCGGAGTGACACCTGAAAAGGGTGAAGTTCTTGCAAAGCTTTCTTACCGTCAGAAGGATGTATCAGAACCTCTGATATCAACAACTGCAAAGGAGTTCGATCTGGATATCAATATCATCCTTGCAGATGTAGAGATAGTCGGAGGAGCTCCAATTGGCGGAACAGTAGTAATTCTTCATGGAGACTCAGATCGTATAGATGAAGCTGTTAAATATCTGAGAGGCAAAAATGTCGGAGTGGAGGTGATCAAAGATGCAAGAAATCCTTACTGATATATTTCCAAATCTTATCAGCAAATGGCCGGATTTTATCGGGTCCATTCATGATACCTTCATCATGGTCATCTGGGCCGGTGGAATAGGCTTTGTATTCGGACTTACCTTCGGGATCATCCTTACAGTCACAAAGCCCGGAGGCATACTTGAGAACAGACCGCTTTTTCAGTTTCTTGACAAGATAACCAATCTGTTCAGGTCCATCCCTTTTATCATACTTCTTACGGCAGTCATGCCTCTGACAAGACTCATCATGGGAACTGCCATAGGAGTTCCGGGAGCAATTGTACCTTTAGTTTTGGGATCAGTTCCTTTTTTCACAAGACAGGTGCAGTCAGCATTGGCACAGACAGATGAAGGCCTTATAGAAGCTGCCGAATCCATGGGATCAAGTCCCTGGGAGATCATCACAAGAGTTTATCTAAGAGAAAGCATCGGTCCTCTTGCAAGAGCAACCACCATCACAGCCATAAGTCTTCTGGGTCTCACTGCCATGGCAGGGGCTGTTGGAGCAGGCGGTCTCGGAGATTTCGCCATCCGTTACGGACATGACAGAAACATGCAGGATATTACATGGGCCACAGTCATAGTACTTGTAGCAGCAGTCAGCATTGTTCAGATAACAGGTGACACGATAGCAAAGAAGAATTCGCACTGAGAACTTAATACAGTTCAGTGATTCTGTCCTTAGTTGCAAGACCTGTTTAAGTCTGTAACCCATCACCATACAAAATGAAATAAAAAATAACTGAATAGTATACGGAGTATATTCGGTGAATACCAAGACAAGCGCTTTTTTTACCAGATTATAAATTAAGAGGAGAAGAGATTATGAAAAAGTCAATTTACTTAGCATTACTGGCAGCAACAGTTCTTGCAGGATGCGGATCATCTGAGACACCGGCAGCAAAGGCTGCTGAAACAACAGCTGCTCAGGAGACATCAAAAGCCGAAGAGACGACAGAAAAAGCCAAGGAAGCTGAAAGCGAAGCAGCAACAACTGCAGCGACCGAAGACACTGCTTTCGACTTCACAAAGGATCCTATCGATCTTAAGATCGGTGTAGTAGGTTCCGTTTATGATGAGCTCTGGGCACCTGCAGCAGCTAAACTTAAGGATGAAGGTATCAACCTTGAGATCGTGCAGTTCACGGATTACGTCACCCCCAACAACGCCCTTGCAAACGGCGAGATCGACCTCAATGCTTTCCAGCACCAGATCTACCTTGCAAAGGAAGTGGAGCAGTATGACTACAAGATTCAGGCCATCGGCAATACCTTTATCATTCCGCTCAATGTCTACTCCGATAAGATTAAGTCGATCGATGAGTTGAAGGATGGCGACAAGATCGCTGTTCCCAACGATCTCACAAATGAGGGACGTGCGCTTAAGGTCCTTGCAGCAGCAGGCGTCATAACACTTAAGAACAATGATAACTTCAACCCGACACTTGATGATATCGATTCCAATCCTAAGAACATCACTATAGAGGAGCTTGCTGCCAATACCATTCCATCAGCATTACCTGATGTTACAGCAGCTGTTGTAAACGGAAACTATGCTCTTGACTTCGGTTTAAAGACAGAGGATGCAATTTATAAGGACAGTGTTCTTGATGAAGAGAAGTACTGGAATCTTATCGCAGCAAAGACAGAAGATCTCAGTGACCCAAGACTTGTTGCCGCATATGATGCAGTTGTGGAGGCATTCCAGTCCGATGAAACAAAGAAAGTGTTTGATGAGACCTACGGTGGATACTTCATCAATGTAGGCTGGGACCAGGATCTGCTCAAAGAGTATAAGTAAGAGTTCAGCCCGGCACAAAGTCGGCTCATTCCCGCGGAAAGATAATACTTTCCGCGGTTTTTGAATTGATTCCGGAGAGTATCATAAATCTGTATTTCAAATTTTAAAAACTCAGGCGAAATACAGGCTTATGATGATCACATCATTTTCTGCAATGATCTTTCAAATTCAGGAGGCACATCATCATGAAACCTTTATCTTTAAGAACCGCAAATTTCACAGATTCCGTCATCCGCAGAATGACCAGAGTATCCAACAGATTCGGAGCAGTAAATCTATCTCAGGGCTTTCCTGATTTTGAACCTCCCAAAGAGATACTGGAGCGTCTTCAGCAGGTCTCCCATGAGGATTTCCATCAGTATTCCATCACCTGGGGAGCACAGAACACAAGAGAAGCACTGGCCGAAAAGGAGTCACATTATATGGGGATACCTATAGATCCGGACTCTGAAGTGGTCATCACCTGCGGAGGCACAGAGGCCATGATGGCAGCCATGATGACTATTTGTAACCCGGGAGATAAGGTGGCCATATTCTCGCCCTTCTATGAGAATTACGGTGCGGACACCATACTTTCAGGAGCCGAGCCTATCTATATCCCTCTGGTTCCCCCTGAGTTCAATTTCGACCCTGAAGTACTGGAGCAGGCATTTAAAGACGGCGCAAAAGCGCTTGTTCTCTGTAATCCCTCAAATCCCTCCGGAAAGGTTTTTAGCCTTGAAGAAATGCAGACCATTGCAGATATCATCAAGCGTTACGATGCCTATGTTGTAACTGATGAAGTATATGAACATATCATTTACGCACCGAACAAAATGGTCTATATGGCAGCTCTTCCGGGCATGAAAGAACGCACCATCGTGACCGGTTCTCTCTCAAAGACCTATTCCATCACCGGATGGAGACTGGGATATACCATAGCACCTCCTGAAATCACAGACCGCATACGTAAGGTCCATGACTTCCTGACTGTGGGTGCTGCGGCACCTCTGCAGGAAGCGGTAGTTACAGGTCTCAGGTTCCCACAGGAGTACTATGATAAGCTTCAGGAAAAGTACACCCACAAGCGTGAGCTTTTCTGTGATGGACTTGCCGAAGCAGGCCTCAGATTCCAGCGGCCGGAGGGTGCTTACTACGTGATGGCTGACATTTCGGAATGGGGCTACGACAGCGATCTTCAGTTCTGCTATGACCTTGCGGAAAAAGTTGGAGTAGGTGCTGTTCCCGGCTCAAGCTTCTTCCATGAGCCTGTGAATCATCTGATAAGATTCCACTTTGCAAAGAAGGACGAGACTCTGAAGGATGCCCTTAACAGGCTTCAGGACATACACACAAAGCTGAAGAAGTGAGACTTAATATATCATCTTAGGGAGGTAATAAAATGAGTAAATTAAAAATCGGTATTATCGGAATCGGTCACGTAGGCGCACATGTACTCTACACCCTTGCTCTTCAGGGACTCGGTGATGATTTTGTTCTTGTGGATCTGCCTGACAATTTAAAAAAGGTTCAGTCTGAACGTCAGGATGTGCTGGACAGCACCGAATTCCTTCCCCATCCGGTCAGAATTCAGGTGGGGGAGATAGAAGATCTGTCGGACAGAGACATTATCATCAACTCAGTAGGTGACATCCTCAGTCTCAAGGGAACACATACACGACTTACTGAGATGGAGTTCAATATCAAGGCAATCAGTTCCTACGCCGGGAGACTTAAAAACAGCGGCTTCAATGGCATACTCATAAACATATCAAATCCCTGTGATGTCATAACCAAATGGCTCAGCGATCTTCTGGAGCTGCCGAAGGGACATGTTTTCGGTACAGGAACAGGACTTGATACTGCAAGACTTAAGTTAAGACTTCAGCAGCAAACCGGAATAGATACGAGAAGCATCTCAGCTTATATGATAGGAGAGCATGGAAATGAGCAGATCGCACCATGGAGTACCGTAAGCTTCAACGGAATTCCCCTTTCTGTGAAAGCTGCTCTGGATGAACGCTTTCGTTTCGATCAGGATGAAATGGAAAAAAGTGCACGTGAAGGCGGCTGGACTACCTACAACGGTAAATTCTGCACGGAATATGCCATTGCATCAACTGCGGCAAGGCTTGTGGATATAGTAAGCAATGATAAGCACAGTATCGTTCCCGCAAGCTGTATGCTTGATGGACAGTATGGAGAGTCCGGACTTTTCGCAGGGGTGCCGGCAGTAATTGGCAGAAACGGTATAGAAGAAGTGATCGAGCTTCCTCTGTCAGCTGAAGAAAAGGAACACTTCCATAAGTGCTGCGAGGGCATACGCGCAAATCTTCAGGAATCAAAGCGGATTTATGATGCTTTAAAAAATGATAAACTGGAAATTCCGAATTTCACCGATAGTCATACAGTAAATGGATATGAACTGACTGACATCTGAAAAAAACGGTTCAGGGATTGCAAAAGAGACCGGTGCCATCGACTTTGTTGTTTTAAACGACAAAGAAAAATCCAATGAAATCTGGGCCGTAAGAGGAGCTTTGGTCAATGCTGTAGAAGCTGTCTCTGAGCAGGAACCTCTGGATATAGTGGTTCCCATTGACCGTACTGCTGATTTTGTGGAGTATGTCAATGCCTTGGAGCAGAAGACAGGTGTAAGGCTCATAAGCTTTGGTCACGCAGGAGACGGTAACGTACATCTCTGCGTTGTCCGCGGAAATCGTGAGGAAAAGGAATGGGAGGAAGTCCTCGACAGGGTCTTAACGGAACTATACAGTGAAGTGCGTAAGATGGGCGGTCTGATCTCCGGGGAGCACGGACTCGGATTATCCAAGAGAAAATATTACTTCAATGAAACAGATGATAATGCTGTAATCCTCATGAACCGGCTTAAGGACGCACTGGACCCAAAACATATTCTGAATGATAAGAAATCCTATATCCGTTGAGAAATGATTTTTGTGATAAGAACAAGCAGGCTTCTGTAGCCTGAAAAAAATACTGTCGTATCAACTTGCTGTTTCTACATCAGCTCTCAGTGCCTGCAGCGCACCAACAACAGGAAATGTACCTTCAGGCTCCGGAAGTTCCACAGCCGAAACAACCGGCTCTGAATCAAAGACAGCTGAATCATCAGAAGCAAACGGAACAACGGAAGCTGCAGCAAATGATACGGCAGAAACAGAACGCAAGGTTCTTAAGTTCGGCCAGGCCAATGCGGGAGACGGTCTCGACATGCAGATCTCCACTTCATCAAGAGCCGCATCCATCGCGGATGAAATCACAGAATCTCTTCTCCGTTTCACAGAAGATAATGAAGAGGTTCCTGTTCTTCTTACAGATTTCCCGACGATTTCAGAGGATGGTCTTCTCTACAGCTTCGAACTGAAGCAGGGTGTTCACTTCACAAACGGTGCAGAGCTTAAGGCTTCTGATGTAAAGTTCACCTTCGAGCGTATGTTCACCCCTGATACAGGAGCAAAATCCACAGCTTACTTCAAGATGATCAAGGGCGCACAGGACATGCTGGATGGAAAGGCAACCGAACTCAGCGGTTTCGAGATTCAGGATGATTATCATTTCACAATCACCCTTGACTATGCATTTGCACCTTTCTTAAAGAACATAGCCACTTCCTATGCTGACATCTTCCCTGAGGAGGCATGCCGCGCAGCAGGAGACAAGTGGGGCTTCGG
The DNA here is from genome assembly GCF_000702885.1 of Oribacterium sp. P6A1. Lineage (GTDB taxonomy): Bacteria > Bacillota > Clostridia > Lachnospirales > Lachnospiraceae > Oribacterium. The sequence goes on along the minus strand of NZ_JNKO01000003.1, from coordinate 181,952 downwards.
AACAGACCTTATAGGAACAGGTCCTTACAAGATAGAGTCAAACGACGATTCAACACAGGTAACTCTGGTAAAGAACGAGGACTACCACGGCGGTGATGTGAACCTTGATGAGATAGACTTTATCTATTACGACGATGACCAGACAAAGCTCATTGCTTACGAGAACGGAGACATCGATCTTGCCGATCTCAATGCTTCCCTCTTAAGCCAGTATCAGGAAAGCCACGGTGACGAAATCACTGCTTACCATCCACTTGGAACCGCCTTTATCTCTCTTAACTTAAAGGCTGATTACATTAAGGATATCAATGTAAGAAAGGCTATCTCACTGGCTATCAACCGTGAGGAGCTGGTTGATACCATCCTTAACGGAGCAGGAATTCCTGCCACAAGCTTCCTTAACAACAGCATCCCGGGTCATGATGATTCACTTTCGGTTTATACATACGATCCCGAGGAGGCTAAAAAGCTGCTTCAGGATGCAGGTTACGGTGACGGAATCACTATCGATGCCGAGGTTCGTCAGGCAGACCAGACCGTTTTCGCCGCACTTCAGGGTTATCTTAAGGAGGTAGGCATTACCCTTAACCTAAATGTAGTGGACAATGCCACATGGACTTCAGACAGAACAGCAGGAAAGATTCCTGTTACAGGCATGACATGGAACGCCCTTTATCCTGACGGTGATTTCCAGATGTATAACTACTTCTACTCAAAGAATTCGGATGCCCAGGGTGTGTTCTATAACAATGCCGACTTCGACAAGGATCTTGATGAGGCAAGAGTTCTGACAGACGAAGCAAAGCGCGCCGAGCTTTACAAGGATGCCGACAGACTGCTTTCCCTTGAGGACTATGCATGTATCCCTCTTTACTATCCGCAGAGCCAGTTCATCGCAAAGCCTTATGTAAAGAACTATAAGGTCGGAAACCTCATCTACCACTTCTTCGATGTGGATATAGATGCAGCCGCAAAGGCTCAGAGCTGATAAAGGTCGAAAATAACATATAAGTTTTGATATCTCAAATAGATGTCGTTCGGGTAATTTGCGAACGGCATCTTTTGTAGATTAAATTATGTCTCCCTCAAGGTATAAAATGTCAGTTCCTCAGGAATCTGAATGCACTAAAATCAATCAAACCCGGGAGAACTTAATATTTATCATTCTATTTCCGGAGGAATATCTATGTGGCGCTATGTGCTGAAACGTGCACTGCTTGCCGTTTCCATCATTTTTTCCATCTCACTCATCACTTTTCTTATTCTCAATGTCCTGCCCGGAGATCCTGTGGCCATGATGCTGGGAGATTTCGCGGACGCAAATAAAATAAAAGAGGTAAGGCACAATATGGGGCTTGACCTGCCTCTCTGGCAGCAGTACCTAAAGTGGATCACAAACCTTATAAGAGGGGATTTCGGAAGCAGTTATTTCCAGAAAAAGCCTGTTCTTTTCCTTATCCTTCAGGCATTTCAGTATACTTCCTATCTTGCGGCCATGTCTTACATCATTGCCCTGATGATCGGGCTCTTCATGGGAATCATAGCAGCCGTATATCACGGAAGCGTTCTTGACCGGTTCCTCATGAGCATTTCCGTTCTCGGCATCTCGGCTCCATCCTTCTGGGTGGCCATACTTCTCCAGATTTACATCGGTCTTAGATTTAAGATATTTCCGGTTTCAGGCGTACAGACCTCCATCGGATATGTGCTTCCCGCCATAGCTCTCGGAACCAGATATGCCGCATCCATCTCAAGAGTCACCAGAGCATCCATGATGGAGGTAATGGGACAGGACTTTATCCGTACTGCCTACGCTAAGGGGCTTAACCCCTTCCGTATCGTCATGGTTCACATCTTCCGTAATGCTCTTATTCCGGTCATCACCATCATAGGCGCGGATATAGGATCACTTCTCACCGGTTCCATGATAACTGAAAATGTTTTCAATATACCCGGAATCGGAAAGCTCCTTATCGACGCCATAAACAGAAGAGACATACCTCTCGTTCAAGGCGGTGTTATCTATGTTGCCACTGTCTGCGTCCTCATCTATTTCATAGTTGATGTACTTTATGCCGTGGTGAATCCGAATATAAGACTTGGTGATAAATAAGATTGGAGTTTACGATGACAAAAAGTATGACTGTTAAACTTGATTCCTTCGGAAAAGAGATAGTAAAAAACGACAGACCTCACGGTTACTACTACGAAAGCTTCCGCATATTCAGGAAGAACAAAGTAGCCATGATTTCTCTTGGAGTACTGGTGATTCTTATCCTGCTTGCTTTAGCGGCACCACTTATTACCGCATACGACCCTGACAAACAGGTACTGTCAGAGCGTCTTCTTTCACCGGGAGTGAAGGGCCACTTATTCGGAACCGATGAATTCGGAAGGGACATCTTCACAAGATGCATTTACGGATGCAGAATTTCCCTTTCGGTAGGTATCATTTCCCAGCTCATTGCTTCAGTGATAGGCTACCTTATGGGTGTTTCAGCCGGGTACTTCGGAAAAAGAGCTGATGACGTGATTTCATTTCTCATCCAGGTCTTCAGCAGTATCCCATTCCTGCTCTTCGCCATGGCACTTATGTATGCGCTTGGTTCAGGTCTCATAAACCTTTATCTGTCTCTTGGCCTTTTGAGCTGGGCAAATACAGCAAGACTGATCCGCGGTCAGGTCATGACCCTTAAGCAGCAGGAGTACATCCAGGCCTGCATAGTTAACGGAGGCTCCAGTGCCCGCATCATCTTCAGGCACCTGCTTCCTAACTGTATTCCCATGCTTATCATCACAAACACTCTGGGCATCCCTTCAGCCATTCTTACGGAAGCCAGTCTCAGTTTCCTGGGTCTCGGTGTCCCGAGTCCAACTGCCAGCTGGGGAGCCATGATTGCATCAGCCCAGACCTACATCAGGACCAATACCTACTACAGCCTTTTCCCGGGACTTTTCATCATAGCCTCCGTTATGGCCTTCAATATGCTGGGAGACGGTCTCAGGGATGCACTGGATCCTAAGCTTCATAAGTAAAATATTAAACAGAAGAGAAATAATTATGTCCGAGAATACAGAAAAAAACATACTTGAAATCAGGGATCTGAATGTGGATCTCTTTACGGAGAGAGGAGTACTTCCGGTCCTTTCTCATATCAATCTGAATCTTAATGAGGGTGAAATACTCGGAGTCGTGGGAGAGAGCGGCTGCGGCAAGAGCATGCTGGCCTCAGCCATAATGGGGCTCGTGGATAAACCGGGAAAAATAAGCTCCGGAGATATACTCTTTAACGGAGAGAATCTCGTAACGGCAGGCAAGAAACGGCTTCAGGAGATAAGGGGCAATGCCATCTCCATGATATTTCAGGAACCCATGACGAGTCTTAATCCTCTCATGACCTGTGGAAAACAGATTACCGAGGCTATCCTTGCCCACAGGAAAATATCCCGCAGGGAAGCTTCCTCTGAGGCTCTTGAAATGATCCGTTCCGTAGGCATCCCCATGCCTGAAAAGATCTTTGATTCCATCCCTTCAAGACTGTCAGGCGGAATGAGACAGCGCATCATGATCGCCATGGCTCTGTGCCTTAAGCCAAGACTCCTTATATGTGATGAGCCGACAACTGCTCTTGATGTTACGGTACAGGCTCAGATTCTTTACCTCATCAAAAAGCTCAGAAAGGAATTAAAGACTACGGTGATCTTTATCAGCCATGACATGGGTGTCATTTCCCAGATGTCTGACAGAGTGGCTGTCATGTATGCCGGTCAGGTAGTTGAGATCGCTGATAAGAAAGCGATATTTTCCATGCCTTCACATCCCTATACTGTAGGTCTTGAAGCTGCCATCCCTAAAATGGACAGGGATACAGACACCCTTTTGAGTATTCTGGGTTCCGTCCCTATGCTCTACGAACTTCCTGAAGGATGTCTCTTCTCAACAAGATGCGCACACTGCACTGAGCAGTGCAAACGACAGAGACCTGAGCTTACCATACTGAATGAAGCCTATCCGGATCATCTTGTACGCTGCATCAATAAAGACAGGTCAGGACTTCAGCATAGTGCCTCAGTATCATAACGGATTACTCAATAAGCTTTTCAGGGCTTCAGCACAATGCCCCGGTATCATACAGTGCAGACAGAAGAAATAAACTGTTAATCTTAGAGAAAGGTAACTTCTTTATGGAAACAACTATATCCGAAAGAAAAAATACAGAGCCTGTCTTAAGGGTCTCCCATCTGAAAAAATACTATACCTACGGTAATGGGTTTTTGTCCCCCAAAAAGACAGTCATAAAAGCAGTTGATGACGTGTCTTTATCCTTATATCCGGGTGAGACCCTCGCCATAGTAGGAGAGAGCGGCTGCGGGAAATCCACAACGGCAAAATCCATCATCCGGATAACCGAGCCCACTGAAGGCTCCATCACTCTCCACGGACAAGACTTCGGACATCTGTCGGGAAAGGAGCTTAAATCCGCAAGACAGAAGATAAAAATGATCTTTCAGGATCCTTATTCCGCCCTGAATCCGCGTATGACAGTACGTGACATAATAGCAGAGCCCATAGATATTTCAGGTTCCTACAGAACACAGTCAGAAAGAGAGATGAAAGTACTGGAAGCCTGCGATATGGTAGGACTGAACAGAGATTATCTTAGCCGTTATCCCCATGAATTCTCGGGAGGACAGAGACAGCGTATAGGCATTGCAAGAGCCATCATCGAAAAACCTGATGTTATCTTATGTGATGAACCGGTGTCTGCCCTGGACGTATCCATACAGGCAAAGGTCATAAACCTTTTAAAGGAGCTTCAGAAAAAGCTTGGAGTCTCATACATCTTTATTTCCCATGACTTAAGTGTAGTGAGACATGTGGCAGACCGGGTAATGGTCATGTATCTTGGTCATGTTGTTGAGGAAGGAAGCCGGGATGACATCTTTAATTTCCCTAAGCACCCCTATACCCGTATACTGCTTGACAGTATCCCATCCATAGGTAAGGAAATGCCTGAGGATGAACAGCAGCTTATATCGGGAGACCTTCCTTCTCCGGAAAATCCACCGGCAGGATGCTGCTTCCATACAAGGTGCCCTCATTGCAAAGAGAAGTGCAGGAATTCAGCTCCGACACTTACAGAAGTTCCGGGGGTGCCGGGACACAGGGCTGCATGCTTCTGCTGAGCAAATATGATTTTCATCCATAAGCTTATTGCAGAGTCAAACATCTCATATTATTACCCAGATACCACTGACTCACGCAGAAAATATAAAACTGAACTTTCCATATGATCTGAAGGTTATATACACATTCAGGTAAACTCAAATTAGGTATATGCCTTTAAGGAAAGTTCAATAGTGAACTTTAAAACTAAATAGTCGGGGCAGAAACAAGCTCGGAGGAATACGGCTCGTTCATGACCATTGAGAGACAAAGTTGGAAAGTGAACTTTCAAACTTTGTTGGCGGGTCAGATACGAGCTCAGATGAATCCGGATCGTGCCTGACCCTTGGAGGTAAAAATGAAACTTTCAAAAGAAGAAATAGCATCAGATTTCAGAAAATTGATCAAACCGCTTTCAGAAACCTTCGGACCATCCGGACAGGAGGACGAGGTCTATGAGCTTATCGAAAAAGAGATAAAGGATTACGGTGTCAGTATTTCCACCGATATCATGGGAAATCTTATCGCTTACAAAAAGGGAACCCGTCCAGGTAAGCTCATGATTGCGGCCCATATGGATGAGATAGGACTCATCATTCGCTATATCAATGAAAATGGCTTCCTCTATGTTGAGACCCTTGGAGGTATTGCTCCCCAGCAGTTCTTCGGTAAGCACGTTATCATTCGTACCGAATCAGGAGAACACATCGACGGAATCATAAATTCACTTCATCCCGGGCGTCCTGACCGCTGTACGGAGATGCCGAAATCGGCAGGAGAGTTCTTCATCGAAGTAGGTGCCGACTCAAGAGAAGAAGTTCTGGAAATGGGTATTCAGGTGGGAGACCCGGTTTCCATCGACTATCCTGTTATAGAGCTTGGAAAACACAGGGTAGGCGGTAAGGCCATGGATGACAGAGCCCTTGTGTTTATGCTCATAGAGGTTCTCAAAATGCTTAAGGATGAGGAGGATACTCCTGACCTTTATGCTGTTTTCACCACCCAGGAAGAGGTAGGTGCGCGAGGTGCCATAGTTGCAGCCAAAAATCTGAAACCTGACATGGCTATAGCCCTTGATATGAGTCTGGGAACTGATATTCCGAGTGTTTCTGCAGGACTTCAGGTAAATGAGCTTGGTAAAGGAGCCTCCATTAAAATCATGGATAAAACCACAACCGGTATATACGGACTTCTTTCCGACAGAAAGATTGTAAAGGAAATGAAGGATATCTGCCGGGAGAATGATATTCCTTACCAGATAGAGGCCTATGCGGCAGGTGCCACGGATGCTTCATTTATCCAGACCCTTAACGGCGGTATCCGTTCAGGCGGAATACAGATACCTATGCGCTATGTGCACAGCTATGAAGTGGTGGATGTCCGTGACATGGTGAACTGTGTCGAGCTGTTGTACCATTTCATAAAGAAAACAGAAGTCATCTGATGATGCTGCAATTTACACAGTAATGTGTGGGGTGACGCTGTCAGTAAACTGTCTGCTGATGGCCACAGGGTTTTCGCAGAAAACCTGATCAATAGAATAAAAAGCTTATAAAAGAAACGGTGCTTTACTCTGTGTATCGCACCGTTTCTTTTTTATATCATCCTCAATGTGTTGTATTATTTCTATATTCTTTTTTAACTACTACTCTGGCAGGCTCCTCCTGTAGCTTCATGCTCTGAATCAGGCCTCCTACAATAAAAACCGCCACCAGTCCTGCAGATACCAGAACTTCCGTAAAATCCATAATAATAGTCCATAAATTCATAATAACCGTCCTCCATGACCTTCATTTCCCTAAAATTGATGTGAAGACTATATCAGAGCTTTCATCACAAAACTGTCACAGATTTTTAAAGGATATTAAATATGTGACACTATTGTGATTTTCGACATGATATATTTAATACAAAGAATACGCTCACGGAACATTTAAACAATTCAGGAGCTTAAGTTTGAAAGTGATCTTTCAAACTTATCAGGTGGGTCATATACGAATTCGGGCAGGCTCGATTCGGGCAGGCCCCTGGAGAAAATATATATATGAGAGAATCAGTAGATATAACTGAGCTTGATGATATAGATCGAAATTTCAACAGCTTTAATATGCCCATGCAGCTGGAGTATGACTCACTGACGGGGCTTCTTTGTCGTGGGTCATTTCTTGAAAAAGCTGCCAATGATATCCCGGATCTTCTTAAGAGATTCGGGCATGCAGTCATCATCACTCTGGATTTAAAGGACATGAAGGGCTTCAATTCAAGCTACGGTCAGGAAGAGGGAGACAGGCTTCTCTGCGGAATAGCGGATATCCTAAAGCAGCACTTCGGAAATGAACATTGTTCCCGCTTCGGAGAGGACCGCTACTATGTTTACACAAGAGCCGTTGGCATAGACATAGAGCTGGACGGAATCATTAAACAGATACAGAACATGAATAACGGGCATACCCTTCCTGTACGTATGGGAATCTGTGCCATTAACAGTGACGGTCTTTCTGTTGACATCGCCTGCGACAGAGCCCGTATAGCCTGTGATACCCTTCGTGACAGCTATGATTCCGGCTTTGTATGGTTTGATGAAAAGCTGGCGGATGAAAACACCAAAAAAGAATACATTATCAAAAATCTGGATACTGCCATCTCAAAAGGATGGATTCAGGTCTACCTTCAGCCTGTCATCCGCACACTGACGGGAGAATTGTGCGGTTTTGAAGCCCTGTCAAGATGGAAGGATCCAAAATACGGACAGCTTTTGCCGGGAGACTTCATCAAGATACTGGAACAAAGCAGACTTACCCACAAACTGGATAACTACGTGGTACTGAAGGTGGCCAGGCTTCTTCGTGAAAGGCAGGATAACGATCTTCCTGTTGTTCCGGTTTCCGTCAATATCTCAAGAGCCGACTTTGTTGTCAGCGATTCCGTTTCTTATATAACCGAGATTGTCAACCGTTACGGTATCAGAAAAAATCTCATCAACATAGAAATTACCGAAACCGCCATGGTTAGCGACAACGGTATCATCAGTACAGCCATCGACAGATTCCGTGACGAGGGCTTTTCGGTCTGGATGGATGATTTCGGAAGCGGTTATTCGTCTCTTAACGTACTGAAGGATTTCATGTTCGACCAGATAAAGATCGATATGGCTTTCTTCAAGAATTTCAATGAACGCTCAAAGACCATCGTCACCATGATGATAGAGATGGCCAAAAAGCTTGGCATTCATACATTGGCAGAGGGAGTGGAAAGCTATGAGCTCCTTAATTTCCTGAGAAGCATCGGCTGTGAAAAGATACAGGGCCATTTCTTCGGAAAGGCTATGCCCTGTGAGGAGATATGTGCCTATCTTGACTCCAGAAAGATCCAGTGGGAAGCAAGGCATAACGCCGTTATGTATGATAAGGCCGGTCTTGCCAATGTCATCGTCGACAATCCTGTGGCCCTCTTTCTTTCTGACGGTAATTCCTTCACCGGTCTCTACTGCAACGAACAATTCAGAGATATCATTATGACCGCCGGATACGAGGATCTGTCTGCTTTCGAAAAAGACATGAATCTTCCTGAAAGTCCAAAGGGCAGAAAATGCAGAGATCTGGCCTACAAGGCAAAAAGGCACAATTCGGAAGAGTACATGACCTTCCTGGCAAACAACAATTACTACCGCCTGTCATTCAGGGTCATTGCCGCCAGCAATGAGACATATATCCTTTACACCACCATGGACAGTCTGGTTTACGATAACGACAGAGTCCACACCTCGGAGCTTGACACCATCGCAAGAAAGATAATGTTTAACTATGACAGTATCCACTATGTGGATATGATAGAGCATACCGGTGCCATCATCGCCAGCAATATCCCGACGGAAAAGGTGGGGGATGTTATAGAGGATACCGGCTCCTACTACTCAGAGCACGTTATGCAGTACATTCATCCGAATGAGCATGAAAGATGGAAAGAGTTCGTTTCTATCGGAAATATACGAAACCTTTTAAAGAACAACCGCCGGGGCAATTTCTCGGCACTGTTCCGGATGCGGCAGATAGACGGAAGCTTTGAGTGGACAGAATTTACAGTCACCTCCTTCCGCGGAACAAATTCCCATAAGCTTCTTGTCAGCAGCAAACCTGCCATAATAAATGACCCTTCGGTTTTGAAGGTAATAGAGAACCTTGTAGGAAACAATCCCGGAAATACAGAACCCCATCATGTGGTAACAGAGAACATCTGGGATGTTCTCATTAACAAGAGCGACGTCAAGTTCTTCTGGAAGGACCGTAATCTCCGTTTCCTCGGAGCAAGTAAGGCATTTTACGAATACTACGGTCTTACTGCCGAACAGGTAGTCGGCAAAACAAGCGAAGAGCTGGGATGGCACATAGATAATTCCATCTCCAGAAAAACCGATGAAGCCATAATCAACAAGGGTGAAACTGTTCAGGAAGCCTTAAGACAAAATATAGTAAATGGTGTGTCCCATCGTATAGCCGTAACCAAGTATCCACTGTATAATAAAGGTAAGATACAAGGTCTCATGGGATTCTTTGTGGATACCGAGCAGAACTCTGCTGATTCAGGTGTCTTTAACTTCACGGATCCTGTCACAGGACTTATGAACGGGCGCGGTCTTATGGTGGCTTCCCTTGAGCTTCATGATAACTATCATAAGAATCGTGAAAATTACATACATGTGGTACTGGATATTCCTGAGTACACAGACATCCAGGAGGATTATGGTGATACTGCATCTCAGGAACTTCTCTGTAAGGTTGCAGACATACTGAGAAGCATTTTCAAAACGAGCTTCATACTCGCGAGAGCCAGCGGTGCACAGTTCTCAATCTGTAAAGCAACCACCGGCTTTAATGACCTGATGGATCTCGTACAAAAAGCCCAGACGGAAATCCATAAAATCCATTCACTGAACGGTTTCAACTGTACTGTGCATGCTGATTACGGCATAGCCAGAGCTTCGGAAGCGAACACCGTTCAGGAAGTAGTGAGCCTTGCATTTTCAAGAATGAGAAAGAGTAGAGAACAGAATTTTTAGGCTCAATGCAGCGGAATGGAGATTATTATGAGAAAACGCATTTCGGCTGCCATGATAGCCATGGCAGCTCTTGCTGTGTCCGGATGTTCAGGCAATAAGACGGCTGCAGCACCTGAAACCACAACTGTAAGTCCTGAAACAACAGCTCCCGTAAAGGAGAGTGAAGCTGAAAAGAAAGAAGCACCGGAGGAAAAGACAGAAGAAACCAAAGCTTCCGTTGCTCCCATAAAGCTTCCTGATTTCAATTACACCAAAGAAAACTTCCCACGTATGGATGGTTCAACAGCTACCGTACCTTTGGGAAAGGCTATCGCAAGCACCTTCCTTAACACTACTCCCGAGGATGTGGAGGATCTTTGTCACTTCAACAGAACCACCCAGTCCTTCCGAAACCTCCTTGCGGGAGATGCAGACATCCTTATAGTGGGAGAACCTAATGCAAAGGTCTTCTCCGAAATGGAAGAAGCGGGCTTCAAGTACAGAATCGAGAATTTTGCAACAGATGCCCTTATTTTCGTTGTCAATGAAGACAATCCTGTGGATTCCCTGACCACCGATCAGATCAGAGACATTTACTCGGGAAAGATAACAAACTGGAAGGAAGTTGGAGGAAACGATGCCGAGATCGTTCCTTTCCAGCGTAATGAAGGTGCCGGTTCACAGGCCCTGATTCTCAAGCACGTCATGAAGGATACCCCTATGATGGAAGCTCCGAAGGGGCTTGTTGCCACGGAAATGGGCGAACTCATGACTGCGGTAAAATCCTATGATAACTCTGCCAATGCCATCGGCTATTCGGTTTACTACTACGCCAACGATATGAAAATGGCAAATGGCCTGAAGATCATCGCCGTTGACGGAGTTTCACCGAATCCGAAAACTATCCGAAACGAGGAGTATCCTCATCGTAACGCATACTACAGTGTCATCCCGGAGGATGCGGATGTGACGGATGAACGTGTAAAGGGTGCACGAGTGCTCTATGACTGGCTGGTTTCCGAAGACGGTCAGCGCCTTGTATCCTCAATGGGATATGTATCTGTAATGGATGTTTCCTCCTTTGGGGATGAAGCTTCAGGCAAAGGACATAAACATCAGGACAATTTCATCCGCCTTGATAATGGCACCCTTACAGAAGTTTCCCCGCGTGATGATTACGGCCTGTTGATGCCCTATGACGGAGCATCCCTTTACGTAAGCTACGGATACAACGCAACCGGAGAAGATGAGGATGGCTACTCCTACCTTGCAGGATATATGAACGGATTCCTCGATACAAAAGGCCGGCTCGTTACAGACCCTGTTTACAATTCAATCAATGTCATCGATTACTACGATTCTCTGGAACGAAATGAAATCAGTCTTCCTTTCTACAGAGCGGTAAAATATGATCTGCCCTATGATTCGGCAGCATTTAACAATGAGGATGTGACACTGCCGAACGAAAACATTCACCAGAGGTTCATATCAAAGGACGGAAGCTTCGTCTCTCCGGAATACGGATATATCTCCGGAATGAGAGATCATGTGATGTGTAAGGCTTCTGATGAAACAAATGATTTCGTTATCTATGACCTTGATACCAATGTTGTAATGACCTACGACGAGCTTGACAAGGCAAACGATGGAATCGTTTCTCAAAAACTAAATCAGGGGGACTATCTCTATGACGTAAACTATAGTGACGGCTACTTTGTTTTCGATTTTAATGACGGCTACTATTATGTTGATGAAAACTCAAAAAAGATAGTTCTCGGACCTTACAGCTATGCCGAGCCTTTTAAGTACGGACGTGCCTTTGTACGTGACGGAAACTATGCCTCTGTTATCGATGAAACCGGAAAAGAGTACATAGGAAGCGGATATGAAATGGCGGAGATCCTTAATAACGGATATGTCGTTGCAAAAAATGATGCAGGAACCGACATTTACGACAAAACCGGAAAACTGATCCATACTCTTCCTGTCTGCAGCAGCATCGGAGTATACGACTGGGGATTCTACCTTAGCTTCTATTCAGATTCCGGCTGGTACTATACATACTATGACAACGAAGGCAATGAGCTTCTCAATGATGAAGAGAACATCTGGAACTTCGGAGATAAGATACCTATCGCCTATGCAAACGGTACAAAGGCCAGCCCGAAAAACGTCAGCCAGAATGAAAGTGAAGGCGTATGGCTCATGAACATCATAACCGGCAAGAGCATATTCATCGATGGCGCATCCTATGCTTATCCTTTCTATACCATAGAGGGAACTGCCGATGTTCCTTACATAAAGGTCAGCACTTACACGGATGAAAACACGGATACAAGGGAATGTGTATATGATGAAGATCTCAAGGAAGTCTTCCATGCAGATAACGGCTACATCAATATATCATCCGATAAATTGACCAACGAATGGCTTTTCGTCTGTGATGACTCTAAGGGAGATCATTACCAACTGTTTGATAAGAACTTCAAACTTCTGGTTGAGACTGAGAGTTATCCTGAAGTCTATGATCACTATATCGTGTATACCTGTGACAATGCTTCCATCGGACTTGATCCTCAGGGTAAAGAAATCTTCTGCTATGAGATGAAGGGCTCATACGGGAACGAGTAAATAAATCAAGTGATCGAATCGAAACTGCAACGGGATCGCACCGGCCCACTCGATTGAAAGTACATCCTGTTTGTCCTGTTCGTACCGGATGCACTCAGGTGCATCCGGAAACGTACAGTCCTGCACAGTCTGTTCTTTCAACTCGCAAGCCTTGGTGCATATCCCGATGCAGTTTCTGTTATTACATGATATAAGTGAGAGCGCAAAGTGCGAAACGATTCGATATCGAATTTTGACACTCACGTCATTGTATTAATAAAAAAACGGTTCCGGCATAAAGCCGGAACCGTTTTTCTTTATGATTTCAGTACTCTGAGAACATTGTCTACTGATGAAACCGAACCGTTTGTAAGAAGAACCTGCAGGGCAGTGGTGAGGATGCTCTTATCAACATCGTACACTATGAAAATCATAGGAACTGTTCCTCCTGAGTTGTCACCTGCACGCTGCATCATGGTCTTGATGCCGATGCCGTATACACCGAGAGTGGATGCGATCTGACCAAGAACACCGGGATGATCAACAGCATGGCAATGGATGTAATAGTGATGAGCTCCTTCACCGGCAAATTCAAGATCTGCATCATATCGAAGATGTGGAAGAAGGTCATAGGCTGCTCCCTTTTCGATCTTACGGGCAACACTGACAACATCTCCTATAACCGCGCTACCTGTGGGAAGAGGCCCTGCACCACGTCCGTAAAACATGAGATTGTCCACTGCGTTTCCTGTGATGTAGACTGCATTGAACTCGTTGTTGACATTGGCAAGAGGATGGTTCTCCGATACAAGGGAGGGCTCAACATTGCAGGTTACCTTACCGTTCTCGTTATGAGCTGTTGCAAGAAGCTTTATCTTGTAGCCGAATTCCTTGGCAAAGGCAATGTCTTCGCTGGTAACTGTTGTGATTCCCTTGGTGGGGATATCACCGGGCTTAATGCCTATACCGAAAAGAAGAGAGATGAGGATGGACAGCTTGTTCGCTGCATCGATTCCCTCAACATCGGCAGTGGGGTCAGCCTCGGCAAAGCCCTTCGCCTGAGCATCCTTGAGCACCTCTTCATAAGGTGTACCGTTCTCTGTCATCTTGGTAAGGATATAGTTGGTGGTTCCGTTAAGGATTCCCTGAACCTGACTGAACTCATTGGAGATAAGGGCACTGGAGATAGCATTGAGAATAGGGATACCTCCGGCTACACTTGCTTCAAAGCGGAGCATAAGCTGGTTTTTGTAAGCAAGCTCCTGAAGCATCTGTCCGTTTGCGGCAATAGCGGCCTTGTTGGCAGTAACCACATGCTTGCCTGCCTTCAGGGCATCTGCCATAAAGGTTGTGGCAGGCTCTATACCTCCGATAAGTTCCACAACTATATCTATATCAGGATCGTTAATGATGTCATAGGCATCGGTCACATATTTCTCTTTTGGTATGTCGATTCCTCTGTCGATCTCAGGATGACGATTAAGGATCTTCACGATTTCCAGGGACATACCTGTAGACTGCTCTATCTTTGAACGGCTCATCTCAAGGGTCTGATAGGTTCCCTTACCGATATTTCCTATGCCAAGCATACCAATGTTTATCTTTTTCATGATTTCTCCGATTTCAGATTATTTAAAGCCGATGTTACTACAAATGATTTATCGGCAGATTTTGGAAAAATATCCATCTTGTTATTTTAGCATATTTTATGAGGGCCGGACAATTTCGTTTAGGAATATCAATGATTACTATGGATGATTTATTTTGTTTAATACAGAAAATGCAAGGGCGGGTGCCGGCTCACTCAATTGATTTCACATCCCGCTTGCAGTGTTCGCCCCGTTCGCACTTACGTGCGCCCGGATACGAACACTTCTACGCGGTATGTGCTCTCAATTCGCAAGCCTTGGCACCCATCCCTTGCATTTTCTTCCGCTACTATACGAGTATAGTGTTATGACATTTCTATACCCGGTTAATTCGTTTCTACTCAATATCCAAGCAATCAAGAATTTTATGTCTATTTCATTAACATATGACGACTTTATAAAGATTTCACAACTTTAGCCTTATATATATATATATATTGACGAAATTTTAAACATAGTTGAGCGTGATGCTGTGGGGTGAGTATGAGAAAAAATATGCTACATAGTGCATAAAAGAAACACGTTTTTCTCAAGCATACCATATACAGCAATTTTAAATTCCGGCACTGACTAAATTCAAAACCAAGAGGGATCTGTTTTATTGGTTATGTGCCTCACAATCAGAAAGGTTAAAGGTATGAAAAGAAACTTTAAGAAGACAGTTACTATGCTTACAGCCCTGACAATCACTGTAGGACAGTGTCAGGTACCGGCTATGGCGGCAACAGGAAGTATAACAATTGATGATTCTGAGGGTGGTTATGTTACAGTAACACATGGCGAATCTGGCGAATCAGGTAATGTAAACAGCTCAGGAACTACAGTTTATGTTGAATCAAAGGGAAAAGCCAATACCGAGTATGGCGGTGATATAAAGACTAACCGAGGAGAAGTAGACCATAACGGCGATAACAGTAAAAATACTACTTCAAATCCTGATAATGATTACATTGAAACTATCAACTCTAACAGTGGACATGTAGGTACCAACAACACCGATGGTACTATAGTTACCAACGAAAAAACAGGTACCGTCGATACCAACCTGGGAACTATTCAGACCAACAATGGTACAGTTAAAAATAACGATAGTCCTAAGAATGAAGAAGGCGAAATTAATGTAGGTACAATTGAAGGAGGCGCAATTGTAGGTACAATTGATGAGGCAAGCTGGGGAGAAGCACCTAGTCTGATTGAAACCAACTACGGAACTGTTGTTAATAACAATGAAAACGGTACTATTGTGGAAAACAACGGTAAAATCGGCACCAACTATGGTAAAGTAAATGATAACCTCTCCGGTGGAACCATTGAAACAAACCTTGGTGCTGTTGGTGTTAATATTGGCACCATTGGTGCCAATAAGGGTACTGTTGGTTCCAATAAAGGTACCATTGATACCAATAAGGGTACTGTTGGTTTAGATGAAAAAAATAATACTCATAATTCAGGAACTATCAATTATAATGAGGCTAATCTTGATTATAATGGTGGTAAAGAGTATCCTAACGCTACCATTAATTACAATGGCTCTACTGTTGGCACTAACTATGGCATAATCAACCAGAACAGCAATGAAAAAGGCACGAAGGGCACTGTAAAAAACAATGAAGGCACCATCTATGATAATACAGGCACAGTAACCACGAATAATAAATATATTGATGAAAATAATAATAAAGTCGGAACAAACAATGGTTCAATCAATATAAACGATGGTACCGTTCAGGATAACGAATTGACTATCACAACTAACAATGGAACCGTGGGAGAGAATAACGGTACTATAACCACTAATAATGGGACTATTGAATACAACTATGACACAGTCAACAATAACCTGAATACCATCGACTGGAATAAAGCAGATGGATATGTTGAAACAAACTATAGTCAGATTAATAATAATTATGGCAAAATTTATCAGAATGGAGTAAGTTCAGACGAAGTCGAAGTTGAGAATACCGAGACCGCTGCTGTCGTTACGACAAATAACAGCATTATCACTATAAATAATGCTGTTATTGAGACCAATACACAGTCGGGAAAAGTTGACAAGAACAACGGCTTCCTTACTACTAACGAAGGAACAGTTTATCAAAACAATGGTCTGGTAACTGATAACAATTTCATTGTTGAAGTAAATGCCGGTGACGTTGTTAATAACGAAAATATCATCAAGGATAACCAGGGTGTCGTTTGGCAGAATAAGGGTGTAGTAAATAAGAACACCGGTGAAGTTTATAATTATGGTGGTACCGTAAAGGACAAGTCTACCGGTACTGAGTACTTCACAATCGCTATATCTCAGGGTCAGTATCTGTCAACAAGTGGTCTTGATGGTACAACTGCATACGATGATAAGACATGGTTAGGACAGCAGGGTACTGAGACTTCTTATACAACTATGCTCATCACACCTAACGATAATTATTACATCTCATCAATTGATGTTCCTGCCGGTGTTACAGCTACAAGGAATACTGATGGAACATGGACACTTACCATCGCATCCGGAACTCATATCGAACTTACCATTCCTGACGCAAAGTACATTGGTTCATCCGGAAGCTCAGGATCCGGTTCAGATAGTGATTCAGGTTCAGGCGGCGGATCAGGAACATCCGGTGGCTCAGGTAATACAGTTTCGGTCAATATGACACCTACAGCTACATTAACATTTAACTCAAGAACACCTGATATCCTCCAGTCTCAGGGTTCAGTTGTTCCTATGGTTATGGACGCTTCTTTCAATTTAGTGCCTGTTGATCTTTCAAGAGTAGTTGGTTACACAGATGATATGACAACCATCGCCAACACATTTACAGCAACCAATGGCACTGTAGCTCCTCAGAATACATTTGGTGCAGGATTCATTAACCCTGCTGATCTGTTCTTATCTTCAGCAGCAACAGGATTCTATGTTCCTGTTACTGCCAATGTTCAGCATGGTGTAACATACACAGTTGTTTACAGTAATGGAGAAACTTATACCGTTACATGTAATACAGACGGAACTTTGGATCTTCCTGTATTCAGGGGCACAGATGGAAATGCATTTACATTCGTAATCATAGCTAACCAGGCAGGACCCGGTTCTCTGACTGTATGATAGTTTAAACTCCAGAACCAAATTAAAATATGGTTGAAAAAAGCCGGTCGCAAATCATCTGCGATCGGCTTTTATTTACTTTTATGTTGATCAAATAATAATCGTTTTTAATGAGCCGTTTAGATTGACATCAGTGTATCAGATATAAACGACCAAAAACATACATTTATAGATGAGGGTTTAACTTACATAAATTACTCTACAGTCTGAATAAGAGCAAGTATCTCTTCCTTCAGGCGTTTATTGACGGAAAGTGCCTTTTCTCTTGAGTCCTGAACGGAGTAGATGTAGAACTTGATCTTTGGCTCGGTACCGCTTGGTCTGATGGCAAACCAGGAACCGTTTTCAAGGAAGAACTTGATGGCGTTCTGTGCGGGAATATCCTCGTAGCCGTCCTTGTAGTCGATGACCTTTACTACCTTTGAACCTGCAAGTTCTGTGGGATGGTTCTCACGGATCCAGCTCATCATACGCTTGATGCGCTGTGCTCCCGGTATTCCTTCCAGAACGAGGTTTGGCTCATCCTCTGCGAAGTATCCGTACTTTGCGTAAATCTCCTGAAGAACATCCCAAAGGGTCTTTCCCTGTTTTCTGTAGTAGGCAGCGGCTTCAGCTACAAGCATTCCTGCTGAGATACCGTCCTTGTCGCGGATTTCCTCGCATGCTGCGTAACCAACCGACTCCTCATAACCAAAGAGGTAAGTGTAGCCGTTCTCATGGAGATAAGGTATCTTTCCGCAGATGTTCTTGAAACCTGTAAGGGTCTCAAACATCTCAACGCCGTAAGCCTTCGCGATGATATCCGAGAGAGTGGAAGTTACGATGGACTTGATCATAGCTCCCTTCTTAGGAAGAGTGCCTGCTGTCTTATGTCCCTCAAGGATGTAATTTACAAGAAGATATCCTGTCTGGTTTCCGTTAAGAGGAATGTAGTTGCCCTCTGCATCACGAATCTCGATAGCAAATCTGTCTGAATCAGGGTCTGTTGCCATGAGAAGCTCGGCACCGAATTCACGGCCGTACTGTTCACTGAGTTTAAATGCCTTTGGATCTTCAGGATTCGGATATCCCACAGTCTTGAAGTCAGGATCCGGCATTTCCTGCTCGGGAACTATTTTCCAGTTCTTAAATCCGCGCTTCTTGAGCATCTCTCTGAAAGGTATGGAACCGCAGCCGTTAAGAGGTGTATATACGAATGGAATGTCCAGATCGATCTCATCACCGTCATGAATCTTCAAACTCAGAACCTTATCAAGGTACTCTTTGTCATACTCTTCACCGAGAACGGTTATGGCTCCTGTCTTTACGCCTTCCTCATAGTCTGATTTCTTAATGCCGTTCCAGATATCAACAGCCTGTATCTTCTCAAGCATGCCGTCGGCAACTTCGCTTGATACCTGACAGCCATCCTCCCAGTATGCCTTATATCCGTTATATTCCTTAGGATTGTGGGATGCTGTGATATTGATACCTGCTATGGTCCCGAGACGTCTTACCATGAAGGCAAGCTCCGGAGTAGGACGGAGAGAAGGAAAGGTGTATGCCTTTATTCCGTTGGCAGCAAGTATGCCTGCCGTAAGCTCCGAAAATTCTCTGGAAAAATGTCTCGGATCATGGGCTATAACAACGCCCTTTTCCATGGCCTCCTTACCGTGAGCCACTATATAGTCTGCAATGCCCTGGGTAGCCTTACCTACAGTATAGAAGTTCATGCGGTTTGTGCCGGCACCGACCTTGCCTCTGAGACCGGCAGTGCCAAAAGAAAGATCCTGATAGAAACGATCCTCCTTTTCTGTTTCATCATCCTTTATGGAAAGAAGATCCTGCTTTAAAGGATCTGTATCATCAAGCCTATCAAGCCATTCATTGTATCTGTTACGATAATCCATGTTTTCCTCCTGTAATATCCAAATATTCCTTTTGATTATAACTGATATACAGTCATCTAGCCACAGGGAAACGCTTTAATCAGTGTTTCCCTATATTATTCTTGATTCTGATAATAGCTATTTAATTCTTTTATATTTTTTCGTTAAAACGCCGACAAAATAGAATGGAGTGGTGGGAATATAAGAGAGATGGATCATGAAAAAGTACAATTATCATTCTGAAGAGTTGAACTTAATCGAAAAAAGCAGTGTGCCGGTAGCAGTTTATCAATTCATAAATAAGCGTGTAGTGACCATAGCCTTATCAGACGGGTTCCGTGAAATGATAGGATTGGATTCTTTAGAAGAAGCCTATCATCTTATGGATAACAACATGTACAGAGATGTTCACCCGGATGATATAGCTGAAATCGCTGATGCCGCTGTACACTTTGCAACAGAGAACGACGAGTACAATGTTATATACCGTTCCAAAGTTCAGGAAGAGTACATTATCATTCATGCCATAGGAAAACATATATATAAAGAAAACGGTATCAGGCTTGCAGTCATAAACTATGTAAACGAGGGCATATATGAGGCTGACCACAGCACTTCAGCCCCCGGCTTTAAAACCGGTCACAACAGGTATTTTCATAATAAAAAAGCCGGCTCAAATCTGAACTATGACCACCTTACAGGTCTTCCCAATATGAATTATTTTTTTGAACTGGCAGACGCATATCATACGGAAGCCATAAATGAAGGCCGAAAACTGGTGATGTTATTTCTTAATCTCAGTGGCATGAAAGCTTACAATCA
This sequence comes from Oribacterium sp. P6A1, assembly GCF_000702885.1. Taxonomy (GTDB): domain Bacteria; phylum Bacillota; class Clostridia; order Lachnospirales; family Lachnospiraceae; genus Oribacterium. Next base: position 161,689 of record NZ_JNKO01000003.1, on the reverse strand, counting down.
GCGATACGGTTACTCTGAGGGTGATCTGCTTATAAAAGAAACCGCAAGACTTCTGGCAAAAACATTCGGAAATTATAATTGCTGCAGAACCACTGCCGACCATTTCGCAGTCTATACCGATAAAGAAGGAATTGAAGAGAAGCTTAACATCCTTATCAGGGATTTTATGCTTATTAACGGTGGCAAAAATCTCCCTGTAAGGATAGGTATCTATGACACCGAGCATGGTGAAGTGGACCCGGCAACCGCTACCGACAGAGCCAAGATCGCCTGCGACAGTTGCGGTACTATTCTTGAGTCCAAAGCTGTTCACTTTGACAATCAGATGCTGAAGGACTTTGAATACAGACGATATATTTTTGAAAATCTGGATACCGCTATGAAAGAAGGCTGGTTAAAGGTGCATTACCAGCCTATAGTCCGTACTTCCAACGGTAAGGTCTGTAATGAAGAAGCTCTTGTAAGATGGGACGATCCACAAAAAGGACTTATGTATCCAAGTGTGTTTATCCCCATTCTCGAAGATGCGAAAATAGCCTACAGACTGGATCTCTTTGTCACAGAGCAGGTCATAGAAAAACTAAAAAAACAGGCCGATGCAGGTATCAGTATCGTACCCAATTCCATCAATCTTTCCCGGACAGATTTTTATTCCTGCGACATAGTTGAAGAGATCAGAAAACGTGTCGATGATGCCGGAATTGACAGAAGTATGATCATAATCGAACTAACGGAAAGTATTATTATTTCTGACACGGATTTTATGATGACTCAGGTTAAACGCTTCAGAGACCTGGGGTTTAAAATATGGCTGGATGATTTCGGAAGAGGTTACTCTACTCCTGATCTCTTACAAAAAATTCATTTTGATGTGATAAAGCTGGATAAATCATATATCGATCAGCTTGAAACAAACGAGGATAGCAGGATCATAGTTTCTGAACTGGTCAGACTTGCCAATGGTCTGGGCAGTGAAACTGTTGCGGAGGGTATCGAGAATGCCAATTCAATCGACTTCCTGAGTGAAATCGGATGTACAAAGCTTCAGGGATTCTATTACAGCAAAGCGCTTCCGTTTTCCGCGCTCCTCGACAGATATGATGCAGGAACACAAATCGGCTTTGAAAATCCGAATGAGGCTGATTATTACTCTACCATAGGAAATATGAATCTCTACGATATTTCTTTTTCTTCCGATGAAGAAATGGACAGATTGAATGATTATTTCGATACCATGCCCATGTTTATCGTTGAGGTTAAGGGCAACGAAATACGACATATAAAAGGTAATGTTTCATATAAAAAGTTCATGAAAAAACATTATCCTTCTTTTGTTGCCATAAATAACAGCTATGCAAGCAGTTCACATGACACTAATTTCTTTACTGCCATTTTACAATGTAAAGAAAACGGCAAGCCTGTTCTCACTGATATGAAAGGTCCTCATAATGAGTTATTTCACCTTCTGATCAGAAAACTTGCAACGAATTCCGAAAGCGGTGCTGTGGCGCTGTCAATTGTTATCCTTGGTTATCTTGACAATGATGCAGAGTTAAGACACAAAGAAGAGCTGAAAAGAATAAGGCAGGAAAGACAGATCTACTCAAGAATAACTTCTCTCACCGGTGATTTTATTACTTTATACACCGTTGACCTGAACAGCGATCATTTTATCCGCTATGTCCTGGCAGATAATTACAAATATCTGGGACTTTCCAATGAAGGTGAAGACTTCTACGGTAAATTCAGGAAAAAGGCTCTGAAAAATGTTTATGCAGATGATATTGACCAGTTTCTTTCCATATTCACAAAGGATAATATCATTAATGCGATCCGTGACAATGGAGTATTTTCCATCAATATCCGGTTAATGTATGAGGGTAAACCGAGATATTCCTGTATAAAAGCCACTATTCTTGAAGAGGAGCCCGGTCCTCATGTTGTCATCGGTATTATCGATACAGATTCGCAAGTCAGAAAAGAACAGAACTACTATAATACCATGGCAGAAATGAACAAAATTGCAAATAATGACCCTCTTACAGGAGTCAAAAATAAACATGCTTATATCGATGCGGAAGCAAAACTGAACAATCTGATCCAGGAAAACAGAGCACCTGCTTTCGCTATAATAGTGTTTGATCTGAATGGACTGAAAATAATAAATGATACCTTGGGTCATCAGGCAGGAGATCAATTTATAAAAGACGGATGCTCACTCATTTGTGATCGCTTCCACCACAGCCCCGTATATCGCATAGGCGGTGATGAGTTTGTTGTTATCGCTCAGAATCGTGATTACCTGCAGCTTGATGAAATACTGAATTCCTTCAGACATACTATCCTTGAAAACCTGCATGCCGGAAAGATAGTGATAGCATCCGGGTCCGCAGTTTATAACGGTGACAAAAATGTGGCTGCAGTTTTTGACAGAGCAGATAAAGAAATGTATGAAGATAAGAGTCAGTTGAAAAAGTCAACCCCTGTGATGGTATAATGTTTACTGCGTGTCAACCTTTTGAATCCAAAAGGTTGACATTTCCTTTTCAGAAGTTTATATTTAGTCTCGTTCGAAAAATCATAATTCAAAGGGGATACATCATGAGAAGCACAAAAACATTGGACCTCTGCCTCATAGCACTTTTTACGGCAGTGATAGCAGTAGTAAGTCAGTTCAACATTCCACTCCCGGGTGGAGTACCGATGACACTGCAGACCTTTATCATACCGGTAGCGGGAATCGTTCTCGGCAGTAAACGCGGACTCACATCCACACTCATCTATGTGATACTGGGAGCAATAGGCATTCCTGTTTTTACAGGACTCACCGGAGGACTCGGGAAAATCATCGGTGTCACCGGAGGTTTCATTATTTCCTTCCCTTTCATTGCACTTTCCGCAGGACTCTTTGATGAACTTGGACTGAGAGTTTCAGGAAGCCAGGATGGTACTAAGAAAAATATAAGCTATTATGCTTTAGTGCTTACAGGAGTACTCATCGGAAATCTTTTCAACTACGGTATCGGAACACTCTGGTACGTTGCCATGACACACAATACAATTGCCGCAGCTCTTTCAAGCTGTGTTATCCCGTTCATACCTACAACAATTCTGAAGGACATACTTATCGTTGTTCTGGGACCGGCACTTAAGCACACTTTGTATCAGGCGCGGCTCATGAGAACAGCCAATGCAGTCTGATAGCTGATAACAGTATAGAATAGTATAAAACCCCCGGTGTATGTGAGATGCATGCACCGGGATTTTTATATTAATGACAGATATGATGATAACCTCGGGGAAACATACAATCAAAAAGGTCATCAAAGATTAACCTTTGAAATGTAAAATATTTTTTTACATTGTGTTGGATTATCAATCTAGCCGGATTATAATAGAGATACAAAATGAAGGGAGGTCATCACAATGCGTTTTGATGAATTGTTTGAACAAAGAAGTCTGGTGGCTTCTAAACTTAAGAACTGTATCAGAGACAAGGGTTATACTAAGATTTCTTTTGCTTGTAAAGCTGATATATCTCGTCCAACTTTAGATAAACTGCTGGAAGGTGCTGTTGACAGCAAAACTACTTTTGACCGTCATATGCAGAAAGTGCTTAATGTGCTTGGTATGACACCGGATGAATTGGTACTGTATCGTCCTACATCATCTAAAATGGTAACAGCGGTTTATTCAGAAAATGCACCATCAGGGCATGAGATGAGTGATCTTGCCAAGAAACAGTACAGCCTGCTTATGGATGTGGTTGATCTATGTGCAATTTACTATTGATGGAGGCTGGAAATGAGTGAACTGATAACTGCTTCTAACATAGAAAAAGTTGTAAAAATAAACGGCGAAATATCAGAAGAAGTATCCGCTCAGGTCAATCAGTTATTACAAAATGATTCCCTGATGAAAGTTGCCTCAATACCCCAGCTTGCTTTGCAGATCCTCAGAGGTTATGGGCTTATTCAGATGCCAATAGATGATAAGTATTTAAGCGGAGCCATTTATGTAAAGAATGGGAAGATTGTTCCTGTTTTAAATACAGCTTTGCCACGAGCTAACCAGTATTTTGCCGCGTGGCATGAGATATATCATCTTATGTTTGACAGGGTTTCATTCGATCATTTTATTGAGACGGACAATACTCTTGAAGAAAGAAAAGCGGAATATTTTGCTGCATCTATGCTTCTGAATGGAGTAGACAGATTTTTTACGAATCTCTCGGAAATGGATTTTCTTTCAAAGGTATTCTGCTGTATGGCGGCGTTCCAGTCACCATATAAAGCGGTACTCGTTTCTTTATACGAATATGCTGCCAGATTCGGTGATGATAAATTGAAAAAACAGATTATGAATGTGTTTGATCTACAGATTAATGATATGCCTGAAAGATTCAGATCACTGGGACTTGATGACAGCCTTGTGATGCCCTCAAATGTGATCAACACATCTTTTCTTCATGAAAGAATAGAGGAAAGTAAAGATGCTAATCCGGAACTGGATTATCATGAAGACAATGCAGAATTTTTAAAAAATGTCTTACTAGAGACAGAAATGATTTCCAGGAAAGGCGAATAATGAATATTACCCCAGTTACAGAAATAGATAATGAGCATATTGCCATTTTGGATACTTCATCAATCTCTTTCATGCAGGGGCTGAGTGACAAGGGAATATCAATGGATACGATTCTAAAAGATTATGACCTGATACTCATACCGGGATGGGTGATAACAGAGGTTGTCGATTCAAAAGGCAGAGCAGCTTTTCTTCAAGAACTCATTGATAAAGGATAGTGATGTATTCGAATTTCAGCGTAATGCCGAAAATATTCTAAGAGATGTTTTAGCCAGAAAGACTCCTGTACCCGTGTCATACAAAAGCAACGATGCCATCATATGTCAGTTATTCCGTTCAGGAATGATCAAGTCAGACGAGATAAGCCATTATAGAAAAGATGAGCGAAAGATAAAATATATCAGAGAGCAGAGCGATCACTCAGTTGTTTTAGTCACAGAGCGCGTTGCTAATGAAGATTTCATTAATCTTATTAAAGATAACACCGTACATATAATTTTCTGACATAATAGTTTATTTCAAGGGTAGGTCTTTTTATTTTTTCCTAAAATACGCCGATATATGACTTAGTTGAACAGGGGTAGTGTGCGCTTTTATATGACAGATTTTAAAACAATTTTAGAGATGGCCGGAACATTTGCACCATAAAATATCTATAGTGGGCATGCCGAAGGAACGGCAGGAAAGGAGCTTAGGATGAGCTTAAATGTTTCTTTTTTTACGGGTTACGGTAAGATAGGAGACTATGCCAAAACCCAGACAATGAAACAAAAGTGGAAGAACAGAAAAGCCACCAATGATTTCAGTTCAAAGGAAGACAAGACCGTAAAATACGACACCAGAAGTACCTCTGATATAGTGCGTGATAAGATTCAGGACGAAGCAAACAAAATAAAGGAAAGCTATGATGAGCTGCTTAAAAAGGATGATGACTCCGGAAGCAGAATGACGGAAATCCGAAACAAGTACATGGCCGGAGGAAAGCTTTCTGCAGACGAAATGGAATACGTCAGCAAGAAAGATCCTAAATTCTATCAGGAGATCAAAGCCGAAGAGCGGGAATTAAAGAGCTTCGAAAAAGAACTTCGCTCTGCAAAGACAAAGGAAGAAGCCCAGCGTGTAATTCAGGAAGAAGCAAATTCTGCCCTAAGCAGAGTTAATTCCGTAATCAACAATCCTCACATTTCCGAAGGGGATAAGATGGCTGTCTGCGTGGCGGAATACAGAAAGCTTGTAAAAAAGCAGGAGATATTTGCGAAGTTCGCAGAAAAGGGAGAGTATAACAAGCTTCCAACGGAGGCCGAGAAACAAAAAGCCGAGGAGGAAATCAGGGAGGCCAGGGAAGAAGAACTCCGACAGGCAGGCAGAAAAGAAAACGATATCGAAGGAGAGGAAAAATCATCAGGAAACAGGATTGAGCCTTCAACTTCAGAAAGAGAAGATATTTCATCAAAGGAAACGGCAGGGGATAACTCCGGTCAGGGAAATGATGAGGGAAAGGCAGAGACATTGGCAGGAAAAGACGTATTTAAGAAGCCTTTTTATGAGACTTCTCGTCGTTCCGGAGACGCCGGCATCTCAGGAGAAAAAACTGTATCGGCGGATGGAACCAAAAAGGTCTATAAGAGCAGTGTTCAGGCTGAAAACACACCTGAGGCCCTCAAAGTGAAACGCTCCAGGCACAATTCAGGCCGCAGCAGGCTGTACCATCAGGATGAAGAAAGTTCAGGTGTAGGTTCACATGTTTGGAATGCATGAAAGCGATAAAAAAGTCATAGTCACAAAAAACGGAACCATAACACCCACCCGGAATCTTTCACGGATTCCGGGTTTTTCTGTGTTAATGTATAGCTCAGGGTTCTGTGACACTATTGTGATATATATATATATATATACTAGCCGCATGTGAAGGAGCACAGGGTAGAATCCCGAAGATGCTCAAAAGTCGTGAAAATTTAGACATAGGATATGTCGGAAAGTGAGATGTTATGAGAAAACGATTTTTGAAGACAGCGGCAGCCATGATGGCGATAGGTTTAGCGGTTAGTACATGCAGTGTGACGGCGTTGGCGGATGGTTCAGATTCCGTTGGCTCTGATGTGTTTAATGTAGGTAATGGACTCGCTAGTTTAGAAATCATTGGAAGCTCTAATACAAATAACTTGCCTGATAATGATCAGGAAAAAACGAAAAATGACGATAACTATAACAAAAATACCGCCGATATTACAACCAACAACGGAAACATCAATGATAATAGCGGTCATATAGGGACCAACAATGGAGAAATCAAAGAAAATAACTCTTATATAGGGACCAACAACGGAGAAATCAAAGAAAACAACAAAGAGGTAGGAAACAACAATGGCAAAATCGGAGATAACAGTGGTACTGTATCAAATAACTATGGTGACATCAAAGATAATAAAGCAGCTGATCCCAATGAATATAGTAAAGGCGGTTATGTAGAGTATAATGCCGGTAACATAGAAAAAAATGAAGGTAACGTATCCACAAATGCCAAAGATGGAACTATAGGTACAAATGAAGGTAACGTCTGGACTAATTCCGAAAATGGAACTATAACGAAAAATTCCGGAGATGGATATGTATGGAAAAACAATGGTACCATAAAAGAGAATTCAGCAAATGACGACACCGGCGACCAGCAGCATAGTGCTAAGAATGTTGGTGTTCAGAATAATAACGGCACCATAGAAGATAACAGCGGTTTTGTTGCGAATAATAACGGCACCATAGAAGATAACAGCGGTTTTGTTGAAAAAAATGGTGTGACTGACAGTTACAAAGATTCTGTATCAGATTCAGATTCAGATATCGGAAACCTGCTTTCGAACAATTCTGTTACTGAGCCTATTGCCACCATCGGAAACAATACCGGTACAGTTCAATATAATGGGGCCCCAAATTATAGTGAGGACCCCGGAGCCTTCGATGAAAATGCTCTTGTTATAAACATGGATGGCGGACTTGTTTATATGAATAACGGTATCGTCGAAAATCACACCGGAGGAGAAGTTACCTTTAACAACGGTGTAGTATATAATTACGGCGGCGAAGTTACCGGAATGAAGTCTAGTATTCCAGACTCAGACTCCATGGAATATGGTATAGGAACCGAGTATTTCTCCGTTTCTGTAAGTACTAAAAACGGTTCACAGGTTTACGGACAGGGCTTTAAAGACTATGATGAAAAGAAATGGCTGGGACAGAGTTATAACGAAAAAGATTCCACCTGGACTACTTCTTCCTCGGAAGTCACCATAACTCCTACCTCAGGTTATGAGATTGCTTCGCTTAATATCCCTGATAAATACAGTGAGTATGTCAGCGCCACAAAGAACAGTGACGGTACATGGACCCTCAGTGTCAAATCAGGATACAATATAAGTCTTACACCTACAGCTACACTTATAGCTACTTCAACTTTAGATAATTCTGGAAACTCAGGAATTCCCGGAACATCAGGAAATCAGGGAACCACAGCAGTTTCTGTTGAAGTATCCGTATCTTCAGACAGCGACAGTGGCAGCAATGATTCTGGAAACAAACCTGCACAGAATAGTAACAATGATTTCCAGGTTTCTCCTCCGGGCAGCATGATGAATCAGATGATGATTAATTCTGTTGACTTCATAGGTCAGGGACTTTCCGCTCCGTTATCAGAAGTACTTCAGAAGATCGATAACATCACAGCTATAAATAATTTCCAGGCAATGGGAAGAGTTATTCCTTCAAACGAGAACATCATGGCCTGCGGCGTTGTTGACTTTAAGAATGCTTTCGTTAATGCTGCAACCGGTAATGTAGATGTTCCGGTAGAAGCTACTGTAATAGCAGGAAATACATACACCGTAGCTCTCAGCGACGGAACTATAATCGAGGTTCAGTGCACAACAAACGGAATCCTCAATATTCCATTTGCAGCGAATGCGCAAAACCTTACATTCATAATTTACGGCGTTCAGTCTAATCCGTTTACAGCTTCACTGGAATGATAGTACGCTCCTGAAGCCGCAGGATATATATCTTACATTTAAATCTTCATAATATAATCACATATTAAGGTTTTCCCGGTTGGTCAACTCCAGCCGGGATTTTTTTTCATTACTTTTGATTCAAAAAAATCCGGGATTATTCTCCTTACCGAAAATCATTGCAGAAACGAGAAAATTACTTTTTATTACTTATAATAGGTGATAAAATTTTATCAAGTATGAACAAATAGTATAAATCTCCATTGTGAAAATATGTGCTCATAAATCAGGGTTTTTATCTCACATATTCTCCGGGTGAAGGATTTATACGCTTAAATTTTAGGAGGAAGTATGAGAAAAACAGGAAAGATGCTGGCTTGTGCATTGCCCATCTGCATGCTTGTGGCATGTTCTCAGACCACAGATGTGCCACCTGCAGAAACAACTGCACAGGCAACAGAAGCAGCCACCGAAGCTGCCGCAACCGAGTCAGCAACAGAAGCCGCAACTGAAGCGGCAAAGGAATCCGCTGATGGCTATAAGGCGGGAACTTACAGCGCGACAAACAGCGGATTCGGCGGTGATGTTACAGTCACCATGACATTTGACGACTCTAAGATCACCGAGGTAAAGATCACAGGCGACAAGGAAACAGACGGAGTAGGAAGCAAGGCTATAGAAAGCCTTCCCGATGCCATCCTTGCAGCACAGAGTGCGGAGGTTGACGGAGTTTCCGGCGCAACCTTCACAAGTAAGGCCATCCTTCTGTCCGTTCAGGACTGTATCAATCAGGCGAAGGGTGTTTCAAACGAAGTTACCGTAAGCATGAAGCCGGGCGAATATGAAGGACAGGGTATAGGCTTCAGAATCAGTGAGCCGGTTTCAGTAAAGGTTAAGGTATCAGAGGATAAGATCGAGTCCATAACCGTAGATCAGGAAAATATTTCCGATACAAAGGCTATGGTACAGACAGTTGTGGATACTCTTATTCCACGTATGCTTGAGTATCAGTCCGTATCCATCGACGGAGTATCAGGTGCAACCACCACAAGTAACGCTGTAAAGCAGGCTGTGGAAAAGGCTGTTACAGAGGCTATCAAGGCAGGCGGCGGAGATGAAAAGGACATAAAGGCCTTTTATAAGTCAATCCCGAAGAGCACCGAAACAGAGGAGATCGACACTGATGTTCTGGTAGTCGGTATGGGTGGCTCAGGTATGGCAGCAGCTCTCAGCTCTGCAGAAGAAGGACTTCAGGTTCTCGCCATCGATAAGGCAGCCAAGTGGGGCGGAAACGCAGTTCTCACCAGCGGTCCTATGGCTATCAATGTTCCAAGCCAGGTTGAAGCCGAGATTCCAGAGTGGAATGATCCTATCAAGAAGGAGAAGGTTACCAAGAAGGCAGGTGAGGATCTCATAGATAAGGATGCTCTCTATAAGGCATGGCTTGAGTACACAGAAAACGACAAGGGCGAGCAGCAGGCAAAGCCTGAGATGGTAAAGCTCTTCCTTGACGAAAGCGGCTACACAGATGACTGGCTCACACAGTACGGATTCCAGTTTGACCCGGCTCAGGGCTTCGTTGGAAATCAGTGGGCAGCATACACACCTATCTCCGGCGGCAAGAAGCTGACAGAAGACTTCTTCGCTCATACTGTTGAGAACTTCGAAAAGAAGGGCGGCAAGTATATGCTTGAGACCGAAGCCTATGAGCTCACCGTTGAAGACGGAAAGATCACCGGAGCCAAGGCCCGCAGCATGGTTGACGGCAAGGAATATGTAATTCATGCCAAGGCTGTAGTCCTTGCAACAGGCGGATATGCAGGAAGCGGTAAGATGGAAGAGAAGTATCTCAGTGATGAATACTTCCCTCTGAAGGGTGAATGGAAGCTCTTCGGACAGCATCAGAATGATGGTAAGATGATCGAGTCTGCCATAGAGAACGGTGCAGGCACCTACAACATCGGCGTTGCTCCTATGGTTCATGTAGGTGGTGTTGATGGTTTCCTTCCGGGATTCGAAACAGTTCCTATCGAAGGAAAGATGGGCGTTGCCACAGGCCGTCCTGCAGTATGGTCACAGGGTGATATCCCTCTCAATATGGCCATCTCTTCAGATACCCTTGCAGTTGGAAAGGATGCAAAGCGTTTCACTTCAGAGACAGCTCTTTCTATGTTTAATCCATGGATCTCAGGTCCTCACTTCTACAGCATTTACGGCAGAGATCAGGTAGAAAAGCTTATAAAGGAAGGCTTCGATGAAGAGCCTGCAGGACCTTCAACAAGCTACCTTGGTTACGGCTCCAGCATCCCGGCGGGCGTTCCTATGGATAAGACCGATGAGGTTCTCAAGGCTGCAATAGATGCAGGTTATGTTTTTGAGGCTGATTCCATCGAGGAGCTTGCAGACAAGATGGGGCTTGATGCGAAGACTCTTGCAGCAACAGTAGAAACTTACAATGCTGACTGTGAGAAGGGTGAGGATTCCGAATTCGGAAAGGATCCTAAGTACTTAAAGCCGGTTACCGGTGACAAATACTACGGAATCATCGGTTCCTCATGGTGCTACTCAACCTGCGGCGGTCTCAACGTAAATGAGAAATTCCAGGTTCTCAGTGCAAAGGATGAGAAACCTATGGAAGGTCTCTATGCAGTCGGTACAGACAGTATGGGTGTTCTCTTCTCAGAGACAAAGGCATACGTAACCTACGGCGGAGCAGCCATGGGATATGCCTTCACCAGCGGACGTCTTGTAGGTGCTGATATTGCTGAAGCTTTAAAAAAATGACCTGAGTGTCAAAAGTATTTGCCACTCACAGACAGCGCCACCGCACATATTCGTGTGCAATGTGCCGTATGAAATAAAAGCGAGTCAATTAAGGTGTATGAATGAGACATTAGAGACGAAAAGTGCTGTTAAAAACGGTGTAAGCAGGATGGTGTTTGCCATCATTTCCATACTTATAGAGGTCGGGATCATCATTCTGCTGAACTATTATCTATTCGAAAAATGGCTGCTGTTTTCTGCCGTCTTCAGAATCATCGGTGTGATGTCTGTGCTCTATTTGTACGGTCGTAATTACTCCTCTTCGCTGAAGATGCCCTGGATGATGCTCATAATGGCTGTTCCGGTGGCAGGTCTAGTGTTCTATCTTTTGGCCGGACTCAACAGCAGTACTCACAAAATGAGAAAACGCTACGAGGATATAGACAAACTACTGCTTCCTAAGCTTCCTGAGGGAAATGATGCTCAGAACAAGCTTCAGGAAGCAAATCCTTACATAGCCAATATCACACATTATCTGAAAAAATACTCCGGGTATCCGGTATATCACGGAAGCAAGATCACGTACTACGATGATGCATTGAAAGGATTAAAGGCACAAAAGGAGGCATTAAAATCCGCTAAGCATTTTATCTTCATGGAGTATCATGCCATAGAGGACGGAACCGCATGGAATGAACTGGAGACTATTCTTGAAATGAAGGTAAAGGAAGGTCTCGATGTAAGGGTATTCTATGACGATATGGGGAGTATAGGCTTTATCAATACAGACTTTGTGAAGAAGCTGGAGAATAAAGGTATAGCCTGCAGGGTATTTAACCCCTTCGCTCCGGGGCTTAATCTGTTCCTTAATAACAGAGATCACCGAAAGATCACGGTAATTGACGGTGATGTCGGATTCACCGGAGGCTACAATCTTGCAGATGAGTATTTTCATCTCAGAGAGCCCTTCGGATTCTGGAAGGATACGGGAATAAAAATAGAAGGTGAAGCTGTGAAAAATCTTACAGTCACCTTCCTTGAAATGTGGAATGCTGTCAATGAAAATGATACGGACGATAGGGATTATGACAGATTCCTGAATTGTGAGTTCAAAAGCTTTTCCGATGAGGACTTTGCAGTTCCTTATGCCGACAGTCCTATGGATGACGAGCAGGTGGGAGAGGAAGTGTATATATCCATAGCGGAAGGTGCAAAAGACTACGCATGGTTCGTTACACCTTATCTCATCATCACAGACGAAATGATACATACCTTATCACTGGCTGCCAAAAGGGGAGTGGATGTACGGATCATAACTCCGGGAATACCGGACAAAAAGATCGTCTACAGTGTCACAAGATCCTATTACAGTGCCCTGGTCAAAAACGGTGTCAGGATCTTTGAATATACTCCGGGCTTTTGTCATTGCAAGATGTCGGTAAGTGACGATGTGATAGCAACCTGCGGAACCATAAACATGGATTACAGAAGCTTTTATCATCATTTTGAAAACGGATGTCTGTATGCCGACTGTAAAGCCGTAATTGATACCAAAAAAGACTTTGAAGAGATGTTTAAGGTCAGCACCGAGGTGACAGAGTACTACCGGACGGGACAGGGGGCCTTCCTGAAATTCGGTCAGCTGATCCTCAGATTGTTCGCACCTCTCATGTAAATATAAAAGAAAAAGTACGCTCATATTTCACGATTCTTCATCTGTTAAGCAGTCCTGATAAACAGGTCTCCAACGCAAATTGTTTAAAACTGAAACAAAAATGAATTTAGTTAAATTGAATTTTGAAATTGCTTAAAAGATAATTATCTACAGTAGTTCAAAAATGAAAGGGTATCACCCTGCAGCTTAAATTCAGGCTTAATAATCAAAATGATATCCACGTAAGGAGGTTTTAAACATGTCGTTGGAAAAGTATAGTCTTAAATTGCCGAAAGCAGTTTACTCGGGAAAAAATTCCCTGGAGAACATTCAGGACATCCTCAAATCCCGAGGGGCCGCAAAGGTTGCAGCCTTTACGGATAAGGGAATACGGAAGCTGGGACTTTTTGATCTGGTTGAAGAAGAGCTGAAAAAAGCAAATATAGAATATGACATCTATGATGATTTTCCTGTGGAGCCCGGCTATCAGGAAGTGCAGCATGTCATTGATCAGTTTAAGGGCAAAGGCTATGATTTTGTAGTTGCATGCGGCGGCGGATCTGTTCTTGATACAGCTAAACTTGCATCTGTACTTGTTACTGATGAGTATGGGGTAAAGGAATTGCTGGATGATCCGAAACGCGCAAAAAAGTGCCTTGAGATACTGTCCATCCCTACAACAGCCGGTACCGGTGCCGAGTGTACACCAAACGCTATAGTAGGTGTACCGGAGAAAGAGGTCAAAATAGGCATCGTCAATGATAATATGATGTCTGATTATGTAATACTTGATGCAAGACTTATTGAGAATCTGCCGAGAGCGATTGCCGCAACCACAGGTGTTGATGCCATGTGTCATTGTATCGAGTGCTATACCTCCAACAAAGCCAATGCTTTTTCCGATACTTTTGCACTTCGCGGATTTGATATAATAATGAACAATATCGAAAAGGCATGTAATGATAAGGATGCCCTTACCGAAAAAAATAATATGCAGATTGCTGCTTTTTACGGCGGTGTCGCAATCACCGCCTCCGGAACCACCGCAGTACATGCTCTCAGCTATCCCCTGGGAGGCAAATATCATATACCTCACGGTACAGCCAATGCCATGCTGCTTATTTCAGTAATGAAGTTTAATGCAGGAGATGCGGATTTTCGCAGAAGACTGGCTGAGGCCTGGGACACCGCATACCATGGAGAAAGAAGATTAGAGACTATTGATGAAAAGTCAGCTGCACTTATAAGCTGGATGGAAGAAATAGTAAAGAATCTGAATATACCTTCTGATCTTAAGGAGTTCGGTGTCAGAGCAGAGGACCTTGAGGGGCTTGTTGCATCAGGCTTACAGCAGAAAAGACTTTTGGTTAATAATATGCGGGAAGTAACAGCAGAGGATGCACGCAGAATATACCTTGAAGTTATTTAAATAATGGTGTTTACAATTTATACACGTCTCAAAGAGCTGTTTCTTTGAGACGTTTTTTATTTCGAAAATAATGCAGATTGTTTCAGAACTGAACGATATATGAAGTCTGAGAATATTTAACAGCTATTTTGCCTCTGATATCATAATTATGACGAGTTCATTAAATGTTAATTTAAACGGCCTGAAATTAATAATTCAATTAACATGATGATGTATTGTTACTTTGAGGAGGAAGCTATGGCTGACATTAGACCAATCGTAGGTATTTCCATGGGAGATCCATTCGGAAACGGTCCTGAAATTACTGTTAAAGCGCTTAAAGATAAAACCCTTTATGACCGCTGCAGGCCCCTTATAGTCGGAGACAGGACATCAATGGAGTATGCCCTGAAAGTATCGGAAAAGATTGATGGAATAAAGCTTGAACTTAATGTTGTAAGAGACCCGCTGGAAGGTAAATATGAGTACGGAACCATAGATCTGATAGATTTAGGTATAGTTCCTGCGGATAAAATCCCTGACACACTGGATGATATAAACGGACCTCAGCCTTTTAAAATCGGAGCCTGTGCACTTGGGGGTGAAGCAGCTTTTCAGTATGTTGTCCATGTTATACAGCTTGCAATGGCAGACAAAGTTGACGCTACGGTCACAAATGCTCTGTCAAAGGAAGCTATAAATATGGCAGGGCATCACTATTCAGGCCACACCGAGATATACGCAGATTATACAGGAACCAAAAAGTATGCGATGATGCTTGCTCACGAGGATTTAAGAGTAGTGCATGTGTCAACCCATGTGTCTCTGAGGGAGGCTTGTAACCGGGTAAAGAAGGACAGGGTGCTGGACTGCATACATATGGCAAACGAGGCATGCAAAGCACTGGGCATCCGCAATCCAAAAATCGGAGTTGCAGGTCTTAATCCCCATTGCGGAGAGGAGGGTATGTTTGGCCGGGAGGAAATCGAGGAAATACAGCCGGCAATAAATGCGGCACTGGCAGAAGGCATAAATATCCCCGAGAAGAAACCCACACCGCCGGATACGGTTTTCTCAAAAGCACTGGGAGGAATCTATGACATTGTTGTGGTCATGTACCACGATCAGGGACATATCCCTCTTAAGGTAAAGGGATTTGTTTATAATAAGCGTGAACAGCACTGGGAGGCAGTTGCCGGCATTAACATGACATTGGGTCTTCCCATAATCCGTGTTTCCGTAGATCACGGAACCGGCTTTGGTCATGCAGGTAACGGAAGAGCAAACGAGTTGTCACTGGTTAATGCTATCGACGCGGCACTTATGATGGCTTCCTACAGAAACAATAAGGAAATAAGATTGCAGGCTGTTTAACCGATTGAAGGCTGTACAGCTGCTTGCAGACCGTATAGCCGGTTACAGGCTGTAAAGTCATGCACTCAGTCTTATCTTAAAGGAGCATGAATACTCCCGGAGCGATCAGTATTTAAGGAACAGAACTATGATTATCGATGATTTTAAGAATATAGAATTATATACATCCATGCTGCCGAATTTAAAGCAGGGCCTTGCTGCCATTAAAGAAACCCAGGAAAAGGGCAGCTTAGAGGAAGGCACTTATACTTTTCAAGGCGGTTTTTTCAAGGTGCAAAAGGGGGTTACAAAAGCCTTTACCGAAGGAACCTTCGAAGCTCACAGAAAGTATATAGATGTGCAGATACTTCTGGATGGCTCTGAAGAAATAGCCTGGAAGGAGCTTTCGGATCTGACTGAAGCCATACCTTATGATGAGGAAAAGGATGCCGCAAGATACAGGGGAACTTTTGAACACAGCATGATGATAAATAAAGGTATGTTCTGGGCTGCCTTTCCACATGACGGTCATAAGGCCATATCTCACTTTGTGACGCAGCATGATTTCACCAAAATCATCCTGAAACTTCCTGCAGAAAGCAGTTAAAAAATCACCAAACCTCCATTAAATCCAAGCAGTACGTTCTTTTTGAACGTGCTGCTTTTTTTCGTCATAATCCCGGTCAGGTTTTTGCGTATCTCCATACAGTTGTACGTGAGATGCCCAGCCGTTTTGAAGCAAGGGTCTGATTTCCGTCACATTCCTTCAGTACTCTCAGTACGATCTCGGCATTCATCTCATCCAGAGTGCGGTTCATATCAAAAACCTCCGGACCGTTGATGCCGGGAGCTGTTGTAGGTGTCAGCTTTTCTCTGGCAAGGACCTTTTCTACATCCTGAGCCCTGATGAGCGGCTGATCTGTTATGCTTACAAGCTCCTCCATTATACGCCGGAATTGAGCGTAGTTGTGGGGCCAGGAAAATTCCTGCATCATTCCTATGCCTTCTGTTTCCATTCCCAAAATCTCAGCATCACTGAATTGCATAGACTGACTGAGATAGAGATTTATCAGTTTAGGAATCTGATTCCTGATGGAGTTAAGTGATGATAGAGTCAGCACGGTACATCCGAGTTTGTTGGTGAAGGTCTCTGCAACCTTTGAAACAGCTCCGCCTTCCACCGGAAATGATAATATTACATGATTTCTGGAGCATACCTCCATATCCATGATCACAGACAACAGCTCCAGCGGGTCATATTTTATATGACTGAGTCCGGATATATAAATGGTATTTCCCGAGTCGGCAAAAGGAGAGTGGTGGTTGCTCTGCAGAAAATCAATTGATTTATCATTTAACAGTTCACAGGTGATCACTATAAAGGGATGGTTGCCGTTGGAACTTTTGTTATAGATCATGTTTGCAGCAGATTCTTTGCCGGTTCCCTCTTCACCGAATATCATTACCGGCCGTTTAAATTTTGAAGCCCGTTCCAGATCTTCAGCATTGCCCAGAATATCACTAATGTTTACAAAGAAGCTGTTGTAGAAGGCTTCATGTGCCTCTGACTGGGTATAGTATTTTAAGCCTGATTGTCCGCTCAGGAAGGGGGCACGGCTGCGTTCAATGTAAAACACAGTGTAAAGATGGCCGTCAGAATCAAGCTTCAGGGCCTTTATATGATACAGGTTACGGTTCAGATATTTAATGATACGGCTTGATTTATTGGCAGGAACATTGGGAATCTCTTTCTTGAGAATGTTTTGCAGTTCCTCCCGCTTATCAAAAGTCATATTCGAAAATATAATGTTATCATTTTCGTCGAATATGACGGTATCGTTAGCCTGTCTGTCAATGATCTGCCGCAGAAATGCATTTTCTGATTTGAGGACCCTCATTGAGTCAACCAGATCTATGGCATTTGTAAATGCTTTTCGTATACCGTTCTGTCCTGAAGTCAGAAGTACGCAATTTAAACCATGTCTTTTTGCAGTTGCCGCAGATGCTGCATCACAAAGCACAATTTCATATCCCTGTTCATGAACATGGCTCATGGTCTGATCAAGCTGTCCCGCACTGTCTATGGTGAAAACCTGTAATTTTTTCTTGATAAGCTTAGATATGCTTTGTATAGGCTCTGTAATGTTGGAAAATCCTACGACAGCTATATCGCTTGATATGTTATCCGCAAGTCTTAGAGCGCGGAGTATATCATAATCCGTAAGTTCGATCTCCACAACAGGCACAGGGACCTGGGTCCTTAGCATTCGCGCCGTACCGCCTCTTGATACTATAACATCAAAATCACCATGAAAGTTATTGCGCGCAGCCAAAACACCTTCCTGCAGATCACCATCCAGAACCTCTATATCCAGTTCTCCTTTAAAATCTTCTGCCACCTTCAGCATAAGTGTTTTCATACCGGCATACGGAGCAATGCCGAGAACACGTATCTTATTGTTCATTACTCCCTCCACTAAAGTAAAACTGCACAAATCCCATTCGGCTTCCGATGTATCTATATGCACTAAGCCGGAATGTGATTGCTGTTTTAACAAAACACATTGTGACGCAGCACAATGTGCATACCCTATGTTTAATATTTAAACAGCATTTTGCTTAAAATGCAATTGAATGAAGCTTTTTTTATAGGTAATATCAACATATAAATATTTGAATCATGAATTTATTAAACAGTATGCAACTTGATTCAAACAGGTCGTTTAAATTTTAAACATTATTTAAATTGGAGGAAGTAATAATGAGAAAAAGATTATTCTCGAAATTGATGGCAAGTGCATTGGCATTTTCTATGGCAGCGGGACTTGCAGGATGCGGCAGTTCCGGATCATCTGCACCGACAGCAACCACCACAGCAGCTCAGGATAAGGCTGCAGCTGCAGAAACAACAGCTGCCCCTGAAATAGAAGGCACAAAGACAGAGGGTATCGCCGATATGAGCGGTACAACGCTTAACTTCTGGTCAGATAAGGTTGGTTCCGGTTCTTATAATATGATCGTGGCCATGTCCAAGGTTCTTGAGGAAGATGCCGGATTCCAGGCAGTAAATGTTGATCCCTCATATCCCGGTGGCATGGGCGCACCATATATTTTCAAAGAGAATGGTGTGGATCTTTCATTTGTAAACGGTGCTCCGGCAAAGTGGGCTATGGAAACAGGTACTCTCGAGCGTGAACCGACAAGTGGATATGCAGCAGTTATCGGCGGACTGACCCAGGTTGCATATATTAACTGTATTTCCAACAAGTTCCTTGAAGAAAACCATGTCTCAACTATTGAAGAAGTATTTGAAAAGAAGCTTCCCCTCAGAATCGGCTGTTCATCCAAGGGATCAATGGATGCTGAGGGAGCATATCTTCTCCTTGAGTACTTTGGAGTTACGGAAGATGAGCTGAACAGCTGGGGCGGCGGAATCACCAATCAGGGTGGTGACCAGAATGCAGAAGCATTGGCAGACGGACAGATAGATTTCTATATCGACCATACATCCTCAGCATCATCAACCATGGCACAGATCGCTACAACCTGTGATGTCACTTTCCTTCAGTGGGGTGATGATCTCGTTAACTGGTTTGTAAATGAAAAAGGCTATGACAAGATAACCATTCCCGCAAATTCCTTCAAGGGTCAGGATACCGAGCTTGTTCTTCCCGGTTCTCCGGATTGCCTTTTTGCAAATGAGAATCTCTCAGAGGATGTTGTTTATGCGATCACCAAGTGTCTCTCAGAAAACAGAGATGCACTTGTAAAGGAATATGCATCACTTTCCGGATGGGATCCTGCTACTGCATGGGAGTCTCAGAAGATCGGTGGATGCCCGCTTCATCCGGGTGCCGAGAAGTACTACAGGGAAATGGGATACATCAAGTGATAAAACCTATCTCAGTTCTTAAAGTTCTTTAACAGGATTGTTTTGAGATAGCTCCGGAGCCGGGATCCTTTTCGGGAGGAGTCCGGTTCCGGATATTTTTAACCATAACATCTGGTTTATCGTGTTCGGACGAATCATAAAGTCACAAATCAATGTTCAAACGCATGATTTGATACTTTTAACCATTACATCCTGACATTTCAGATCGTTTGATTTCATTGTGGAGTATGGAGGATACAACAATGAGTGAAAATATAAAAGCAGAAGCCGTTCAGGACCAGGCGGTAAAGCCCAAGCTTTCCAAAGCTGATGAATTGGGAAGAAAGCTGGCAAAGGAAGATGGTGATGAAACGAAGATCGCCAAAATAATGAAGGCCGCTCCTGCATGGCGTAAAGCAGTTATCATAGGACTTTCGGTTTTCTGGGTAAGCTTCCAGCTATATATCAAACTGGTTAAGCCTTTGGATCCATGGCTTCAGCTGCCTTTACATATGTGCCTTGCTCTTGTAATGGTATGGCTCATGAATCCTATGCAGGAAAAGTCAAAGAACCACAGTAAGCTCTGGTGGATATATGATGCATTGCTTCTTGCCGGAGCCTGTTATGTATTTTTCTATTATGCATCACATGCAAAAACTCTTGATTACAGACTTTACTCTGTGGACAAAATGAATTTTGATGATGTACTGGCCGGTACTATCCTGATCATCGAATGCATGGAAGCCGTAAGAAGAGTGGTTTCATTATCTCTTTTCTGGGTTATTGCCTTCTTTATGGCATATGCATGGTTTGGACAGTTTATACCGGGTATTTTCCATTATGATGGAATCAGCTATCCGAGATTTATCGAAACTCTTTCCCTTGGCGAAAACGGAATATTCGGATCACCTCTCGGAACTTCACTCAATACCCTGTTCTACTTCCTCATGTTTGGCTGCTTTTTTGCAAATTGCGGAGGCGGATCGGTACTTACGGATGCAGGTCTTTCACTGTCGGATAAGACTGTAGGCGGTCCTGCCAAGGCAGCAGTCATATCCTCAGGACTTATGGGTATGATTTCAGGTTCTGCAGTTGCCAATGTTACAGGCACAGGTGTTTTCACCATACCTTTGATGAAAAAAACCGGATATTCTTCGGAAGAAGCCGGTGCCGTTGAATCTGTTGCTTCAACAGGCGGACAGATCATGCCTCCCATTATGGGTGCCGGAGCCTTTGTCATGGCAGAGATCATCGGTATCCAGTACGTAAAGATCGCTGCGGCAGCTATAATTCCTGCAATAGCATATTTCGTAGCGGCACTCATGGTAGTACATCTTATCGCCCGTAAGAGGCATATCGGCAAGAATCCCAACGTGCACTATACAGGCAATCCTATCCTTCCAAGAGTTTACAGACTTCTTCCCATCATAGTTCTGGTATTTATGATCGTAAGAGGCATGTCACTTCCAAGAGCAGGTATCATCTGTACGGTGCTTGCCATAATCATAAGCTTTATTTCTCAGGATACACGAATGTCTCCGAAGAAGTTCCTTTATACAGTTCTTGACGGTATACGCCAGGCAGCAAATATCGCTATACCAACCGCCTCCTGCGGTATCATGATCGGTATCGTGGTACGTTCGGGTATAGCAGTTAAGATCGCAAAGATAATAGACAAGACAGGTAATAACTCCTTATTCCTGGCGCTGGTAGTAGCATCCCTGGGATGTATCATACTGGGCATGGCCCTTCCGACAGTAGCGGCTTATCTGATTGCCAACACTCTTTTTATTTCAGCAATTCAGGGACTTGGAATTTCAGCTCTTACAGCCAACATGTTCATATTCTACTTTGGCGTAGTAGCACAGATAACACCACCTGTATGTCTTGCTTCCTTTACAGCCGCAGGCATTGCCGGCGGATCCGCATGGAAAACGGGCTGGAAGGCCTTCTCCTTTGCTATAACAGGATTTATCGTTCCGTTTATGTTTGTTTACAGACCGGCACTTCTCCTGGACGGAACAGCACTTGAGATCATCCAGTCAGGTCTCATGCTTGCATTTGCCACCTTCTGTCTTGCAGGCTGTGTATCAAGCTACATGTTTGGAGACCTGAAGACCTGGGAAAGGATAGTGTTTGCTGTTATAGCATTTATGTTCATACTTCCGTCAGGTATGTCTGATGTTATAGGTCTTTTGGCAGGTGCTGTATTTATGGGCTATAGAGTGTTAAGAGGAAAAAAAGAAGGCGCTCTAAGCCATACTGATACTAAGGCTGCCGTAAATGTATAAAAATAAAAAAGATAGGGTGACTGCGCTATGGTAAAACTTTTGATCATTGCTGATGACTTTACAGGCGCGTTGGATACAAGCATTCAGTTTGCCAAACGAGGGGCACTCACTGTAGTGCGTACAAAAAGAAATGTAGATTATGGGGCACTGGAACCGGATATCAGTGTTGTAGTAGTTGATTCTGAAACCAGACATGTAACGGCGGAGGAAGCCTACAAGGTTGTTTCGGAAATCGTGGATAGTGCTGTTAAAGCCAAAGTACCTTACATATATAAGAAAACCGATTCTGTCCTGAGAGGGAATGTCGGCGCAGAGCTTGCTGCTCTTTGTGACAGGGGCTTGGGAATGGTACATTTCGCTCCTGCCTTTCCCGACATGGGAAGAACAACCTGCAATGGAATACAGTATGTGGACGGACTTCCGATAGCAAAAAGTGTATTCGGAAATGATCCTTTTGAGCCGGTCATGACATCAAGTATTCCTGAGCTGATTAAGGCTGAGACGGATACCCCTGTGCATCTTATCTCAAAGGGAGAGGAGGTAAATATATCCGGAAAGGGCATATATCTTTATGATGCGGAAAAAGCTTCTGATCTATGGTCTATAGCCACTAACCTGAAGAAAAACCATCAGCTTATGACACTGGCCGGATGTGCCGGTTTTGCAGACTCTCTGGCAGGTGTAATGCATATTTCAGACAGGCCGGATAAGACATTAAACATTCCAAAAGGCTTATGTATCGTATGCGGAAGTGTCAATCCGGTAACAGTCAGGCAAATGGACATTGCAGAAAAAATAGGTATTTCAAGGGTTCATATTGATAGAACTATGTGCCTTAATGACAGCTGGATCAATTCAGGAGAAGCCGTAAATCTGGTTCACACATGGATAAGTACTGTTGATAACGAAGGCGCTGTATTACTTGATGTCAATTCCGGATCTGATGTACCTTTGAGTGATATGAAAATCAATCCTGATGACAGAGGAAAGGTGTCTGAAAATCTGGGAAAAATCGTCAAATGTATGATAGACGGCGGCCTTAATGCGACTTTGTTCCTTACCGGCGGAGATACGCTTTTAGGAGCCATGAATGCACTTAATGTATATGCATTGACACCCATCACAGAAGTGATGCCGGGTGTTGTGGTATCGTCATTTAACTATGGAGAAAAGGATATATACTGCATTTCAAAATCCGGCGGCTTCGGAGGAGAAAATCTGATACCGGAGCTTTGCGAAATTCTCGGATCGGATGTTGAAATAAATAAGGGCATACCGGTATAAAAAGGTATAAAGAAGATCTAAAGAGGATATAGTTTGAAAGTGAACCTTCAAACTTAAATTAAAGGGTCATATACGGATCCGGGTCAACCCGATTCGTGCATGACCCATGGAGGTAATAATGAAACAGGCAGATATAAAGGGCATCATAGTCCCTATAATCACACCCATGTATGAAGATGAGTCCATCAACACTGATGTGCTGAAGGAACAATGCGACAGAATGATCGAGGCGGGAATACATGCCATTTTCTGTTTTGGTACAAACGGTGAAGGATACATACTTAACGGCAAGGAAAAGGAGCTCGTGCTTTCGACAGTTGTAAAACATGTAAACGGCAGAGTTCCGGTTTACGCAGGAACCGGCTGTATATCAACAAAAGAGACCATTGAACAGTCGAAGATGGCAGAAGCCTGCGGCGCAGACGTACTGTCCATAATTACACCATCCTTTGCAGCAGCATCACAGGATGAGATACAGAGACATTATGAGACAGTGGCAGCCTCGGTGCCCGAGATGCCCATCGTTCTTTATAACATACCTGCGCGCACCGGAAACAAAATAGATCCAAAGACTGTGGGTAAGCTCGCTCAGGTGGATAATATCGTGGGAGCCAAGGATTCAGGCGGAGATTTCAAAAACATACTTGCTTATATCGAGGCCGGCAAATCCAAGAAAAACGGAAAATTCGCTGTACTGTCGGGCAATGACCAGCTTATACTCTGGACCCTTCAGGCAGGCGGAACCGGAGGGATCTCAGGCTGTGCCAATGCTTATCCCCACAACATGGCCATGATATACAACGAATTCGCAGCCGGACACTGGGATGAAGCAAAGAAGTACCAGGATGCCATAGGACCCTTCAGAGAGAATTTTGCGGGAGCAAATCCCAACACCGTTGTGAAAACAGCAGTAAGACTTATGGGCTATGATGTAGGACTTTGCCGCGCACCGTTCAACATGATACCGGAAGCAAAAATCGAAGCAATCAAGAAAAATCTCGCCGAAAATAAAGCAAAAAATATGACATAAGTTTCATAAAACTATCCTCCGATTGTGCCTGCACAAAAGTGGCTTATAGTTTTCATGACAGATGGAAGATTCTCTAAAACCTCTTAAGCTTTTTAGCCTGAGAGGTTTTTTATGTTACTAAATGTTGCACCCGCAACGCCTTTCTTTCATTTTTCATATATGCTTTATCGTGTTCACAAAACCGATAAACATAAGGCACTGCCAATCAATTTCATCAAAGGAGTCATACTATGAGCGCATTTTTAGGTCCCATACATCAGCTGATGTATCAAAAAATCCTGACCAGAGAAAAACTCATAAAACGAATAATCAAAACCGCAGAAGAGAATCATTGGGAGCCCGTAATTAACGGAAAGCCTATTGACAGTTTCCAAAAAGAAACATTTCCACCCATTGAGGAGGTCATAGATCTCTCAAATATTCACTCTTCACTTTCAAATCTGGTCTCAAGTGCAGAGGACCGATTTGCTGAATTGATCATTGGCCTGATACATAAAGATGAAAAACGCCTTGATATCATCACCCAAACCGTTCGGGAGTTCGGACAGGATAACAGCATTCCGGCCGGATCTACTGTTCAGGAGGCATTCCGGGGGCTCCATGATACTCTTCTGGATGGTATGCCCTGTGACCGCGCCCTGAACATCACCGGGAATTCCGATGACAAAATAAGCTTTGAGCAGACCCTTGATCTTCATTCAGAATACTGGAAGAAGCACCGGGGAGACGGGGATGATTTTTACGTGCTTCGGAATGCTCTTATTTCAGGTATGCTGGAGGGCTCAGGACACCGCCTGGTCACTGTAGGCGACCGGATGTATGAACTTTACTGACGTTTTTCATCACTATAAAGCAGTACTGCTTCACTGAACCGGCACAATACCACAGATACAAGGAAAACGCTGTAGTATATCCTTTTGCAGAAAGGCAGCTTTCCTCCGAAGTCATAGAGATAGTCGACAAAAAAGTTTCTGATTATGAAACAGAGACCGCATTGGCACTACGGCAGGTCTGGGCTTTTGTACGGGCGCAACACACGTGCCAGCCTTATCGTGAAAAATAAAGCGCTCATTGACCGTTATGATCAATGGGCGCTTTAGCTTATATAAAAATATCTTCAACTATTCTGTTTTCCACCCGAATCTTTTCAGATCCACTTTTCCCTCATTTACCTCCACACCTTCCGCTTCAAGAAGTTTTGCCTGTTCTCCGGCACCGCCGAAAGCAAATTCTCCTGCCAGTTCACCCTTTGAGTTTACTACACGGAAACAGGGGATATTCCCGGGATCCGGATTTCTGTGGAGAGCATTGCCGACTGCTCTTGCCATCTTTCTGTCACCGGCAGCCTCGGCAACCTGAGCATAGGTCGCAACACAACCATAAGGAATCTTTTTTACAGCTTCGTAGATTCTTTTTGCGGGACTGTCAGATATAAGAAGATAGCTCTCGTTTATCATCTGCTTTATCTCATCCTCAGGGATACTTCCATCAAGAATGATGGTGCTCCAATGCTTCTTGTCCTGATGATACCCCGGTATCACCGACTCATACATATCCCTCCAGAAAAAAGCCTTTTCCGGATCCATCTTTACGTTCAGATTTATGTATCCGTTCCGTTCGTAGGTCCATAGAAATGCTTTATCATTACCCTTGTATCTAACAAGCTGCCAATTTGGATCATGAAAGGGGGCATCCTGAAAGGTATCAGGAAAAGACAGCCCGAATGCCAATGCTTCTTCTCTCGATTTCATCACAGCTGACTCCTGTCCGAAAAAAATGAATGATACAGAAAAAATTTAACTCAACTTTTGATGCTGAAATCATACCACAAAATGATATAAGTGTCATAAATCTTCTCTCACTTGTACCTGCACTAAAGCCGAAGATAGATTTCATTACACCCAGATAACAGTTTTCGACACCAGCCTCAGGATATTTTCCAATCCGGAGCAGAATGTTGCACCCGCAACATTCAATTTTCGTTTTTCGTATATTCTTTAGCATGTCCATAAAATGATGAAACATAAAGTCCAGCTAAACAATTACACAAAGGAGTCACACAAAGAAAAGGAGAAAAAACTATGATCACAAAAGATATGATTATGAGCGAAATCGTAAATACTTATGAAGGAGCATCAGCTGCTCTTATGAATCTTGGTATGGGATGCATTTCCTGCCCTGCAGCACTCAGTGAGTCTCTTGACAATGCAGCCCTGGTTCATGGCATGAACGGCGATGAAGTTGCCGATTACCTTAACAAGCAGCTTGATTTAAAGTGATTTACAGGAGAACACTATGTATTGTACAGATATAATGATCAAAGAGCACGACAACATCCTTCAGTTCCTTAAAGTTGTCCGAAGCATGTGCTGCACCGTTCTGGAGGGCGGAGAACTTGTTTCCTCAGATTTCAGAAACATCGTAGATTTCGCAAGAAACTATTCAGATCTCCATCACCACGGAAAGGAAGAGAAGTTCCTTTTCAATGAAATGGAAAGCCGTCTCGGTCCGATAGGTGAAAACCTCATCCGCCATGGAATGCTGGTTGAACACGAAATGTGCCGCGCCCATATTCTGGACCTGGAAAACGCACTTAACCTTTGGGAAAAGAAGCAGGAGCCAATATATAAAATGGACATCCTTGAAGGCGCCATGGGATATGCAACTCTTTTGACCAGACACATCACAAAGGAAAATGCTGTAGTATATCCATTTGCCGAAAGACAGCTGTCTTCTGATGTAGTGGAAACAGTTGACAAAAAGGTTTCTGATTTTGAGGCGGAAACTGAGGCACGCGGCGTACAGAAGCATTATCTCGACATGATAGCTTCCATGCGTGAGAAGTACGGTGAAGTAGAAGACCAGCACGACATCTTACAGTGATTGAGTTCCGAAAAGCCTAAAATTCCCTTAAAAAACTCTGAACACTCATGGTTTTTATTATTTTAGTAGTATGATATGAATTGTACCGCGTGTAACGTTCCTAAATCGACATTTGACTCTAAAACCATTTTATGAGTGAGGGACAGAGTATGGAAAAATTATTATATCTAAATGCAGTTTTACCTTATGTCTATTTGATATCCTTTTATGTGTGCAGCAAAATCTCAGATACTCTGGGGCCCCTTTATCTTCCCTACGAGACAGCGATGCTGATACAGATAGTGGGAACATTGATCATATCTCTGAATTCCCATGACAAGAAAAAGCTTGCAGATATTAATCTGAAGGTTAAGCTGATACAGATACCATATTACATAGCCTTCTTTATCTTTGCGGTACTTTCTTTCATGGTACTGATGGGACTAATGGGTATAGGTATTTTCTTCCTGCCCATATTTATAGCCATAGATGCAGTTATATTCGCAACAACAGTTATTCCTGCTGAAATATGTGCCATAAAGCTTAAACGCTTAAACAAGATTTCCTTCGGAAGGCTGCTTTTATATCTCATTTTCAATACATGGTATGTCATCGACATATTTATTGCTTTCATGATAAAAAAGGATTTCAAAACACCGGAGCAGTTCCCATTAACAGAGGGTAATATAACCTCACAGATTGGCTGATATAGTCCAGCAGTTATAGTGCTTTAAAGTGTTGAAGATTTCCGTTGACATTATCTTAAAGCGATTTTACAATACTGATTAATTTAATAAATAAACCGTTGAAGCGGAGATAAAACGAAATATGATCTCACAGAGAGCCGGCGATGGTGTGAATCCGGCAGAAATACAGTTTCGCAAATGGACCGCCAAGGGCACAATGAAAGGCAATGACATTTTCCCTGTCAGAGTACTTATGAGTGGATGTTTGATTTGTAACGATTCCGGTCGTGCAGATTCCATTAAAACACTCATAGTCTGTCATCTAAAATAAAGCCGTCTTGCCAAGTATCCTGTGACGTGAGGCTTACGTTAGTAGTCGGAGATATGTTGGTATCTCGCAAAGCGCACATAATATGTGAAACAGGGTGGCACCGCGATGATTATTCGTCCCTGGCAGAATCAAAATGATTCTGCCGGGGACTTTTTTAGTGTATAAGTCCAGTATCAGGCGACAATGTATATAGCAAGCTTGCTTGCGAATATACATTGGCATCTGATGCCCCCCATTTTAAGCGCAGCGGGATCTTTGAAAGGAGATTTCTCACATGACCATTCCATCTTTTGAAACAGTGAAGCAGTACCAGAATGATACACATTACAAGTATATCCCAATTGCCAAAGAGATACTGTCGGATTTCCTCACACCTATTTCAGCTCTCAGGATCCTTAAAAATGTGTCCGACCATGTTTTCATGCTTGAGTCCGTCGAGGACAGAGAGAAGTGGGGCAGATACACCTTTATCGGTTTCAATCCAAAGATGGAGATAACCTGCATGAACGGGGAGTTCAAAGCAGGCGGACTAAGGCTGCAGACTGATCGTCCTTTTGACTATATAAGACAGATTCTTGATGAATACAGAATGCCGGGGATACCGGGGCTTCCATCCTTTACCGGAGGCCTCGTTGGATACTTTTCCTATGATTATCTCAAATATTATGAGCCGACACTCAATCTCGATGCAGAGGATACAGAGCATTTCAAAGACATTGACCTGATGCTCTTTGACAAGGTCATAGCTTTTGATAATCTGAAGCAGAAGATCATCGTCATAGTGGATATGGAGCTTTCCGGCGGAGAAAGTGCATATAGAAACGCAGAGATGGAGATAGAGAACCTCATAAAGCTTTTAAAAACCGGAGCTCCGAAGAAGGAAGAACCTGGAAAGGTACTCAGTGAAGTGAGACCGTTTTTCGATAAAGAACATTTCTGCGATATGGTTGAAAAGGCAAAGCATTACATTCATGAAGGAGACATTTTCCAGATAGTCCTTTCAAACAGACTGGAGGCAGATTATCAGGGTTCTCTGTTAAATATGTACAGGATCCTGAGAACACTAAATCCATCCCCCTATATGTTCTACTTTTCAAGTGCTGATCTGGAGGTAGCCGGGGCTTCGCCGGAAACTCTGGTTAAACTTCAGGACGGAGTGCTCCATACCTTCCCTCTGGCAGGCACAAGACCCAGAGGAAAAACCCCTGAGGAGGATAAGCGGCTTGAAGAGGAGCTTCTTCAGGATGAGAAGGAACTTAGTGAGCATAATATGCTGGTGGATCTCGGTAGAAATGATATAGGCCGCATCAGTAAATTCGGTTCTGTTAAGGTTGAAAAGTATCATGAAATCGAACGCTACAGTCATGTAATGCATATTGGTTCAACTGTCCGAGGCGAAATACGAGATGACTGCGATGCTCTTGACGCAGTTGGTTCCATCCTTCCGGCTGGAACTCTGTCGGGTGCCCCCAAGATCCGGGCCTGCCAGCTCATAAATGATCTTGAAAACAACAAGCGCGGAATCTACGGCGGTGGAATCGGATATATCGACTTCACAGGAAATCTTGATCTCTGCATCGCAATCAGAATCGCTTACAAGAAGAACGGAAAAGTATTTGTACGAAGCGGAGCGGGAATCGTAGCTGATTCGGTTCCGGAAAAAGAATATCAGGAGTGTATAAATAAAGCGGCAGCTGTGATGACGGCCCTTAAACAGTCGGAAGAACCGGAATGAAAATGTCATATTTTCCAAAGCTGAATTTTCGAAATCTTGAGCCGATAATATGGGCATCTGTATGTCAGAAATAAAGGCTAAAATCTTGCATTTATAGAGGAGGTACAAATTCATGATCTTATTGCTCGACAACTATGACAGCTTTACATACAACTTATTTCAGATGGTTGGCAGCATCGAACCTGACCTTAAGGTGGTTCGAAACGATGCACTGACTGTTGATGAAATCAGGAATCTGAGCCCTGAAGGAATCATTATCTCGCCGGGCCCCGGGCGTTCCGAGGATGCAGGAATCTGCCCTGATGTGATCCGGGAGTTACGGGGAGAATTTCCGATTCTCGGTGTCTGCCTCGGCGAGCAGGCTATCTGCATGGTCTACGGTGCTACCGTAAGCTATGCAAAACAGCTTATGCACGGAAAACAGTCCGACACAAAAATCGACACCACATGCCCTCTTTTTAAAGGACTTCCCGATGTTATCAAGGTGGCGAGGTATCATTCACTTGCAGTGGTGGAAGAGACATTGAAGGACACCGAACTGAAAGTCTCCGGAGTCACTACTGACGGAGAAGTCATGGCCGTAGAGGACAGTAAAAATAATGTCTACGGCCTGCAGTTCCACCCAGAGTCCATCATGACACCGGAGGGAGAAAAGATACTGAGGAATTTCATTGAGCTGACGAAAAACTGCAGATAATTAACCTGAATTATTCAGGTGATAATGGTAGATTTGACAGATTTCAGTTCTGACAGGGTATTGAGATAGAAAAAAGCTATGTAGAACCTATTGAAATAACATATGACTTGATTTACTATAAAGACATAAGAAGTGCTTGCCGTAGACGGTTAGCCCTGAAACTTATTTAGTTAAATAACCGTTCAGTTGTCGAGGCTGGGGCGGTTATTTTTTTCGCGATAAAGTCGGCATGCGGACGAGACGCTTGTGTCATCGGACATATGCCGACCAACGCGAAATCGAGCAGGGATTTTTCCCTGCTCGATTTCATCTTATAAACAAGACCGATGATAGCTACTATCAAAATTCCAAACTGGAATAAATCAGAATACGTTACCATAGGACCCTCCTTTCTGGAGGGCTATACACAAATCCCTCCGTATAGAAGGGCTAACCGCCTACCGCAAGGGCAAGCACCGTTGTAAGTGTAACATGCTAAATCTAATTATACTATTGTCTATTTTCAGACTATATATAAAGCTATTGTCTTATTTAGAAATCTTCTCATATTCTCTCATGACTTGACGAATAAGTTAGATGACCTATCCATTTATAAATCTTCCTTGGTACACCGGTAATAAGTTTTTCTTAACACCTGTATAAAAAAGCTATTTTTTTGTATCTTGTGAGCACCCGGTATTTCTATTATAATTTGTGTGTAGCAATGGGAGTATTTAGGAGGAAATCATGAAAAAGATTTTATCATCCATGCTTGCCTGCGCACTTGCAGTGTCTGTTTCTGCTTGTGGAACCACATCCACACCTGAAGCTACAACTGCAGCACAGACTGAAGCAGCAGAAGAAACCACCAAAGCTGCCGCAGAAGGTGCAAAGTACACAGCAGGTACTTACACCGGAAAGTCTGCCGGAAAGAATGGTGACGTAACTGTAGAAGTAACCGTATCAGATGATGCCATCACAGACGTAAAAGTTACTGAGCATCAGGAGACGCCAGGAATTTCAGATCCTGCCATCTCTGAAATTCCCGAGGCTATCGTAAAGAATCAGTCTCTCGGTATCGATGCCGTATCCGGTGCAACCATCACAAGCGATGCAATTCTTGCCGCAGTTGAGGCTGCTCTTACAGAGGCCGGAGCAGACATTGACGCTCTTAAGAACGTAAAGGTTGAAGCAAAAGAAGCCGGTGAAGATATCGAAGAAACTGCCGATGTGGTAGTTGTAGGTGCCGGCGGAGCAGGTCTTGCCGCAGCTGCAGCAGCAGAGCAGGCAGGTGCATCTGTTATCGTACTTGAGAAGATGCCTACAATCGGCGGAAACAGTGCTCTTGGAGAGGGTACTTACAATGTTGCCGACCCTGAGATGCTTGCATCAACCGGTGCCAAGACAACACCTGATCTTGAGAAGGAGATCGAGGATGCTCTTAAAGAGACACCAAAGAATGATGATCACAAGGCTCTTATAGAAAAGGTTAAGAAGGATTACGAGGAGTGGAAAGCATCCGGAACAGAAACATTATTTGACTCCGCAAACTGGCACGCATTACAGACATACCTTGGAGGCGGTGAAATCGGAGATATCCCTCTTATAGAGACATACGCTACAGGCGCTGTTGATGCCTATAAGTGGCTGACAGAGGACATAGGCGTTCCTTTTAAAACTGATTATATCTTCATGGCAGTAGGCGGAAAGTGGCAGAGAGGTCATCAGATCGATCTCGAGAAGGCTGAAGGTAAGGAAGGCGATAACGGCGGACGTATCTACACCAATATGCTTCAGGAAACTGCAGAGAAGCTTGGCGCAAAGATCTACACAGACGCAGATGTTAAGGAAATCCTTACAGACGACTCAGGCCGCGCAGCAGGCGCTGTAGCCGAGAGAAGCGACGGTTCAAAGATTACAGTACACGCAACCAAGGGCGTGGTTCTTGCAACCGGAGGTTTCGCAGCAAACTCAGATCTCGTTAAGAAGTATTCCAACGGTGTTATCACAACAACAAGAACATCCTGTGCAGCAAGCTCCACAGGTGACGGTATCGCTCTTGCTGAGGCACTTGGCGCAAACTTCGTAGATCTCGATCAGATCCAGGTTCATCCTCTCGGAGATCCTGTTGACGGCTGCGTTGCAGAGTTCGTAGGAAACTGGCTCGGTGCTCAGTACTATGTATATGTAAACAAGGAAGGCAAGCGTTTCGTAAAGGAAGATGGTACACGTTACGAGATGTCCATGGCTGAGCTTCAGCAGACAGACGGAGAGATGTATCTCATCGTTGACAGCTCTCAGATCACTGATGACCGTCAGGAACAGATCAACAGCCTCATCGAGAAGGGCAGAACTGTCAAGGCAGATACCATCGAAGAGCTTGCTGAGAAGATCAACGTTGATCCTGCAGCTCTCAAGGAAACTATAGAGAAGTACAATGATGGCATGAAGAACGGTAAGGACGAGTTCGGCAAGGCTACAAGCGCTGAGTCAACTATCGAGAAGGCTCCTTTCTATGCTTCCATCCGTACAACAACCGTACATCACACAATGGGAGGCGTTCAGATCGACTCTGACGCACACGTACTTAACAAGGATGGAGACATTATCCCGGGTCTCTATGCGGCAGGTGAGTTCACCGGAGGTATCCATGGAAACAACCGTCTCGGCGGTAATGCTTACCCTGATATCATAACTTTCGGAAGAATCGCAGGAACAAATGTTGCAGCAGAATAAGTAATATCTCTTATCTGCCAGCGCTTCGTTCATAAATATTAAGGACTATATTTAAGGTTTTAAAACCAAAATTTTACTAAGTGTATATCGGTATCCCATTGTACATAAACTGTCACGTCACAGACGTGGCAGTTTTTTATTTGCTTGAGATATAGATACAGTCTATAAATGACTATAAAATGAAAGAATTATGTATAGCTGCCTTCTTCAGGCTATTATCGTTATATCAAAAAACAGAGAGACATTACTCAGAAACATGATGAGATGATATTGCAAATGTCTAATAACGGAGCCGATTAGATCTTGAGTTGTATGTCAGAGATAAACGGCAAAAACATGCGTTTATAGTAGGAGGTTACAGTTATGAGCAAGTACAGATTTGAGACACTTCAGTTACACGTAGGACAGGAGCAGCCGGATCCGGCTACAGATTCAAGAGCGGTACCTACCGGACCATGCACTTTATGAGAAGTATTTCCCTAACGGCGGAGCTTCAATCTTCACTTTTGAGATTAATGGTGGCAAAGAGGAGGCGTGGAAGTTCATCGATAACCTTGAGATCTTTTCACTTCTTGCTAATGTCGCCGACGTAAAGAGTCTGGTTATCCATCCTGCTACAACAACACATTCTCAGCTTTCTGACGCAGAGCTTCAGGATCAGGGAATCACCCAGAGCACCATCAGACTCTCAATCGGAACCGAGCATATCGATGATATAATTGCAGACCTGGAAAAGGGATTTGCAGCAGTATAAATTAGACAAAAGCCTCGACCACATGACTTCTGCACTATGTGGTCGGGGCTCTTTTTTTTTGAGGACAAGTCAGAGAATTAAAAATACCTGATACACCCGCATAGGTTTTAAGTTTCGTTTAAGGAAAATGTTGTAACATGTGCATCACGGAAAACAAAAACTGCTGCGTGATCAGCAGAATACAATATAAGATATGAGGAGAAATGAAATGTTCAAAAAACCTTTAACACTGTTACTTGCTTCATCCATGATCTGCACTTTGGCAGCTTGTGGAAACCAGACCACTGTTGACAAAGCGCCTTCCACCCAGTCAGCAGAAGAAAAGAATACAGAGGATCAGGAAACAGATAAGAAAGAAGAAACATCAGTTGCAGCGAAGGAATCACAGGCTGATGCTGAAAAGAGTGATATCACAGAAGCAGGACTTGGCGCAGTAGCGAACACCCTCGCTGAAGATGAGGAGAGTCTGGTATCGACTTACGCAGGTAAGTTCGAGCAGAAGACATTTACAGATGAGGAGACAGGACTTTCCATAACATATAATTTATATCTTCCTGAAGGATATGATGAAAATGCTTCATATCCTATGGTGGTTTTCATAGGTGACTCAACCTGCGCAGGTGACGATCCCACTTATTCATTAACACAGGGACGAGGTGCTCTTGTCTGGGCTACCGATGAATGGCAGAGTGTAAATCCTACCATAGTTGCTGTTCCTACATATCCGGAGACGATTCTTGATGATCATGATGGATACACCACTACAGAATATGTTGAACTTACAAAACGATACATTGACTATATGTGCGAGGAGTATGCAGTTGATGCTGAGAGGATCTACGGTACCGGTCAGTCAATGGGATGCATGACTACATTGATCCTGGCATCAGAATATCCGGATCTTTACGCAGCATGTATGTTTGTAGATGGACAGTGGGATGTAAATGCTCTTTCAGGACTTGAAGATCAGACATTTGTTTACTTTGCTGCAGAGGATGATACAAGTGCCTGGAGCGGAGCGCAGGAAGTGATGGAAATGTTTGATTCAGACAATGTTTCCTATGAGTATGTACAGTGGGATGGCACATGGTCTGTGGATGAACTCAGTTCTGCGGCAAATGATCTGTTTAGTGCAGACGAAAATCAGTACTTTATCTCATGGAAGACAGGTACAATCGATGCCGGCAGTTTTATGATGGGAGGATCAGAAGGCTCTGGTAACGGGCAGAAACCTGAGGGCAATCAGCCGCCAATGAATGGACAGGCCCCTGACGGCAATCAGCAACCTATGGATGGCCAGGCACCGGACAACAATCAGCCTTCAATGAGCGAACAGACATCAGCTGATGGTCAGGAGAAATCCGGAGAAGACGGGCAGCAGGGTGGCAACAGCCCTATGGGTGGCGCAGGATATCATATGGCATCCTTCGACTATGCCTATAATTGTGCAGCTGTTATGGAATGGTTGTTTACACAGAAGTGAGGAATATACTTACCTTACTGTGAGGCCAAAAAGAACGGTACTGAACTTCCTCAGCTTGCGCCGAAGTGGGTTCTGGATATGATGAAGTCATCTGTTTCATAGCCCTGAAGGATACTAAATCCTTTATTGACGGTTCTGTTGACTACTTTACAAAAGCAGTCAACAGAACCGTCTGCAGATTTGTTATTTCACAACCGATTGCTTTTTCTGTATTCGGTAGGTGTCATACCGGTTTCTTTCCGGAACAGTTTCACAAAGTAATTGCTGTCCGGGATACCAACATCTTCACTTATCTCCATGATATTTTTGCCTGTACCCGAAAGAAGGGTGCAGGCTTTTTTTATCCTGATGGACCGGAGATAGTTCATGGGACTTGTACCGGTTTCTTCCTTGAAAACAGACATGAAATGACTTTTGGATACAGCGAGTTCCCGGGTGAGGTCATCTATACTCAGGTTTTCTTTGAAATTACTGTTCAGGAAGAAAATGGCATTTGTAACCACAGCACTGTGAGCCTCAGAATGGTGCTCCTTTATCGCATTGCAGAAATTCACGACCATTTTTTCTTTGCTCGCAAGTATTTTCTCCAGGTGCCGTTCCCGGAAAACTTCTCTTGTGTTTTGCCCTGATATTTTATCGATGATATAAGCCGGGAGGCCTGTCTTCATGGCGGTTATTCTGAGAGTGGTTCTGGTGATGGCGCAGCCTATGCGCTCATTTTCGATGGTAGAACCGAGTTCCTTCATGTATCTTACATCGCTCTGCATCCTGTCGAGATATCTGAGAGCAGAGCTGCTGTCACCATTTTCCACACTTCTGATAAACTCTTTTTCATTGGCATATCGAAGCTGCAGAAGATCGATCCCGGTCTTTTGTTCTTCCGCACGATCTTCGTATACCTTTTCCATGGCAAATGTTTCCGGATCCCTCAGAGTGTAGTTTTCTTCATGCCCGTATACGGTGTCCAGAAAACATCTCACTATGTGTTCAGCCCGTTCCTTACTTATGTTAGGAAAATGCTCACGATATCTGAGATAATCTTCAGTCTGCAGGTTCTTGATTCCATGTGTATTTATGATATGTACCGCATGTTTCTTTGTATGGATAAGTGATGTGAAAGGTCCGAAAAGCATGAAGTTGTCTTCCAGCATAAAGACTATGATCGAAATCTGAAAAAGATCCGTCAGAAGATAAAGGGTATGAGATTCCGCACCGGAACGCATCGTCATGAGTGCATCCGGTGATAGAATAAGCTGTAAGTCACTAAGCAAATTTTCGCAGCTGAATGCTTCTGCCTCAGAGAAATCATTAATAGTATAGAATCTGACCTGAAAAAGTTTTTGTATGAGTTTCATACACGTTTCCATAGAAGCAGTTTGGGGTGAAGTTATCTCAGTTGAAGATGCCTCAGATGAAGCTATTGCTGATGAAGTTGTTTTAATTGTATGTGAATTATTTGTCATATTTTTCATAAAAAGTAATATCGTTCTAAAATAAGGACTATAGTTCTATATTCATTATACGACTGATGGTATTATGATGCCAACATTGAAAATGTTGAACTTCAAATGATAAAGAAGTGAGCAATATACAGAGATAGAGTGGGAAAATGATCAATAATCATAAGCAGGAATAAAGTTGGTTCATTTTTTCCTCCCATCACTGTAGACCTCATCATCATTCAGTAAATTCAGGAGGGTCTATGGAAGCGGCAATGCGGAAAGAATCGGAGATTGGCATGAAGGAAGGGGCTGTAGAGACTATGTCACAGGACAAGTACCAAAAATATATAAAGGAAAATGGCATTCACAACGTTCCTGTATGGAGAATCGTTGGTTTTTCCGGAGCAAACATGGCAGTAAATCTGTACATGGGACTAACTATGATCATGTCATTTTACCTAAACGGTTATGTAGGTATGGCAGTTATACTTGCATCAAGTTTTTCAACCATAACAAGACTTTGGGACGGAGTTACCGACCCTATCGTAGGATTTTTTGTAGACAGATTCAAAGAAAAGGAAAACTTCGGAAAGACAAGACTGTGTCTCACCATGGGAGGTCTGCTCCTTTTCATTAACAGCTTTCTCATGTTTAATGTGACCGACAGACTTCCGGAAGGAGCATTGAGACCGGCTTTCTTTATATTTTTTACAGCGATTTACTATATAGGATACACATTCTTAAACATCTCAAACCATGTTGGTAATATCTGCCTCACCAATGACCCGGCACAGAGACCTATACTCTCCATCGTTGGTACAGTTCTTGTTCGTGTCATGAGAGCTGTGATGCAGATGGTAGTTGCAGGACTTGCAGTAAAGTATGGCTCCATGAAGAGTGCTGAGCTTTTTCATGAGTACTGGCTGATAGTTGCAATCATCGCCACAATCGGAATCGTTGCTGCGTATATTTCCATCGCACCAAAGGATGTACCTGCTTTTTCTGAGACCAATTCTTCCGGAAAGAAAAATATCAGGTTTTCAGATTATTTTGATGTTCTCAAAAACAACAAACCACTTCAGATGCTTATCGTTGCAAGAGCCACAGATCAGTTCTCCAACACCTGTAAGACAAGTGCCATATTGCTTGTACTTTACGGTATTGTAGTCGGTAACTATGAGCTTTCAGGAGGCTGGACCCTCTACACAACCATCGTAGGACTTCTGATGATGGCACTTGGTATAGGTGCAATCGGCTCAAAGCTTGGTCTCAAGAAAGCCATGCAGATAGGTTCCTGGGGCGTAATCTTTTTCGATTCGATCGCCATACTTATATGGATGGTTATGGATCCGAAAACCCTCAGTCTTCCGGGATTTGTCAATGGCTATGGCGAAGCATTCAGCGGCTTCACAGCATTTACTGTGGCACTTTTCCTCGTAACAGTAATAGGCGGAGGATTCCAGATGATCACAAGCTCTATCATTCCTCCGATGATAGCGGATGTTAATGATTACGAGGCATCAAGAACAGGAAAGTATATACCGGGCATGGTGGGAACTGTTTTCTCATTTATGGATAAACTGATCTCATCCTTCGGTCCGACATTTGTAGGTATCGGTTTTGCGATAATTGGATTTAAGGAAGCATTTCCTGATCTTAATACACCATATAGCCGCAGCCTTCTGCTGATCGCTATCGTTTTCTACTATGGACTCGAGCTTTTAGGTGCTGTGTTTAATGTCATAGCCATGAAATATTATGATCTCACACCGGAGAAGATGAGAGCGGTAGAAGCCAGAATTGATGAAATGAGGAAAGAGAATGCATAAGATAAATATTAATGAAGGCTGGCAGTTCAAGAAGATCCCTGATGGAAACATCAGGGATTTAGCTGGTTTGACAGGGCCTTCCCTTAAAGGTGCTGACAGGGATGCCGCTTCGGCTGATAGTGCTGACATGAATGATTCAGAGGTAATTGACTCAGGTAAAAATGCCGGTATCGGGGAAAGAGAAAACGAAGCATTAGCGGACATCAACGGAGCAGAGAGCTTTGTAACGGTGGCGCTTCCTCACACATGGTACAGGGATGATGACCCTTACAGGGGACTTGTGCTGTATCAAAAGACTATACAGTCTGATCCTGACTGGAAACATGTATTTCTGGACATTCCGGGGGCAGATCAGCATGCGGTTGTTCTGGCAGACGACCGTAAGATAGGAGAGCACAGAGGTGCTTATGGAGCATTTCACTGCGAGATACCTGAGGAGCTGCTCAGTCATGGAGAAGTAGAATTAAAGATATTTCTGACAAATGTTTTTGACGATAGTATCTCACCTTTGACCGGAGACTTTACTGTATTTGGAGGACTCTACAGAGGCGTTAACCTTTTAGTGACAGAATACGAAAGTTTTTTTGATCCGACCTATTATGGCACAAGTGGTGTGATATTAAGGACCGGCATCGATGGAAATACAGGCGTTTTGAGGGCTGAAATCCATGCACATATGGAGCCGGGTGTGGAGATTAAGGCAGAAATCACAGATCCCCTGGGGAGATTGACAAATGCATTGATTTCTGAAGAACAATATGAAAAAACTGATATATCCGGAATCCATTATGATAAAGCAAAAATGTCTTGTGAGACAGTGGCATCTGTTAAAGTAAATACGGATTTTGAAGAGCTTGTTTCCGAAAAAGATGTTTCTGAAAAAAAAGGTACGGCTGCCATTACAAAAACTATGATTTGTCGTGTACCTGAGGTGGTTCTCTGGAACGGAAAAGCTGCCCCAAATCTATACAAGGTAAAGCTGAAGCTTGTGCGTGAGGGAGAAACGATAGATGAGGTGGAGCTTGAGACCGGATTCAGAGATATTAATATGACTGCGGACAGGGGATTGTTCCTGAACGGTGAGCATATAAAGATAAACGGTGTCGCAAAGCATCAGGATTTTAAAGGTTGTTTTAATGCTGTAAGCCGGGAGAATATACAGAAGGATTTCGAGCTTATAGACGAAATAGGTGCAAACTCTGTAAGACTGTCACATTATCAGCATCCACAATATACCTATGAGCTTGCTGACAAAAAGGGATATCTCGTATGGGCAGAGATTCCTATGCTCAAAATGACGGACAGTGAGGAACTTAAAACCAATGCTGAGGAACAGCTCAGAGAACTGATACTTCAGAACATCCATCATCCCTCCATCTACTGCTGGGGGATACAAAATGAAATCGGTATGTTTAAAGACACGGATTTCATGCATGAGGAGCTTAGGAAAATGGAGCAGCTTTCCCATGAACTGGATCCGTCAAGACTTGTTACGGCTGCAAATCTTTATACAGTAAAGTTCAGAAGTAAGCTTAATTCCGTCACAGATATGATCGGTTACAATATTTACTTCGGATGGTACTATGGGGAAATGCAGGATTATCGGGACTATCTCGACAGATTCCATAGTGAGCGGCCAGAAATGCCTCTCGGTGTAAGTGAGTATGGTGTTGATGCAAACATCAGGCTGCACAGCGAGGTGCCGATGGTCAGAGATTACTCAGAGGAGTATCAGGCACTCTATCATGAGACCGTTTATCCTATTTTCGAGAGCCGGGATTACCTGTACGGAAGTTACGTCTGGAATATGTTTGACTTCCACAGCGGACTCAGAAAAGAAGGCGGGCAGGAAAATATCAATGCCAAGGGGCTTGTGAGCTACGATAGAAATATCAGAAAGGATGCTTTCTACTACTATAAGGCGAAGTGGTCTCAGGAAAAGTTTATCCATATATGTTCCGGGAGATTTGTGAACAGGGTAAAAGAGAGGATTGATATAAAGGTCTATACCAATCTTATGGATGCTGAACTTTTTGTAGATGGCATAAATTTCGGACATGGCAGAAATGACGGTAACGGCCGGATCATATTTTCTGATGTACCGCTTCACGAAGGAGAAAACCGGATAAAGGCTTCAGCTCAAGGGCTGGAGGATGAATGTGTTTTTGTACGTACGGATTCAGAGGATGAAAGCTATCGTTTGCCGGACAGTAATGCCGGACAGGCTGTTAAAAACTGGTTCCTCTCAGATGATGATGTGGTAAGGGAAGGTTATTTTTCCATAAAAGATACTGCCAATGATATCCTTGAAAATCCTGATGCGCGGGCAGTACTTGAAAAATATCGACCTAAACTTGTGAAGTTTATGGTTGAGAAGGATTTGATTCCATTAGGACTTTCTATGGAGAGAATACTGGAAAGAAATGCTCCCAACAGTCCTGATATAAAGGAACTGAACAGAGAGCTGAATCAGATAAAAAATGAGTTTTAATTGAGCCGGTTAGATGTGCAGAAGAGGCTTATGATATCCTCATCAAGCACGGATTTACAAATACCCGTGGAGACAAGACCCTGGATACCAAGAGTTCAACTGTCGCTACCATGGTTTCACCATCAGGCTTCCGTATCGCTCTGGTACAGCATATTAAAAAGTAAGATATCAACTTTTACACTCGCATCATAGTATGTAAGACGACCACCTATTCTGAAAGGTGGTCGTTTTTTACGCAACTTAATTCATGATCTTCTCATGATTGAATTTACGATGGAATTTGATTAATCTATCCCTATAGAATTATTGACAGGAAGGGAAGTATCATCAAATGAAAATCTGGATAGCGAGACACGGACAGACAAGGTACAACAAAAGGCGGCTTATGCAGGGACGTACAGACGAACCTCTTAATGAGACAGGAATTGCACAGGCAAAGGCAGCACGGAAAAAGATAGGGGATATCAAATTTGATGCAGTTTACGCAAGCCCACTTAAACGAGCTGTAGTGACAGGTTCCATCATCGGTAATGTCGATAAATCGGAAATCATCATCGATGACAGACTTATAGAAGCTGATTTCGGGAAGTATGAGCTTAAGAACTATTACCTTTTAGGTCCTGCCATGATGCTTTACTGGTATTTACCGGAGTTCTTTCCTGCACCAAAATCCGTAGAGAAGCTGTCAGAAATGATCGAACGGAGCCATTCTTTTCTGAAAGAACTGGAGCAGAAGAACTATGAAAATGTCCTCATCGCCTGTCACGGCGGCATCATGCGCCCGCTTTCCGGATACCTAATGGACAGACCAAACGGCATTTACTGGAGACCGAAGCCAAAAAACTGTGAAATAAGAGTTTTTGAATCGCTTGACGGAAAACATAGAATGATAGATGATATTCTTTAATAAAGAAGCAGCAGTGCAGCTGTCAGAGAAGTTTTCTCCGGCATCTGCACTTATTATTTTTTTACAGACTGTAGAGTTCCATGATATTGACGGATGATTCTGCCTTGTAATGATGAGAAGAAACTAATGCGGAACAACGTATCAAGCATCTCAAATATGCATAAATCTACACTCAAAAACCAGTTTTATGCATCGTGATTTGCATATTATTCACATTTTTCATGTTTTATGAATAATAATACTTGATTTATTCCGGATAAGGTATATAATCTAAAAACATAGTAAGCAAGGTGAAGTTATACAACATTTTTTCACCATAACCATATCGAATGAATCTCGATTTGAGGAGGATATTATGAAGAAGACTTTCAGCGTACTTATGGCAACAGTACTTGCCGCAGCTACACTTGCAGCATGCGGTTCATCAAAGGCTCCTGAGACAGCAGCTGCTACAACAGCCCAGGGAGCAGAAGCTACAACTGAGGCAGCTTCAGAAGCTGCCAAGGACACAACTGAAGCTGCTACAGAGGCAGCAGCAGAGTTCACAACCATCACACCGGGTAAGCTCACCATCGGAACATCACCTGATTTCGCACCTTATGAGTTCTATCACATCAACAA
Source organism: Oribacterium sp. P6A1 (assembly GCF_000702885.1). GTDB lineage: Bacteria > Bacillota > Clostridia > Lachnospirales > Lachnospiraceae > Oribacterium. Next base: position 118,897 of record NZ_JNKO01000003.1, on the reverse strand, counting down.
CGGAAATCCTGAACTCGTTGGTTTCGATATCGCACTTGCTCAGAAGATCGCTGATGAGATGGGTCTTGAGCTTCAGGTTGTTCCTATCGACTTCGACGGTATCCTCATGGAGCTTCAGAACGGAAACATTGACCTCGGTATCTCAGGTTTCTCACCAAGCCCTGAGCGTGCACAGACCTTTGATTTCTCTGACATCTACTATTCAGGCGGACAGGCTTTCGTTATCCGTAAGGCAGATAGCGACAAGTACAAGGATTATTCAGCATTTGACAAGCTTCCTGTAGGTGCACAGACAGGTTCCATCCAGATGGGTCTTGCAGAGAAGAACACTCCTAATGCAAACATCATCGGTCTTGCCAAGGTTACAGATATCATCTCAGAGATGGTTTCAGGAAAGCTTGAAGGCGCATTCATCGAGAAGGCAGTAGCAGAGCAGTACATCAAGAACTACCCTGAGCTCCAGATCGCATGGGATGTAGAGTACGACACAGAAGGTTCAGCTATCGCTCTTAAGAAGGGAAGCGACCTTGCACCTGTTGTAAACAAAGTTATCAGTGAAGTTCTTGCAGATGGAACCATGGATGAGTACATCGCTACAGCTCAGGAGCTTGCATCTGATTCTGAGAATGTTTACGAGGGCCAGCTTGATGCAAACGGTCAGGTAGCTTCAAACTGACATTAACACGAAAGTGTGTTATTATTTCTCCGGGATATGGTCCCGGAGATTTTTGAGTTTTTTTTGAAAGGCAGGAATATTTTTTATGACCATCAGTTGGGGTAATATTGAAAAGATACTCACCTATGGCAACATGTTCCAGCAGGGCCTTATAGTTACTGTCCTGTTGGCGCTTTGCACAGTTTTCTTCGGTTTCTTCTTGGCTTTCGGACTTGCACTTATGCTTCTGTCCGATGTGAGACCTTTCAGATATCTTGAGAAGGTAAAGACCGATGACATTAAAAAGAAAAAGAGAAACGACTTTATCGCGAAGTTCAACCCGGTTAAGCTCATCGCAAACTGCTACGTGCAGTTCGTAAGATGTACGCCTATGCTGGTTCAGATATTCCTTGTCTACTATATAGTATTCGGATTTATCACTCTTCCCAAGTTTACTTTCCTTGGATTTATCCAGTTTGAGAGATTTTTCCCGGCAGCAGTTGCCCTTGCACTTAATTCCGGTGGATATATGAGTGCGGTTATCAGAGGCGGTATCGAAGGTGTAGACAACGGACAGACCGAGGCTGCAAGATCCCTTGGCATGAGCAAGGCTCAGACCATGTATCACATCATCCTTCCTCAGGCCATCAAGAACATCCTTCCTGCAGTTGCCAACGAGTTCGTTACCATCATCAAGGAGTCTTCAATCTGCTATACCATCGGTGTACAGGACATCATGTTCAATGTTAAGAGCGTCCAGTCAGCGACCTTCATCATCGCAGAACCTCTTCTCATGGCAACATTCCTTTACTTCTGCCTGTGCTTCCCGACATCAAAGATCATCGAGTATGTAGAGAGGAGGATGCGTCAAAGTGACAACAGATAATACAGCACTCATCAAGGTCAGAGACCTTAAGAAACATTATAATTACGGGGCCATCAAGGCTCTGGACGGTGTAAATATCGACATCAACAAGGGAGACGTAATGGTGGTCATCGGACCATCAGGCTCCGGTAAGTCAACCTTCCTCCGCAGTCTTAACCTTTTGGAAGAGCCTACAGACGGAAGCATCATCTTCGATGGCAAGGACATCGTAAATGAAAAAATAAATCTGGATGAGTTCCGTGAGAGAATGGGCATGGTGTTCCAGCACTTCAACCTGTTCCCTCATAAGACCATACTTGAGAACCTGACTCTTGCCCCACAGATCGTAAAGGGTAAGAGCAAAGAAGAAGCCGAGAAGAAAGCTCTTGAGCTTTTGGACAGAGTAGGTCTCAAGGACAGGGCCCAGGCTTATCCCGTTCAGCTTTCCGGAGGACAGAAGCAGAGAGTCGCCATCGTAAGAGCTCTTTGCATGGATCCTGAGGTTATGCTTTTCGATGAGCCTACATCAGCTCTTGACCCTGAGATGGTTGGAGAAGTTCTTGAAGTTATGAAGGAGCTTGCAAAGGAAGGCATGACAATGGTATGCGTAACCCACGAAATGGGCTTCGCAAGGGAAGTGGGAAACCGTGTTGTATTCATGGCTGACGGAAACATCATCGAAGAGGGTACACCGGAACAGATCTTTGATCATCCCGAAAGCCCGAGACTTAAAGATTTCCTGGGCAAGGTACTTGAAGCATAAATAGACAAAGAGGCCAGGGCCTCTGTAAACCCGAGATGCATAAACATGTATCTCGGGTTTTGTTAAAAACAGCACCAGCCATTCACGTAGAAACTTTCAATGGGCTGACGTTCAACGCAGTGCAAAACGCCCAGCATTTCTGTATCGGCTTTTGACGCTGACATCACTATATTAAATTGGTCTGACTACGGCCGGAAAGAAGGACATCATGACTGAACTTAAGAAACAGACAGTAAACTTCATTGAGCATAACAAGGAGATCTTTACAAAATTATCGGATGAGATCTGGGCGAATCCCGAACTCAGTCTCAAGGAATATAAATCAGCAGCTCTTTATGAAAAGGTGCTGGAAGAGAACGGCTTCAGGGTAGAGAAGAATTTCGACAACATTGAGACAGCTTTTACAGGCACCTTCGGTTCCGGACACCCTGTTATCGGAATCCTCGGAGAGTTCGATGCTCTTTCCGGTCTTAGCCAGGAACGAAACGCTCTTTCACATACACCACTGGTAGAGGGCGGTGCAGGTCATGGCTGCGGTCACAACATGCTGGGCACCGGAGCTCTCGCAGCTGCCTTCGGTATCAAGCATTATCTGGAAACAAGCGGTCATGAAGGAACCGTTATCTTCTACGGCTGCCCGGGGGAAGAGGGTGGCGCCGCAAAGGCCTTTATGGCAAGAGACGGTGTCTGGAAGGATCTTGACGCAGCTCTAACCTGGCATCCTGAGGATGTTAATGAAGTAAAGACCGGAACCAACAACTCCACTATTCAGATACTTTATGATTTCCACGGAGTTTCAGCCCATGCCGCAGGTGACCCTGAGCACGGAAGGTCGGCTCTCGACGCAGTGGAACTCATGAATACCGGTGTTCAATACCTGAGGGAGCACATGACATCTGACTGCCGTGTGCATTATGCCATAACAAATGCAGGAGGTGTTTCACCCAATGTAGTACAGGACCATGCCTCTGTTCTTTATATGGTACGTGCAGGAAAAGTAAAAAATTGTGTTGAACTTTTAAAACGCGTCGATAAAATAGCTGAGGGTGCTTCCCTCATGACCGAGACAAGCTTCGACAGAACCTTCATCGACGGAACTGCAGACCTTGTCCCAAATTTCACATTGGAAAAGGTGCTTTACGAGAACTTCAGGGAACTTGGAGTTCCCACATACACAGAAGAGGAATTTGAGTTCGCAAGAAAACTCAGTGCCACCTGCCCGGAGAATCCTGCTCCCGGCTTCGCATCAAAGCATGATGACGAAATCAGGGAATACACAGAAAAACAGAGTCAGCACGGAACGACAGGAATCAACAACTTCCTGATTCCTCTCTATCACAGCACTGCTTTTCAGGCAGGCTCAACTGATGTTGGCGACGTTTCCTGGGAGACCCCTACCGGTCAGATTCATGTTGCAGGTTTTGTAAACGGAGCACCGGGTCACAGCTGGCAGAATGTTTCCTGCGGAGGCTCAAGCATAGGTCACAAAGCTCTTATCCATGCCGGAAAGGTGCTGGCTTGTGCTGCATTGGACCTCTACGAGAAGCCTGATATACTGAAGGAAGCAAGAGAAGAATTTGAAAAACGAACAGCTTCAGGCTATGTTTGTCCTATAGAGAAGGACGCAAAGCCCATAGCTTTGTAAAATGAATTGAGGATTATATGAGAAATGCCTATTAAACAGGCTCCTCGCCGTCCGGGCAATATCCTCAATTCTAAAGAATTGAGGATTATATGTACGAAGGTTTTTTACCCATAAATAAAGAAGATATGCTGGAGAGAGGCTGGACACAGCCTGACTTTGTCTACGTTTCCGGAGACGCATACGTGGATCATTCAAGTTTCGGTCCCGCCATCATTTCGAGAGTGCTGGAGGCTCATGGTTACAAGGTAGCCATGCTGCCGCAGCCTGACTGGAACAACCCGGAATCGGTTACGGAATTCGGTGAACCGAGACTTGGTTTCCTTGTTTCTTCAGGCAACATGGACTCCATGGTGAATCACTATACCGTTGCAAAAAAGCATCGTAAGACAGATGCCTATACTCCGGGAGGCGTTATGGGTAAGCGTCCCGACAGAGCAACAACGGTATACTGCAACTTAATCCGTAAAACCTATAAGCATACCCCCATAATCATCGGCGGCATCGAAGCCAGTCTCAGACGACTTTCTCACTATGATTACTGGTCCGACAGCATTCGCCGATCTGTGCTTCTTGACAGCGGTGCGGATCTCATTTCCTATGGAATGGGAGAACACAGTATCGTAGAGATAGCAGATGCCCTTAACTCAGGTCTCGCAGTGAAGGATATCACCTGGATTCCGGGCACTGTTTATAAGACCCGTTCCGAGGATGATATCTATGATGCGGTAAGACTTCCGGATTTTCTGGAGATAAAGGAAAGTAAGAAAAAATACGCCGAAAGCTTCGCCATCCAGTACAGAAACACCGATCCCATAAGCGCAAAGAGAGTATATGAATGTTATGACGGCGCCATGTTCGTGGTACAGAACCCGCCTTCACTCCCTCTTACAGAGATGGAAATGGATGATGTTTATGCCCTGCCTTTCATGAGAGCATGGCATCCGATCTACGATAAGGATGGTGGAATTCCGGCCTTTGGGGAGATCAAGGAAAGTATCACACAGGCAAGAGGCTGCTTCGGAGAATGCAATTTCTGCGCCATAACCATGCATCAGGGGCGTATAGTTCAGGCCCGTTCCCATGAAAGCGTCCTTAAGGAAGCAAAGGATATCACTTCGGATCCTGAGTTCAAGGGATACATCTTTGACATCGGTGGACCTACTGCAGAATTCAGAGGCCCTGCCTGCGGAAAACAGCTTAGTAAGGGTGCCTGCGTCAATAAAAAATGTCTCTGGCCGGAGCCCTGCAAGAACCTGAAGGTGGACCACTCCGATTATGTCAAGATGCTTCGTGAAGTGCGCTCACTTCCTGGAGTGAAAAAGGTATTTGTACGTTCCGGTTTCCGTTTTGATTATCTCATGGCAGACCCAAATAAGGAATTCCTGAGAGAAATCTGCAAGTACCATGTTTCCGGACAGATGCGCGTTGCCCCGGAGCATGTTTCAGACAATGTCCTGAAGGAAATGGGTAAGCCGGGAGTTTCGGTTTACAACTCCTTTGTTAAGGAATTTGAGAAGATAAACAAGGAACTTGGTCTTAATCAGTATATAGTTCCTTACCTTATGTCCAGTCATCCCGGCTCCAGGCTTAAGGATGCCATCACTCTTGCGGAGTATATAAGGGATATGGGTTACATTCCCGAGCAGGTGCAGGATTTCTACCCGACCCCCGGAACAGTATCCACTGCCATGTACTACACAGGTTTGAATCCTCTCACCATGGAAGAGGTATATGTTCCGAAAAATCCTCATGAGAAGGCCATGCAGCGTGCCCTCATACAATATAGAAAACCCGAAAACTATGAGCTGGTAAAAGAGGCACTGCTGAAAGAACATCGTGAAGACCTTATAGGATTCGGACCGGAATGCCTCATACGACCAAGGAAACCTCAGGAGGATGCATCAGGCGGAAGACGCCCTGAAAAAAAGCACGAGGTAACAGGCAGGAAAGGACAGGGAAGATCCGATGTCCGCCATGACTCCCATCGTTCAGGGAATCTTAATTCAGAAAGAGCTGATACCCGTAAGACCTCACGGGGCGGAAACAAGAAAAAAATCATAAGATGACGTGAGTGTCAAAAAGAGCACGACAACCTCGTGCTCTTTTTTTCGTGATAAGTTTTTCAAGCGGACGCTGTGCCTGCACGTGCGGACATTTGAAAACCAACGCGAAATCCGGCAGGACGCTTTTTCCTGCCCGGGATGGTGATAATTTTTCAAGCGGACGCCTGACCGATTTTGACCTTCAAATCGAAATGATTTGTTAAGGTATGAAGTGCCATTAACATGCTAAAATGTAGACACTTATGATGGGATGAATCCGGGGTTCAAAAATATAAAAACAGAATTCTTTTCATCAACATACTTTTAAAGAGAGGATATAAGCCGATACCGGCCCGGATGCCGGTATGACGCTTTATTGGATTATGAAAAACTATAACAAATTTATCAAACGTGCCGCTGCTGAAATTCTCATAGCGGTTATAGCCACTGTCAATGTCTCCACCGTTACTCTGGCGGACACAAAATCCATAACCGTGGAAATTTCAGATAACGGTCCTGTAGGAGCTTCCGAAAGCACCGCCGACAGCAGTTCACAGCTTACTCCCGAAACCACCGCTCCAGCTGTTACGGAAAACTCCGGTGCAGGAAGTTCGAAATCTGCTGCAGGTACAACCCAGTCAACTGCAGTTACTGAATCATCACCTTCGGTACCAACAGGGACATCTGCTTCAGAAACCGTAACATCTGCCGTAACAGAAACATCTGCCGCTGCAGAAACTTCAACTGCTGAATCATCAGGCTCAGCAGCTACAGCCGCTGCTGCATCAGGAGTTAAAAATTTCCTTAAAACAGACCTCACGGAAACACCTGAAGTTAATGCCAACTTTATGATCCTTGTAGATTCCGATTCAAACCTTATTGTTGCGGACAAAAACGGAGAAACCAGAATGAATCCGGCATCCATGACCAAGGTCATGACACTTCTTGTTGCCTGCGAGCATCTTTCTGATCTCTCTGAAAAGGTGGAGATAACACAGGATATCGTCGATTATGTCCAGAAAGAAGGAGCTTCCAACTGCGGATTTAAAGCAGGTGAAAAGGTGACTGTTCAGGATCTTCTTTACGGTCTCATTCTTCCTTCCGGCGCTGACGCGGCTCTTGCACTTGTACGCTATATCGCGGGTTCTGAAGAACAATTTGTAAATCTTATGAACCAGAAGGCTCAGGAGCTTGGTATTTCCGCGACAACACATTATACTAATTGTACGGGACTTTATGGTTCTGATCATTATACCACTGCCAAAGATATGGCACTCGTCATGAAATACGCTGCAGCTGATCCATACGCAAGTGCAGTTCTTTCCACAAGAAGCTACACAACCAAGGCCAGCAACAAACACAGCAAGGGATTAACATTTTCAAATCTCTTTTTGAAGCGAATTGATGGACAGGAGACCGGCGGTGAAGCTATGATGGCAAAGACAGGTTATGTGTCAAAGGCCGGCAACTGTGCGGTATCCTATTTTACAGCTGCCAGCGGAAAACATTATATCTGTGTAACAGGAAAAACTTCGGGTGCATGGAATGTAGTCTATGCGCATACCGATCTTTATAAAAAATACGGAAAATAAGTGAACACCGGCATAAAAGCGCTGCAGGTCATACGTAAACCTTCATGCTCTTTAACAATACAGGCCGATGTTTCCACTTATGGAGGAAAAGATGGCTGGAATTTTGGGCGAGCTGATGGGACCTGCAAAACTGGTGGCTATCACTATCGGGGAGATTCCCGAACAGTTCAAAGTTGATGGTGAACTGAAAATCGGCCGGCGGCGTTTCTTTAAATTTAAGAATGAAACCAAAATATATCTGGAATATCCTCTCCTTTCAAAGGATCAGGGAAGGCTGATCCACCTGTTGGGAGAGTGGCACTATATAAACCTTACTGACGAGAACACAACCACCATAGATGATGAGGAACTCCCTCTGAAGGGCGACAGGATCCTGAAAAACGGAGATATCATAAGGATAAAAAGAGGCGGAGACATGCTGATTTTTGTATTTCTTATGAAGTTCTCCGGAGAACTTGAGTGGAAGCGTGTCTTTCTGGACAGGGAACAGCAGGTCTATCACATCTACAGTCATGTGAGCGAATTCAATAAGGATACGGAAAACTCCGATACCCCGGATACAGAGCCATCAGAAGACTCTGTCGCTCCATCCGCACCGGAAGAAAATACCGGAACTTCCAATCCCGAATCTCATCATGCCATACTGAGATACACAGACGGATACTGGAGGGTTGAAGACGTAAACACTAAACGAGGGGTCTACGTCAATCAGAACAGGATAGAGGGTTATAAGCTTCTGAATCTTTATGACATCATAAACATCGGAAACACACACTTCGTATTCTACGGAGATTACATAGCATATAATCTGGAGACCTTCAGGGACAATGATCTGGAGATACACATCAAGGAAAGATCCGTAAGGGGATTTTTCAAGAGGCAGGTACTTCTTAAGGATATAAACCTCAGGATAGAACCGGGAAATATGGTGCTCATCCTGGGTGGTTCCGGCGCCGGAAAGACAACCTTTATCAATGCAGTTACCGGCTATGAAAAGGCCAAGGCCGCCATCCGTCAGGGTGATGTGGATGTTTATGATGATTATGAAAAAATGAAATACAGAATAGGCATGGTTCCGCAGCAGGATCTTTTAAGAGGTGATGACACTGTCATCATGACCCTTAGAAACGCTGCGGAAATGCGTATGCCTGCCACCACGGAAGCCTCTGAACGAAAAGAAAGAGTAAACGAACTGCTCCGGCTATTCGGTCTTGAAAATGTCAGAGGAGAACTGGTGGACAAGCTTTCCGGCGGTCAGCGTAAACGTCTGTCCATAGCCACAGAGTTCGTTGCAAATCCCAGCATCTTTATTCTGGATGAGCCGGATTCCGGTCTCGACGGAGTTATGGCAAGAGATCTGATGAAGCAGCTTCGTGACATAGCTGACCAGGATAAGATAGTCATGGTCATCACGCATACTCCGGACAGAGTCATTGACCTTTTCGACAAGGTCATAGTCCTTGCAAAGGACAGCAACCAGACAGGACAGCTGGCTTTCTACGGTACTGTGGATGAGGCAAGAAAGTTTTTCAACAGAACCACCATGGAAGACATCATACTGACAGTCAACAGCGAAGGCGAGGGCGGTGAAGGCCAGGCTGACATATACATCAGAAAATTTGCCCGTCTCAGGGAGGAAGTTCCTTTTACTCCACCGGATATCATGGAGAATGGGGTGGGAGTCATGACCTCTGAGGGGACCGTCCTTGAAGCTGAAACCATAAAGGAAGATCCGATATTCGCAGAGAATGACGAAAAGCCAAGCTCCGAAGACATAAAGAATGGCGATCTTCTTTCCAATGAGACTGTAGAGGTAGCTCTGAACGACTGAATTCAGAGAGACCGTCAGGCAGTAAAATCATTTTAGCAGCAATCATCCTCCGGTAATACACGGGAAGCAGTGAGGAAGCATTATCATGGGAGACATACGTAGTAATCTTTATACAGGACGATGGACCCAGTCCAGGATCTATTTCGGCAAGCTCTGGCGTATATTTATGAATGAGCGGGACTGGAAGGGACTTCCTTTGTCTGCAGCCATCGCTTTGCTTGTGGCATTTGTCATGGGCAAGAGCCTCTTTACCAATATGGAAAGACTCAAGGCCGGTTCATTTGCCATGGTATGCGTATGTATATGGAACGGTTTCTTTAATTCCATCCAGATGGTGTGCCGGGAACGGGCCATAATAAAGAGAGAGCACCGTGCGGGACTTCATATAACCGCTTATATCGGGGCTCACATGATGTATCAGTCCATAATATGTCTTCTGCAGGTAGTCATTTCCATAGCCATATACAAATGGTACGGAATCACATTTCCTTCCGAAAGCATCGTCACAGGAAACTTTGTTTTGGATTTCGGAATAACACTCTGGGTTATCACCTATGCTGCGGATATGATGGCTTTGATGATTTCATGTATCGTAAAGACCACAACAGCCGCCATGACAGTGATGCCTTTCATGCTCATAATTCAGCTTATATTTGCGGGAATCATTTTCTCCTTCTCGGAAGGTCCCGCAGTGATCCTTGAAAAGATCACCATAAGTCACTGGGGAACGGTAGCCATATGTTCCATAGCTGATTACAACGATCTCACATCCCATGCGCTGTTCTCTGCCATATATCAGTTCAGAAGTGTCCCTGAAATACAGTCCATAGTTGACTATATACAGCGGACAGACATCCGCTACAAAATGGATGTACTGGCAGCAAGGTCCATGCAGAACTCTCTGTATGCAGGAACCATATCAAATGTACTGCAATGCTGGGGAGTTATACTCCTGATAGGCGCCGTAAGTGTCATAATCGGAATCCTTTTCCTTGAAATGATCGATCTTGACAAGCGCTGATGGGGTGTCTATACCGGACCACTTCACACTATTTTCTAAACAAAACCCGGAAACAATTCTCAAACGCAGAATTGTTTCCGGGTTTTTAAGCGTTTTCTTAAGTTTTTCTTGTCTCTTTTCCTGTTATATGATATAAAATTGCCCCGATAAATATTATAAAGAAAACGACAGGTCATCCTCGTGTACCTTTTATGGGTGGTATCAAAGCCATGGGGATAACATTAACGAATGGATCATATATGAATAATTTAATAAAAAAACTGAAAACCTTTGATCATTACGGTTACGAACAGGAATCCTATGATCAGTGCCGTCACCAGATGCTGGAACAGGTATATAAAAAGAGCGTGAATTTTACCGCTATTTTCCACACTCTCATGGGCATATTTGCTGTGCTTAGCATCATTGGTATCAATAGACCCGAGATGCTTACGGAATATCTCGGCTTCTTCACTATAACTTCCATACTGAGGGTTTATTATTATTTCAGCAAAAAAACATCAACCTTATACTATTCCTCAATCTGCCGGATATCCATCATACTCCTGCTGTTTTTTGGTATCACTGAGTCCATATCGGATCTTAATGTGGTGGCTACAGCTATACTTGCCCTTTTGATCGTCACCGCTACCATGTTCGCGGACTCAATGATCATATATATGTTGATCTGCATTATAAATGTCAGCATACTCATATTTACATCCTTCATGTTTAAATCAGCACCTATTGCCATGGGGGACCTGGTAAACTGTGTAACCTTTGCTGTGGTATCCATAGCTATTCATTTCATCCTGCAGAGAGAACGTATAGAACATTATGTGACCTCCGACAAGCTTCATAAACTGCAGGAAGAGAAGATACAGCGGGAACTGTCAGACATGCAGGCTGCCAACGATGCCAAATCCATGTTCCTTTCAAAAATGTCCCATGAGATACGCACACCTATCAATGCCATCCTTGGCATGAATGAGTTGATCATACGGGAATATGATGATTTCAAGCTTAACGAGTATACCGCCAATATCCAGAGCGCCGGAGAAGCACTTCTTGCAATCATCAATGACATACTGGATTTTTCAAAGATAGAAGCACATAAAATGACTATAAATCCGGTAAACTATGAGCTGAGTATCCTTATAAACGACATCGTCAACATGGTAAAAACAAGGATCAAGGATAAACCGGTTGAATTCAAGGTCAATGTTTCTCCCGACATCCCTAACTTTCTTTACGGTGATGATATCCGTATAAAGCAATGTGCCCTAAACATCCTCACCAATGCCGTTAAGTACACGGAAAGCGGCACCGTGACCCTGAGCATAAGCTGCAGAAGGGCATCGGACAATGAAATATACCTCCGTTTCAGATCCGTGGATACAGGAATAGGCATAAAAGAGGCTGATCTCAATAAGCTGTTTTCTCCTTTTGAGCGTATAGAGGAAAACAGAAACCGGTCTATCGAAGGTACCGGTCTCGGTATGAACATCGTAAAACACCTCCTTGCCCTTATGGATACCAAGCTTGAAGTGAGCAGTGTCTACGGGGAGGGCAGTGATTTTTCCTTTGAAATCAGACAGCGGCTGGTAAAGGATGTTCCCATAGGTGATTTCTCGGAAACATACAAAGACTATCTGAGAAACAGAAAAGTCAGACATTCCTGTTTTTCCGCGCCACAGTGCCGAATACTTGTTATCGATGACAATTCCATGAATCTTACTGTCATAACCGGCCTTCTTAAAGAAACCCGTATTCAGATAGACACAGTAAAAAGCGGACAGGACGGAATAAAGAAGGTCTGTGAAGAAAAGTATGACTGTATATTTATCGATCATCTCATGCCGAATATGGACGGAGTGGAAACTCTCACCAGGATGCGTGAAAGAGATGATAACAAAAACAAGGTCACACCATACATTGCTCTTACTGCCAATGCCTTAAACGGAGCAAGAGAGCATTACCTGGGGCTCGGCTTCGACGATTATATCTCAAAGCCTGTAAACATTGAATTGCTGGAAAAACTGCTGATCAGGTATCTTCCCAAAGATAAAGTCATCCTGTCGGATGCCGGAAGATTTAATGAAAATCCGTACAATCCTAAAGAACTCCGAAATCAAAGCATCGAATCCGGAGAGGATGATATATCTGACCTGTCTGATATCCCCGAGGGCCTTGATAAGCTCAGGGGAATCCATCTCCCTACGGCACTCCGCAATACCGGAAGCTCTCAGCTTCTTCGCAGGGTTGTCATTGAATACAGAAAACATATACCTGAAAATGCAGACCGTATAGAGCTTAATTACAATCAGAAAAACTGGGATGACTATACCATTTCCGTGCACGCACTGAAAAGCACCTCAAAAGTCATAGGTGCCACAGAGCTTTCAGGGCTCTGTCAAATGCTTGAAACTGCCGGAAAGAATCAGGACACAGAGACCCTTGATTCTCTTACAGCGCCCATGCTGGCTCTGTACAGAAGCTATCTTGCAAATCTCGACCTTCCGGGTGATACAGACATACAGGAGGATACAGAAAAAAAGACAAAGGATCTTGACAGTGTGCTCACAAGACTGAAAATTTCTTTGAATGATTATGATTTTGATTCGGCAGAAAAGGCTCTGAATGAGCTTGACGACTCGGAGCTCCCGCAGGATATAAAAAACAGGCTGCAGCGCCTTTACGATGCAATATCAAATCTTGATGATGAAATAGCCATGGAAATCATAGATTCCATAACGGTTTAAAAAAAATGATCAGAAATTTCAGAACATACAAAATGCCGTGAGTGTCAAAAGCCGGCATCTAATCCTTCCGCACTTCCGGATCACAAAATAAAAAATGCCGGGGAAATGTACACCGGATTATCCGGTTGAAAGTACATCTTTTCCTCGGCATTTATATTTTTTTAAAACACTACTGATGCGGCAGATTGAACTCTGTCCGTAAAAACAGTCATATATAGCAAAATCTTCAAAAACCCTACAAAGTGGATTCAGACCAGTTCACTGAACACTTCAGGGTCTGATGGATCTTTTCCTCGTTGGTCTCCTCAATCTGATCTATAAGTATTTCAGCTGCTTTTTGTCCCTCTTCGTAGGCAGGCTGAACGATGGTGGTTATCTTTGGGGAGGAGAACTCTGCCCATTCAACATTGTCAAAACCGATGATACCAAGTTTTTCGGGTATTTTATCCTTAAGAGGCTGCAAAGCTCTGTAAACCTCCGGAAGGGCCCAACAGTTCGGTACGTAAACAAGTGTGGGACGATCCGTATCCATATTGTTCCTTACAAACTTTTCAACTTCTTCTTTGTCTATGGCACCGTCTCTTATCTCGAGACTCCTGTATCCAAGCCCGTTATTTTCCATGCAGTCGGTAAACCCGGAAGAACGTTCAATTCGGGTGCTCAGCCTGGATGGATCTGCGCCAACCATAAGGAAATTCCCGTATCCCTTTTTAATCAAAGTATCTATAGCTCTGTAGGTAGCAGTATAGTTATCTGTTTTTACCCAATACGCATCATCCTCATAGACCTTACTGTCAAAATAAACGAAAGGCTTGTTCTCAGACTTTATGATCTGTGAAGTCTCATGAAATCCAGGCGTAGGCTGTATGATGAACCCGTCTGCTCCGAGAGTGATCATACGGTTCACATAGCTGGATTCCATCTCCGTATCGTAAGCTGAATTTCCTATCAATATCTGATATCCGCGTTTTCTGGCGGTATCTTCAATTCCCTTAACGATCTTATTGGAAAATGTATTGGTGATATCACCTATGATAACTCCTATAAGATTTGTCTTCTTCTGGTTAAGTGTACGGGCAGCGATATTGGGACGATAATTAGTTTTCTGAATTATCTCCCGGATTTTTGATCTTGTGTCAGGAGACATCTTATCAGTCTTTCCGTTCAGGAAGAAGGATACTGTTGTCTTGGACACCCCCGCCATCTCCGCTATATCTTTAATAGTGAACTTTCCGTCACGTCCCATAAAATTCTCCGAAATGTAAATTTGGCACTCTCTAATGTTGCACAGCACCCGCACATACGTGTGCAGCGTCCCCGGAACCGGCCGTTCATTAACCGGTTAACCCGTTGATTTTACTGGTTGTGATAATTTTAGTTTTCCTGCAGGTTATTGTCAAGAATACCGTCATTATGGCATATGGAATAAACCTTGCGATTTATATATAATCTATCCTACGTACAAATGTCAGCAGGCAAGCTGCTTTATAGGCTGCCTTTTGAAAGGATTCTTCATGAATATAGACCGTTTTATTCTGGCTTCCGGCTCTCCGAGAAGAAAGGAACTTCTTGAACAGATCGGTATAAAGCCCGAGATCATCCCAAGCAGTATAGAAGAGATCGTAACTTCAACAGTTCCATCCGAGGTGGTCAAGTCCCTCTCTAAGCAGAAGGCTTTGGATATCGCCTCAAAGACAGTGGCGGAAGAGGGCCGGGCTGCACTGGTACTTGGAGCGGACACTGTGGTATCAATAGACGGAAGGATACTCGGAAAGCCCCATACACATGAAGAAGCGGCAGAAATGATCAGAAATCTTCAAGGGCGCGATCATCAGGTCTACACAGGAGTAACCGTCATAGTTGTCTCACCGGACACATCCGCCAAAGGGACTCTCCATTCAAATGACAATGCAGGTTCCCAGCAGACTGTCATTGAGAATTTTTCAGTCCGGACGGATGTTCATGTTTATCCCATGACTGAAGAGGAAATTCTGTCTTATGCAGACTCTGAAGAACCCATGGATAAGGCAGGGGCCTACGGCATTCAGGGAAAATTCGCAAAATATGTAAAGGGAATAGATGGAGACTACAACAATGTTGTGGGACTCCCGGTAGCCGAAGTATTTCAGCGTATCAAGCATTTACTCTGACCCATCAGATGGGACAGTAAAAGATGGCGCATAAAAAGCAGTATCAGCATGCGGTAAACAGCCATGCCGAATCGTCACAAAAAAGTACAATTCACAAAGGAAGGGCACTAATGCCCCAGACAACAAGGAGAATAACCGGTGTATCACTATCTTTTTCGATTAAACCGTTTATATGACAAAGCCAAAATAAAATGGAATGATCTTGAGTTTTCGGATCTTGACCTGAAAAAACTCCTCATCCCCCTCATGATTGAGAACCTCCTTACCGCATTTATGGGCATGGCGGATTCCATGATGGTTACAAGAGTTGGCAGTGAGGCCATATCAGCGGTTTCCCTGACGGATTCCATTAACACTCTGGTCATCCAGATGTTCTCTGCCATCGCGGCGGGGGGAACCATTATCTGTTCCCAGTATATCGGCTCCGGCAACGAAAAGAAGGCCAACAATGCGGCTCAGCAGATCATTCTTTCTGTCATAACCATCTCTCTTTCGGTAATGCTTATCTCGGAGATCTTCAACACAGACATACTTCGTCTTGTGTTCGGACAGGTGGCAGACGGAGTTATGGAGAACTCCAGAATATATTTCAAATACACTGCCGCTTCCTTCCCCTTCATAGCGCTTTATCAGGTGGGAGCAGCCTTTTACAGAGCCGGCGGCAACAGTAAATTTCCCATGAAAGTTTCCGTCATTTCAAACATACTTAACATAATAGGAAATTTCGTATTTATCTTTATTTTCAACTGGAGTGTTTTCGGAGCCGCACTGTCGACACTCTTATCCCGTATGTTCTCAGCCATCGTACTTCTGATAGCGCTGAGGCGTCCGGCACAGCCCATAGTTCTCAGACATTATTTTATAAAGCCGGATTTCGACATGATAAGACGTATACTCTTCATCGGTATTCCTTCGGGTATCGAGAACAGTATGTTCCAGTTCGGAAAGCTTGCAATCCAGTCTTCGGTATCAACGCTTGGAACTACTGCCATAGCCGCCCAGGCCATGACCATTATTTTCGAGAATCTGAACGGTATCGCAGCCATAGCAGTAGGTACCGGTCTCATGACAGTAACAGGTCAGACCCTCGGTGCAGGCAAGAGAGAAGAGGCCAAGTACTACATAGTAAAGCACGTGAGAATCGGAGATTATGTCATAGTAGCTTCCTGCCTCCTGACATTTGCACTCTGTAAGCCTGTAATGTGGCTTGCGGGCATGGAGCCTGTCAGTGCCGACATGTGCTTCCATATGATGATATATGTCACTATCCTCAAATGTATACTTTGGGTGCCAAGCTTCATTATACCTTACGGTTTGAGAGCCGCAGGAGACGTAAGCTACACCATGGTGGTCTCATCCATGTCCATGTGGTGTACAAGAGTGGCACTTACTACATTCCTTATCCGCGTCATGGGCTTCGGTCCCATTGCAGTATGGTACGGTATGTCTCTGGACTGGCTGGTACGCGGTCTTTTCTACATTCACCGTTTCAAAGGAAAGAAGTGGCTGAGACATCAGCTCATCTAATAAAAGAAAGAACCGGCAAAGGAGTTCATGACTCCGATGCCGGTTCTTTCTTTTATGCCATCGGCAACTCAACCCTGAAGGTATTGATGCCGTTTTTTGATTCCGCCCATATACGTCCTTTATGATCATTGACTATATTCTGTGCGATGGAAAGCCCGAGACCGTAGGAATGATTCATAGCTCTTGCCTCATCTATACGGTAAAAACGTTTGAAAATATTCTTCAGATCCTCATCGGAAATCTGATCTCCGGGATCCGAAATACTCAGTAAACATTTATGTGTGCCCGATTTCTCCAGGGATACCTTTACAGTTCCGTTGGGTGCGCTGTACTTTTGAGCATTATCAAGAAGTATCTCTATGACCTGCTTGATATACTGTGACGCCCCCTTTATGCTGATACCTTCCTGAACCTCCTCGGTAAGCATCAGCCCCTTTTCAAAGAACATAACTTCAAAAGTCATGATTTCATTTGAAACCATCTTTGAGAGGTCAATGATCTGCTCCGGTGCTTTTTGTATGGCTCCGTTATCCACCCTTGCAAGCTGCAGGAGACTTTCCACAAGTCCTCTCATCTGATGGGCCATAGTCAGGATATTGTCCGCAAACTGCTTTTTCTTTGCTTCGTCAAAATCCTTTGATTTAAGCATTTCCGCATCCGTCAGTATGACAGAAAGAGGTGTCTTCAATTCATGGGAGGCATCCGAAACGAACTGTCTCTGCTGAATCCACGCATCCTCAACAGGCTTTACCGCCCATGTGGCAAAGAACATTGCGATTACCAGGAAAACCACGAAACTCAGAAGCCCTATGAAAAAGCTGTTGCGTATAAGGTTCCTCATGGTGGCAACCTCAGAGGATATATCAGCAAAAACTATGATTCTGTTGCTTTTTCCGTCCCAGTTCTCATTCTCGATGTTAAAAGGATCAAAATCATCCTTTCCGCCCTGGTTCATATCTTTTGTGTCACTCTGTAAGTTTTCGGCTTTCTTCGGGCCTTCTTCTCCATTTCCGGTATCCATGTCCCGGGGAGGTTCAATTCCTGTTTCCGGATTCATCTCAGTCCTTTTTTCGGGATCAATGCCCGGAATCTCAGGTCCCGGAGCTTTACTGTCATTTCTCGATGCCGAAACTGCCCGAAAGAATCTCAAATTGTAATCAGAGAGATCTCCGAGTCTTTCTTTTTTTGAAAGAACTTCACTGACCAGAGAATTGAGTGTTTCCTCATCTGTAAGATCATAGAAATCCCCGTCCGTGGCCACTATATTGCCCTCTGCATCCACCTCAACCCTGAAAAACGGAAGCTGTACATCTGTTTTTTCATTTTGTCTCCGTCTTTCCGGACGGCGGTTCTGATTCATGCCCATGGGCATACCGGATACTCCCTGGATCATCCTCACATTATCCGAAAAAATACGGCGATGAGTAAGTCCCAGCACCAGTCCGAAGATTACAAACAACATGACGGTCACTATAACCATTGTTATGATAACGAAGCGGAGCCTCAGTTTTTTAATCATCTCCATAAGAAATCACTCCTCCAGTTCAAGATGATACCCGAGACGCCTTGCAGCAACGATATTGACATCAGAACCTATGGATTTCAGTTTCTTTCTGAGAAAACCCACATACACTTCCACATGATTTTCTACAGCATCGGAGTCATATCCCCAAACCTTACTGAGAATAGCTTCCTTGGAGAGATTCTTATCCTTTGACTGCATGAGCATCCTCATGACTTCAAATTCCTTGGCGCTTAATCGAAGTTCATTTTCATTACAGATAAGACTTCCCGAACCAAGCTCCAGCGAAGTATTTCCGAATTTAAGCTCATCAACCTCTGAGCCCTGCCGTCTCAGAAGAGCCGACACACAGGCAAGAAGCTCAAGGCTGTCAAAAGGCTTGGTGAGATAGTAGTCTGCACCTGAATTAAGTCCCTCAACACGGTCCATAAGGTCAGACTTCGCAGTAAGCATAAGTATCGGAGTGCTCAGGTGTATCTGCCTGAGCTTTTTTGCCACCTGATAACCGTTCAGCTTCGGCATCATCACATCAAGTATCAAAAGGTCATAAACTCCTGTCTCCGCATAGTCAACTCCGGACTCACCGTCATAAACCGCATCTGCCTCATATCCTTTATCCTCAAGAAGAGTCTTTATGGAATCCGCCAAAAGCTTTTCATCCTCAACAATTAAAATCTTCATCTTTTACCTCAATAAAACAAAAATTTCTCTCATATAATTATATCTGAAACTCGCTGAAAATAATAACTCCAAAAGTTGAAAACATGCTGAAAGAGCGTCTTAATGTGACATATGTGCCATGACTCGTGGCAGGTCCACAGGACCTGGCATATAGCCCCAGCCTTCGCGTAGCGAATTTCCATGGCTGGGGTTCCCAGCGTAGCGAATTTCCATGGCTGGGGTTCCCAGCAACGCTCGACTCGTGGCAGATTCGATGTCGACTTTTAAAATACGCCCTCTACTCTGTGAACATTTTGTGAAAAATCGTTTCCTGAAAGTTTCCTGAAAGTTTTTTCAGCTTCGTTTCAGCTTTCACGGGTAGAATCCCACTAGTCTACGATGAATATGCACGGATTTTCAAGCTTCGCAAAGATCCTGGCGAAAAAATCCGAACTTTCATTTTTATGTACAGAGTTTAAACATGCATATGATTCAACTCTAAAAAGGAGATAATATGAACAGAAGATTTATGTACGGCACACTGGCCGCAGCAACCGGCATAGTGAGCATCGTTTCATATACACCGCTGACAGCATTTGCTTCTACTTCATTGACCCAGAGAAAAAATGCTTTGGTAAGTGCAAAGATCATAGAAAACTTTGATGTAACTCTGAACGAACAGCCTGTTTCAAGGGCGGAATTCGCAAAGATGGTAGTCATGGCCTCCACATACCACACCATGGTATCTTCAGAGTCCAATGTCTCTGTTTTCTCAGATGTTCTTTCAACTTCACAGTACGCTTCATATATACGAATAGCGGCAGAACAGGGATGGCTCACAGCTTACCTTGGAGGTCTTTTTAAGCCGGATCAGGGCATAAAGATGGCAGAAGCGGAAAAGGCATGTCTTACGCTGCTTGGATATTCAAATACCGATTTTACGGGAAATCTGGTAAACAACAGGCATGCCAAGTCAACAGCCATAGGACTTATTGAAAACGTCAACAGAGGTGTAAATGAGTTCCTTACCTATGAGGATTGTGTAAATATTCTCTACAACCTTATGAAGACCAACACCTATGCCAATGAATCTGCAACAAAGACGAACAACACCATCTACGGAAAGATATTCGGCTTTGAGCTTACAGACAACGACGATCTCAATCTTCTCAGCACACTGGAAGCAAATCTCAAAGGTCCTTACCTTCTTAAGGTTGACAAGAGCATTTCAAGTATCATCCCCTTCAGCAAGAGCTCCGGAAGCTACACTCTTAACGGTGAATCTTCTACTGCTGACGCTATCGAGGATGCTGCATCCAGCGGAGATCCGGTAGTTGTTTACTACAACTCTGCAACAAAGTCCGTATATGCTTATTCATCTTCGGGTACAGATATGGGAACGATCACCGGTACGATCGATGCCATCTACTACAGCTCTACAAATCTTATGACACCTACTTCAGTTTCTATCGGCGGTGTAGAATACGATATCGGAAATGATGATGTTGCTTATGCATTCTCCGTATACGGAAGTCTCGATAAGGATGATAAGGTTACTGTTGTATGGTCTCTCAATTCCGATGGATCACAGGAGATCATAGCTGTAGCGAACTAATATTAAACCAGGATTTTGGAGCATAATATGAAACTTAAATTACCCTCAAAAAAGCTGGTTATCGGGGCACTGGTCCTGATAGCAGCTGCCGGAGGAGCTTTCTTTTATCTGAACAGACAAAAGGCCACAGCTTCTTCAGATTCAAACGTTAAAACAGGAACTGTCTCCAGACAGACCATTCAGTCCTCATTGTCCAGCTCCGGTACTATTTCTCCGAAGGACAGCTATAAGATTACTTCCATGGTAGACGGAACCATCATTTCCGCAGATTTCCAGGAAGGTGATGTGGTGGAAGAGGGACAGATCCTTTACCAGATAGATTCCTCCTCCATGAATTCGAAGCTCAGTTCCGCCAACAGCACTCTGGAGCGTTCAGAAAACAGTTATTCAAGAGCTGTGAACAATTATGATAAGGCTTCATCTGATTTCAGCGGCAATACCGTAAAGTCCAAGTACACCGGTCATATCAAATCCATCAATATCTCCATCGGTGATCAGGTAAGTTCAAATACCGAAATCGCTGAGATATACGATGATTCCACCATGAAGCTGGATGTTCCTTTCCTTTCGGTGGAAGCTGCCATGATTCCTGTAGGAACAGCAGCAACAGTGGTTATCGAAGATACCCTTGAGGAGATCATAGGAATCGTTACTTCCGTAGATTCCATGGAATCCACCCTCACCGGCGGTCAGCTTGTAAGATACGTAACCATCGAGGTCTCAAACCCGGGAGGTCTCACCACGGAAATGTCCGCCACAGCCAGCATTAACGGAATGAACTCATCCGGTGACGGAACCTTCCAGGCAGCAAGAGACTTCTCCATAAAAGCAGACAATCTCACTTCCTCAGTCACTGTGGAACAGCTTCTGGTAAATGAGGGAGATTATGTTGTGGCAGGACAGGCCCTTTTCCTTGCGGATGCAGATGACATCGACGATATCCTTTATTCCTACAAGGACAAAGTTGACAGTGCGAAGTCCTCTGTGGAAAGCGCCCAGTCAAGTCTTGATTCCACCACCGATACCTTTGACAACTATACAATCACAGCACCGATTTCAGGTACTGTTGTAACCAAGAGCGTAAATGTGGGAGAAAACGTTCAGAACGGATCCTCTGCAACTTCTCTGGCAGTTATCTACGACCTTACAGAAGTCACTTTCGATATGAATATCGACGAGCTGGATATCTCCAATGTCAAAGTCGGACAGGATGTTGAGGTAACGGCAGATGCCTTTGAAAATGAGACTTTCAAGGGAAAAGTCACCAAGATATCCATGGAGGGAACCTCATCAAACGGCGTAACCTATTATCCGGTAACCGTAACCATGACCGACTTCGGAGGACTTCTTCCCGGTATGAATGTTGAGGGCGTGATCATTCTTGACGAATCGGAGAATGCTCTTGCCATACCTGTGGATGCTCTTCAGAGAGGAAACAAGGTTTATGTCAAGAACAAGGCAGGAGAGACTTATACCGATGAGTCAAAAGACGCTTCCAAAGACGGATCCGAAGCATCCCACTCAGGCTCAAACGTACCTGATGGATTCCATTCCGTTTCGGTAGAAACAGGCCTTACTTCAGACTCTTATGTTGAAATCATTTCCGGCGATCTTGAAGAAGGTGATGAGGTTTACATTAACCAGTCTACAGTAAGTTCCGACGAAGGCTTCGGAATGATGATGGGCGGTGGCCCCGGCGGATCAGGCGGTCCGGGAGGATCGGGCGGCCCTAGCGGCGGCGGTCCCGGCGGATCAGGCGGCGGTGGCCGAAGCGGCGGATCAGGCGGTCCTCCAATGTAAGCACAAAATCCTAATCTTCTGACGTAAGGGAACCCCTGTGGGTTCCCTGATTTTTAAAAAGGATAACAGATGGCAATAAAAGATATAATGAAAAAACAAACGGCTGAGCAGCCGGAACCTGTAAGTCCGGGGGAACCAAACCCGAAGGATGCCGGGGAAAATATCTCTTCAACACCGGCCAATGCCTTTTCAGAACCGGATACCGAAGAAGCAGAGCCTGATGAATACGCGGAAAATCATGAAGAGATAGCGAAACTGAAGGCTGCACAGGAAGCTGCACAGAGCTCCGACAGCAAAGGGCAGATCCTGTATATCCCAAAAGAACATATAGGTGAGCTTCCTCTTTTGGAGCTTCATGACATATACAAAATCTACAAGATGGGTTCCGAAGAAGTACATGCAAACGATGGAATATCCATAAACATCTATGACGGCGAGTTCGTTGCCATAGTAGGTAAATCGGGTTCGGGTAAATCCACCCTCATGAACATCATAGGCGCTTTGGATGTCCCCACCAGCGGAAGATATCTCATCAACGGTCAGGATACATCCTCCATGTCAGATGATGAACTTGCTGCAATCAGAAACAAGAAAATCGGTTTTATATTCCAGCAGTACAATCTTTTACCCAAGGACAATCTTCTGGATAATGTCTGCCTGCCCCTTCTCTATGCCGGAGTCCCGAAGCAGGAGCAGAAGGAACGTGCCATGAAACAGCTGGAAAGAGTAGGTCTTGCAGATAAATGGATGCAGAAGCCTGCCCAGCTTTCCGGAGGTCAGCAGCAGAGAGTCTCCATCGCGAGAGCCCTTGCGGGAGATCCGGAGCTTATCCTTGCGGATGAGCCTACCGGAGCTCTGGATTCAAAGACTTCAAGGCAGGTACTTGGTTTCCTGAAAGACATTAACCGGGACGGCAATACCGTTGTCATGATTACACACGATAACTCCATAGCTCTTGAGGCAAACAGAATCGTGCGTATATCCGACGGTAAAGTAGTTTATGACGGAACAGCGGAGGATTATGCTAAACTCATTTAATCTTGCTCTAAAGAGCATTTGGTCAAACAAAATGCGTTCGTTCCTGACGATGCTGGGAATCATCATCGGTGTGGCGGCAGTTATCATTCTGGTGGGAATCGTCAATGGTGAAATGTCCTACATGACATCAAGCTTTGCATCCATGGGTACGAACCGTATCACTGTAAATGTGACAAATTTAAGTTCACGTTCCGTTTCCGTAGATCAGATGTATGACTTCTATGAAGAGAACGGACAATATTTCTCACATCTGTCTCCAACAGTCTCTGTCAGCGCAACCGTCAAGGTAGGAAATGAAAACTCTGATGAAACCTCGGTAACAGGTGTTTCCGAAGACTATCTTGATATCATGGACTATGACCTGGAGAAAGGACGTTTCATACAGTACGCGGATATAGCGGCGAGACAGAAGGTTGCCGTTATCGGTCTTTATGTGGCCCAGACCTACTATGAAACTGCCGAAAAAGCCATAGGACAGAGAATAAGCGTAAACGGAACAAAGTACCAGATAGAAGGTGTAGTTGAACGCCAGACTTCAGAAAGCGATGAAATGAGCGAGGGCGGAAGCGACGACTTCGTCTATATTCCGTATACAGCAGCTGTAAAACTATCACGTAACGGAACCATAAACAACTATACCTTCACACTTCGTGATGATTATGTTGAAGAGGCATCCACAGTTACAACAGTTATAGAAGACTTTCTCTACACCATATTTAAAAACGATGATCTCTACAGAGTAACGGCTATGAGTGAACTTCTCGACTCCATGAATGAAATGATAGCCCAGATGTCACTTATGCTGGGTGGAATAGCCGGAATTTCCCTTCTGGTTGCCGGTGTAGGTGTCATGAACATCATGCTTGTTTCAGTAACCGAAAGAACCAGAGAGATCGGTAT
Organism: Oribacterium sp. P6A1; assembly: GCF_000702885.1. Classification (GTDB taxonomy): domain Bacteria; phylum Bacillota; class Clostridia; order Lachnospirales; family Lachnospiraceae; genus Oribacterium. The sequence continues at coordinate 94,530 of NZ_JNKO01000003.1, read as the reverse complement.
CAGAAAAGCCCTCGGAGCAAAGAAATCAACCATACTTCTGCAGTTCGTTATCGAAGCCGCGGTTACCAGTTCCATGGGCGGCATCATCGGCATCGTTATAGGATGTATAGGCACCACTGTGGCCGGTAAGATCATGGCCATAGATGCCCAGCCTTCCATCGGCTGGATCATAGCATCCTTCACCATCTCCATGAGCATAGGTCTCATCTTCGGATACATGCCTGCAAGAAGCGCAGCCACACTGAATCCAATCGATGCACTGAGATCGGATTGATCCTGTTCAGCTCTGATCCAGCCCCTAAAAAGGCTGGATTTTTTGTTTTATATATTGCACAAAAAGCTTGTCAAATATGTTAAAATCTACTCATGATTTTTTGTGAATTTTCTGTTTGCATATTTTAATAGGCAGTGTTATCATTCCATATGTTTTTTTGTGTCAGGAATATGAGAGGTGACAAAGGCGTCACAGGGACAATCGAAAGTGTCCCTAAGCCTTTGTCACCTCTTTTTTTAGTGCATAAGTCCCTGTCAGGCGGCTATGCAGACTGCAAGTTTACTTGCAAGGATGCATAGACATCTGACAGGACAACAGAAATCGAGAAGCAGCGCATCGCGCGGATTCGAGATTTTTGTAGGATTGCGAGAGTGCGAAGCACGGAGCAATCCGCAGCTTATGCACGTATGCATATTGTAAGTCCATATCAGGCTCAGCAACAGAAAGGGGAGTATATGATCAAGTACGTATTTGTAACAGGTGGAGTTGTTTCCGGTCTCGGAAAAGGAATCACAGCCGCATCTCTTGGAAGACTTCTTAAGGCAAGAGGCTACAAGGTAACCATGCAGAAATTCGATCCATACATAAACATTGACCCGGGTACCATGAACCCTATTCAGCATGGTGAGGTATTTGTTACAGATGACGGAACAGAAACCGACCTTGACCTCGGACACTATGAGCGTTTCATCGACGAATCCCTTGACCGCCGCTCCAATGTTACATCAGGAAAGGTGTACTGGTCAGTACTGAACAAGGAGCGTCACGGCGAGTATGAAGGCCACACTGTTCAGGTTATCCCTCACATCACAAATGAGATCAAGTCTGATTTCTACCGTTCGGATGACCCTGACGAGGACCGCATCGCCATCATCGAGGTAGGCGGAACCGTAGGCGATATCGAATCACAGCCTTTCCTTGAGGCCATCCGTCAGTTCCAGCATGATGTAGGTCATGAAAATGCCATCATGATCCATGTAACTCTCATCCCTTACCTTCATGCATCAGAGGAGCTTAAGACAAAGCCAACTCAGATGAGCGTAAGAGAGCTTCAGCGTCTTGGGCTTCAGACAGATATACTTGTCTGCCGTACAGAACATCCTATTCCTCAGGAAATCAAGGACAAGATCGCTATGTTCTGTAATCTGCCTGCAAACCATGTTCTTCAGAACACAAATGCCGAGTTTATTTACGAAGTTCCCCTTCTTATGGAGCACGAGCATCTCGCACAGTCTGTATGCGAATGTCTCCACCTTCCATGCCCTGAACCGGACCTTACCGAGTGGAAGTCCATGGTAGAAAATCTCCGCCATCCTGAAAAGGAAGTTGTCATTGCACTGGTAGGAAAGTACACACAGCTTCATGATGCATATTTAAGCGTGGCAGAGTCCTTAAAGCATGGCGGCGTTGCAAATCACGCAAAGGTAAACATTCGCTGGGTTGACTCTGAAGAGGTTGAAAAGGTAGGTGCTGCAACACTTCTTCAGGGAGTGGACGGTATTCTGGTTCCGGGAGGCTTCGGTCAGCGCGGCATCGAGGGCATGATCATGGCCGCACAGTATGCAAGAGAGAACAAACTTCCATACCTCGGCATCTGTCTCGGCATGCAGATCTCCATCATTGAGTTCGCAAGAAATGTTCTGGGCTGGAAGGATGCAAATTCAACAGAGTTCAATCCTAACACCACACATCCTGTCATCGACCTTATGCCTGAACAGAAAACTGTAACGGATCTCGGCGGAACCATGCGTCTCGGAGCTTACCCATGTGAGCTTCGTGAAGGCTCAAAGGCCAACAAGGTTTACGGAAAAACTTCCATCTCCGAGCGTCACAGACACAGATATGAGGTGAACAACGACTTCCGAAAAGAGCTTGAAGATGCCGGCATGGAACTAGTAGGACAGTCACCTGACGGTCATATCGTTGAAATAGTAGAGCTCAGGGATCACCCTTACTTCCTTGCAACTCAGGCACATCCCGAGTTCAAGTCAAGACCAAACAGCGCTCATCCGCTTTTCAAGGGTCTCATAGAAGCTGCTCTTAAAAAATAATGCTTCAGCATCAAAGTACCGGCTGCTTTCGAAACATCTCTGATGGAAGATATATCAGCCGTATCTCCGGATACTTGAATACATGTTCATGTGATTATGCACGTGTTGACAGGTATGATATTCTATAAAACGACTCATGAAAAATGAGAAGGGGTTCTTTCAGAACCTCTTCTTTTTTCTTTCAAATTGACTTACATTGATATGATAAAGCATGCCGTACATAAAAGTGCCGGTGCTGCCAATCATTAGTGAGTCGGCACACTTTTTGCCATTCACATCATAAATAAAGGAGGACTTCACTCATGGAGATGATAACAGACGCATTTATGGATGCTCTGATTGATACCGCGAAACTCATACCGTTTCTGCTTGTAACCTACATGGCCATGGAATATCTGGAGCATAAGACAGAAAAGAACACAACTGCCATGCTTGAAAAAGCCGGCCGCTTCGGGCCCGTTATCGGAGGCGCAGCGGGAATGCTCCCACAATGTGGTTTTTCAGCCGCCGCTTCCAGTCTTTTTGCCGGAGGAATCATTTCTGTAGGAACTCTCATAGCTGTATTCCTTTCAACTTCTGATGAGATGCTTCCCATATTCATATCCGAGCAGGTGGCTCCCGGAACCATCATCTCCATCATGGCAACAAAGATGGTGCTTGGAATCATAAGCGGTTTTGCCCTTGACATTTTTATGCATCATGGAAAACACACTCCGGCACCTGAAAAACACATTCACGATCTCTGTGAACACGATCACTGTTCATGTGATGATGAAGAGGAAGAAGAGGACGATCACCATGAAGATCATGTCCTCCCCCACACAGAAGAACACAGGGAATCTCCGGCCGAAGTTCATGAAGCCCATGCAGAAGAAGCCGTAGAAGTTCATGAAGCGCATTCACATGACAGCGGACACGAACATACACATGACCATTCCCATAACTTGGAACACGGACATGGTCACGATCATGGCCATCATCACCACAAGGGCGGCATCGCCGGAATTCTTCAGCCGGCTTTCCACCATACCTTCCAGATAACTGTGTTTATTTTCCTCATCACCTTTGTTATAACACTGCTTGTTGAGGGAATGGGAAAAGATGCCATCGGGGCATTCCTTTCCGGTAAACCCATGGTTGGTGTTTTCCTTTCGGGAATCATCGGACTCATACCTAACTGTGCGGCTTCCGTGAGCATCACAGAGCTTTATCTCATGGGGATACTTGATGCCGGACAGATGATGGCAGGTCTCATGGTTGGCGCAGGAGTCGGACTTCTTGTTCTTTTCCGTACAAACTATCATCCGAATGAAAACCTCAGGATCGCAGTGATACTTTATTCCATCGGTGTTTTCTGGGGCCTGGTGATTCAGTTCCTTGGAATAACATTCTGACATATCTCTTCAACCCCGGGTCTGTGAACCTGGAATTAAATGACGTGAGTGTCAAAAGCCGATATCGGACCGCTTCGCGCTATGCGCTCACTGGGAACGTCAGCCCATTTGAATTCGCTTCGCGAAGGGCTGACGCTATATGCCAGATTCCTACGGAATCTGCCACGAGTCTCTGGGAACACCAGCCCATTTGAAAATCGCTTCGCGAGGGCTGGTGCTATATGCCAGATTCCTACGGAATCTGCCACGAGTCTCTGGGAACACCAGCCCATTGAAAATCGCTTCGCGAGGGCTGGTGCTATATGCCAGATTCCTACGGAATCTGCCACGAGTCATGACACTTATATCATTTAGTTAGAATTATGCTTAAATTTTTTTGATTTTTGTTTACTTTTCACCTGATAGCGACTAAGATTAAACTACAATGATGTCTTAAGGTCGTGACAATCACAGAATTCCAGTCGTCACGTTACATCAGTCTTTTGCAAAACAAAATATAAAGGGACTGAAGTTCCCAAGGGCAAGGGGTAAAAAATGAGTGAGAGTGAAAATCGTATAGAGGTCCGTATGCTGGGAGGCTTTTCCATTACCGTTAATGGACAGTACATGGGTCTCGGTCAGAACAACAAAGCAAATTTTCTTAAGCTGATCCAGATCATCCTTTTGAATCACAAAAAAGGAATTTCAAAGAGAGAGCTGATCGATGGTGTATTCGGTTACAAGGATCTTCTCGATGAAAACAACAGTTTGAACAACCTTCTTCATCAGGCAAGAACTCAGCTGAAGAAAAGCGGAGTACCGGGAAAGCGTTATATCGAAGGTAAAAAAGGCATTTATTTTCCGGAGAAACCTGAGGGCTATGAATTAAGTCTTGACGTAAAGACTTATATGGATGACTGCCGTAAAGCAGGTGAGACAGAAGATGCCGCTGCAAAGGCGGCTCTGTATGAGCATGCATTTGAGCTTTACCGCGGTGAACTGCTTCCTGAGTTTTCTACCGACAACTGGGTTATCGTAGAATCCGTAAAACTCAAGCATCTGTTCGACGAGCTTGTCATGTTCCTTGGTGAGTATTACAGAGAAAAAGGAGAGTATGACAATCTCTATAAGCTGTACAATCGTGCCAGCCAGATCTATCCTGATGCCGGATGGCAGATAAATGTCATCGATGCCCTTATACTTCGCAAAGAATATAAGGAAGCCTATGAGCTTTACAACAAGACTGCACGTTACTATCTTGATGATCTGGAGGTTCCTCTTCCCGATGATCTCATCAGATGCTATGAGCGTATCTATGATGACATCAAGGTAGTGTCCGATGATATCGAAGAGATCCAGGCAGGCATACTGGAAAGAGATGCAGCTTTAAAGAACAACAAGGGTGACAGCAGAAGCCTCGGCTCATACTACTGTGCATTCTCCAGCTTCATAGATGTATATAATGTTCTCCGCAGAAACCTTGTACGACGCGGCAACTCCATCTTCATGATGCTCTGTACACTTGTGGATTATGAAGGAAAGCCTATACAGAATCAGGAAAAGCTGTCGGCACGTTCGGAAGCCTTAAAGAATGCTCTTTATGCAGAGCTTCGTCAGGGCGACGTTTACACCAAGTACAGCTCCAGCCAGTATCTGCTTCTTCTTATCGGAACAAAGAAGGAAGACTGCGGAATCATTTATCACAGAATTTCAAAGAAACTGAAGGAGCTTGCCGGTTCCCGTGCAGAACTCAAGTACCGTATAGTATCTCTTGCAGAGATTCCTTCCATTCTTGAAAATGGCGACAATAATCAGAAATCAGAATAAAATCATTTAAGAGCTTGCAGAAATCTGCAAGCTCTTTTATCATTGGATGGACTGCATCAGTGCAAAGTGCTAAACAGTCAAAACCTGATAATTCACTAAAGGAGTCTTATGAGTAACAAACGTGAAAGCTTTAAGTCAAGAATAGGATTTATTCTTGTAAGCGCAGGCTGCGCTATAGGTATAGGAAACGTATGGAAGTTCCCTTACCTGGTAGGTCAGAACGGCGGAGGAATCTTTGTATTGTTCTACCTCATCTTTCTCATCATAATGGGAGTTCCCGTTCTCACCATGGAACTTGCGGTAGGCCGTGCCACACGAAAGAGTGCGGTGCTTGCATATAAAAAACTGGAGCCAAAGGGCAGTAAATGGCACATACACGGCTGGTTCGCCGTAGCCGGCGCATACCTTCTCATGATGTACTACACCACCGTCTCCGGCTGGATGCTTTCTTACTTTTTCAAATTTGCCTCCGGCACCTTTGATAAGGTATCCATGGATAATGCAGATTCCGTTTTCTTTGATATGCTCGGAAATCCGGCAGAGATGATGCTCTGCATGGCAGTCACTGTTATTGTGGGATTCCTTGTCTGTTCTTTCGGCATACAGCGTGGACTTGAAAAGGTAACCACTACCATGATGAGCGCACTTCTGGTTCTCATCGTCATACTTGCAATCCGCAGTGTATCTCTTCCAAATGCAAAAGAGGGTGTTGAGTTCTATCTGATCCCGAGTATTGACAGAGTATACGAAGCCGGCAACGGCAGTCTCATGAAAGGCTTCGGTTCGGTTATATCCGCAGCCATGAATCAGGCTTTCTTCACATTGAGCCTCGGTGTTGCCTGCATGGAGATCTTCGGTTCCTACATGTCTGAAAATTTCTCACTTGTGGGAGAGTCGGTCAGAATATGCGCTCTTGATACATTTGTTGCCATCATATCGGGTCTTATCATTTTTCCTGCATGTTTCAGTTTCAATGTTCAGCCCGATTCAGGCCCGAGTCTGATATTCATGACTCTTCCCAAGGTATTTATGAGCATGCCCGGCGGAAGACTTTGGGGAACACTTTTCTTCATGTTCATGTCCTTTGCAAGCTTCAGTACGGTAATTACAGTTTTTGAGAACCTTCTTGCCACATCCATCGACAATTTCGGAGTCACAAGACACAAAGCCGTAATAGTGAACTGTATATACATTCTCATCGCCAGTATCCCATGTGTTCTCGGTTACAATATCTGGTCACATGTACACTTGATCGGCGCAAGAGATATCCTTGATTCAGAGGACTTCATAGTTTCGAATATACTTCTTCCGGGGGGTTCCCTTATCTACCTTCTGTTCTGTGTTACAAAATGGGGCTGGGGATTCGATAATTATATGAAGGAATGCAACAAGGGCCAGGGCTTGAAGCTTAGCCCTATGGTGAAGCCGTATCTCAGATATATACTTCCCATACTTATTTTCATCATACTGGTACAGGGATTGGTATAAAACAGCCCTGTAGGGCAGGAATCAGGACAGCATTACCCGGCAAAACTCAAAAAAGTCTTGATTTAACTATATTCCTATGTTATTCTAAATCAGTATTTATTGACTAGTTGAAAGGAGCAGGCGAAAAGCCCGCTCCTTTTGCTTAGGTTTAGAGGAAATTTTTATGCAGGCAAATGGCTATACCGAAAGAGTAAAAAAATATCTCGACGAGATATGTCCGCAGGACGGATATGAAGTAGACAGTGTGACTTTCACACAGGAAAACAACGAATGGTACTTAAGAGCATTCATATATCGGGCAGATGGTGTCGATATGACTGTAGATGACTGTGCAAAGGTTTCCCGAAAGCTGTCTAAATGGCTTGACAAGGAAGATTTCATTCCAGAGCAATATATGTTGGAGGTATGTTCACTCGGCTTTAAGGATCATCCCGGAAACGCCGATGTGGAGCCTGAAGATGTGGATGCAGAGACATTGGAAGAAGAGTCCACAGAAAACGAATCAGAAGATATTATCACCGGGAGGGGTAAAAACAAATGAATACAGAACTTAGCGAAGCACTCGATCTACTGGAGAAGGAAAAAGGAATTTCAAAGCAGTCTTTGATCGAAGCTATCGAGCTTTCACTTCAGACTGCCTGCAAGAATCACTTTGGTTCTTCTGACAACATCAGAGTAAGTGTTGATCCGATGACCTGTGAGTTCTCTGTTATCGCTGACAAAACAGTAGTTGATGAAGTACTTGATAAGAACACCGAGATCTCTCTTGCTGATGCAAGAATGATCGATCCGGGATATACCCTGGGTTCAATCGTACCTGTAAAGGTAGATTCCAAGTCCTTCGGACGTATAGCAACACAGAACGCGAAGGGCGTTATAGTACAGCGTATCCGTGAAGAAGAGCGTAAGGTTCTTTACAACGAGTACTACTCCATGGAGAAGGAAGTCGTTACAGGAACCATCGACAGAAATACAGGCAGATCCATCATCGTTAATCTCGGCAAGGTAGACGGCTACCTTTCAGAAAACGAGCAGATCAAGGATGAGAAGCTTGAGACAAACGACAGAGTCAAGGTTTATGTTGTTGAAGTAAGAGATACTCCGCGCGGACCGCGTGTCATGGTATCAAGAACACATCCTGAGCTTGTAAAGCGTCTTTTCGAAGAAGAGGTTTCCGAAGTAAGAGACGGCATAGTAGAGATCAAGGCTATCTCACGTGAAGCGGGCTCAAGAACAAAGATGGCAGTTATGTCAAATGATCCTAACGTTGATCCTGTAGGTGCATGTGTAGGTCTCAACGGTTCCCGTGTAAACACTGTAGTTGAGGAACTTCGCGGAGAAAAGATCGATATCATCAATTATGATGAGAATCCTGCATACCTTATCGAGAATGCACTTTCACCTGCAAAGGTAATCGCAGTTATCGCAGATCAGGATAATAAGGAAGCCATGGTCATCGTACCTGATGCGCAGCTCAGTCTTGCCATCGGTAAGGAAGGTCAGAACGCACGTCTTGCTGCAAAGCTTACAAGCTACAAGATCGATATCAAGTCCGAGTCACAGGCTCAGGAGCAGGGCATCTTCGATGAGATGGGTATCGACTACCAGGGTGAAGAGTCAGAGGATATGGATGACTCAGAGCTTATGGAAACAGCAGAGGACATTGAAGATACAACCGGTGAGACATTTGCAGAAGCAGATGACGAAAACGGAGAGATGTGAACGGTATGAAAAAAATACCGGAGAGAACGTGCATCGGCTGCGGTCAGAAAAAGGAAAAACCAAACCTGATACGTATCGTTCATGCACTTGACGATACCTTCAGCATAGATCCAACCGGACGCAAAAACGGTCGGGGCGCTTATATTTGCAATGACATTTCCTGCCTTGACAAAGCCATAAAGCGAAAGGCTCTGGATCGGGCTTTCAAGGTTTCCGTTTCTGAAGAGACCGCACAGGCACTCAGAGAGGAACTGATACAGCTTGGTAGATGAAAGAATATACGGTCTGCTCGGATTATGTCAGAGAGCAGGCAAACTTAAAAGCGGCGAGTTCGCAGTAGAGAAATCTCTCAAGGGTCATAAATCATATCTTGTGATAGTACCCGAGGACGCGTCCGATAATACAAAGAAGAAATTCAGAAATATGACTACATTCCGCAATGTTCCGTATTTCGAATTGGGTACAAAAGAAAAGCTGGGAATGCAGCTCGGCAAGTCCGAGCGGTCATCACTCAGTGTAGAAGATGAAGGATTCGCTCAGGCGATGATCAAATATATTGACGGAGGTAATGTGAATGTCAGATGAGAACCAGAAAGAAAATGGATTAAACAGCAAGGATGAAAAGAAGGGTGAAGCTCCTAAGAAAAAGAAGCTTGCTGTAGTTTTCCATTCGCAGAACTCCGCAAACCATAAAAATCATCCTCTTGGAGGAAAGCTCTCCACTGCCAAGGAGCAGGGTGCAAGAAAGACACAGCAGTCTTCCGAGCAGAAGGCTCAGAGTGAAAAGCCAAAGAAGACAAGTCCTAACGGAAGACCTCTTCCACCGGGAACAGCCCGTGTAACTCCACTCCGTGAGCTTAATGAACTCCAGAAGCGTCAGGCCGAGGAGGAAGCCAAGAGAGAGGCTGAGCGTAAGGCTCAGGAGGAAGAGGCAAAGAGAAAGGCTGCCGAAGAAGCCAGGAGAGAGGCTGAGCGCAAGGCTCAGGAGGAAGAAGCAAAGAGAAAGGCTGCTGAAGCAGCAAAGTCTGCACCGGCAGCTTCCGAGAGAAGCTCTGACCGTCCTCAGAGAACAGCTGATAAGCCTCGCTTTGAAAGAAGCGGTGACAGAAACGACCGCGGCGATCATCAGGCAAGACCTGCTTTCGGACAGAGAAACGACCGTAACGGAGACCGTCCTCAGGGTGGATTCCGTAAGGATGGTCCGCGTCCTGCAGCAGGCACAGGCCGTCCTGCTGACAGAAACGGTACTCAGAGACCGGGGCAGAGACCTGCAGGTTTCGGAGGACAGAGACGTCCTCAGGAAGCTTCCGCAGTTGCTGTAGACATCTCTTCAAAGCCGACAGCCGGAAGAAATGCCCACAAGCCAGGTGACAAGAATTTCGGAAACAAGAATTTCGACAACGAGAGGGCAGAGGCAGCAAAGAGAAATCGTAACAATCGTAAGCAGAACAAGTACACTGCTGAGCAGTCTTACGAGAGAGACGATGAGATGGCAGCACGCAAGAAGAAGACCGGCAAGGGTGCATTTATCAAGCCTGAGGTGGTTAAGCCGGTTGAAGAGGAGATCAAGTCCATCACCATTCCTGAGGTTATCACCATCAAGGAGCTGGCTGATAAGATGAAGCAGAAGCCTGCAGATATCATCAAGAAGCTCTTCATGAAGGGTCAGATGGTAACACTTAACACTGAGCTTTCATATGAGGAAGCAGAGAACATTGCTGTAGATTACGATATCCTCTGTGAGCAGGAAGAGAAGATCGACGTTATCGCAGAACTTGTTAAGGATGACATCGAAGATACAGATGCAGACATGGTTTCAAGACCTCCTGTTGTCTGCGTAATGGGTCACGTTGACCACGGTAAAACTTCCATCCTTGATGCTATCAGAAACACAAACGTAACTGCAAAGGAAGCCGGCGGTATCACCCAGTCAATCGGTGCTTACCAGGTATCTGTAAAGGTAAATGACGAAGACCGCGTCATCACCTTCCTTGATACACCGGGACACGAGGCATTCACAGCCATGCGTATGCGTGGTGCACAGTCAACGGATATCGCAGTTCTTGTAGTTGCTGCAGACGACGGTGTCATGCCTCAGACAGTTGAGGCCATCAACCACGCCAAGGCTGCAAACACTCCTATCATCGTAGCCATCAACAAGATTGATAAGGAAGGTGCTAACCCTGACCGTGTTAAGCAGGAGCTCATGAAATATGATCTCGTTCCTGAGGACTACGGCGGAGACACAATCTGTGTACCTGTATCTGCAAAGAAGAACATCGGTATCGAAGATCTTCTTGAGAACGTGGTTCTTGAGGCTGACGTTATGGAGCTTAAGGCTAACCAGAACCGTTCAGCTTACGGTGTAGTTATCGAGGCAGAGCTTGATAAGGGACGCGGTTCCGTAGCAAGACTTCTTGTTCAGAAGGGAACTCTTCATCAGGGCGATGTAGTTGCTGTAGGCTCAGCTTACGGTAAGGTACGTGCCATGACTGACGATAAGGGCAGACGTATCAAGAAGGCCGGTCCTTCACAGCCATGTGAGATCCTTGGTCTCAATGCCGTTCCTAACGCAGGTGAGATATTCCAGGTTAAGGACAGCGAGAAGGAAGCAAAGGCTTACGCTGCAGCTTTCGTAACAGAGAGCAAGCAGAAGAAGGTAGAGGAGTCCAAGAAGAAGGTTTCTCTCGATGCTCTCTTTGATCAGATCAAGGCCGGCGAGATCAAGGAACTTCCTATCGTTATCAAGGCTGACGTACAGGGTTCAGTTGAGGCCGTTAAGGATTCTCTTGAGAAGATCAAGAACGAGGAGGTTGCCGTTAAGGTAATCCACTCCGGCGTTGGTGCTATTAATGAGTCTGACATTAATCTTGCAAGTGCTTCCAATGCTATCGTCATCGGCTTCGATGTTAAGCCTGATGCAACCGCAAAGGAAATCGCTGAACGTGAGAATGTTGACGTAAGACTTTACAATATTATCTACAAGGCTATCGAGGATATCGAAGATGCCATGAAGGGCATGCTGGCTCCTGTATATGAGGAGAAGGTTATCGGTCATGCAGAAATCCGTCAGATCTTCAAGGCATCAGGTGTCGGAAATATCGCCGGATGTATGGTTAAGGACGGTCTAGTACAGAGAGGTGCCAAGGCACGTATCATGCGCGGACCAAAGCAGGATCAGGTTTTCGAAGGCGAGATTGCTTCTGTAAAGCGTTTCAAGGACGATGTAAAGGAAGTAAAGGCAGGCTACGAGTGTGGTCTTGTATTTGACGGCTTCAACGAAATCGAGATCGATGATTATGTTGAAGTATATGTAATGGAAGAGGTTAAGCGTTGAAAAAAAATTCCGTAAAAAACACCAGGATAAATGCTGAGGTCATGCGTGAGCTTTCGGTGGCTATCCGTGACCTCAAGGATCCTCGCATTTCACCTATGGTATCTGTTACAGGTGCGGAGGTAACTCCGGACCTTCAGTACTGCAAGGTATATATATCAGTTCTTGGAAGCGAGGAATCTCTCGCAAAGACTATGGCGGGACTTAAGGCAGCCAGCGGCTTTTTAAGAAGAGAGCTGGCACAGACCGTAAATCTTCGTCACACACCTGAGCTTCAGTTTGTTGAGGATCATTCCATCGAGTATGGTGCCCGTATGGATGCCCTCATCAACAAGGTGGCAAAGGAAGATGCTGAAAAGCATGTAGACACCGAGGATGATTCTCAGGAAGAGAATGACTCCAATGAGGAAAATTAAGGAATACTGATTAAATCAGCTTTTCCCCGGATAGTTTCATTTACAGGCAGAGATGCATTTTGCGTCTTCTGCCTGTAATGTGTATAGAGAAAGGATTTTTCATGAACGAATTTCACCAGTTGATCGAAGCAGCAGACAGCATCTGTATAGTTGGACATACCAATCCGGACGGAGACTGTCTCGGCTCGACACTCGGCACTAAAAATTACATAAAGAACCGTTACCCGGATAAAAAGGTTAATGTTTATCTCCAGACGGCCAATGAAAAATTCCGTTTTATGCCCGGATTTTCAGACATCATCAATGTTCCTTCAGACAGGAAATATGACATGTGCATCATGTGCGACTGTAACGGTTTCGACAGACTTGGAGATTACAAGACATTGGCAGAAAATGCTTCTGTCCTTTATGTTTCGGATCATCATATTCCCGGAAACCAGAAATTCGAGCACGGAACCATCATTCCCGAGGCTTCCAGTGCCTGTGAAGTGATTTTTGATCTGCTTGACAAAGACTATATAACAAAAGAAGTGGCTGAATGTCTCTATCTCGGAATCGTTCATGATACAGGGGTCTTCAAGTACAACTGTACTTCACCGCACACCATGGAGATAGCCGGATTCCTTATGTCAAAAGGCATTGATTTCAGTCACATAATAGACGATACTTTCTTCACAAAGACATATCCCCAGCAGCAGGTTCTGGGACGTGTCCTCATGGAAAGTCTCATGGTCATGGACCGCCGCTGTCTTGCAGGATGGCTTACCTGCAAGGAAATGAAGTTCTACAATGTAACTTCAAAGGACATCGACGGAGTAGTCAGTGTCATGAGAGAGACCAGAGGTATCGACTGTGCAGTCTTCATATATGAAATGACCAACCAGAACTTCAAGGTCAGTCTCCGAAGCAACAACCATATGCTTGATGTGGCACAGGTTGCTGCACATTTCGGCGGCGGCGGTCATAAGATGGCAGCAGGCTGTACATTACAGGGATCATATCATGATGTCATAAACAACATCACAAAGGAGCTGGCACTCCAGATGGATGCGCCTGACTTCATATCGAACAGGGGATAAAAGTATATGCGTCAGCCCTTCGGGTCACGAAATCAAACAGGCTGGCGTTCTCTTTATAGGGGATAAATGGACGGAATTATAGTTGTTAGAAAAGAGAAGGACTGGACCAGCTTTGATGTAACAAAAAAGCTTCGCTCAATTCTTCACGAGAAAAAAATAGGACATACCGGAACTCTCGATCCTATGGCCGAAGGGGTTCTGGTAGTCTGTGCCGGAATTGCCACAAAACTTGTGGATGCCATCGCCGGAACAGTAAAGGTATATGAAGCCGAAATGAAGCTGGGCATCACCACCGACACAGAGGATACAACAGGAACCATCCTTTCGGAGAATACTGTGGAAGTATCCGAAGAGGAAGTAAGAAATGTCATTGAAAGCTTTATAGGCACTTACGATCAGATACCTCCCATGTACAGTGCGAAAAAGATCAACGGCAAAAAGCTCTACGATCTGGCGCGACAGGGAAAGACCGTAGAACGTAAGCCAAACCGTATAACCATACACAATATAAAGATAAATGAAATAAAGCTTCCCTATGTAAAGATGGAGGTGACCTGCTCAAAGGGTACCTATATAAGAACTCTTTGCAAGGACATCGGAGAAAAGCTTGGTACAGGGGCAGCCATGTCAGCCCTCCTTCGCACAAGAGTCGGACAGTACGGCATAGAAGAGAGCTACACTCTCGGTGAAATATCGGAAAAGGCCGAAAAAGGAGAACTTTTCTCCATTATGAAGCCTCCTATCTTTATTCCGGAGCCCACGGTGGTTTCCTTCGGAAAGTTTGACGGAAGCCACAAAGGACATCAGCTGATTTTTGAGAATATGTTCAGAATTGCAGAGGAAAAACATCTGAAAACTGCAGTGCTGACTTTCTCACAGAATCCTGAGACACTATTCACCGGAATCCAGAAAACAGCCATTTCATCAGGTGACGAACACCTCACCAGACTCAGAAACCTCGGATTTGACTATATTTTCTCATACCCAGTAAACAGTGATACCATGAAGGTTCCTGCAGAGAATTTCCTCAGGGACGTACTCATCGAAGGCATGCATGCCGAAGATATCGTTGTGGGTACCGACTGCAGCTTCGGTCATAAGGCTCAGGGTAATGCCGATATGCTTAAATCACTTCAGGAACAATACGGCTACACAGCCCATATCATCAAAAAACGTGAAGTTCTTGATGAAAACGGAAATCCCCGTGAGATCTCAAGTACTTATATCCGGGAAGAAATCCAAAAGGGCAATGTAAAGCTCGCAGCGGAACTTTTGGGAAGACACGTTTCTTTAAGCGGAACAGTAGTCTACGGAAAGCAGATAGGTTCAACCATTCTGGGATTCCCTACAGCAAATCTCATTCCCAAGGAAGGAAAGACCATACCAAAGGCCGGAGTTTACGTAAGCCGGGTCCTTGTTGGTCAGGAACTCTATAAAGGCATGACCAATGTAGGTACAAATCCCACCGTATCCGATGGCAACCCCGTTGATGTCGAGACTTTTATCATAGGTTTCAGAGGTGATATCTACGGAAAGAAGATAAGAGTGGAATTTATCGACAGACTCAGGGATCAGGAAAAATTTCCGTCACTTGATGATCTGAAAAAACAGCTTGAAAAAGATGTTGAGAAAGCTTCTCATTACCCTATGGAGCTTTGAAAGTCGGAGTCGTGAGACATCTCACCTTCACCCTGTCAAAGTTAATCAAATTTTTATCCTTACACATTGACAAGGATATGGGTTTTTGTTAAATTACATGAGTATGCGCGTTGGCGTGGTTTTACGGAACTCCTTCCGGAAACTCGGTCAGCGTAAGTTTATCGCGATTATCGCGACAGTTTTTTAGGAGGAATTAACATGATTTCAAAAGAGAAGAAGGCAGAGCTCATTGCACAGTACGGACGTAAGCCTGGTGACACAGGTTCACCTGAGGTTCAGGTTGCTATCCTTACAACAAGAATCAACGAGCTTACAGAGCACCTTAAGAAGAACCCTAAGGATCACCACTCAAGAAGAGGACTTCTTATGATGGTTGGTCAGAGAAGAGGACTTCTTCAGTACCTTGCTAAGACAGACCTTGAGGGATACAGATCACTCATCGAGAAGCTCGGCATCAGAAAGTAATTTTGATAGAAAAGGGCGGAGATTTATTCTCTGCCCTTTTGTTGTGTTTGTCGTGTCTTTTGATTAAAAAGTTGTCGACCACACTTAAAGAATTTGTTAAAATATAGAGTTGAGTAGTATGTGTTATCAGTATGCAGCATACTACATATCACTATATGATATAAACGACAGGAGAGTCATCCGAGATCACTGATGAGATCCGGACTTTGAGTATATAAGCATTGCGGAAACATGCAGCCTGTTCCTAAAGGCAACCGGCATATGACGAGAAGAGCGATGCACAGATTTTATGCACTTAGAGTTCTGATACGGCCATAGTGTTTAAGGTTTTCGAGTCTCATCAGTGTTTTTGGACCTCCCTGTCGCTTATGTACCGGCAGCTCACTGAGTGCCGGACATAAACATTTGCCTGCATATCAGGCAGATGTTTCATACAACAGGAGGTTTTATGTATAAGAGTTATTCTATGGAACTCGCCGGCAGAACACTTACCGTTGATATCGGTCGTGTTTGTGCCCAGGCAAACGGTGCAGCACTTATGCACTATGGCGATACAACTGTTCTTTCAACATGTACCGCATCAGCCGCTCCCAGGGACGGCATCGACTTCTTCCCGCTTCAGATCGAGTATGAGGAGAAGATGTACGCCGTTGGTAAATTCCCGGGGGGATTCAAGAAGAGAGAGGGACGTGCAGGCGATAATGCCATCTTAACATCACGTGTTATCGATCGTCCTATGAGACCTCTTTTCCCTAAGGACTTCCGTAACGACTGCCTCGTAGACAACCTGGTTATGTCAGTAGATCAGGATTGTTCACCTGAGCTTCTTGCCATGCTCGGTTCATCCCTTGCAACAGCTATTTCTGATGTACCATGGGATGGTCCTTGTGCATCAACACAGGTAGGTATGATCGACGGAGAGCTGATCATCAACCCTACAAACGCAGAGAAGGCTGTTTCAGACCTTGCTCTTACTGTTGCTTCAACCCGTGATAAGGTTATCATGATCGAGGCAGGCGCAAACTGCATTTCCGATGAGAAGATGATCGAAGCCATCTACAAGGCTGACGAAGTAAACAAGCAGATCATCGGTTTCTTCGATTCCATCATCGCAGAGTGCGGAAAGCAGAAGATGGAGTACGTAAGTGCTGCAGTTCCTGAGGAGCTTTTCGAAAGAATCAAGTCCATCGTTCCTCCTGAGGAGATGGAGACAGCTGTATTTACAGATGACAAGCAGCAGAGAGATGCAAACATCGCTGAAGTTACAAAGAAGCTTGAAGAGGCATTTGCAGAGGATGAGGAAGCCCTTGCAATCCTTCCTGATGCTGTATATCAGTACGAGAAGAAGACTGTTCGTAAGATGATCCTCAAGGATCACAAGAGACCTGACGGACGTAAGATCGACGAGATCAGACCTCTTGAGGCTGAAGTAGATCTCATTCCGAGAGTACACGGTTCAGCTATGTTCAAGCGTGGACAGACTCAGATCCTCGATATCGTAACGCTTGCACCTCTTTCAGAGGTGCAGAAGGTAGAGGAACTCAACGAGTTTATTACAGAGAAGAGATATCTTCACCAGTACAATTTCCCGGGCTACTCAGTAGGTGAGGCCAAGGCAAGCCGCGGACCGGGACGTCGTGAGATCGGTCACGGTGCACTTGCAGAGAGAGCACTTCTTCCTGTACTTCCTTCAGTTGAGGATTTCCCATACGCTATCCGTGCCGTATCAGAGACTATGGAGTCCAACGGATCAACATCCATGGGTTCAACATGTGCATCATGTCTTTCACTTATGGCAGCCGGCGTTCCTATCAAGGAGCCTGTAGCAGGTATCAGCTGTGGTCTCGTAACAGGTGACACAGACGATGATTACCTCGTTCTTACAGATATCCAGGGTCTCGAGGATTTCTTCGGAGATATGGACTTCAAGGTAACAGGTACTCACGAGGGTATCACTGCTATCCAGATGGATATCAAGATCCACGGTCTCACAAAGGAAATCGTAACCGAGGCTATCAAGAGAGCTCACGAAGCACGTCTCTTCATCATGGACGGCGTTATGAAGGATGCCATCGCAGAGCCTCGTAAGGAGCTTTCACCATACGCTCCTAAGATCATCACCATCCAGATCGATCCTGAGAAGATCGGTGATGTTATCGGTAAGCAGGGTAAGACCATCAACGGAATCATTGACGAGACAGGCGCAAAGATCGACATCGACGATAACGGTATGGTATCTATCTCCGGCATCGACCTTGCAGCACTTGAGAAGGCAAAGAAGATCATCGAGTCTATCGTTAATGACATCGAGCCGGGCCAGATCCTCACAGGTAAGGTTGTACGCATCATGAACTTCGGTGCATTCGTACAGTTAAGCCCTAACAAGGACGGTATGGTACACATCTCAAAGCTTGCTGACGGCAGAGTAGAGAAGGTTGAAGATGTTGTAAACATCGGCGATGAGGTTACCGTAAAGGTACAGGAAATCGACAAGATGGGCAGAATCAACCTTACTATGAGACCTCAGGACCTCAAGGATTGAGATAGTTTCAAAACATCAGCATCGGTAATTTCATGATAATGTCATTCCCGATGCATTAATAAATCTAAGAGCGGGGACTGGCAACAGTCCCTTCTTTACATTTAGGAGAACAAAATGAAGATCAGAACACGATACGCTCCGTCACCAACCGGAAGAATGCATGTTGGTAACTTAAGAACTGCACTGTATGCCTACCTTATTTCGAAGCATGAGGACGGCGATTTCCTTTTAAGAATCGAGGATACAGATCAGGAGCGTCTTGTTGAAGGTGCGGTAGACCTCATCAACAGAACTCTTGATGATACAGGTCTCATTCCCGATGAATCTCCTGATAAACCGGGCAACTGCGGACCATATGTTCAGTCAGAGCGTGTAAGCTCCGGTGTTTATATGCAGTACGCAAAGCAACTCGTAGACGAGGGTAAGGCTTATTACTGCTTCTGTACAAAGGAGCGCCTCGAGTCTCTCAAGACAACTGTGAACGGCGAAGAGATCATGCACTATGATAAGCATTGTCTCAGCCTTTCAAAGGAAGAGATAGAAGAGAACTTAAAAGCAGGCAAGCCATACGTTATCCGTCAGAACAATCCCACAGAGGGAACCACAACTTTCCATGACGAGCTTTACGGAGATGTTACTGTAGATAACTCAGAGCTTGACGACATGGTACTTATCAAGTCTGACGGATTCCCTACATACAATTTTGCCAATGTTATCGACGATCATCTTATGGGCATCACCCACGTTGTCCGCGGAAACGAGTATCTGAGCTCCAGCCCCAAGTACAACCGTCTCTATGACGCTTACGGATGGGAGATTCCGAAGTACATTCACTGTCCGCTCATCACAGATGAGAACCACAAGAAGCTTTCAAAGCGTTCAGGACATTCATCATTTGAGGATCTCATCGATCAGGGATTCGTTGCTGAAGCTGTTGTAAACTTCGTAGCTCTTCTCGGCTGGTCACCTGATGACAATGAAGAGATCATGTCCCTTCAGGATCTCATCCGTAAATTTGATTACACACGTATATCAAAGAGCCCTGCGGTTTTTGATATGGGCAAGCTTCGCTGGATGAACGGCGAGTACATCAAGGCTATGGACTTTGACAAGTTCTATGAGAGAGCCCTTCCTTTCATCGAGAATACCATCAGGAAGCCTCTTGACTTCAAGCACATAGCAAACATGGTTAAGACACGTATTGAGATATTCCCGGATATCAACGATATGATCTCATTCTTTGAGGAAGTACCGGAGTATGACAACTCACTCTATGTAAACAAGAAGTCAAAGACAAACCTTGAGAACTCCCTTGAACTTCTTAAGGATGTTCTTCCTCTTCTCAAGGAGCAGGAGGACTACTCAAACGACGCTCTTTTCGCACTCCTTTCAGAGTACGGCACAAAGAAGGAGCTTAAGACAGGATTCGTAATGTGGCCTATCCGTATCGCACTTTCAGGTAAGCAGATGACACCTGCAGGCGCTACAGAGATCATGGAGGTTCTCGGCAAGGAAGAGTCCATCAAGAGACTTGAGGCCGGAATCGCAAAGCTTCAGGGCTGATAAATTCACTACAGATTTAAATAGTTATAAAGCAGTCAACTTCTGTACCACGCCCCAGAAAGTCAGACCAAATCAGTCTGACTCTTTGGGGTCACCTCATACAGCGGTTGACTGCTTTTCTTTGATTTACCGGCATTCCATATAAGTATCCCATGGCTCCCGGCAGACTCCCCGGGTATTGATACAGATTGCCAAGGTCACCCGCCAATATTTTACAATTATCTTGTGTTTAAATTACTGCTATTCTTAAACAAATTTAAGTATGCTATCATTAATTCAAATCATTTTTTTATCAGAGAAGGAGTAGTTAATGAGAAACAAAAAAGATACAAACGGTTCTCAGCCCGAGATGCCGCATTTTGAAATGCCGGATCCCGATAAGGCTAAAGCCGGTTTGGGAAAAGTCCTAAAATTCGTACTTGCGGGTGCAGTTCTTGTGGGGGGCTTAGTTGTTGTCAATTCCGGACTGTACAGAGTATCGGAGCAGGAACAGGCTGTTGTAACGAGACTCGGCAAGGTCCATGATGTCAAGACAGCCGGAATGTACTTTAAAATTCCCCTTATCGATACCGTTCAGAAGGTAAGAACCACCACCTACGGTATCCCTATCGGTTATATTACAAACGAGTCCTACGGAGAGAGCGGTTATGCAGAGAATATCCCTGAACAGTCCCTCATGATCACTTCGGATTTCAATTTCGTAAACACCGACTTTTACATCGAGTACAGAGTTTCCGATCCGGTAAGCTATCTCTATAATTCCAGAAATCCGGAAGACATCCTTGAGAATCTTGCCCAGGCAGCCATCCGTACGGTTGTTTCAAACTACAATGTTGATGATGTTATGACAACCAGCAAGAACAAGGTACAGTCAGATGTTCGTGATTCACTGGTAAGCGCCCTTACAAATGCGGATATAGGTCTTGAGGTTGTCAATGTCTCCATCCAGGACGTTGAACCTCCTACCAAGGAAGTCATGTCCGCATTTAAAGCAGTTGAAAATGCAAAGCAGGGATCAGAAACCTCTATCAACAACGCCAACAAGTACAAATCAGAGCAGCTTCCTGCAGCAGAAGCCAATGCCGATAAGATCGTAAAAGCGGCAGAGGCAAAGAAGGAAGCCCGTATAGCAGAGGCAGAGGGTCAGGTTGCCCGTTTCAATGCCATGTACGAGCAGTACAGACTTAACCCCCTTATCACTAAGCAGCGTATGTTCTATGAGGCAATGGAAGACATCCTTCCTGATCTCAAGGTCATCATAGATGACGGAGGCACACAGACCATGCTTCCTCTTGAAAGCTTCGTAAGCGAAACCTCAGGTTCATCAGCAGTGCTTCCAGGCACTTCCTCACACACTGAGACCGCGACCCCGGAGAACGAAACAACAGAGGAGGAATCAAACTCATGAAAAATAAATTCACATTGGTAAGGGTAATAGCTGTTGCAGTACTGGTATTTTTCCTGATGATCTCAAGTTCCTTCTTTTACACCGTAGCCCCCAACGAATACGGCGTAGTTATGCATCTCGGACGAATCACAAGAGTAAACAGTGAGGCAGGTTTTTACAGTAAGCTTCCGTTTTTTGAGACAGTGAGATTCATTCCGAAGGATCTTCAGATCTATGACATTCAGCCCTCGGACGTCATCACTAAGGACAAAAAGTCCATGATTGCCGATGACTTCATACTCTGGAAGGTCACTGATCCAGTCAAGTTCACCCAGACCCTTAATGCTTCCACCAGAAGCGCAGAGGACCGTGTGGGAGTTGCGGTTTACAATGCCACAAAGAACATCCTTTCATCCATGTCCCAGGACGAAGTTATCGCCGCAAGAGGCGAGCAGCTTACAAAGCTCATTACAGAGGATTCCAACTCTGATATCGGCGGATACGGAATCACCATTTATCAGGCCAAGATAAAGGCTCTGGACCTTCCGGATGATAACAAGGACGCCGTATATGAGCGTATGATTTCCGAAAGACAGAATATAGCGGCTTCCTACAAGGCTCAGGGTGACAGCCAGGCCCAGAAGATAAGGAACGACACCAACCGTCAGGTAACCATCATGGAGGCCGAGGCCGAAAAACAGGCAGCCATCACAGAGGCTGAAGGTGAGGCAGAGTACATGAAGACCCTTTCAGAAGCCTACAACACAACTGATAAGGCGGAATTCTACAACTACATCCGTTCCCTCGATGCCCTGAAGAATTCCATGAAGGGAAGAGGCGACAAGACCATCATTCTGGATAAGGATTCAGAAATCGCAAAGATACTGTATGGAACAGGACTGAACTGATAGTCCATATGGTCTGAATTCAGACTATATGAAGTTTTCAAAGCTCGTGGTACACTTGTGCCATGAGCTTTTCTAATGAACAAATTGCTGCGATTCAACATGTAAACGGTCCTGCACTGGTGCTGGCCGGACCTGGTTCCGGAAAAACCACCGTCATTACCCACAGGATAATGCATCTCCTGTCCCTAGGTGTCCCACCGGATAAAATTCTCGTCATAACATTTACAAAAGATGCCGCCACTGAAATGGAGGCAAGATTTAAAAAACTGCTTACGGAAAATCCCCGAAAAAGCCAAAAAAACACCTCCGGAGTTCCAATAATTTCAGCTGCAGGATCTCTTTCTGAAAGATCTGTGTCAGAAGAATCCGGAAGTCAGGTCACCTTCGGCACATTTCATTCCATCTTTTTCTACATACTGCGTCTTCGCTACAATCTTTCCTTCAAAAACATTATTACAGACAGGAACAAAACCCTGCTTCTACGTGAGCTTACATCAAGAGAGCAAATTGACAGTTCCTATGATACGGATTTCTTCCGGCTTTTTCTGTCTGAAATCTCAAAGTATAAATCAATGGGAGAGGAGAGCTCCTCTTTCCGGTCAAAGCTTATAGACAACGATAAATTTCTAAGGATTCTATCTTCATATCAGAGTGAACTAAAGGCCCAAAGACTGCTGGATTTCGATGATATGCTGTTGTTATGCCATAAACTGTTTGTAAATGAACCGGAGGAAAAAAAGCTTTGGCAAAGTAAATTCAGCTTTATACTGGTGGATGAATTTCAGGATATAAACCCCGTTCAGTACAGTATCATAAGAATGCTGGCTGAACCCGAAAACAACCTTTTCATAGTAGGGGATGATGACCAGTCCATATATCGATTCAGAGGAGCTGAGCCCTCCATCATGCTTGGCTTTGAAAAGGATTACCCAAAGGCAAGACGTATACTTCTCTCAAACAATTATCGCTCACAATCAGAGATAGTAAGCTTTGCGAGGAATGTGGTAAGTCACAATAAACAGCGTTTCCCAAAGGATATAAAAGCCGCAAAGGGGCCCGGGGCTGTGACACTGTACTACAGATCCGACACCACAGCTTCTGAGTACGCTCAGGTCCTAAGAAATATAAAAAAGGAACTTAACTCCGGAGTTCCCCTTAAGGAAATCGCCATACTTTTTCGTACAGAAACCATCATCCGGCCCCTTCTTTCAGAACTTAACCGCATGGAGATACCATTCGTCCTTAAAAACAAGGTCAAAAATATCTACGAAAGCAGTACAGCAGAAGACATCATATCCTACATCAGACTTTCTGAAAATATGGGTACCCGGGCTGATTTTCTCCGTATAATGAATAAGCCCCTGCGATACATATCAAGAACTGCAGTGTCCGAAAGAGACATGAGTTTTGAAAAGCTGAAAAAATACTACAGCCGGTCCTTAAAGATGCAAAACACTATAGATTTGTTTCTTCAAGATCTCCGGACCATCAGAAAACTCCCCACCTTTGCAGCCATGATTTACATCAGAAAAAGGATGGGATATGAAAGTTATCTTGAAGATTACAGTAAAGAAAATCATGTAAACATCAAAAAGCTGCATGATATAATGGATGAGATGGAAGAAAGCGCAAAATCATTCCCGGATAAAAAGGAGTGGCTGCATTACGTGGAATCCTATGGCGAAGATCTAAAAAACGATAAATCCGAAGCAGCCGACGGACTCCGGCTCATGACCTTCCACAGCAGCAAGGGGCTTGAATTCGACATAGTCCATCTTGTTGACATAAATGAGGGAATCGTCCCCTACAGTAAGGCGGTAACTCCCGAAGACCTGGAAGAAGAACGCAGAGCCTTTTATGTGGCTCTCACAAGAGCGAGAAAAGAATTTCACATTTACTTCACAGAACAAAGATATAGTAAGCATTGCAGTCCAAGCAGGTTCATACTGGAAGGGCTTAAAGAGAAATAAGAGGGACATTTATGGAACGATTAAAGGTACTGGTTGTTGATGACGAAGAACGTATGCGGAAGCTTATTTCCGATTTTTTAAAGCTGAAGGATTTTGATGTGATAGAAGCGGGTGACGGCGATGAGGCCGTTGACAGATTCTTCTCGGACAAAGACATTGCCCTTATCATCCTTGATGTGATGATGCCGAAAATGAACGGATGGGATGTGCTGAAGACCATAAGAGAACACAGCAAGGTTCCTGTCATCATGCTCACCGCCCGTTCCGAGGAGCAGGATGAGCTCAAGGGCTTTGAATACGGCGCGGACGAATATATCTCCAAGCCATTCTCCCCGAAGATTCTTGTGGCGAGAGTGGAAGCCATCCTTCGCCGCTCCGGCATGAATCAGGAAGATGTCATAAACATCGGCGGCATAGAGGTTGACAAGTCCGCCCATTCCGTAAAGATCGACGGAGCTGAAGTTGAGCTAAGCTTCAAGGAGTACGAGCTTCTCATATATTTCATCGAGAACAAGGGCATAGCTCTTTCCCGTGAGAAAATACTGAACAATGTCTGGAACTACGACTATTTCGGTGATGCCAGAACCATCGACACCCATGTGAAGAAGCTTCGCGCAAAGCTAGGCACAAAGGGAGATTACATAAAAACCGTCTGGGGAATGGGATACAAATTCGAAGCCTGAGGCTGTATAACATGTAATTTCAATACAGTTGAATATGCTCTTTTTACCGCTTCCTGAAAGGGAAGCGGTTTTTATGATAAGGCAGAAGTTATAAGAAAAACATTAAGGCTGCTGATGAATTCACAGAAAATCCCCAAAGTAAGAGTATGATAGAATAACATACGAAAGTCCGTTTATTGACTCTGACTGGAATTATAAATCTTGAAATCATCGAAGAAACCTCCTGATTTTACAGAGAAGTAAATACGGACAGAAGAGGATATAGAATCATGAAACAGCCTTCCATTCTTAAAAAAAGCATAAAATGGCGATATACCTGCATCTTTATCTGCATCATCGCAGCCATACTTGCAGCCATACTTCTGGTGAACACCTTCCTTTTGGAGCGTTATTACACGAAAGAAAAGATCACCACTCTGCAAAATGCCTATGAGACACTGGACCGCATGATCGATACGGTTACAAAGAACGATCAGACATTGTCATCCCTTTTCCCCCTGAACTATGACACCTCGGATCCAAGCACCGAAACTCAGGGCACCAGTTATCTGAAGACACTGTCTGAGACCTACAACATCAACGTACTGATCCTGGACACCAAAACCGACACCATTTTCTCCACCTTCGGAGACCTGAATTTCCAGTCCAGAAAGCTCAATCAGTATATCTTCGGAAACAGGGCATACTCCACTGCGGAAATTGTAAAAAGCTTTGAAAACTATTCCATAGAGAAGACCTCCGACAACATTTCCAAAAGCACTTATCTGGAGAGCTGGGGCTATTTTTCCGACAATACCACCTGCTTCATCATGTCCATGCCTGTATCAAGCCTCAAGGAATCCGTAGGGTTCTTTAACCGTTTCCTTCTTTTCATAGGTATCTTTGCCATGATGGGTGGCTCCATAATCGTTTATTTCATGAGCCGTGAGATAACGAAGCCCATAAACCAGCTGGCGCGGATCAGTGAGAAAATTTCCGCCCTTGATTTCAATGCAAGATACACCGGTGATTCCGTTGATGAGATAGGAGTCCTCGGCAACTCCATGAATACCCTGTCGGAGCGTCTCCGTAAGTCCATTGCAGATCTCAAGACCGCCAACAACGAGCTCCAGTCCGATATAGAAAACAAAACCAGATACGCAGAACGCCAGCAGGAGTTCGTTGCCAATGTCTCCCACGAGCTTAAAACACCCATAGCTCTCATTCAGGGTTATGCCGAGGGTCTCAATGAAGGTCTCGCCGACGATCCGGAATCCAGAGCCTACTACTGCGGAGTCATCGTGGACGAAGCCAAAAGAATGAACACCCTTGTACATGAGCTTATGAACCTGAGCTCTATAGAGCAGGGTAAGGATCTTCCTGACTTTGCTCTGTTTGACATATCAAAGGTAGTGAACGGTGTAATCACCAAATCGGATATACTCATAAAACAACAGGATGCCCACGTAGAGGTAGACATTCCCGAAGGCACCATGGTCTGGGCAGATGAATTCAAGGTGGAGCAGATAATCACAAACTACCTTAACAACGCTCTTCATCATCTTGAACAGCCTAACAATATAAGCATATACTCACAGCGTGAGCAAAATGACATTGTTTCCATCCATGTGACAAATACCGGAAAGCCCATACCGGAGGAGGACCTCAAAAAAATCTGGGAAAAATTCTTCAAGGTGGACAAGGCGCACACAAGAAGCTACGGCGGAAGCGGCCTCGGTCTCAGCATCGTAAAGGCAATAGTAGATGCCCACCATCAGAAATGCGGTGCAAAAAACACAAGAACCGGAGTTGATTTCTGGTTTACTCTTGAGCGGGAGAACAAACAGCGACCTTGAGAAGAATTTGATTTCAGCCCGTCCCCAGATGGGCTGTTTTTTTCACGATAAGGCTGTCACGCGTGCGTTGTGCTTGTACAAAAGCACATGTGACGGCCAACGTGGAATCGAGTAGGGCGTATTTTCCCTACTCGATTATTCACTTTTCACTTTCTAAATATGGCATTTTGGATTAATATAGTCTGATGCGAGGTCCGGTTGTCATATCCTGACATAAACAGAGATTATGACATCCTGAGACATTGCCCATATTGAGAGGGCAGAACATCAGCCCTCAACTTTTTTTGGAGGTAATTATGATCAATCCGGCAGAAATGCTCAAAATCGGAGGCATTATTAAAAAATTTCAGAGCAATCATCCTAAGGTAGTTGCTTTTTTGAATCATGAACTTTCATCAAGCGTTCCTGTAGGTTCTGTTATCGAAATGACGATCACAAAACCGGGTGAGTCCCCTGTAACAACCAATTTCAGGGTGCTTCAGGATGACTTGGAAATGGTTGAAACACTAAAGAAAATGCAGAAATAAGGCCCATGAATTTATCCAACTTATTAAAAGATCCCATCGACATCCCTTTGCTTCTTATCTATGTAATCGGTGTACTCATCATGGTTTACAGCGCCATGCAGTTCGTACATGGATTTTTGTACAAGCAGAAGCCCTATATACGTTCCGGAGTGAAAACTTTCATCATTGCAGTGATACTGTTGGCTCCGAGACTTATATACCAGCACATCCGCATAGACGGATCGGATTATAAAAAGGCTGTAAAAGCATCAGTAAAAGCAGTTTCAAGTGTCTATGACAGTGTGGGAACAGCAGACAGCGCCAATATAAAGGCCCAGCTTGAGGCACTTTCGGAACGGCTTTCAGATTCGGGTTACTCAGTTTCCCTGGCTTCTTCCGTAGAAAATGAGAATGAGGGAAACTTCACCGTAAGAACCTTCAGTGCCGTTAAAGCAGCATCCTCAGATGCCGATAGGGCTGATATCATACTTATCAGCACTGCACTTGACTCTGACGGTACCGAAGAAGGTTTTACCGATGACGCCGCGGAAATCTCCGTCATAGAGGCTGTGGCAAAGAAACTGGAGAAAACTGAGCTTGATACAGAACTCAGATTTCTGGTGTTTACAGACGGAAGAAACGGACAGGATGGAGCGTATTCCTATCTTCATTCTCTGACAGAGGATGAAAGAAACCGTATTACAGGTAATATTTCCTTTGATCTTTTGGGCCTTTCGGATTACACAGGCTTTGAGACCGTTACCGTAAACGGAAGGGAAAACCCTCTTTCAGGCATCATCAATTCTTCCGTGAAACGAATGACAGGACAGAAGCTGTCCATCATACAGGAAAAAGATTCTGAACTTGTTTCATTTCACATAAATGAAATTCCGGGAGTTCTTCTCAAACAGGCTTATGTAGAGAAAGCTTCCGCCGCAAAGTCTGTTGACATGTTAAATCAAGACGAAATAGCAGATGCGGCGGCCATAATCGGCGATGCAGTCATAAGAGAACTGAAATCCCGTGAGTCTGAGACCATCAAGGCACTTAAGACAGATGACAGGGAAGCATTTACTTCAGGTTCCTTCAGGAAGGATAAAGACAGCTTCAGCTGTGGTTCATCCTTGAAAGATATCTCTGAGAACTTTGGAACAGTCCTTACGGAAACCGGACTCACTGATGCTTCCGGAAACAAATTGTACGAAGGACGGCTTTACCTGCTTACTTTCGATTCACCTGTACCGGTGCTTTTTCATGTCAATGATTCAGGACTTCAAATAGTGGCTGCAGATACCGGTGCTGTTCCGGCTTCAAAGGATGAGCTTACCCGGATACTCAAAAATCTTTTTGGAGATCCTATCGCTGAAGCAGATGTACTTAGCTGGACAGACGAAAAAACAGGAGCGGTATATCATATTGCAGCCTCTGAAAGTGACTATACAGTAAGCAGCATGACATCCGGCGGATACAGCTTCTATATCACAGCATGAGCTGACATATATTAAAATAAGGCAAACTGTCATAGAATCAAAAATCCCATCATTCGGCATGAGACTTAACTCAGGCTGAATGATGGGATTTATTTTTCTCGATTATTCTTTATTATCTGTTCTTTTCCTCGTGGCAGAGTCACAAAGCCCGTGAGTGAATACTTCATTAGTCCTTCTTGCAACAGAATAACTGAAGTTATCACCCAGTGATGTCCTTCATGGTTCCGGTGGGAGAGGAGCCCAGCAATACGCAGAACCCAACCTCTGAAGCAGTTGCCTCCCGGGCAGATAAATCATCGGTACTACCTGTGGCAACTACAACCGGTACAGAGTCCTCATTAACAGGGGTTCCCGAGCTCACTGAAGACCCCCGGACTGTAGCTCCGCTGATATCAGATTCAGCTATGATGACAGGCACCGAAACAGTATTCACCGAATTCACAGATGCAGTTGAAGTACTGCCGGTCTTAATACAGGAGGAACCGGTATCTGCATCCGAAAGGCTTGATACCGCAGTTATAACCGGAGCAGTTACTGTATTCTGACTGTAATTTCCGGAAGCTGTAACATAATTGCCTGAAGTTTCCGCCTGAGAGCTTTTCGTCTGAGAGACAGAAGACGCCTCCTGAGCTGTCATGGAGGCCGTAACTGTGGAAACCGTATCGGTAATAACCCCGGAAGATGAATTTACAGCAGAGGCCCCGCCGGAAGCATTAACCGTATTCACACTTGAAGAATATGCCACTGATGTTCCGGGTAATGAAGAAACCTCAACAACATCCGCAAAAGAAGCAGTAGCCGAGGCTGCAGTTATCAATCCGCCTATTATGATGGTTTTAAATATATTAGAAATAGTTTTATTCATATACCGGTCCTTTACAATTCTTATTACAACACCATTATAGCTGAGATAATACCCGGAAAAATTACATTTACTCTACAATTTACGATATTCCCTGCAGCGTCAGTTTTTCACTAAGGAAATTCAAACAGACTGACGTTCCCTTCAGCCCTTGTCGCGAACGGATTCGATGTGGACCTTGCCCCTAAGGTCATGATATAAATATGACAAAAAAAGACCGCAGCACATGACTGCGATCTCTTTAATAAATTTAAATTTGATGGCATGAGTACAAAAAGCTTTCAATGATCATCCCGCCGAATGTCACTCATGTACCGCCTCAGCTGATAAAAATCAGTTCTGAGCAGCTAAAGCTGCATTTGCTGCTGCAGCTGCTGTTGCGGAATCAGTAAGCTGTGCTACAACAAGCTGTCCACCTGTCAGTAACTCTGAAGGAAGAACAACTGTGCCGTTTGCTGCTGCGGCTGCGGCTACTGAATCTGAAGCCTGTGCAATTACAAGCTGTCCGCCTGTAAGTACCTCCGGAGGAAGAACAACTGTGCCGTTTGCAATTGCGGCTGCTGTTGCAGAATCATAAAGATTTGCATGTACAACATCTGCAAATGCCGGAAGTGAAACAGATGCAGCGATGATTCCTGCCATAGCAACAGTCATAAGTCTCTTATAAGTTTTCATACCAAATACTCCTTATATAATATTTCATCACAGAAATGTGATTATCTTTATTATTTTTAATTATACACGTTATTCTTAACATTTCCATAATATTCTTTCTTTTTTTTGCAATTTCTTACGATATTTTTCGTGCCATAATCATTGACAGCATATATATCCCATGCTAGGCTAGTATCGTAAAAAGAAATAAGTTCTTCGGGGCAGGGTGCAATTCCCTACCGGCGGTATAGTCCGCGAGCCTTTGTGCATGAACCGGTGTGATTCCGGTACCGACAGTAAAGTCTGGATGAGAGAAGAAATGTTTATAACATTAAAATTCATCTCATTACCCGAAAAGGGTGATGAGATTTTTTTCGCTATAAGACTTTCATAAAAGCCCCATGCTGCCACCGGCGGGCAATGTAAAGTCAGAGCGGAATCGGGCCGGAGGAAATCCGCTGCCCGATACAATTTCTCAAAGAGCTTGTTTCCTCAAAAATCATTCAGGAATGTCTATGGATGACTACGAGATAGTCCGGTTCCGCCGACATTCCACATAAAAGGAGGACAACATCATGTCAAATAAGATCAATGTTCAGAAACTTGTTTATACAGGACTTCTTACAGCCCTTGCGGGAGTGCTCATGTCTTTTGAGTTCAGTATTCCTTTCTTCCCGCCCTTCTACAAGATAGACTTCAGCGATGTTCCCAGCGTCATAGCACTTTTTACCATGGGACCTTTATCAGGACTTTTCGTTGAGATAGCAAAGCTTGTTATCAAGCTTATTACTGTGGGAACAAACAGTATGTATGTCGGAGAGGTTTCAAATATTCTCGGTGCATTCCTTTTCATCTTTCCTTTATGGTTCCTCTATAAGAAAACCGGAAAGACAGATAAGGGTATCGCAGCATCACTCATTGCCAACATTTTCATCCGCACAGCCTGGATGTGTTTCTGCAATGCTTTCATCACACTCCCGATGTACGCAGCTGCAATGGGCTTAAGCATTAACGATGTAGTTGTTATGGTTTCCTCAGTAAATCCGATGATCAAGGATCTTCCTACATTCATCATCCTTGCAACTATTCCTTTCAACCTTATCAAATTAAGTCTTGTCTATGCTATTTCATTTGTTCTTTTCTCCAGACTCAGAGTTTCTGTTCCGGGGTTTCGAACAGTGAAGACAACTAACGCATAAGTCATGTTTATTAAGAGGCGAATGTTTCCATCAGCGGGACATTCGCCTTATTCAGGAGTTGATATGATTCAGAATTACAGAGATTTGACAAGAAAAGAAATGGAAGCTGTAGACAAGGAGAATACTATCGTTATGATCCCGCTCGGTGCCATTGAACAGCATGGTTCCCAGGCCCCTCTCGGCACGGATTCAATGATAGCAGAGGCCATGCCCCGGTATGTTCGTATTTGTCCTTGCTTCCGGTGCCTTTCTGGATCCCGAAGTTCAGGCAACCATAAGCCCTGAAAATCACTGGGACTTCCATGGCGGAGAGATGGAAACCTCCATGATTATGGCTATTCATCCGGAAACAGTTAAACTTGAGCTTTCCGAAACAGGGTTATTCATGCATAAATAAAGGAAAATTTCAAAAATAATGAAAAAAGCATTGCCAAGTGACAATTATTTTTGTATTATTACTTAGTCGCCTGATGAGGGCGACAAAAATTCCGGGGTGTGGCTCAGTTTGGCTAGAGCGCTTGGTTAGGGACCAAGAGATCGTGGGTTCAAATCCCGTCACTCCGATTGATACATAAGACGAGAGACCATGTTGATGGGATCTCGTCTTTTTTTCGATAAATCCGGCAAGATTATATTTTTTAAAATATATGTTGACAACAGTTGGGAATTTTTGTAATATACAACGGTCGCTTGAGACGGGCGACACAAAGCTCGGGGTGTGGCTCAGTTTGGCTAGAGCACCTGGTTTGGGACCAGGGGGTCGCAGGTTCGAATCCTGTCACCCCGACGATGTTAGAAGAGCGGGAATCCTTGTTTTCAAGGGTTCCCGCTCTTTTGGAATTCAAATTAAATTAAAAATCAAAAAAGTCCTTGACAAAAGCGGACATAGGATTATATAATGTCTAAGCTGTTTGAAACGGACAGCACAAAGCTCGGGGTGTGGCTCAGTTTGGCTAGAGCACCTGGTTTGGGACCAGGGGGTCGCAGGTTCGAATCCTGTCACCCCGATGATTTAAAAGAAGTTCGGACTTGTTCCGGACTTCTTTTTTCGTGAAAGGGCCATACTGTCAGGCGGCCACCCCTCGGTGTCTTAGCCTGAATTATTTTGAAAACACCACATCATAACATTAGTTTCAATAACTTTGGGAAACCCTACTAAACTTTGGAGATCCTTCAATAAAAGGCTGTACTGTTCCGGTAAACCATCCGGCAACAGTGCAGCCTTTTTATAAAAAACTCCCCCTATAAGCTTTTTTCTGATAGTTTAGTTATACCCGACACCTACCACAAATTCTCTTACCATTTCCATTTCCTCATTGGGAGACCTGCCGTAGAGAAGAGTATTGTCAACAGCGCACAAATGATGGTAATCGGTTCTTCCCGTCAGTTTGTAAATGGAAAAATTGTCCCCGGCAAGACTGGAATTAACACTGCTGACATAAGTATTATCCAAAGTTTTTTTAAATATATCGAACTCGGAATTAGCGGTATAGGTATCATCAAAAACATAAAACTGACAAACCATACTGCCGTCACTGCTGCTTGCCAAAAGAGCGCTGTTTAATCCTCTGACGTTGGCATACAACTCCGTTTCATCTTTTACAGAAAAGCCTGCAGCTTCTGCAGCCGCAATGAATTTCTGATTATCTATCACAGACTTTTTAAAATCGATATTGCTGATAACACCGCATCCAACTGCAATCAGAACGGTAATCAAATACAGACAGACAAAAGCTCCTCTAAATCTCATAACACCCTTTTCCTCCTTGAAAAAACCTACCTCCTATAGTTCTGCTCCGAAATCATAAGATGTGTAACTCCCCCCTGAGCATCATATTCAATGAATAGAGCTCAAACATTATAAGTAAACACTGTGATGATCACATCCGATTAGGGCATCTTTAGGTGTTGTATATTATGTCGGCACATTTTAAAAAATACTCTTCCTTTTTATGAAAATATGCCATTATTTTTTTCAAAATCACAAAGCATCCATTCTTTATAAAGTCTATACTTAATATAGACTTTTCTTTGTCACAAAAGTGTCACATATTTTTAATAAATTAGGAAAACCCATAATTTATTGTCCAAATTTATTTTGCCTCTCTTTTTAAATTGCGCTATAATAATTAACTAGAGGGGAATAGATATGGGCGTGGATTTTTATTCATTATCCCATATCAATACAGTCAGAAAGAGTGGGGAATAGTATGAATGTAATAAGCAACCGGGAGCTCCATCTCCGGAAATTCGAAAAAGGGCAAAAGCCCGGGATCGAGACAGGAACCTATCCAAAGCAAATCTTTGATACAGCAGTCATAGTGGATTTTCAGAAATTCACGAAAAAAAGAGGTCTTGATGTGAGGGTCGGGGCATTGTAAAAAAATTTCATAGTTAATTTAAGCCGACGGAGTTTCCCCCGTCGGCTTTTGATTTTGCCATAAGTTGGATACAGACTTCATGACATGCCTCCGATGTCAGCATTTGACACTCACTGATTCGCTCCAACACATAACTCACGTACTTTTAACCTTTGAATCGTCATATCATAAACTGTCATTACAGCCATCTCTGTCATTTCACTATGCTCACGCCGTCTGAGGCACCGATTCTGTCTGCGCCGGCGGCGATGAGCTCCTCAGCGAACTTCTTTGTATGGATACCTCCGCTTGCCTTAATCTTCAGACGGTCACCTACTGTCTGCTTCATAATCCTGATATCCTCTACCTTTGCGCCTGCCGTTGAGAATCCTGTGGAGGTCTTTACAAAAGCGGCTCCTGCCTCCTCAGCAAGCTCACATGCTTTTACCTTTTCTTCATCGGTAAGAAGACAGGTCTCTATGATGACCTTAACTATAGCCGGTTTTGATGCTTCAACCACTGCTTTGATATCATCTCTGACAAACTCATAATTCCCATCCTTGATACCTCCGACATTGATGACCATATCAACTTCACCGGCACCTCTTTTTACGGCCTCAGCCGCCTCAAATGCCTTTGCGGATGTTATCATAGCGCCAAGAGGAAAACCCACCACAACACAAGGGGTCACATCAGTTCCTTTAAGTTCCGAAACCACAGTATCGATATGACAGCTGTTGACACAAACAGAATGAAAACCATATTCCCTGGCCTCAGAGCAAAGACGTTTTACCTGTTCCGTTGTAGCATCAGCCTTTAAAACAGTGTGATCTATCATTTTCGCTAAATTCATCATTATCCTCCAAAATCAAATCAATCTGTAAACAAATGTAATGTTCATTTACACTGACGTCCTGTATAATTGTATTTGATATTTTATGTTCGTTCAATCTAATCATGAAAGGAGATCAAAATGAGATATTCTATCGAAGGCGAACCTTTTCCTGTGGTAATCTGTGAGCTTGATGCAGGAGAGGAGATGATCACTGAATCCGGTGCCATGGCATGGATGAGCAACAACATGAATATGGCAACTCAGGGCGGAGGCCTCGGAAAGATGTTTGGCCGTATGGTATCCGGAGAGACCATTTTCCTGAACCGTTATACTGCAATGGGCGGTCCCGGAATGATTTCTTTTGCCTCCAGTTTTCCGGGTTCCATAAGAGCCTACGAGATAGGAAACGGCAATGAGATCATAGCTCAGAAGCGTGCTTTCCTTGCCGCAACAAGCGGTGTGGAGCTTTCCGTGGCTTTCCAGAAGAAGGTGGGCAGCGGATTCTTCGGCGGCGAAGGCTTCATCATGCAGAGAATTTCCGGTAACGGAATGGCGTTTCTTGAGTTCGACGGATATATCAAGGAGTATACACTTCAGGCCGGACAGCAGATGATCATAGATACCGGATATCTTGCCGCTATGGATAACACCTGCTCTATAGATATACAGATGATTAAGGGTGTTAAAAATATGCTCTTCGGCGGCGAAGGACTCTTCAATACCGTACTCACCGGTCCCGGCAGGATATGGATCCAGTCCATGCCTATTCCTCAGGTTGCATCCAGCCTGATTCCATACCTTCCTCTCGGCAAGAATAATTAAAATCCAGATAATTATTTTATACTGTTTTTTTGCTTTTATACTTATATTTTTAATTCTTTTGCCGATATTAGTTTCTGCAAGGAGGTGACTGAGATGGATATTATTTCAAGCATTTCCACAGTGGCGGCCAATTTTTCCATGCAGAAGGTGGCTACTGCCATAAGCACAGCCATTTTTTCAAAGGTATTGGGCCAGGCCGAAGCAGGAGGCGAGGA
Organism: Oribacterium sp. P6A1; assembly: GCF_000702885.1. Lineage (GTDB taxonomy): Bacteria > Bacillota > Clostridia > Lachnospirales > Lachnospiraceae > Oribacterium. Next base: position 59,011 of record NZ_JNKO01000003.1, on the reverse strand, counting down.
CATGGTAAAGCTTCTTGAGCAGTCCGCCAACCCCGATTTAGGTGCCAATTTTGATGCCATTGCATAAAAAAGAGCCGTTCTGATCAGAGATTGAAGCAGGCATTCACAGGGACAGTGAATGTCTGTTTCTTTTTTTGTCAAAATATCCTTAATTTTGCCGATTTATGTGAATTTTTTTTCAAAAAGGTATTATTTTTATTTAATTCTGCCGATAGAACTATTGTGACTTAAAGTGACAATGTCGTTAATGTTCTCTGATCATCGTCAAATCCCGGGCGCTTATATTATAACGCCTGATGTGCATAACAAAGAGCAGTTCACACTATTGCTCGTTTTCAGGAGGTTTTTATGCAAAGTAAAGTAGGCTATAGTTCAAATCATGATGCCAGGTCCGCTGTTGATGAAGCAACTCGTGATATAACCAATCCTATCGGTCTTATCATCATGACTGATCATGATCGCCTTGCCGATATATCGACACTCCTTAAAAAGAAATATCCCAGAGCACAGTCCATCGGTGTCAGCGGAATAAACTATTACAATACGCAGTACTCCGATCACAATCTTATCGTAACAGCCATCACAGGGGATGCAGTGCTTGATGCAGGCGTAATGAGAAACCTGTCAACCTGCCCGGCCGCAGACATTGCCACACTTAAAGAAAGTATACGTGTTGTAAACGGAAACAGAGACAATACCCTCCTTCTTGAATACTGCACCAATGATGAAGAGCGTCTCACAACAACACTTAACATCGCACTGGGGGATACCGGAATTCATGTGGTTGGCGGTACAGAGTTCGGTTATGCCGCAAATGCCACACCGGCTGTCACTGTAAACGGACAGCTTTATCCCGATGCCTGTGCATATATGCTTATTAAAAATACAAACGGTGGAGTAAAGGTATATTCCGAGATCGCATACGGTGCCATGGATGGTCATCCCATGCACAAGGTCACCAAGGTCAATCTTAAGGATAAGCAGGTGTTTGAAGTTGATCATCGTCCCGTTGCCAATGTCTACAGCAACGAGATGCAGGTACCTGTGGACAAGGTTGTTGACAGCGTTCTCGAACATCCTTTCGGCCGTATAGTAGGGGATCAGGTGTTTATCGCATCGCAAAAGGAGTTAAAGGACGGAAACTCGCTGACCTTCTTTAAGAGACTTAATGTAAACGATGCAGTATCCATACTTCAGTTAAACGACTATGACGCCATTAACAAGGATACTGTAAGGGAGATTTTGTCGGAAGTAAACAGACCTTCCCTTCTCATATCCGTAAACTGCATATACAGATATCTGCTGTATACCGGTAATGGCTTTTTCGGAACACTTCTTCAGAATATGGCTTCGTTGGGACCGCACATCGGAAACATCGGAGGCGGTGAACAGGTAGATAACCAGCATGTAAACCAGACCATGGTCGTTGCCGTATTTGATTGATAAGGAGGATATACGATGTTTGCATTTGGAAAAAATAATCAGGATACCTCAAGCGTTTCCTCTGGCAGATCATTCCATACGGACGAACTTGAAGGCCTCAGGTCCATAGGTGAATATGCTCTCAAGCAGAAAATGCTGCTTCAGAATGAGGAAACCAAGACCTCTGATGATCTTCAGGGCATTCAGGATTCCTTCGACATAGTGCGTCAGAAATCCGATGATATTTCCGATTCAGTAAGCTCTTTCCAGACCCAGTTTTCAAGGGTTCAGGAGATCGTGGACAGATTTGACAGCATCATCTCCAAGATGGCATCTACCGTCAATGAATCTCACAACAGTATGAACATGGTCAGAGAGAAGTCCAATGACGTTTACGAGACCATTTCAGCCGTTGAACAGGTTTTTGAAGAGTTCCAAAAGAGCTTTGCCGAGATTTCAAAAAATGTTGGTGCTATCAACAGAATCGCCAGCCAGACAAATCTCCTTGCCATCAATGCTTCCATCGAGGCTGCAAGAGCAGGTCAGGCAGGAAAGGGCTTCGCAGTTGTTGCTACCGAAGTAAACAAACTTTCCAAGAACATTCAGGAGATCGTTGGTTCCATTGACAGAAGTATGAACGATCTTAATTCAAACAACCTGAAGCTTAAGGACGCCATCATCAATACAAGAGCGGCTATCGATGAATCCCAGACTCAGGTCAATGAGACCGATGCGGTGGTTGACAGTATAAACGCTGTTTCTGATGACATCGCAAACGGCAACAAGGAGATGCTCCAGGTATTTGATGACTGCAACAGAAACATCGACATGGTTGCTGCCAATGTACGTGACTCTGCAGTCTACTATGATAAGGTTGAGGCCGACATACAGACCATGATGACCAACATCACAAAGAAAGGCTTCGTTTTCGAGGATCTGAACAACGCTCTTGAACAGATCGAGCCTTTAGTTGCAAGAGTGCACAACAGATGATAAAGCGGATGCACCCTAACATCCACTCTTTCATAAATATTTATACCCCTTCTTTAATAGCCCGCAGCCCTGCTGTGGGCTATATCCTCGCAGAAGGATTTTTCTTCTTTTGTAATGATTTCTAAAACAACTTCTAATTTTTTTATTCTGATTTGATGTTATGATGTGATATATAGGAGGAAGAATATTATGAGTAGAAAAAACTTTGCAGGACTTGCAATAGTCGCATCCCTGGCTCTTATTGTTTCAGGCTGCGGAGCGCAGAATACGCCGGAGGCTCCGGAATCCACAACAACAGGAACCGAAGCTGCTGAAACCACTGCGGCAGAGGAAACCACTGCTTCCGGAGAAAATGAAAAACCGGACGCAGCCGACAAGATAGAGCAGCTCGGCTTTGAATGTAAGCTGAATTACGATTACATTTACATGGATCCAAAGGCAGGAGATGACTCAAGACTTATAGCCATAGGACATTATCCTTCAATTAAACTCGGATTCTACGAGGACAGTGAATTTTCAGAGTATCAGGGGCTCTACGAAAAACTGTCAGACAGCATTTCTGCCTACAACAAGGATAGAAAAGAAAACTTTGAAGCCTTAGTAGAGGAATGCAGAGAACTTGCAAAGGATGACCCGAGGTTTGATGATAAGTCGGAGGACGCCTACGACTACAATTACTCTGTTGACACAGATACTACTGTCACTCGTTCCGACAGTGTCGTATTCAGTATTTCAGATACCACATATACCTTCATGGGCGGCCCACATCCGAATACCGTTTTTAACTGTTACAACATAGATTCAGAAACCGGAAAGGTTCTGAAGATATCCGATGTTGTTACTGACAGGGATGCCTTCATAGATGCTCTTGATAAAAAGCTTCATGAAACCTATCCCGATCTGGATAAGGATCTGTTTGATCCTGACCTTAATAAAACCCTCAATGACATGTATGATGAAGTAGACGGCATGTCTCTTACCTACAATCTGACCTATGACTCACTGGTTGTGTCATTTGCAGCCTACGAGCTGACACCATACGCTGTTGGTCCTCTGGAAGCTGTACTGCCGTTTGAGGAGTGTAAGGATATCATCGACTCTCGCTTCATTAAAACAGCAGAGAGTTATGCTTATGAGGTAAGCACACTTACACCTTACACCTTCGTAGCAAAAGATGGTTCTCCAAAGACGTTTAAAGTTGATCTGGAAACTGCTCAGGGCGACTACATGGATGACTGCTACGACCTGACCATATCTCTTGATGGCAAAGAGTTCAAAGATACCATCATGTATACCTATGGTGTATTCCCATATCTTATGTATGAGAACGGTAAGGCATTCCTCTATGTCCGCAGCAAAACGGATAATGACTATGAGTTCACAAGCATCTATGACCTGAACGGTGAAAAGGCATCCAAGGTAGAGGATAGTATGGACGGATCATTCTATTCCGTAACCCCTACAGACCCTGATGACTTCATCATGTTCACAAGATCAGCTCTTTTAAGCACCTTCTCAATTTTCCGTCATTACGAGCTTGATACAGATGGAAGGCCTCTGGCGAAGACCGAAGAGTGGTGGATTCAGACCGACAATGAGCTCACCCTGAAAAAGGATCTGACTCTGAGCATCATGGATGAACTTACACCGGATGGAATCGATAACGGAAAAGACGAAAAGCTTCCTAAGGGAACCGTCCTTAAACCAAAGCGCACCAACGGCTTTGCCTGGGTTGATGCCGAAACAGAAGACGGAAGATACGCCCGTATATATATCGACAATTCCGACTGGCCTCAGACTGTGGACGGTGTGGATATCGAAGAGCTCTTCGACGGAATAGTTTTTGCGGGATGAGTGCCTGATCTGACAAGGCAGGTATTGGCATTTTTCGTAAGATGCACAGCTTATCAAGTATAATAATTAACATTATTTAGAAAAAATTTTACATGGTATAAAAAAACTGTCCTTATACAATTACAGTAAGGGCAGTTTTTTATTGCCCTAAATCTCTGATATCGGATTTTATCAACAGAGAAAACTGATTTCCGATATCTTATTTTCCGGAGGCCACTTTGAATATTTCAATATATAACGACTGGGATCATATCCCTAAATACACAGCGAACGGAATCGACGAGGCCGTACTTTCCTTTAACGGAGAGTACAGGAAGGGGGATGTTATACATATATCCGACCTTGACCCCGGGAAGTTCTATGTTATGCAGCTTGATGCCGTACTTAACCCTTCCGTGGTTTACGTCACAAAAGAGGAGCTGCTTTATCCGGTTCCCTTTTACGATAAGAGGGAAAACCTAAATCCTCTCACATTCTCCGGAAACCGCCATGTGGTAAGCATCCGAAAAGCCGGGGCTCATGAGGTCATGATATACAGAAATCTCTCAGAGAACAGCTTTGATCCCCATGATGATATAGGTGTCTATCCCCACTCAAGCGCCAATATCGAAACCCGTGGTGAGTCAGTCTTTGCTGCCGCCAATGCCATAAACGGAAACATTGCCCACGGCTCCCATGGAGAATGGCCATACGAGTCCTGGGGCATAAACTGCAGAGATGACGCAGAGTTCAGGCTCGATTTCGGACGTCCCGTGAACATCCGGGAGATCTGGATCTATGAACGCTGCGACTTTCCTCATGATAACTGGTGGACGGAAGGAACTGTACTCTTTTCAAACGGTAAAAAGGAGATACTGAAGCTTGAAAAGAGGGCAGACGGAAGTGCACAGAAATTTAAAGTTGCAGAGGACAATGTTACAGGCCTCACTTTGTGCAATCTCATAAAATCTTCGGACCCCAGTCCTTTCCCGGCCCTTACACAGATAAAGGTGTTTGGAACGGAGTACTCCGGCATTGATTAAGTGTTTGGAGAAATTGAAATTCCATTGTGCTGACTAAGACTCTTTATAAGAATCTATATACCAGCAATAAAGAAAACTCTTTTACGAAGGATTTATTATGCTTTCATCAAAATATAAAACTACCATCCCGGATATGCCATTGGGTCTTTCTGACTTCGATCCACTATATCTTCCTGATATCAAAGAGCGTTCATTCTGGGAAAGTCTTCCTGAGGATTATCGTCATGAACGTCTGAAGCTGGCGGAAGATGCATATGAAAGAGACTGGCCTGAGATACTCATGTCAGACTATCTCCGATTCTCAAAAGACGGGAATCGTGTTGAATTTGAGGACAAATACTTTACCCGGCGCAGGATGCTTACTTCTCTCGTCATGGGCGAGTGCATAGAAGGGAATGGCAGATTTCTCCAAAAGATAATCGATGGGATTTATCTGATACTTGGTGAGACTACATGGTGCCTTCCTGCTCACAACAGCTACATAAGAGATACGAAGCAGTTCACCATCCCTGACACAGGAAGACCAGTGGTAGACCTCTTCTCCGGAGAAACTGCAGCGATACTTTCCGTATCGGAGGAACTGCTTCGTCCGGCGCTTTCAAACGAAAGCCCTTTTATATCTGCAGCTATAGACAACGCACTCCACGAAAGAGTGCTCGATCCGTATCTCAGATTTCATTTCTGGTGGATGGGCAACGGACTTGAGCCTATGTGCAACTGGACTCCCTGGATAACACAGAATGTACTTCTGACTGCATTTACGAGACCTGTTGGGGAAGAGCCCGCCATCCTTTCAGATGTCATATCCTCAAAAAAAGAAGCACAGGAAAACGGAAATACCAGGAAATCAATATTTCATGAGTCTTCCCGCAACACGGACTCTAACAACAGTATCATGTCTTCTCATGATGTGAATGCAGAGTTAAGTGATGTTTCTGCTTTCAGTAACAGTGTAATGTCATCAAAGAAACTGTCAGAACGTTTCTCTGATGAAGATGGTCGAGTTAATCCGCCTGATTGGGAAACAAAGCATCTTTTACCTACACCTGAAGACCTGCATCAGATTTATGATTCGGCTGTTAAATCAGTTCATCATTTCCTTTCGGAATATGCAATGGACGGATGCTGTGATGAAGGAGCCCAGTATTACAGCCACGCAGGGCTTTGTCTTTTCGGGTGCCTCAGTATACTGAAAAGTATCTCGGAAAGGAAAGGGAATCTCCATCAGTCAGATAATAATAGTTCACAATTTAATGAATCTGACTCTTTGATTACCGGCAGTGATTTTGCAGGAAGCCACCATTTGGTTGCTGGTTTAAATACACATGATTCATCTGAGAATTTTCCCGATTTCCAACAGGAGTTTTCTTCTGAGACAGAAAAGATCAAAAACATCGCTACATATATTATGAAGGTCCATGTGGGCGGGGAATATTATATAAACTTTGCAGACTGTTCCCCTAAAGCCGGAAGACGGGGTGCCAGGGAATATCTTTTTGGAGCATTCATACACGATACCAACATGTGTGATTTTGCCGCAGAAGATTACAGATCGGAATCCTGGACAGAGCGCCTGAATCCATCGGAAGAGAACCTCTGGTATCATGTTCTGAATGCCCGGTGCCACAGGAAGATGATGGAACATACTCCGGAAATCTGCGAGCACGAAAAAGCCGATGCCTGGTTTCCAAGCACGGGCCTTATGGTAGCCCGGGATAAGCATTATGTTCTGGCAGTCAAGGCCGGAGACAATGCCGACTCCCATAACCATAACGACGTGGGCAGCTTCATTCTTTACAAAAACGGTAAGCCATTCATCATCGATCTTGGCGTAGGCAGCTACACTCAGAAGACATTTTCAAAAGACCGCTACGATATCTGGACCATGCAGTCGCAGTATCACAACCTGCCGAGCTTCTGCGACGGCGATGGAAACATCATCATGGAGCATGACGGAGAGAAGTACTGCGCTGTCAATGTTTCCTGCCGCATGGATGAAAAAAGCTCAGAACTCTCAATGGAGCTTCAGGATGCATACTCAGGGCTGGACGGAAAACTAACGCGTTCTGTCAGGCTCTTAAAAAACACAGACACTTCCTCAGAGCCTGTAAACAATATTTCTATCGACACAGAATCTCGCAATGCTCCGGTAGTCATAAATGATCATTACGATGGAAAGCTGAAATTCACGGAAAATATAATTTGCTATGAAAAGCCGGAGCCAGAAGAACTCTGCCGTGATACAGCATGCTCTGAACGAACCCTAAGGATCGGCAATGTCGGAAAGATAAAAGCCTTCGGTTTCTCAGACATAAAAATAGAAGAGCTGCCCATAACAGATCCCCGTCTCGGAGAAACCTGGAAGCATTCCTGCTACAGGGTTCAACTTACTGCTTCAGTAAATGATGTATCTTTGATTTTCACATAAAACATAGTGCGATTAAAGAAGCTACTAAAAGTAATGATGAAAAAGCATATTTATAAGACGATGGCAGCGATGCTTCTATTGTCTCTGGTTAGTGTACCCTTTTCTCCCTGTTCAAAGACGCGAGTGATATGTCTTTAAGATTTAATCGACAGCCGCTCTTACGATTCATATAAGAGCTACCCATAACATATGGATGCACACCAAGCTTAAAACTACATAATCATTTCAAAAACGCCTCTGGTTATGATTTATATCTCATTTCATAACCAGAGGCGTTAATTTACATCAATTTTCAATTAATTTTTTGTGCAATATTCCATTATTTAAGCCCTGCCTTTTCTTCCTCCTCTTTTCATTTTGTCGATATTGAAAAAAAGAAAAATAAATCTATAATTAAATTAGTGCAATAATGCACACATCAGTATTACAGAATTACAATTGCAGAAAAACATTTTTACCTCGCGGTAAAACTCATCACACAAAAAGGATAGTATGTTAAACTTATTTGACAAAAAAAACGATGATTCAATCAAAGATGACGATAACATCAGCAGGAACATAACTGCATCCGGTTTAGAAAATGCAATGGAGCTTTGTTCTTTGGAGCGCCGACTCTTATGCACCTTTGACTCCCATTCAGCCATAACCACAAGGGATGATGGCCCCACCAGTACATTGATCATGTCCGTCACCACCAGAAAAGACGGTGAAAATGAAGTGACGGATTTTTTATCCTGCGAATATACATCTCAAGATAACAAAAAAGAAATCGAAAAGATGATGGAGGTCTTATCATCCGACCTTCAAAAATCCAAAAACAAAGGTGTGAAGTATTTTGTAGTTCCTCAGACCGGTCTGGATTTGTATGCTTATATAAAAGCAAGGCCCTCCATCGAGATTGATATGGATGATCTTGCAAATGAAATCAGAAACAACAATAATAAGAAGCTCAGAACAGATTTCATAAAAAACATACAGGTGGGCAAAAAGGTTAATGTTTTCATTGCCAAAAACAGTATGTATAACATGATTGCATACGAAATGTTGAAGAATGCCTATAACAATTATGCGAATGTGCATTTTTTTGACATTGAACCTGAAAAGACCGGAGACGCTATCACCTGGCAGAACAATACCATCGGCTCATATCTGTCACTTTACCGAAACGCCATAAATATCGGAGTGGGCGTTGAAGGTCCGGAACCGTCATATACACTTTCAATTGTTCAGACCGAAGATAGCAGTGTCATTTCTCAAACTGCTTCACTTCTCATGAATCCTCTGAATGCAAGAGAAGAACTCCTGGAAGCTCAGGCTGTAGGACATGCCCGGGAAATGATCAGAGTCGGACAAAAGAGATCCCTCAGCATGGAAGTAATCGAGAAAGCCATCAGAGATATGGCAAGGGATGCCGCTCTGTACCGTTATGACGAGAATGGATGGAATGAGTTTGAAACGATGGCCGTAAAGTCCAAGCGTATCGAAAACGGTTTATGCATAGTAAGACTTCCTTTTAATGATCCGACTTTGATTAAGAATTATTTCACAGAGGCGCATACAGGTCTTTTAGCAATTGTCCGGGATAAGGAACTGTATTATTACGGAGAAAAAGAAACTGTTTATCTGTTGACCGAAGAATATGGCTGGACTGCCACCGAGGGTGATATTGCCCACAAGATTTTCGACAATCGTGAAGCTATTTATGAGCTGTCTGACATGACTACAAAGCGAGAGTTCATAAAGACCATAAGCGCTGCAATCGAAAACAGACGCAGTTTGAAGCAGGCTTATGATTCCATAAGTGCTATTTCAAAGAAGTACAATGAAACCCTTGGAATAGATATGGAAGGACAGTTCAAACTGTTAAAGTACGTTGATGCCATAAAGGATGATGAAACAAAGATGAAATCTGTACGAAGGATCATAACTGAAGCATTGACACCTCGCTCCCCGTTTAATCCTTTTGGAGAACTTCTTAACCGCGGATTCTTTAAATGAAACACAAGTAATTTCACATAAGTGTGAGTGCGAAGGAGTCCGATATAGACCACTCACATTCTAGTATTGCTTTACATAGGCCGGTACATCGGGGCTTTCCCCTGTGCCGGCCTGTTTTTTGATCATTAAAGGGGGCCCGAACTTCTTGAAGGGCTGTCTCTATTATTATGAGTTTACAAAAAATTTATAATTATTGTTAGCACTCACCGTTGACAAGTGCTAACAATAAGACTATAACATAGTTGTAAACAAAAAGAGGGATTCAAAAGATAGGGTTTTGATTTTCTCATATAACGATGAGTTAAGGATTTAAAACACTCACATCTTCATATGAGAAGCAACGAAACCAAAACATTATCTTCATGAATCTGATAATACAAAGGAGGAATTGATATGTTGTACATGCCTAGTATTTTTGGTGAGAACTTAATGGATGACCTTTTCGGTGACTTCGATAGAGACTTTTATTCAAAGTCTGCACAGAACAAACAGACTGCAAGTCTCATGAGAACCGACATCAAAGAAAACGACAAGGCCTATGAGATGGCAGTCGAGCTTCCGGGTTACAAGAAAGAGGATGTTAAGTTAGAGCTTACTGATGGATATCTTAAGATAAGCGCAGCACATAACGACAACAAAGAAGAGAAAGATAAAGAGGGCAGAGTGATCCGCCGCGAGCGTTACAGCGGTTCCATGCAGAGAACCTTCTATGTAGGCGATGACTTCACACCACAGGATATAGCAGCAAAGTTTGAGGACGGTATACTCAAGATCGACCTTCCGAAGAAGGAAGTAAAGCAGATCGAAGCTCCTAGCTACATCGAGATAAAGTAAAAAGGTAGTTGCTGTTCGGTAACAGTTCAGTTGTTATTTTCGGAACGGCTTGTGTCCCTGCTGAACTGTGATATAAATCGAACATCGTTACAAAAATAAAATCCAGACAAACTTCACAAATGATTTATTGTCATCAAAGGATACAGAATAAAGATTAATCTTCAATGAAAGTGGCTTATGGTATGACCGGATAAAAAATCCCTTCATATCAAAGCCACTGTTTTTTTATGTCTAATGTTTCCGAAAAAGAAGCCGACTATCCATTTGGACAGATTTCCGAGGATAGTACTTTATTACACAGGAGGGAACACTATGATCATCAAAGCAGTAAAACTATTTGAAAACGGATATATGACAAAGGCCTTTGCTTTTGGCGGGGAAGGAATGGAGGGAATCGATCCAACCATGAAGTATCGGTCCAGCCTCCAGAATTATGTAATCGACACAGGAAACGAAGTCATCCTTGTGGATACCGGTGTGCCTTCTGAAATGCCGGAACAGGTTCCGGATGAGAAAACCATGATCTATATGGGAAAGAAGATTGGCAATTATGTAGACGCCCTTGCTGATGCAGGATATAAGCCTGCGCAGGTCACAAAAATCCTTATCACCCATAAGCATGCCGATCATACAGGGGAACTGCGGGCTTTTCCAAATGCCACGATTTTCGCTGCAAGAGAAGAGTGTATGGCTGATGAACTTAAGTCTTTTTCCAATGTTGAACCCGTGGACTTTACTGACGGGGCTTACAAAAATTTTCCTGCTTCAAAGAAAATAACAGACGGCGTCTGGTTCATTGAAGCGAAGGGACATACAAAAGGCAACAGCATTGTGATCGTGGAAGATGGGGATCTGTTTTACATGATCCATGGAGATGTCACATATACGGATGAAGCCCTTTATGAAAACAAGCTGTCCATTGTATTTGAGGATGTTAAAGCAGCAAGAGTGACCCTTGATGCTGTTCGGGAGTTCATAAGAAACAATCCTACCGTATATCTTTCAACCCATACGCCCCTTGGTTATGAAAACCTTGAAGAAAAGAAAGTCATATATCTCGACAATCCTCCGGAGACTAAGCCCGTGGGAGAGATCTCCGTGGGAAAAGCAACCGGTAAATATATCTGCTCCGTTTGCGGCTATGTATACGATCCTGCAGAACATGACGGAAAAGCCTTTGAGGATCTTCCGGATGACTGGAAGTGCCCAAAATGCAAACAGGGAAAGGATAAATTCAATAAAGCATAGGTTTCTGAACGCAATCAAGGAAAAAGCGTTCAGAAATCCCGCTGAGCCGGATGGTTTTTTGTCTAAAACCTAAAGACACAAGTACGGATGTTGAATTTCCCCGTAAATTCAGCATTCCATAGCAAAAAAGGAGGTTATTACTATGAAAAGTCGTTTTAAAATCTTTTTCTTAACACTTCTTTTATCCTGTTTAACCGCTATCTCATCTTTTGCATACAGCAGCTATCTTAACAGTGCAGACCCTTTAAACGGCTTAGTTAAAGAAGACATATTAGTCCCCTTCAGGAAAGAAAACTGGTTTAACCCGCAGATCGAACATGATACTCAGACAGAAGCATATCAACTGGGGGCGTGGGCTTTATATAAGCTCCAAACTCCAAGTGAAGAATTGATACTTATGAGTACCGGTATCGGGAACAGCTATGAATGGGTATTCGGAACTGATGTAGCCAATAATTTCCAAAATAATTTCCCGTACTATTATGCGTATTATTTTGCCCTTAAAGACTACTATAATTCTAACGGCAGAAATAGTTACACTACATATGCTAATCTTTATGAAGACTATTATTTCTTTAATTCTGGCAATGCTGATGTCGCTATCAAGCAATTGTATTCAGATCTTCAGGTATTTATAACTGCAAGTAATAATGCCCTGAGAGCAAAGTATAAATATCGCTGAAGCCATAAACATCTGACGTAATATTGCTTGTTTTCTCGGATTTTTTTATAAGTGGAATAGACATATTTTAAAAAACCGGGCCTCTTAAAGCCCGGTTTTTTGCTGTTTATTTTATTTCACAACAGTAAACTCAATAACTGTTGCATCTGAGTACTCTTTATTTAATCTCCGTAATGGTGCATCATATTCCACAACACCGTTATCACATGCATCCTGAACATGAATATCCGAATAGCTATGGTATGAAACATTTCCGGCCTTATCAAACTTTTCTGTTACTTCTTCATCAATCGCAAGTACTCCGTCATCTGTAACAGTATACTTTTTTGTTGAATGATGAGAAACAGCATAGAGATATCCCTCTGAAACGGCAAGCGGATTTGCCGAACCTCCCGATGTCACATAACCACAGTACAGAATCTTATCCCCATTTTTTATGTAAATATCAGAATCAACAGCTTCCACAGTTTCTTTTTCCCCTGTGCTGATGATCTTTGATGCAACTAAAAGAGTATCTTTATTACCAAGCTTAACATAGGCATAGCCCGTATCCTTTGAAAGCTTAGGGAACCATTGGTGCCTGTCACTGTGCAGGAATGTCCTGTAGTTTTATAACCCGGTACTATGCTAAACTAATCGTATTAGACACTTTCGTCGATATAGATCATAACGTTATACAGTATCTCTTAGAGATACATTGGCAGAAAGGAATGATACGATGTACAAAGTATTGGAATTTGACAGCGAGAAAGCCGGAGACAAACTGAGCCATGGTGAGGATGTATTTCATGAAGCACTGAGAAAGCAGCTGGAATACTGCCATGTGTACAAGGATGATCAGCCGCTGTACGATCTCCAAAAAATCGACAATAATTACACGATAAAGACCAGCAAAGGCGCTCAGGACAATGGTTTCTCCGAGCTGTTTTTCAACTTCAACAATTACGACGAAAATGATGACCGCACCCTGAATCTGTCACTGATAAAACGCTTTGGTTCCCTTGAGATTGAGGAATTAACTGAGTACTCGGTTGTGATCGCAAAGCTCGCAGCATTAAAGCTTGATATGCATGTCTACGTAACGGATTCCCGAATCAGCCTGTTCATGTCTGATATGGCCAATGTACACATAGTAGAAGAGCTTCCAGGCCGCGAGGACTCTATGATCATCACAAAGGATTTTGTGATCGGTATATACATGGGAGATGTGAAAAAAAATCACTCCATTCCTCTTTTCAGCGAGATATTTTTCGTGCAGGGACTTGCAGATGGCAAAGACCTGTCAAAAATAAAGTATTGCCAAATAGAGTTCGATAAAATCATCGGCATCGGAGCAATCCTGGATACCTATAACAAAATCGAGGCATTGCTTGCCGGATTCGGCATTGAATGCTTCCTGAAAGAGCATTGTTCAAGATACAGCGATGAGATGCTGAACAGATATTTTGTTCTTAAGAAAAGGCCGTCAGATGCAAATGAGGACAATACCTGTATTTGTGCCGACTTTATCAAGCTGTATGTCATACCGACCTTCCAAATGATGCAGATTCCGTTAAAGGAAACGGTTATCGATGATGAATTCAATAATCAGATTGATGAATACTATGAGGCGGTGTTTGGTGATGACAAGGTACTGGGTGTTCTGATCCGAGGAACTGATTACAAGCTAACGGAAGTTGGTGCAAACCATAAGCAGGCTTCCGCAAAGATACTGATCCCTAAGATCAGAGAATTCATGGAAGAGTATCATTTTGACAAGATTTTTCTCGCAACCGAAGATAATGATGCTCTGGATGCCATATTCTCCGAATTTGGCAAAGATAAAGTTCGTGTGATAGCACAGGAGAGATTTTCAGTATCGGATTTCAAAAATATACATCTGATCAAAGATCTTGAAAAGGAAAAGAGGACAGGAGAAGCTTATGAGGCGGCGCTCGAGGACATTACTGTCAATTATTTCTATGCGCTAAGATTTCTGGCAAAATGCAACAGCTTCATAGCCAGCGGAACCTGCAGCGGTACAAAAATGGTTTTAGGTTTTAATGCAGGCAAATTTGAACATCAGTATATATTTAATCCCCTAACCGAAAGCTAAACATACTTATAAAATATGAGTAACCACTAAATACATAGTAGTAGTTTGAGTAATATAGCTGACACCATTACATAAATAAAATCCAAATCACCATTCACAAATGCACTGAGATTCAAATATAAATATCGCTAAAATAAAAAACCGGGCCTCACAAAGCCCGGTTTTTTGCTGTTTATTTTATTTCACAACAGTAAACTCAATAACATCAGAATCTGAGTACTCTTTGTTTAATCTCCGTAAAGGTGCATCATATTCCACAACACCGTTTTCACACGCATCCTGAACATGAATATCCGAATAGCTATGGTATGAAACATTTCCAGCCTTATCAAACTTTTCAGTTACTTCTTCATCAATCGCAAGTACTCCGTCATCTGTAACGGTATACTTTTTTGTTGAATGATGAGAAACAGCATAGAGATATCCCTCTGAAACAGCAAGGGGATTTGCCGAACCCCCGGATGTCACATAACCACAGTACAGAATCTTATCCCCATCTGCCATGTAAATATCAGCATCAACAGCTTCCACAGTTTCTTTTTCCCCGAAGCTGATGGTCTTTGATGCCACTAAAAGAGTATCCGTATTTCCAAGCTTCACATTTGCATAGCCCATATCCTTTGCAAGCTTAGAGATTACCTGATCAAATGTTTTACATTCTGAAACATCCACGGGAATGTGTTCACCTTCATCGGGAGCATCAGTCCCGGACTTGCTTGAAGCATCTAAAATGGTCTCAGGGATACTCTGAAGCTCGTTTCCGGCAGGGCCGGTTTTCTCTTCACTTTCCGCAGATTCAGAATGATCGGATGTCTCCGTGATAACTGATTTTACTGCTTCTTCTGTTTTTTCAATCTGCTTTGTTGTTTCTGCCTGTTCCGTTACGGCTTCCGGAATATCTGCTGAAGTACCGCATGCCCCAAGTGTAGCTGCAAAAATCATTGTCAGTGCCAAGGTTTGTAAATTCTTTTTCATATTTTGATTTTCCTCTTACTCCGAGACTTTCAACTTTTTGGCCATCTCCAGTTGCTCGTCTGTAGCATCAAGGAGTTTTCTGGCCATTTCCTCTGTGCCGCCATTATCCAGGAATTTTCTTATGGACTTAAGAATACCCAGCTCAAGTTCTGACACATCCTTCTATAGGGTATTTTCATCCCTCACTTTTTGCCTGAATAAATTCCCTGGGGGAAACTCCCGTCACCTTTTTAAAGACCTTTGAGAAGTAGTAGGCGGACTCGAATCCGAGGGCATCCGCCACTTCATAGACCTTCATATCATCAGAGAGGAGCATTTTCTTTGCATGCTCGATCTTTCTCGTATAAACGTACTCGGAAAAACCTATATCTGTGTTCTTTTTGAAGAGAACTGAAAGATATGCCGGGGAAAGACCAAAGGCATCGGCAATTTCATTAAGTTGGAGTTTTCCCTTCAGGTTCTCATCTATATAGTCCTGAATCATAGCTATAAGCTTATCTTTTCCGGAACGGCGGTTTGCACCCACGATGTGGCTGAACAGTCTGATGGCCGCATCCTTATCCGTTTCTTTTTCAGCAGTTTTAGCCTCTTCAAAAGTGGTATGTATATCCATGGGAGAGGAGACTGCAGTTCCTATACCAAAGCGGAGAGAAACATTGAAATAATTGTTTATCATGGTATGGGCATTTTCCACCGCTTCCTGAATGTGGGTCATGCTTTCCGCCACCGGAGTGTTCTCAGTAAAGAAGAAAATCACTGTAAAGTGTTCGATATCATTTGACACAAGATAGCAGGGGGCGTAGCGTTCAACGATTTCTCTCGTCATGGAAAGGCAGGAGCGGTACAATGTTATCATTCGGTCAGCTTCACTTTCCATAACTTTCTCAGAAATATCATTTGCATGATATCCGCTTTTATCAGGGCTTTCTCCCGGCCATTTACCTTTCACAGCACTTATATCATCAGTGTTTTTCTCATCTGTTTCAAAATCCCCTGACTCAATATCCGCATCATTTCGGGATAATGAATCAAAGGTACAGTTTTGATGTTTTTTACTGTCACCCGGAAGCACGATCTCCGCATATGCCGCGATATATCTGTTAAACTTGAAATCCATTCTGACATTAGTTGCTTCATGCTTCAGAGCAGCTTCATCCGGAAATTCTCCATGTAAAAGCTTCAGCATAAAGCGTTGTCTCAGTTCCTCAAGCTGAACCGTATCCGCATTCTGTGAAAGCTCCGGAGCTTTTTGAACAGCTGGCTTTCTCACCTGATTTACACGGGCGACAGCTTTCTTTATTGCCTCACTCAGCTGTTCCTTATCAAGCTCCACCTTCACAAGATAATCAACAGCCTGATAGGAGAGGGCCTTACGGACCATATCAAACTCTTCATAGGCTGTCAGCATGATAAATGCCGGCACCGGTCCGAAATTCTTACTGGATTCAGCAAGCAGCTCAAGACCTGTCATAACAGGCATCTTGATATCCGCGATAACTATGTCCGGTTTCTGTGCCCCTATGATATCAAGAGCATCCTTTCCGTTGGAAGCAGAACCTATCACCTCAACATTTTCAAATCCCTGTAACATGGATTTGAGCCCCACCTGAACCAGAGGCTCGTCATCAACAATCAAAACTCTATACATAAATTAACATTCCTATATTTACATGTATTGGCTATCGAATTTCACCGAAAATTTGATAGCCCTACTGGCATTGGGGGACGCTTTTTACTTGATAGCGTCCGAAAACCACACCTTAAAGAACCTTTTATTTCATGAAAGACTTTTCATTTATTATACAGCTCTATATTATAGATATCCGTATCTCATCATTCTACAACGATTCTGACTGATCACCCGCAAATGATATTTAGAAGCCTGATAAAGAAATCTTATTCCGCTTCAACAAACGGAAGCGTAAATCTCATCACAGTATACTCTGAAACCTCCGACTCAATGGAAAGCCCGTATTCCTCTCCGAAGGTATATTTTATCCTCTGAGAGACATTGGCAACTCCTATGTGGCGGAAGAAATCATCAGCCCCTTCCAGTTCACCCGAAAGAGTCTTTTCAATCTGCTCCTGAGTCATGCCGACACCGTTATCTTTGACCTCGATGATGAGAAGTTTTCTTTCCTTAGTATTTCTTTCAGATACTGTATCCGAATCCATTCCTGCAGATTCACCACTTTCTTCAGTAGTATGATTTTCTCTGACAAAATCACCGCTTTTTTCAGTGGTATGTTTTTCATTAACAGAATTCTTGCCGGAAACATTGTCATCATTAACTTCCCGGTTCACAGCATCAATCTCCATTGCTGCTCTATCATCTTTCAAATAAACCGAGAGCACTATCTTCCCGGCTCCGCCCTTAGGCTCGATACCGTGGAAGATAGCATTCTCGATGATGGGCTGAAGTGAAAATCTGTTCACAGAAGCCTTCAGAAGCGACTCATCCTTTATGTCATATTCAAGCTCAATGGTGCCGCCGTAACGATACTTCATGATGGTAAAATAGTCCTTCACCAGCTGAAGCTCCTTTTCCAGGCTGATGACATTCTCCTTGCTCTTTGAGATATTCCTGAGGAGTCGTGAAAGTGCGGTAGACATGTCAGCGATGCCCTCAGACCCTTGAATGGTGGCCATCCACTTGATGGTATTCAGAGTATTGTACAGGAAGTGCGGGTTTATCTGGGACTGAAGTATCTGATATTCCAGTTCCTGCTTTTTCTTCTCATCCTGAACCTTCTTTTCCATAAGATTCTGTACATTCAAAGCCAAGGTGTTAATGCCTCCGCCTATAGCTCCCAGCTCCGAATCCCACTCTATGGACTCGTCACGGGTGAAATCTCCCTTGCCTATCCTGTCAAGCTTTTTGAGAAGCTTAGTTATAGGAACATTTATCACATGATTCATACGGTACCAAAGCAGAAGTCCGATACATATAATGAAAAATCCCATGAGTCCGATGACAGCTATATAGAAGTTCATCCTGATGTTCATGCTTCTCTGTGACGGAAGAAGATACAGTGTAAATGCCTTGTTCCTGAGTCTGTAACTTACAGTCCCGTCAGGCACGGAACACTCCGTGAGCCTGCCCTCTTTATACTCATATTTATGACCCTCACCTATGGACACAAAGACTCTTTCATCCTGTTCAAGTCTGTAATCACTAAAGATGGATGTAATGATGGTGGGTGACAGTTCCATATAAACAAAGCCTACAATGGCAGAGGAGGATGAAGACTGTATAGGTCTCACCATAGGGATAATGCTGTCCTCTGAATGAGCATTGACAGGACTCTGCTTTAATCCGAAGTACCGGAAGTCATCCGCATCAAGAAGCTGATAAAAGTAATTGGTAGACATTATCTTTCCTGTGACACCGGTAGAAGAGGTGATGGCTGCATTCTTTATGGATTGGAGATAATGTCTGCCATCCATGGTGCTCACCAGAACTCTCTGAATATGCCTTGTACGTCCCATGGCATTATATTCATCATTAAAATGCTCCCATGTGGAAAGGGCAAGGCGCCTCTCAACCCTGTTTTTCTCCTGCTGCTCCTCATAAGTCAGTGGTTCTTCTCCGGATGAAGTTCTCCCCGACGCTGTCATCCTGTTAAGGTAGGTGTTTATGGTACTGTCTATGGTGGTCCAAAGCGCAAAGTTTGTTGCATTATCCAGTGACTTATCCATCTCCGAGCCTAACAGCTGCAGGCTGCTAAGAGCAGTCTGCCTCACATTTCGTCTCAGATTATCTCTAATGTAAAAAAAGCTGATGGCTGTGATCATGAGAGATATCAGAATGGCAAATCCCATGGAATACACCACAATCTGAAATCTTATGGAACTGAATCTTTTATTTATATCCGGACCAATTTTCATACGATCTCTGTCCTTTATAAGTTCGTTTTAGTCTTTTATATCAAAAAATGTAGCCAAAAGAACCGAATTGAAATTTTCTACATCTTTTTCAAATAAAAATACATCTTTTAAAAACCTGCTAAAAAAAAGCAAAATTACTCTGAAAAAATTGTATTCCGTTAAAAACAGAGAAATTCTACAATAAATTCAGACTTAAGGCAATGTGCCGGAAACACTCAAGAGAGTGTAGACATTGACCCACTGGACACAGTCGTATCAAAGACTGTACGTGGTTCCGGCAAAAAATCAAAGAGGGTTATAATAACCCGACAATAGGAGGACAAACATGAAGAAGATCGTTAGTTCATTACTTGTTGCATCCATGGCTGCAACATCTCTTGCAGCTTGCGGCGGAAGTTCAACAACTGCTACAACCGCAGCTGCTGCCGCAACAACAGCAGCTGCCGCCGAAACAAAGGCACAGGAAGAGAAGGCTACAGAAGCTGCAACAGAAGCAGCAGGCGGAGAAGCCGTAACACTTAAGTGGGCACTTTGGGATGCATCATCCATCACTTACTATCAGCCGCTTATCGATGCTTACAAGGCTGAGCACCCAAATGTAAACATTGAAATGGTGGACCTTGGTTCAACAGACTATTCAACTGTTCTCGGAACACAGCTTTCCGGTTCAGGTTCAGATTTCGACGTTGTTACCATCAAGGATGTTCCGGGTTACATGACACTCGTTAACAAGGGCGTTCTTGAACCACTGAATGACAAGATCAAAGAGGCAGGAATCGATCTTAAGCAGTACGGCGGAATCACAGATCAGGTAACTATCAACGACAGCCTCTATGAGCTTCCTTTCCGTTCAGACATCTGGGTTCTTTACTACAACAAGGACGTTTTCGACAAGGCAGGAGTTGATTATCCCACAAACGATATGACATGGGAGCAGTACGATGAGCTGGCCCGCAAGGTAACAGATACAACACCGGGTTCCGAAGTATACGGTGCTCACTATCACACATGGAGATCAACAATCCAGCTTGACGGTATCCTCGACGGAAAGAACACCATCGTAGGCGGCAACTATGATTTCACAAAGCCATACTATGAGATGGTTCTCAAGCAGCAGCAGGACGGTGTCTGCATGGATTATGCAACGCTTAAGACACAGGGTCTTCACTACAGCGATGCATTTGCACAGGGTAATGTTGCCATGATGAATATGGGTTCATGGTTCATCGCAACTCTCATCAACAAGATCAAGTCAGGCGAGTACACAGACTGCACAAACTGGGGCATGGTTAAGTATCCTCACGCTGAGGGTGTAGAGGCAGGTTCAACACTTGCAACCATCACAGCTCTTGCACTTCCTACATCTGCTCCTCACAAGGACGAGGCCTGGGACTTCATCAAGTTCGTAACAGGAGAGAAGGGTGCTCAGGTTCTTGCCGAGACAGGCAATATCCCTGCTATGACAAACGAGAACATCGTTTCAGCCATCGCATCTATGGATGGTTTCCCTCAGGACGATACTTCCAAGGAAGCTCTCATCACATCTCACACATACCTTGAGATGCCTGCAAATGACAAGTCATCAGAGATCGAGACAGTTCTCAACGAGCAGCATGATCTCATCATGACAGAGTCTTCAACAATCGATGAGGCAGTTCAGGCTATGAACGAGGGCGTTCAGGCTATCATCGGCTAATGCTTACACTTTTGTGACTGAATAATTCACTTGAATCAAAAACTTATCAGGGCTGTCGTGCGACAGTGCGGCAGCCCTTATTCTATGAAAATCTTTCTGATAAATCAGAAGATATCTAATCGCTTATTTCTAAATTCCCCCGACTATACAAAACGGTTTAAGGCAGGATTCTGCAAAAGAGATCATATCTATTTCCTATGATGTTTTTTGCTGAATGCAGTTTTAAATCAAATGATATTTCAGGTTTTCCATGAAAACCCTGCATGTAGCGTCAGCCGTCGACGAAGTCGAATTTCAACCGGCTGACATCACAAAACTCAGGAGGCACCATATGACAGCAGCTACAACTGTAAGAACAACCGGCGTAGAAGAAGCAAATCGCAGAAAATTTAAACAGGCACTGGTTGCCTATTCCTTTATAGCTCCGAATTTCATCGGTTTCGCCATCTTTACTCTGGGTCCCATCATCCTCGCCATGATCATGGCATTTATGGAGTGGGACGGTAGTAACCCGTGGAAATTCGTAGGTATTCAAAACTTTGTAACTATCTTTTCGGATGACCGTTTCCTGGCATCTCTCAAGAACACAGTTATCTACAGCATCTTTACAGTGCCTCTTACACTGATGATAGCTCTCGGCCTCGCCATCCTTCTCAACCAGAAGATAAAAGGCAGGAACTTCTTCAGAACAGTGACCTTTTTCCCATACGTAGCTTCACTTGTTGCGGTAGCCGCTGTCTGGAACATGCTTTTCACACCTGCAAAGGGCGGAGTCATCAATCAGCTTTTACTGAATATTTTTCATATTCCCGCTCTCAAGTGGGCCGCATCACCTAAGACGGTTCTCATGACCATCATCATGTTCTCCATCTGGAAGAATATGGGTTACTACATGGTCATCTATCTTGCAGGTCTTCAGAACATCAACACAGAGCTTTATGAGGCGGCAGGACTTGATGGTGCCAATGTCTGGCAGAAGTTTAAATATGTGACTGTTCCCCAGTTAAAGCCTACCACCTTTTTCGTCATCATCATGCTCACCATCAACTGCTTCAAGGTATACGACATCGTATATATGCTGGCAGGAGGAAGCAACGGAGTCATTAACAAATCCGCCATCGTTCTTGTTTACTACATTTACGAAGAGGCTTTCAGAAACTGGAATCTCGGTATCGCAAGCGCAGGCTCTCTGGTACTTTTCGCCATCGTTCTTGCCATCACCATCATCCAGTTCAGCGGCGAGAAGAATTACGCTAATGATTGATGTGGCAAGTTCTGTAAGAACTTGGCATGTAGCGTCAGCCCCGAGCGATAGCGAGCTTTAAATGGGCTGACGTTCCCAGAAACGCCAACGCCGGCCCTCGAGCGCCAGCGAGCTTTAAATGGGCCGGCTTTCCCAGATAATGTGGCAGATTCCGAAGGGATCTGGCACCCAACGCCGGCCCTCGAGCGACAGCGAGCCTTGAATGGGCTGGCTTTCCCAGAAACGCCAACGCTGGCCTTCGCGAAGCGAACCTTAAATGGGCCGGCTTTCCCCAATTAATGAGGCAGGAGGATATTTCAAAATGAAAAGCAAATCAACCAATGAAACAATCGGAAAAACTCTTGTATATACAGTACTTATAGTGTTTGCAGCGATAATGCTCATTCCTTTCATTTGGATGATCACAGCATCACTTAAGTTCAACAAGGACATCTTCGTTATACCTTATCAGTGGTTCGGCTATGAGCCACAGTGGAGAAACTATCTTGATATCTGGACCAAGATACCTCTTCTTACTTTCACAAAGAATACAGTGAAGCTTACACTTATCGTAACTTTCTTCCAGCTTCTTACATCAAGCTTTGCGGCTTATGCATTTGCAAAATTAAGATTCAGGGGAAGAGACTTCCTGTTCCTTGCATATGTAGCAACCATCGCTATCCCATGGCAGTCCTACATGGTTCCCCAGTTCCTTTTCATGAGAAGACTTGGACTTGCAGATACCCACCTGTCCATCATCATACTTCAGGCATTCACAGCCTTCGGTGTTTTCATGATGCGTCAGTTCTATGAGGGCATCCCTGATTCGCTTTGTGAGGCAGCCAGAATCGACGGCATGAGCGAGTATCAGATATATCTCAGCATCATGCTTCCCCTTTCCAAGCCGGCTCTTTCAACTTTAACTATCTTCACCTTTGTAAATACCTGGAATGACTTCCTGGGACCACTTATCTATCTGACTTCAGAAAGCAAGAAAACTCTTCAGATCGGTCTCAAGATGTTCATATCACAGTATTCCGCAGAGTACGGTCTCATTATGGCCGCTTCCTGCATAAGCCTTATTCCGGTAGTCATAGTTTTCCTGATGCTTCAGAAGTACTTCGTAGCAGGAATTGCAAGCTCCGGTGTAAAGGGCTGATAATTAATCCATGAAATAATGGTACCGGTACATACACAAACACTATTTCAATGAAAGTGTATGTTGCTCCGCATTCGGCAGGCAGCTTACGAATCTTTCATAAAATCAACTACCTTTTTTTAACCTATTAACTCATGATTGATCCTCATGTTTACTAATCATCCGGTATCATTTTTTCAAAAGAAACCGAAGTCATATTTGAACTTCGGTTTCTTTTATATGATATATCAGAAAGGAATCCATCAAATCATGGCAACTTGGATAAACGAACATAATATAGCTCAATATAAAGAAATATCAGCGGAAGAGGTGACTGCCGCTCTGGATTTTGCAGTCACTCAGGTGGAAAGGAATCTTCCGGATTTTACAGACAGTTTCCCGGGACCTGCAAGCTTTTCCGGTTTCTATAAACCTGGAGAGAACAGGAACTGGACCACCGGCTTCTGGACAGGAGAGATATGGCTATCCTATGAAAGAGCCTCTGGGGAAGAGCGTGAAAAGCTTTTAAAAGCCGGTCTTACCCAGGTTTCATCCTTTCACAAAAGGATCAAAGAAAGATTCGATGTAGACAACCATGACATGGGTTTCCTTTTCAGTCCATCCTGTGTTGCGGCCTACAAGCTTACAGGAAATGAAACTGCCAGAGAAGCCGCCATACTTGCAGCGGAACAGCTCATAAGAAGATTCCATCCTGTAGGTGAATTCCTGCAGGCCTGGGGTTCCATGGATGATCCCGGGAACTACAGGTTCATCATAGACTGCCTTCTGAATCTTCCGCTTTTATACTGGGCATCAGAGGTAAGCGGTGATGTGAAATACAGAGACATTGCCGAAAAACATATACATACCACAATGAAATATATTCTGCGGGATGATGACTCCACCTGGCATACGGTTTTCCTTGATCCTAAGACAGGGGATTTCTCTCATGGTTCTACCTGTCAGGGTTACAAAGACGGTTCAGCCTGGGCGAGAGGTCAGGCATGGGGTATTTACGGTACAGCAGTGGCCTACAAGTACACAAAGAGAGAAGAGTACATCGCATATTTCAAGCGTATCGCCACCTATTTCCTGAATCATCTTCCTAAAGACCTGGTTCCTTTCTGGGATCTCACCTTCGGTGACGGAGATGAGGCTTCAGAGCCCAGGGACTCAAGCTCAGCCGCTATAGCCGCCTGCGGAATGCTTGAGATGTCAAAGTACATGAAGGAAGAGGATGCCGGATACTACAGATCCATCGCAAAGAAGTTAATGAAGGCTCTGTATGACGGATACCGTGTGACCGACAGCAAAAAATCAAACGGTCAGATACTTCACGGAACCTACAGCAAAAAAACTCCCTTCAACACCTGCACGGAAGAAGGTGTGGACGAATGCATAATCTGGGGAGACTACTACTACATGGAAGCCCTGACAAGACTGAGTGTCCCGGACTGGAAGATTTACTGGTAATGAAAGACCTAAGATAAACTCAGATTAAGCTTAAGATAAATGAAAACAGCAGTGTGTGATCTTAAGTGATTATGATAAAGAAAATCATCAGTGTAATCTTTAGTAATTAATGATGAAGAAAAACAGCAGTGTAATCATAAGTGTCAATCACCCCCTCACTGATGATTCCCAGAATGGAGCAGCTATGTTATTTCCAATAGAAAATAAATCAAGGGCCGTCATGAAGCTTGACGGTCTCTGGAAATTTAAAATCGATAAAGGTGAAGCCAAGACCGGGCAGTGGGAAAAGCATTTCCCAAAGGATGCGGAGGAGCTTTATGTTCCTGCATCCTACAACGACCAGCGGGAGGATCCGGTTTACAGAAACCACACCGGAGAAGCCTATTATGAAAAAACCTGTGTGGTTCCCGGCTTTTTCAAAGGCCAGCGCCTGTTCTTAAGATTTGACGCCGTAGCACACGACAGTACAGTGTGGCTTAACGGAGAAAAGCTCATGACTCATAGAGGCGGCTTCCTTCCATTTGAAGCTGAAATAACAGATCTTGTGACACCCGGTGAAGAAATAAAACTGACGGTTTCCTGCAACAACCGTGTGGATCACCACACTCTGCCTATGGGAAATGAAGAGGGTACAGCCTTCTTCGGTTCTGACAATGCTCAGGTTCCTGCAGTTCAAAAGGCAAAGGAGCACCGCGGCACCGTAAACCTTCCCAATTTCGATTTCTTTAACTATGCAGGAATCAACCGCCACGTTTCCATCTACACAACACCTTCGGATTACATAAAGGATGTAACCATAGTGCCGGAAGTGAACGGGGATGATGGGGTTGTGAATTACAGTGTTGAGGTTTCAAAATCCAATGCCACTGAAAAAGTTACGGCTGATGGGTGTGAAGCCTCCTTAAAAAACTGCAAATCAGAAACCGGCTCACAGGATGAGGCTGAAAGTCTTATCACTGTTTCAGTTCTGGATCGTGATGGCGAAGTCATCGCCGAAGCAAAAGGTCCATCCGGGACCATCCGTATTCCCGATGCACATCTCTGGAACCCATGGCCTGAGGATCCCTATCTCTACAGCCTCCGGGTACGCTTCGGTGAAGACGAATACACTGAGGAATTCGGCATTCGCACCGTGAAAGTCGAAGGCACTAAATTCCTTATCAACGGAAAGCCCTTCTACTTCAAAGGCTTCGGTAAGCATGAGGACTTCTATGTTTCCGGCAGAGGCATTAACGAAGGACTCAATGTAAAGGATGTGAGCCTTCTTCACTGGATTGGAGCCAACAGCTTCAGAACAAGTCATTATCCTTATGCAGAAGAGATGTACAGGCTCTGTGACAGAGAGGGTATCGTAATCATTGACGAAACACCGGCTGTGGGCATCGCAGGCGGCGGAGTAGCGGATCCCTACACCTTCCCCATAAAGGACTACCATAAAAGTATCCTAAGGGACCTTGTGGCAAGAGACAAGAACCATCCTTCAGTGGTAATGTGGTCTCTAGGAAACGAGCCAGACACCGAGAATTTCCCGGAGTCCGCCTACAGGTACTGGCATGAACTTTACGAATACACCCATGAGCTGGATCCTCAGAACAGACCTGTAACTCTTGTGTGCTGCCAGAATGACTACACAAGGGACATCACCACAAGAACCATGGATGTGGTCTGCATTAACCGTTATTACGGCTGGTACAACTTAAGCGGAGACCTGGACAGCGCGATTTATGCATGGAATCTGGAACTTGATTTCTGGGCAGAGCAGGGAAAGCCTGTGATGGTAACAGAGTACGGCTGCGACACCCTGCCGGGACTTCACGGAACCGTTGCGGAGATGTGGACGGAGGAATTTCAGACGGAATACTATCGTCGTATAGATGCTGAGTTTGACAAGCGGGACTTCTTTATGGGAGAGCAGTGCTGGGCCTTTGCAGATTTCGGCACCATCCAGGGAGTGTATCGGGCAGACGGTAACAGAAAGGGTGTCTTCACCAAAGAGCGTCGTCCGAAGATGGCTGCACATTTCCTGAAGAGCCGTTGGGAGACCCTTCCGAATTTCGGATATAAGAGTAATTAAAATACGATATGTTCAAGTTCAAAGTGTGTTCAACAGGGCTCTGTATTATCCTGCTGAACACACTTTTGGACTATACTCATACATTGAAGGTAATTAACATGAAATTATTTAAAGATTTAACCCCATCTGACCTGTCAGATAAACAAAAAGCGCAGAAGGTACTTCTTCAATTGTTAAAATCACTTATTCCGTTTTACTCAGAATCAGGAGCGAGACTCCGCATAGGAGATACCGGAACCCACTATGAACTGTCTTCCCAGGAGATGGAGGCCTTTGCACGACCTCTTTGGGGGCTGGTTCCTCTTTTGGCAGGGCTTTCCGAAGAAGAGAAATCTACAGTTTTAACTAAAGTCAATAAAACTGCCATAATGGAAAATAAAACCCTCAAGGATGGTTTCTGCTCCGATTCGTATACTGCATGTACTTCATCAAAGGACTCTGAACATATTCCCTCACTACTGGCTCTGATTTCCGAACTGGTAAGAATCTATATCAGGGGAATAGAAGCAGGAACCGATCCTGAGTCTCCTGACTATTGGGGACTTTGTCATGACTTTGATCAGAAATTCTGCGAAATGCCGGCTATTGGTTTTGCCCTGCTTTACGCCCCTGAATTTTTCTTTGATACCCTTTCCGATAGAGTAAAGGAAAATCTTTCTGACTGGCTTAATGAATGTAACCGCCACAACCTCTGCGCCTGCAACTGGCAGTTCTTCCAGATCATCACAAACCTTGCCCTTAAGGTTCGCGGTCTTCCATACAGCAAAGAAAATATGGAAAACGGCCTCCGGATGATTGACGAATACTACGGAAAAGGCGGATGGTACAACGACGGTAACGGCGGAGACAAGGACTACTACAATCCTTTTGTGATGCTTAGCTTCGGACTTATATACAGAGAGTTCATGAAGGAGGTCGACCCTGAACATTCTGAAAGATTTCTCGAAAGAGCCATGGCCTTTGGTAAGGATTTTGAGTACTTCTTTGATGACAGCGGCGCCTGCTTCCCCTACGGAAGATCCATGACCTACCGCTTTGCTCAGAGTGCATTCTGGTCAACCTGTCTCATGACAGAAGTGTACCCTATACCGAAGACACGTATCCTTCAGCTTCTTTGCAGGAATCTATCATGGTGGCTTAACCGGCCTATCTTTGACAATGCCGGCATCCTAACCATAGGTTACGGTTATCCGAATCTTCAGATGTCGGAAAGCTACAATGCTCCCGGTTCCCCATACTGGGCTCTGCAGGCATTTTTCTATCTGGCTCTGAAAGATGATGATGAAATCTGGGACTTCACAAATACAGATATATCTTTATCCGGTTCAGTTACCTCTTCAACCTGTGAAACCGAAACATTATTCCTTCCCCATGTACCCATGCTTTTGCAGCGTGGCTATAAGGATGGACACTGTACTCAGGTAGTGGCTCTGGTTCCCGGTAAGACAAACCATGAAGGCCACAGCCATAATGTTGAAAAGTATTCGAAATTCGCCTACAGCAGTAAATTCGGTTTCAGCATTGCCCGCTCAAACATGAACCTTCAGGAAAATGCCCCTGACTCCACCCTTGCATTTGTAATAGACGGTTTCGTTTACACAAAAAACATGACAGAAGAGGACTATATAATCGATAAAGACCATGTAGAGATGCACTGGAGCCCCGTAAGAGGCATTGATGTCATAACAGTACTCCGCCCGACAGAAAGGGGACATATCAGAGAGCATATGGTAAAAGTTTCCGGGAAACTTTATAAAGACGTTGAGATAAAAGCTTATGATTGCGGATTCGCAGTACCTGAAAACGAAGATGCCTGTACTGTTCATTCTCTGGGATGCGAAGGAAGAGTGGAACTGTTGATTCCTGAGCCTAACACTAACCTGATTTATCCAAAAACAAGGATACCGATGTGTGTTTACGATATCAACTCAGGAGATAATTATTTGAAAACAGAGTTTATTTATCTATAAAACCGATTGACTCATGACCGGCTTAAGCTCAAAATTAAGCTTACGTATGGTCATGAGTTTTTTTACCATAATCAAACAGGTTTTCCTGCCGATTTCATATATATACAAAATCACGAGTATGAAAGGTTTTTTATTATGAAAAATGTTTTTAAGAAACTGTTTTGTATCTTTTCTCTGGCATTTCTTTTTCTGCCCGTTTTTTTCTCCGAAAAAGCACTGGCTGACAGCGGCGCCCCCGGCTCCGATTCCGGCATACACTGGCAGGACTATAAGGTAAAACGATTAGGCGTCCTCACGGGAACTCTTATGGAGGATGCTGCGGCCAGATATTTTCCCGATTGTGAGTACCTGTATTACAACAATTATCCTGACTGTAATTCAGCACTTCTTGCAGGAAAGATAGATGCCTACTTAGGAGACGAGCCTAACCTGAAGACCATGCATGCAGAGAATCCTGAGATCGATTACATTCACGACCGTATAACCAGTCAGGACTACAGCTTCGCTTTCCGTAAAAACGACGAGAAGAGCGCAGCACTCTGCGAGGAATTGAATGAATTCCTGAAGAAGATCCGCACAGACGGTACACTTCAGGAAATAGACGACATCTGGATGGGTGTCGACGAAGAGAAGAAAACAGTACCCATGGATGACCTCTCAGGAGAGAAGGGCACCATCCATGTCATCACCACCTCCACAGACATGCCCTGGTCCTACATAAAGGACGGAAAAAATGTTGGTTATGACATAGATCTGGTAGTCAGATTCTGCCGTGACAGAGGCTATGCTCTGGATCTTGGGGATGTGGATTTTTCTGCCAGAATCCCTGCCATACAGTCCGGTAAATACGATTTCACCACGGATATGAATGTCACTCCCGAGCGCTCTGAAGAGGTGCTGTTTTCCGATCCCACAAGCTCTGGCGGTATAGTGCTTGCCGTTCCGGCAAAAAGTCTTTCATCTTTCACAGAAAACCTTGCTTCCCCTAAAGAAGCTGAATATAAGACCTTTGATGAATTGAACGGAAAAACCATTTCCATGCTTAACGGAGCTCCCTTTGAATCACTTATTTCCTCCAAGGTAAAAAGCGCAAAGGAGTATACCTACTTCACATCCCTGGCTGACATGATTCTTGGCATCAAAACCCATAAGACCGATGCCGGATTTATGAACAATGCGGTGGCCGAGCTGGCTGCAAACAGAGATGACGAGCTGGCCCTTTTCCCCATAAATCTAGGTGAAACAACCTTTGGATTCGGTTTCGCAAAAGATGATTCTCGTATAGAAGAGTGGCAGGCAGCCTATGACAGGATCCCGGAATCCACAAAAGATGCTCTTTGGAAAAAATGGACAGGGGCCGATGAATCCGTAAAAACTGTTCCGGTTCAGGATTGGCCCGGTAAAAACGGCACTGTGACCGTAGCGACAGGTGATGCTTTACAGCCTATGAGCTATGTGGGTACAGGCGGGGAGGTTCTTGGTCTTGACGTGGAAATGCTGCTCCTAATTGCCAAAGATCTGGATGTACATGTTGAGTTCATCCCTCTTGATCTCTCAGCCGTTCTTTCTTCCATAGGATCCGGAAAAGCAGATATCATCAGCGGTTCACTTGTTGTTACGGATGAACGAAAGGAATCTCTGAACTTTATAGAATATCTTCCTGCATATTATGTTCTTATCGTGAGAAGTGCAAGCACCGCCGGAAGAACAGAAGACAACACTTTCCTCGGCAGCCTTAAGGAAAGCTTTGAAAAAACCTTTATAAGAGAGGACCGGTACAAGCTGTTCATTTCCGGAATTCTCACTACCCTCATCATAACCTCACTTTCCATAGTTTTCGGTACGATCCTCGGTTTTCTTATCTACATGTTATGCAGAAATGGAAACAAGGCTGCCAATGCCTTTGCCGTTTTCTTTGTGTGGCTGGTACAGGGCATGCCCATGGTAGTGCTTCTCATGATCCTGTACTACATCATTTTCGCAAAATCACAGCTGAGCGGAACTGCTGTGGCTATAATAGGCTTTACCCTTGTATTCGGTTCCGGTGTATTCGGAATGCTTAAATCCGGAGTCGGAGCCATCGATAAGGGGCAGACTGAAGCCGCCTTTGCTCTTGGATACGGAGATATACATTCCTTCTTCCGTATCATACTCCCACAGGCGGTACCTCATTTTCTGCCGGCTTTCAAGAGCTCCATAGTATCACTTGTGAAAGCCACCGCCATAGTCGGTTACATAGCCGTTCAGGATCTCACTAAAATGGGAGACATCGTACGTGGAAGGACCTATGAAGCATTTTTCCCGCTTATAGCTGTAGCGGTTATATACTTTATTCTTGGCGGACTTCTCACCTTTATCGTGGGTCATATCGAAACAGGCATTGACCCGAAAAAGAGAAATCGTGAAGATATACTTAAGGGGGTGAATACTCATGATTGAGATCCGAAACCTTACAAAAAAATACAACAATGTATCACCGCTTAAAGATGTTTCCTTCACCATAAATGATGGAGACGTTATAGCTGTGATCGGACCTTCAGGCACAGGAAAATCAACCCTTATCCGCTGCATGAACCTTCTGGAAAAACCCACCTCGGGGCAGATCATATTTGACGGCGAAGACATTACCAGAAAAGGCTATGACATAAAAAAAGCGAGACAGAAGATGGGAATGGTATTCCAGTCCTTCAACCTCTTCGGGCATCTCACGGTCATTGAGAACCTGATGCTGGCACCCATGGATCTTTTGAAAAAAGGCAGGCAGGAAGCCTATGATAAGGGCATGGAACTTCTGAAAAGAGTGGGAATGGAGGACAAGGCCCTGAGCTATCCGTATGAACTTTCCGGCGGTCAGAAGCAGCGTGCCGCCATCGCGAGAACCCTTGCCATGGATCCGGAGGTCATACTTCTTGACGAGCCTACCAGTGCCCTTGATCCAACCATGGTATCAGAGGTACAGGCGGTAATAAGGGACCTCTCAAGAGGCGGAACCACCATGATGATAGTGACCCATGAAATGAATCTGGCAAGAAGCATATCAAACAGGGTTTTCTACATGGATGAAGGCGGAATCTATGAGGAGGGAAGCCCTGAGGAAATCTTTGACGCTCCGAAGAAAGAGCTAACCAGAAGATTCATCAGGAAACTGAAGGTATTTGAAGCAGTCATTGATACAAACTCCTATGACTTCATTCATTTCAATGCAGAGCTTGATGCTTATCTCCTGAAAAACGATGTTGCAGCAGCGGATAAGTACCGTATTCGCCTCATCATAGAGGAACTTATACAGCAGATTCTTATACCTCAGGGAGGAAGGCTTCCCATAAACCTGACTGTGGAGTATTCGGAGCAGGATGAGAACTGCATCATAAGCGCTTCCTACGGCGGAGACAAATTCGACATAAGGCATACCGATAACACCCTGTCTCTTACCATGATCGAAAACTCCGCAGAGGAAATCGAATATTTCTATGAAGAACATGCGGAGCAGGTCAATGTCATCAAAATAAAAATAAGAAAAAACGTAACTTTATGATAGGAATATGAAATGACAGAAAACGCAAAGGCTTACTACCACCTTCCGGGATTATTTGAGTTCTATGAATTGTATAAAGTGTTTTTATCGCTTTTTCGTGAACACAGAGAGTATTTCTATGACTGGTGTGATATAGGCTCCATATACGGCGCCCCTCAGGACTGTCTCTGGGGAGGCGGACGGGTCGGTTTCGGAGAAGAAACTCCTGAAGATGTTTATTCACTTATGAAGGAGTATGATATTTCCCCCCGTCTTACTTTCAGTAATTCTCTTATTGAAGAGAATCATTTAACTGATAAGAACTGTAATGCATTATGTGAAATGTTTGAGCACTGCGGAACCTCAAAAAGCGGAGTGATCATTCATTCTGATCTGCTGCTTAACCATATAAGATCAAACTACCCTGATTACTATTTTGTTTCCTCCACCACAAAGGTTCTGACGGATTTCAATGAGTTTGAAAAAGAACTTAACAGAGACGACTTCAGCTACGTAGTACCCGATTTCAGACTGAACAGGGAACATTTAAGGCTTAATGCCTTGTCAGCGGCACGAAAACAAAAGGTGGAATTTCTTTGTAATGAGTGCTGCTGGTACGGCTGCTACGACAGAAAAAGATGCTATGAAAATGTCAGCAGAAAGAATCTCGGCGAGGACTGTGAAGATCACATCTGTGTATCACCGGATGCTGAAAAAGGCTACAGATTTTCCGATGCCATGAAAAACCCCGGATTTATCGGAATAGAGGATATTCAGAACATATATGTACCGGAGGGTTTTTCACATTTCAAAATAGAGGGAAGAAGTCTCGGAAGCGCTGTGATCTTCGAATTCTTACTCTACTATATGACAAAGCCGGAGTATCAGCTAAAGGTACGGGAAGAAACCTATCTTGACAGTATGCTGGATCTGTTTTAACAAGGAGTTACAATCATGTCCGATGAAATCAAGATAATACATACAACAGGCAGAAACAACTGCGGAGGTCGCTGCATCATTCACGCCCATGTGCGTGACGGAAAGATCCTTCGCCTGACCACCGATACACAGGAGTGCGCCGCACCCGGCGTCCCTTTGACTGCATGCGCCCGGGGAATGAATTACCACAAGACCTTCCTTAGCGAAGACCGGCTGCGCTATCCGATGAAACGTGTAGGGCGGCGGGGTGAGGGAAAGTTCGTCCGTATCGATTGGGACGAAGCTGTGGACACCATCGCCCGGGAATGGATCAGGATTCGTGATACCTACGGTCCCGGATCACGCTATGTCAACTATTCCACCGGCGTCAGCGCCGTATTCCGCCCGGATCGCCTGGCCATGCGCCTGTTGAGTCTGGACGGCGGCTTTTTGTCCTACTATAACTCTTACAGCTCTGCCTGCATACGTCAGGCGAGTATTTTGATGTATGGCACCGGAAATACAGGAAACGCCCCGGAGGATTGGCTCAACAGTAATCTGATCATCCTTTGGGGACACAATCCTGCTGCCACCAAATTCGACTGCGAAACCATGTATTATCTTAGAAAGGCCCGGGATAAGGGCATCCCTATAGTTGTGGTAGACCCCCGGGAGAATGAGACTGTCCGTCAGCTTAAGGCCGAATGGATTCCCATTCGCCCTGCCACCGACAGCGCCATGCTGGACGCCATGGCGTGGGTGCTGGTTCAGGAGGGGCTTGTGGATCATGAATTTTTGGATCGCTGCTGTATCGGCTTTGACCCCGACCATATGCCCCTGGGGGTAGATCCCGGAGAGTCCGTTCTATCTTATCTCACCGGCGAACAGGACGGAGTTCCCAAAACACCGGAGTGGGCAGAGGCCATTACAGGTGTCAGCGCCGCGGTTATCCGGAACCTTGCCATTCGCTACGCCACAGCGCGTCCTTCCATCCTTTATCAGGGATGGGGCCCCCAGAGAAATGCTTATGGAGAGCAATGCGTTCGCGGCGGAATCCTGCTGGCATGTATGACGGGGAACGTGGGTATACATGGCGGATATGCCTGCGGAGCGGGAGACTACGCCGAGCACAAACGTCCTTCCCTCCCCATGCCGAAAAATCCCTATCCTTACCGGATACCGGTATTCCTGTGGACTGACGCTATCCTTAGAGGCACGGAGATGGGCGCGGCCGACGGTGTCCGCGGCGGTGAGCACCCCCTGTCCAACATCAAGATGATCCTGAATCTTGCCGGAAATACCCTGATCAACCAGCACGGGGATATCAACCGCACCAAAGAAATCCTCAGCGATGAGCTAAAGTGTGAGTTCATCGTATGCAGTGACCTCTTTATGACCGCAAGCGCCAAATTTGCAGATATCCTTCTGCCGGGGATTTCAATGTTCGAGTGCGACAATATCACCAATCCCTGGCAGTACGGAGAATTTCTTGGCTGCTGCAATAAGGTGATAGAGCCACTCTATGAAGGCAGGTTTGAGTACGAATGGCTTTCGGAGGTGGCGGAACGGCTGGGACTTCGTCAGGCCTTCACCGAAGGTCGGACCCACTCGGAGTGGCTGGAGTATATCTACAGTGAGCTTCAAAAAAGCGAACCAGAGCTGCCGGATTACGCCGTTTTCAAGGAGACTGGAATCTACCGGTATAAGGAGAAGCATGGGGGAGTTGCCTTTGAGATGGAGTGTAAGGATCCGGAACGGTATCCATTTCCGACGCCTTCTGGGAAGATCGAGCTTTATTCTGATCGGGTAAACCACCTCGCATTCCGGGACCCGTTCCCACCCATTCCCCGCTATGTAGCCCCTCCCGAGGGGCCTCAGGACCCATTGACTCAGCGATATCCCCTCCAGCTTGTGGGCTGGCATACGCCACGGAGATGTCACAGCATCCACGACAACAACCTCGCCATGCACGCGATAGATCCGCAGGCACTTTGGATGCATCCGAAGGACGCAGCTTCCCGCGGTATCCGCGATGGGGATATGGTCCTTGTATTCAATGACCGAGGAAAAACCAGAATTCCGGCCCATCTGACCGAACGGATCATGCCGGGAGTGACCGCCCTTTCTCAGGGCGCCTGGTACGACGCAGACGAAGAGGGCGTGGACAGGGGCGGATCCATCAACGTCCTGACTTCTTCCCATCCTACGCCCTATGCGCACGGGAATGGTCAGCACACAAATCTGGTGGAAGTAAAAAAACTTTCTTAAAATGTGGGAGGACCTCTCGAAGCGGTCCGATATTCACTTATGATGCGCAGCACATTATATTTCTTTACCACGCACAAAGCGGTTCCCAGGATATCTCTTCCCGGAACCGCTCTTTTTCTGTCATCTGTTAGGTAAAATTTATACCCACCTATAAATTAACCGTCTTATACAAAAATTGCCTCTTGCGTCATAATTACCAACAGCAAAGATAACGTGTCATCTTCTATAGAAGCCCTTCCATCTGGAATGTAAGAATAGGAAGCCAGATTGACTATGATAAGCTATGGGCTGATGACGGGCAGCGTGCAGCACTTTCTTCAGACCCGAAGGGAGAGATTTATCTCCGTCATCCAAAGGGAGAGACAGTGGAAGACTATCAGAGCGAGATTTCTGTTTCTCACTGGAATTTCGAATCACATGATGACAGATGTCCGGTCAATCCAGCTAACAGCATCCTGAGAGCAGATGCCAGCATAAATCCTCTGAAGGGACTTTTGAAAAATGAGTATTGAAAACAACAGAATAGTAAACACCTTTGTGGAGCTTAGCCGAATCGACGGTATCAGCTGCAAAGAACGACTTGTTGCAGATCACCTCATAAAAATATGGGGTGATCTTTCGGTCAACCTGACAGAAGACGCAGCCGGAGAAAAATTCGGCGGTGACACCGGTAATCTTTACGGCTTTATCCCGGGAACAGGGATAAAAAAGGATGATGAGCCGGTTCTTTTCTGCGCACATATGGATACGGTATCTCCGGGTCTCGATAAAAAGGTGATACTTCATGATGACGGCCGTATAACAAGCGACGGAACCACTGTTCTCGGAGCCGATGACAGAGCGGCACTTACCTGTATCTATGAAGCCTACAGAAAGCTTCTCGAAGAGGGGCTCGATCATCCTCCAATCGAGCTTTTATTTACCCCCGCAGAAGAAACCTACGGATTGGGAGCAGACGCCTTTGACTATTCCCTGATTAAATCCAAAAAGGCCTTCGTTCCCGATTCCAGCGGTGATTTCGGAGTCTACTCATCTCAGGAGCCGACACTAATTTATTTTGAAATAGAGGTTTCCGGACGTTCCGCCCACGCCGGATTTGAGCCTGAGAATGGCATAAATGCACTGGCCATAGCGGCACAGGCTGTAAGCAAGATAAAGCAGGGCTGGACAAACGACCACACCACCCTGAATTTCGGTACCATCAGGGGCGGCACAGTAAGCAATGCTGTTCCATCAGCAGTAACACTGACAGGAGAGGTGAGAAGCTCTGTTCATGAGGAAGCCCTCTCCACAGTAGCGAATATAAAAAAGGTCTTTGAAGCGGAGGCTTCGTCCTTAGGCGGAAACATCCGTATTAACAGCGCTCCAAAGATCTTCACCTACAGGATAGACAGCGAATCCGAAAGTCTCCGTCTCTACGAAAAAGCCCTTGCCGCTCTTTCGCTGAAGCCAATACCGAAAAAGTCCTTCGGAGGCAGCGACAACAATATACTCAAAAGAAGGGGTATCGACGGTCTTTGCATATTCAACGCCATGCATGATATACATACGGTCAATGAGTATACCACCGTGGATGAGCTGCAAAAAACCACTGAGCTTATAAAACTACTGATGTCATAAACCGGAGTTAATTATGAATATCACTTATAAAACAACTAAAGATAATATCAACTGAGAGGAGGAAGCGGGTGTTCTTAAACGCTCCTCTCTTTCTGCAGCCGGTGTCCTGACGGAGTTCCCTTACACAAGCATAGGGGCTGATAAGCAGCAATAAGTAAACACTATACCCACCTATAAACTTCAAGTAATATCCCTTTCTTTCGTACCGTGCTATGATTTATCCATCAAAGAAAAGCATTTGCCACATCTAAATACTTAGACATTGGCATAGAAACAGTCCATCGCTAAACGAAATTCAAAGGACTGGTACATAAGAAAGGTCGGTATCATTATGTCAGACATCAGAGAAAGCGCACTTGAACTTATAGGTGGAACACCTCTTTTAAAGCTTAACGGTTACAGCAGGAAGGCAGGCGTTGAAAACGCAACTATCCTTGCAAAGCTTGAGTATCTCAATCCTGCAGGATCAGTAAAGGACAGAGTAGCCCTCAGCATGATAGAGGATGCCGAAAAGAGCGGAAAGCTTAAGCCGGGTGCTACAATCATCGAGCCCACCAGCGGAAATACAGGAATCGGCCTTGCCGCTGTTGCTGCCGCAAAGGGCTACAAAGCCATCCTTACACTTCCCGACACCATGAGCGTTGAGAGAAGAAATCTTCTCAAGGCTTACGGTGCAGAGATCGTTCTAACAGAAGGCGCAAAGGGCATGAAGGGTGCCATCGAGAAGGCTTCGGAGCTTGAAAAGGAGATCGATGGTGCCATCATCCTCGGACAGTTCGTAAATCCTGCCAACCCTGCCGTACATAAGGCAACAACGGGTCCCGAGATCTGGAAACAGACTGACGGTAAGGTAGACATTTTCGTTGCAGGTGTAGGTACAGGCGGAACCATCACAGGTGTAGGCGAGTACTTAAAGGAGCAGAATCCTGATGTAAAGATAATCGCTGTTGAGCCTGCAACAAGCCCGGTTCTTTCCAAGGGTACAGCCGGTCCTCACAAGATTCAGGGAATCGGTGCAGGTTTCGTTCCGGATACTCTCAACACAAAGATCTATGACGAAGTCATTGCCATCGATAACGAGGACGCTTTCGCAGAGGGCAAGCGATTCGCAATTTCAGAGGGAATCCTTGTAGGTATTTCATCCGGAGCAGCTCTTAAGGCAGCAACCATCGTCGCAAACCGCGAGGAGAACAAGGGCAAGAACATCGTAGTTCTTCTTCCTGACTCAGGCGACAGATACCTTTCAACAGCACTTTTTGCTGACTGAAGTAAAAATGCTTCCTGCTGCTGAAGATCTTATTGTATTTTCAGACTTAACATGTTTTTTCAACGGGAGTTATGGGATGGTGCTGTAAAGTACCGGAACAATGTGGTATCATGACACGGAAACTAAAGGAAAGGGTTTTGTGTCATGACCATATTACAGTTAAAATATGTTATCGCTATAGATGAAGAAAGCTCCATGCGAAAGGCCGCTGACAGGCTCTATGTTTCTCAGCCCGGCCTTTCAAGTGCTGTAAGAGAGCTTGAGAATGAGCTCGGCATACAGATATTTGAAAGAGTCCACAACGGTGTAGTTACCACATCGGCGGGGGCTTCTTTTATTGCCTATGCCAGAAACGCCGTAGAGCAGTTCGAGAAGGTGGAAGAGAAGTATCTGAATACCAAAAAAGAAAAACCAACCTTCTCTGTTTCCATGCAGCATTACACCATAGCTGTCAATGCCTTCATCGACACCATAAAGGAATATGATCATGCCGAATACCAGTTCTCCATTCGTGAGACCCAGACCGGTGAAGTCATTGAAGATGTCAAAACCATGAGAAGCGAAGTTGGAGTCATAGCTCTCAGTGACTTCAATAAAAAGACCTTCAAAAAGATCTTCACAGATGCATCCCTTGAGTTCCATGAACTCTTTACAAGGGACGCCTATGTATATCTCAGTAAGGACCATCCCCTCAAAGACAGGGAGACACTTTCCCTAAAGGACCTTCAGGACTATCCATGCATGGTATTCGATCAGGGGGACCAGACCTCCTTTTATTACAGAGAAGAGGCCCTTGCCACCTATGA
This sequence comes from Oribacterium sp. P6A1, assembly GCF_000702885.1. Classification (GTDB taxonomy): domain Bacteria; phylum Bacillota; class Clostridia; order Lachnospirales; family Lachnospiraceae; genus Oribacterium. The sequence goes on along the minus strand of NZ_JNKO01000003.1, from coordinate 19,585 downwards.
TTACAAAAAAGTCATAAGCACCAACGAAAGAGCAACCTCCATCGAGCTAATGCTGGGACTTAACGGCTACGCAGTCGGTGCCGCCATGCTCGGCTCAGGAAGCACCTCTTCGGATATAAAGGTCATTAAACTGGAAGAAGACGAGACCCTGACCTTCGGATACATCGTAAGAAAAGGGCAGGAGCTCAGCGAAATGGCGAAGACATTTATAGAAAAACTTACAAATCACAAAACTTTATCATAATCTGGTTTTACAATTATTGCCCGAGTGTTTGAAATACTCTACTATAGAAAGGGATGGCTCTCATGAGTCATCTCGCTTTGCTTACATATAAACATTCGTGGCCTTCGATATTTTACATCCACGAATCTTTTCTCGCTTCAGAAAACATGATATACCATCGTCATTCTGAAGTAAGCAATCCAAATCCATCTACATCCGGAGAAAAAAATGAAAACTGCAATCATTACCGGTGCTTCCCGGGGAGTGGGGCGCGCCACGGCAGAAACATTTGCAAAAAAGGGCTACCGCCTCATCATAAACTGCCGCTCGAATTTCGAGCTTCTTGATGAAGTTGCGGCATATCTTTCAAAATATACGGAGGTTATACCGGTACACGGATCTATAACCGGCGACATACTGGCTTCGGCTCTCAGGATAGATCTAAGCGCCCTTCAGTCGGTTATTTCAGATGAAGCAGAGATATGTCAGAAATCTCATCAGGATTCAAGCGCCGATGCAGACGAGATAGTACTTGTGAACAATGCCGGCATATCCACTTTCAATCTGGCTCAGGACGTAACAGACGACGAGTTCGATACTATGCTGGAGGCCAATGTCTCCGACATGTTCAAGCTCACCAGAGCCGTCATTCCTTATATCCTGAAGACACAGAACGGCCGCATCGTGAACATTTCCTCCGTCTGGGGAGTTGTGGGGGCTTCAATGGAATCTGTCTACAGCCTTACCAAGGGAGCTGTCAATGCCTTTACCGAAGCTCTCGGCAAAGAACTGGCGCCAAATCATATCCCGGTAAATGCAGTGGCAATCGGATGCGTGGACACAGACATGAACAAGTGGCTGGAGCCTGTGGACAGAGCAAAACTTGAAGAGGAGATACCCTATGGAAGGATGGCTTCCCCGGAAGAGGTGGCCGACTTCATTTATCTTCTTACAAAAGCTCCACGCTACCTCACAGGTCAGATCATAAAGTTCGACGGCGGGTGGATATGATATAAGTCGGAGCGCATAGCGCGGAACGATTCGATATAAACTATTAAAACTCACGTCATTAATATAAACCCAAACAGGAGATAGAATCAGTTATGAAACGAAATATCAGGAAAAAAATAGTATTATCTGCAGCAGCCTGCATGGCTCTTTCAGTTTCTTTAAGCGCCTGCAAAAAGAGTTATGAATCCGAGTTCAATGAGGCTCAGGTTTCAGTGGAAGAGGGAACTCTTACAGATGCCGAAGCAAATACGGGGGCAGCCGAAGTTCAGTCTGTTACCAGCTTCGGTCCCACGGTTCCTGCAGATCACAATGAGACCGGAGCTTCAACCGGAACCGGGACAAATTCAGGCTCTCAGACAGCAGAATCCCAGTCCGGATCTGCCGGCTCTTCTGCGGCTTCAAAAGCAACAGCCACTTCTCAGACAGCAGAAACCGTTGTACAGGAAACCAAGGCACCCATCAGTTTTGAAACAAGAGATGAGACGGTATACATCATGAAGGATGATGTGAATATCAGAAAAGAACCTGTTGATGGAGAACCTCTCGGAAAAGCAAATACCGGTGACAGTTTCCACAGAACCGGTTACAGCAGCAGCGGCTGGAGCCGAATCGAATACAACGGAGCAACAGCCTATATCAGTTCCGAATTCACCACAACCGATGTGGTAGAGAAAAAGACTTCCGAGGCTGTGGCATTTAACACAGGCTGGGAGTTTGGCGGCAATTCAAAGATCAATTCAGGTACAGCTACTCTTTACTACGCTTCAGGCAGCAGTAAAAAGAACAAAACCGTTTGTGTCAATGCCGGTCACGGTACAAAGGGAGGCGAAAGCGTTAAGACTCTCTGTCACCCTGACGGAACTCCAAAGGTTACAGGAGGCAGCACTGCAGCAGGCAACACAAAAGCCACCGCTGTATCATCCGGAACCACCATGCTTGACGGCACTTCAGAGGCTTATGTGAACCTCAAGGTGGCAAAGGCTCTTAAATCAGTACTCCTTGAAAGAGGCTACAATGTCCTCATGATCCGCGAAAGCGAAGATGTTCAGCTGGATAACATTGCACGTACCGTTATGGCCAATGAGAAGGCCAGCTGCCATATTGCCATCCACTATGACTCCACAACCAGCAACAAGGGTGCATTCTTCATGACTGTTGCAGACGGAATCAAAAACATGTACCCGGTATCCACCATCTGGACTGAAAGTGACCGTCTCGGTGCTTCAATCATAAACGGTCTGTCCGGAAACGGCGTAAAAATCTTCGGAGACGGCACCATGCAGATGGATCTGACCCAGACCAGCTATTCAAAAATTCCATCCATCGACCTGGAGCTTGGAGACAGATCCTCCGATTACAGCGACGCAAGCGTTTCTGTGCTTGCCAAAGGCATTGCGGACGGCGTAGATATTTTCTACTCCTGACCTGTAAAAAAAGCTTAAATAATTTAAAAAGATTCGTCAGCGGCAGATGTGCTACCATTAATGTAGTTAAAACATTAAGTGGTTTTACATTTGCCGCTTTTATTTTTAATCGGCCATAACAGTGTAAAACTGCCGCCGAATGTTACGTAACCGGACTTTCCGGAACACATCACGTGGTGTTACATAAGTTAAAGGAGACAATTTGAAACATTCATCATACAAATATATAGCCATATGTACAGCATTATCTATAACCGCCGGCACATTTGCTCCGGGCTTTACAGCCTTTGCCGACGAGTCAGTGATCTCAGAGCTTGAAATATCCACCGAAGCTGATTCTCAGGATAGTTCTCAGAGTGCCTCTCAAGCTGCTTCTCAAGCTGATTCTGAGGAAGAGCTGCTCCTTGCCATAGGAGACGTTCCCCAGGATGACGAAGCCCTTGGCATATCATCCGATGAGGATATAACCGCACTTACTGACGGCTCCATGATTCCGGAATACTCCGTAACAACCATTGATGAAACAAGTGCCAATGTTGTTACGGAAAACTATACCGAAGCCAGAACTTCCACCGCAAAGGAGACCATGGAAGAGTCCTCTGCGGTTTCCGGCGGAGAAGATAACCTTTTAGAGGTAGTTGATGATGTTGATGATTTCAGTGCTTTCAGTTCAGGCTTAACCACCATAGCCCAGGATGTAAGTAATATGGTCTCAACCGTCATTGCTTCATCTGAACGCAGTACATCGGATTCTGACTCTGCCATAGAAGTGAATACGGCACCAACGGTTGAGACAACCTCCATAGTATCAACCGTAAAATCCGCTATTTCATCCGTAACTTCCGGAAATATTTCCGTTCCGGTCATAGCCACCACAGCAGGCAGACAGGCACTTATTAATTACGCAAAGCAGTTCCTCGGCAATCCTTACGTATATGGAGGAACTTCCCTTACTGAGGGTGCTGACTGTTCCGGCTTCGTGCAGCAGATATTCAAATATTTCGGAATAACAACCGGAAGATCTTCAAGAGATCAGATAGAGAATGCACAGGCCATAAGCTTTGAAGAACTCCAGCCCGGTGATCTCGTTTTCTATGCATCCGGTGATTATGTAAACCACGTAGCCATCTATGCAGGAAACGGAGTTATCATCCACGCAGCAAGTTCAAAGACAGGTATCTGTACCGGAAGGTACGACTACAGAGAGCCATACGCCTACGGAAGATTCCTCAGTAACTGACGGCTCCGGGTCTATCACAGATTTCACCAAAATTTCATTTTTATACTGTTGAAAAATTGGAATTATCTTCCTTTAAGTGATATAATCAGAATATCTCAACAGAGATGTTGAGAAATATAGAAAAGGGAGCGTGATTCCATGAAGTTTAATATCACGGGAAGAAACATTAACGTATCTGATGGCATGAAGGACCAGATTGACAGAAAGCTCGGAAAGCTGTCAAAGTTCTTCAAAGAGGACACCATCTGCAATGTCACTCTCTCAACCGAGAAAAACATGTACAAGGTGGAGGTCACCATTCCTATCAGAGATGGTGTTATCCGCGCGGAGGAAACAACTTCAGACAAATTCCAGTCACTGGATCTTGTTGTTGATATAATTGAACGCCAGATCCGTAAACACCGCACAAAACTCATGAACCGTAAGCTCGCAGCAGGTTCATTCTCAGATGCTTTCGGTGATGAACCGGATGATGATATCGCAGAAGAAGAAATCAACATCGTTCGTACAAAGCATTTTGACTTAAAACCTATGACTCCCGAGGAGGCATGTCTCCAGATGGATCTTGTAGGCCATGCATTTTTCGTATTCCAGAACGGCGATACAGGAAACGTTGCCGTAGTTTATAAGAGAAAGGGAAACAGTTACGGACTTATCGAGCCGGAGTACTGATACCCCGGAATTTTAACACAGAATTCAGGACAGCCGATCCGGCTGTCCTTTTTTTATAAAAATACAATTTTTCAAAAAAGTTAGTTTATCATTACGATATTTTTTGTGGTATATTCTGTCAAAATAACAAATATGGATTATAATATGTGTTAGATATGACTAACGGCCCACAAAATTTTTTTATCATATGGAGGATATAAACCATGATTAGTTGGAAGAAAGTTGCATGTTTCGCAGGCGGAGTTTTATTTGGCACAGCAGGTATCAGCATTCTCAAGAGTAATGACCTTAAGAAAGCATATACTCACTGTACAGCTGCAGTTCTTAGATGCAAAGATACGGTTATGAAGACCGGAACAACAATCCGTGAGAACTGTGACGATATCTACGCTGATGCATTAGACATTAACGAGAAGCGCGCAAAGGAAGCAGAAGAGAAGGCCATCCTCGATGCAAAGGCAAAGATCGAGGAAGCACAGGCACATCTCGAGGAACTTGAGGCTGCCAAAAAAGCTGATGAAGCAGATGCAGAAAACTGATCATTGGATAGAAGCCTTATAGTATAAGGGGGTTTATATAAAAATAGGATTCCATAAAACCGGACGTCAGCCCATTATCACAGTTTGAATATGAGCTGACGTTTTGCATAGTTAATATGATCAGTATGTCAGGTATGGGTGTGAACATTTCCGAGCCATGCCTGACTATGGAGAACAAAAATGAATTGCAGAATTTTACATGAATCCTCCGGTCGTATGCGTGTCCACATCGACAGGTTCCGTATGACTGCCCAGCAGGCGGATATGGCAGAGTATGCCATCCGACGCTTAAACTGTGTGGAGGATGTCAGGGTTTATGAACGTACCGGTAATGCCATCATCAAGTACAAACGCGGCAACCGTCGCGCCGTTATAAAGGCTCTTTCCGAGCTTGATTACGAGGACGAAAAGATCCGGGCTCTTGTTCCTGAACACACAGGACGTGAGATGCGTAACAAATATGAGGAAAAACTGGTTTTCAGCATACTAAATAAAGGCTTTCGAACCCTGTTTTTCCCCACCGTACTGAACACTGCCATAACAGTGGTAACAGCCATTCCTTATTTTGCCAAAGGCTTACGTTCTCTTATTCACGGTAAAATCGAGGTTACGGTTCTTGACGCAGCTGCCATCGGAGCATCCCTCTTGCGCGGTGATCCTGATACAGCGGGTAATGTTATCTTCCTGCAGGGCATAGGCGATATCCTGGAGGACTGGACCCGTGAGAAATCTGTTGATGATCTGGCTGAGATGATGAGCCTTCACGCAGACCGCGTCTGGGTGAAGTGTGCAAACGGCGAAGAAGTCCTGATGGATACAGGCGATGTTTCCGCCGGCGATATGGTCATAGTCCGTACTTCCAATGTTATCCCTTTGGACGGTGTTGTCATATCCGGCGAAGCAAGCGTCAACCAGGCTTCCATGACAGGAGAGTCCGCTCCGGTATTCAAATCGGAAGGAGCCTCTGTTTTTGCAGGCACTGTGGTAAATGAGGGAGAACTTGTTTACAAAGTGACGCAAAAAGCCGGTAAGGGTAAATATGACCAGATCGTCAAAATGATAGAGGACTCTGAAAAGCTCAAGAGCAATACTATAACCGCAGCATATCATCTTGCGGATCAGCTTGTTCCCGGTGCTTTTATCGGAATGGGTCTCACATATCTTTTGACGAGAAACATTACCCGTGCCATGTCTTTCCTGATGGTTGATTTCTCCTGCGCATTAAAGCTGTCAATGCCGCTGTCTGTGATGTCAGCCATGCGTGATGCCGGAAAGCACGACATCTCAGTAAAGGGAGGAAAATTCCTTGAGGCGGTTTCGGAAGCTGAAACTATCGTATTTGACAAAACCGGAACCCTGACTCATGCCACACCAAAGGTTGCAGATATAATCACCTTTGACGGATGGTCTGAGACAGAGGCCCTCCGCCTTGCCGCATGCATGGAAGAGCATTTCCCTCATTCCATCGCCAATGCCGTGGTTAGGGAAGCTGCCGATCGAGGCATCAGCCATGACGAGTTTCATACCAAAGTCGAGTATATCGTTGCCCACGGAATAGCAACCACCATAAACGGAAAGCGTGCTGTTATCGGAAGTCACCATTTCATAATGGAAGACGAGAAGATTGCGGTTGCGGATGCTGAACGGGAGAAATACGACAGTATTCCGGAACAGTATTCACCTCTGTATCTTGCCGTTGACGGAAAACTCGCTGCAGTTCTCTGTATTGAGGATCCAATAAGAGAAGAGGCTGCAGAGGTTATTGAAAGTCTTCATCATTTGGGACTAAATAAGATCTGTATGATGACAGGCGATAACTATCGTACTGCAGAAGCTGTTGCAAAAAGGCTGAATCTGGATGAATTCCATGCGGAAGTACTTCCGGAAGACAAGGCTGCTTTTGTACGTTCCGAGCATAAAAAGGGCCGCAAGGTAATTATGGTAGGAGATGGCATCAATGACACTCCTGCGCTTTCTGAAGCAGATGTGGGACTTGCTGTTTCAAACGGTGCTCCCATAGCTCAGGAAGTTGCGGATATAGTGATCTCAAACGGTTCCCTTGAAGAGATCATAAGAATGAAGCAGATCGCCGATGCTCTTACCCGGAGAATCAACGGAAATTACAGAAGAATTATGGGCTTCAACAGTATACTGATAGGACTTGGCGCCATGGGACTTCTGGCACCTTCATCTGCTTCACTGCTTCATAATCTGTCTACCATCGGCATCGGGCTGCATAGTATGACTCCGCTGTCAGAGGAAAAGTAGAGATTGACGTAAAAAGATTTTTTCATCAGGAATGAATAAACTTATTTAGTGTAAAATGGTGTTGGTTTTTCAACAAGGAGCATATTATGAATTATTTCAAATGGCATAAATGGAGTGCAATCATCATGTTGACCGCGGGAGTCATCTGTCTTTGGACCGGACACAAAATGGTTTCAAAACACTAAAACCGGTTTAATGATTCAGGAGGAGACTTATACAGTTCTCCTCCTGAATTTTTTCCAAAATATGAAATATATTTAAAGTTCCTGTGCTGACTTGAATAAAAAAGGGTTTAGTGATACTATTTCATAGTTATAGCCGAAAATAGGACTAAATCTGTGCGTCAAAGGTCTGCGCACTGTTATTAAGGAGTATATAAATGAGTTTATTAGAGAAGGTTTTCGGTACCCACTCTGAACGTGAGTTGAAGAGAATTGATCCGATTATCAAAAAGATCCTGTCATACGATGATGAGATGACAGCCATGTCTGATGAGGAATTGAAGGCACAGACAGCTAAATTCAAAGAGCGTCTTGCAAACGGAGAAACTCTGGACGACATCCTTCCGGAAGCATTCGCAACAGTTCGTGAGGCAGGCAAGCGTGTCAACGGCATGAAGCACTTCCCTGTACAGCTCATCGGTGGAGTAGTACTTCATCAGGGCCGTATCGCAGAGATGAGAACCGGTGAAGGTAAGACTCTTGTTTCTACCGCACCTGCATATCTTAATGCCCTTGAGGGAAAGGGTGTTCATATCGTTACAGTAAACGATTATCTTGCAAAGCGTGACTCTGAGTGGATGGGACGTATCCATGAGTTCCTCGGCCTTAAGGTCGGTGTTGTTCTTAACTCTATGACAACAGAGGAACGTCAGAAAGCATATAACTGCGATATCACATACGTAACAAACAACGAACTCGGTTTCGATTACCTTCGTGACAATATGGCCGTATACAAGAATCAGCAGGTTCTTCGCGGTCTTCACTACTGTATCATCGATGAGGTAGACTCAGTTCTTATCGATGAGGCCCGTACACCTCTTATCATTTCAGGCCAGTCCGGAAAGTCAACAAAGCTCTATGAGGTATGTGACGTACTGGCAAAGCAGCTTCAGAGAGGTGAGGAGTCAGCTGAATTCAACAAGCTGGATGCACTTCTCGGCGAAGAGATCGAGGAAACAGGTGACTTCATAGTTAACGAAAAGGAAAAGACAGTCAACCTCACACAGGAAGGTGTTCAGAAGGTTGAGCAGTTCTTCCATATAAAGAACCTTGCAGATCCCGAGAATCTTGAGATCCAGCACTGTGTGATCCTTGCTCTTCGTGCAAACAACCTTATGCACCGTGACAAGGACTACGTTGTTAAGGATGATGAAATCCTTATCGTAGATGAGTTCACAGGACGTATCATGCCGGGTCGTCGTTACAGCGACGGTCTCCACCAGGCAATCGAAGCCAAGGAGCATGTAAAGGTAAAGCGTGAATCCAAGACACTTGCTACCATCACTTTCCAGAACTTCTTCAACAAGTTCGACAAGAAGGCCGGTATGACAGGTACTGCACAGACAGAGGAAAAGGAATTCCGTAACATCTACTATATGGACGTTATCTGTATTCCTACAAACCGTCCTGTTCAGCGTATCGACCTTGATGATGCTGTATACAAGTCAAAGAAGGAGAAGTTCCAGGCTGTAGTAGATGAAGCAGTCAGAGTACACGAAACAGGAGCACCTGTACTTATCGGTACCATAAACATCGACACATCAGAGCTTCTCAGCGGTATGCTTAAGCGCCGCGGCATCAAGCACAACGTACTTAACGCGAAGTTCCATGAAATGGAAGCAGCTATCGTAGCTGACGCCGGACAGCATGGTGCAGTTACCATCGCCACCAACATGGCAGGACGTGGTACCGATATCAAGCTTGATCCTGAAGCTCTTGCAGCAGGCGGACTTCATATCATCGGTACAGAACGTCATGAATCAAGACGTATCGACAACCAGCTCCGCGGACGTGCCGGAAGACAGGGTGACCCGGGACAGTCTCAGTTCTTCATTTCTCTTGAAGATGACCTTATGAGACTTTTCGGATCAGATCGTCTCATGAGCATGTTCGAAGCACTGGGCGTACCGGAGGGTGAGCAGATCCACCACAAGATGCTTTCAAGTGCCATCGAAAAGGCTCAGCAGAAGATCGAGCTTAACAACTACGGAATCCGTGAGAACCTCCTTAAGTATGATGAGGTAAACAACGAGCAGAGAGATGTAATTTATGAAGAGCGTGCCAAGGTTCTCAACGGAGACAACCTTCGTCCTCTTATCATCAATTTCATCCAGGACATCATCGAGAACTATGTTGATGCCAATGTTGCAGAGGATTCTACTGCAAAGGATTGGGATCTCAGCGGCCTCAATGATACACTCATGACCATCATTCCTCTTCCTAAGATCAAGCTTACAGAAGAGCAGTACAACTCCATGACCAAAAATGAGTTCAAGCAGCTCCTGAAGGAAGAGGCCATCAAGCTTTATGAGCAGAAGGAGTCCGATTTTGCAAATCCTGAGCAGATGCGCGAAATCGAGCGGGTTATCCTTCTTCGTGTCATCGATCAGAAGTGGATGAATCACATCGACGATATGGATCTTATGCGTGACGGTATCGGTCTTCAGGCTTATGGTCAGAAGGATCCTCTTGTTGAGTACAAGATCCAGGGCTTCGCCATGTTTGAAGAGATGACAACAGCCATCAAGGAGGACACCGTTCGCATCCTTTACCATATCAAGGTTGAGCAGAAGGTAGAACGCGAGCAGGTGGCACAGGTTACAGGTACAAACCGCGACACAAGCTCTGTCGCAGCCCCTAAGAAGCGTGAGATCCGTAAGGTTTATCCTAACGATCCATGCCCTTGCGGTTCAGGAAAGAAGTACAAGCAGTGTCACGGAAGGAACGAGTATCTCAAGACTGTAAGCGGTCAGGAAGATGCTTCCGAAGATACATCAGATAAAGACTAACTATTTTGTCAGGCGGCGGATATAAGTATTCGCCGTCCGACTGTGCCGCGAAACTTCATTTCGCGGCATTTTTCGTAAGGTTTCTCAGGATATACATGACAACGGTCCGGAGAGGCATTATGATATTCAACACCCATTAACCGTTAGTACAAAAGGAATAACTATGATTTTAGAGTTAGAGCAATACAAATTTGAACTTAATGGCAAGGAGCAGTCACTGAAGGATCTTGGTGCATCCCTTGACCTGGAAAACAAGAAGAAAAGAATAGTTGAGCTTGACCGTATGATGGAGGAGCCGAATTTCTGGACAGATCCTGAGTCTGCCAACAAGTACTCAACAGAAGCACGCCGTCTCAAGGACGACGTTAAGGCTTATGAGGACCTTTCTCAGGCTTACGAGGATATCGGAGCCCTCATTGAGATGGCAGAAGAGGAAGAGGATCAGGAAAGTGTTCAGGAAGTAAAGGAAATGCTTGACGATTTCACTGAAAAGCTTGATGCCATGTCCACAAGACTTCTTCTTTCAGGCGAATATGACAGTATGAACGCCATCCTCCGTCTCAATGCAGGTGCCGGCGGAACAGAGTCCAACGACTGGGCAGGCATGCTTTACCGTATGTTCACAAGATGGGCAGAGCGCCATGGATTTACATACAAGATCCTCGACTACCTGGAGGGTGATGAAGCAGGAATCAAATCCGCAACCATCGAGATCGACGGACAGTACGCTTACGGATATCTCCGTTCAGAAGCAGGTATCCACAGACTTGTACGTATTTCTCCCTTCAATGCCCAGGGCAAGAGACAGACATCCTTCGTTTCCTGCGATGTCATGCCTGATATCGAGACAGACATCGACATCGAAGTTCGTCCCGAAGACATCAAGATGGAAGTATTCCGTGCATCAGGTGCCGGCGGACAGCACATCAACAAGACATCATCAGCAGTTCGTCTCATTCATATCCCAACAGGTATAGTAGTTGCCTGTCAGGAAGAGCGTTCACAGGTTCAGAACCGTGCAAAGGCCATGCAGATGCTGAAAGCCAGACTCTATCTCAAGGAGAAGGCTGAGCAGGATGAAAAGATCGCAGGCATACGTGGAGAAGTGAAGGATAACGGCTGGGGCTCTCAGATCCGTTCCTACGTTCTTCAGCCATACCGCATGGTAAAGGATCTTCGTTCAGGTGAGCAGTCTTCCAATACTGATGCTGTTCTTGACGGTGATATAGATCGTTTTATCACAGCATACCTTAAGTGGATGCAGCTTGGCTGTCCTGACAGAAGAGTACAGGGTGACGACTGATTGAATCTCTAAGCGGCTGATTTTCCATCGGGAAAACAGTGCCGCTATATTACTTATCTGGAGGCTTCAGAATGAATAGCGAATCCGATTATTTTGTTGTAAGAACAAAGGCATTACCTACAGTTTTGAAAAAAGTTGTTGAAGTAAAAACCATTCTTGAATCGGAAAAAGGTATATCTATAGCAGAAGCAACCGAAAGAGCGGGGCTTTCCCGCAGTTCCTTTTACAAGTACAAAGACGATATTTTTCCGTTTTATGACAGCACAAAGGGAAAGACTGTGACACTGGTTATACAGATGCGTGACGAGCTTGGATATCTCTCCAAGATATGTTCAAAGATATCCGAGTATCGGGCCAATATCCTTACCATTCATCAGTCTATCCCCATTAACTCAATAGTAACACTGACAGTATCTATCGAAGTTCGTGAAGATACTTCCGACATCAATACCATGATTCGGGAAATCGAAGAGTGGCAAAACATACAATATGTAAAGATTTTATCCCAGGAAAATACTCCGGGATAAGAAAATCAGAAAGGAAGTAAGCTATGAAAGTCGCAATTATGGGTTATGGCACTATAGGTTCAGGTGTTGCCGAGGTTCTCAGGGTAAATCAGGATCAGCTCCAAAAGAAGGTTGGTGAGCCTGTAACTCTCAAATATGTTTTGGACATAAGAGACTCCATACCTGAGGACGCAGACAAGCTTATAAATGATTTCTCCATTATCGAAAATGATGAAGAGATTAAACTTGTGGTTGAGACCATGGGCGGAATCCATCCTGCCTATGAGTTCGTAAAGTCCTGTCTTGAGAAGGGCAAGCATGTTGTAACTTCCAATAAGGCTCTGGTTGACGCTTTTGGCTCAAAGCTTATAGGCATCGCAAAAGAGCACCATTGCAACTTTTATTTTGAAGCTTCCGTTGGCGGCGGTATACCTGTTATCCGCACCATATATCACAATTATGCCGGAGAAAATCTCACTGAGATTACCGGTATCATGAACGGAACCACAAACTTCATACTCACAAATATGAGAGAGAAGGGCGCGGATTTTGACGAGGTCCTTGCGGAGGCACAGCGCCTCGGATATGCAGAACGCGACCCGTCCTCAGACATTGACGGCTTCGATACCTCCAGAAAAACCGCCATTCTCCTCAGTATGGCTTCGGGAAACCGCTGCCGCCATGAGGATATATATACAGAGGGTATCCGGAATATTTCAAAGCTTGATTTCGAGTATGCAAAAGAACTCGGTATGACCATCAAGCTTCTTGGTTCTGTACAGCAGGTGGAAGATAAGTATTTTGCCTATGTAGTACCTATGGTGGTTCCAAAGTCCGATCCGCTTTTCAGTGTTGACGGTGTTTTTAACGGAATCAAGATAGTAGGAAACTGTCTCGGAACAACCATGCTCTACGGAATGGGTGCAGGAAAGCTTCCAACCGCAAGTGCTGTTGTTTCCGACATCATTGCAGCCGTACGCCACCAGGATGAATTCCAGGGTATCGGCTGGTCTGAAAAAATGCTTGAGATCGAGCCTATGGGTTCCAATGCTTTTACTTATCTGCTTCGTGTTGAGGGAACCTGCGAAGAAATAAAGGATGATCTTAAAGAGTTCTTCCTTGAGGATTCAGAGCTGAAGCCTGTAATTCTGAACGGCAGAACAGACGAATTCGCTTTTATTACAGATGTAATGTTCGAAAGTGATTTCCTTGATAATCTGAAGGCGTTTGAAGAGAAAACCGGACGCCGCATCATCCACTACATTCGTACTGAGAAAGAAGAAAACTGATGCTTTTTGAAAGTAATTCCGCGGATGAAACATTCGCATTCGGAAAGAAACTCGGTGAAGCCGCAAAGCCCGGGGATATCATCTGTCTCGACGGAGATCTCGGAGTGGGCAAAACCGTCTTCACCCAGGGATTTGCCGCAGGATTGAACATAGATGATTATGTCAATTCTCCCACCTTTACCATTGTAAAAGAATATGAGGGCCGCCTGCCTCTGTATCATTTTGATGTATACAGAATCGGAGATTCTTCAGAGATGGAAGAAATCGGTTATGAAGATTATTTCTATGGTAAGGGAGTCACAATCATAGAATGGCCGGAGCTTATTCCGGATATCATTCCTGAGGAGGCCCACTGGATCCGCATAACAAAGGATCTGGAAAAGGGCTTTGACTACAGAAGGATCGAGTACTGATCATCTGCAATTTCTGATGGTTATTCACATCAATTAGTTCACCGGCAGATTCTCAGGAATCTGCCGGGATAGTAAATTCATGAAACGGATATAAAACTATGCTTATTTTAGGTATTGATTCCTCAGGACATACCGCCTCCTGCGCGCTTTTCAGCGACGGTATCGTCCTTTCTGAATATTCCACAAATATCGGGCTTACACATTCTCAGACACTGCTTCCAATGGTGGCTGAGATTTTTTCGCGTACAGGACGGGAGGTCAAAGATCTTGACGCCATCGCCGTAAGCGCAGGCCCGGGTTCATTTACAGGACTTCGTATAGGTGCTTCCACTGCCAAAGGTCTTGCTTTAGGCTACGGAATCCCCCTTATTGAGGTCAGCACTCTTGAGGCACTGGCAAGAAATGTCTCTGACACAGCAGAACTTTACTGTTCTTCAGACTATACAGACGTAAAGTCAAAGGATAATGAATGTCAGAAAGCAAAAGCAGCTGATGACTGTCTGTTCGTCCACCCTATCATGGACGCCCGCAGAAATCAGGTTTACACCGCTGCCTTCGTAAACGGAAAACTTTTAGGCTCGGAAGAGGCCATAGGTGTTGATGAACTTACGGAGCATATCAATGCCTCAGGCGGAAGACATCTGTTCCTCGGAGATGCTGTTCCTGTATATAAGGACTTCCTTACCGGACATCTTTCTGTGCCATACAGCTTCGCCGGACCTCAGAATCTTTTACAGAGGGCTTCTTCCGTTGCCATCATCGGTGCCGAAAAGCTCTTAAAAGGTGAAACAGTAAGCGGACAGGATTTCCGTCTCAGCTATATAAGAAAACCTCAGGCTGAGCGCGAAAGAGAAGAGGCCGGACTCAGAGAGTTCGACATCACTCATGACGATCCGGATAAGCTGAAAAAAGGAAAGACCGTGGATGTTCTTGCTGCCAGAAATTATAAGATCGGAACCGATGCAGGTTATGAAGACGAGTCTCTTCCCGAGAATCTGTAAGATACCATCAGGCCCTGTAAGTGTGAATTATAACTGCGGCTTTATACTCCCCATCGGAAATCTGATTTAAAAAGGACATATTTATGACAAATGATTTTGAAATAAAAGAAATGGCTGATTATGACATTCCCGAGGTTCTTATGCTTGAACGTAACGCCTTCGGAAAGATGGCCTGGAGTTCAAAGGATTTCGAATCTGCCATAAATTCGTCTTATGATCATCCCTTTGTAATACATAAGGCACCCGATTCAGGGGTTGCCGGCTACAGTGTTCTTCGGGTCCTGGCACCTGAAGCCGAGGTGGAAGACATTTGCGTATCAGAAGATATGCGAAAACTTGGTATAGGCGAATGTCTGCTTCGTCACATGATTTCCGTCGCCAGAGAAAAAGACGCCGGAAATATCTATCTCGAGGTTCGCTCGAAAAATGAAGCTGCTATCGGACTATACAGAAAACTGGGATTTCAGGATTCTTACGTAAGAAAAGGATACTATCGGGATCCTGTTGATGATGCCGTTATAATGGTACTGAAACTGTGATGTGACTTCATGTGTTCCATCTCCGGCTTTTAATCGAAACAAAAGCAGCAACAGTTTATGATGCTTTTGTTATCAATTTATAAAGGATAATTATATATGCTAGATCTTTGTTTACTTGGAACCGGCGGCATGATGCCCCTTCCAAACAGATGGCTTACCAGCCTTATGCTCCGCTGCAGCGGCAGCAATATGCTCATAGACTGCGGAGAAGGCACACAGATCGCCATGAAAGAAAAGGGCTGGTCACCAAAGCCCATAGATATAATATGCTTCACACATTTTCATGCGGACCATATCTCCGGACTTCCGGGAATGCTGCTATCCATCGGAAATGCAGAGCGTACAGAGCCTATTCATATCATTGGCCCAAAGGGTCTCAGAAGAGTAGCGGACGGACTTCGTATAGTTGCACCGGAACTTCCCTTCGAGGTCATTTATCATGAACTTGAGGAGCCTGTGCAGCAGCTCAGCTTCGGACCATTTGTCATAGATGCTTTTAAGGTGAACCACAAGGTTACCTGCTACGGCTATCGTGTAAGCATCAGGAGACTTGGCAAATTCGACGCCGCAAGAGCACAGGAGCAGAACATTCCCATACGGTACTGGAACAGACTTCAGCATGGAGAGACAGTGACTCTTGATGACGGAGTCATATATACACCTGATATGGTCATGGGTGAGGCAAGAAGAGGTCTCAGTGTGACCTACTGTACAGACACCCGTCCTACTCCTGCCATTACCGAAATGGCAAAGGATGTGGATCTTTTCATCTGCGAAGGTATGTACGGTGAAAGAGACAAGCTTGACAATGCAAAAAAGAACAGGCATATGATGATGTACGAAGCTGCGGAAATCGGTGCTGCAGCAAAACCAAGGGAGATGTGGTTCACACACTATTCCCCAAGCGAGATGCGTCCTGATATTTACAAGGACGATATCTGGAAAATACATCCCGTAAAATTTGCCAGGGACGGCTGGACAAAGGACCTTACCTTTGATGATGAAGATAAAGACTGATGAAATTTTTTCCGTTCTGACATCTGTGAATCCGGGGTGATAAGGTCGAACATAGACTTTCAGTCTTGATTAATGAGGCAGGATTGGGCTCTGATAACCGGAAAACAATGGTGTCTCATGGAGGTAAAAATACATGAATGATATCAATATTTTGGGAATTGAATCCAGCTGTGATGAAACAGCCGCTGCGGTCATCCGAAACGGCCGCGAGGTACGTTCAAACATCATTTCATCACAGATAGCCATTCACACAGAGTATGGCGGAGTTGTTCCTGAGATCGCTTCACGTAAGCATTTGGAAAAAATAGACGATGTTGTATCACTGGCTCTTAAGGAAGCTGACTGTACATTTGACGATATTGACGCCATTGCAGTCACCTACGGTCCCGGTCTTGTTGGTGCACTCCTTGTGGGAGTGGCTGAAGCCAAGGCACTCAGCTTTGCTCTTAACAAGCCTCTCATCGGTGTACATCATATCGAAGGACATATCAGTGCAAACTACATTGAGAACAAAGACCTGGAACCGCCATTCGCATGTCTTATCGTTTCTGGAGGACACACTCATCTTGTAATGGTGGAAGATTACGGAAAATACGAGATCGTCGGCCGTTCCCGTGACGATGCTGCGGGAGAGGCATTTGACAAGGTTGCAAGAGCAGTGGGCCTCGGTTACCCGGGAGGGCCCAAGGTGGACAATGCTGCCAGAACCGGTGATCCCCATGCCATCGAATTTCCGAGAGGTGTAGTCGCAGGAAATCCATATGACTTTTCCTTTTCGGGAATCAAATCTGCGGTACTGAATCACATCAATAAAGCGAAAATGACCGGTACTGAAATCAATATTCCGGATCTCTGTGCTTCTTTCCAGGAGGCAGTAACGGATTCTCTGGTGTCGAGAGCCATCAATTTATGCAAAGAACGCGGCATTAAGAAGCTTGCCATCGCAGGTGGTGTCGCATCAAACTCACATATCAGATCAAGACTTGAATCGGAATGTAAGGAAAACGGAATCAGATTCTATCGCCCAAGTCCTGTGCTTTGCACTGATAATGCTGCCATGATAGGATGCGCCGGATACTACGAATATCTGAAAGGACTGAGAGACGGTCTTGAACTGAACGCCTGTCCGAACCTGAAATTAGGCGAGCGATAAATCACCATCATTTTGTTATATGTTTCATATAATCCATTATCATGTATAATAGAATCTATTATCCGAAACGGTTTCTGCAATCTGCAGATGCCGTTTTTTATTTTGCGATTAGGCTGATAATATTATATTCAAATATCTCATCTGAATATTTAATGATTTTGTTGTATAATGACATAAGTGAGAGCGCAACCCGCTGAAGGATTCAATGTCAAATCATGACACTCACGTCGTAAAAAAATTATCCGGAGGTATTTTATGTACGAAGGAAGAAAAGTATATGCCATAGTTCTTGCAGCCGGCAGCGGAAGACGTATGCACAGCAAGCAGAAGAAACAATTTATGGAGATTCTTGGAAAACCTCTCTATACCTGGAGCGCGGAACAGTTCGATTCACATTCTGCAATTGACGGTATCATCATCACAACAGCGGAAGAAGATATCCCCTATATGGAAACATTGACAGGAATCGAAAAAAACGGAACATCTGACATCTACTGCACATGCGACTCTGAAAAAAGATATCCTTTACAGAAACTGGCTGCCATCATTCCGGGAGGAAAAGAACGATACAATTCTGTATATAACGGGTTAAATGAGATCAGAAAGATAGAACACCTTCCTGAAACGGACTTTACATCAGATTTAACCGTCTCAGATGAAACAAATCCGATCGTGCTGATTCATGATTGTGCCCGCCCCATGCTTACCCATGCAATAATCGATGATTCTCTGCACTATGCAGCAAAGTATCATGCTGCAGTTATAGGTATGCCGGTTAAGGATACCATCAAGATCATTGATGAAGAACATTTTGTAAAATCAACACCTGAAAGAAGCTCTGTATGGCTTATGGAAACTCCTCAAAGCTTCGACTTTTCACTCATATACAGTGCATATTCGAAACTTATAAAAAAAGAGAAGGAAGGACGCCTCATGATACCGGTAACAGATGACGCCATGGTAGTTGAGACCTTCACCGGAGCCAGAGTAAAGGTTGTTGCCGGAACATATGAAAATATAAAGATAACAACACCTGAAGATGTAAAAATAGCGGAAACTTATCTTTCAAAATAAGCTTTTCATATAAAATCGTCAATTAGCATAATTTATTATGCCAAACTTTCTGCTCGATGATCATCTTTAATGTAAAAACAAAGATGTATACATTAACTGTTGAAAGATTACCGGATAAGCAGAAATCTGATCCGATAAAATTGAATAGTTTTAAATCTTAAAGCGACCTGCCTATGCATCACCTGCCTTATCTTAAGCTGCCTTAACCTTGACTTTTTTCTAAAAAATGTCATAACTGTACAGGCAATTACAGAAGAAAGGAAGTAGAGTCATGCATACAATAGTCGCTTTTTTTAATGCTTTTTGTGCAGCAGTAGCAGAGTGCAAGAAAAACCATGTTGAGATTTACTAAATATCTTTTTTTAAAAACCTCTTGACGATAAGAAAAGGATAGTATATAGTAAGCAAGTCGCCAAAAGCGACAGAAAACTTAATTGAATAAGTTTTGCAAAGATATTTAATATCATGCAGAGGTATCGAAGTGGTCATAACGAGGCGGTCTTGAAAACCGTTTGTCCGCAAGGGCACGTGGGTTCGAACCCCACCCTCTGCGTTTGGGATAACATCCCATAAGAACCTTGAAAATCAAAGATCGATTAATACACAGACCCTGAAGATTCTAAGAATTAGATTTTCAGAAACGATGCAAATCGTAAGCGAATTTATTCGCAGTAAAGAATAACGGACAGAACAAAAGCCAAGCTTAAGTTTTGAACGGGAAGAACTTAAAGAGAGAAATCTCTTAACATTTTAAGATGAGAGTTCGATCCTGGCTCAGGATGAACGCTGGCGGCGTGCCTAACACATGCAAGTCGAACGAGCGAGAGATGAAACCTATTGATTCTCGAGCGAGTGGCGGACGGGTGAGTAACGCGTGGGTAACCTGCCTTACAGAGGGGGATA
>NZ_JNKO01000002.1 GCF_000702885.1 Oribacterium sp. P6A1 | reverse complement strand
AGGAAATTCGGATGCCGCCCAGCCGGCGAGGCTGGTTTCGGCTTTAGCCGAAATCAAACGAAAATGCCTGCGCGAAGCGCATCTAAATGGCATTTTCTCCGATTTCATGTTAAGAGCTTACAGCTCTTTAAGTTCTTCCCGTTCAAAACTTAAGCTTGGCTTTTGTTCTGTCCGTTATTCTTTACTGCGAATAAATTCGCTACGACTTTTGTCGTTTCTGAAAATCTAATTCTTAGAATCTTCAGGGTCTGTGTATTAATCGATCTTTGATTTTCAAGGTTCTGAGCTGTTTCAGAGAAGCTTTTTGTTTAGCTCTCGCTGACAGCTTGTACACTATAGCAATTCAAAAAATGATTGTCAAACACTTTTTTGAATTTTTTTATAATAAAATCACTTCGGAACAGGAATCACCTTTTCCGAAGTGATTTACATCTCATGTCTCCATCCCATATCACCTGATATGATGGAAGTTAAAGCTCATAATACAATTTTCCTTGCTCTTAGGTACCTGATACTTAAATCATCTAAGATTAAACTTGCCGACTTCTCCGCTTAGGCTCTTAGCCATTCGTGTCATCTCTTCACTTGCCGCAGCACTCTGCTGTGCAGTTGCAGCATTGGTCTGTACTACAGATGAAATCTGATCGATACCTTCTGTTACCTGCTTGATTCCGTTAGCCTGATCTGCGGAAGCAGTAGATATCTCCTCTACAAGACTTGTAATCTGCTTTGCTCCGTTTGATACAGACTCAAGGGCCTCTGCAGTTTCTGCGGAAATCTCTCCGCCCTTCTGTACGGCTTCAATAGTCTGTTCAATTAGAAGCGCCGTATTCTGTGCAGCTTCCTGTGACTTCTTAGCCAGATTACCAACCTCGTCTGCTACTACGGCAAAGCCCTTACCTGCCTGGCCTGCTCTTGCAGCCTCGATAGCAGCGTTGAGAGAAAGTATGTTGGTCTGGAATGCGATATCATCAATGGTCTTGATGATCTTGGATATCTCGTTGGATCTCTCAACGATTTCCTCCATCGCTCTTGACATCTCATGCATCTTTCCATTGCTGGTGATCATATCTTCACCAACCTTGTTGGAAAGTGAAAGAGCCTGCTTAGACATATTGGCTGTATCATCTACCTTGGAAGAAATATCATTCATATTGGCAGAAAGCTCTTCAATGGATGATGCCTGCTCAGTTGCGCCCTGTGCCAGTGCCTGAGCTCCTGAGGATACCTGCTCAGCGCCTCTGCTTACATTGTCCGCAGCCTCATTGATTCCGCCAAGTGTAGCATTGAGATTGGACAGGAGCTGTTCCATATTTGTCTTGAGTTTTGCAAACTGCCCTACATATTGCCTCTGAAGCCGGACATTCAAATTACCGTTTGAAACCTCAGACAATGCGTCTGATATCTCATCGATATAACCCTGATAGTTCTGCATCTTAGATATGGTGTCCTTGAAGGAATCAGCAAGTACTCCAACCTCATTCTTTGATTTAACATCAAGTTTCACATCGAAATCGCCTGCGGCTATCCGCTCTGCAGCTGCTGTAACCTTACTGATAGGTCCGATAATCCATGCTCCCATAAGAGTTGATACAACAACCAGTACAACAAACCAGATTATGATAAATATCACAAGATCTCTGATTGTTGTGCTTATGGCTTCTGACGCTCTTTTAAGGTAGGTCGCTTCTGCTTCGTCAAGATTATCGATCCAGACTCCGGTTCCTATAACCCACTTATAGGGTTCATAGGCAAGGGTATAATTCTTCTTTGGAAGCGGCTCTGTTTCATTAGGCTTTGCAAACATAAGGTCTGTAAAACCTCCGCCCTGCTTCTGTCCGTTTTTTATCATCTCCTGTATGAAATACGTACCTGAAGGGTCAACCGATTCCCATCTTGACTGTCCTTCCGTATCCCTTCCGAGAAGAACAACATTTATTCCTTCGTATGTGTCAATCCAGAAGTATCCGCTTCCATCATCATATCTCAGATCGCGCACGATATCCGCAGCATGTTTCTGAGCCTCTGCTTCCGTATACTTTCCTTCAAGCTGCTCATTGTGAATTTTATCAATCATGGAGACTGCTATTTCTGTCTCCTGTCTGAGCTTTTCCATAACATCAGATTCAAGTCTGTTACGATAAGCTTTTACCTGTTCGTTGTTGTTCTTGATAGTGCCGTACATAGAAAATGCAGCAACGCCCAAAGCAGTCAACAGTGCAGTGGCAAGAAGCATAAAAACTATCGTGAACTTCAGTGAATTGATTCCCAGATTTGTTGCCTTTTTGTCCATCTCAGATTCCTCTCATCAAAATAAATATCTGCACGCCTTTGCAAGATTCCGGAGCATCGATAGTACAATCTTTTATGGCTGAAAAAGATCCTTTCCTTGTCTTCAAAGCCCCTGCATGTTGTACTTCGTCATATTTACGTAAAAAATAACCGGTAAGCCTCTATAAATTGAAATTATTTATCCGATTTTTCCGGCAAATCTTAAGAACCTGTATCATATTGAATATTTCTAAACGGCCTTATCGCAAAAAAAGAACTGCCGCCCAAGCGACAGTTCCTTAATATTCGGTTTGACACTATAGTCTCATCCATATTCCGGTACATAGACCGGTCTCTAAATCATTCAGGCTTTTCCGTTAAGAAAATCATCGATTCCCTTTGCAGCAGCCTTACCTGCACCCATAGCAAGAATAACTGTAGCTGCACCGGTTACAGCATCACCACCTGCAAATACCGCAGTCTTTGATGTCTGTCCGTTCTCTTCCTTGGCTATGATACATCCATGCTTGTTTGTATCAAGTCCCTCAGTGGTCTGCTTGATTAGAGGGTTAGGTGAAGTTCCGAGGGACATAATAACCATATCACAGTCAAGATCATATACATCTCCCGGGATTTCCTCAGGTCTTCTTCTTCCTGAAGCATCAGGCTCACCAAGCTTCATTCTCTGGATCTTCATGCCCTTAACCCAGTCATTCTCATCGACATAAATCTCAACCGGATTCTGAAGAAGGTCAAAGATAATGCCTTCTTCCTTGGCATGATGCACTTCCTCTACTCTTGCAGGAAGCTCTTCCTCGGAACGTCTGTACACAACATGTACCTCTGCGCCAAGACGAAGAGCTGTTCTTGCAGCATCCATTGCAACGTTACCGCCGCCTACTACAACTACCTTCTTTCCTACCTTGATAGGTGTATCTGCGTCCTCGCGGAATGCCTTCATAAGATTGTTTCTTGTAAGGAATTCGTTTGCAGAATATACGCCATTAGCAGACTCACCCGGAATGTTCATGAACTTAGGAAGTCCAGCACCTGATCCGATGAATACAGCATCAAAACCTTCCTCATTAAGAAGATCATCTATAGTAAGAGAACGTCCAACGATAACATTGGTATCAATCTTAACTCCCAGCTTCTTTACATTTTCAATCTCCGGACGTACTACTCTGTCCTTAGGGAGACGGAACTCAGGAATACCGTAAACCAGAACGCCGCCCGGCTGATGGAATGCCTCAAAAATAGTCACATCGTATCCGAGCTTTGCAAGATCCCCTGCACATGTAAGACCTGAAGGACCTGATCCGATAACAGCAACCTTCTTTCCGTTTGGCTCTCCCGGCTTTGCAGCAACATAATCATGCTCTCTTGCCCAGTCAGCAACATATCTCTCAAGCTTACCGATGGAAACTGCCTCTCCCTTTATGCCTCTTACACACTTGCCCTCACACTGTGTCTCCTGAGGACAAACACGTCCGCAGACAGCCGGAAGTGCAGATGAGAGTGCGATAACATCGGCAGCACCCGCGATATCCTTCTCCTTGATCTTTGTGATGAAATCAGGAATGTGAATAGAAACAGGGCATCCCTTCATGCAAAGAGGATTCTTGCAGTTAAGACATCTTTCAGCCTCAAGTACTGCTTCCTCATCATTGTATCCAAGACAAACTTCATCAAAGTTTGTAGCTCTTACCTTAGCATCCTGCTCACGTACAGGAACTCTTGTCATAGAATTATTCATCTTGTGCCTCCCCGATCATTTATCTGCTTCGCATCCGCCGGAGTGTGTAGCACCCTCCTGAAGTGCCAGCATCGCTCTGCCTTCTTCGTCCTTATACTGTCTCTGACGCTTCATAGCAAGGTCAAAGTCCACAAGGTGTCCGTCAAACTCAGGTCCGTCAACACAGGCAAACTTAACCTGATCGCCAACAACAAGTCTGCATGCTCCGCACATGCCTGTTCCGTCGATCATGATCGGGTTCATGGAAACGATAGTAGGAATACCGAGATCCTTTGTTGTAAGGCAGGCAAACTTCATCATGATAACCGGTCCGATAGCTATACACTGGGTATACTTCTTGCCCTGTTCATTAACAAGCTTCTTAAGGATATCTGTAACGACGCCCTTATCTCCATAGGAGCCGTCATCAGTACATACATAAACATTGGCAGCAACCTTGCGAAGATCATCTTCCATAATGAGAAGATCCTTGCTTCTCGCACCGAGAATAACATCTGCCTCGATACCATGGCTGTGGAGCCACTTAACCTGAGGATAAACAGGAGCTGCTCCTACACCGCCGGCTATAAAAATGATGGACTGCTTCTTGAGCTCATCTATCGGTGTATCTATCATCTCTGAAGGCTTTCCGAGAGGTCCCACAACATCTGTAAAACAATCTCCCGCCTTCAGCTTGCTCATCTTCTCTGTAGAAGCTCCGACAACCTGAAAAACGATGGTGATGGTCTCTTCTTCTCTATCATAGTCAGCGATAGTAAGAGGAATTCTCTCTCCAAGCTCACCGAGCTTTACAATCAAAAACTGACCGGGTTCGCATTTCTTGGCAACAAAAGGTGCTTTAACAACCATGAGCCAATCCTTATCAACTAAGTGCTCTACTTTAGTGATTTCGTACATGATCTCCTCCATGATATTCATCGAAATTTGCAAGGATCTATGGACACCAAGACTCTATTCCTAAATCCGAATTGCAATCAGCTACAATTATAAACATTTTGCACTGCAAGAACAATAAATTTTTAACAATCCCATGCTTATGTAGACAAATATAACAAAAAAATTATGTATACACTGTGCATAAGCTCCGGGTTAAATTTTGCAAAATCATCCCGGTTTTTATAAAAAACAGTTGGCAATCAATGATAATGTTTCTACAATATATATGTTAAAAATAGTTGCGATTTACATTTTTCAGCTTTAGAATAAAGTTTCGCGCTATAACGCCAGAATAAATCACAGCAGGAGGTGCGCCATGGATGAACTGAAGAAGCAGGATGATATTCTTGTTTTAAATCAGGAAACAACAGAAGCGGGAAAACCTGTTTCAAACGAAGACATCGTTTCAACTGTAGAATCAGACAGCAGCGAAACAAAAAAAGCTGATAATCTGACGAATAACGACAACTCTCCTTCAGTCTCAAGGCAGAATAAACGCCGGAATGAGTCACAGGATGAAAAAGATGAGGATGAGGAGCCCGAGATTCCTGAAGAGTCCAGGCCAAACCTTACAGATCTTTTTGAATCAATCCCCGATGAAAACAAAAAGGATAATGACGAAAGAAATCTGATTCATACGGATTCCGATGATTTCGATGATTCAAAAACCGACGAAGATGAGGATGAGGAAGAAGACGAACTTGAAGACCTCATTGATGAAGGTAATAAAAAAGACATCAGCGACTACTACGAAGACATGCAGACTGCAGACTTCGTTGAAGAGATCGACGACCTTGATGATGAGGATATCGAAAAGCTGCCTGAATTCCTCAATACAGAACAGCTGACCGAAATCATGGAAGAAGCTGATGACGAAACCCGTCAGCGTATCGGTGATCACCTTTCCGATGACACCCTTCTTGAAATGTTCGAGGACATGTCAAAGGATGATATCGTAGATATTCTCGGAGAGATGGAGATAGCGAGACGGAAACGGCTTCTAAATCGCATGAAATCCGGAGACCGTAAGATCATTCATACTCTTTTGCAGTATCCGGATGACAGTGCCGGCGGTATCATGACAACAGAGTACATCGCACTTCGTGAAGACAGAACCTGTGCAGAGGCTCTTGATACCATTCGTGATATCGGTCCGAAAACCGAAGTTATCGAAACCATTTATGTAACCGATGAAGACCGCCTGAAAAAGCTGGTGGGCACAGTGGATCTCCGTGATCTTCTGAGTTCCCCCCGTAATACAAAGCTCCTGGACATCATGGATGATCAGGTGGTTTCCGTAGAACCGGAAGTGGATCAGGAGGAGGTAGCACAGGTAGTATCAAAGTACGACCTTCAGGCCATTCCGGTTGTTTCAAGTAAAGGTTCCATACTGGGAATCATTACCGTCGATGATATCATCGATGTCATCAACGAAGAGCACGATGAGGATATCGCTCATTTGGGAGGAACATCAGCTGAAGAAGGTCTTGATACCACTCTCTGGGAGTCTGCCCGCATGCGTCTCCCCTGGCTTCTGGTAAATCTTCTCACGGCTTTTCTCGCTTCATTTACTGTAAAGATTTTCGAATCCACCATAGCCCAGGTAGTTGCCCTTTCTGCCACCATGACCATCGTTTCCGGTATGGGAGGCAATGCCGGCACCCAAACCATGTCCATCATGGTCCGTGAACTTTCAAACGGCGATGTGGATTTCAAGGAAAACTGGAAGTCCTTTGTAAAAGAGATTCTGCTGGGAGTAGTTGACGGAGCAGCCACCGGACTTGTAACAGGAATCATTGTTTCCCTGGTTTATGGCAATGCTTTTCTCGGAGTCATCATTTTCCTCGCCATGATAGGCAATCTCATGGTTTCCGGTATTTTCGGTTTCCTTGTGCCGTTGATTCTTGACAAGATGCACGCCGATCCCGCCCTTGCTTCAAGTATATTTGTAACAACCGCAACGGATGTTTTGGGTTTTTTCATTTTCCTTGGTCTGGCGGAAATCTTCCTTCCCGTTCTTGTCTGATCATATCACTAACAAAACAATGCCCCTTTCCATTCCACATCACCGGAACGGAAAGGGGCTTTTATATTGCTTTATTAGGAGTTCAATGTCAAAAAAACTGTCTGATCACTATCAGAAATCAACCTCTGTATCATAGTAGCAGCACTTAAGGAGCTTCTCCATCTCCTCCTGTGACGGCTGACGAGGGTTGGAGCCTGTACATGCATCACCGATAGCAAGCTCTGCGATCTTCGGAAGTCTCTCAAGGAATACCTCCTCAGGAACGAAGCCCTGCTCTGTTGGGAATGAATCCTTGCCATAATTCTTGATGCAGTGAGGAATATTCATATCATCATTCATCTTGCGAAGGTACTTGATGAGCAGATCTACCTTCTCATCATCATTGGAACCGCCGAGATGCATGTAATCTGCGATAACACCATATCTCTTCTTTGCTGTCTCATCCTTTGCATTAAATGCGATGACCTTTGGAAGGTACATGGCATTGGCTGCACCGTGGATGATATGTGCGCCATAATCCGCGAAAGCTGCTCCTGTCTTGTGAGCCATGGAATGTACTATGCCGAGAAGTGCATTGGAGAATGCCATACCTGCAAGACACTGGGCATTGTGCATGGCATCACGTGCTGTCATATCATCATTGTATGACTTAACGAGATTCTCCTGAATCATCTCAATAGCATGAATAGCAAGAGGATCTGTGAAGTCACAGTTAGCTGTAGAAACATAAGCCTCAACAGCATGTGTCATTGCATCCATACCTGTATGTGCAACCAGCTTCTTTGGCATGGTCTCTGCAAGCTCAGGGTCTACGATAGCAACATCAGGTGTGATCTCAAAATCAGCGATAGGATACTTAACACCGTTTGCGTAGTTTGTAATGATTGAGAATGCTGTTACCTCTGTTGCTGTACCTGAAGTTGAAGATACCGCACAGAAATGTGCCTTACGGCGAAGCTCAGGAATGCCGAATACCTTGCACATATCTTCAAATGTACAGTCTGGATACTCATACTTGATCCACATTGCCTTTGCTGCATCGATGGGTGAACCTCCGCCGATGGCAACGATCCAGTCAGGCTTGAACTCGGCCATAGCCTCTGCGCCCTTCATAACAGTTTCAACAGAAGGGTCTGACTCGATTCCCTCAAAGATCTGAACCTCAAATCCTGCTTCTTTGAGATAATCCTCTGCCTTCTGAAGGAAGCCGAACTTCTTCATGGAACCGCCGCCTACACAGATCATAGCTCTCTTGCCCTTAAAGTTCTTAAGCTCTGCAAGTGAGCCCTTGCCATGATAAACATCTCTTGGTAAACAAAATCTTGCCATAACACAATCTCCTTTTTATACTTTAGTGTCCGGTTGGCAATATCTAATAGCATAAACGCCAATCGTTATTTTTTTAACATTGTTTAACATTATATCACTTCCTCATTGTCCATACAACAAAATGAGCCTCTTGATTGATAAAATTTTAACCATTCTTTTTGTCACTTTTTCTGCCTTGACAAATCTGATACAATAGTTCGTAGCATTGCCGGAGTATAACCGGATCAATGCCATGAAATCATACTTTTGCCGGTGCCGATTTCGGCACGGGTGTTTGATAAATAGAGAAAGAGGTAATTATGCTAAAAATCGAGAGAACTTCAGTTATGAATCTTGAAAACGCCATGAGAGGCGCACGTAACCCGCTTAACTCATGGGCCCGTTCAGACAGTTCTTATGATGAGAACGGAAATTATATCCTTGGTCCTAATGATCTTTCCCTTGCAAAACGTCTCCGTGTTGCAGGTTCCGATCATCGCAAGTATGTTCGTATGATCATGGTATGCTGTGATATCACTGCTCCTATCTACTGGTGGAAAGAATACGATACCTACAAGGTTGCCACAGTTGCAAACTCAACTTCAACCATGCACAAGATCCACAGCAAGCCTATCGAATATGATGACTTTTCTCATGATCACCTTACACCGGATGCCGAGAAAATAATGAAGGATTACATTGCAGAGATTGAGAAAATCCGTCTTCGTTATATGGAGGAAGGAAAGAACAAGGATGACTGGTACGATCTCATTCAGATGATCCCCGAGTCCTACAATCAGATGAGAACTGTAACTCTTAATTACGAAACTCTCATTAATATCTATTTTGCAAGAAAAAATCATAAGCTTCAGGAGTGGCATACCTTCTGTGAATGGATCGAGTCACTTCCCTATGCACAGGAGATCATCATCGCAAAGAACGATGAGGCTGAGCCGGAGGCATGATAACAAATAAGAACCGGATCCCCTGAAATGGAACGCGTCTTCAAAGGGAGAAAAAGTACCGGGGGAATCAGTTTTTTAATATTATGAAGGAAACCACGCCAACGGGCCCAAGGCTCGAAGGCGTGGTTTTTATCTGCCGGCACAGAATACTTCACCGGCCTTTACTGTATCATCAGATCCATGGTTCACACCGGAATGCTTTCCCCCAGAGTGACTGAATATATAAGTTTCTCCTTCACTTTTTTCCCGGTGATGGATTCCAGGGCCTTTTCATAAAGCTCCAGCTGTTTCTTATATCTTCCTATAAGAATATCTGCTGTTTTAACACGATCCGTCTTATAGTCAACAAGAACTATCTCATCATCCTCTATAAAAAACGCATCTATGATTCCCTGAAGCAGAATGTGCTCTGTCACTTCTCCCGTACCGAACAATTCGTTATGGGGAAGATTAAGCATAAAATGTTTCTCCCGGAAAAGCATTCCGTTTTTTTGAGCCTTCCTGAAACGTGCAGCCAGATCACTGTCAAGAAAAGTCCTGAAACGATCCTCCTTCAAAAGCTTATATTCCGCCTCCGGCATCTTCTCCTTAAGCTGCTGCATAAATCTCCCGGGTTCATCTTCATAGTCATATTTCTGAAAGGCATGGTGGTAGGCATCACCAATCACTGCTCCGCCTGCCCTGTCTTTGCCTCCTGATGACTGCAAGGATGCAGAAGCCCCGGCAGAAAATCCTTCTGTATCGGAATGATCTGCCGAAATCATCCAGGGTTCCGCTCCCTTCAGCTCTCTTGCCTCTTCGTACTTTTCAATCTCCGCTTCCTTAAGCTCGGAAACAGAATGTTTCGGATAAAGCCCTACCGCATCCTGATATGCATATCTGAACGAGAATTTGTGAAGCTCTCTCTGATAGGATTCTTCATCGGTTTTAGCATCCATGATCTGCCGGATCAGAGCCTCATGCTGCTCCTTAAGACTTTCATTCCTGCAAGTCTCGCCCTTCTTTATGTCAGCCAGGGTGCAGACCTTTACAGTTATGGGTTTATCAATGTTTCTGTTGCCGCTGTCTTCAAGCTTCATCCTTCCTTCAGCCATAACTATCCAGTCAAGATAGCATGAAGCATTTCTGACCGCAGTACTGCTTAACCCGGTTTCCCCATCGCTGTACTTTTCCAGAAGCTTTTCCGCATCACTTACAGCAGCCGTAAGTATCAGCTTATGAACAGCTCTCGTCATACCTACATAAAGAACCCTAAGTTCCTCCCCAAGCTGATCTGTTTCAAGCTTTTCCTTAATTGCAGCTCTTTTGAGAGACGGAATCTTAACCTTATTCTCAAGATCAATGTAGTTGCATCCTATACCGTATTCGGAGTCTATAAGCATCTTCGAATTGAGATCCTGCTTATTGAACTTACGCCCCATACCCGACAGGAACACCACCGGAAACTGAAGACCCTTGGACTTATGTATGGACATGACTCTCACAAGGTCGTCCTGATCGGAATAAACAGAGGCCTCCCCCTGATCATCATCATACTTCTTCAGCTTCTCGATATACCTTATATAGTCAAAAAGGCCTTTATAGGAAGTCTTCTCAAAGGACAGCGCCATATCCACCAGGGCATCAAGATTAGCTTTTCTTCTGCTTCCTGCCGGCATGGCAGTTACATAGTTATAGTAGCCCGTCTCATCATAGATTCTGTAAAGAAGCTCATGAATGGACAGGTAATGGGACATCTGCCTGAATTTCTCTATGTCTCTGTAAAAACCAAGAAGTTTATCAGCAAGCTCATCCCTTAGAGGCTCACCGCTTCCCGCCTTCTCTTCATCAAATATGCTGTATATTCCGTAAGTTTCCGGAGCCGTCTCCCCGGTATCTTCATAATCTCCGGAAATGCTTGCACAGGATACCTCATCAGAGTCATAATCCCCATCACCTTCCTCTTCAATTATCGGTCTCAGAGTACCTCTTGCATTAACGATCTCAGCCATCTCTTCATCTGTAAACTTATAGATGTCGGAATGCATGATGGCTGCAAGGGGTATATCCTGCTCAGGATTGTCTATGACATTCAGGAGGCTCAATACCGTCTCAACCTCTACAGTATTGAAATATCCCTCATTGCTTGTACAGTATGCAGGTATCCCTTCTTCATTCAGTACATCAACTATGGTATCTGCCCAGGATCCCGGGGAACGTGTCAGTATGACAATGTCTCTGTATGGAATCTTTTCCTGCCTGTCATGAAGTTCATGTATCCGGTGGGCTATAAGACGGGCTTCCGCTTCTTCCTTTAAAAGCTCCTCTCCTTCAAAGAGATCCCTGGAAAGTTCCTTATTGTTTTCCATGATAAGCAGCTCAGTCAGATATTCAGGCTTAAGTTCATCTCTGTATTCCGCATCCGGAAAACCATAATGAAGAGCCGCCTTCCCGGTGTAGTCTATTCCTCCCACAGCTGAGATCATGACACGACTGAACACATCGTTTGCAGCACTTATGACTTCATTTCTGCTTCGAAAATTCCTGCTCAACTCTATGGTCGGATAATTCACGTCATTATACTTCTCAAGAAACAGATCCGGTCTTGCCTGTCTGAAGCTGTAAATGGACTGCTTGACATCTCCCACCTGAAAAACATCAGGTCTCCCGAAACGTTCGGAAGAAAGGGCAGCTATCAGCTCCTCCTGTACATAGTTTGAATCCTGATATTCATCCACCAGTATCTCACGGTATCTTTTGGCATAATCATCCGCAATCTGTGAAAAGCATCTCTTCCCGTTTTCATCCACTGTATAAAGGATCTCCAGGGCTTTATGCTCCAGATCCCCGAAATCCAGCATATGCCGTTTTGCCTTCTGGTCCTGAAATCTTCCGATGAACTCCCTGGTCAGATTCACAAGAACTTTTATGCCGGACTCTATACCGGCCTCCATCCTTTCCTCTGTTTCTTTATCCGGTATAACTATACTTTCGGCTATTGTTTTAAGATCCTTTTTTACCGCATCTCTTATATCCTTAGCCTTATCCTTAAGCTCTGCCTTTGAGGGCTTAAGTCTTCCGAAGCTGTCCTTTGCCGCCTTTACTGCTGCCGCAAAGCTCTCTATATCATCAGCTTCCGAAACAGCATCTATGGCATTTAGATTTGCGGTGAACTCGTCTATATAAACTTCCGGGCCGTCGGGATCCTCACAGACGGATAATGCATATTCCATATTCTCGGCATCATCCCTTATCCTGGCTCTAAGCTGGTTAAGATAAAATCTTTTCCAGTTACGGCCGCCGTCCTTCCGGTCTATACATCTGTCAAGATATTCCATGGGCCAGGGACTCGCTTCGGCATAATCGTGAAGTCTGAGAATAAGCTCCTCAATTCCAGAATCCCCCTTCCCTCCCGAAAAGGCATCCACAAAATTCAAAAAATCCTCATCCTCCTGTACAGCATAATGCTCCTCCAGAAGGTCTGAGATCACATCACTTTTTAACAGCTTCAGCTCTCCGCTGTCACCCATTCTGAAACCGGGATCCAGATCTATGGCCGCATAGTTTTCCGTTATGAACCTCTTGCAGAAGGAGTCAATGGTGGAGATATTGGCATTCTGAATATTTCCGGCCTCTCTTATAAGCCCTGCATCATACGGATTCTCCGAAAGTTTTTTGTCTATGGCAGACTTTATTCTTTCCCTCATCTCCTGGGCCGCCGCATCCGTAAAGGTCATAATGACCATCTGGTCAAGAGACAGAGGATCCTCCTTATCCATTATCCTTGAGATCACATGCTCAACAAGAACCGCTGTCTTACCGGAGCCCGCCGCTGCTGCCACCAGAAGATTTCCTTCTTTATGATCTATTACCCTCTGCTGATCATCCGTCCATTTCATCCTGAGACTCCTCCGGCATTATTTCTTTCCAAATTTCTTCAGGTTTCATCATAATCTGTTTCCTGTATCTGTATCCCTCGATACGTCTGTCAAATTTACATACACTGTGATAAGGACAGTAGTCACATACAGTGCTGTCCTTACCGAAATCCATAGGATCCACTGAGATCCTTCCGCATTTTATCTCTCCCGCAAAGCGCTGCATGAGCTTGTCAACATACTTTTCCAGAGCTTCAAACTGCTTTGTGGAAGCGACATATTTTTTACTGAGGTCTACGGTACCGCCCTTTAAGGTAACCGGGAGCACCTCAGAATCCTTTACTATATCCCTGTCCAGCTTTTTTACGATCTGGAGCTCCGAATTCACAAGGCCGTCTACCTTAAGTTCCTTAAGAAGCTCCCTTTCCGCATTCTCCCTGGTCCTTTCAGCCTCGTACTCAAGCACCGGATCCTGTATCCTGTAGTAAAGCATTGCTGCAGGAATTATCTCCTTGTTCTGATTCCTGTTCCGGTAATCTGTCATGGCATAGCTCATATAGGTAACCAGCTGAAGCTGCAGACCATTGTAGACCTTTGTAAGATCAAACGAGGTCTTACCGGACTTATAGTCTATTATTTTCACGTAAACATGATCAGCATCCCTTGCCACGTCTACTCTGTCTATCCTTCCCTTGAGCCTCAGTCCGTTTCTCACATAATCAAACTGCTTTTCCATTCCATCCACATAGAATTCACCATGCTTAAGTTGCTCAGAAAGAGCCCACAGAGTGAGCTTTGTTATGCTCCCCGCCTTATGGACAAGATACCGGTTTCTGGCAGTATCAAACAGCATACCGTAATTGTAGGTCTCCGCTACATTTCTGACACTGTTCTCAGCAAGAGCATTAAGCTCCTCTAGACTTAGCTCCTCCAGCTTTTTATGCATGTTAAAGACATCTCTGAAGCTCTTCTCTATGGCAGAATGATAGAGATTTCCTATATCGAACATCTGAACCTCAAAGGTCTCTCTTTCGCTTAACCTGAGTCCGTACTGAAGGAAATGGGCATAGGCGCACTGTCCGAACCTTTCAAGCCGTGTAATGGAACCGCTTATCATATCTCCGTACAGCATTTCCGCCACTTCCGGCTTAAGATCCATATCCTCATAATGTGAAAAGGCCGCAGAAACCAGGTCCAGAGTCTTCTCTCTGAAATTTCCGTCATCATAAAGAATCCTCAGGAGCCTTACAAGCTTCTCATATAGAGAGCCCTCCGTTACGGGCTGACCAACTGTTTCCGGAAGCTCCGATGCAATAAAACGTACTGCTTCCTTCGGGGTAAAGATCTTAGGCTTAAGCCGCCTTAATTTCTTTATCTTAAAATCAGAGAACATATCCTTTATATCCCCTATAAGTCCGGAAGGCTTTACTCCCTTTCCGTCTCTCCCCTTCATGGGATAGCTGAGAACAAGTCTCTCCGACGGGTTTAAAAGAGCCCTGTATATGTAGAATCTTTGTATCAATGCTTCTTCGGTGCGATCCGGAGCAAGCTCAGCTCCTATTTCAGAAAACAGCTTCCTGTCTCTGTCTGTAATTATCTTATGGTCGCTCTCAGCCTTCGGTACCTCTGTGGAAGTAATTCCCGCAACAAAAAATACCAGAGGATTGGAAAACCTGGATCTCGTCAGGTCTCCAATCACCACCTGATCCATAGTGGCAGGTATGACCCTGACAGAAGCCTCTGCAAGTCCTGCCTCAAGAATATCCTTAAAATCGCTTACGGAAATAACTGCATCAAAAAGAAGCTTTGACATCTGATCAAGAACCGTATCAACCGCCGATATACTGTCTTTTATGAACTCCGCTCGATTCTGGTCCCCCTCTTTTCTAAGCTTCTCCGTAAGCATAAGTACATAGCTTTCCGCCCCGGATTCCGTCATAAAGTCCTTCAGGGCCTGAACTTTACCCGCAACATCCGTATCCCTGCTTTTGATTTTTTTATAAAGGGATAAAACGGGACTGAACAGCTTCTTGCGGAGAGCCTCCATCTCACTTTCACTGCCGTCTCTTTCGGTCCAGACATTTTCATACTTTGTGATACCCCTTTTACCCGTTTTTCGGAGGTAATTGTCCATGACATCTATTTCATGCTCCTCCGAAGGCTTCTCCTTGGGACAGGCTCTCAGAAATCTTATGACAGAATCAAAGCTGAAGTTCTGATCTATTGCCTCCAGGGCGGAACACATGATCCCTGCATAGGGAGAATCCATAAGACTTCCGGGGTCATCAAAGAAATAAGGGATTCCCGCTTCCGAGAACACCTTATACACTATATCTCTGTAGCTTTCGGGATTTGTGAGGATGATGCCCACATCTTTGTATCTCATCCTTCCGCTTCGTATCAGCTCTTCTATCTCTGAAGCTATGGCTTCTATTTCCTGTCTCTGATCTGCAGCCTCCCAGATGCTGAGAGCCGAACCCGCCTCTGTTTTACCGTCCTTCACACCGAATCTGTAGATTCTTCTCTCTATTACATCAAGAGCATGTCCGTGAGGCGTATCAAATCTGTAAGCCGGTCTGTCAGCTCCTCTCTCCTCTCCGGTCCAGGCATCGTACCGGTTCACATCTATTTCGGGAATAAGCTCCACTTTAAGCCGGTCTGCTATCTTTGTCAGCTTCTTTATGGTCTGTCTCGAAAGATAGAAAAGATCCTCAGGTCCCCGCTCATCATATATGGATTCCCTTGCGTCAATGCTTACATCCAGTGTTACCAGTGTTTCTTTGGCGGTCGGAAGAATCTCTTCCATGATGTCCAGCTGCACCGGTGTAAACCCGGTGAAACCGTCAAAGGCAACAACAGCACCCTTTAGGAGCTCAGAATCAGGCATACTCCTGTAAAGCTTGTCCAGTATCTCTTCCTGTGTGAGATATCCGTGCTCTGTCATGTAATCCTGAAATCCCTCTAAAATAAGAGCCAGATCATGAAGCTTATTTTTGGTGTATACGGATTCCGCATGCTCTGCTGCTGCATCCACCATCTCCGGAGTAATGCGGTACTGATAGAACTCGGAAATCTGAGATTTAAGCTCAGCAAGGAATCCGGTCTTATTAAGCTCTCTCTGATAAAGCTTAAGTTTGTCCTTTATCTTTTCAGTTACAGACCGAAGTATCATGACTTTACCCATGTCATCAATTATAGCCATACTTCCAATGGGAATATCAAGCTCCTCAAATACACGGTATGCCAGTCTGTTGAAGCTCAGTACATCAATGTTCAGGATTCCGTTTCCCTTGTTGAAAAGATGCCCCGTGATTCTCTTCTGCATGGCAAGGGTGTCCTGCTCCGGAACTATCAGGAACCAGTTTTTCCCTAGATCCTTCGGCGCTTCCTTTAAAAAGTACTGTAAAATATATTCTGTTTTACCGGCGCCTCCGGCGCCAAAAACAAATTGAAGACTCATTTAATCACTCCAGAATTTATGATGTAAGTGTAAAAAGACGATATCGGACCGCTTCGCGCTTTTCGCTCTATGGGAACGTCATCTCATTTGTATTCGCTTCGCGAAGGGCTGACGCTGCATGACAGGTCCTTCGGCCTGCCACAAAACGCGTTCCTTGTGCCATTATACCCCATCCGGCCTCATGTTAGCACTGAAGCAATCCTTCAAACAGATCAGCATCCCGATCTGGTCATATAATATTTTCAAAAACTGGTAATTTAAACATCTCCAGCAGTTCCCTATAATCCAATACAACAAAAATATGACAGAGACGTTATCCCGGGTATCCGGTATTTGCCCTTTGGAGCTTCGCCTCATGGCATAAAAAAAATATTATACATCTGGTTGGGGAGGAACAAATCATGAATCAGTCTAAAACCTACAAGCTTTCACTTGCTGCTCTGTTTGCAGCCCTGTCCTATACAGTTTTTACTTTCTTACAGATAAAGATCCCTGTAGCGGGAGATATGACATCCATCCATCTCGGCAATGCCGTTGTAGTTCTTGCTTCATTTATAATCGGCGGCCCTCTTGGGGGAATCGCAGGTGCCATCGGAATGAGCATCGGCGATTTCTTTGATCCTGTATATGCCCCTCTTGTTCCAAAGACCCTTATCTGCAAGACCATAATTGGTCTGATTACAGGTTTTGTTGCCCATAAAATAGGTCACATAACTACAAGCGATGATCCGAAGCATGTCCTTCGCTTTGCCATCCTCGCCGCTGCCGCAGGTCTTACCTTCAACATTTTTGCCGACCCTATCATCGGTTACTGGTACAAGATCCTCATACTCGGAAAACCAGCTGCTGAGCTTTCACTTAAAATAAACTTTGTATCCACCATAATCAATGCCGTGATTTCTCTCATTGTTTCAACTGTAGTTTACACAGCACTGAGACCGGCGCTTAAGCAGTCAGGATTCTTCCTGAAGCTGGCAAATTAATTATATTATCTTATAATCCTGAAGCAGCCGGTTTTGAAATCGGGCAGAAAAAAGAAGCAGCTTCCATAAAGGTTCTGCTTCTTTTTTATTGTTATATCCATTACTTTCTAATATAATGTAATGTACTTTTGTCCTATAAAACTAATTTAAAGGAAAATCATATGTATAATAATGAATTACTTTTCATGACTCCTTTTCTCAAGGAAGTCCTCTGGGGCGGAACCAGACTCCAGGAAAAGTATGGATATAAATCAGATAGTGAAACAGTCGGAGAAGCCTGGGTCGTAAGTGCGAACCGTAACGGTGAAAGCTGTGTACGGGACGGCCGCTTTAAGGGTATGACTCTTTCGGAATTATGGAAAAACCAGCCTGCGCTCTTCGGACTTGATAAGTCTGATATGAACCCGGAAGCTCCGGAAAATGGATCATACAAAGATCAGCACCCTTCCTGTTTAGACAAAAATCATAAGCTCACTAAATACGACAGCTTCCCGCTTCTTGTTAAGCTCATTTATGCAAAAGACAACCTTTCCATACAGGTTCACCCTGATGATGACTATGCTTACCTTCATGAGAATGGTGGCAGCGGTAAAACAGAATGCTGGTATATCGCTGACTGTGATGAGGGCGCAGACATTATCATCGGACATCACGCAAAGAACAAAGAGGAACTCCGGGAAATGATCATGAACGGGGAATGGGATAAGCTCCTTCGTGTCATACCTATCCATAAGGGTGATTTTTTCTATATCCCTTCAGGTACTGTTCATGCCATCCGTAAGGGCACGCTCCTTCTTGAGATCCAGCAGAACTGCGATCTCACATACAGGCTTTATGATTATGACCGCCTTCAGAACGGAAAACCGAGAGAGCTCCATATCGATAAGGCCATTGATGTCATAAACTATCCTTCCTATGAAAAGGCTTCAGCCCCGGCTTCCGCGGTATCTTCTCATGACGCCTCCACGTATCAGGGGGAGACCCACACCGGACTTTTGCAGTGCAGATATTTTTCAGTGGACAAGTATCTTGTGAAGGATAGGTTCAGCTTGATTCAAAACCATTCCTTCCTGATAGTGGATGTTCTGGAAGGCTCCGGAACTGTTGATGGAATCCCGATAAGCTCAGGTGACAATTTCATCGCTCCATATAATTACGGAGAGCTTCATTTCGAAGGCGATATGACCATCATTACATCACATATCTGACTTTTACATACGAAATTAAAAGGTTCAAATCATTGTTCCGGCACATGATTTGAACCTTTTTCATATACATTAGCTATTCATGATTTTCGTAAGAATAATTTGCTTCATTTTTCCGCTTATTTCTTTATTCTGTTATGCCTTAACTTTCATTCCGGCCTTAATGAATCTGAACATGCGGACAGCTCCCTTATAATAGAGCTCCTCTGCATTATCGAGAGCATCCTTAAGTGTCATGGGACCGTCAACCGTGGTCATGATAGAATCGATGCCATGGTCATAGATTTTTTCATAGTCCTTCCCGAGTCCGCCGCAGAGCGCAATTACAGGAACACCCTTTCTCTTTGAACGGTCTCCGACTCCCTGCATGACCTTACCGAAGCAGGACTGCCAGTCAGTGCGGCCCTCTCCGGTTACAACCAGGTCAACATCCCTAAGACGCTGATCGAAGTCAATGAGATCAAGAACTGTTTCTATGCCTGACTTCATCTCTGCTCCAAGAAATACTTTAAGCGCTGTGCCGAGTCCGCCGGCTGCTCCGGAACCCTTTATTTCGTCAGGATTGATTCCGAATTCTTTTATGATCACGTCACGATAGTTCTGCATTCCCTTTTCAAGTTCATCAAGTATCTCCGGGGTACCACCCTTCTGCTTACCGAAGGTGAAAGTTGCTCCGTCAGGACCGCAAAGAGGATTTGTGACATCACACATTACCGTAAAATGAGCATTCTTTACGGCAGGATCAAGTCCCGTCATATCAATGTGATGAACCTTTGAAAGCTCACTTCCCTTTCCAGAAAGAACATTGCCGTCCTCGTCAAGGAACCTGATCCCTAATGCTCTGGCAAAGCCCATTCCGCCGTCATTGGTTGCTGAACCGCCGATGGCGATGGCAATCTCCTTAAACCCTGCATCAAGAGCGGCCTTTAAGAGTTCACCTGTACCGTAGGTTGTGGTATGAAGGGGATTTCTTTTCTCCATGGGAACCATAGGAATTCCGGACGCCGCAGCCATCTCAAGTACAGCTTCAGTATCAGACAGTTTACCGTAGAAGCCATGCTCTGTCTCCATGAGAGGACCATGAACATCAACATAGACCATCTCACCCTTTCTTGCCTTTACCACTGCCTCTGTGGTGCCTTCACCACCATCAGCAACAGGCACCCCCCCTGTCTCGCACTCTCCGAATACCTCATGAGCTGCCTTTGTAAGAAGTTCGATGGTCTGGTCGCTGGATATGGTCCCCTTAAAGGAATCTGATGCAAAAAGTAATTTCATCTGTATTTCTCCTTTGCAGCTCCTGCTGCCTGGTTTTTATAAAAGAAATGCGAATGCTTATATCCAACATCCGCAAATTAAAAAATCATGTGAATTCTGTTCCACCGTATATATAGAAATACTATCTATCCGTAATCAGTCAAACTTAAAAAGATTAAGTCCGGTGTTTGTTATGCTGTCCTTCTCTCTTCCCACATGTCCGTCGATGACAGTGATGAAAATCTCTGAGGTTCCGCTGATGCGCACAGCCTTAAGATGACCGCCGTAGGCATGCCCCTCCGCGTCAGAAGCATTGACATGAATATGAAGATAGGGCTTTCCATCCATCTCAGTGATGTTTCCCACGATTGAAGTAATCTCTAGCGGCTTATCCAGCTTTATCTCGCTGAACTCCTGCTTCTCCACATCATAAAGCCCCATAACCAGATGATCCGCTGCCCCGAGACCCACGATAGACCCAAGTCTGATGCCTTCCTTCTCGCAAAGCATACCTATGGTCTCCATAACCTCCTCACCGCGGTCCACACGCAAAACTATCTGCTTTCCAAATACTCTGTAATCCATGATTCTGCTCCCTTAAAATCCGCAAATGAAAACCATCACCTGCACTTAAATATGTGTACATTATAGTCCAACACTTCAAAAACATAAGATCGTACCATTTTATGCCTGAACGATGGACACACCACTCATGCGCTCATAGTATCTTACGATATCATCATGATCGCAGTCAGCTTCACCATGATTCATAAGCTCCTGCATGACCTCCATCATATGTGCGGTCATAGGAACAGGCATATTGATGGCATGTGCCGCATTAAGCGCATTTGTAAGATCCTTTACGTGGAGCTTTATACGGAAGCCCGGCTCATAATTTCCGGAAAGCATCATGGGAGCCTTTGCGTCCATTACTGTTGAACCTGCAAGACCGCCGCGGATTGCCTGATAAACCAGCTCCGGATCTGTTCCTGCCTTCTTGGCAAATGTCAATGCCTCTGCCACGACTCCGATGTTTGCCGCAACTACCATCTGATTTGCAAGCTTTGCAACATTACCGGAACCGATAGGCCCCACATAAACAACGGATGCAGCCATAGCCTTAAGTACAGGAAGGAACTTGTCAAATGTATCCTTATTTCCGCCTGCCATAACAGAAAGTGTACCGTCTATAGCCTTTGGCTCCCCGCCTGATACAGGACAGTCAAGCATCTCAATTCCGCTCTTTGTAAGCTCTGCTGCGATCTTCTGTGACTCTACCGGGTCGATGGATGACATATCAAGAACTGTTATACCGCTCTTTCCACCCTCTATAACTCCGCCTGCTCCGAGAGTGACCTCACGCACCTGAGGACTGTTGGGGAGCATGGTGATGATGACTTCGCAACCCTTTTTTACTTCCTCCGCAGCATTTTTTGCTCCCTCTGCTCCGAGAGCCACAAACTCATCTATAACCTCCTGCTTATGTGTTGTAACTACAACATCGTAGCCAGCCTTTATAAGATTCTTTGCCATGGGCTTTCCCATGATTCCGAGACCAACAAATCCTATTTTCATATTCTTTCTCCTCTATTCTCTTCTGTATAACCGCTCATAGTTTTTCTTAAAATGATTCAAAAAATCATGCTTTTCTGTTATGGCACTATCATCTTATTAAAACACATTATCAGATACAATCTGAATTACTTACAAAGGAGCCCCGTTTTTTTGAAAGAAATGTAGAAAGGGTTTTTGCAACATTCATATCATTTCAATACAATTCAATTTACGCCAAATAAAAAGAGCACGATGCAAGACCATGCTCTTAATATCACATCATGAGATTGTACTTCTTTAGCTTTCTCCAAAGAGTTGTCTTGCTTATCCCAAGCTCCACCGCGGTTTTTTCACGATTTCCCATATTCTTACTGATGATCTTTAGTATCCGGTCTCTCTCGAGATCCTGTACAGTCATGCTTCGGTCTGTTTTCACCCCTGTATGATAAGGCTCCTGCATTCCGAAATCATCTGTTTCGTTATCAAAAGCCTCATCCGGTTTTACCTCATTCCATTTATGACTCTCAGACACTGCATCAAAACCATATACGGATTTTTCACCATAAAGTTCCTCATAGAGCTCTTTTATATCCCCGGCCTTCAGATTTCTGTGCTCTAGGGTTATAACCAGTCTCTCGATGAAGCTTTCAAGCTGAATTCTGCCTCCGTCCCACCTTTTCAGTTCCAGCTCCTTCTCTCCGTCCTTTGTAAGAACGTGATACTTTCCATATCGTTCTGTTATACTCTGCATGTAGACATTGGCAAGATACACTATGTCCTCGGGAGTCTCGGAAAGAGAAGGGATCTTTATGGCAAATGCCGACATCCTTGCGCAGAGCTCCGGTATAAGATATGCCCTGTAATTAACGGTCTTTGCCACCAGAATAACATTCCTGAACATCAGTATCTCCATGAGCTTCTTTTGGGACCTCTCATCCATGTATTCGATGTTATTTATGACGAGAGTCCCCTTCAGAGATTCATTGACCTTGGCATTACGGCCATAAAGATCGTCATAGGAAGACTTCCCCTTTTCACACTCGTAACTCACCAGCTTTTCCTGAGAATGCTTAGAATTATTATGCATGGCATTAATGAAGGCTCTGTGAAGATTTCCGACAGGTTCAACAATCAGCTTTGGGCAGTCTGTTACCGAAAGCTTTTCAGCAAGATTTACCGCCTTCTGCATCTTCATACTCCTATAAGGAAAGTTCACAAATGAATTTCCCTTTTTTCCGGCACTCTTTTCTTTACTAAGCACCGCATGGGGCGGAATGTCGCTGTTCTCAAAGGTGTCTGCAAGGAGGAATGCTTCCTTAATCGCATTTTTCACCGAATCCTCAGTATTGGCAAGATACAGTGCCGGTATTCCCACACTATCCGCCATGTTCAGTACAGTGGAACCGCCGATGATCAGATCCGCCCTGTCTTCAATTGCCTGCATGGCAGTCGGTTTCAGGAGTTCCGGATTCTGAATCAGGTATTCTCTCAGATTAACTCCGCACTTTTCTCCTATCCCTGTCATGTCACAGGCCATATTTTTGAACATGACTATAGCTATATCGGGCCGCTCCTTTTTGAGGATCCTTTTCGCTCTCTCCAGCATGTTGATAAGCCCCTGCTGTGTCATGATTATCTCAACAACAGGAATATCCGTATACTGCTTTATGACAGTAGCCTGAAGACCTCTGGCTATGATGATGTCCGCACCTTGATTTATGGCCTGACGGGCTTCCGTCACCGCACTTTCCGTTTCAATCACCTTCATCATAAAAAGACGCTTTTTCATTTCCTGTAAAGCATCATGTGAAAGTCTGAACAGCTCATCATTCGGCACCAGCAGTGCAATATTTGCCATGGTTCCTCCCTTTCATTATATTTCAAATTGTTTCATCGTCTTAGTTTAACATCGAAAAAGAGTTAAGCCAAGGCTTAACTCTTTACAGGATTGTATTTTACCTTCTTCACATAAACCGCTTCAATCCTTAATTTCTGCTCTTTAATCCTGAGAATCCCGGGTTATTTCATCAGCTGTGATTCTTTCCAGGGCTGCCGCTATACCGTCATGATCATTATCCAATGTGATCATGTCAAAGCTTCCGCGTATTTCCTGAGGAGCATTTCCCATCACAACCGGTTTCCCGACTATTTTAAGCATCTGAAGATCGTTATAATTATCACCGAAAGCGATTGTATTTTCCAACGCTATATCCTTTAACCTGCAGTATTCCTTTACAGCGCCGGCTTTAGTGATTCCCTTTGGATTCACCTCCAAAAGGATATTTGATGACTTCGCAACGGAAAGCTCGGGATAGCTGCTCTTAAGCTTCATCTCGACTGAATCTATGCTGCCGGGTTCACAGAAAAACAGTATTTTTCCTATCATTTCACCAGGCAGAAATGAGGAAAGGTCATCCCCCGTGGGGAAGGCTTCAACTATTGCCGCCTCATTCATTATCCTTGGATCGTGAATACTGTTTGCTATCCATTTTTCCGCTGAGTAAACACTCCAGGATACAGGAAGCTTTTCACGGCATGAAAGCTCCAGTACCTCTCTTACAGTGTCTATATACATACCCTTTTCATAGATAATGCTTCCATCCCTGTCTTTAATGACAGAACCTCCAAGTGCAATCACCGAACAATCCAGGTCATATCTTCGAATGATCGGTTCTATACCGGATATCCCTCTTGAGGATGCTAAAACAAACTCTCTTCCTGAATCTGTCCATTTTCGAAGTGCTAAAAGTGTCTTTTCCGATATCCTGTGATCAGAATTCAGAAGTGTTCCATCGATATCTGTAAAGATCGCACTGTATTTCACATCTGTCATGTATTCTCCTTTATCTCGATTTCGCGTCAGCCTTCAGATGACTCCTCGAATAATCCCTGGAAGCTCAGAGCCTGCCATGATGATACAATATCTTAAACGAGGCACCGGATTTCTCCGATGCCTCGCTGATTTATCCAACTTATATTCGATTATGCTATTAATACGACTTAAGCTCTTGGATTTGCAATCTGTGCCTGAGCAGCTGCAAGACGGGCTACAGGTAC
The DNA here is from genome assembly GCF_000702885.1 of Oribacterium sp. P6A1. Taxonomy (GTDB): domain Bacteria; phylum Bacillota; class Clostridia; order Lachnospirales; family Lachnospiraceae; genus Oribacterium. The sequence goes on along the minus strand of NZ_JNKO01000002.1, from coordinate 288,172 downwards.
ACGGAATGGTGAACATGATACATAGTCAAGGCCGATCTTGTGGCAGAACTCTACTGATGAAGGATCTCCGCCGTGCTCACCGCAGATACCGATGTGGAGTGCGGGATTAACCGGCTTTCCAAGCTTGATAGACATCTCCATAAGCTTGCCTACACCTGTCTGGTCAAGCTTTGCGAAAGGATCTGACTCAAAGATCTTTGTATCATAGTAAGCATTGAGGAACTTACCTGCATCATCACGTGAGAAACCGAATGTCATCTGTGTAAGGTCATTTGTACCGAAGCAGAAGAAATCAGCTTCCTTTGCGATCTCGTCAGCTGTAAGAGCTGCTCTTGGGATCTCGATCATTGTACCAACCTCGTACTGAAGATCTGCACCTGCTGCAGCGATCTCTGCGTCAGCTGTCTCAACTACGATCTCCTTAACGAACTTAAGCTCCTTTACCTCACATACAAGAGGAATCATGATCTCAGGCTTTACATTCCACTCAGGATGGTTCTTCTGAACCTCAAGAGCTGCGCGGATAACAGCCTTTGTCTGCATCTTTGCGATCTCAGGATATGTAACTGCAAGACGGCATCCTCTGTGACCCATCATAGGGTTGAACTCGTGAAGTGAGTTGATGATAGCCTTGATCTCTTCTACTGACTTATGCTTTGCATCTGCAAGCTTCTTGATCTCGTCCTCTGTTGTAGGAACGAACTCGTGAAGAGGCGGATCAAGGAATCTGATAGTAACCGGGCAGCCCTCAAGAGCCTCATAAAGAGCCTTAAAGTCATTCTGCTGATATGGAAGAATCTTCTCAAGAGCTTCCTCTCTCTCCTCAACTGTATCTGAGCAGATCATCTCACGGAATGCAGCAATTCTGTCTTCCTCGAAGAACATGTGCTCTGTACGGCAGAGACCGATACCCTCAGCGCCAAGCTCTCTTGCCTTCTTTGCATCAGCCGGTGTATCCGCATTTGTACGAACCTTAAGCTTTCTGAACTGATCAGCCCAGGCCATGATACGTCCGAACTCACCAGCGATCTGTGCATCTACTGTAGCGATCTTTCCATCGTAGATGTTACCTGTTGTACCATCGATAGAGATGAAGTCTCCCTCGTGGAACTCCTTGCCGCCGAGAGTGAACTTCTTGTTCTCCTCATCCATGATGATATCGCCGCAGCCTGATACGCAGCACTCACCCATACCACGGGCAACAACGGCAGCGTGTGATGTCATACCGCCACGAACTGTAAGGATACCCTGAGCAGCCTTCATACCTGTGATATCCTCAGGTGAAGTCTCAAGACGAACGAGAACTACCTTCTCTCCTCTTGCAGCCCACTCTACAGCATCATCAGCTGTGAATACAACCTTACCGCAGGCAGCTCCCGGAGATGCACCAAGTCCCTTTCCAAGTGGTGTTGCAGCCTTAAGAGCAGCAGCATCAAACTGTGGGTGAAGAAGTGTATCAAGGTTACGAGGATCGATCATGGCAACAGCCTCTTCAGGTGTCTTGTGTCCCTCATCAACGAGATCACATGCAATCTTAAGAGCTGCAGGAGCTGTTCTCTTACCGTTACGGCACTGAAGCATATAGAGCTTCTTATTCTCAACTGTGAACTCCATATCCTGCATGTCATGATAGTGATTCTCAAGAGTCTTACATACCTTAAGGAACTCAGCATAAGCCTCAGGGAACTCCTGCTCCATCTGAGCGATAGGCATAGGTGTACGAACACCTGCAACTACGTCCTCGCCCTGAGCATTGATAAGGAACTCACCCATGAGCTTGTTCTCACCTGTAGCCGGGTCACGTGTGAATGCAACACCTGTTCCTGACTGATTGTTAAGGTTACCGAATACCATAGGCATTACGTTTACAGCTGTTCCCCATGAATAAGGGATGTCGTTATCACGACGGTATACGTTGGCACGTGGGTTATCCCATGAACGGAATACAGCCTCGATAGCAAGCTTTAACTGCTCTACAGGATCTGAAGGGAAGTCCTTTCCAAGCTGATTCTTGTATTCAGCCTTGAACTGCTCTGCAAGCTCCTTAAGGTCAGCTGCTGTAAGGTCAACGTCGAACTTAACACCCTTCTTCTCTTTCATCTTGTCGATAAGCTGCTCGAAATACTTCTTACCAACCTCCATAACTACATCTGAGAACATCTGAATGAAACGACGATATGAATCATATACGAAACGCTCGAATGCCGGATCAGGATTGCCCTTGATCATAGCAGCAACTACTTCGTCATTAAGACCAAGATTGAGGATTGTGTCCATCATACCGGGCATTGATGCACGGGCACCTGAACGAACTGAAACAAGAAGAGGATTCTGAAGATCACCGAACTTCTTTCCATTCTCTTTCTCCATCCAGGCTACGCCCTCCATAGCCTGACCCATGATTTCATCGTTGATCTTACGACCATCCTCATAGTACTGTGTACAAGCCTCTGTAGTAATTGTGAAACCCTGTGGAACAGGAAGACCGATCTCAGTCATCTCAGCAAGGTTAGCGCCCTTACCTCCAAGCAGGTTTCTCATAGACATATTACCTTCTTTGAAGGTATAAACCCATTTCTTAGCCATATTGATTCTCCTCCTAATCATACATACATTTATAAGTGTTTACTGTATACAATTGCCCAATTGCCAGATATACACGGCAACTACCACAAAAACACTAATGATTTATCCCCTTCAATCGGATAAAATCACCATTTGAGATTATATATGACTATATTTTTTTAGTAAAGTGCACTTCTTGATGTAAACGGTTACATTTTAAAAAATTTTTCAGCGTTGCCGAAATGCCTTAGAAATTCTAAGAAAAATCGAAGAATATCTAAGGTTTGTTTTTGCGTATTTTATGAAAATTATTTCCATAACGCGTTAGTGAGAAGAATGAACGTCCAACACCCGTAAATATCAAAAATTACCTCCCTTAAATCCAATAAAAAAAATCAAACATCCTTATTTCTTTTTCTCCTTCATTTTATTTCACTCGGAATCAATATCACTTTAATTCTTGTTTTAATTCTTGTTTTAATCCACTGTCCTTATATACCTTTTATCCAAAGTTCAAAGTCACAAAAAAGCTGATGTTTTCTGTCCTTTACAGAACAAAAAACATCAGCCGTATCAATCATAAATCAGACCTTGAATCTGTACCCCACTCCCCAGATGGTTTCTATATACTGGGGCTTTGCGGTATCCATCTCAATCTTTTCCCTGATCTTTTTGATATGTACCGTGACTGTAGCTATGTCACCCACCGAATCCATCTTCCAGATTTCCTTAAAGAGCTCGGCTTTTGTATATACATGGTTGGGATGAGATGAAAGGAAGTATAAAAGATCGAACTCCTTTGTAGTGAAGACCTTCTCCTCGTTCCCCACCCAGACACGTCTCGCGGTAGGATCGATCTTGAGTCCCCTGATCTCTATCATATCATTGCTTTCTTTTCCGTTACCTATGAGCCTCTCATATCTTGCCAGATGTGCCTTGACTCTGGCCACCAGTTCAGAAGCCGAGAAGGGCTTCGTCATATAATCATCCGCTCCGAGTCCAAGACCTCTTATCTTATCTATATCATCCTTCCTTGCAGAAACGATGATGATAGGTATATCCTTAATTGCACGTATATCCTTGCAAACTTCAAATCCATCCCTGCCCGGAAGCATGAGATCAAGTATGATGAGGTCGAAATTCTCTTTCAGAGCCTTGTCCAGACCTTTCTCTCCATCTTCTGTGATAGTTACCATAAAGCCTGAGAGCTCCAGATAATCCCTCTCAAGTTCTGCGATGGACTGCTCGTCCTCAACTATCAGGATCTTCTTTTTATCCTCATCCATTTACCTGTACCTCCTGAATACTTCGAATATATTTGCGAAGAACAAAATGTATCGTTGTTCCTTCTCCTTCCACGGAAGATGCCCAGATCCGGCCTCCGCTGTCCTCAACTATCTTTTTAACTATGGAAAGCCCGATTCCCGAGCCGCCCTTCATTGAATTTCTGGAACTGTCCGCTCTGAAAAATCTCTGGAATATATACGGAAGGTCTGTCTTTGCTATGCCCTTTCCGTTATCCTGAAGATTGACCTGTATAAAATCACCCGCATCTTCAAGGTTCAATGCTATCTTCTTTTCATCCTTATCCATATATTTGACAGAGTTTGAAATGATATTGTTAATAACCTTTCTCAACTGCTCAGGGTCTGCAATCATTTCTACCTCATGATCTATACTGTTGCTGAACTCAAACTCAATGCCCTGAGACTCCATATCCAGTCCGATCTCGTCCGCACAATCCTGAAAATACTCCTGTACCCTCATGTGCTGAAAATCATAGGGTATCTTGTTGGACTCTACCTTAACATAGTATCTCAGCTCATCTATGAGCCTGTCCATATCATTGGCTTTGATATTGATAGTCTGGATATACTTCTTCTGCATCTCCGGACTTTGGGCTATTCCGTCAAGAATCCCCTCTGAATAACCTTTGATGGCAGTAAGCGGTGTTTTCAGATCATGCGCTATGTTAGATATAAGCTCTCTGTTTGCATTGTCATTCCGGATTTTTTCATCCTGGGTTTCCTTTAGTCTCATGCGCATTTCGTCAAATGCCTGCATCAGTTCACCGAATTCATCATTGGTCTCTGCTTCAAGTGTGAAATCCAGATCCCCCGACTCTATCCTTTTCGCCGCCGCCTTAAGCTCATCCACAGGCTTCACTATACCCATATATATCCAGCAGATAAAGAAAAGACCTGCGACAATAAGTGTCATCATGTTCATGCTCATGGTTGTATATCCCTTGAACATAAGATACATCAAAATCAAGGGCAAAATAGTACTGATGCAAAAGCTCACGGCTACCCGCCCCATAAGTCCTACATGCTTCATGGCACATCCCCTCTACTATCTATATTTTCGTCTAATTATACCATATCTATTACCCCTATTTTCAAAAGAAAACCCCTGTTTATACAGAAAAATCCGGTATGAACCTATAGTTCATACCGGATTGATGCTTATATCAATATTTCATATAAGTCCTACGAATGGCTTCGCTTGCGCTTCCGCCATGCTGCAGATAACCTGAATCTGCACTTAGAACGCAAGCTTCTCCTCGAAGTAGCTCTTAAGCTGATCGATAGGGATACGCTCCTGCTTCATGGAATCTCTCTCACGGATTGTAACACAGTGATCGTTCTCTGAATCAAAATCGTATGTTACGCAGTAAGGTGTTCCGATCTCATCCTGTCTTCTGTATCTCTTTCCGATGTTTCCTCTGTCATCGTACTCAACATACCAGTACTTGGCAAGCTCGTCATGGATAGCCTGTGCACCCTCGGCAAGCTTCTTTGAAAGCGGAAGGATACCGATCTTTACAGGTGCAAGAGCCGGATGGAAATGAAGTACTGTTCTCTCATCACCGCCCTCAAGCTGCTCTACATCGTATGCAGCGCAAAGGAATGCAAGAGTTACACGGTCTGCACCGAGAGATGGCTCTACTACATATGGAATGTAATGCTCGTTTGTCTCATCGTCAAAGTATGTCATATCCTGACCTGAAACCTCTGCATGACGTCCGAGGTCATAATCGGTTCTGTCAGCGATACCCCAAAGCTCGCCCCATCCGAATGGGAAGAGGAACTCAAGGTCTGTTGTAGCCTTTGAGTAGAAGCTGAGCTCTTCCTTCTCGTGATCTCTTGCACGAAGCATTTCCTTAGGCATACCGAGGCTCAGGAGCCAGTCCTGACAGAACTGCTTCCAGTATGCGAACCACTCAAGGTCTGTATCTGGCTTGCAGAAGAACTCAAGCTCCATCTGCTCGAACTCTCTTGTACGGAATGTGAAGTTACCCGGAGTGATCTCATTACGGAATGACTTTCCGATCTGTCCGATACCGAATGGAAGCTTCTTACGTGATGTTCTCTGAACATTCTTGAAGTTTACGAAGATACCCTGTGCAGTCTCCGGACGGAGATAAACTGCATTCTTTGCATCCTCTGTTACTCCCTGGAAGGTCTTGAACATAAGGTTGAACTGACGGATACCTGTGAAATTATGCTTACCACAAGTTGGGCACTCTACCTTGTTGTCTTCGATGAATTTCTCCATCTCTTCGTTTGACCAGCCGTCTACAGAACCGTTAAGCTCCATAGCATTCTGAGCCGCAAAATCCTCGATGATCTTGTCAGCACGGAATCTCTCATGACATTCCTTACAATCCATAAGAGGATCTGAGAAAGAAGCAAGGTGTCCTGATGCGATCCAGGTCTGTGGATTCATAAGTATAGCGCAGTCAATGCCTACATTATACTTTGACTCCTGAATGAATTTCTTCCACCATGCCTTCTTTACGTTGTTCTTTAATTCAACGCCGAGATTTCCGTAGTCCCATGTATTTGCAAGACCACCATAGATCTCAGAACCCGGATAAACAAATCCTCTTGACTTTGCAAGGGAAACGATAGTGTCCATTGTGTATTCTTTTGCCATTTTTTCCTCTTTCTGCCGCCGGAGTGCGGCTAAGAATAAAGTGTATTGTTTTCCCGCTTACGCGTTACTCCCAACTATACATCCGACGCGGCGAAAAATCCAGCAAAAGATTACTTCTGATCCGTCACTCCTCTGCCGTATCCGGTCTGCTTTACTGCTTATTCAGACTGAAAGAAACCGGCATGATACGTAAAGGACAATGCTGACCGTATTTCACACCACGGTTTAAACCTTTACTTCAACGTCTTCAATATCTCCAGTGATCTGAAGTTGTGGGGAATTACACCATGAAGCAGCCTGTCAACATTATCCGCGAACTCTGAAAGAACCTCTTCCTTCAGCGTAAAGGTGTAAAGCTTCATCACCGGTGTTTCCAGAACAAACTGCCACGCAAACCGGCAGGCCTGGGAACAAGGCAAAGGAGGTTCCTCCGTATACTCACCGTTTATATACATTATTCGGAGTTCATAGATCCTCCGGACGAGTTCATTGGACAGATTCTCATTGAGTATGGCCTTCAGTGACAGATATATGAGATTCACCGTTTCTTCCGCCTCAAGATTCTCCTGAGAGATATAATCCGCAAATTCAAGAATGTATGATCCGTAGCAGGCATTCACGAGATCAGAAGCTATCTCTTCAAAATAATTGTTCACCTTCACGTGTCTCAGATTATAGCCGCTCCTGCCCTTTGTGACATTGAAGGTACCAAATACAAAATTCCTTGTACCCGCCATAAAGGAAGAACCGGGTTTTTTGGCGCCGGCAGCCCATACAGTAACCTTGCCGTATTCATTTGTCAGTACAGAAAGTCTTTTATCAAAATCGCGGGATGGTGCTGAAGTAAGCACCACCCCGTGAAGTTCCAGTTCATCCCTCATCCTTTAGGTTTCATCCTTGTAACCGTAATTTTTCAAAAATGTATCCGAATCTCTCCAGTCCTTGCGAACCTTTACAAAAAGCTGGAGGTTTACCTTCTCCTCCACCATCTTCTCAATCTGTATGCGGGCTCCCGTTCCTATTCTCTTCAGCATGGAACCTCCCTTACCGATAATGATTCCTTTATGGGCATCCCTCTCACAGACTATAGTCGCCTTGATATCCCAGAGTCCGTCGTTTCTCTGGTGCATCTGGTCAATGAGAACCGCAATTCCATGAGGAACCTCATCCTGAAGCTTACGAAGTGCCTGTTCACGTATGAGCTCTGCGGCAATTTCTCTCATGGTCTGGTCTGTTACGGTATCCTGATCAAAATAGCGTGGTCCCTCAGGAAGGTACTTGAACACAGCCTTCTTGAAACCTTCGATGTTCTGGGCTCTTGCGGCTGAAAGCGGAACGATCTCGTCGAATTCCATGAGAGACTTATACTTCTCTATGGCAGCATCCAGCTCCTCAGGTTTTTCCTTCATGGTATCTATCTTGTTCACCACCAGAATCTTAGGCTTGCTGGAGGCTTTTATGACCTCTGCTATATGCTGCTCACCGGCGCCGATATAGGTTGTGGGCTCCACAAGCCATACGATTACATCCACATCCTGCAGAGTCTTCTCCGCAACATTATCCATGTACTCCCCAAGCTTGTTCTTTGCCTTATGTATACCCGGTGTATCAAGGAAAATGATCTGACCTCTCTCATCATCATAGACCGTCTGAATCCTGCCTCTTGTAGTCTGAGGCTTGTTGGATACGATAGCTATCTTCTGTCCGATGACATGATTCATAAGTGTTGATTTGCCAACATTAGGTCTTCCCACCAGCGCAACATATCCTGTTTTGATTTTTTTATTGCTCATTATACCGCTCTCTCTGTTCAAACAATTCCTTCCCGAAGACAACATCCCCGGGAAGGAATCAAACTTACTTAAAAAGCTCCTCTGTTGTGTGGAACTTATCTTTATTTTCCTCAATAAGCTGACCGTTTCCTATGGTGCAGGCAGCTCCCTTTTCGAGGATAGCCTCCATATAATCGGAAAGCTTTCTGATGTCCTCTTCTTTTGTCGCCAGCACCTGGTCACGCTCCTTCTGAAGCATATCATTGGACACCTTTGATACGAAGGCACTGACAGTAAGCGCTGCCTTTGCTGAATTTGTTCTCGGTGTGTCCATCTCGGAGATGGCGCCTATGATGTACTTGGTCATATCCCTCTCAGAAGTTGTGAAGCTGCGAACATACTCAGGGAGTCCCTGATATATGTCCAAAGTCTCCTTGAGATGAGGATCTCTGTAGGATACAAAATATCCTTCTCCCGATCTTCCGAAGCCTGACATGCAGCCGTATGCTCCGCCCTTGACTCTAAGATTCAGCCACAGATACTGATAGTTAAGAATCACCTTCAGAACTCTGAGACTTCCTGTATAAGGAAGCTTCTTTATATCAAAAAGTCCGGTCCTTGCAACATAGTTCACCTGTGAAGGGGTCTTGAAACCCTCGTTGAGATTGCCGGTAAGTTCTATCTGAGGTCCCTCTGAAACCTTCTCTCCCTTATATGGGCGATAGTCCTTATCAAGCTTTTTGCTGTTCTCCTGCTTCTTCAGAGCGCCGGAAGCGAAATTCTTTATGAATCCCGGGAAATCCTTACTGAAAGCTTCATAACCCTTCTTCTCTGCGGCAATGGAAACAAACATGTTCTCAACACGGAAAAGCTTGTCGGAAACTTCCCAGAGCTTTCTCACCAGTTTCTTAGGATCCTTCCTGAACTCATCAGATATCCTGTTGATGAACTGATAGTAGCCTATGCCCCCTGTAAGGTCTGAATATCTTCCTGTACCTGAGAAATATGAGGTTGCCCTGTTCACGGCAAAACTGTGGCTGGCACCTTCAACCCTCATACGCTCTCTTGAACGTGTCTCATTGAGGATTTCCTGCATACGCTTTCTGTCCTCAAACTTTGTTGTATGAAGTATCTCATCTATGATGTCAAATCCGAAGCGGAAGCCGTCATAAAGAAGTTTTATCTCCACACTGAAAATGCCTGTATACCTTCCGTAATTACTTATATCAGGATATGCATTGGTATCAAAATTGATGCCTCCTGCATTTAAAAGGATATCAGATGTGAGATCCTGGAAAGTATGCTTCTCCGTATCCATGTAACCGAGTACCGTCTTCAGGAATCCGGCATAAGGAAGCTCTTCCTCTGTAAGTGTCGAGGTATTGAAGTTAAATCTTAAATATGCGATTCCCCGGGTGTTAAGCTCAGTGTTTACAACCAGAGTATCGGAAAGTCTGTTTTCCTTCCAGTCAAACTTATCAGCCTTCCTGTTTATATCGCTGATGCTTAAGAGGGGAAGCGTATTCAGAGCCTCTTCACTTGTAGGCTCCGCCTGATACTCCTTCAGCATCCTTGTGTCTGAAATACACTTCTTTATCTCCTCAGGAGTCATCTTTGCCTTAATATCGGAAAGCTTTTTCTTAAGCTCCTTCTCACGCTTCTCTGTAAGTCCCTTTTCAGGAGTAAGGATGACCATGGCAGAATGATCGTTATTTAAAAGATACTTCTCGATGAGCTTCTCGAAATATCCCTTTTCTACATCTTCCCGGAGCTCCTTATAAAATCTGTCGCACTCAAGATACTCCCATGGCTTTCCACCGTATAACCAGGTATCAAGAGAAGTCAGGGAATAAACCAGTCCCTTGGGAGTACGACCGTAATCAGCCTCTCTGTACTGAAACTCATCATGGTTTATTGCCGCAAGAAGGGTCTTCTTATCAAGTCCCTCCTTCACCAGCTTCTTCAGAGTGCTGTTTATGATCTCAAGGAATCTTTTCTTTTCCTTCTTTTCCGTTCCCTTTGCTGTAACCGTAAAGTAGGGCTGCTTTATTCCGTCCTGGAAACCGCCGAAGATATCCTCTCCTATTCCCGCGTCCACCAGGGCCTGTTTAAGAGGTGCACCCGGTGATGAAAGAAGTGCATAGTCAAGTATATCAAACGCAAGGTTAAGCTTATTGTCCACTGCGTCTACAACTACATTCCATGAAAGATAACTGTTGTTCTCAAGAGATTCATTGTCACCTATGGAATAGGATATCTCCTCCTCATGCATCTTTCCGAAGGGCTTTTGGAATGCAATGTCGGAATTCGGCTCGATGGCGTCGTACTTTGAGAGGTATTCCTTATCAAGCCACTGAAGCTTCTTCTCCATATCCATATCGCCGTAAAGGAAGATATAGGAATTGGAAGGATGATAGAAACGGGCATGGAACTCCTTGAACTTATCGAAAGTAAGATCAGGGATATTCACAGGATCTCCGCCGGATTCATTGCCATAGGTGGTATCCGGGAAAAGAGCATGCATGATATATCTCTCAAGAACTGACTCGGGATTTGAGAACACGCCCTTCATCTCGTTATATACCACACCGTTATAGATGAGATCGGATTTCTCGTCCTCCATTTCATAATGCCAGCCTTCCTGCAGCATGATGCGTGGATCCTTAACGGAGTTCGGATGAAATACCGCATCCATATAGACATTCATCAGATTGTCAAAATCCTTGTCGTTTCTTGAAGCGATGGGATAAACGGTTTTATCCGGGTATGTCATTGCATTTAAGAATGTATTTAGTGATCCCTTTGCAAGCTCTACGAAGGGATCCTTCAGCGGGAATTTATCAGATCCGCAGAGTACGGAATGTTCTGTGATATGAGCAACACCTGTGCTATCCTCTGCAGGAGTACGGAACGCAATACCAAAAACCTTATTGTCGTCATCGTTCTTCATGGTGAATATTCGGGCACCGCTCTTTTTGTGTCTGTAGAGTCTCGCATCTGTAGACAGCTCATCAATTCGTTTTGTCTCAATCAGCTCATAGTTCTTCATAAGCCGTTCTCCTCTCAGTCAACCCCTTATATTTCGTCGTGCGAAGGGCCGACGCTGTGCAACAGTTCCCGGTGGAACCTGCCGTTTCTTGTTTTAAATATTACCTATCAGTCTGTCCTTGAAAAGTGCCACCGCTTCTCTGGTTGCAAAATGAACCAGCATAAGCTCATCTGTTTTCGCGGCCATAGGGCAGGCATCCGGGACGCCGTACTTCTTCGCTATCTCTCCGGCACGGAATAGATTGAATTCCGATGTTATGATTCCGATAGATAACGGACGGTCAACTCCTATGATTATATCATCTCCCGGCAGATTTCGCTTCTCCATGCTGTTATTATGTCTCACTCTGTTAGCCAGCATCTTCTGTTCATGATCCTGCCTGATGGTCCTTAACGAAAATCCTACTTTTTCCTGAGTTGAATCAGAATAGAACTCAAGCAGCAGATTTTTTTCCGGAACCCCCGCTTTTATCATGTAATGATACATGACCGTGGCCTCCGTGCTTTTGTCATAATCGCTTCTGCCTCCGGAAAGCACAAAAATCGTGTTAGGATTCTCTTCCGAATACTCTATCGCCCTGTCCAGTCGTCTCTTAAGCGACTTGGAGATCTTATTGTCCACAAGATCTGTACCCATCACTATAACATAATCCAGATTCTTCTGTTCCAGGGTTTTGGCATTGCCGAAAATAATCAGAAGAATCACTGCCAATGTACCTACCAAAAGTCCGTAGGTCGTAAATGCAAATATAAAAGGGCTTAAATTTATTTCTTTCTTTTCCCTGTTTTTATGTTTTACATATCTTACAAGACTGAACATCATAAAGTTGATTAACGCAAATAAGGGCCAGAACCACATAAATGCGGTCAGCCCATGATTTACGAATATCACTGCGTCATACGCAAGTGATGCTATTCCTATTGCTATAAAGATAAGTTCCATTCTGTTCAGTCAACACCCGAAAGCAAAATGCCTGTCATAAGACCGCATTTGTTTCGGATGTTTCCTTTCTGTTTAGTCAACATCTACCTTTTCAGCTGTTTCTTTTCTGATAATGTCTCCGGCAGCCGGCTGTACTGAGAATTTCACCTTGATCTGCTGGCATGCATGAGGGCATGACTCCTGAGGAACATCTGTCTCAGCGTCACGGATCTCCAGAACCTCAATAGGGATATCCTCTCCGTTCGGCTTCATGATTTCGATGGTCTCTCCCACAGAGAACTTGTTCTTCTGCTCAAGATAACACCATCCCTCGGAATCTGTATCCCTGATGGTTCCGAGATAAACCGAGCCTGTAACATAAGTGTTGTTATCATAGATGTGATCCTCTGCTGAAGGCTTGCCATAGTAGAATCCCGTAGTGAATTCACGATAGGTACACTTTGCGATCTCGGACTTGTACCATTCCATGTTGGCACGGTACTTCTCTTCGCTCTCCTTGAGATCATCCAGAGCCTTACGATATGTTCTGGCAACTGTCGCAACATAAAGAGCGGTCTTCATTCGACCCTCGATCTTCAGGGAATCGATACCTGCATCAATAAGCTCAGGTACATGCTCGATCATGCAGAGATCCTTTGAATTGAAGATAAAGGTTCCTCTGTCATTCTCATAGATCGGATAATACTGTCCCGGTCTCTTTTCTTCAACGATATTATACTTCCATCTGCATGGATGTGTACACTCTCCGCGGTTTGCATCTCTTCCTGTAAAGAAATTACTGAGCATGCAGCGTCCGGAATATGACATGCACATAGCACCGTGGATGAAGGCCTCGATATCAAGTTCCTCAGGAATATGCTGTCTGATCTCCTTTATTTCCTTCAGGCTCAGCTCTCTTGCACATACCACACGCTTTGCACCCATCTTCCACCAGAAAAGGAAGGTCTCATAGTTAGTATTGTTGGCCTGGGTTGAGATGTGAATTTCGATGCTTTCCGGCAATGTCTCCTTTGCGATCATGAACATACCCGGATCGGCTACAAGAACAGCATCGATTCCTGTTGTGGAAAGCTCCTTGAAATATTCACGGGCATCCTCCATATCACCATTATGTGCCAGAATGTTCGCAGTTACAAACACTTTTACATTTCTCTCATGTGCATAGGCTACACCCTCACGGATATTCTCTATGCTGAAGTTCTTGGCATTGGCACGAAGTCCGAAGGCTTCTCCGCCTATATATACTGCATTGGCACCATAATTGACTGCCACCTTAAGCACTTCCAAAGATCCTGCAGGGATCAATAACTCTGTTTCCTTTAACATTCTTTCTCCTCTTTATAACTCAAATTAAGGCACTTATACCTGTCATCGTTTAACACTGACGGATATTCCGTCTCCATCGGTCAGTATTGCAGTCTCCAGACACTCATTATGTTTGAGCTCAAAAAGATACTCTCTCATTCTGGTGTGAATGGTCCTGTCTCTTCTCTCCACCTGATAGCGGCTGTTTATGATACTGCCCTCCTGAAGTATATTGTCACTGAAAAGCACCGCTCCCCGGGGCATCATACTAAGGATATCAGGAAGCCAGTTAATGTACTGACCCTTTGCGGCATCCATAAAAATAAAATCAAATTGTCTTCCCGACTCCGCGAAGCTCTTTATAACCTTCCCCGCATCATCGTTTATAAGATGAATCCTGTCTCTGTAAATACTTCCGGATATATTCTTTGTTGCCTCTGTAACTCTGGGCTCATAGTTCTCTATGGTGATTATCTCACTATCCTCATCCATAACAGAAGCCATGGTCAGGGCAGAGTATCCTACGGCAGTACCTATCTCCAGTATCCTCTTTGGACGGAGCATAGTTACAAAACATTTAAGAAGCGCCGCCGTTTCATCCCTTATGATGGGGACTTCCGCTGCAAGCGCTTCTTTTCTGACTTTATCCAGAAGCGCACTCCGATCAGGTTCAAGTGAACGTATATAATTCACCAGTCTCTCGTTTGCAATCAAAGTTTCACTTCCTGTTTTTCATCAATTCTCTGCGGCACTTCCGGCAGAAGCATTGCCTCCTGCATACTGCTGCTGTGCAGCGCTTTCAGCCGCCTGTGACTCGAGAGCTGCATTTGCAGCATCCTGAGCAATCATATTTTCATCCTCGGTTCCGCCGATAACCTCTATTCCGTTTTCCGTTTCCATAGCCGCTGTTGTAGCCGCCTCGGCATCCACAAGATTCTTCTCCATGAGCTCACGGTTCTTCTTTCCTTCCTGAGTGAAGTACTGGATCAACTCCACCTGAGTCATGGCCTTGCTGATGGTATAAATGCCCGGAACATAGTCAGCCTCATAAAGCTTTGACTGAACCTGAAAAGCGGTAGTGTTATCGATAAATCCGCCCTTCATAAGCTCTTCGGCGATGTCCTCCACCGTCTGGTCATCTGTAATGACAAACTCCACCTCGGGAGACTTCTCTCCTCCCATGGCGTGATCATATAAAAGGCCATGGCCGTAGCTGTATGCCGCTCTGACACCGTTCGTCAATGCATAAACCAAAAGTGCTATCACTATAACACGCCATGCAAGTCCTATGAGAAAGCTTGCAACTCTCTCCAGAGTATCCTGCCCCATCTGTTAAACCTCCATGATGATCGGAAGAATAACTGGATTTCTCTTGATGCGCTTCCAAAGGAAGTCACTGAGAGAATCCTTGATTATATTTTTGATCTTGCCCCAATCATTGACATGACGGACAAGGCAATCATCAACCGCATCCTGTACATGTACCCTTGCCTCTTCCATAAGATCTTCCGACTCACGTACATAAACAAATCCACGGGAAACAAGATCCGGTCCCGCAAGCAAATGTCCGGAATACTTTTCAAGTGTAAGTACCACAACGATGATACCGTTCTGAGCCAGATTCTGACGATCCCTGAGAACAATGTTTCCCACATCTCCAACGCCGAGACCATCTACAAATACTCCGCCGGCCTGAACATGTTCCTTTACCTCGGCCTTGTTCTTTCCATCCTTTGAGGAAAGTTCAAGAACATCACCGTTTTCGATAAGGAGACAGTTGTCCTTATTGACTCCCACAGCCTCGCAGATCTTTGCGGCAGCCATACGGTGATGATACTCACCGTGAACAGGAATGGCAAATTCGGGCTTCACCAGTGAATAGAGAAGCTTCAGATCATCCGCGCAGGCATGTCCCGACACGTGAGTATCCTGAAGAATAACCTGTGCATGAAGCATGCAAAGCTCATTGACTACCTTATCAACAGCCTTCTCATTACCCGGAATCGGATGTGATGAAAGAACCACAACATCATTCGGCTTGATGCGGACCTTACGGTGCATACCGCTGGCCATACGGCTTAGAGCCGCCATGGACTCACCCTGTGATCCCGTTGTGATAAGAACAGTCTGTTCATCAGGATAGTTTTTAAGCTGATCTATATCTATAAGTGTTCCCTCGGGAATGTCTATATAGTTAAGTTCCGATGCAACGGTAATGACATTGACCATGGAACGGCCTTCAACCACCACCTTGCGGTCATGCTTGGCTGCAGTGTTGATAATCTGCTGAACACGGTCCACATTGGAAGCAAAGGTCGCAACTATGATGCGGTTCATCCTGTGCTCTGCAAAAATACGTTCCAGCGTCACACCAACAGAACGCTCGGACATGGTGGATCCCGGCTTCTGCGCATTGGTGGAATCGGACATCATGGCAAGAACTCCCGACTTACCAAGCTCGGCAAAACGCTGTAAATCAATAGGATCTCCGAATACCGGAGTATAGTCCACCTTAAAGTCACCTGTATGCACAATGGTTCCCGCAGGTGTAAAAATGGCAAATGCCGCCGCATCCTGAATCGAGTGGTTGGTCTTGATGAATTCAACCTTAATGTCTCCGAAGTCAACAACGCCTCCGAAAGGCACTACATTCATGTCTATAACCTGATCCAGACCGTTTTCCTTAAGCTTATTTTCAATGAGCGCCATGGTGAGTCTGGTTCCGTAAACAGGAGCCTTCACCTGCTGAAGTACATACGGAAGAGCTCCTATATGATCCTCATGTCCATGAGTGATGACGAAGCCTCTTACCTTGCTGATATTGGCCTTTAAATATGTGATATCAGGAATTACCAGATCGATACCCAGCATATCTCCTGACGGGAATGCAAGTCCGCAGTCAACGATGATAATACAGTCATCTGTTTCGAAAGCGGTTATGTTCATTCCGATCTGATCAAGTCCTCCCAGAGGAATGATCCTTACCTTACCGTTCTTTTTCCCGGCTGCATCAGCCTTCTGTCTCTTTCTTCTGCTGTTATTGCCGCTTCTCTTTTCAGCGGGAGCCTCAAGAGCTGCCGCACCTTCCGAAGCCTCTTCCGTCTTCACGTTTTTCCTGTTCTGTCCGGAAGATCTTCTCCTTGAAGGCTTTACCTGGGACTTTTCATCTGTCTTCAGGGCTTCTTCAGAAGACACCGCTTCTTTAGCCTCTTCAGCCGCCTGACCTTCAGCCGGCTTTCTTCGTGTCGTTCTTCTCTGGGGTCTGCGTGAACGCTTCTCACCTGCGGAAGCAGCCGTATCCTTCACTTCAGACTCCATAACTTCTTTTACTTCTTTATCTGTATTACTTTTCAATCGTTATACCTTCACCTTCCAGGAGTGCTGAGAAAACCTGCATCAATGCTTCCGATTCCTTCTCATCAACAAACTCATAATCCGCTTCCGCATCTTCCGGGCCGGACACGTCCTTCATGACATAACATTCTCCGTCCTCACCCTCAGGTGCATCTGTAACAAGAATATAATTAACTCCCTGAACCGTAGTCTCTTCAAGAATCTCCAGTTCGATATTCCCATCATCTGATTTTAATCGGATAGTATTTTCCATTTCCTTCTCCTAACTCCAATATATTTTTATAGACAGGCTTCAGCCTCTCAAATACTGTTCCAGAATCAACTGTGCGGCCACCTGGTCGATAACCCTTTTCTGTTCGCTTCTTTTTACGCCGCTTTCGTCGAGTATCTCGGCAGCCTCCATAGTCGTAAGCCGCTCATCCTCAAACTCAATGGGCACCGATACCCTGAGCTTAAGCTTTTCCGCAAATTCTCTTGTAAGCTTAGCCCGGTCTCCCTCGGTGTCGTTCATATTCAGAGGAAGTCCCAATATGATTTTTTCCACATCATTTTCCTCTACTATCTCCTGAATCTCCTTCAGCGTCTTTCGAAGCGCCGATTCCCGATCTCTTATGATAGTTTTCAATGGTTGTACAGTGATGCCCATGGGATCTGTTATGGCAACACCTACGGTCTTTGACCCGTAATCCAATCCTAAAATTCTCACCTGATGTCTCCAAATACAATAAAAGAGCCTGCCTAAATGGACAGACTCTCAATAGATACACAAATTACTTGCTGAGCTTTGCCTCAACATAAGTTTTCATAAGCTCCTCAAGGATTTCATCCCGCTCCACCTTCATAATAAGACTGCGGGCGCCCTTGTGGCTTGTGATATAAGTAGGGTCACCAGACATAATATAACCCACGATCTGGTTTATGGGATTATAACCCTTTTCAGTCAATGCCTCATAAACCCGGGTCAATACCTCTGTAACATCCAAGTCGTAATCCTGCATCGGTCTGATAATCTGTGTACTGCCTAAATCGTTCATATTGTCACGTCCTTTTAATAACTTAACTAATTTTATAACATTTATATAGGCATTGCAAGTACGCATGTCTCACAGAAATCTCTACCCTCTGCCCTTATTATTTGTCCGATTTTACTGTCAGGGGTACAGTTTTCTGTAAGCGGTACCAAATACCGCACATAACTTCTGTTGTAGCCCCGCAAATATTTTATTCCGTTTATTTCCACCACTTCTTCGGGAATCACTTCATCGGAAATCCCTATGAATCTACTTCTGAACTCCCGGGATTTAAGCTCATCAAGCTTTATGAGCCTTTCGGATCTAAGGGACTTTATCTTATCAGGAACCTGCTCCTTCATCCTGTCTGCCGCCGTTCCCTGACGTCTGCTGTACTTAAAGACATGAAGTTCATAAAACCCTATCTCATCTATAAACCTGTAGGAATCTTCAAAATCCTCATTACTTTCCCCCGGAAAACCCACTATAACATCCGTCGTTATAGCCGCGTTATCCCATGCCTTTCTGATGATAGAAACGGATTTCCGGAAATCTTCGGTAGTATAATGTCTGTTCATTGCCTTAAGGGTTCTGTCACAACCGCTTTGAAGAGAAAGATGAAAATGCGGGCATACCTCAGGAATCCTCTTCAGCTCTTCCACGAAGCTTTCGGTTATGATACGAGGCTCCAGGCTGCCCAGTCTCACTCTCTCAACCCCCGGAACAGCGGCAACACTCCTTATAAGCTCCAGCAAATGCTCCGACGGAATATCATTATCCATGGCATATTCGTAATTTGTGTCGTCAAAATCAAGACCATAGGAAGAAAGATGTATTCCCGTAAGAACTATCTCATGATATCCCCGTCCCGCAAAATCCCTGACCTCTCCTACCGTACTTTCCAAAGACCTGGATCTTATACGGCCACGCACAAGAGGTATAATGCAGTAAGAACAGAACTGATTACAGCCATCCTGCACCTTGATGAACACTCTTCCTTCATCCTCTATCTCTCCGGTTCTGAGCTCCTCGTAGTGCCGCTCCTTCGAAATGTCATTTACATGGCCCGGGATCCTGCTTTTGAAGTTTCGTCCATCTTCCAAAAGATTGTTTTCCGTCCATCCGGCTTTTGGAAGTTCCATCTGTTTTTTTGCAAATGTCTCTGCAGTATCTTCACTATCGGGATTCTCATCTTCTGCTGATCCGGTTCCTGCAAAAAGAGATGAAACATTCTTGTTCCCGCCAGGTTCATAATACTCTTCCAGTGCGGAAACGATCCGGCTTTTCCCGTTGTTTCCTATAAGTATATCAACAGCCGCATCCTCTTTAAGCTCTTCCGCCCTCGCCTGAACATAGCATCCGACTGCGATCACCACCGCCGAAGGATTCATGGCCCGGGCCTTATGTATCATCTGTCTGGATTTTCTGTCTGCAATATTGGTAACCGAACAGGTATTAATGATATATATGTCCGCCGCCGAATCATCCCATGACACTATCTCCGCTCCTGCCGCTCTAAGCTCAGCCGCCATGGCCTCCGCCTCGTATGAATTAACCTTACAGCCCAGGTTATGCATGGCTGCTCTCTTATTTTTCAAATTCATCTGATTCTTTTTAATTTCCTTAAAATATATATGTATAATCCCCGGAAAATGTCCCGGTTTCAGGGGGAAAACCTTTGACATTCTATTGACTTTTGAAGTTTCTTGTTGCTAGAATTATTGTACAGTAAGTTTGTAATTACTTATTTAATAAATAAATAACATATTTAAGGAGGATTTCATCGTGAAAACCGTACGTATCTCGCTTAATTCCATCGATAAAGTAAAATCATTCGTCAATGAGCTTGTAAAGTTCCCTGATGTTGATTTTGACCTTGTTTCCGGCCGTTATGTAATCGATGCAAAGTCCATCATGGGTATCTTCTCACTGGATCTTTCAAAGCCTATCGATCTTAACATCCACGCCGATGCAAATCGTATGGAAGAGATCCTTTCAGCTCTGACACCTTACATCATTTCAGAGTAATCCATATCGTAGCATTGCAACGATGAATTAACAAGTGGCAAATGAGTGCGTGTTTTCGCGCACTCATTTTTTTCGCAATAAAGAAAAGGAGTTCTATGCAATACCAAAGCTTTCTTATCAAGTATGCAGAGATAGGCACAAAGGGAAAAAACCGTTATGTGTTTGAGGATGCCCTTGTCCATGACATCCGTAAAAAGCTTGAACGCGCAGACGGCGATTTCAAAGTATATCGCGAGCGCGGACGTATCTATGTAACCGTAAAATCAGAAACCTACGACTATGACGAGACCATCGACGCTCTTCAGCATGTTTTCGGAATTGTTTCCATCTGTCCTATGATTCAGATGGAGTCAACCCATGAATATCGTGAGCTTTCAGACAAGGTCCTTGAATACTTCTCCGAGGTTTACGGAGACCGCAAGCTCACCTTCAAAGTAACCACCAGACGTGCGGACAAAGAGTTCCCTATGCAGTCAAACGAGGTTGATGCCGAGCTCGGTCACGACATCCTTGAAAAGTTTAAAAACACCTCCGTTGACGTACACAAGCCAGAGGTAACTGTCCACGTCGAGATACGTCAGTTCATAAACATTTATTCTGAAATCCTTCCGGGCGTAGGCGGTATGCCTCTCGGAACAAACGGAAAGGCCATGCTCCTTCTTTCCGGAGGAATCGACAGCCCTGTTGCCGGTTATATGATCGCCCGCCGCGGAGCCATCATAGAGGCTACATATTTCCACGCTCCGCCTTACACATCAGAGCGTGCAAAGCAGAAGGTTGTGGATCTTGCCAATGAAGTAGCTCTCTACTCAGGTGCCATCGCTCTTCACGTTGTAAACTTTACAGATATACAGCTGAAGATTTACGAGAAGTGTCCTCACGAGGAGCTCACCATCATCATGCGCCGTTACATGATGCGTATAGCAGAGGCTATTGCAGAGAAGCGCGGATGTATCGCGCTTATCACCGGCGAGTCCATCGGTCAGGTAGCAAGCCAGACCATGCAGTCTCTTGTTTGCACAAATGAAGTATGTACTCTCCCGGTATACCGGCCTGTCATCGCCTTCGACAAACAGCAGATTGTCGAGGTTTCACAGAAGATCGGAACATACGAGACTTCCATCGAGCCTTTCGAGGACTGCTGCACCATCTTCGTTGCAAAGCATCCTGTAACAAAGCCACTTCCTGAGAAGATCAGAAAGTCCGAAGAGATAGTATATGAGGAGATGCTTCCTCTGGTTGAAAAAGCCGTTAATGAAGCCGAGCTCATCTGGTGTGACGGAAGAAAGCACTGATCAGCAAATTAATATTGATTTATACAGAAAATGCAAGGGCGTACGCCCTTGCATTTTCTTTACTATATGAGCCGAAATCAAACATTCGGTATTAAGTTTATTACTTCTTCCGGGCAGTCACATTCACCCACTCGCCCTGATGGTTCACTTCCAGAACTTCCCAGATATCCTCATGAGCCTTGAATGCATCAAGCACCTCCTGCTCACGCTCATTGAGTATTCCCGAAGTGATGAAAAGCCCATCCTTACGAAGCAGCGGTCCCACCTCTCCGGTGAGAAGCACGATAACAGGCGCGAGAATATTGGCTACAACGATATCGTACTTTTCGAGACCCATCTTAGACTTCACATCCTCATCACCGATAACATTGCCGACTATCATATCAAAACTGCTGTCAGGAAGCCCGTTGGCTTTCAGGTTATCATGTACAGCAGGTACTGCTTCTTCGTCGAGATCTGTTCCGTAGATATGACCGGCTCCGAGCTTTAAAGCCGTAATACCGAGGATTCCCGAGCCTGTTCCTATATCGGCAACTTCATCTCCATCCTTCATGTACTTCTGAAGCTGGCATATACAAAGCTGTGTAGTTTCATGCATACCTGTTCCGAATGCTGTTCCCGGATCTATCTCGATAAGAAGCTTGTCCTTATGCTCCTCCGGAACTTCTTCCCAAGTGGGCTTGATGAGGATATCTCCTACTGTAAACGGATGGAAAAAGGTCTTCCAGTTATTGATCCAGTCCTTATCCTCCGTTTCTGAGGTGTCGATAGTTCCCTCACCCACTTCGCAGTAGTTTCTCATATCAGCAATCATCTCTTCCACTTCCTGAAGGAGCTTTTTAAGCTCAGCGGGAGTGTATACATTGGAAGTATTGGGCATGTAGCTCGCATCAACCGAAGGATCCTCCATATATTTTTTTGCTTTTTCGATTCTGTCCTGCTTATCTTCAGGTGACAGAACCTCAACATAGAAGCTCACATCCGCTTTTCCGTCATCCGGACCGATATCAGGAAGAATATCTATAAACATTCCCTTGGTGTCCTCCTCGGAAAGAGGGATTCTGTCCTCTATCTGAACTCCGTCAAGCCCAAGATCCGCAAGATTAGCACTAAGGATATCCTCAGCCCCGGTTGTTGTATGAATAGTAAATTTTCTCCAAACCATGTTAAAACCTTTCTCTCATCCTATAACTGTTGAATCTTGAATGTACCCAAGAAAAACTGATAACTCCAGTCATTATCATGATGAACGTTTCAAAAAAGATATGTTGATGCAGTGTGAGTCATCAAAATCTGGTGAATCTTCTCAGTACCGGAACAAGCTCCTTCAGAGCCTCCATACAAAGATCTACCTCTTCCTTCTCATTGAACATACCGAAGGAAAATCTTATAGTGGAATCAAGAAGCTCCTGCTTAACTCCTATAGCCTTAAGGGTTCCGGAAATTCCCGGATGGTTTGACGAGCATGCAGAGCCGGAGCTTACATAGATCCCCTTCTCCTCAAGTGCATGAAGAAGTACCTCAGCACGAACCTTCTCGAAGGACACAGATACTATATTAGGGGCCGATGCATCTCCCATCTCTGAATTAACCGTTACACCTTCTATCTTTGATACTTCCGAAATGAAGTAATCCTTTATATCCTGTATTTTCTTTATCTTCGCATCATGATCCCTGTAGGCCATCTCCGCCGCAAGTCCCATACCTGCGATTCCAGGAACATTATGGGTTCCCGAACGCATGTCCTCCTGCTGTCCGCCTCCGTATATAATAGGACGAAGTTTTATCTTCTCATCTACATACAGGAAGCCCACGCCCTTAGGTCCATGAATCTTATGTCCGGAAACAGAAAGCATATCAATATTCTGCTTCTTCGGACGGATAGTAAGTTTTCCGTAAGACTGGATGGCGTCGGTATGGAACCAGGTATTGGGATTACATTCCTTTACTATCCTTCCTATCTCTTCCACAGGCTCTATGGCGCCGATCTCGTTATTCACATGCATGATGGAAACAAGTATGGTATCGGGACGGATGGCCGCCCTAAGCTCCTCAAGATTTATATGTCCCCTGGAATCCACCGGAAGATATGTTATCTCATAGCCAAGCTCCGCAAGCACGTCAAGCGGCTTATAAATCGCAGCGTGCTCAACCTGTGAGGAAATTATATGCTTTCCCTGCTTACGCTTTGCAAAGGCAGTTCCGAAAACTACAGTGTTGTTGGACTCTGTTCCGCCGGATGTAAATATTATCTCTCTTGGTTTTACCTTCAGGGTATCAGCCACCTGCTGACGGGCATTACGGAAAATTTTCTCCGCATCGAAGCCCTTTGTGTGCTTGGAAGAAGGATTACCGTAATCCTCCTCCATAATCTTCTTCATTAGCTCAACCACCTCGGGATACACCCTTGTGGTTGCCGAATTATCAAAATAAATTTCTCTCATTATCTTCCCTGCTCTATTAATTCAATGTCTATGTCTCAAGGATTTCCTGAAAAATCCGCTCAGAAAAGCCGGAGACCCTTCTCAGTTCTCATCCCCCATTGCTTCCAATGTGAGCATCAGCATGCTCATACTGGTAATGGCAGCAGTTTCAGTTCTGAGTATTCTCTTTCCGAGAGTAATTGGCTCGATTCCATGAGAAAGGGCATCCTCTATCTCTGCTTCCGAAAATCCGCCCTCCGGCCCTATAAATACTGCTATCCTGCCCTGTTTGGGAACCTTCTTAAGTTCCTCCATGGTATGCTTTATATTCTTTGCATTCTCATAAGGAATAAGCTTCAGATCAAAGTCCTTTACAAATTCCATAGCAGATTTCCACTTCATAACCGGCATGACCTCAGGAATGATGGAACGCTTGGACTGTTTTGCCGCAGCCTCAGCTATGGCCTGCCAGCGTTCTGTTTTCTTCTGAGCCTTTTTATCATCCAGCTTCACCACGGTATTTTTTGAATCCAGGGGAATCACAGCATGAGCTCCCAGTTCCACAGCCTTCTGAATGATAAGCTCCATCTTATCCTGCTTCGGAAGTCCCTGAAACAGATATATATCCGCAGGAAGCTCGTGGATTTCTTCAACAAAATTGATATGAAGCACCACCTCAGGATCTGAAGCTCCGGAACCTGCCGCACCGGCAGACTCTTTAATCCAGTTCTCATCATGGATTTCTTCCACTTCACACTCATAGTCCGTGCCTTCTCCGTCTGAAATAAGAACCTTTTCTCCTGTCCTTACCCGAAGCACATTCTTCAAATGGTTATAATTATCACCTGTAAGGCGTACCCTGCGGGCATCTGTATCAATATCGGATCTTTCCACAAAAAAATGGTGCATATCTACCTTCTTTTTATCAAGTACTCTTTATCAGCAGAAATCCTATAAGCTGTCAGCCCTCTAAAAGGTTCTGCTGATTATATAAAATCTTCGCTATTATAACAATTAACCGCAAAAAGTAAAATATAAAATGAGTAGGGTACTTCAGAACCACCACTTAGGCAGTACCCTCTGCAGTCTTATCTCTTTCTGAAGCTTAAATAAATATGATGAACTATGGCTGCCAGTTATCACAGCCTTAGTCAATGAATATTTTATCCTTTCCATGTAAGCATGATATGTGCTTTAAGCCTTATCACAAAAAAGCGCCGGAGAATCCTCTCCGGCACAATTCACCATATATTAGATCTCTACAGTCTCTCCGCATGCCTCGGCATAAGCCTTGAGGGCTTCCTTCTGCTTCTTATTCAGTGAAGAAGGAATGTTCACCACGATGGTAACATAGTGGTCACCGCGAACATTTGGATTGTTAAGGCTCGGAACTCCCTTGCCTCTCAGTCTTGTCTTGGTATCAGACTGTGTGCCCGGCTTTATGGCAAGCTCAACATTTCCGTCCACTGTACGGATGACCTTCTTGCCGCCGAGAGCAGCTGTTGCAAAGCTGATCTCCTCTGTTGAGTAGATGTTTGTTCCCTGACGCTTGAAGAAAGGATGCTGTGATACAGCGATATCAACAAGCAGATCACCTCTGGGACCACCGTTTGTTCCCGGATCTCCGCCGCCTGAACGACGAAGTGTCTGTCCGTCATCTATACCTGCAGGGATAGTGATCTCAATGTTTTTCTGTGTTGCAATGTAGCCTTCGCCACGGCAGTCAGGACACTTCTCCTTGACTATCTTTCCGCTTCCCTGACAGTCAGGACATGTGGTCACCTGCTGAATGGTTCCGAACATGCTCTGGCGCTGCATAACCACCTGACCGCGGCCTCCGCATCTTGAACATGTCTCAGGCTGGGTTCCAGGCTTTGCACCGGTACCGTTGCACTTTGAACATTCATCCTTGTAACGGATCTTAACAGTCTTCTTGCAGCCCTTGATAGCCTCGTCAAATGTAATGCGCACACCGGTACGTATAGACTGACCGCGGGTGGCCTGATTTGCTCCGCCGCCATAGGAAGAGAAGCCTCCTCTTCCGCCTCCGAAGCCGAAGATATCCCCGAAAATGTCGGAGAAATCCATACCTCCGAAATCAAAGCCGCCAAAGCCGCTGCTCTGACCTGCTGCTGAGTTAGGATCAAATGCAGCATGTCCGTAAGTGTCATAAGCCTTACGCTTCTGCTCATCAGAAAGCACCGCATAGGCCTCATTCGCCTCACGGAACTTTTCAGCAGCAGCATTATCTCCCGGATTGGCATCCGGATGATACTTTTTGGCAAGCTTACGGAAAGCCCTTTTAATGGTTGCATCATCAGCATTTTTATCTACGCCGAGAACCTCATAATAGTCTCGCTTCTGTTCTGCCATGTTTTACTCCTATAAACCAAAATAATCTGCATCTCAAGACCTGCTTTTGATACAGTGCCATTCCTTATGATACTCACATTAAAGAGTAATCCGGGAACCGGCTTATTCCATAATCGACATATTGCCTCCGGCGCGATGCGCCGGAGGCTTTATGAATGATACCCTACACTTTATGCCGTGTAAAGTTTTAAATTAAACTTCCTTGAAATCACCGTCAACAACATTGTCATCGGCAGGATTTGAGTTCTGCTGTGCTCCCTGTGAAGCATCTCCCTGAGCTCCTGCACCCTGAGCTGCCTGTGCCTGCTCGTAAACCTTTGAGAAGAGAGCCTGTGAAGACTTCATAAGTGTCTCCTGAGCTGCCTTGATCTTCTCTGCGCCATCCTTTGTGATGGAGTCAAGAGGATTTGCTGCAAGAACATCCTCAAGTGCCTTAAGATCAGCCTCTACCTGAGCCTTGTCAGATCCTGAAATCTTGTCACCAACATCCTCAAGTGCCTTCTTTGTCTGGAATACGATAGAATCTGCACCGTTTCTTGTCTCGATAGCTTCCTTCTTCTCCTTATCGGCAGCCTCGTACTGAGCAGCCTCCTTAACAGCCTTATCGATATCATCCTTGCTCATGTTTGATCCGGATGTGATAGTGATGTGCTGCTCCTTGCCTGTTCCCTGATCCTTAGCGGAAACATTAACGATACCGTTGGCATCGATGTCGAATGTAACCT
This sequence comes from Oribacterium sp. P6A1, assembly GCF_000702885.1. Taxonomy (GTDB): domain Bacteria; phylum Bacillota; class Clostridia; order Lachnospirales; family Lachnospiraceae; genus Oribacterium. The sequence continues at coordinate 261,392 of NZ_JNKO01000002.1, read as the reverse complement.
CGATCTTAGGAGTTCCGCGTCTTGCAGGAAGGATTCCGTCAAGTCTGAACTGGCCGAGAGTCTTGTTGTCACGTGCGAACTCACGCTCACCCTGTACTACGTGGATATCTACGGCTGTCTGATTATCCTCGGCAGTTGAGAATACCTGAGACTGTCTTGTAGGAATAGTTGTGTTTCTCTTGATGAGAGGTGTAGCAACACCGCCGAGAGTCTCGATAGAAAGTGTAAGTGGTGTTACATCAAGAAGAAGGACATCACCGGCACCGGCATCACCTGCAAGCTTACCGCCCTGGATAGCTGCACCGATGGCTACGCACTCATCAGGATTGAGAGACTTGTTAGGCTCCTTGCCTGTAAGCTGCTTAACCTTCTCCTGGGCAACAGGCATACGTGTTGAACCACCTACAAGGAGAACCTTGTCAATATCAGAAGCTGTGAATCCTGCATCACGAAGAGCATTCTGTACAGGTATTGCTGTTCTCTCTGTAAGGTCAGATGTGAGCTCCTCAAACTTGGCTCTTGTAAGAGTCATATCAAGGTGCTTGGGACCCTCAGCTGTAGCTGTGATGAAAGGAAGGTTGATGTCTGTTGTTGTGGAAGCTGAAAGCTCCTTCTTAGCCTTCTCTGCTGCTTCCTTAAGTCTCTGAAGAGCCATCTTGTCAGCGCTTAAGTCTACGCCCTCAGCCTTCTTGAACTCCTCAACCATCCAGTTCTGGATACGGTTATCATAATCATCACCACCGAGACGTGTATCACCGTTTGTTGAAAGAACCTCGATTACACCGTCTCCGATATCGATGATGGAAACATCGAATGTACCGCCGCCGAGGTCATATACCATAACCTTCTGCTCGTTGCCCTCATCAAGACCGTAAGCAAGAGCTGCTGCTGTAGGCTCGTTGATGATACGCTTTACATCAAGACCTGCGATCTTTCCGGCATCCTTTGTTGCCTGACGCTGTGCATCGTTGAAGTATGCAGGAACTGTGATAACAGCCTCTGTTACCTTCTCACCGAGATAAGCCTCGGCATCAGCCTTAAGCTTCTGAAGGATCATGGCTGAAATCTCCTGAGGAGTATAGTCCTTACCGTCAATGCTTACCTTATAATCTGAACCCATATGTCTCTTGATTGAAGAAATGGTTCTGTCTGCATTTGTTACAGCCTGACGCTTTGCCGGCTCACCGACAAGTCTCTCACCGTTCTTTGTGAAAGCAACGATTGAAGGTGTTGTTCTGAGACCCTCAGCATTTGCGATAACAGTTGGCTTTCCACCTTCCATAACTGCTACACAGCTGTTTGTTGTACCTAAGTCAATACCGATAATCTTTCCCATATGATTTCTCCTTTTTATTCAAAAACAAATCTGTAATCTGTATTTACCTGTCCTCTGTTTAAGCGCCTATGGTCCCGGAGGACTTCATCGAAAAAGCTTATGCCGTTTCGTTATGAACTATTTCTTTACCTTGACCATGCTGTGTCTTACAACCTGATCTTTATAGGTATATCCCTTCTGAAGATCCTGGGTGATTGTATCCTCTTCCACATCGCTCTCTGTGTCGGTCATGACTGCGTTGTGAAGATTCGGATCGAATTTCTCACCCTCTGCCTTTATGGCCTTTACCTGGAGATCCTCAAACATCTTCTGAATCTGCTTGTATATACCCTGGATGCCCTTTGTAAAAGCATCCTCTTCATCTTCCTTTTCAACAGTTCCGAGGGCTCTCTCAAAATTATCCACTACCGGGAGAAGCTTCTCGATAACATCCCTGGCACCAAAATCAAAGTTCTGAATCTTCTCCTTATCTGTGCGCTTGCGGAAGTTATCAAACTCTGCATAGAGTCTTGTATACTTATCCTTCCAGTCAGCGATCTCCGCCTCGTACTTTTCTCTGAGCTTCTGAGTTCCGGCATCAGCCTCCTCTGCTCCTTCTTCTGCCAGAGCTTCCTCTGAAGCCTCAGCTCCTTCACTTACATCCTTTTCGCCTGCAGGCTGCTCATTAACTTCTTCTGTCTTACCCGCGTTGGTCTCTTCAGTACCCTGCTCTTCGGAAGACTGTTTCAATTCTTCGTCTTTCAAGATAACCTCCTGTTTCAAGTCCCTAAGGACCTAATATGTAAAAGCTGTCTTTACAGCATTTAAACCCTGCTACTGAAATGCCTGATCCATCTCACTCTGAAGCCTGCTCAGTATCTCAAGCACCTTCTCATAGTCCATACGCTTCGGTCCTATGACGCCGATGGTTCCCTTAAGCCCGTTGCCAAGCTCATAGCTGGCCGTTACCACGGAACAATCCGCCATGTTCTGAAGCGGTGATTCATCACCTATGTAAACCTGAATAGGTCTCCTGCCTTCTCCCTGCTCCTCAACACCCTTTACAAGGGCTGCCAGCTCGTCCTTTGTCTCAAAGGCACTTATGAGCTTTGAAGCATTGTCCGATTCGGTAAGCTCCGGATATTTGAAAATATTCGTGGCGCCTGAAGTGTAGATCTGGGAATCTCCGAACTTGATATCCAAAACATCCACGATTCCGGAAACTATAGCCTTTATGGTCTCCTTGTGACTGGTTCTGGCAAGAAGCTGTGCAAGACGTCCTTCCGTTATATCCTCAACGCAGAGTCCGCTGAGTTCATCATTGAGAAGCATGTTAATGCTTAGAACCCTGTTGAAATCAAGCTCCTCTGAGCCGTCGAGAAGAACTGTAGTTGTCTTAACGATGTTTCCCTGCATCATGATTACAAGAAGCAGTCTCTTTGAATCTACCAGTGATGTCTGAATGAACTTAATCTTGTTTGTTCTGATGGATGGTCCTGTGACCACTGCGGCATAATTGGTATTCTGGGCAAGATTCTTCACCAGAGTCTTCAGGGTAGTCTCAAGTCTGTCTACCTTTTCAAACATCTCCGTCTTTACGTCATCTATCTCATGCTGATGTGATTCCATCAGCTGATCGACATAAAAGCGGTAGCCCTTGTCGCTGGGAATGCGTCCTGCCGAAGTGTGAGGCTGAAGGATATATCCCATCTCCTCAAGATCACTCATCTCATTTCTAATGGTGGCAGAACTAAGATTTAACCCTGAATACTTACTTATGGTTCGTGAGCCCACCGGTTCTCCGGTCTCAAGATAATTTTTAATTATCGTAGTTAGGATAACGACCTTGCGTTGATCCAGTTCCATCTGTCCGCCTCCTTTGTTTTTATTCTGTTAGCACTCAAAATATTGGAGTGCTAACATCTGAGTGTTATAATACTCGCCTTACTATTTTCTGTCAAGAGCTTTAACCCGGCTGAATTGTGAAATAATGATGAAGTAACCGCTCCTAAAAAAATCCCACAAAAAAGGAGCTGTCCAAAGCAGCTCCTTCATTATCCGTATCTCTCACAGGATCATATGATTTTAAAATCCTCTTATCCGAAATACGTAATCTTTTTTCAGTTTTATGGTCATCCATTATAGACCGCAAGATAAACGTCAGCATAACGCCATCCCAGCTCTGTTACTCCGGCAGCCTCCGCATAAGTATTATAGTAAATATCAATCATATTTCCTCTTACGCCGCTTCCGATATCCTCCACAGTGTAGACCGTATTATTTATAAACACCTTTGTTCCCATGGGAAGCACCGACAGATCAGCAGCTATGGTATGATCCGCCACTGTAGGAGCTCCGGAATAAGTAACTCCGCCCCCATAGTATCCTGTTATGCAAAAGGTTCCCAAAGATGCACCCTTTACATAATGGGTGGATTCCTCCGTAACCTTGTCGCCGATAGGCGTCTCTCCCGGTCTTGCAGAAGCCTTCATCTGAGCGAGCTCTGCCAGATGAGCCGAAAGAACCTCTTCAGCATATATCTCCGACTGCATTTCTGCATCCAGCTCCGCGTCTGTAGTATTTTCCAATGAATAGCCGTTTACAAGTGAAGCATCAGTCCACTCCGAACCCGTGGGCCCGGTAACTTCAGCCGCAAGTGCAGAAGACGAAACAACCGCAGCAAACATAACTGCCGCCGCCAGCGTTTTTAATTCTGCCAGTTTCATATAAATATTTCCTCCTGAAATTGCATGACACACATCAAACTTATCATGCCTGAAAAGTATACTTATAGAGACAAATATAACCGCAAATACAGCTAAACCATAATACACATAAAAAATCAGGTCAACTTACTTTTTTATAACCAAATTGTAATATCCTCATAAATTCCGGTCATTTTCAGCAGGAAGGAAAGGGTGGCCTCATACAGTCAGAAGCAGTTCAACAGCCATACGGTCAGAAAGATTTCCGCTCTTTATGGCCTCGTCATAATCCAGGCATCTGGCCAGATAATTTTCGATTCCGTCAAGGGAATAGTGCTTTGCCTGATTCTGAAGCTTTCCCAGTATCCAGGGAGTAACACCCACATATTTCGCAGCCTCCTGCCCTGTCATGCCTCTGGTTACCGATTCCTTTGTAAGAAGGAGCTGGTTGAAATTACGTCTCATGAGGCTCAGTATCTTCATGGGAGCTTCCTGCAAGGTCAGAAGATCTCCATAGAATTTCAGTGCCTTGTCCGTGTTTCCGAGACTCATTTCAGTAATCATATCGAAAACCCTGTCCTCTACATTCTGAGAGCAGATGATTTCCACATCCTCATCTTCGATAATATCTCTTTCACCTGTATAAGCGATAAGCTTTTCCAGCTCGGAGGCTATATTATCCATACTGTTCCCTGACTTTTCAAGAACAAGATCCATAGTTGAACTTCGTATCTTCTTACCTGCATTGGAAAGATATCTGGCTGCCCATTTTCCAAGCTGACCGCGATCCTGCATTCCCATCTCGCAGGCAAATCCGTTCTTCTGTATGAGCTTGTACAGTTTCCCCCTTTTATCAACTTCGCTCTCAATAAACATCAGATGAGCAGTATCGGGATAATGCTCTATATCCTCAAGGAATTTTACAAGTTTTTCAGGGGGCGTCTTTTTAAACCACTGGCTGTCGCCAATTATCACAAGTCTTCCGTCATTATCCCCGAAGGTAAAGGGTATGGTATTCAAAAGGTCTATAAGCTCATCCACATCCGGTGCACCGTCAAAGAAAGTATATGCCATACCCTCTTCTCCTCCGAAGGCCTTTCGGAATGCCTTCTTATACGAAAGCTTGAGATATTCTTCTTCCCCGTATATAAGGTAGCAGGGCCTGAATTTACCGCTCCTAAGATCATCTCCCAGCTTTAAATATTCGTTATCATTTTCCTTTTTTCCGTAAGCCATATAGCACTCCCATCAAGAAATTAAGAGCATTATAGCAGAATGCCCGGAGATTTACGAGCCGATTAGATCTTCATCCGTAAGTCGGATCAGACAGTATAAACACGGGATTATAAATGAGTACACTAAAAGGCCGCATCCGAAGATGCGGCCTTTTCATATTTCGCTGTAACACCACCCTTAAACCGGAATAAATATTCCGTTCGTGACGTATACGTTTTTTTCTTTTATGTTCTCTTTACCGATACCGGTAATCACTCCTGAAGCGCAGGCTGAGAAAGGCTTTTATCACTCTTTGATGCAAAGCCGATGTTTCCTTTGCTTAACTCAGCCACCTCATCAAAGGTTTTCTGAACCTCCTTTGAAGGCGCAAATGTAAGAAGGGATACAACCACATTGACCAGAAGGGCAACTACAAAAGCAGGAAGCAGCTCATAGATTGCAAATACTCCACCCATTGGTGCAACGAGATATTTCCATACAAAAACCATAAGTCCGCCGGCGAACATTCCGGCTGTAGCTCCGCCTCTTGAACTTCTCTTCCAGAAAAGAGCCAGAATCATAACAGGTCCGAAGGCTGCTCCGAAGCCTGCCCATGCGAAGGATACTACTCTGAACACGCTGCTGTTTGGATCCCAGGCAAGGAATACAGCAATGATGGCGATGGCAACTACTGTGATACGCGCAACGAACATAGATGTCTTCTGATCAAGTTTTATATGGAGGAAATCTCTCATAATATCCTCTGACATACTGCTTGCTGCGGCAAGAAGCTGTGAATCAGCCGTTGACATGGTAGCTGCAAGGATACCGGCCATGATAACACCTGCAATGATTGAGAAAAACACTCCGTTCCTGCTCATGAGATCTGAAAGACGGATGATGATGGTCTCTGACTCTGCACTTGTCTCAAGGAAAGGAACCTTTCCTGTCACGGAAACACTGTAACCGATGAAGCCTATGAGAACAGCTACAGCCATGGAAAGAAATGCCCAGACTGCTGCGATACGTCTTGAAATCTTGATCTCCTCAGGATCTCTTATAGCCATGAATCTGAGAAGGATGTGGGGCATACCAAAGTATCCGAGTCCCCATGCAAGTGTTGAGACAATGGAAAGTCCTCCGAATACAGCTGCCTTTCCTGTTGTTATATCATAACCCTGTGTTAAATTCAGGTATCCCGGAAGAGCCTTTGAATTCTCGATAACCGTTCCGATTCCTCCGGCCTGGGAAATACCGAAAACGATGATTATAAGAAGCGCTATGGTCATAACAACAGACTGAATAAGGTCGGTTGTTGATACCGCAAGGAAGCCGCCGAGAACTGTGTATCCGATGATAACAGCAGCACCGAGAACCATAGCAACATGATAATCCCATCCGAAAAGACTGTTGAACAGTGTTCCGACAGCCTTAAAACCGGAAGCTGTATAAGGGATGAAGAAAATAAGGATGATCACAGCCGCCATACATGACAGTGTTCTTTTTCTGTCATCATATCTTCTTGAAAAGAAATCAGGAACGGTGTTTGCACCTATTTTCTCGGAATATATACGAAGTCTTTTTGCAACAAGAAGGAAATTGAGATAAGTTCCCACTGCAAGACCGATTACGGTCCAGCCTACCTCTGCAACTCCGGCAAGATATGCAAGGCCCGGAAGACCCATGAGAAGATATGAGCTCATATCCGAAGCTTCCGCGCTCATGGCTGTCACGATAGGATTAAGACCCCGGCCTCCCAGATAGAAATTCTCGGTATCACTGGAACCTCCCTTTCGGCTGTAGTAAACACCGATTCCGATGGTCAGCCCGAGATATGCGATAATTGCGATCAATACACACATACTTGCACTTGACATACTTTTTCTCCTTTTTGATGTCCATCCCTTGGATTTTCGCCCGGCGAAAGGATGACCCCCTGGTAAAGCTATCACTAAAGCTTCACTTATTTATTTTTCCTATATATGGTCTGTACTATATCACAACATTAATTAGACTGAAATGCAGAACGGTGTATAGACTATAGTCTATACACCGTTCATTAATAATCTAATTTTTCCTTTATTTTACTGGATTTTTCACTAGACTGACAACCGTTCGTTTCTGAGACAATAATTTAATTTTTTTCGAAACTTCTGAATCCGTCAAGAAACATAGGCATCAATCTGTCTGCATTTCTCACCAGGGAATATTCTCCGTCCTCCAGACACCAGTCGTAAAGGAGCGCCCTTTCAAACATGGCATAATCATTGACTATCTGGTTTGCGGTGACATCATCCCTCATCTCACCTCTGTCCTGTCCCTGCTTGACTATCTGCTTGATAAGCTTGAAATACATCCTTTTCCTGTCCAGCAAATGCTTCTCGCCGTGAGTGATAAGCTGAGACGAGAACATTCTTGTAAGAAGTTCTATGGATACCGAGGAATCCACCATTTCAAACAGCTCATGATTAAAGTAGATAAGCTTGTCAACAGCATTCATATCGGGATCTATAACCTCCATAAGCTCCCCATACTTCTCATCAAACAGGATACTGAGAGACCCTAAAAGCGCATCCTTGCTTTCAAAGTAGTGGTAAAAGGATCCCTTGGAGGTACCCGATTCAAAGACAATGTCATCAACAGTTGTATCATCATATCCCTGTTCATAAAACAGCTTCCACGCTGCCGAAACTATCCTCTGTTTTGTGTTTCTTCCGCTCTTCTTTGCCATTCTGTCCTCCAAAAACATTTCCTGTAATCAGGCCGTTATCAGTCCAGCAGGAAACGGCTCAGGATAACATTGGAAACATCCATACCTCTTTCCGAGAAACAGTATCTGTATCCCCGGTGAACAATCAGCCCCTGTCCCAAAAACTCTTCAAGCTGACTTCCGAATACACTCATTATATCAACCTGGAACCTCAGTTTGAACTCTGTCTCGGAAACTCCTGCAATACGCCTCAGCCCAAGAAACATGAACTCCTCCATCTGCTCATTACGGCTGAGCAAATGTCTATCGGTATGAAGCCGCGTGAAACCCTCCCGCATTTCATTCATGAAATCCAGATCCATGTAGGTTCCGAAATCCCGGGTGACATTCCATCTTTCGTTTCCGAAATAGGAGGCCGCCCCAAGTCCGAACCCAAGATAGGGAACATTGGACCAGTACCCGTAATTATGTCTGCATTCATATCCCGGCTTCGCAAAGTTTGAGACCTCATATCTCTCATAACCGTTCTTTTCCGTAAGCGAGCGGGTTATCCCGTCTATTCCTGCCGCAGTTTCCTCATCAGGAAGACTCAGTCTCCCCTCCTCATAGAGCTTCATGAAGGGCGTCCCCTCTTCTACAATAAGATTATAAATGGACACATGCTCCGGTTTAAGCATAAGTACATGCTTCATGGTATCGTTCCAGCTTTTCTCAGTCTGTCCCGGAATATCATTCATAAGGTCGATGTTAATGTTTTTGAACCCCGCCATTCTGGCATTCTGATAACATTTGAGAAAATCCTCAAATATATGTATACGTCCAAGAGTACGAAGCTCCTCATCATTTGCCGACTGAAGTCCGATGGACAGTCTGTTGATGCCCGCCTCTTTATAAGCATTGAATTTATAGCGCATGGCCGAGGCAGGATTACATTCAATGCTTATTTCCGCATCCTCCCGGACCTTATAATTTTTCCTGACAGCCTCCATGATGGCCGTAATGTGGGAAGGGTCCAGAATGGACGGCGTGCCTCCTCCTATAAATACAGTGGATATCTCATGACCGGCCCCGATGGTCCCAAAAAGTTCTATCTCGCTGCAAAGCTTTTCAACATAATCCGAATGAGCCCGAGGGTTCATAGGATAAGACAGAAAGTCACAATAATTACACTTTTTTTCGCAAAAAGGTATATGTATATACAGCTCAAGCTGCTTCTCGTCAAATGGATCGATAATTCTTCTGTCGGACATTTCCGCTCCTGTTGCCGCACTATATTAAGTATGTCACTTTGCGGCAATTTAATTTATCACAGTCATACAAAAACTTCAAATTTTATCAGGACAGCAAAAGACCTGCCGCAATGCGGCAGGTCCGTTTTATTTAAGTGATGTATATCGTGTTCTCCCGAATCTCCGGTCAGAGTCTCCAAAGTGCCCCGGAAAATCCCGTCAGAAAGATCAGCAAACGTGGTGAATCCAACCTTCCGGAGCCTCGATCTTTCCGCTCTGGATTCCGGTGATAGTGCTGTAAAGCTCACCGATAACTTCTCCGGCCTTCTCCATACCTGACGGAAGAAGAATTTCCTCTTCTCCGTTCACGATACGTCCAACAGGAGAAATAACCGCAGCTGTTCCGCAAAGACCACACTCCTTGAAGCCCTTGATCTCTTCGAACTTAACAGGTCTTTCATCAACTGTAAGATGCAGATAATGCTCAGCTATATAAACAATTGAGCGTCTTGTGATGGAAGGAAGAATAGAAGGTGACTTGGGAACCACAAGCCTGCCATCCGCATCAACGAAGATAGCATTGGAACCGCCTGTCTCTTCAACATAGCTTCTTGTTGCAGGATCAAGATAGAGATTCTCTGCATAGCCTGCCTGATGTGCAAGAACAGAGGAATGAAGACTCATGGCATAATTAAGTCCTGCCTTTACAGCACCTGTTCCGCGAGGAGCCGCTCTGTCAAAATCGGACACAAGAATAGCGATAGGAGTAGCACCGCCCTTGTAGTATGGGCCAACCGGAGTTGTAAAGATCCTGAACTGATACTCTGTAGCAGGCTTTACACCGATAACAACGCCTGTTCCAAACTCATAAGGTCTAAGATAAAGAGATGCTCCCGAACCATATGGAGGTACCCAGTCAATATTGGCCTTAACAACCTGATCCACCGCATCGATAAACTTATCCTTAGGGAACGGAGGCATCTCAATTCTCTGAGCTGATTCGTAAATTCTGTCAGCATTGAGGTCCGGACGAAAACATACAACCGAACCATCCTCCCATGTATATGCCTTCAGACCTTCAAATACCTGCTGGCAGTACTGGAGCACACATGCAGACTCATTAAGCGTCACGTTCGGATCATCAACGAGTTTTCCTTCATCCCACTTACCGTCTTTATAATTAGAAACATATCTCTTATCTGTTACGTGATAAGCAAAACCTATATTTGCCCAATCAAGGTCCTTTTTAGCCATGTTAATATTCTCCTTTCACGACGCCCCTTAACGTCGTCCGTTTCCACAAGTATAGTCTCAAAAAAAAACCTTTTCAACGAAAGAAAATACATAATATTCTTATACAAGCCATAACCTATTATGATTTTATCATTTTCTGTTTTCACCAAAAGTTATATCGAAATCTCTAATCTGTGACGGCCAACGTCCAGGAGAACGTTTGACGGCTTTATCGTGAAAAAAGACCACCCCGCATAGCGGAATGGTCTCCATAATATTTTTTATTCAGAATCCAGCTTAAGTACAGACATGAATGCGCTCTGGGGAATCTCAACATTACCGAACTGACGCATCCTGCGCTTACCTTCCTTCTGCTTTTCCAGAAGTTTCTTCTTACGTGAGATATCACCGCCGTAGCACTTTGCAAGAACGTCCTTACGAAGTGCCTTGACCGTCTCTCTGGCCTGTACATGTCCGCCTATAGCCGCCTGAATAGGAATCTCGAACAGCTGACGCGGAATCTCGTTCTTTAGCTTCTCACACATCTTCTTTCCACGCTCATAGGCTGAATCCGCATGAACGATAAAGCTCAAAGCATCTATTATCTGCTTGTTTACAAGGATATCCAGCTTCACCATCTTACTGGTCTGATAACCCTTAAGTTCATAATCGAAAGAAGCATATCCTTTTGAACGTGACTTAATGGCATCGAAGAAGTCGTAAATGATCTCATTAAGCGGCATATCATACTTAAGTATGGCTCTGTTTGCCTCAATATACTCAGTACTCTTGTATACACCACGACGTTCCTGACAGAGAGTCATGATAGAACCCATAAACTCAGGTGTGACCATGATCTCCGCCTCTACTACAGGCTCCTCCATATGATCTATTTCGGAAGGATCCGGAAGGTTTGCCGGATTGGAAAGCTCTATCATGGTGCCGTCTGTCTTATATATGTGGTAGACAACCGACGGTGCTGTGGTTACGAGGTCAAGATTGTACTCTCTTTCCAGACGTTCCTGAACCACATCAAGATGAAGAAGTCCCAGGAAACCGCATCGGAAACCAAAGCCAAGGGCCTGTGAGGTCTCAGGCTCATACTGAAGAGCCGCATCATTTAACTGAAGCTTTTCAAGAGCGTCCCTCAGATCAGGGTATCTCATGGTGTCCGCAGGATAGATTCCGCAGTAAACCATGGACTGGACCTTCTTGTATCCCGGAAGGGGTTTGTCCGCAGGGCGATTTGCATCGGTAACGGTATCACCGACACGGGTCTCACGGATATCCTTGATGGATGCGGTAATGTATCCAACCATTCCCGCTGTCAGCTCCTCACACGGAATAAATCTTCCCGGCGCGAAATAGCCAACCTCCGTAACATCGAACTCAGCCTTACTTGCCATGAGCCTGATTCGTGTTCCCACCTTGACTGTACCCTCCTTTACGCGACAGAAAATGATAACTCCGCGGTAGTTGTCGTAAAGAGAGTCAAAGATGAGGGCCTGAAGAGGATTTTCCGGTGAGCCCTCGGGGGCAGGAAGCTTCTTGACCAGCGCCTCAAGAACATCCTGAACATTTTCACCTGTCTTGGCTGAAATCCTCGGCGCGTCCATGGCCTCGATTCCGATGACATCCTCAACCTCTTCAGCAACACGGTCAGGATCTGCGGATGGAAGGTCTATCTTATTGATAACCGGAAGTATCTCCAGATCATGATCAAGCGCAAGGTAAGTATTGGCCAGGGTCTGGGCCTGAATACCCTGTGTGGCATCAACTATAAGTATGGCACCGTCACAGGCCGCAAGGGCACGGGATACCTCATAGTTAAAGTCTACATGCCCCGGTGTGTCGATAAGATTGAAGATATACTCCTCGCCATCCTTTGCGGTATATATGACTCTTGTGGTCTGAGACTTGATGGTGATTCCGCGTTCTCTCTCGATATCCATGTTATCGAGGACCTGGGACTGCATCTCTCTTTCGGTAAGTGTACCCGTCATCTCGATGATACGGTCTGCCAATGTCGACTTACCATGATCGATATGAGCTATGATACAGAAGTTTCTGATTTTTGACTGATCAATGTTTTTAATATCTGCCATCTTTTTTCCTATTTTAATTTTATTTCTTCGTTTTTGTGCAAATATACTATCATATTGTGACACTTTTTGCCAACATAATCATTTTATTCTCTTGACACGATTATGGCTTTTATATATGATAGTTGAGCGTGTTTTCAAACTGTCCGTGTCCGGTATTTGAAAACAGCATAAAAAAGATATTGATATCATTATGAAAGGAGATATTTCCAATGGCAAACATTAAATCCGCTAAGAAGAGAATCCTTGTTGCAGCTACAAGATATGAGCGTAACAAGTCAATTCGTTCAGAAGTTAAGACATACATCAAGAGAGTATACGCAGCAGTAGAGGCTGGTGATAAGGCTAAGGCTCAGGATGCTCTTAAGATGGCTCAGAAGAAGATCAGCATGGCTCACAGCAAGGGCGTTCTTAAGTCAAACAACGCTTCAAGAAAGGTTGCTAAGCTTTATAAGGCTGTTGATGCAATGAACTAATATACTATGATCCGGAAATCTTTGATCAGGATTTCTGCTTTTCAAGTCGTTCTTGAAATAAAAAACTTTGTAAGTAACGTTACTCACAAAGACCAGCGGTTGACCCACCGCTGGTTTTTTTAGTGCATAAAGCCCTGTCGCAAAACAAAAACGGACTGAACGCTTGCGTTCAAGGACGTATTTGTTTTAGCGACGCTAACAGAAATGAGGAAGTAGGCCGACAGGCCGGATTCCGAATTTCTGCAGCATGACGAAAGCGTCAGCGAAGTCATGCGTGGGGCTTTATGCACTTTTTTATTCAGCCCCCCATGGTACAAGCGCGTCAGCGCGAAGCCATGCGTAGGACTTTATGCACTTTTTTATTCAGGCCCCATGGCACAAGCGCTCAGCACATAGCCATGGGCAGGACTTTATGCCCCTGGCTCATTTTCTCATGGGATAATATATTTCATACCCCTCCCCATCACTCACTATTCGTATTTCTCCCGTCTTAGCGGTTTCAACAGGCTCTGTTCCGAATTCCTTCAGTATCTCCAATGTTTCTTTATGGGGATGCCCGTAATCGTTGTCCCGTCCATAGCTTATGATCCCATACTCCGGTCTCATTCTTTCCAACAGCTCAAAAGATGTGGAAGTAGAACTGCCATGATGCCCGAGTTTAAGAACATCAATATCGAAAACATCATCTCCATGTACTCCTCCATCATCTTCATACGCACCATATTTCTTTGTCTCCCCTTTTATGTTCATCTGTTCCATATATTCAAGCATCTTAAATTCGCATTCTTTATCCATATCTCCGGTGAAAAGCATGTTAAAATCCCCATATAAGAGAAGCATACCTATGGAATGGCTGTTAGCCTCGGAAATATATTCATCATCCGGAGGATAAAGTCCCGAAATCATAAGCCGCTCTGTTTCCAGCACGCTGCCGGCCCCGAAATATCCTACCTTTGTACCTTTCTTTGCAGAAGCAGCCCGTATCTTGTCATACCTCTTGTCCTTCACCGCAGAAGGGGGCAGAAAAAGTTCTTTCACACACAGCTCATTTTCTCCCTCAAGTATATCCAGGATTCCACTGTAATGATCCGAATCGCAGTGCGTTATGAATGCAGCGTCTATTACATCAATTGCCTGTGATTGAAGATACGGTATCAGCCTGTTCTCCGCCAGCTTTTTCTCCGAGCTGGAACCTCCGTCCACGGTTATAACCAGGCCATCGCACCTTATGATGCTTCCGTCTCCCTGTCCCACATCCAAAACGGTAATTTCAAGCCCCCCGGGACTTCCGGGTATCAGTCCATAAACAGCAATAAGGATAACAATTCCGGATATCATCGGCATATATCTGTATAGCTTTGCCCATCCTCCTTTAAGAAAATCCTTCTTTTTCATATCCTTAAGAAAGAGGACAATCATCACTGTACCAAAAATAACGGAATAATATAATATGATGCCGGCTTCCGCAGGTCTTCCCAGCAAAAGTGAAGCATATGGAATTTCAGATATCTTTCTGCAAAGTTCAGTATAGAATCCGAGTATATAGTGCCCTGAGCCTATTGCCGCCATACTGAGGGTTACGGACAGCACAGAAACCGCCACGGCAAGGAACCCGCTGTATATAACACAGCCCATGAAGGGAAGGACAATAAAATTAAGAAAAATCCCATAAGCCGGAAATCTGAAAAAATGATATAAAACCGGCGGCAATGTGCATATCTGTAAAACCAAAGACATATAGATACCGTTCAGAACTTCGTTCTTTGGACGGGGAAGCTCTAAACCTATTCCCAGGGACAGAACCGCCATGAAGCTAAGCTGAAACCCTGAGGAAAATATGATATAGGGTTCCTCCACCACAAGTATCAGACAGGCAAGTGAAAGGGCAGTCAGCATATCGTAGCTCCTGCCAATGGCATCACCCAGAAATTTCATCAGGAGCATAATCACTGCCCTCATGGCAGATCCGGAGCTCCCTGTAAATATTCCGTAGCTGATCACCAGGACGGAAGCAGCTACCCCTGCCGGCTTCTTTCCTGCGCCAAGCTTTCGCAAAAGTTCATGAAATCCGGCTCCGATTATGGATAAATGAAGACCGGAAACCGCCAGTATGTGGGCTATTCCGTTCCTCTGATACAGCTCTCTTATTTCCTTATCCATAAAGGACTTTTCTCCCGCAAGAAGGGCCTTGTATATCCCTGAATCCTCTTCTTCCGTTATTTCATCAAGGATTCCGCACACTCTCATCCTTATCTTCTGAAGTCCCGTTTCGAAAGGCTCCGGCTCTCCACCTGTCACTTCCAGCCTTTCACCGTACATGGAGCCGCTTATTCCCACAGATCTGTAGTAAAGTCCGAAATCAAACTCCCCCTCATTGTGAGGGGCCTCGGAAGCAATCATCTTCCCGTATACTTCCACAGCCTCCCCGGGATAGGGGCCTTTTCCTTCCGGCACCTCGTCAGAATGAAACAATCCTTCCGGACCGGCTTCGCCACTGCCTCCCGAATCTCCCTCAGGTCTCAGGGATGTCTCAGCTCCTCCCCTTTTCAGGTACACCATGACTCTTCCCACATCTCTGTCATATCGCCTTTTCAGCTCCTCAGGCGCATCCGTTGCCAATGTCTCTGCCCTGCCATAGGCATTGGAAAGCTTTCCGTTCCTTATTACCAGCCTGTCATTTTTATCCGAAACACTGAAGCTCTCCACTATGCCTCTCAGAACCACATTCTGCTCACCGAACTCTTCTATAGTGCTTTTGTGAGTCTCCATACCGTAAAACTCATATCCGTACCTTAGCACCCCAAGAAGCAGCACTACAAAAAGAAGTGCGCCTGCACCCCTACTCAGCCTTTTACTTTTGCATCCATGGAAAATGATTCCGCAGAAAAGAACTCCCGCAGCTGTTCTGAAACAGACCCCCGCATCAACTGCCGTTACACACACTCCAAGTACGAACACCAACGCAATCAGAAGCATAGGTCTTTTATAATTCATAGGTTTATATCGTAACAGAAAGAAAACCCGGCTGCAAGGATCTTTTATATCATCCACACAGCCGGGTTTTGTATTTTACTTTAGTTCCTCCGGACGCTCTATAACAGCGGCTCCAAGACCGTTCTGACCGATATGGCAGCTGATAAGAAGTGACAGCGGTGCCACAATGATCTCAGCATTGAGACGGTCCGGAAATTCAGTCTTGATTTCCTCCGCAAAGGCCTCTGCCTGCTCAGGATTGTCAGTATAGGCAACGCAGACATAGCAGTTGTTCATATCCTTGTCACCGAGACGCTCTGAAAGCTCGTTCTTGAGTCCCCTGATGATAGACTCTCTGACCTGCTTTGTAGTTCTTACCTTGGTGTAGGAATCAAGCTTTCCTCCGTATGTAATACCAAGAACAGGCTTGATATGAAGCAGAGTTCCTATGGCAGCCGCAACAGGAGTTATACGTCCGCCCTTCTTAAGATACTTCAGGGTATCAACTCCGATATAGATCTGGTTGCTCTCAGACTCACGATTTATGATGTCACAGATAGCCTGTCCGTCATAGCCCTTTTCAGCAAGCTCATTGGCAAAGATGCAGTACTGTCTCTGAGTAACGGAAACTCCCTTGTCATCAGGAACAAATACCTTTCCTTCATATTTATCCTCATGACTCAGCATCATAGCAGTCTGTGTCGAACCCGAAAGTCCTGATGTGAGCGGAATATGCACCACCTGGTCGCAGGTCTCCAGAAGCTCATCCCATACCTTCATTACATCCTCGGGACTTGGCTGGGACGTTGCAACATCACAATCATCCTGAAGCTTCTCAAAGAATTCCTCTCTGGTAATGTTTACACCCTCAAAATATTCCTGTCCATCTATGCGGAATGGCATGGGAACCACACGTATCCCCAGCTTCATGCCTTCTTCCTGTGTAATACCGCTTCCGGAGTCTGTTGAAACCCCAATTCTCATAAACTACACCTCTTATCGTTCCTAATGTCAGTCCTTTTATGCTCAATAAATCATATTTTACGAAGAACTGCAATCCATGACAAGTCTCTTGTGACCCGCCACTTTCAAAAAAAGCATCTTATAGGCGAAGCGGATGCCTCTCACGAAACACCCGCTCTTATATTTAGTATTATAAACAACGTTTATAGCTCAAACGTAACCCTAAAATAATACTATAATATTCACTTTTCTGCAATAAGAGATTTTCCTGTCATTTCCTCCGGCTGCTCGATACCCATCATCTGAAGAAGTGTAGGAGCAAGATCGCAAAGGGCACCACCCTCACGAAGCTTCCAGTCAGGATTTGAATTGATTAGCATGAACGGAACAGGATTTGTTGTATGGGCTGTCCACGGCTCACCTGTCTCATAATTGATCATCATGTCAGCATTACCGTGATCCGCGCAGATGATCATCTGTCCGCCGGCTTCCTTAAGAGCGTCAACAACCTTGCCCACAGCCTCATCAACAACCTCAATAGCCTTTACAGCGGATGGGATAACTCCTGTATGTCCGACCATATCGGGATTTGCAAAGTTGGCGATGATCATGTCATACTTTTCTGACTTTATGGCATCACAAAGCTTCTCACAAACCTCCGGGCATGACATCTGAGGCTTAAGATCATAAGTAGGAACGTCCTTAGGTGAAGGAACGAGAACCCTGTCTTCTCCCTCATTCGGTTCCTCGACACCGCCGTTAAAGAAGAATGTTACATGTGCATACTTCTCTGTCTCTGCGATACGAAGCTGCTTAAGTCCAAGGGATGAAACATACTCTCCGAGAGTCTTTGAAATGGACTGCTTAGGGAAAGCGATCTCCTTGTTCGGGATGGTCGGATCATAATCTGTGAAACAAACGAACTTTGTATCAAGTCTCTTTCCTCTCTCAAAGAAATCGAATTCATCATCACAGAAGCAGTGAGTCATCTCACGTGCACGGTCCGGGCGGAAATTGTAGAAGATGCAGGAATCTCCGTCCTCAATCACATGTACAGGCTTTCCATCCTTCTCGATAACGCATGGAACAACGAACTCATCGAGAACATCCTTGTCATAGGACTGCTGTATAGCCTTAAATGCTGAAGGAGCCTTGTCTCCCTCTCCCTTTGTCATAGCATCATATGCCTTAACCACTCTGTCATAGTTCTTGTCACGGTCCATAGCATAGTAACGTCCCGAAATCATAGCGATCTCACCCACGCCAAGCTCTGCCATCTTCTCCTCAACCTGAACAAGAAAGCTCTTTCCTGAATCAGGCGGTGTATCACGGCCGTCAAGGAATGCATAAAGGTAAACCTTCTTAAGACCGTTTCTCTTTGCAAGTTCAAGAATACCGTAGATGTGCTCTATATGTGAATGTACACCACCGTCGGAAACAAGACCGAACATGTTAAGTGCTGAATCGTTCTTCTTACAGTTCTCAACTGCACTGAGAAGTGCCGGGTTTGTGTAGAAATCCCCGTCCTGAATAGACTTTGTTATCCTGGTGAGATCCTGATAAATAATACGGCCTGCGCCCATGTTCATGTGTCCGACCTCTGAATTACCCATCTGTCCGTCGGGAAGACCTACGTAAAGGCCTGATGCCTGTCCCTGAACAAAGGGATACTCGGCCTGAAGCTTATCCATAACAGGAGTGTTAGCCATAGCGATGGCATTTCCCTCAGGATTCGGATTTATTCCGTAACCATCAAGTATCAGTAGTACTACAGGTTTCTTATCTGTCATAGTAACCATCCTTCTATAAAATACATATAAATAAAAACTATAAGTATAATGCGGGTGTCAATGTTTATCCCACTCGCTTTTGATACTCCGGTCCGGTACCCCGGGTAAAATATCTGCCAGTCACAGAGGCACCTGAACCTCACATCAGTTTATTACAAATGCCCCGGAGCGTCAATTACCCGGGGCAAACTTTGTTAAAAAATATACAATTCTGTATCCGATACCTTAAATCAAACCTTCTCATTCATCAGATACATCTCAGGTGAACCGCACTTCTCGATGTATCTAAGCTGATACTGCCTTATCTTCATCTCTATCTGAGGATCCAGTTTTGTCTCTTTCGGTATCTGCTTTATTATCTCATTCATGTCCTCCATAAGAAGGGAAATGTTCATGTTCTGGGTAACTATGACCTGTGCCATACTGCGTATCATCCCAACCATATTGCTGCGATTGTCACTAAGAAACTGCTCAAGCTGATCTTCACCTACCCTGAGAAGCAATGAGTCCTCGATGGCAACTGCAGTATACACCTGAGGTTTTCCTGTAAGCATGGAAACCTCCCCAAAAAATTTGCCCTCACTAAGGACTCCCAGGATATTCTCATGTTCCTCCCCGAAACTTACATAGAGAGCCACCTTACCCTTCAGTACCTTGTACATATACGGGTCGGTCTGATTTTCATGAAATATCACATCCCCGTCCTTAAAACGCTTCATATTTCCGCCATTCCCCTCATTTCCCATACATCATTTCCTCTCTCAGTCTGAAAAAGCTTTCTTACATGCTCCATGTATAGATTTTAACACTATTTTAAACTAGAAATTATTTTCTTTTTTTCTTAAAAATGCATCATTTTTTCGTATCGATTAACTGCAGAACGGAAATTTCTTTTTATTTTGTTTTTGCTTGCGCATGTGTATTTTATTTGATACAATTAAGTCAGTTGAAGGAGATGTGGCGAGTGCTTCACAAATCCCAGACGTCGTGTAGATAAGAACGGTAGATGAAATGGCGTGTGCTTCATTGATTCGAGGTTCTTATTTTTGTATATATATTTTTTCATCAATTTCACGAATATAAAAAGGAAGGCCCCCTAAGCCTTCCTTTAATTGAATCACCATTATTCAAATTCATGAACCGACAGCTTTGTGATAAATCCATCGGCATCCACTTCCGTCGCACATCCTATAGTACAAAGGGACGGACTCTCTGACCAGTAAAGTGATCCCTGATAAAGGGAACCATACATCAGGTATATCTGTTCTGCTGTCTTAATGGAACTGGCACCTGTATTGTAATCATAAAAATCCACTGTAGCACTCTTTCTCACATAGATGGGGCCTGATGCTATAGTCTCATATCCATGCTCACCGTACTGGTCAAAAACAGCGCCTTCCACAACAGCATTCGGAATCTCATAGTATGTTCCGCAATCATGAATTACATTATCCCTGCTCTCTATGATCTGTACTGCCCTGCCGTTATAGCTCAGAGTTTTCTCTCCATAATTTATTTCATCATTTACCACAGGAGAATTGTAAATAGTCAGTCCGAGGGAGCTGACAGGATTCTCCACAGCTGAAAGATTCGCTCCTCTGCCATCCCAGCATCCGTCCGTTCCAACATAGTAACCGTCCGGTGTGTAGGTATTTGTGAGCATGATACCGTCACTTCCTAAATAATAATTGCCAACCCAGCGATTCTTTACAAAATCTCCGTTATCATCCTGATAGCACCAATAGTCTCCGGCCTTTAACCACTGACCCGCCATGGACGTCATGGCACAAACCGCAGAAAGTGCTGCAACCGCAAGCAAAAGCTTTATAGTTTTACTTCTCAATTTTAACCTCCCTTTTAGAAAAGGCGTCCGGAAACCGGACGCCCTGACTTTAAAAAGTATTCCGAATTACTCTTCGATACCTGCCATTTCCTTAATGGACTTCATAGCGAATGTAAGTGTACGTCCGCAAGCGATTCCGGCCATAAGGCAAGGATAGTTGTTTGCGAAGAAAGAACCTGACATATCACCGCCGATGTAGAGACCAGGAATTGCATTGTTCTCTGCATCAAGAGCCTGTGTCTTCTCGTTGATTGAGATACCCTGCTCTGTTGTAAGGAGAGATGCTCCAAGCCAGCATCCGTAGAAAGGAGCTGTCTTGATAGCTGAAAGACGAACCTTCATCTTACCGAAATCCTCATCCTCCTGCTTGTCATAGAGCTCATTGTAACGCTCAACTGTAGCAAGGAAGTTCTCCTTGTCCTCATCCTTGAAACCAAGCTTGTCAGCAAGCTCCTCGATTGTGTCAGCCTTAAAGATAAGGCCCTCGCCCTCTTCTCCGTACTGCTCAAGCTGCTTGTCTACATAACCGGGGATGTTTCTTGACTGAGCTGAACATCCGATAGTATGGAATCTCTTTATATCCTCCATGTAGTTGGCATCCATGATCTGGGCATAAACATGACCAGGCTGATGAGCTGCTGCATAAACGATATCGTTGTATGGGCTTGACTCATTAGCGAAACGAACACCGTGACGGTTTACCTTAAGGAATGGCTGTGTTCCGGGATTGTACTGTCTTACAGTTCCCGGGAACGCCTTTCCTGCAAATGATGACGGACTCTCAACATATCCGGAATCAACACCCGGAGCTACGAGACCACGGTCAAAGAGCATAGGAGCTGACTCTGCATCAAGGTGTGCACCTGCCCAAACCGCTGCACGGATTCCGTAACCCTTATCAGCAGGGCTGAAAGAACATGCTGTTGTAACAGATGTTCCAAGAGGATCAAGCTGCTCCATCATGAATGGGTTGCCGGGATATCCGCCACAGGCAAGAAGTACACCATCCTTTGCATTGTAACGAACAAGGTCTCCGGACTCTGTCTTCTGAGCGATAACGCCTGTTACTCTGCCTGTATCATCCTTCTCAAGCTTTACAAGAGCAGTCTTGAAGTCTACATCATATCCTGCCTTCTGGATAACCTCGAGGAATACTTCATTTCTCTGCATTCCATACTCAGACTCTGATGCTCTGTAGTTGTGCTCCTGCTCAGGGAATACAAATGTTGTATTCTCATCGCTGTCCGGCCAACGTGCCTCCTCACCTGATGTGAAATCGCACTTCCAGTTGTATGGCTCATTCTCAAGAATACCTGCTACGAAGTCATGCATAGCTGCAGACTCATCAAGCCATACCTTTACTACTCTCTGATCGCACTTTCCGGATGCATAACGGCTGATCTCGGAAAGAAGCTTCTTCTTATCAACAGATGAACCGGCTGCCTTTGCTGCTGAACTGTTGATAGCTCCGTACCAGTGACGTGTATCCTGAACAACAGCATTCTGCTCGATCACACGGAAGTTAAGTCCCTTTGATGCTGCATAAGCTGCTGCCATCATACCTGCATTACCTGCACCAACAATAAGGATATCTGTATCAACTGTCTCCTTAACGTCTGCATCGTCAACTATAGGCTCCTCGCCAAGCCAGTCCTCATCGGAACCTGTCGGAATAAGATCGCCTGTTGCTGCAACAGCCTCGCCCTTTGCCTGTGCAATACAGTTTGCAGCTGCCTTCTTAACGGCATCTGATGTGATAGTTGCGCCTGAAACAGCATCGAACTCTGCTGCCTGTGCATCCATAAGAGCCTTCTCAAGATCAGGAACAGCAGCGCCTCCGATTGATGGTGTCTCACCATCAGCATTGATCTTTACCTCTGTGATGGATGTCTCATCAAAAGTCATGGTAACTGTAACCTTTGAGCTGATTCCATCAGCTCCGGCTGTATAAGTACCGGGTGTGTAGATGGCAGCTCCTGCTGCGGCTGTCTCGGCTGCTGCAGCTGTTGTTTCTGCGGCAGCGGCTGTTGTTGCGGCAGCTGTTGTTGCCTCAGGAGTATCTCCTGCTGTACATGCTGTAAGAGAACCTAAGCCTGCGATTACTGCAGTTGCACTGATTCCCTTGAGAAAGTCTCTTCTCGTAAGTTTTTCTGACATAAAATATCCTCCCAAGATATCTGCAAAATATTATAATAGGAATTTATAATCCCATCGATAACGTTTATACATTATATCTAAAAAAGTAATGTTTTCCTATTGCTTTTTAGTTTTTTTAATCATTTTATAATATTCGTTTGACATAAGCTTAAAATCAGATAACTTGTTACGATATTTCTCTTGTTTTTAATCGCACCAAATAAAGAAATCAGCTTCATGGGATGTAATCCGTCCCTCGCATTACATCCCATGAAGCTGATACAGAACTTATATTATAAAGCCCGGGAACAATCTCCGCATATCTTCCGGAAGCGACGCAGCGAAACTGAGCTTTTCTCCCGTTATGGGATGATTGAATTCAAGTTTATACGAATGCAGAGCCTGTCTCTCCATGAATTCGAAATCCGGATTATACAAAAAATCTCCTGTAAGGGGATGACCTGCATACTTCATATGGACACGAATCTGATGGGTTCGCCCGGTCTCAAGCTTTATACGAAGAAGAGAAAGATCCTTTTCACTGTCGTATGACAGCACCTTAACATGAGTGACCGCATCATCCCCCCTGTCAAAATCCACTATACGTTCCACCACCGATTCTTCCTTTCTTGCAATCGGAGCAGAAATCGTGATATCAAAGCCCTCTGTTACGGCAGGGTACATTGGCATGAGATCTCCTGCATCCCCCTGACAGATCGCAAGATATTCCCTGTGAACGGAACGTTCTCTGACCATATCTCCAAGCTTTGCTGCAGAAAGCATATTCTTTGCAGAGATCAAAAGACCGCTGGTGTTCTTGTCCAGACGGTTTATCACACGATTCACATAGGTATCAAACCCAAGTTTGTGATGAGTGTACCAGGAAAGGGCATTGGCAAGGGTATTCTCATGATGCCCTATTGAAGGGTGAATAGGCATATCTGACGGCTTGTTTATGACCATCAGATCCTGATCCTCATAAACTATGGAAAGGGGAATCTCGGATTCAGTCACATTTGGACTGTCCTCTGTTTCCAGAATGTTGCAGCGAAGTACATCTCCTTCTTCCAGCGTCTGCCTGAGCCATGTCTTCCTGTCATTCAGCAGCAGTCCGTCAATGTCTGCGGGCTGCACAACTGTGCCGGTATTCCTCAGGTGATAGATTACGTTTTTTGAAAAACCTTCGGAACGAAGAAAAGCCTCCACGGTTTTACCGCGGAAGCTTTCAGGAATTATATAGGTGATTACTCTTAGATTTTTAGACATTAAAATAATTCATCCCGATGTGTATCTTTTGAATCTCATTAAGCTCATTCAAAATGGAAGGTATCCTTGAGACCAAGCCACTTCTGATCCTTATCTGAGAGATTAAGAGGTGTTCCGTCAGAAAGAGTATATCCCTCGGCAGAAGCATTGCCCTTATACTCGCCCGTGAGAGTAGGCCACTGGATGTTTATCTCAGGATCATTCCATGCAAGACCGCCCTCGTCTCCCGGATGATAAAAATCTGTCACCTTGTAGCAGAACTCGGCAACATCCGAAAGAACAAGGAAACCATGAGCGAAGCCCTCTGAAATATAGAACTGCTTCTTATTCTCCTCGGTAAGCTCAACACCGAAATACTGACCGTAGGTCTTTGAGCCCTGACGAAGATCAACAGCTACATCATAAACAGAACCCTTGATGACACGAACAAGCTTGCCCTGGGGGAACTCCTTCTGGAAATGAAGTCCGCGGAGAACTCCCTTTGTGGACATGGACTGGTTATCCTGAACGAATACCATATCAAGACCAGCATCGTGCATATCATTCTGATTATATGTTTCCATGAAATATCCGCGGCTGTCGCCGTGAACTGTTGGTTCGATAACATAAAGGCCTTCGATAGGAGCCTTTGTTACTTTTATCTGTCCCATATTTTCTCCTTAAAACGTAAACGTACAAACTGTGTCTGTCAAACAGACTGAACCATTATAGAACGATAAAACAAAAAATGCCATATCAGAGTTTTATTTATTGCGGCACCGGCAGAACATAAGCGGACCAATACATAGGATTTTTATCTGCTGCAATGCTGATTTCGACATAGGATGTACAGTAAAAAGCCGGGTGTTTCAGCAATTCACATTCTATACAGGGAATTCTCAATATTATATTAATATGTTTTACCCTGTACCTGCCTTGTTAGCAAAAACTAACTTTTATTTTTCGGAATATCGCGAAATATTTTTTCGATAACTATTGACTAAACATGTTATCAGGACTAGAGTGGAAATAAATTAATAATTGTTATCATTTTAGATGGAGAGTTATGGATGAATTATTCAAGACAAAGAGAAGAGGTTCTGGAACAACTCAGCTGCCATATTGATCATCCCACTGCGGATGTGATTTATTCAGAACTCAGAGAAAAGGATCCCACTATCAGTCTTGCCACAGTTTATCGTAACCTGAAGCTGCTTGCACAGAACGGGTCTATCAGAAGACTGACTTTCGTTTCGGGGGCGGATCATTTCGAGCATAAGCTTAATCCCCATTATCATTTCGTGTGTGATTTCTGCGGGAAAGTAATCGATGTGCCCATGCAGGTGGCAGAAACATTGGACGAAGCCGCTTCTCAATATATATCAGGAAAGATCACCGGTCATGATCTTGTATTTCATGGTATATGTGATGAGTGCAAAGCTGCGGAAAAACTTTCAGTCCGGGATGATGACAGATTATAACGTCGATAAGCGTCAAAGACGCTAAATAAAAGAAAAGGAGATTTCTAGTATGAAGACATGGGTTTGTTCAGTATGCGGATACGTTCATGAGGGTGACACACCACCGGAGGCATGTCCTCTTTGTAAGGCGCCTGCATCAAAGTTCGTTGAGCAGTCAGGTGAGATGACATGGGCTGCAGAGCACGTTATCGGTGTTGCTGCTGACGCTCCTGAAGATATCAAGGCAGATCTTCGTTCAAACTTTGAAGCTGAGTGCACAGAAGTCGGTATGTATCTTGCCATGTCAAGAGCTGCTTTCCGCGAGGGATACCCTGAGGTGGGCGAGTACTACAAGACAGCTGCATTTGAAGAGGCTGAGCATGCAGCAAAGTTCGCAGAGCTTCTCGGTGAGTGCGTTTCCGCATCAACCAAGGAGAATCTGACAGTTCGCGTTAAGGCCGAAAATGGAGCTACAGCAGGTAAGGTTGATCTTGCTACGAGAGCCAAGAAGTTAAACCTCGATGCTATTCATGATACCGTTCATGAAATGGCTCGCGATGAGGCAAGACACGGCAAGGCATTTGCAGGACTCCTGAAGAGATACTTCGGCTAATATAAAGCCTTGTAAATCAAGCATTTCCAAGAGGGAAGGGAGAAATCCATTCCCTCTATTTTTATGTCCTGCTGCCGCACATGTGTCTTTTGCGGTGTCCTGCTGCCTGCTCCCGTTCCATTAGGATAGAAAAATGTGTCCTTGAAAAAAGTGTCCTAAATTTACTGTTACTGTTGCTCTGATATTTGAACCAACTTATAAAAGCTAGTGCGCTTTGTGTCGGTTAGTTCCATTGCTTTTTTAGCTGTGATTTCACCTGCCTTCCAAGAGGAATAAACTTCATTCCAATTATTAGGAAATTCAAGTGCGGGACGCCCTAAACGCTTGCCGTTCTGTTTTGCTGCTGCGATTCCTTCGGCCTGTCGCTGTTTTATCGTTGTGCGTTCCTGTTCTGCGATAGTTCCCAACACTTCTATCAAAATGTTGTTTACCATCTCAAAAACCCATTCTTGACCTTCTGGTAAATCCATCATTGTTGTTGGTAAATCGATGACCTTTACTCGAATGCCGTTTTCCTTGAAATACTGTAACTCATTATGGATATCTGTTTTGTTTCTTGAAAGTCTGTCAAGTGATTTCACAACTAACGTGTCACCACGCCTTAGAATTGCATTTTTAAGGGCTTGATATCCTGCGCGGTCTAAATCCTTGCCGCTTTCTTTATCGGCTATTATATCGCGTTCTGACGCTCCAAGAGCGGTGAATGCTGCAATTTGTCTGTCAAGATTCTGGTCTTTGCTTGATACTCTTGCATAATAGTATGTGCGGCTTTCCATGTGGCGCGTTCCTCTCTTTCATATTTCTATGTTCGTATTGTGTCAAAAGTGTTCGTAAATGTCAATACATTATACGAATATATTCGTAAATACAAAAATATATTTTACGAACGAGAAAAACGCATTGTTTTCACGTGTTTGTAAAGGTGTACTCTTGCGAACAGGCAAAGTAAAAGCGGGACTCGCGTCCCGCTTTTAATATAATTACAACCCAAGCAATTGGTTCTTTTTTGCGTTAAATTCCTCTTGAGTAATAATACCAGCATCTAGCAGCCCCTTGAACTTTAAGATTTCATCTGCCGCCGAAGCTTCTTTATGTATAATTGTTGTTACTGAATTTTCTTTTATTTTTTCTTTTGCAATTTTAAGTGCATCCGTGAATTTTTTTGTAATTCTATCAACTTCTTCTTTCTTCAAGTTTAGCATTCTTATATCATCATTTCCGATTGTTTCTATTTGTACGCTTCCTAGTAAAAATCCTTTACTGGGATTTATGGAAGATACATTATCAATTAGAATTGATGTACAAGATAAACTGTTTGTTAAAGTACTCGTGCCTCCGCAAAGTAAAATCCGTTTAGTTGTAAAGATAACAACGCATCCTATAATATCTGGAGCGTTCCTCCTTTGAAGAGGTTGACAATTTGCAACCGCAAGAGTCTCTTCATCACTATCCAAGTAATTAACAGCTAATTCAATATGTCCTCTAAGGGTTTTTCCGAGCTTTTCATTGAAATCTGGAGTATATCCCATTGTTTGGCCCAATAGACCAATGATTTCATCAAACGTATGAACCATTATTTACCCCCTCGTCTAACAATTTCGGAAAATGTATGCTTTACAATATTAGGTGTACCTTTCATTTTGATGTACCGCGCGACAGTTGAACCACTTCGCCCCATCTTCCTTCCAACAGCAGCATAATTGCCAAGTTCTGAATAAAGGCGGTGCATTTCAACTATTTCTTGCGGCGTTACACGCGGCGCGCCCATTATTTTGTATTCCGAACAGGCTTATCTGCTACCTTCAGATGCTCATCTGTATTTGACATGCAAAAATCCCAAGTTTCTTTGAGGTAGGACTTGAAATCATACTGCTTAGTTCCGCCGCCATCCTTTATTATGCGGTTAAGTTCTTTAAGTTTGTCAGCATAATTCCAAGGTACAGTGATTGTTTTTTTATCGGTGTCTAAAATAATCCTCATATTTCGCTCCTTTCTAAAAGCAAAACTATTAAAACAAGCGCATTGTATTGCGTTGCGTTACATCGATATAATAATTATATTTTTTTACGCACAAATCGTCAATATCACATGCAAAGCAATGATAATATGTGTGATTTTAGCGATTTTGCACAAAAATCATGCATTTCATTGCGATTGCTGTAAATTGCTACGTTTTTTCATCAAAAACACGCGTAATGCATCAAATTGACATGCATATACATGCAACGGGTAACGGTGTGGCAATATAACTCATGGTGTCGCGCTTGGTCACGCAAAACTTGGATAGGAGTACAAAACCAAGCTTTTCCCGCATTATACCGCCCCCATGTACTACGAATGTTTGCGATGCTGCGACAAAATGCCCTTATTCGATTTTTATAAAAATATTTTGTATTATAAATATAGAAAAATAAAGAAAGGAGGAAAGACCAATGGCGAAAATGTCAAATGGATTTTATCAAGCGGTGCTGAATGCTCTTGTAAAAAGCGGTGACGCTGCATTAACACTTGCATTTTAGCGTGAAATGATACATCAGAGGTTACTTGACCAATAGGAACGAGAACAGTTAATAGAAGAAATTGCGTCAAGAGTTATTGATAGAATCAGCGGTACTGTTGACGTTACAGATATAGTCAATCAAATTGACGAATTGAATAAAGCAATTGACCGTCTAGGAAAAAATTAAAAATAACTATGGGCAGCGGCCGCCGTTCTGTGTGCTGCTGCCTTATTAAAGATAAAGGAGTATATTATAATGCCTCGAACTGTAGCAAATCAAAGAACAGTTTATGTTCACAGAGAACGCGCCACTTCTGACTTCTTAGGTATCAAAAATTCTAATTGGTAGGCTGCGGCACGTGATTTAGGCGCACATGCTTTATTGCTTTATATGTACTTTGCATCAAATGCTGATGGCTATGCGCTTGCACTTTCTCCTGCTGCCATACGGCAGGCTGTGGGAATGCCACCTCAAACTTATCGAGACCAATTTTTGAAGCTTTTAGATAAAGGATATCTGGTAGATAAAGGACATAATCATTATGAATTTCATGAACGGCCTCAAAACGTGACGCGTGATGATGTATAGCACACGGATAACGGTTTGTTCTTTGAAGATGATACTTTTTGCGTTGCCGCAAAAACGTATGATGTACAGAAAAGCACGGCTGATAGCAGAGAAATAAATATAAATAATAAAAATAATAATATAAATAAGCAGCAGGAGAAGCAAGCTTCTCCCGCTGTTGAGAAATTCATATTCTAAGAAAGGACACTTCAAAATGACAGAAAACGAAATGATTGAAAGCCTTACATAGGTTTGGACTAATATGACTATGGATAAGGATAGAACAGCATACAGCAAGATGCTTGTGCTTCTGGATAACATGTATCACTATCTGTGGAATGATTTACAAATAGAATATCCTATCGATGATATTATGGCAGCAGAAGGAGATTTTAACTTTTGAAATACTAAAGAGCGGGAAAACGAGTCCCGCTCTATTTTTTATGTTCTGCTGCCGTCTGTTGCCGTTGCCGTTCTTTAGTTCTTATGCTTTACATGTGGTTGATATTTTTCAAGAGGATATCAATTCCTGCTTTAGATACTGCAAGATAATAGCGTTCTGTTACCTTGCCGCTTGCGTGTCCCATCTGGTTACAAAGAATGTGTGTCGGTGTATTCATGTTTGCAAGCTGTGTTCCGTAAGTATGTCTCAGAAAATGATATTTGAAATTGATTCCCTTTTCCTTTAAAGTGCGGGAATGGAATTTCATAGAATTTACGGTCTGGATTTTTCCATTCGGCAGGCAGTTGACTAATTCTGTACTTGAAATCAATTCCCCGTCAATATCGGTAATGATAGTTTGGTTCTGTTTGCGTAAATCCTTTTGATTTTTTTCGGCATCTAATCTCTGCTGCCATGCCTGCTGCAAATGCTGCTTTATTTTATCGTTTAAATAAATAGTGCGTCGCGCATTTCTTGTTTTTAGTGATACAAGCTTTATCAATCCGTCTTGATACTGCATTTGCCTATCAATAATAATCGTACCTTTATCTAAGTCTACATTTTGCCATTTGATGCCGTAAGTTTCATTGATGCGTAAACCGCACATGCGCCCTAACAGATACGCGGTTTCCGCATTTGTACCGCTGAAATATTCGTCAAGTTGGTTTATCTCTTCTGGACTAAATGCCACAATATCAGTATCTTCATCAATCTTCATTTTAGGCATTGTGATTCTGATATCTTTATTCACACATAATTTGTTGTATGTTTCTGAATTGATATAATTGTGTGAATACGCCTGACCAAAGAGCAGATAGAAAACTTTCAAAAAACCTTCAACATATCCGTATGCGCGACCTTCCACATAGTAAAGTTCTGCTAGATAATCGTTAATTTCTCCAACACTAATATCGTCAACAAAGCGTGAGCCGAACTTTTCGCAAATATGATTTTTCCATAAGCTGTTTTGCTTTCTAATGGTAGAATAGGCTTTCCCTTTCATGCTATGTTCGCTGTATTCTTTAAATACATCACTCAAAGTCATACGTATGTTAGGTTTTGTGTTTAATTGCGCCTCAAAGTCTAGCATAGCGCGTTCCCTTGCTCTAATAGCTGCCTTTTGGCTGCGTAAAGGATTTCCTTCAATATCTTTTGTTCCCTTACGATTTACACGCTTATCATTAACTGTCTTTGTAAATCTCCAAGCCCAATTCCCATTATCAAGTTGATAAACTCCAAGATTAAAATGTTCCGACATGCTTTTTTCCTCCAAAAAGACACTTGTGGGACACTTTTTTCTATGTTAATCTTGTATTTAGTTGGAACACATGTGTTCTGAACACTAATGAAAGGAATGCCGAAAAGTCAAGCATTTGCGAATGTGGAGCGAAGCGGAACATTCGATGAAATGGCTCGCGATGAGGCAAGACACGGCAAGGCATTTGCAGGACTTCTCAAGAGATACTTCGGATGATAGTCCGGTCTCTGTAGGTAGTGTATATGGATAAAGACAAGGATTTCACTACAAAACTGATGGCGTTTACATTCTTCTATGCAGTGGTCATATATGTCTTTTGCCTGGGATTTTACTTCTGGGACAAGCATATAAATTACAAAGAAATCAGCGGATAATTGGGGGTCTGTTGATTTCTCAGATACATTGAGGATGTAAATCTAAGCTTTATGGAGAGGGAACGGAGTGATCCGTTCCCTCTTTTAAAAAAACGAAGCAGCAGTCAACACTCTCTTGACCGCTGCTTCATTTTACTATTAAAGATCCATCCCGGAGAGCTCTGCGAGTCTGGTAAATACCTCTCCTATCTTGTCGTTTATCACCAGCGTATTCTGAGCCGTTCTTCTGAGACTCAGCTCATCCCTGTTGATGATAACCAGATACTTCCCTTCAAAATAGTTGATGTAGGAAGCCGCAGGATATACCGTTAGGGAAGTTCCGCCGATTATGAGCATATCTGCCGAAGCTATGGCATTGACAGACTTTTTCACTTCTAACTCGGGAAGGCTTTCCTCGTACAATGTTATGTCGGGGCGAATGATGCCTCCGCAGTCACAGTGGGGCACCGGCTCTTTGGAACAGAATATATGATCTATAGGATATTTCTTTCCGCAGCTCATGCAGTAATTCCTGAGAGCACTTCCGTGAATCTCATAGACCTCTTTGCTGCCGGCTTTCTGATGGAGTCCGTCAATGTTCTGTGTGACCACCGCCTTAAGTTTGCCTGTCTTTTCAAGTGCTGCAAGATACTTGTGGGCGTTGTTCGGTTCAATGTTTCTGGTATCCATTTTCTGTCTGTGAAACTCAAAGTAGACCTCAGGCTCAAGTACAAGACAGCTATGGCTGAGAAGATACTCAGGCCTGTACTTTTCAAACTGAACGTCATGCTGGTTGTATAATCCGTCCTTACTTCGGAAATCCGGCACTCCGCTCTCGGTGGATACTCCCGCTCCTCCGAAAAAGACAATGCTGTGAGACTTATCGATCATCTCTTTTAGTTCCAACACCTTCTGTTCGTCCATTTTTTCCTCCTCTGTAAAAGCGGTTCCTATAGTCATTTAAAAGTCACTATGAAAACTCTTACCTTTTAAAAAATCCCTTGATGAGGCCTATAATGCTGATGTTCCCTGCTTCCTTCATGGCTTCCTGTATGGAATCGTCACTCTGGGCTTTTGGATTGTAGATCTTATCCTCTGTAAACACTCTGTCCATCTTTATGTCATTCTGATCCGTTGGCACTTTTTCAGAAAGCAGCTCCTCATAACAGAGACAATACTTATACATGCTCTGTCCCTTGAGCCATCTGTCGTAAAAGCCTGCTCCGTGTCCCAGTCTTCCTCCCCATCTGTCAGCCGTAACGCAGGGCACCACTGCCAATGCTATCTTATATCCGTCTATCACCGGAAGCCCCGGCTTTGGCTCAAGTATGCCCATGGTCCCCACCTGAAGATCGTCCCAGCTTTTTATCTGTACTGCCTCCATCCTGCTTTCTTTTATGGAAATGCACCTGGGAACCGTGACCATCTTTCCCATCTGCCATGCCGT
The DNA here is from genome assembly GCF_000702885.1 of Oribacterium sp. P6A1. Taxonomy (GTDB): domain Bacteria; phylum Bacillota; class Clostridia; order Lachnospirales; family Lachnospiraceae; genus Oribacterium. The sequence goes on along the minus strand of NZ_JNKO01000002.1, from coordinate 228,816 downwards.
CTCTATGATGGTCCTTGTATCCGGTTCATTCTCCATACTCACATAACAGAAAACAGAATCCACCTGCTGAAACACCGGATATAGTAAAAAACGTGTAGCAATGCCTGCATTGGCCCTGGCTCTGTAGTCCTCTGTAAGATTTTTGTTCTTTTCGCGGATTAATTCCCGCAGCTCTTTCTTTTCCATAATGATATTATAACCTTCCCGGCAGTATACGTCAGCCGATTTTAAACATGTTCCGATGTAAAGAAATCCGGCATTTACAGCATTTTTCTGCTGTTTCGTCCGCAAACTGATATATGACTAAATTTTATTAATTATTAATTATTTATTTCAAATAAAAATGTTTTCTTATACTTTTGATATTCACAAAGACTGACCCGAATGTTACTATTAAGTCAGAAGATAAACGAAAGGTAACTAAATCATCTGACGAGAAAGGATGATGAAGTTAGCTCACAGGCGATTATGATCGGTCGTGATCATACATAGTCGCAAAACTATATCGTAGAAAGCTGAGGGATGAAAATTATGACACCAGCACAGTTACTCGATGATATCTTAGGTTTCAGATAGGTAATTTAGAAAAATCGATAACAGCACTTCGCGTGGTCATGTTATTCAACTGAGGAGTGTTTCTCCAATCATTTAACCTTTCTGAAGTTTGAGTGTCGTCAGGATACGATGTATTTAAGTATTAAGAATTAAATCTTAGATATCTATTTTGTTTACATTTTCCAAGGTATATAAGTAGAGCGTAGCACAAAGCTTCGCCGCGTAGCGTATATGCCTAATACATAGAAGGGAGATTACCCCGTTGTATTAGATAGTTGAAAATAGAATATAGATAAGAAACTTTTAAAAATTCAAATACTTAGAAAAGGACCCTGAGGTAGGGTCCTTTGTTTTTTTGTTTTTTACTTAACCATCCCCGTTGCCAGATTGATAAGCACTTCCACCATCTTTCTCATGGAATTGATATTGAGATACTCATAGATTCCATGATAGTTTTCACCGCCGGTTGAAAGGTTTGGACATGGAAGTCCCTTGAAACTGAGCTGGGCGCCGTCTGTTCCGCCGCGAATAGGCTTTGTTACAGGCTCTACTCCTGCTTTTCTGAAGGCTTCCTCCGCAGCACTTATGAGATACATATTGTCAGGATCTATCTTCTCTCGCATGTTGTAATACTGATCCTTTATAACTATGTCGATATGCGCCGCTGTATCCTTATACTTTTCATTAAGCCTGTCGGCTGCCTGCTGAAATACCTTCTTTTTCTCCTCGAATTTCTCTCTGTCATGGTCTCTTATGATATAGCTCATTTTAGTAAGAGCTTCATCACCCTCCATACCACAAAGATGGAAAAATCCCTCATAACCTTCTGTAAGAGCCGGACGCTGATCCTCAGGAAGCAGCCCGTTAAACTCCATAGCTACGAGAAGAGCATTGATCATCTTGCCTTTTGCATCTCCGGGGTGAACATTGACACCTGTGATCTCAACCTTTCCGGAGGCAGCATTGAAATTCTCATACTCTATTTCGCCAAGAGTTCCGCCGTCAACAGTGAAAGCCACATCAGCCCCAAAATCAGCCACATCAAAAAAGTCTGAACCTTCTCCTATTTCCTCATCCGGTGTGAAACCAAGCAGGATTTCACCATGCTTTACTTCAGGATGAGTGAGAAGGTACTCTGCCATAGCCATAATCTCAGCATCTCCGGCTTTATCATCTGCGCCAAGAAGTGTAGTTCCGTCGGTCACCAGAAGATCTGAACCTATCATAGTATTAAGCTTTGGGAATGTCTTCGGTGATAAAACTATTTTCTTCTCTTCATTAAGAATGATATCCCCACCCTGATAATTCTTTATCTCCCGGGGGCTTACACCTGTATCGCTTGCAGCCGGTGATGTATCCATATGAGCAATGAAACCAAGCTTCGGTGTTGTCTCCTTCTCTTCACCATCGAGATTTGAAGGTATTCTTCCAAATACATAACATTTATCGCTCAAACGAACATCCTGTACCCCCATATCCTGCATCTGCTTCACAAGAAGTCTGGCAAGATCAAACTGCTTCTCTGTTGAGGGATGCGTTCCTGTAGTCTCACTTGACTGTGTATCAATTTTTGCATATTCAATAAATCTTTCTAAAACGTCCATTTTTCCTCCAAAATTTAAATCTCCCATCAGAGATGGGAGATTTCACTTTCATATTTTTCTGAATGTCAGGGTTGTATCTCTTTCTTTAAAATGATCTCCATCCTTTACATAACTGTCGTAATGAACAGGCTTAAGTTCTTTAAGATCATATGGTGTTTCCTGATATACAAAGTTCAGCCAGTTTGTATAAGTACAGTTTGATGTAGATCTCCAGCTAAGGATAGGTTCCTTTTCGGGATCATCATCAGTGTAATAATTTACAGGAATGTCCGGATTAAGTCCCTTCGCCATATCTCTCTTGTATTCTTTATCCAGATCATACTTATCATACTCCGAATGACCGGTGATAAAAATCTGACGGCTTGAGCAGGCAAGTATCATATATGATCCGCCTTCTTCCGGATCCACTGACTCGGCAACAACATAAAGCTCCGGATTACTTCTAACTGCCCTCTCATCTATTCCGGTGTATCTGGAAACGGGAACATAGAAATAATCATCCATTCCTCTCATGATCATCTTCTTACGATGAAGGACCTTATTACGGTAAATTCCGGAAAGCTTCTTCGGAAGCATAACCTTTCTGATTCCATAGTGGTAGTAAAGACCTGCCTGAGCACCCCAGCAGATATGGAAGGTTGAGAATACATGAGTCTCTGACCATTTCATGATTTCCTTAAGCTCATCCCAATACTCCACTTCTTCAAACGGCATTTTCTCTACAGGCGCACCCGTGATGATAAGTCCGTCAAACATCTCATTTTCAATCTTATCCAAAGTCACATAAAACTTATTGAGATGTGATGCATTGGTATGTGTAGACTCATGGCTGGCCACCTTCATAAGTGTGATCTCAGTCTGAATAGGGAAATTTGACAAAACCCTCAGGATATCAAGCTCCGTATCCTCTTTAAGAGGCATAAGATTGAGTATACATATACGAAGGGGACGAATCTCCTGTGACTGTGCACGATCTTCGTCCATAACGAAAATATTTTCACTCTCCAGAATATGCTTTGCCGGTAAATCATTCTGTACTTTAATTGGCATATGAACATCTCCTTTAATCGGGGCAATCCCCTTGATCTTTGTACTGTTCTAACCTGTACAAATGCCGTCCTTACCCTATAAAACCCGTAAATACAGACAGCTAAAGCTAGTATACATTAAAAAATCAATAATTAAAATAATTGCTTTTCATAACTATACTCTGACTACAGTTTGACAACAGTTTTGACAACAATCCAAATAAATATCATACAGACATTTATAAATATCAGACGTATGCCGATGAAAACAATATGGGTAAACAGTACGGGATGATGCCGATTTAAGATAGTTGTTGACAAATCGAGTTGACATGTTACAATATCTCGTACAAATGAATACTTATTCAGAGTCGGTGGAGCTACATAGGAGCTATGAAACCGCAGCAACCCCGGAATCCCGGAAGGTGCTAACCTGAGCGAACTAATTTTGTTTCGAACAATAAGAGGATGCTTATTATAAGCCTGTCGATTGTTCGACGGGCTTTTTCTTTTTGGATCAGACCATCTTCATCCTGATTTCATTTTCGAAACGCAAGGACGCCATGCGTCAGAAAGGATTATTTATATGTTATTTTCATCAGAGCAGGTATCTAATGGACACCCTGATAAAATCTGCGACCAGATTTCGGATGCTATCGTTACTGATATTCTTCAGCACGATAAGACAGGACGTATCGCAGCAGAGACAACCATAAAGGATTTTGAGATCACAATTCTCGGAGAAGTTACAACAAACTATGATCCCGATTACGAGACATTGACACGCAATGTTTTAAAGAATATCGGACTCACAGACGTTGATAAATACAACATCCGCCTTCTTATTTCAAAGCAGTCACCTGACATCGCAATGGGTGTTGATAATGACGGTGCCGGAGATCAGGGTATGATGTTCGGATATGCCACAAACGAGACAGAAGAGCTTCTTCCTATTCCTTATGTTCTCTCCAACAGAGCACTTCTTAAGCTCAGAGAGTTCAATATCAAGGATGGTTTCAAGCAGCTTCGTCCTGATGCCAAGGCTCAGGTATCCTTCGATTATGACACACACCGTATCGATACCTTCCTTATTTCAACACAGCATGCTGAAGAGACTTCTCTTGACAAGGTTCGCGAGATTGTTACTGCCATCATGAAGGAAACTGCAGAGGAGCTTGGTCTCAACACAGATTTCAGAGTTCTCGTTAATCCTACTGGACGTTTTGTTATGGGTTCATCCTTTGCTGATTCAGGTCTTACAGGACGTAAGATCATAGCAGATACCTACGGCGGAGCAGCTCACCACGGCGGCGGAGCTTTCTCCGGAAAGGACCCCAGTAAGGTTGACCGTTCTGCAGCATATATGGCACGTAAGATCGCAAGAGATATAGTAAAGGCAGGAAAGGCTGACCGTTGTGAGGTTCAGCTTGCCTACGCCATCGGTGTAGCAGAGCCTGTATCTGTTTATGTTGACTGCTTCGGCACAGAGAAGGAAGACCGCAACAAGATCTGGGATGAGATCAAGCATGATTACGACCTTACACCAAAGGGAATCATCAACTCCCTTAAGCTTAGAGACGTGGATTACAATCTTGTTTCAAGCTACGGACATTTCGGTAAGCCTGATCTTCCATGGGAGCAATGATTTGACACATTCTCTTCATTAGATTAAATTAGATGCAGCTGCTTCGGCAGCTGCATTTTTAGTTTATAAATCCAGGAGAAAACCGTGAAAACATCTTCAAATAAGAAAACTCCCCTATGGCATGACTGGCTGACCTATGACCTTATTTTCGGAATAACTCTTCAGATTATCGTTTTTCTGGTCGCTGTTTTTGTCTGGCACATGGGCTACCCTAAACTCACTTTTGAAAAAGCTGCTGTTCTTAATATGCTTTATCTGACTCTTTTTCTGCCCTTCTTTGTGGGTGTGCTGGGGCTGTGGGCGAGGACAAACGAGCTCCCTGTATGGGTACGGTTTTTTACAGCGCTGTCGCTTCCGGTGCTTATTCTGGGAATCACAGCTTCTGTCATACTATGTTTTATTTCTCCCTACTGCTCCAGTACTGAGAACGTAAAGCATTATATGGTAATGGATCAGAATATTGATCCGGATGCAGAACTAATCAGCAGACATATTTTTCCGGAAAGAATCCCGGGAAATGCCTCAAATATCACTTATCGTTACTATAAATACAGCAGTATCCTTGAGGACAGTTTTCATCTTAGTCTCGGTGAGGTTCTTCCGGACGAAACTTATGAGGCTGAGTGTGAACGTATCCTGAACCTTTCTGATCTCAGGGATGCAGAAATATCATCCTCCAGTGACATAACACTTATAGACAAGAAGATAAATGACAAACTGATAGTTCACATCACATTGGACAATGCCTATAACCGCATAATCTACTCCGCAGGCTGTAATGAATATCACTCATAGTTCTCCCCCTGCGGGCTTACGATTTATTCAGGTACTTCACCTCTGATATTTCAAAATATCTGATTCAAATTTATATCATCAGAAACCCGCTCCACTGGATGCAATTATAAAAGGCCGGTCAGAAAATCTGACCGGCCTTTTCAGGAAGATATTAATCAATCAGCTAAGCTGATATGATCACTTGTTGTAATTTACGATGGTGCCGAAATCAGGTTTAAGTGATGCACCACCGATAAGTCCGCCGTCGATATCCGGCTGGGCAAGAAGCTCCTTGCAGTTTCCTGCGTTCATTGATCCGCCGTACTGAATACGGATAGCCTCTGCTGTATCTGTTCCGTAAACCGAAGCGATGGTCTCACGGATTCCCTTACATACTTCTTCAGCCTGCTCAACTGTAGCTGTCTTACCTGTTCCGATAGCCCAGATAGGCTCGTAAGCGATAACTACATCCTTGGCCTGCTCTGCAGAAACATTCTGGAAAGCGATCTTGATCTGCATGTTAATGAAATCCATAGTGATTCCCTGCTCTCTCTGCTCAAGAGACTCACCGCAGCACACGATAGGCTTAAGGCCCTTCTCAAGTGCCTTTAAAAGCTTCTTATTGATGTCCTCATCTGTCTCATGGAAGTAACCTCTTCTCTCAGAATGTCCCATGATAACATACTCAACACCTGCATCAAGAAGCATATCAGCTGAAATCTCACCTGTGAACGCTCCCTTGTCCTCAAAATAAAGGTTCTCTGCACCAACATGAACGTTTGTGCCCTTAACAGCCTCAACTACAGGTACGATGTCAATTGCAGGAACGCAGTAAACTACATCTACGTCATCATTCTGTACCAGTGGCTTTAAAGTCTCAACAAGCTTAACAGCCTCTGATGGTACCATGTTCATCTTCCAGTTTCCGGCGATAATCTTCTTTCTCATAATAAAGATTCCTCTTTCTTAATATCTGGGATATCCGGAAAAGACCATCCCCTCTTCCGGAATATCCCATAGAATTTATTTCAAATCAGTTCTTGTCGTCTGCAGCAGCTACACCTGGAAGCTCCTTACCCTCAAGGAACTCAAGAGAAGCTCCGCCGCCTGTAGAAATATGTGACATCTTGTCGCCATATCCAAGCTGGTTTACAGCAGCTGCTGAATCACCGCCGCCGATGATTGTTGTAGCATCTGTATCAGCAAGTGCTTTTGCAACTGACTTTGTTCCGGCTGCAAGAGTAGGGTTCTCAAATACACCCATAGGTCCGTTCCATACAACAGTCTTTGCTGACTTTACAGCCTCTGCATAAAGCTCCTGTGTCTTAGGTCCGATATCCATACCCATTCTGTCTGCAGGAATCTTGTCAATATCTACAACTACTGTATCGATAGCACCGTCGATTGGCTCAGGGAAGTGATCTGTAGTTACGGCATCAACAGGAAGAAGAAGCTTCTTACCGAGAGACTGAGCCTTCTCGATCATTTCCTTGCAGTAGTCAACCTTTGTCTCATCACAAAGAGATGTTCCGATCTCATAGCCCTGTGCCTTTGCGAATGTATAAGCCATACCGCCGCCGATGATAAGTGTATCGCACTTCTCAAGGAGATTTGAGATTACATTAAGCTTATCGGCAACCTTAGCTCCGCCAAGGATAGCTACGAATGGACGTACAGGATTCTCAACAGCCTGTCCAAGGAACTTGATTTCCTTCTGCATAAGATAACCAACAGCGTGAGGACCGTTAAGGAACTGTGTAACACCGACATTTGAGCAGTGTGCTCTGTGAGCTGTACCGAATGCATCGTTTACAAATACATCAGCGATAGATGCAAGATCCTTTGAGAATGCCTCGCCGTTCTTTGTCTCTTCAGCTCTGTAACGTGTGTTCTCAAGAAGGATAACGTCTCCGTCCTTCATCTCTGCAACAGCGGCCCTGGCATTGGCACCAACAACCTCAGGATCTGCAGCAAACTTAACTTCCTGTCCGAGAAGCTCTGAAAGTCTCTTTGCTACGGGAGCAAGTGTCTTTGAAGGCTTGTCTTCCTCTGTCTTAACCTTTCCAAGGTGTGAGCAAAGGATAACCTTTCCGCCGTCAGCGATAAGCTTCTTGATTGTCGGAAGTGCTGCTACGAGTCTGTTCTCGTCTGTGATCTTTCCCTCTTTAAGAGGAACATTAAAGTCACATCTGCAAAGTACTCTCTTGCCCTTAACGTCGATATCATCGACTGTCAACTTGTTTAAACCTGCCATATGAATCTCCTTTTTGAGAGAAGTATCTCTCTTGTTTTTTTCTCTATGATATTATAAAAGAATTTTTCCACTCTTTGTGTATTTCAACAAAAGCAAAAGCGTAAATCCTATATTTTTTGTAGAATATCCTTATATTTTTAGCATTTTCAGGTAAATAAAGAGGCCCAGGCCCATATAGGCCGGACCTCTTCAAAGTCATGTCTTATTTATCTTTCAAGGATAATTACTTAAGAAGGCTTCCGAAGTGCTTGATAGTACGAACCATCTGGCTTGTGTATGAATTCTCGTTGTCATACCATGAAACAACCTGTACCTGTGTGGTTCCGTTGTCAAGAGGAAGAACCATTGTCTGGGTTGCATCAAATAATGAACCGAATCTCATTCCAACGATATCGGAAGAAACGATCTCGTCCTCGTTGTAGCCGAAGCTCTCGTTGCTTGCTGCCTTCATAGCTGCATTGATCTGATCCTTTGTAACGTTTCCTTCAACTACTGCTGTAAGGATAGTTGTTGAACCTGTAGGAGTCGGAACACGCTGTGCAGCGCCGATAAGCTTTCCATTAAGCTCAGGAATAACAAGGCCGATTGCCTTTGCAGCACCTGTAGAGTTAGGAACGATGTTGCATGCTGCTGCACGTGAACGTCTCTTGTCACCCTTTCTCTGAGGTCCGTCAAGAGTCATCTGATCACCTGTGTAAGCGTGAATTGTGCACATGATACCGGACTTGATTGTAGCAAGATCGTTAAGAGCCTTAGCCATAGGAGCAAGGCAGTTTGTTGTACATGAAGCTGCAGAAATGATCTTGTCGTCCTTTGTAAGGTTCTGGTGGTTTACATTGTAAACGATAGTAGGAAGATCATTACCTGCAGGAGCAGAAATGATAACGTGCTTAGCACCTGCATCGATGTGTGCCTGTGACTTATCCTTGCTTGTATAGAAACCTGTACACTCAAGAACAACGTCTACACCAAGCTGTCCCCAAGGAAGGTTCTTAGCGTCTGCTTCCTTGTAGATTGTGATCTTCTTTCCGTCAACAGTGATAGAATCCTCACCGAAAGAAACCTTGTCACAAAGCTCGTAACGACCCTGTGTGCTGTCGTACTTAAGAAGATGTGCAAGCATCTCAGGGCTTGTAAGATCGTTGATTGCAACGATTTCAAATCCCTCTGCACCAAACATCTGTCTGAATGCAAGACGACCGATACGACCAAAACCGTTAATAGCAACTTTAACTGCCATAGTAAATATCCTCCTGATACTTTAAATGATATGTAGTTAATAATTTAAGTGAAAATTATTTCCACTCATCAATGATGCACGATTCACATATCCCCTGTGCATCATGCTGTCGGACTGTTTTCCGCGTCAGCAAAATCATTGTAGGTCATGAAATGTATTTTTGCAAGTGCAAAACCCTATTTTTGTGAAATATTTCACACAAATTCGTGAAATTTCTAACTATGAGATTAAATTTCTTCTTTTTTTCGCTTCTGCCAATAACTTTTTCATTTTAAAACCGCCTTTTTCCATCCCGTTTCCTTGTTTTCCATATACCGCATTGTACTTACATATATATGCAATTTCCACAATCGGGCAGCCCAACCGGGTAGAAAAAAATCACTACACGATTCCGCATTGGCCGTCAAATACTCCTCCGGTCTTTTATAAAGGAAAAATCCGGGGAGCGTCTGACTTCCTTATCGCAAAAACCCGGCAGACTGACAATCAGTCCACCGGGTCATCTCTCTTTTCAAAATCTGTCTTCTGTCAAATCAACTGTTTTACATATCCTGCGATATTGTCCGCATGATCCGAGATTCTCTCCAGATCGCCAATGATATCAAGGAATACGACTCCGGCGTCTGTAGTGCACTCTCCCATGGAAAGTCTCATCATATGATTCTGTCTCATTTCACGTTCCATGGCATCAACCTGATCCTCAGCCTTTGCAGTATCAACCATTTCATCTATGCTTCCATCCTCAAAGGCATTGAGTGAGAGACTGAAGCTTTCCTGTGCCTTTGCAGAGATACGGTCAAGATCCTGAAGTCCGTAGTCCGTGAATTCAGTCTTTTTGTCATGGGCATAACTGGCCTTTTCCGCTATATTCTCCGCATGATCTCCCGCACGTTCTATATCCGTAAGGGCATTCAGCATCACTGTGACCTGAAGCTTCTGCCTGTCACTGAGGGAAAGCTTGTCGATCTTTATGAGATAATCCGTAAGCAGATTTGTCATATGGTCTATGATCTTCTCCCGGTCATAGACATTTTGAATCATATTCTCCCCATCATCGGTAATTGCATTGCATGCGGCGTTAATGTTTACCGCCACTACTCTTCCGAGGTTCACAACCTCACTCTTCGCTGCCGCAAGAGCTATGGCAGGAGACTCCAGCATACGTTCATCAAGATGTCTTCTTAGTCTCTGTGCCTCCTGATTCAGTTTGTCTTCAACTGTCTCATCATCCTCTTCCTTTTTCTCCTCAGGCACGATGGCACCTGAAAGATTCACAAGGAAATCTCCCAAGGGGAACAGTACAAGTGTGCAAAGAGTATTGAAGATGGTATGAAATACCGATATTTCAACCGGAGTAAGCTTTCCTGTCATAAAATCAGGCACAAGGAAGGTGCCGGCAAATATGATAACTCCGAACAGAATCGCGCCGGAAACATTGAACAAAAGATGGATAACCGCCGCTCTCTTTGCGGTTCTGGTGGTTCCTGCAGAAGAGATCATGGCAGTGATACAGGTTCCGATATTCTGACCGAGAGTGATATAAAAGCCCGAAGCCCTGGGAACCGCCCCTGCAAGAGCAAGGGTCTGCAGTATGGAAACAGAAGCCGCAGAGGACTGGATGATTCCCGTTACGATGGCACCAACAAGTATTCCGAGAACAGGATTTCCGCCTATGGCCTTGAAGGCCTGTGAGAAAACCGGCGAATCCGCATATGGTGCAACAGCTCCCGACATAAATCCGAGGCCTATAAATATAAAACCTACTCCGATGCAGAAATCTCCCAGAAGGTCATCCGTTCCTTTTTTTCCGAAAAGAATACGGAAGGCACCAAATCCAACCAGAATCGGTGCAAAGAAATCCGGCTTCAGCACCGTAAGCATATCACTTGATATCTGGGTCAGGGATACCATCCATGCCGTAATGGTGGTACCGATATTGGCCCCCATGATTATTCCCACAGCCTGGGACAGATTCATGATGCCGGCATTAACAAAGCCCACTACCATGACGGTGGTTGCAGAAGAAGACTGAATGAGGGCAGTGATTCCCGCACCCAGAATAACGGCCATGATACGGTTTCCCGTAACCATATCCAGAAACTTTGACATACGTGATCCGGCAGCTTTTTGCATACCGTCGCTCATGACGGTCATGCCATAGAGGAACATGCCCAGTCCGCCAAACAGACTGAAAATGCTCGATAAATGTTCTACTGTCATATAAACCTCTGTATATTTTTATCTGTTTTAGAGTGTCCTGTGAATTATAACAGAGGCAGATTTTCATGTAAACGAAAGGCCGGATTGTGCCCTTTTTTAAACCAAAAAGGCCCACGGCAACACTGCCGCGGGTCCTGTAATCATAGATTTTATATCGCATTATGCTTTTCACTGCCGGAAGCCGGGTTCTAAATAAAAGTCCCCTTTGCTTAAGACTTTCTTCCCGATCAGGCAAATCCGTAATACTTGTTCACTCCGAGAAGAAGTCCTGCTGCAAAACCGTCGCATGCCTCCTGAGAGTGGTCTGTTGTCTTGTCACCGAGCTCGATATCCACTGAAGCAATGGTGGAATATGCATTCTGAATGTTATCCTCATCCTTGCTTCCGCCGGAGTAGATCTTTATTCCGCTTTCCCTAAGTCCGTCTATGAGATTTTCTCCCAGCCTCTCCGACTTCTTCCAGTATGAAGCTGAAGGCTCCATACCCTTCATGGCATCCGGTGTTCCTATGTAGAAAGCGCCCTTATCCTTTGCCGTGGAATCAAAATGTATGGATATGTGACAGTCTGCCTTGTTATTTGCAAGAACCGCTCTTGCCACATCATCAAGCTGAACATCATCACCGTCTCTAAGCATGAGAACATCGTATCCATCCGCAAGCAGCATCGATGCAAAGCTCTTTGCCACCTGAAGGTTCACCGATGCTTCAGACGTTTTGTCTGCAAACGTCATACCGCCGGAAACAGCAGACTCTGTTGTGGCTCCGCCATTCGTCCTGGCAGAACCGTCCGGATGAGCCGGCACCTTTACGGATTCACCGCCCTGTGTTCCATGACCTGCATCTACCGCAATCGTAATATCCTTCCTGTTGGCAGCATCACTGGAATAAAGTACAGCTTTTCCTGTATTGATCTTTGAATTTTCTGCATACTTCCAATCAAGATTAAGTCCTATCCCTGTTGAAGCGAATGCCGTCATCCCCATAATGAGCGACATCGCCATGGCCGCAAATGCAACTTTAAACCTCTTCATTTTCTTCTCCCTCAGTATCATACAGCTTCCATGCTCTATGTTTATATCTCCTGCAGAATTCTCTCTCAAAGCTGTCTGAATTTACCCCCGATAACCTGTCAAAAAATCCATGTGACCACTCTTATACCCAGACATCCATATAGTTGAAATCGACCATGATCTGCTTATTTATAAACCTGATACGAGCATAGTTCAAAAAAAGAGGGTCCGCAACCGACAATCGGTTACGTCCCTCTTAAGTATTTCTTACACCCTCAGGAAGCCGCAGAAGCAGCGAACCATATAAGTACGATGAGACCGATAACGATACGATAGTATCCGAAAATAACGAAGCTGTTTTTACGTATATATTTCATCAGGAAATTAATGCAGTAGATACTTACGGCATAGGCAATGACCATTCCGAGTATCATATAGAACCATTGTACCCCATTAAATTCAGTTCCATGTTTCAGGAGTTTAAGAAAACTTGCTCCGAACATGACAGGTACGGAAAGGAAAAACGAGAATTCTGCCGCAACAGTTCTGGAAACTCCCAGAACCATGGCTCCGATTATCGTGGATCCGGATCTTGAGGTTCCGGGTATAAGAGCAAGGCACTGGAACAGACCTATAAAGAGCGCCGTTTTCATGTCAAGATCATTCAAATTACGAATTGCAAATTCAGTATTCTCGTTTCTTTTCTCCACAAGTATGAATATCACACCATAGATAATAAGAGCGAGAGACACAACCAGCCCGTTGTAAAGATAGGTATCCAGGAAATCATCCAGGAGAAGTCCGAATACAGCCGCCGGAATACAGGCAACTATTATCTTGATCCAGAGCTCTACCTTGGAAGGAACCAGTGCTATTCCGCCGTTTCTTCTGCGGTCAAAAGGCCAAAGCTGCTTAAAGAAAGCGGTAACCACCGCCATGATGGCACCAAGCTGTATGACCACTTCAAAAACCTCATAGTACTCGGCAGGCTGGCGAAGCCTGATGATGTCGTTGACAAGTATCATATGTCCTGTTGATGAGACCGGAAGCCACTCTGTGAAGCCTTCCACAAGTCCAAATACAATGACCTTTAAAATTTCAATAAAACTCATAAAATACTCCTGTTTACTTTTAGCTCTAAATATTTTCTATCTGCCAGTCAATAGGCTCTATACCATGGGCCTGCAGGAACTCATTGGTTTTGGAGAAGGGCTTTGAACCGAAAAATCCACGATATGCGCTCAAGGGGCTCGGATGAGGAGCCTTCAGTATGAGATGCTTCGGATTTCTGAGCATGGATGCTTTCATCTGAGCCGGTCTTCCCCAGAGAATAAATACCAGCGGACGGTCCACTTTATCAAGAGTTCTTATGGCTGCATCCGTGAACTCCTCCCAGCCTATTCCCCTGTGACTGTTAGCCTGATGGGCTCTCACTGTAAGTACCGTGTTCAGAAGCATCACTCCCTGATCCGCCCACTTCCTGAGATAGCCGTTATTTGGTATATAGCATCCCAGATCACTGTTCAGCTCCTTATATATGTTCACAAGAGAGGGCGGTATGTCTATTCCGGGCTTCACGGAAAAAGAAAGTCCGTGGGCCTGTCCGGGCTCGTGATAGGGATCCTGTCCGAGTATCACAGCCTTCACTTTGCTTACAGGCGTAAGTTCAAAAGCATTGAAGATATCCTCTGCAGGAGGATATATCTTTTCCGCCTTGTACTCCTCATTTACCCTGTCATACAGTTCTCTGTAATAAGTCTTGGCAAACTCAGGTTCAAGAAAAGTCTGCCAGTCGTTTTTTATCATCATTTATCTTCTCCGTAACTGCCATGATAAAGCTTCTGCCGCTTTCCCATGGACACGTTTTTATATAAATCATAGAGGAAAGATCCTGTCTTTCCCTCTTCGGGATGATCCCCCTTTTTCAGGTCAAGATTGTATTTTCCGTAGGCGTTTATGATAACCGTACCTGAAGAATGGGTCCGTACCCTTTCAAAATCCCCGTAGGTCTTGTGCACATGCCCGTGAATCATGTACTTGGGATGATACTTCTCCATGAGATCATTGAAACACTGGAATCCTCTGTGGGGAAGGTCATCCATATCGCCGTAGCCCTTTGCCGGAGCATGGGTCAAAAGGATGTCAAAGCCGTTATGAAGCTTGATGCTGCCCCTCAAACGGTCTATGCGTTTCTCCATTTCCTTTTCAGTGTACATGTAGGCCCCGTCCTTGTATTTCATGGAGCCTCCCAGCCCCAATATACGAAGTCCATGATAATCAAATATACGGTCATCCGCACAGTCACACCCAAGGGGCGGATCCGTCACATAGCATGTGTCATGGTTTCCCGGAATGTAAATCACCGGTGCGTGTCCCACTGTAACGAGAAACTCCAGGTACCTGGAGCTCAGGTCCCCCGCGGAGATGATCAGGTCCACATCTTTGAGCTTTGAATCATCATAGTAATCATATAGCGCTTTATCCTCTTCATCAGCTATCAGAAGAACCTTCATCCCTCTTCTCCCCTCTGTTTAACATAAACCCGCTCATGCGCATCAGCTCTTTGGAGCGCAGGTCAAATGCCTCCATAGGAGGTATAGTGCCCAAAACATTGTCATTGAGCCAATGCATATTCACTATCTCTTCGCCTGTAAGTCTCGGCGCATCCTCTGTCTTTATGATTCCCCTCTGGCTGTACAGCTCACCGTCAAAAGGATTCAGCCTGTCATCCATAATACCGTTTCTGAGAACCCTGAGCATCTTTTTTGTGGCATACCCAAGCTGTCTCGAAAGTATCACATCTATAACCCCTGACTTCATTCCAAACCAGAAGTTAAGGGCTTTATGGTCTCTTGTCAGCATGGTATTACCCCATGTGCCGCACAGAATGGAATCAATGATTATCTCGTAGAATTTTCCCCAGTCAAAGATCGGCATGGCAATGTTTGAGACCACATCTCCGTCAGCCACCATATACACCCCGAACTCTCTCGATATCCGCTTCGGAGGATTGATCTCCGGGCCCGAGATAGTCATGATATTTTCATCTTTCATCTCCTGCTTCCAGTCACCGTCCTTAAGTCCGGTCCACTTAAGATGGACTCGCACATACGGATTCACCATCTGGGCACCAATTGCAAATGCATTGACATTGGCAAGAGTTCCGTACTGGGGGCAAAGTTCAGCATATCCGATGTCGTTGCCGTCCGTAACTGAAGCCGCAAGAGCTCCCATGAGATACTTTGCTTCATACATACGTCCGTAATAGGTCCTTATAGTGTTGTAATTCGTATTAACGGAACAGTTCAGTATGTATATATCCGGATGTTTTATCTGCGCCTTTACAGAAGCCTCAATCATCATAGCTGTTGTGGTAAAGATGACATTGGCACCGGTCTCTGCCGCAGCGTCTATGGCATCGGAAACCAGCTTCGGGGTCTCACAGTTCTCAAACTTTATGGTATCTATACGGTCACCGAATCTGTCCTTCAGATACTGTCTTCCCAACTCGTGGGCATAGGCCCAGCTTGAGGTCTCTGCACTCTTCTCGTAAATAAAGGCTATCCTCAGAGTATCGCCCCTGAAACCCTTATCCTGAGATGTGAATATACTGAAGAGATTGGGCTTATCCTGTTTCTCCAGAACCTCAGGATCCTTCACCAGGCTCACATCATCTGTATCCTTCAAAAATTCATTCCAGATCTGATGGAGGTTACTCTCTATCTGAGAATTTGAAACATCCTGAAGATTATACAACCCGTAGATTGTGAGATAAAGAAGAAATGCATCTCCCCTTGTTATTTCCAGACGGTTCCCGCCCTTACGGTCAAAAATATCAGAAAATCTGTCAAAAGCAGACTTCACACTCTTTCTAGTATCCGTATCCCAGGGCTTTGACATAGGCAGTCCCAGAACATCGCAAAGCTTCTGATAACGCCCCTCTTCAGAAAAGCGAATACCGTAAAATCCCGCTGCTTTAAAGAATTCCACAAACTCATAGTAGATATTGACCTCTTTTGAACCGTTTCTTTCCGGAAGAAGTCTTATAACATCCGCCATTATGGAAACCGCCCCGTTGAATTTGGATACGGATACCCTCTTGTTTCCCTCCTGTACATAGAAGCGGTTCATATACTCATAAACAAGTATGGCATCCCTTATGCCCTGATTCAGGGCCGCATCATAAAGGATACCCCACTTCAGTGCGAACTCCGTCTTGGAGCTGAGAATCGGCATAAAGTTCGTGGCAAAGGACTCCTGTCTCCCTCGGGTCTTTGTTCCGGCTATAGCCGAAATCGGTATCTCCATAACACCCATATGATTTTCTGCTGTAATGGAGTTTTGGGAAATGATATCATCAAGAGCCGTAAGATAAGGATACCGGCCTCCTGCCACATCCTTACGGTATTGTCCTTCCCCAAGATGCCTGGCTTTTACATAATCTTCTAACATAATCTCCTAAACACGGCAGTTTTCCTGCCTCCTGATTCTTTCAACAAACAAAAAAGCTGTTCCTTCAGCTTTCCCGCACACAAGAACGGGACCAGACGTTTATGCCTGATCCCGGAATAGTCATCACGCTCCGCCATCAATTTGGCCTAAAGCTAATACTGATATATGTAATACATCTTTTATGGATTTTTTGCTATAGCAAATATAGCCAAAACCCGTCACTTTGGTCCTGTTGTCAGTCCCGCATTGATAGAAGAGCTGTTGCTTGTGGAAACAGTTGTCTTCGTTGAGCTTGTATCCGTGCTCACATTGGTTGGTGCCGCGGTAGTTGCCGTAATGCTGCTTCCTGACACTGAGCTTCCCGGTGATGTTGTAACAGTTCCTGAACCTGATACAGGAGAAGTTGTCACTGTTCCCGAGGAAGGTGTCGTAGCGGTACCTGAGCTTGTATTTGTAGTAACAGTTGTAGTTGTTGTGGTAACAGTTGTGCTTCCGTTACTGCTGGTGCTTGTGGAACTCGATGAGCTCGTCGTTTCAGGTGTGGTAATGGTGCCGGAGGATGAGCTCTGGCCTGTACCGGCTGTAGCATGTGTCACTGTTATGCCGCCAATGCTGCTTGTGCACACACCATCACTGTTGAAGCTGTACTCTGTGTTGTCTATGGTCACAGTCTTGTTCCTTATCATCTTGCCGTTTTCCTTGTCAAGATAGTAGTAGGAACCGTTGTACTCAAGCCATCCCGTTACCATCTTGCCGTTCTGTGCAAAATAGTAGTTGTTGCTGTCTATAGATTTCCAGCCCTGAGCCATCTTGCCGTTCTCTGTGTCAAGATAATACTTATTTCCTGAAGTATCCGTCTTCCAACCGGTCTGCATAACACCCTTGGTGTTGAGATAGTAATAAGATCCGTTGTTTGAATACCATCCGGTCTGCATAACACCGTTGGACTCAAAGCGATACCACTTGTCATCGATCTTTGCCCAGGAATCCATAACCAGGGTTCCGTCACCCGGCTGGAAATAATACCATTTTGAATCAAGCTGTACCCAGCCCGTACTCATGGATCCGTCAGCCTTCAGATAATACCACTTTGTAGTATCATTTTCCGTAAGCTTCAGCCATCCGGTCTGCATAACACCGTCGTCCTTCAGATAATACCACTTATCGTCGATCTGTCTCCAGCCCGTTGCCATAAGACCGTTGCTTCTGAAATAGTGCCAGTTGTCATTGATCTTCTTCCATCCTGTCACCATGTATCCGTCACTTCCGATGTAATAATATCCGGATGAAGTGTGTATCCACTTGTTATGTATATTCTCATTGGTGGAGTCATCAACATAATAGTATTTTCCGTCCTTCTGACCCCATCCAGCAAACACAGACGGCGCAAATGCCGTACATCCAATGGCAAGACTCAGACCAACAACATTCAATTTAGCTTTCATATTCATAATCACAAGTCCTCCGCTATATATCTAGGTCCATATTAACACGCTGTATTGCGTACGTCCTTGTCTTTTACATTAAATTTTTTCTAATTTTTGTAAGATTTTATAGGAGTCCTTGAAATAACGGTACATTTTTAATGTGTAATCACCGAAGGATTCTCCAAGGGCCATTTTGTACACTCCCCACAGAGACCACAAAAGTCCTCCCATGCCCATGTAAGCTGTCACTATAGCGAAAGCATCCTCGGGGCTTAAGCCTTTAAGGGCAATGCCTCCGTCATCCCATGACCCATCCGGAGCCCCGGCATAGACTTCTATAAGCTCTTTAACTTCATCGTAATTCATATAGGAATATATAGCCGCCATAGCGAGATCCACCAGCGGATCCGCCATTCCCGCATATTCCCAGTCTATCATTCTGAGTCCTTCATCCGTAAAGATAAAGTTATCCTTGACCGAATCGATATGGGCTATTGTCCTGGGTCTTTCCAGGGAATCCAGCCAGTCCATAAGCTCCATGGCATGCATTCTCACAGCAGGATAGTCTTCAAAAGGAATCTGTGCATTTACATCTTTTATATCCTTTTCGTACCCGGTAAGCTCTCTCCTGAAATCAAATTCATGATCCAGCTTTATACCTGAATTGTGGAGTTTTTTCAGAAGGGTCATGCAGGCTGCAAGCTCCTCCTTTTTCCCGTAATCCGCATTTCTCGCACCGGTATAATATCTCGATATCTTATACCCGTTTTCCGGATTAAAGTATACAAGTTCCTCTGTTATGCCAAGCTCTGTAACAGCCTTGTAAACAGCCCCCTCCTGCTTTCTGTTGATAAGCTTTTCGGTTCCCGGTCCCGGAATTCTGCAGATATACGCCCTTCCTCTGTACTGCTCCGGCGCCTCTTCAGCATCCGAAACAGAAAAATACCATGATTTGTTGGTCATACCGGCTTTAAGACACTTTATATTCACTATCTCCGACTCCGGCATACCAAAAACTTCCGAAACCAGCTGCATAGCTTTTGAGCCGGAATCATTAACATACTTCTCATCAAAGAGACGAAGCTCCTCCAGATTTTCGAACTCGTAAACTTCCCCCTCCGGACGCTTATTCATGTACATTTCAGGCAGTCTTCTCAGATTTCTGATAAGCACGTCCTCCCAGTAGAACTGTTCCGTACCGGGCATCCTGTAATATGCCTCTATAAGAGGAAGAAATGCCTCGGAGAACTGCTTTGTAAAATAAACCGGACCGTACATACACCAT
The DNA here is from genome assembly GCF_000702885.1 of Oribacterium sp. P6A1. Taxonomy (GTDB): domain Bacteria; phylum Bacillota; class Clostridia; order Lachnospirales; family Lachnospiraceae; genus Oribacterium. Next base: position 209,322 of record NZ_JNKO01000002.1, on the reverse strand, counting down.
TTGTCACAGCCACCCACGGAAACACTTCTGATGGCCCCGTTCTTACCTGTCTCCATGGCCCACTCTCTTGTCTCACCTTCCATAAAGGTGGCGGCATACCATGAATCCGCCTCATAAGTGTGGTAGATATTGTCCCTCATCCAGTTATCCGAGGAAAGTATGTAGCAGTTCCTGCCCTTCAGAAAGTCTTTTGCATGGTGCATGGTTGCAAGGGTATTTTTTTCGGCAAATTCAGGATTGTAAATGAGCTTTACATCATACTTGTCAATCAGATAATCGAACTTCTCCTTGAGATAACCCACCATGATAGCGATGTCCTTTATCCCCACCTCATGAAGCTGCCTTATCTGCCTTTCTATCATTCGCTCCCCGAAAACCTCCAAAAGTCCCTTAGGTGTCTCATAAGTGAGGGGCACGAATCTTGAGCCGAAGCCGGAAGCAAGAATCAGGGCCCTGTCCACGCGGTATCTTTCCAGAAGCCGTCTTCCCTTTTCAGTCATTTCGTAGGAAACATTACGCCCACGTCCCTCTGCATTTTCCAGCTTCACAAGGAGGCCTTCGGAAACAGTTTCCGTAATAAGCTTATTGGTCTTTCCCAGGGAAACTCCCAGCTGAAGTGCGATGTCTCTCTGGGTGCTCTCTCTGTTCTCATGAAGTGTTCGTAAAATAACTATAGATTCTTTCATCATATTGCTCCCATCCCCAGTGCCTTTATATCATTATTTCCTGAATCCTTTTTGTTCAAAAGCAGATCCTGATTTTATGTTCAATTATCAAGATATTTTTAATATTTTGAACATAATAGCATCATACTTCCTTCTTTACAAGCTTTATATACCACAAAAGCACCTCTCTGTCTCAATCGACAGAGAAGTGCTCACATAGGTAAAATATTATGTTATATCTCGATGCGGGAGTCATAAATCAGCATCGAATCCTTCCGGGCGGAGGGCTCTTACGGCTCTGAAACCTCGAAGATCAGGTCACCATAGCTCGGGTAAGGCCAGAGATCCTTGTCAACGATCTGTTCAAGCTCATCTACAGGCTCACGGAGGGCCTTCATGGCAGGAACAATTACATCATGATAATCATGTGCCTTCTTCTCTGCATCTTTTTCCTTACCGTACTTCTCAACATAATCGAAAAGTTCTGTACGTGCGCTGTCCATATCCGAAAGAAGCTTTGAAGCCCTGTCAAGAAGTCTCTGCTGGACACTCACATCTGCCCCGGGACATGCGGCAAGCACCTTGTTGATGGAATCCGCAAGTCTTGTTGTGTAATGAATAACAGCCGGAATGATCTGCTTACCTGAGATGTTTATCATGGCACGGGCTTCAATGTTTGTAACCTTTACGTAATGCTCGTACTCAACCTCTTTACGGCTCTCAAGCTCTGACTGTGTATAGATACCGAATTCCTTAAAGAGTTTTACAGCCTTTTCTGTTGTAAGAGCAGGAATGGCATCAACCATGGAAGGAAGATTCGGAAGTCCTCTTCTCTCAGCTTCCTTTACCCAGTCCTCGCTGTATCCGTTTCCGTTGAAAATGATCCTCTGGTGCTCTGTAAGAAGCTGCTTTATGTAGTCATGGCAGGCAGTCTTGAAGTCCTCGGCCTTTTCAAGAACATCCGCAGCCTCTTTGAACTGCTCAGCCACTATTGAATCGAGAATGATATTGGCACTGGCAATGGAATCGCTGGAACCCACCATACGGAACTCAAACTTGTTTCCTGTAAAGGCGAAGGGGGATGTACGGTTACGATCCGTAACATCTGCATAAAGATCCGGCATGGTGTTGACGCCGGTAGGGAGTTTCTTGCCCTTCTTTGAGTTGGTGGCATATCCTGTACCTATAAGCTGCTGAACAACATCCTCAAGCTGTGTTCCGATAAATGCTGAAATAATGGCAGGTGGTGCCTCATCCGCTCCGAGTCTGTGCTCATTTCCCACGTCTGCAGCGCTGAGTCTCAGAAGATCCGCATGCTTGTCTACAGCTGCGAGAACGCAGGCAAGAACCAGAAGGAACTGAATATTGTCGTGTGGTGTATCTCCCGGGCTCATGAGGTTAATGCCGTCGTCCGTCACAAGTGACCAGTTATTGTGCTTACCTGAACCGTTGATTCCTTCAAATGGTTTCTCATGAAGGAGACACTCAAGGCCGTGCTTCGGAGCAGTCTTCTTCATAACCTCCATAACCAGCTGATTATGGTCTACCGCAAGATTTGCCTCATCATAAACAGGAGCAAGCTCATGCTGAGCCGGAGCAACCTCATTGTGCTCCGTCTTGGCTGTAACACCAAGCTTCCAGAGCTGTACATCCACGTCTCTCATAAATTCAGCGATTCTGTGTCGAATGGAACCGAAGTAGTGATCATCCAGTTCCTGGCCCTTTGCAGGCATAACTCCGAACAGGGTACGGCCTGTATATATGAGATCCTTTCTCTTTAAATACTTGTTTCTGTCAACAAGGAAATACTCCTGCTCTGCGCCAACGGATGGCTTTACAGACTTTGTTGTGGTATTTCCGAAAAGACGGAGAACTCTCAATGCCTGCTCGTTGATGGCCTGCATTGAACGAAGAAGGGGTGTTTTTGTATCGAGAGCCTCACCTCCAAAGGAGCAGAAGGATGTGGGGATACACAGAGTCACGATGTCGTTATCGTCACCCTCATGACGGAGGAAAGCCGGACTGGTACAATCCCAGATGGTATATCCTCTTGCCTCAAATGTTGCGCGAAGTCCGCCTGACGGGAAAGAAGAAGCATCAGCTTCACTTCTGACAAGCTCTTTTCCGGAAAACTCCATGATTACCTTACCGTTCTGATCAGCGGCGGAAATGAAAGAGTCATGCTTCTCGGCGGTTATACCGGTCAAAGGCTGGAACCAGTGAGTATAATGAGTCGCTCCATGCTGAAGCGCCCACTCTTTCATCGCCTGTGCGACAGAATCAGCTATCGTCGGATCAAGTTCATAGCCCTCAGTGATCGTCTTCTTAAGCTTCTTATATACAGCCTTCGGAAGACGTTCCTGCATAACCTTGTCATTGAAGACATCTTCGCCAAAAATCTCGGCGACGTTCAGAACACCATTCATTCGTTAATCTCCTTTTACTCCCTTATGAAAGGATAAATTGCGTATTTAGTTTTACTTTGCCGATTGTAAACCACAGCATAAGTCTGTGGCAAGGAAAAAATATTCTGCTTTCTGATAAAGACATTGAGAAAAATGTACAAATTTAAGAATAAAAACAGAAAAAAGGGAGCCGCATGAAGCGACTCCCTGAATTAACATCAAGCCTTGTCAGCTGATCCGAATATTGCAATCTTGTTCTTGCACTCATTGATGATAGCATCTGCGCCCGGCTTAAGGAGCTTACGAGGGTCATAGCCCTTTCCTGCCTGATCCTTTCCAGCCTCAACATACTCTCTTGTTGCCTTGGCAAATACAAGCTGAAGCTCTGTATTAACATTGATCTTTGATACGCCGAGAGAGATAGCCTTCTTGATCTGATCCTCAGGGATTCCTGAACCACCGTGAAGAACCATAGGAAGATCTCCGATCTGATCCTTGATAGCTGCAAGAACATCAAAGTCAAGTCCCTTCCAGTCAGCAGGATATACACCATGGATGTTGCCGATACCTGCAGCAAGGAAATCAACGCCGAGATCTGCGATCATCTTACACTCAGCAGGATCAGCCTTCTCACCGTCAGAGGCTACACCGTCTTCAACGCCGCCGATTCCGCCTACTTCAGCCTCGATGGAAACGCCCAGATCATGTGCGAGCTTAACGAGTTCCTTTGTCTTTGCAACGTTCTCTTCGATATCATAGTGAGAACCGTCAAACATGATAGAAGTAAAACCTGCCTCGATGCAAGCCTTTGAGCCTTCATATGTACCGTGATCAAGATGAAGAGCTACAGGAACTGTGATTCCAAGTGACTCGTCCATAGCCTTTACCATGGCTGCAACTGTCTTGAAGCCGGTCATGTACTTGCCTGCACCCTCAGATACACCGAGAATAACCGGAGACTTGACTTCTTCACAAGCAAGAAGAATTGACTTTGTCCACTCGAGATTGTTGATGTTGAACTGTGGAACTGCATAATGACCTGCAAGAGCCTTATCCAGCATTTCCTTTGCGTTTACTAACATTTTATATCCTCCTAATGTGATAACTTATACGAAGTATGTGAATATATTAACATACTTCGTATTGTATTTCTACAAGAACATAAAGAAACTGACGAATATTTCTTATGTCCCCATAAAATTCGAAGTTTTAGAATGTCTATTCTTACAACATCCTCGTCTATCATAACATTTTAAGAGCTGTAATGGTACTTGGTTTGTAAAAAAAATCATTTTGCATTCCACATTAAGAAAAAGATCGGACTCCCCAAGGAATCCGATCGACTCTGATTTAATGAGAAAACACCCGGAGGGCATCCCATTTCCTTCAAAAAAGGATATTGATTATGAAAACAGAAAACTTTCCACTGTCTTTTCCATCTCTGAAACTTCGCATACAGTATTGTGACGGATTTCAGCACTGCGAACTTCCCTGATGGCTCTTGGCTCCGGTACTCCTGCAATTTCCTGAAGAGCATCGATAACCTTGAACACATCCTCGTCATCACCCTTCTCTCCGAGAGCTTTCATGACATTCGGTGAGAACTTAAAGGGGCTTGCCGTAGAAGCAATAACTGTCTTTGTCTTGTCCCCTGTCTTTTCAACATAACTGTCGTATACCGCCTTTGCAACAGCCGTGTGAGGATCGATGACATATCCGGTCTTATCCTTAAGAGCCTTAATGGTAGAAAAAACAGAATCCTCATCTGCATAGCCTCCGAAGAAATCGGAAATGAATGCTCTCATATCATCTGTAATCTCATAAACGCCGTTTTCCTTAAGCTCCTTCATGAGCTCTGAAGTCTTTTCTGCGCTGCAGCCTGTGCTGAGATAGATAAGTCTCTCAAGATTGGAGCTGATCAGGATATCCATGGATGGACTTGAAGTGAGAATGAAGGGGCGGTTACGGTCATACTTTCCTGTTCCGAAGAAATCCGTAAGAACACGATTCTCATTTGATGCGCAAATAAGCTTATCAATAGGAACTCCCATATGCTTTGCAAAATAAGCGGCAAGGATGTTTCCGAAGTTACCTGTAGGAACGCAGACATTGATCTTCTCTCCCTCAGTGATCTCACCCTGAGCTATGAGCTGGGCATAAGCATATACATAGTAAGCCACCTGAGGAACGAGACGTCCGATGTTGATGGAGTTTGCAGAACTCAGGATAACGCCTTTTTCCTTAAGCTTTGCTGTAAAATCCTTATCACCGAAAATCTTCTTTACACCGGTCTGGGCATCATCGAAGTTTCCGTGGATAGCCGCTGCATGAGTGTTCTTTCCCGGCTCTGTTCTCATCTGAAGCTCCTGGAACCTGGATACTCCGCCGTATGGATAGAATACGATGATCTCTGTTCCCGGAACATCTGAAAATCCTGCCATGGCAGCCTTTCCCGTATCTCCGGATGTAGCTGTAAGGATAACGATCTTGTCTGTTACATCATTCTTTCTTGCACTTGTTACCATAAAGTGAGGAAGGATGGAAAGAGCCATATCCTTGAATGCAATAGTCTTTCCATGGAAAAGCTCAAGGAAATATGCATCATCCCTTTTCACCAGCGGAGCTATGGCAGGAGTCTCAAACTTCTCGTCATAAGCGGAGTTAATGCAGTGACGGAGCTCCTCCTCAGTAAAATCTGTAAGGAATTCCTTTATTACCTCATAGCAGAGATCCTGATAGGACATCCTGCTCAGTTCTGTAAGAGAAGTCTTGAGTGTGGGAATGGATTCCGGCATAAAAAGGCCGCCATCATCCGCAAGACCCTTAAGTATAGCCTCTGATGCCTGTAAACCCTTTTCTCCGCCACGTGTGCTGTTATAAAGCATTGGTATTGTTTCCTCCGTTTTCTAAAAGACTTTTGATCTTGGTTTTCATGAGATCAAATGCAACATCATTCATTCCACTGTTGATAACGATATCTGCCTTTTGCTTTGTAGGTTCAACATAGAGATAATGCATAGGCTTTACGGTAGTGAGATACTGAGTGGAGATATCCTCCACCTGTCTGCCTCTCTCCTTAACATCACGGATGATACGTCTTATGATTCGTTCATCTGCGTCAGCTTCAACATATATCTTGATATCAAAAAGTGAACGTAACTCAGGGTTCTCAAGAACCAGTATGCCCTCGACTATTATTATCTTTGAAGGCTTAAGCTCTATAGTCTCAGTTGTACGATTATGCTGTGAATAATCATAAACAGGACACTGAACGGATTCTCCTCTTCTCAATGTCTTCAAGTGTGCAATCAAAAGATCCGTCTCAAAAGCATCCGGAGAATCATAATTATTCTTCTGTCTTATCTCAAAAGGAATTCCATCGTTTGATTTATAGTAATTATCGTGATAAATAACAGTGACCTTGTCACCAAACTCTGTCTTGAGTCGGTTGGTAAATGTAGACTTGCCGGAACCTGAACCGCCGGCGATACCAATCATAATACAGCTCATTCTTTTTATACCTCTGTCTAAAAGGGATCCCAAAGGATCCTTGGTTTAACATTTACACCATTTAAGCATATTAAACTACCGTTTTCAACCAAAGATAAAAGAAAAACCGGGTACTGAACCCGGTTTCATAAATATTGGTTATGCCACAGATAGTCTTTTGCGGCAAAAATTCTTTTCTGTAATTTTTTTAAATACATAGACAGAAAGAACTCCTGCCATCACCCCTGCGGAATCAAGTACCACATCTCTTATCATTCCTGCTCTGCCCGGCACGAACAGCTGATGAAACTCATCTGTTGCGGCGTAGAGCGTCCCGAAAATATACGCTGCCCTCTGCCTTTCAAAAAAGGGAAGTTCTGAAATCTCACCTGCGGATAATGAAAGAAGCATTCCCAGCACAGCATATTCTGCGGCATGGGCAGTCTTCCTGACAAAGAAATCTATATTCTCGGCCATTATGAGCCTTTCTTCCTCTGACAAGTCAACATATCCGGGAACACATACCGACTCCACTATCTGTCCGATAAAAAGGCTGGTCTCCGTAGATTCATCCGCCGGCTGTGCCGAAAAAACAAATATCACCAGCATCCACAATACCGTCATAAACAGTATGCTTTTTCTCCCTGCTTTCTTTATATTTTTTAGAGCAAACATCGCCTTAAACTCCTTAGACAGTCAATCATCCCTCCCGCAGCTTTCTTTTTCTGTGAGGTGCTATGTGCCTTTTACTGAGATACAGCAAAAAAACAGACAACAGCAATAATACAATAAAAATTCCCGGAAGGATACGATTATCGGGAATTCCCAGCTGGGCTCTGAAGACTGTCACCATAAGCATCACCGTATAGCTCAAAAATATCATCACATAGGCCACGGCAGTTGCCGCAGCTGTTGTGGTAAAAAAGGAACTGACCATGATTCCTATGCTTGAACAGAAAACTGCCGATGTCACAAGAAAAAGGAAAAATACCAGAATCTGATAAAAGGTGATTCCACCGTAAATATAAACCGTGGCAAGTATGGGAGTGGATGTGAACACCAAAAGGAGCAGAGTGCCCAGAGCTCCCATAAGCTTTCCTATGACTATGTCCCAGGGATCAAGCTGAGTTGTGAGAAGAAGTCCAAGTGTTTTACGCTCCCTCTCTCCGGAAATGGAAGTCGCCGTAAGGGCCGGCGTTATGAGAAGTATGAGAAGTATCTCCGCAGCTGCCGCTATATAGTATATCCGGAGGAAATTCACATAAGATATCTCTCCCGTTACCCTTGCACTTTTGCTGATGTAAAAAAGGTTCAGAAGAACCAGCATGGACAGGCTCCCGTTTACAAGTGTCACCAGGGCAGGAAGGGCAAACCTTCTCGAACTGGTTATCTCATCCTTCAGGAAAATCGGATTCAGCCTCATAGTAGGTCACTCTCCTTTCCTCTCTCGTTCCCGTTAGCTGAAGGAACAGAGACTCCAAATTACCCTTCTCACGATGGAATCCTCTTACGGGAACTCCTGCCTCCACAAGCTTTTTCAACAGGTTGGACTCATCCTTTTTTGAACCTGCATAAGTGATAAAAAGCTCGTTGTTTCTGATGCTGACAGAACGAACCAGACGGTCTGTTCTCAGAGCCTGCAGCGCAGATCCCAGACTTCCCGCTATGGAAATAATGATGGGGTTCGAGGCATTGACCTGATCCAGTACATCCTCTATCTTCCCTTCCATGACCATCCTTCCCTGATCTATGATACCTATATCTGTACAGAGCTCGGATATTTCATTCAGCACATTTGAAGATATGATTATTGTCTTTCCAGAATCAGCCAGATTTGCAATCATCTGACGGAATTCAAACTTCGTGTTGGGGTCAAGTCCTGCTGTAGGTTCATCAAGTATAAGAATCTTCGGATCGTGAATCAGGGCCCTTGCCAGGCTCAGCTTCTGCTGTGCGCCTCTGTTAAGGGAATCCATGAACTGAGTCTGTCTTTCCTGGAGCCCCACCATACTCAGCAGATTCTGTATGCGGCGCTTCGTTTTCTGATCCTTCATATCGTAGCACTCCGCGAAAAAATCCATGTACTCTATGATCCTGAGATTAGGATAAGTTCCCGTATAATCAGGAACATACCCTATCCTTCTTTTCAGTCGGCGAACATTGGAACCAGCTTCCATGTCGTCAACCTTAACCGTTCCTTCATCGGGATATTCCAGACCGCACATCATCTGTATGGCTGTGGTTTTTCCCGAACCGTTGGGGCCTACAAAGCCGTACATGGCCCCGTCCTCAATATGCATCGTGAGACCATCAAGAGCATTCATATGGCCGTAGCTCTTTTTTACATTTTCCAGAACTATCATGGACAGTCCCACCTCCTTTTCCCTTATCTTATCTCAGACACCTGTTCCGGTATCCGCCGCCCTACTGTCTCCTGGTACGGCTTCACTTTCATTTCCCTCCGTTGTTTCGGAACCAACGTCACTGCCGGACTCTGTCAATTGCGGATTATTTGCCACAGACGGAGCTGTTTCTTCGGCCACTACCGTTCCATAAGAACCGGCTTCATAGGGTCCGGTCTCTTCCGTAGTTCCTGAAGGCTGCTCTGTATCATTACCATCAGACTCAAGTATCTGATTTATAACCGCAACATTTTCCTTTACGGTAACTGTTATCATAGGCAGATATCTTCTCTCATCTATTCCGGCATTCTGTTCCGCCGATGTGTACTTGACAATAAGAACATTATCTTCTCTGAGATAGGATGTAAGCTCTGCCATGTTCAGTACACCGTCTCCTATATCCATAACATCAAATCCACCTGTCTGATTATTATAGAAACTGAGGGATCCCCTGAAAGGTCTGATGCTTCCGATCCTGCCCTTTGAATCTGCATCATCCACATTGATACTTTCAATGCTTATGCTGTTTATGTTATTGCCCTCACCAAGGTGGTAAGCCAGCACCGTTGGTGCCACACCGGATATGGTATTGTCGCTGACATTATAATTACCCGACTTTACTTCGGGATCCGTGGACAATGCGCTGTAACTGTACTCATCTCCGACTCTTGTGGTAAGAGTAAGGGAAGCCACAACCATGGTCGCACCGTAATTCTCATAGCCGGGATCGTCGGAAAAGTCCAGGGAATTATCATTCTCATCTTCCTGAACAAAACCCACAAGTCTTGCATCACCGTAATATCCAGTCATGTAGTTTGAAAGATAGTACTTCAGGAAGCCAAGCCCGGATCCGCCGGTTACGGTTTCTGCTATTCTCTGACAATCACCCACAGGAACATTGATGATTTCCTTATCAGAAAGATCAACCACCTCTCCTGCCGAAAGTTTTCCCAACCGTATAACCTTTCCGTATATCAGAATGGCTGCATCCGTAAGAGTGTACTGGGATGAATTCCTGAGATTCCCTCTTACCTCACCTCCCGAATAGACCATATCCGTGGTGAAATGTCCGGAGGTATTGGGAGTTTTGGTATTCAGTTCAAAGTATCTTGCAGTAAAGGGAGAGGTATTGGCCACGGTGATTTCAGTTTTATTACGATAATTACTGATGGTCGTGTGTCCCTTTTCACTGTTCATGGCGATTTCCTGGATATCACCGTTATAATCCGAGCCCTTCAAAACAGGATACACATAATATTCCGATTTAACATCAAAACTGTAGGTCTTGTTATACGGTGATCTCAGATTGATGTAATCCGTTTCATTAATGCTGTCGGCAGAAACCTCCTTGATCCTTGCATAGGTAAGAAACGGTCCCGAGAATCTGGTTCCGACTCCCATTACCCATATCAGCAGGGTCGCCAGTATGGTTATAATGAGGACTCCCGAGCGATATACCCTTATCATCTCATGAGTTCTGAGATAGAAGTATAATCCCGGTCCTATCAGAAGAACATAGGCAAATAAAATGCTTACATAAAACATAGGCTCAGGGATTTTTCTTACATCACTCATATTCATAAGAGACTGAATATCCCAATAGAGCCTAAGACTTCTTTCCGATGCAGCCAGAGACAGCTTATCCAGACGGCTCTGCCCAAGTATGGCGGTAAAAAGCTTATCCACGTAGAATACCTTATCTGTGGCATATCTCTGAATATCACAAAAATCAAATCCGCAAACAGCGATGATACCGGTACCCTCCGTCACAGTTGAAAGAATGGGAACATTGTTTGAGAACATAACCTCTCTTCCGCCGTTCAGCATGATAGCCGAAGCCGAAAGTGTGATCTCATCCCTTTCCTCTTCATCTCCTTCCCCCATCTGAACCTTCATGGATGAAGGAGACAGAGCATTTTTCAGATAACCGTCAAAATGCGGTGCCAGTGCCTGGTTGCCTTTGGCTCCCGTACCGATCACCAGAATTCCGCCTTTTCTTACCCAGTCCAGTATGGTTCTGGCTTCACTGTCCTTCATAAACTCCGCGGGATAGTCAGAGATCAGGAGAACGTCCAGCTGGTCAAGCTCACTCTTATCCCTTGGGAGATTTTTTATATCCAGTGTCACCGTTCTTGTACGAAGAATTCCATTGTTGATGCCCACTCCTCCGAGGTACGTCAGAGCTTCGGGACTCTGGGAAATGATTCCGACTATAAGTTCTGCGTCAGAACCCGCCACATCAAGTCCCACTCTCCTGGAACCAAGGACATTTCCGTTCAGATCTTCTGCTGTAACAAGGATCTGATTGACACCCGAACTCAGGGAAACAATAACCGAAAGATCGTCCTCAGACTCTCCCTCCACGGTTTTCTTGTATTGATACTCGTAGACACTGTCTTCAGACTCAACCATGTACACGTGTATATATCCGGAAAAAGTCTGTTCACCGGTATTCTCTATATGAACATTGAGAGGAAGATATCTTCCCGCCTTCGCTATGTTCTGGTACCCGTATGTCACAGAGAGGTCTATAGTGTCAGCTTTTGAGACAAACGAAAAAAAAGCCGCAAAAAGAAGGCTCAAAAAAAGCGCTGCCATGGTTCTTACGGCAGCCCGCCCCTGTATACTGAACCCGCTTCCGGTCTTATCTTCTGCCTGACCGTCTGCGTGGTTCATCATTCTTAGATTCAATGTTTCTGGATTCAATATTTCTGGATTCAAAATTCTCTATTCCTTCCTCAAAATGAATCTTTAATTTTACGGAAAAGACGGTACCCGAAAGATCCGAAGATACCGAAACCACACCATGATGCATATCCGTAATGTTCTTAACGATGGCAAGTCCGAGGCCCGTTCCTCCGGGACCGTTCTGTGTGGTACGGCTGTGATCCGTTCTGTAAAACCTGTCAAAAATAAGGGGCAGTTCCTTTTCCGGAATCACATAGCCATAGTTGACTATCTTTATGGTAACTATCTCTCTGTCCACCCTGAGATTTACCTTTACACGCTTACCCTCTTTACCATACTTGATGGCATTGTTTATCAGATTATCAAACAGTCTGGCCAGAAGATCTCCATCCGCATCTATGATCTGGGATTCCGTATTGGAAACAAAATCATAGCTTAGACCGTTGTTCACAAAATTCGGATAGCTCTCCTCAAGAAGCTGTGTCAGGAGCTTCACTATGTCGACCTTGGAAATATTGAGATTGACCTTACCGTAGGAAAGCTTGGTAAAACCAAAGAGCTCTTCTATGAGCTTCTGCAGTCTCTCAGACTTGTTATATGCTATCTCCAGATATTTCTGCTGCATTTCAGGCGAGATATTCCTGTTCTTCCTGAGAAGATCAAGGTATCCTATTATGGAGGTCAGCGGTGTTCTCAGGTCGTGAGCGACATTTGTGATAAGATCCGTTTTTGACTGCTCAGAGTTTCTTTCCTTTTCGATGAGCTCCTGAATATCCTTTTCCATTCGGTTAATGTTTTCCGCGATCTCAGTCAGCTCTCCCTCTCCGACCACATCAAGCCTTGTGCTCAGATCACCTTCGGAAATCTGCTGAACCGCACTGGCTATGGTCTCTATATCTCTTGCTGTCTTTCTCTGAGTCATGAGAAAAATGAAAGAAAACATCACTATGCCCAAAAGCACGAAAAGAAGCACGCTTATGGTGGATCCAAAGGCAAAGCGCTGAACTGCAAGGCTGCTGTTTCCTGTCTGATACAGGAAACTGGTGATAGCCGTGATATTGGTGATCAGGAAGACTTCTATCACCGCAGTTATCACCGTGGCCACAGCTATATTGGCTATAAGCTGCAGCATGTATCCCCGTCCTGTACTGTGTATCTGATTGTTATTGTGTTTATTTTCGTTATCCAATGTTTTTAACCTTAAACCAAAAACAGCCGGAAGAAACACTGCATGAACTGTAGCGCAACCTCCGGCATATCTTTATTTTTCAATCTTGTATCCAACGCCCCAAACGGTTGTTATTATCTTGTTTTCTCTGCTGTCTTCTTTCATCTTTCCGCGCAGACGACGTATATGGACCATAACCGTATTATTGGCTTCATAAACCTTTTCGTTCCATACCTTTTCAAAAATCTCATCTGTTGAGAATACCTTGCCGGGATGAGAAGCAAGCAGGAAAAGGATATCAAACTCGATAGGAGTAAGCTTTATATCTTCACCATCTATAACAACCTTGTGATTATCCTTATTGATAGTCATATTGCGGATGGTGATCTCGTTGTTGGTAAACTGGTTGGCAGCATTTGGATTAAGCTGTGTGTAACGACGAAGCTGTGACTTTACACGGGCTGTAAGCTCCAGCGGATTAAACGGCTTTGTCACATAGTCATCAGCACCTCCTGTGAGGCCTACGATCTTATCGAGATCCGTAGATTTAGCAGAAAGCATAATCACAGGAATGTTTGACTTCTCACGGATCTTCTTGCACATCTCAAGTCCGTTCATTCCCGGCATCATGATATCAAGGAGCACAAGATGGATCTCCTGCTCATCAAGAATCCTCAATCCGTCCTCAGCATTGTAGGCTTTGAAAACCTTATAGCCATCACTTACAAGATAGATCTCAACAAGCTCGGCAATCTCCTTTTCATCATCTACTACAAGAATATTAATCTGTGGCATAACTACTCCTTTTCATACTTTTTATCTTTTTATCCCCGAAACGGCAAAACTTTCCGTATCCCCGGATTCATCAGGGATACCGGTACTTAACGACCTAAATCCTTATGTTCTCTGGGTATAAACTTCTTTCTATCCGCATTAGTTGCCTTCGAAAGCTTCTTTGTCTGCTTCAAAGCCTCTTCACACTGAATGATCTGAGAATTTACCTGCTTCCGGCCTCTGAGATCAGGGTGGTGATACTCTCCGTTTTCATCCATAACGGAGGCCTTCACATTGTCGGAAAGCTCCAGATCCAGAATATGCTGAAGTCTCTTCTGTATATCCTTATCATGTACAGGAAAAACTATTTCTATGCGCCGGTCAAGATTTCTGGGCATCCAGTCTGCACTTCCCAGATAATACTCCGGGTCTCCCCCGTTTTCAAATCTGAATATGCGGGCATGCTCAAGAAAATAACCCACAATGGATCTTACCTGAATGTTCTCACTTAGTTTAGGTATTCCGGCTTTCAGACAGCATATACCCCTGACTATCAGATCGATCTGAACCCCTGCCTGACTGGCTTCATAAAGAGTTCCTATGACCTCGGGATCGCATAGTGAGTTCATCTTAGCTGTTATTTTAGCAGGAAGGCCTTTCTTTGCGTTCTCTATTTCCTTACGGATTTGTTGCAAAACCCACTTTCTCAGCCATAACGGCGCCAGAATAAGCTCATTCCAGTTTTCCGGCTCAGAATATCCGGAAATCATATTAAAGAAATTTGATGCATCTTCACCGAATTCCGGCTCGCAGGTGAAGATGCCGAGATCCGTATACTGTTTTGCGGTGCTGTCATTGTAGTTTCCGGTGGCCAGATGTACATACCGGCGGATACCGTCGGCCTCCCTGCGAACCACAAGGGCTATCTTACTGTGGGTCTTCAGTCCGACGAGACCGTATATAACATGGCAGCCTGCTTTCTCCAGACGTTCCGCCCACTGAATGTTATTCTCTTCATCAAAGCGGGCCTTCAGCTCCACAAGCACAGTAACATCCTTGCCGTTTATGGCGGCCTCCTCAAGAGCCTTTACTATGGGTGAATTACCCGAAACCCTGTAAAGGGTTATCTTTATAGCCAGAGTCTCTGCATCTCTGGACGCATCTCTGATAAGTCTCACAACGGGTTCAAAGGTCTCATAGGGCACCGTTTCGAAAATATCCTTCCTGCGGATACATTCAAAAATGGAATTCTCATTGTGCAATGCGGGAACAGGCTGGGGCACATAAGCCGGAGTCTTCAGATAGTCAAAGCCCTCCATCTTGTACATCTTCATAAGGAAGGTCAGATCCAGAGGACCGTTTATTCTGTAAACATCCTCTTTGTTCTCTATATGAAGCTCCTTCCTGAGAACCTTAAGAAGACGTTTATCCATGGTATCCTCAACCTCAAGCCTAACCACCTCTCCCCAGCGGCGCTGCTTAAGCTGCTTCTTTATCTCTTCAAGAAGATCTGTGGCCTCTTCTTCATCTATACTGAGATCAGCATTACGCATGATTCTGAAAACATGGGTGGAAACTATCTCATAGTTTGCAAACAGAAGACCCATATTACGCTCGATTATCTCTTCAAGAAGCATCACAACACGCTGGGTCTTTCCGTTTTCCAATGTTTCCGGCGGAAGTTCGACTATTCGCGGCAGGGTATTCGGAACCTGAACCATGGCAAATTCAATATTGCTTTGAGGCATATCAAGTCCTGCCGCCTTTTTATGTTTCTTGCTGACTATGCTCTTGCCCTTTATTTTCTTGGGCTTTACAAGAGCGGCTATGTTAAGTGTTCTGTTAAGAACCAGTGGGAAAGGTCTGGAAGAGTCAACTGCGAAAGGGGTGAGTACAGGATAAACACTGCTTCTGAAATAATCATCAACGAATGCAGCCTCTTCCTCTGTCAGCTTCTCATGCTCCGAAATAACATATAACCCTTGATTTCTGAGAGAAGGAAGTATGGATCTGTTGTATGTTGAGTACTGCAGATTCATGAAACTGTGGGTCTTCTCCGAAATGGCCGTAAGCTGCTGCTGGGGAGTCATGCCGGCGATGTCCTTTTTCTGGTATCCGGCATTGACCTGATCTTTCAGCGACGCAACACGCACGGTAAAAAACTCATCAAGATTGGAGGCAGTAATACTCAGAAATTTTAGTCTCTCAAACAAAGGCTCGCTATGATCCCTTGCCTCATAAAGGCACCGGGCATCAAAATCAAGCCAGCTGAGTTCACGGTTTGTATAGTTTACCGGGTCAAAAACATTCTTTATGTTTACTGTCATAGCCTTCCTCCCGCGGAACCCTGTTCCGTACATTTACTGTGAAAGGGAATAACATGCATGGTCATACCCTCACACGACCCAAGCAGTAAGATTTTTGACTATATTTCAATAATTACCAAGAATAGACAGTTCCGTCACCTGATCCACCATGCCTGAAAGAGCATTGATAACATCCGGCATATCAAGTCTCCCCTCGATGTCCACAAAGAAACGATATTCAAAAGGACGCTCCGGAACCGGGCGGGAAGAGATCATGGTCATATTTACATCATTAAAAATAAAATTACCCAGAATATTGTATAGCGCTCCGGGACGATGTGCCGTTTCAAAGCAAAGGCTTATCTTCTTTGCATCATCCGTATAGGTCTTCTCTCTTCCGATAATTATAAACCTTGTGGTATTGGTCTTCTCCTTGTTTACGGATCTCTGAAGTACTGTAAGTCCGTAAAGCTCCGCAGACTCCTCTGATGCAAGTGCCGCTATGCTCTTGTCTCCGCGCTCCTTCACAAGCTTTGCAGCAACTGCTGTGTTTGCAGTGGCAACCGGGGTAATATCAGGATGTTCATCAAAGAAGCTGCTGCACTGTCCCAACGCCTGAGGATGTGAGTACACAGCCTTAATACCCTCAAGCTCTGCACCTTCAACACTCATAAGAGCATGCTCCACCTTGAGATCTACTTCTTCTATTATAGCAAGTTCCGGATATTTTATCAGCAGGTCAAAATTATCCGACACCACACCATGACTTGAATTCTCTATAGGAAGTACTGCATAATCCGCCTTCCCTTCCTTTACCATATCCGCTGCATCCTTCCAGGTCTTCACATTGGTAAGATCCGCATCATTTCCAAAGCACTGTCTTGCGGCGATATGTGCATAGGCTCCTTCCACACCCTGATAGACAGCCCTCTTTCCCAGCTTATTTCTGGTCCCGATCTTCTTATATCCTGTATCATAGCTTTTCCCATGTCTTGCCAGGATAGCAAGCTGAAGCCTTCTTGAAATGGTCATCATCTGCTGATACAGCTCTCTTATGGACTTCTTGTCAAAGTCGCTTTCAAGATATGACGAAACGGTATCCAGCTTTTCCGCTTCCCTTGCGGGATCAAAAACAGCCTTACCGCTTTTGATTTTTGTTTCAGCAACTTCGGCGCAGAGATCCATACGTTTCTTGTACAGCCCAGTGATCTCCTTATCTATAACATCCAACCGGTCTCTTATTTCAAGTAGCGTCTGTGTGCTTTCCATCTTCAGAGGTCCTCTCCTTTAGTCTTATATCCTACGTCTCATTCGGTATGTCTTATACAGTCTTCTTTTACTTTTTTATACCCTTAGCCTTATGCCTTCTTCTCGTCCTGTTCTTTTGCCTTAAGGTCCTTGATGTTTGCGATCACGATATCTCTTACATAGGAACCTACATGTTTTCTCATATCCTCAGGAATGTCACTTACCGTAAGAGGCTTTCCGATTTTCACTTTAACATGCTGAGGTTTGATAATCGGAAAATGAGCTTCCAGAATATCTCTTGTATGGATCATGGAAACAGGAACTATCTTACAGTTGCTCTTCTCGGCAATTTTAAAAGATCCCTCTTTAAACGGAAGCATATCCTCTTCAGATGCACCGTCTGAGCGGGTTCCTTCCGGATAAATCCACATTGAAATACCCAGATTCACATACTTTATGGCTGTGATGATGACCTTAAGAGACTGCTTGAGATTGTTGCGTTCTATCATAAGGCAGCTTACATATTCCATCCATCTTGCAAGAGGCTTTATCTTCTTCATCTCGCTTTTGGCAATGAAGCCTGTAGGACGGTCAACAAGTGAATAAGCGATAAGTACATCGTAGTAGGAACGATGATTTCCCACGAACATGACTCCCTCTTCCTTGGGAATCGAAGTAAGGTTCTCCAGTCCTTCAACCTCATAGGTCACTCCGCTGGCCTTGAGTATAGTTCTGAGTATGCCCTGTACAAGTGGTACGGCCGCTGCAGATCTTTCTCTTCTATCCTCGATTTTCTCTATCCTTCCGTGATAGATCAAATCTCCGATGGTCAAAAAGAAAACGATAAGTGAAATAACTGCTATTGTATGTAACATATAGAATCTCCATTCAAATCAAAGTACGTCCGAAAAATGAGGACGGAGGCGCTTGAAAAATCCAAGTCCAAGGAAAAACACCATAAGTGTAAATACCCAGAAATAAACACTGAGCATAGGTCTCATCCAGAAAGGATCCCCTGTGAGCATCGAGTCCCTGTATCCAGCAACTATATAGTAAAAAGGATTCAGCTTGAGGACAGTTCCAACCCAGGGAGCTTTTCCGGTAAATAATGTCTCATCGTACATGATGGGGCACATCCATATGCCGAACTGAAGCATTATCCCTACGATCTGCTGCATATCCTTAAAGAAAACATTCACCGCACCGGTGAAGTATCCAAGTCCGAGGGCAAGAACAGAAGCCGCAAAACTGTAATAAAAAATCTGTATCCAGCTCACCTCCGGCATCTTTCCCGAAACAATATATGCTATAAGCATGATAAGTATGAAGCAAAGGTGAACGAAAAAGCAGGATGAAAGTTTTATGATGGGCAGCAGTTCCACAGGAAATACCACCTTTTTTACGAGATAGTTATACTCATGAAGTATGCCCGTTATGGTGTTCATGGCTTCGCTGAAAAAGAACCAGGGCACCAGTCCCGGTATAAGCCAGATAACATAGCTGGTGTTTGGTACAGGCGGCGCCGACTTGAATCCGTATGGACCGAAAATAAACGCATAGATAACCACGGTAACCAGTGGCTGAACGAACATCCAGATGATTCCGAAGTATGATCCCACAAAACGTTTTCTGAAATCCGACTTCGCAAGATCGAAGATCATCCTCCTTCTTTCGATGATGTCCCTGAAAAGTTTCTTTAAATGTTTCATATTTATATAAAGGTCATATTCCCGACCTTCGATTTACTCCTATGTTATATGTGTCAAAATCCGATTATACCACTATTAGCCCGCCCGGGAAACAACTGTAAGATAACAGCATGTCAGAACCGCGGCATCCATAAGTATCTCTGCTGAAATCATAAGTACCGTGACAGGCTCGATCCATCTTATATCCCTGATCTTTCTGTCGAGCATCCCTGAATGGAAAGCTATGAGCAGTACCGGAAGGTACGGCAGGAAATATCTTCCCTGAACCCCCAGTATGTAAAAGGTGTCTGCCGGGGTATAAGAAAGCAGCATGCTCACAAGCAGTATAAATGTAAGCAGAATCGCAATCAAAACCATAAAGCATCTTTTCCACAGCTTAAGCACGGGCTCTCCCTTGCGGCCGAAAAGAGCCGTAAAGAAAGCGGCACCCCAGAATCCCCACAAAAGCGGCGTTCCTGTCGAAAGCCCCCTGTCGAAAGCTCCGAGCCACATTCCCACTGTAGTTCCAAGATACTGGATCCCCAGAATCTGGAATGTATTCCTGATGATACGAAAAACCAGAGTTTTATCCCTTAGAAGTTCCTGCATGTCATGCAGCTTCACTGTGTTGATTTCTCCCGAGGAGGTCAGCTCAGGTGCCTGTGTCACGCCGGAAGCATTGACATAGCGGAGCACCTCTCTGAGATTTACAAAGACAATGGAGCCCGCCATAAGCATACCTATGATAAATACACTGGCTCCCCATCTGACTGCACTCGGCTTTCTCCATCTCGCCACAGGTATCATGAGGCACAATGCAAAAAGAGTCGAATAGATCATCTTGCAGGGAGATAACAAAACCGCAAGAATGCCCATCTCAAGCACATCTCTCCAGTCTATCTTTTCCCCTTCTCCTTTCACGGCGTGGCTTAAGATAACCGCTGTAAGATAAAACCCCAGGGCGATAATGAAGCTGTCATAGCTGTAGCTTCCCATAAGCTCCAGCGTCATGGGAAAAAGGGACACTGCAAAGAAAACCTTCTTTCCTACAGGCGTCCTTCTCACGGCGGCAGCCCCCAGAACACAGAACATCAGAAGATTCATGAACCGTCCCAGATACAACAGTGAAAAGGCGCTCAAATTTAAGATCCTTGCCAGACTTATGCCCAGAGCCGGCATAAAATACGAAAGCGGCGTTGTGGCAACCGGCTGCTGAAGAGTTATGCTTTCCCCTTCTTCCACGGCAAAAATCCCGCTCTCGTGAAGCTCCTTATATACAGGACGGCTCAGGATCTGACCAAGGACTGTGGCTTTATTCAGATCATTGTCCCCGGGCCAGTTCACTATATACTCATCTTCTTTTCTTATGATAATGTTTCCGTCGTCATCTCTCGCTGTCTTCAGCATCATCTTATTGGACAGCTCATAGGCTCCCACAAAATGAAGCACTTCATCAGGTGCTGACAGCGGTGGCAGCACCGCCATAAAAATGATTCCCATCCATAGGACTGCAGTAAAATATATCTGGTGGAGCCTGAGCTTTGACTTAAGTAAAAGAAAAGTCACCGCCAAAAACACCACGGCAAGTGCCATAATAAGTAAAAGGAACCATTGGATCAGGAACTGATCTCCGGTTCCGCGAAAGCTGTTTAATATCTGAAGCATCTTCGCCTCACCTTCCGACAAATTCTTTCCATGTCTAAATCTTTCCAATTTTACAATAGATTAATATATGTGTCAAAAGCCACCACTCTATTCCATTGCGCTTTATCCCCATATTTAGTAAAGTGTGAATGAACATTTTTCATATTCAGGAGTTTAATATGTCACAGAACAACAAACAAAAACGTCTTTTGTATCTGGATTCACTCAAATACATCTTCTGCCTCATCATTTTCTGGACCCACTTCACCGGGGTCTTCTGGACAATGTGCGAAATAAAGCCTGATCTTCGTCCGGAGCTTCAGCTTTTGTTCCAGCCCCCTCTTTCAATCCTCGTGGACTCAAACCTTGCCCTGTACGGTTTCTGTATCATCTCGGGATATCTTGCATCCTTCAGAAAAATACGTTCTCTGAAGGAACTTCTGCTGCAGCTTATGGGCCGTTATATAAGATTTGCTGTTCCCTTCTTCTTCATAAACATAATCACATTTGTGATGTACTACACCTTGGGATTCCCCACCCAGATTTCCAGTGAGCTTTTGCACAACAGCTGGGTAAGCACCTTTTATAGCCACCCCTACGGTATAGACGAGCTCATCATGGCATCTCTCACCATGGACGGAACTCTGAACGGACCGCTCTGGATGATGAAGTATATATTCGGAGGAACCTGTCTTATTTACATCTATAACTATATAAGACATATTTCGAGTACCGTAATGAGTTCAAATGTCTCTGCAGCAATCCTGCACTTTACCGATGCTTCCGCTTTGATCCTTATGGTCGTAAGCTTCCTTTTCCCGCCTGAGCCCAATTTCTTCCATCTGGTGCTGGTACTTCTCGGCTCGGTGATGATGCATCTCGACAAATTCATAAAAGAAAAACTGAAAACCGGCGGCAGCGGAACACCGGTCTATGATCTGATCTTTATGATGGCAGCTCTGATACCCATCATACTGGATGCGGGAGGACTCGTGAATTTCATAAGCCCCTTTGTTCACAGGCACTTTCCGGAGCTTCTCCCTTACTTTACATGGAATATGTACTGGGTCATCGGATTCAGCTTTTTCATTATCATGGGTATCATGAACTGCAGTTTTCTGCAAAAAATATTGGAGCCAGGCATCATGAAACGCCTCGCTCCAACTAACTTTTCGGTATACCTTATTCACTTTCCGCTGATATGCTGTCTTTCCCTGAAGCTCTACATCCTGATGGTGAACCGCATTTCCTACAGTAAGGAATTTATCATCATCGCAGCAGCTACTTTCACAGCACTTTTCATAACGGCTCCCATCTATGAAATGACCGTAGGAAAGCTTCAGAACAGAATAATCCGTTTTTTGGTCAATGCCTTAAACCGGCTTTGACAGCCGACTTTACTTTGTCTGAAATCACACCGGCCAAAAGAGGAACCATCACTGCTACCACAAGGTACAGTATCCACCACTCCATGGACAGGGGTGAGGGATACTGTGACAGACTCATCCCCGGATCATGGTAATAGACCTTTCTCAGCACCATGTCCAGCATCTTAAACACAAAAATATGAAGAGCCATAATATCAAAGCTGTAACGCCCTGCAAGAGCCACAAGTCCCGCAATGGGATTTGCGGCATTTTTTATTATGGGAATCTTCTTCATCGCTTCATCCGGAATCCTGATTTTCTCAAGGAGTTTTGAGATAAATATGGTAAATACTATTCCCAGTATTCCGCCCACATAAAACCACATTCCGAATATAAGCTGACTTGCAAGATCAAACCATATTCCGGCTTCGATAAACCTTGTAAAAATATAGAATATCACTGCAGAAAGAACAATCATCAATGGAACCGGAAGCTTCTCCTGAATATCCGGAAGATACTTCCGCATAAAATACCCAAGGGCAAAAAACGGTTCAATCACAAATGCAAGTTCCATGTGATAAAGAATATTTATTCCATTATCCACCGCGAACTGCCCCACAACTATACACGCAGCTGTCAGAATGACAACAACCGCCTGTTTCAGAACTTCATAGGAGCTTACTCTCCTCTTCCTCTTTTGCGTCAATTCCGGTCCCGGATTTTTATCCTTCCCGTCGGAAGATGCCGAAGGACCATCCTCTACAGTTCCCATCACCTTTTTATCAATCCTTCTGAAAGAGGTCTTTATCCTAAGCTTCACCAGATACTCCGCGAGTCCTCCCGACACATGTACCACTCCTGCAAAGAGACCGGCTCCCAAAAGCCACAGCGGCACAAACCACATGGGTCCCGAATACAGCTCCGGTCTTTCAAAGACCATACTTCCCATAACCGATTGTATGAATTCGGAAGTACCGTAAATCACCGAGCCCTCTGTCATAAGTCCATGAATGACCGCATAGTTGTGAGTAAGAGCAAAGAAAGTACAGTAGAACACATACTTGGGCCATGCCCCTGCTATACGGTGTCCCAGATAAACAAAGGGCCTGTCGCCATACTTTTCCTCATTAAAAAAATATCCCGTCACAAAAAAGAAAAGAGCCAGATGAAAAAGATAAACTATGGCTCCCCCCACCTTTCCGGTATGGCCAAACACAATGAATATTATTCCGAATCCCTTAAAGATATCCCATAAAAGCGATCTCTGTTTACCTTCGGCCATATCATTCACCCTGTCCTTCGGACTTTTCCTTTGATATCACGCTATTCACAGGAGCCTCTTCTTCCGAAAGGTCCTTAACCGCGGCTCCCGCCTCTTTCTCATCCATTTTCATCTTATCTCTCAGGGCTATCTCCTGAACGAGACTTCTCACCTTGTCCTCAAGTGAACTCACCCGCATACTCATGGAAAAAAGCCTCATGATCAGTATGAATATCATGAAAAGGAACAGAAAATTCGCGGTACTGTAGATTCCCAAAAGGCCTGCCAGAGTGTCCGGCACCGAAGGGAATACCGCGAAGACCACGAACATGAATACCAGCAGTATCCAGAAAATAGAGTCCTCTATATTTAATTTTGACTTACGTATCCTGCCAAGCACTATCCACAGCGTTGCAACAGATACTGCCACCAGCACTACTCTGAAAAGCGGCGTCATCATAACGATAAATCTCCTTTATGAAGTGATGATCCCGGGAAATCAGTATAAGACCCGTCCTGCCCCATAACCTGTTCATTCCGGGAAATCATCACAAAATATAAACCTTCAGTCCCAATAATGCTTATTCATGGTCAGCTTCATGATAGTCTTACGGGACAGCTTTTTATAGTTCTTTCCCAGACGATATCCCAAATACTTGCATGCAGATATAAAGATAAGTCTTACAGTGGATAAGATCTTTCCCTTTTTCAAAAGAGATAAAGCATTTCCTTTTACCAGCTTTATTCCCTCTCCCTCGGATCTTAAACCTCCGAATACCTCAGGATTATCCGCCTGGGATACTCCCAGATCGAAATTACGTCTAAGCTGCTGTATTCCGCTATAGTTGTGTGCATGGAATACTTCTGCCTCCGCACAATATGCGCTGGCGTATCCGGCTCTCAGCATCTTACTGCAATATATCATGTCCTCATTAAAGATGGTGTGCTCCGGAAAACCCTTCAGTTTTTCAAACACATCTCTTCTGTAAAGACAGCATACGTTGGATTCAAAAAATGTTTTGATACCAAGCCTAGGCAGATCTTCAATGGTCTTTACAAAGGAACTGTCCGGATAGTTAAAACTTCTTGAGTACTTCTCATCCTCCGAGCTTTCCACGGTAGCAAGCTGTCTTCCGTATACAGCGGCTATCTCACAGCTCTTCTCCTCATCACGGCCTGTACCTGCATCATAAGAAGCGGTGTCTTTTTCTGCCCTTAAATCATTAAGGCTTTTTCTTTCCATCATTCCCACAAGATGCTCCACCAGTTTTTCATCCTTTGGAACTGCATCATCTGTCATAAGCAGAAAATAATCCGCTTTGGACAGTGACACTCCCAGATTTCTGGTGGCGCCATGATCGAACTCCGAAGCGGAAATGTCTGTTACGGAAACATTGGCATAGTCTTTAAGCAGGCTTCTGTCCAAAAATTCAGCCTCGGTGTTCACTATGATAATCCTGTTTACGGGATAGGTCTGCTTCTGAAGCATCCTCTGCTGCCTTATGAATTTTTCCCCCGGCTTATATGTGGGTATGATAACATCTACTGTTTTCATCTATTTTGCCTCTTCCGAAAAATCCCGGTTTTCATTTTTTTCTTTAAGTTCCATTTCCCTTACCGCCTGAAAGGCAAACAAGGAAAAGAGAACAACCAGAATCCCCATAAGCATAAAGTAGTTTACTGCTCCACCGAACATACCCTTCATCTGAACCATACCTTCGGCAGAAAAGACCGCAACTACAGCAGTCATAACATAGCCTGCAAAAATATGAAACTGCTTACGCATGGTGACAAGAATATAGTACATTACATTGGCAAAGGCATAAAGCGCTCCGCCGGCAATAAGCAGAACAAATGTCATATACTCTGACACCAGTTTTCCCTTTGCCCCTGTTCCGAGAATAAGCTCAAAGATCCAAAGTCCGAATCGGCCGAATATAACCGCACCGACGATAATGACTACGCTGAGGAGTGAAACCGCCTTAAGCATATAGACCGAAGTCTTCTTAAACGCAGCCGAATCCTTCATGGCAAACTGATCCGCCAGCTTCGTGAGCATAGGCCTTATCAGGAAATTCGCTATAAGATAAATGAAGGATGTAGGCATAAAGAGCACATTAAAATATCCCGACACCGAATCCCTGAGCTTTGCGTCTATTGCATATTTGGAAGCGGAAAAGATATAAAAATCCACAAATACGCTGAGGAACAGAAGTCCTGTGGAACCTATAATGGACTTAATGTTTTCTTTTACCATATTTCTGTCAACTCCGGAAACCTTCTCCAGGACCCTGACCGCAAAAAGATGGGTTCCGGCAAGCTGCATTACATCCGCTGCCGCCACTGCCGCAAGAAGATTCTTTGTCAGCACAAGCACCGAAAGAAGTGTTATTACCGAAATACCCGTACGGAAAGCCAGTGACTGTCCGGTTCTATAAAGAAATCCCTGTCTCTGGAGCTCCGACTCATACACGTCCCCATAGCCGTCCACTATTTTGTATGCTGAAAGAAGCAGAAGAATGACTGACTTGTGGAGATCATAATTTCCCCAGGCCATCTGCCCCCCTACAAACAAAAAGCTGGCAAGAACTGCCAGTAGTGAAGTAATGCGCCTCGTGCAGAGATAATCCCCAAAGCTGAACTGCTTTTTCATATCCGTGATATGAAAGGGTCTGATACCAAAGTAGGCGATGATGAACATCTGCTGTCCCAGGGTGGAAAAGCCAAATCCAAATATACCGCCGTCATCGGCTCCAACGATCCTGATGACCGCAAATGCAAGTACGATGGAAGCCATGGCATAAACGAAACTGCCTATGGCATTCCACAAAAAATCTCTCTTAGTATCTGTCACTTTATTCAACACCTCAGACCAGCTCCTTCTTCCTGCTTCTCTGAATGATCAGGATGGAGATGAGCATACGGGCCATGTATTTCATGGCATTTACCGGACGGAGATATGACTCGCCGGACAATCTCTCATCTATGGTCACAGGTGCCTCAACGACTCTTGCGCCGTTTTTTATAAGATATGATATGGTATCAGGTTCCGGACCGTAGTTAAGCCGGTTGGCAAAGCCGTCTATGACTTTATGGCTGTACATCCTGAGGCCGCAGGTAGGATCTGTGATCATCTTTCCCGTAGTAAACCTGATGGCCATGGAAATAAGTCTCGAGCCTATCTCTCTCATGGATCCGCCCTTCTTCTTATCAAGAAAACGGGATCCGAGAACTATATCATAGTCTCCTTCTCTCATCTTATTGTACAGAGATTCCACATCGGCAGCCCTGTGCTGACCGTCTCCGTCAAACTGAACTGCGAAACTGTAACCCATTCTGTAGGCATACCTCATTCCTGTCTGGAAACACCCCGCCAGTCCGAGGTTCACCGGAAGCTCTATATAATTATAATGTTCCCTTTCGCAAAGCTCGTGGGTCCCGTCGGTGGAACCGTCCGAGACTATGACATAGTCCATGGGAAAATCCTGGGAAAGAATATCCGCTACCACCCTGGGAAGATTATTCGCCTCATTGTATGCAGGAATGATAAGGATCACTCTGCCCTTATTTGATTCTCTGTCAAAGCTTTCTTTCATATCACATCCTGATTTCCTGATATTTTCTGGTTATGAATCCGCATTTCTGTAAAGGCATGTCCTCCATAGGCTTTCCGTCAAAAATATACATATGATTTTTTATCATAGGTACACCGGAAAGCTCGGTAAAGGCTATACCGCCCGAAAAACGGGGATTACATTCTATGAAATAGTAGATTCCCGAACTCTCGCCTTTTATGAACTCAAAATTGACGCATCCCTTTATTCCGGCCCGTTCAGCTATCTTATAGCAGACATTCTGAAGGGCTCTGTCTTCCATCACACGGACACTGAGTCCCGCACCGTTCGGAGTCCTTAGGAGCTCCTCTCTGGGCACGGCCCGACAGTTTCCCTCTCCGTCTCTCAGGATATCCACGGTAACTACATTACCCTTTATCAAAGGCTGGACTATATAATTCTCCAGTGATGTATCATTCAGCTTTGTAGGATCCATGATGTTTGAGAATGCAAAGCCAAGCTGATCCTCCTGGAAGATCCTGTAGAGTCCGCAGGAGCTTCTGCCATCCACCGGTTTAAGTATGATGGGGAATGTAACCTCCTCAAAGTCCACCTCCGAAGCCCTTATGGAAGTAATGGCCCGAACCGCCGACTTGAGCTCCTCATCCTCCAGGCTGTCCAGAACACTGCGTACAAGCTGAGTCATCCTGTACTTGTCACGAAGGACTTCTATGGTATCATGATCCGACATGCAGATCCTGACACCGTCTTTTTCTATTTCATCCCTGTGTCGGTTAAGGGCATCGATTTCCAGATCTATGACAGGAAGTATGCGTTCCACATTCTCCTTTTCGCAAACATCTTTTATAAAGGAAATATACTTCTCCTCATCGCTGGCGAAAGGCGCCTGATAAAAGGCATCCACATCAAGAGAATTGGCCACCCATTCCTTTTCATATATATCACTGCCGACCACTCTGTAGCCCATTTCGTGAAGAGTCCTTATGACAGTATCTGCCGCAAAGGAACCTATAGCTGTGACCAGCGCTGTTCTTTTTTCCATTCTGTATTACCTCTTAGTTCAAAACCATAGTACAAATTCTGTCTACATCATCGAGACTGAGATCCGGGAATATGGGAAGGGTCAGTATTTCAGTTGAAGCAAGAAGAGCATTTGGCGTATCCTTCACATCATACTGATCTCTGTAGCAGCTGTAAGCGTTGATGCAGGGATAGAAATACTTTCTGGCATTGACCTGTCCGTCCTTAAGGATGGCAAAGATCTCATCTCTGTTTCTCTTGTAATTATGGAAACGTACCGGCATGTATGCATAGTTCGGTTTAACGTCCCTGTTCGGTTCCGGAAGTATGATTCCGGGAATTCCTCCGAGATTTTCCATATAACGCTCATAAACCAGCTTACGCTTTTCTATGTAGCTGTCCACATGACGGAGGTTGCAGAGGCCCATGGCGGCGGCAAATTCATTCATTTTGCCGTTTCCTCCCACAGAAGCCACCTCTTCCTGTCCCAGGATTCCGAAGTTCTTCAGCTCATAAAGCTTTGCCATAAGCTTTTCATCCGGCTCCCCTGTAGTGATGGCTCCGCCTTCAATGGAATTGAACACCTTCGTGGCATGGAAAGAGAACATGGATGCATCACCGAAACTTCCGATTCCTTTACCCTTATACTCTTCTCCAAAGGTATGAGCCGCGTCATACAGTACCTTGAGGTGATGGCGGTCTGCTATCTCCCTGATTTTTTCCACGTCGCAGATATTTCCGTATACATGCACAGGAAGGATTGCAGAAGTTTTATCAGTAATGAGACTTTCAAGCTTATCTGCGTCCAATGTATAGTCCCGAAGATTAATATCGCAGAATACAGGCTTAAGCCCGTTCCTTACGATGGCGTGTGTAGTTGACGCAAAAGAGAAGGGTGTTGTGATAACCTCTCCCGAAAGATCCATGGCCTGGATCAGAAACTCAAGGGCGCTGTGTCCGTTCACAAAAAGCTGTACAGATCCGACCTTCAGGTAATCCCTGAGTCTGGACCTCAGCTCTTCATGAAACTTTCCCATATTGGTGAGCCACGCCGAGTCCCAGATTTCTCTCAGCATCCCGGTATACTCATCAAAAGGAGGCAGACTTGCCTTTGTAACATTTATGATATTCTTATTTATATCCGACATTTTAACTCCAAAAAAACGCAAAAATAGGCAGTTTATTGCCAATACTTTACGATTTTATAATATTGCCTATAAAAAGTAAATCCCGGGTGGAACTTTCAAATCCCATGTGATAAAGTGTATGCGTGTTATTTTTGATAGATTTAGTCTTGGAGGATTAAAAAATGATAAGTATGAAACGTACTGTCGCACTCCTTGCCGCAGCAGCCATGATGGCCCAGCCTATATCTGCATACGCAGCTTCACCTGCCGATGCGATACCGGGTGCGGCTACGGTAACTGAGGAAACGACCGCTGCAGGAGTTCAGTCAGCAAATGTCGTTATAGCCGAGGATCCGACCACAACCACTGCAGATTCTGCGGAAACTGCCGCATCAGTCACAACCGATACCACTGTTCAGGCTACTGTTCCGGGAGAGCCTTCTGCCCCGGATGCCCAGACAGCCGTAACTGAAAGCGTTGCAGCCGCTGAAACAACAACCACAGAGGCAACAACTGAAACAGCTTCAAATACAACCGCATCAACATCAGCCGTAAAGGGAAATCTTGTATCAGCAAGCACAAAGACTCTTCCCACTGTTGATCCGACAGATGTTGAAACCATCCGTTATAACTACATGACAACACCAAATGAAGGAAACATGGAAGCAGATCCTGTTCTCAACATGGTTCCCTTAGGTTCTTATTTCATTTATGACGGTTCAGGCAAAAGTATTGACTGGGGCACAACCTCAAAGAACGATTCCTTTGCATATTCCGCAATCGGATTCACAAGTTTCATGCTTGAGCATGCCAATGTAGGAAGATGGTACTACAGAACTTATTCCAACGGAACAGGATGGGGCCCATGGGCTACATCAAAGGAGGCCACTCCTAACCAGGGTATCGTTTCCGCTATGCAGATCCGAGTAAAGGGTTATACTCACAATCTCGGAGACCTTTACTACAGAGCGGTTCTCAATGACGGTACCGTAACTGACTGGGCACCTGAAGGACAGGCAGTAGGTTCCATAGGCGATGACCGTTATATCGTCGGCATCAAGCTTGCTCTTTGGAAGAAGGGTGTTGAGTTCTATGATTCAACCGAAAAACCTATGGCCAACGACAGCAACGAAGGTGTCTTTTGGACAGAGAACGGTGCCACATACGTTACAGCTGACGGACGTTCATATACAGGCTGGGGCTTTGACGGAGATTCAAACCAGTACTACTTCAACAACGGTGTTGCGGTTACAGGCTGGAATGTCATCGACGGCTACAACATTTACTTCGATGAAAGCGGTGTAGCTCTCAGGGATCTTTCAGAAGTCATGGGAACTCCGGGTGCTTATGCCATCAGAATAAACAAAGCCACAAGAACCATGTACATCCTTGCTCAGGATGCATCAGGAAACTTCACAATCCCTTATAAGACACTTATGGTTACAGTAGGTGATGATACCCCTATCGGTTCTTTCTCAATATATGAGAAGTACAGATGGCACTTCATGCATACAGACTGCTACTGTCAGTTCCTTTCAAGATTTAAGGGACACTTCCTGCTCCACTCACTGCTCTATACAAGACCTGACTCCAACACCATGGACGCTATATATTACAACTACATGGATGATTCCATGTCCGGCGGATGTGTACGTCTTCGTGCAGTAGACTGTGCATGGATCTATAACAACTGTCCTAACGGAACAACAGTTACTATTTATAACAACAAGTGGGACAAGGGTCCTATCGAGAAGGATGCTATCCAGCAGGCCATCCCGAGAAACCAGACCTTCGATCCTACCGATCCTGTCATAACAGCAGCTCAGGACGCTGCAGCTGCTCAGGCTGCGGCTCAGGCAGCAGCTCAGGCTGAATCAGATGCAGCTTCAGGCGAAGGCGAGCCACAGTAACATAGATTCTTTTTTAGCGGAACAGATGAAAATCTGTTCCGCTTTTTTGTTGTCATAAAAATATACCCTCTTCACCCCGTGCAAATCCCTTCAGGGCCTTTTGACCCTCTGCTTCAACGTGTTATAATGGGGCAGCATATTACATGAGGATGGTACTTTTCATCATCCCGTATTTTTCCGGTATTGATGCCGAAATAATCCATTTTCAGGAGGATGCAACAAGATGCAGGATGTAAAAAAAAAGCAGGATCTCAGGGTTGAGCTGCTCCGTATAATCGCCTGTCTTATGGTCATAATGATCCATGTCAGACCTTTTCCTTTTTCCGGTACGGATTTAAGAGATGCTGCAGTACTTATATATGTTCTGAACGGTCCGGCAGTAGCCGCCTTCTTTCTCATCAGCGGCTTCTTTATAAATAAAAAGCAAACCTTCTCACATGTTTTCGGGCGTTTCCTTACAGGAGTCATACTTCCTGCAGCTGCTTTCGTATTTGTTCTCGGACTTATCCGTCCATGGATAGATCACCCTGAAATATCACTCATGGAAAGCATACTGAGTTCCAGGCCTTTGACCATTCTTTCGGACATGCTGCAGGGTTTTCTCGCCTTTGACACGGTTCGATTCGGTCTATATGCGGACCATCTCTGGTACATATTCAGTTACGCAAGTGTGATGTTTTGGATGCCCGTGATACTGACTCTTGTAAAACATGACGAGATAAAAGTGCTCATGGCAATGCTTATGATCGCAGTATTTCACTTCACTCTCCAGAACCTGAGCGCCCTGGTGATACTGCCTGTAGGCATCTATATTCCTGAATCAGTCGGAAAGCCTGCCATGTACACTGTAGCCGGTTTACTTTTTTACTCCTTTATAAAAAGGATAAGAAACCACAATGATGAATCCGGCAAAGAAACCGGTACTTTAAAACACGGTATTTACTTCTATCAGCTTTCTTTTATAATACTTTTTGTCCTTAGCTCAGTGATACTGTTCTTTCTTCAGAAGCATATCTATCTTACAGGCATACTTTCGGGAAGAACGGCGGAAGAGTTAAGTACGGACTATTACTTCACAAGCTGGCACGGAATGATATGCGGTATTCAGACCCTGGCACTCAGCGGCGCCATACTTCTGATTCCCGAAAATATCCTCCGGGGCACGGTTGCAAAAATCATATCCCTGCTGGGCAGATTCACCTTCCCCATATATCTTCTGCACTATATTTTCACAAATCATTTTCGTGCAGCAGGCGTGGAGGCATGGTTCAGCAGAGTGTTCGGAGAAAGCTCCGCAGGGCTTATACTTTACAGCCTTATATATACGCTTTTTATATTTGCGGTAACAACTGTACTCGTATTGGCCCTGACATGCATAAAAAAGATCATTAACACAGGATTAAATTTTTTCGGCTCGAAAAAAACAAGAAATGACGACTATGAATAAAACCATAAACGAAGCATCCTCTTCCTTTGAATCAAAAAACAGATACACAGATACTATGTCACCGGCTTTTGAACCGGAAGATATCAATAAAAAAAATGAACCTGACCCTTCTACATTCAGGACCGTAATCGTTATCCCCAATTACAACGGCCTCAGATTTTTGGATGACTGTATGGCAGCCATTGACGCTCAGACAGTCACGGATTTCCTGACTCTTGTTGTGGATAACGGTTCGGGCGAGGAAGACAGGATCTGGCTTAAGAAGTGGCATGAGAAGGATCCTGTGCGCAGAAAACTCCTACTGAACAAGGACAATCTTGGTTTTTCCGGGGCAGTTAATCAGGGCATAAACTGGGCTCTTGATCATGATATAGCCTACACTCTGCTCCTTAACAACGACACTAAGATCGATCCTGATTTTGTAAAATCTCTTGAAAAGAAAATGGATTCGGATGCCACGGGCCGTATCTTCGCTCTCTCCAGCAAGATGATAAAGATGCACGACAACTCTGTCATGGACGATGCCGGAGACCAGTACACAGTTCTTGGCTGGCAGTTCCAGCGGGGTCTTGATGAGCCCTCATCACTCCAGCTTTGGAACCGGGAGTCTGAAACCTTTTCCGCCTGCGCAGGCGCTGCCATGTACAGAACCTCGGCTTTTAAGGTAGTCGGTCTTTTTGATGAAAACCACTTTGCCTACCTTGAGGATATAGATGTCTGTTTCAGAGCACGGTTATATGGCTTCAAGGTTCTCTACTGCCCTGAAGCTGTAGTGCAGCATGTGGGCTCAGGAACCAGCGGTTCAAAGTACAATGAATTTAAGGTAAGACTCAGTGCAAGAAATTCCGTATATCTTCTCTATAAGAATCTTCCGGCATTTATGGTGATACTGAATATCCTCCCTATACTTGCAGGCTATCTCATCAAGCAGCTTTTCTTTTTTAAGAAGGGATTCGGAAAGGCATATTTCTCAGGACTTATGGAAGGAATCCGTAAGGCCAAAAGCCTGAAAAGGGCAAAATTAAATGAGGTACCGCCCATGCGATACCTCACTCTGGAACTAAAACTTATTACAGCTACCTTTGAGTACGGTTCGAAACTAATCCGAAAATATACTGCAAAGGCTCGCGGTTAAACAGCCAGGACAGCCCGATATAGAGCACTGTACCTGCTGCCACCTGAATTATAATAGTGATCATCACTGACATACCGAGGAGCTCCAGGCTCCATACTCCGACTCCCATGATAACGGATATGATCAGTGTAGGAAGAACTTCCTTCCATTGACTCATAGGCCCGTAGCCTATGAGTTTTTTATTTGGAGCTGCATTGATAATCGTACAAAGATACTCATCAGCCACCTTCAAAATAAGCATTGGCCAGATTCCCAGGGAAATACTCAAAAGCAGTATCACTACTCCTATTGCCTTTTTTATGATCTCCAGTTTCAGAAAGAGATCGGATCTTCCCATGGCATTCATGACCTGAAGGTTGATGATATGAATAGGGTATACTCCGTAGCTTATCGCAAGAAGCACAAGATAGGGCGCTGCCACTATCCATTTTTCTGTAAGAAGAAGTATGACCAGAGGTTTAGCCACCGCCGCCAGTCCTGCCATCATGGGAAAAATCACAAATGCACTTAAACGTATGGATCTGCTGGCCATACGGCGAAGTGTCCCCGGATCGTCCTGCTTTTTGCTGTAGGCAGGCAGCATCACCGACTGAATCGCGGTGGAAAGGTTCGTTGCGATTATCTTAGGGAACTGCTCCCCTCGATTATAGGCACCGAGATCCGCACTTGAATACTTTTTCCCGATGATGAGCCCGTAGATATTCTGCCATACCGCATCTATAATTCCCGAAACCAGTATCTTCCAGCCGAAGGAAAACAGCTGCCTGAGCCTTCCGGTATGAATGATGATCCCCGGATACCATCTCAGGGTAATGAACATTACCAACATAAGAGAGAAATAGTAGACTATCTGCTGCGCAGCCATGGCCCATACTCCGAACCCTCTCATGGCAAGGGCTATGGACACCCCGCCGGATATGATAACGGCTGCCATAGTGGACTGGAAGAGCTGCTGAAATCTCAGATTTCTGGCCACAAATGCCGTCTGTATGGAGACCACGGCTCCCGGAAACAGTACAACTCCCATTACTCTTACAAGCTCTCTGAGTACCAGAGTTCTGTAGTAATCCGCTATCCACGGTGCAGCCATAAAAAGAACAGAATAGCAGACTGCAGAAAGCAGCATGCTCACCCAGAATACTGAGCTGTAGTCCTCCTCCTGCACATCTTTTCCCTGCACAAGGGCCGTTGCGAAACCTGACTGAATAAAAGTATTCGCTATTGCTATAAATATAGTGATGAGGCTTATGGTTCCGTATTCCTCAGGGGTCATAAGTCTGGCAAGCATCAGTGCCACCACGAACTGTATTCCCTGTGAACCGCACTGTTCCAGTATCTTCCAGAAAAGACCTCTGATCACCTTGAATTTCAAATTATTATTTTCTGCCATTTTTTCTGTTACGCAGCCAGTTATACAGTCTAGGCATACGATATTCAAATCCTATAAAGAATCTGTCCCGGAAATTGAGTTCACTGTAAAACTCTTTGTTCTCAGCCTTGTATATCTCCTTAAAGTCCCGGACATTAACATTGGTAAGAAACTCATTTCGTCTGGCGGCCCTCATGGCTGCGTCATGAAATCTTCCCCCTGTCTCTTCATCAAAGCTCCTGTACATCCTGAAAAGATCCTCAGCGAACTTCTTCTGCTTCTTTACATAGTCTCCTGTCATCTGACTCTGTGTCCATGATCCACCTATGGAAAATCTGTATACACTCATAGGTTCATCGAAGTAATAGCTGTCTCCGGCCGCAGCAGCCATAAGCTCCAGAGGTCTGTCTCCCACCGGACAATCCACATAGTAATCCGGCAGTTTTTCAACGATTTCCCGCCTTAAAAGGAAACTTGCAAAGGGTGAGCCCACTGCTTTATCCACAAGCTCCTCCGGTTTAACCACACGGGACTGTTTATAAGGTCTCATAAGTTCACCGTTTACAAGAGAGCCATCCTCCGTAACCACTCTTGCCGAATGGAAGGTAAAACCGCACTCAGGATGCGCCTCCATATATCCCACCTGTTTTTTCAGCTTGTCAGGGTCACACCAGTAATCATCCCCGTCTGTCAGAGCTACATATTTTCCCACTGCCCTCGGGAAATTAAAGGCACCCGAAATATTGGTTATACCCTTGCTGTACTGATTCTCTGTTCTGAGAATGGGTTTTATGATATCCGGATACCTTTCCTGATAACTTCTTATGACCTCCTGGGCATTGTCCGTAGAAGCATCGTCATGAATCAGAACCTCGATCCTGAAATCCCGGTTCTGTCCCAGAATATGATCAAGGCAGGTACCTATATACTTTCCATGATTGTAGGTCACCACGCAAACAGAGACCATTACAGGATCATCATGCTCACTTTTTACATCAGTCTCCACTTTACTCATTTATCCAACTTTCTGTTTCAATTATTTTTTGCATTAAAATGATTTTATTGATCAGTATAGCATCAATATGTACAGAAGGAAAAGGCAATGGCGCGTGCCGGCCCACTCGATTGAAAGTACATCCTGCTCGACATGTCCGTCCCGTCTGCACTACGTGCATCCGGTCTTGTACATGTCTGTGCGTCTGTTCTTTCAACTCGCAAGCCTTGGCACACATCCCTTGCCTTTTCCAGACTAAACACATCAAAAATGAATATGTAATCTCAGCATATAAACAGACATTCCCCTACAGTTCTGTGCAGCATATTGTATGTGAATCCGCCTCGGAGAATGGTAATTATTTTTCCGATTCTGTTCTTCTCAGGTATGCTTACAAAGCTATCCAAAAGCTTCTTCTGCTGTTCTGAAAGCCTTGATTCATACATCTCCCTGAAGCACTCTGCCTGCAGAAACATCTCTCTGTACACCTTTCGGGAATGTTCATCCATCTCGGCCTTGCTCTTACCGTCTTTTCTTCCGATTCCGAATCTTCCCAGCACCTCCATGATACGGGATCCCTTCTCGGCACCCAGAACATTACTGCCATGCTGCCTGTATTTATACAGGGATTCGGGAATGAACCTGATTTCACCGAAGGCTGCCGCCACAAGGGCTATCCACTGGTCATGCATGACACAATGTTCCGGTACTTCGGTTATAAGCTCCGCAAGGGCCCGGTTTATCATCATGGCACCGCCCACAACATTGTTCTGAACCAGAAGCTGATTAAGGCCCTTTCTTTCCGGGGTCATTTTCTGATACTCCACATAACTTGGTGAAACAGCTTTCAGCTCCTGATCCACCACCTCGGAATCACAATGCACAAGCAAAGGCTTATCCTTACCGTAGATTACCTCCAGCGCCTGCATTTCCATGAGTGTCTTTTCCATCTTACGGGCATCCCATACGTCATCCTGATCGGAAAGCATGATGTAATCTCCGATGCCGTACTGCTTTTCCGCAAGAAGCTTAAGGAAATGCCTCTCCGCACTTCCTGTGGGAGGATTCTGCTCAATAAGTCTTATCTTTCCGGGATGCTTTTCCATAAGCTCACGGACTATCGGCAATGTTCCGTCCTTAGATCCGTCATCCGACACCACTATGCTGAAATCCTCACAGCTCTGGGTAAGGATAGACTCAATCTGCTCCCTCACATATTTTTCTCCGTTATATGTGCACAAAAGTACAGTCACCATCACGCTTCTCTCTTTTCCATTATCTTACGTATCACTGAGTCATCACCCCAGACTGCCTTACTGTCGTAAGGTCTGTCGGGAAATGCTCCATACTTAAGCTCTATATTGTAGCCGTTTTCCTTTATGAAGTTCTCAACTCTTGTGGCAAGCTTCTCCGGATAGCCCGAGCAGGCATTGATGATTCCTCTGAACTCCTTCTGTTCTATCACAGCCGCAAGCATCTCACAGAATCGGTCATAATTGATGAAATCCCACTGGTTCTGCCCCATGGTGAAGGGAAACTCCCTGTCTCCCCGCTTCTCAGCCGCTGTGATCTTTGAGAAAATCGAAGAACCGTACTCCGAATGACCCACTATGTAATAGCCTCTCACCCACTGGAATACAGTCTCCCTGTTCTTGCAAAGAAGCTCCACCGCCTGGCGAAGAGCATTCTTGGAAATGCCGTAAAGAGACTGTGGATTGCAGGGGGTATCCGGCTTTATGGAGCCCTCAAAGAAACCTATCTCATGCATGGATCCCATAACCGCAAGCTGTGGTATATCCGCCTTTATAAGCTTCTCGAGAAAAGAAAAATGCTTAGGCAGATCTTCGATATGTGAAGGGTCGTTATGCACAAAACCATTTCTCCAGGCAAGATGGAAACATGCATCGGGTTGTCCGAAAAATTCATAGGGGTCCTCCAATGCAAAAAGATCCTGCGCCACCTTCTCTGCACGGGAATCAATGTTATCCGTTCTGAAATCGGTGGCAACTACCTCATGTCCATCACTAAGAAGCTGTTTTACAAGCCCCTGTCCGATATATCCGTTTGCGCCGGTTACAAGAATTTTCATTTAAATCAAAATCTCCTTCAAAAATCCCTCCAGACTGTATCTGTCATAAACAGCCTCATCTATATCCTTGTACGGTTCCTCTATAAATTCCTTCGGCACCGAAAAGTTGTCGGGATCGTATATGCAGACATTGGCAGGATCATAAAAATCCGTATCCATAACATGTCTGTTATTGGTTATGAGTTTACATCTGTGCCCCACAGACTCTATGGTACGCATGCTGAGTCCGTTCTGCTGAGGGAAAGTATAGTCAACAAAGCAGCGGGTATGATTATATATATCCATAGTTTTATCCATGGAGAGAGAATCAAAATGCAGTGATTCCTCAGCTCCCTTGTACAGAGGGTTTCTCTTAAGCACCGCTTCCTGTATATACTGAAGCTTTGGAACATAGATATATCCGAAAAGGGTCTTTCCGTACCGCTCCGCAAGCTCCTTCAGGGCTATAAGAACCTGCATCCTTCTTGTATGCATGGAACAGAGGAAGATGAGATCATATCTCTTATCTTCCCCTGTCTTACATTCCTCCTTTTTGAAAAACAGAGGTCTGTAAATCCATTTTTGATTCTCCGAGTCCACCGGATCAAAGGTGTAAATTTTGTCAAAATGAGGATTTATCCGCTCCTGATCCGGAAATGTGGCTATACTGTCCCACTGATATATCCTGAAGGATGCTCCTCTATATCTTTTTCTCAGTCTTTCAAGTACCTCATCCGTCATCCACTGTCCTTTGATTACAAAGACGATGTCTATATCCTCCGGAACAGCCGATAAAGACTTTTCATAGTAGTTCAGTACCAGCCTGTCCCTCATTTTCTCGGTATAAAACATCAAAAGTTTGTTAAAAAGACTGTGGGCATGAAGGTTGGTATCAAAAAGCCAGACCTTTGCCCCTGCGTTTTCAAGGCATTTCTTTATATCTTTCTCATAATTATAGAAATACGGCATTATGAGAAGTATTTTTTTATTTTTTAATCTTGTCATTGTAATACTTATCCGAAATGTACTGGCGAAGCTTTGGCGCAATAAATGTGGCCACATTCATAAGATGGTATGCCGCCATGTAACCTTCTTTTCCCTTTATCTTTTCTGCCTCTGCAAAAGGTGTGAGTCTCAGATACTTATCATACGCACGGCTGTAGTGATTCAGGTTTCCTCTGTTCCAGGGGCGTTCATCCGATGCAAAATGCACGATATGAGGATGATGCTTTGCCATATGGAAACTCTCCCTTGATTCTCCCGAAGCATAGGCAGAAGATTTTTCAACCAGAGTCGAATATCTGAAATAATAGTAATTGGTTATGAAATCATAGGTCTGCCCAACCCTCTTGATACGGTCCTTCAGAACATAATTCAGAACATCCTGATCATTAAAAGGAAGCTTCCCTCCCATGGAATTATAGTAGGCAAGGCAGTTCTCTTCCATATTTTCCAAACGCCAGGCAGAAAGATTGAAGAGTATGACTCCCGCATTATAATAGTTGTCTTCTTCCGTAAGCCCCACCAGCTCTCTGACCTCGGGATAGATGGTTGGTTCCGCTGCCATGGCTGCTATACAGTCGTTAAGTCTCAAATCATAGAAGGCTGCAAGATTTCGAAGAACCACCGTGTCGCAGTCAAGATAAAGCACCTTCGTCACGGTATCCGGAAGTATGGAGCCCATCAGAAGTCTGGCCAGGGTGGTTATCCTGAACCTGCCGGTATCGAGTCCGTATATCTTATCCTCAAGCTCTTTCATCAGATGCTCTATAGGATAAAATGTAACCTTTCTTCCGTACAGCTTCACCATCTGACGGACCTTTTCCTTGTTATCCTCAGATATGGCATCAGAGAGAATATGGAAATTAAGCTGCTCTTCCCTGTTATGTTCAATTAATGAAACAATGGAGACTGCCATGTGCTGACAGTAGCCATCATCAGATGCATATACAATATTCATATCTATATGTTTATCCTTAAATTTTTAAAGGGCCCCATCCCCATTTCGGGGTGAGCCCTTTCTGATTATATACTTTTTGCTGTATAAGTCCAGCACGAAGCCAAACCTGAGATTTATACTTTCTTTTTAGGAATTTCCGAAAAGTCCCTTTGGCTTTTCTGTGCCCCTCTGCATCTCCACACGCTTGCTTCCGGCCTCCTCAGCCTCTTTCTTGAAATAGAGTCTGTTTACAGCACTGAATACAGCACGGATTGAGGAACGGGTGATATTGGATGAAACACCTACGCCGTAGCTTGTTTTTCCTGTATCCACATCCAGAAGGTGAATGTAGGAAATAGCCTTAACTCCTGAACCTGAACCAAGGGCATGCTCCTGATAATCGATAACCTTTGACCTGATGTTAAGCTCATGATTGAGACCGGAAACAACAGAATCGATAGGTCCGTTACCCACACCTCCGAAGGTCTTCAGTTCTCCGTGATTCATATAGGTGACATTTGCAAGAGTCGTGAAGCTGTCTTCTCCGTTCTCCGTATCTGTAGTACGAAGATTCTTGAAATGCATAGGCTCCTTTGTCTGGATATAACGGGCATCGAAGATGTCGAAGATTTCCTGTGGTGATACCTCTCCTTCCTTCTCCGAAACCTCCTGAATGTAATCGGCAAACTCTCTCTGCATTCCCTTAGGAAGCTTGTAGCCGAACTGGGAATCCATGACGAATGCGACTCCGCCCTTTCCGGACTGTGAATTGATACGAACGATGGGCTCGTACATCCTTCCGATATCAGCCGGATCGATAGGAAGATAAGGAACCTCCCAGATCTTTGAGTGACGGTCATTCATGGCCTTTACGCCCTTATTGATGGCATCCTGATGTGAACCCGAGAAAGCAGTAAATACAAGTTCTCCCGCATATGGTGCTCTCGGTGGGATAGTCATCTTTGTGCATCTCTCATAAACTTCCTTTATGGAATTGATATCCTCAATGTTAAGCTTTGGATCCACTCCATGGGAGAACATGTTGTAGGCAACCGTAAGAATGTCTACATTACCGGTTCTCTCTCCGTTTCCGAAAAGCGTTCCCTCAACTCTGTCTGCTCCCGCAAGCATGGCAAGCTCTGTGGAAGCCACGCCCTCTCCGCGATCGTTATGGGGATGAACGGAAACTATCACATGCTCTCTGTGCTTAAGGTGATTGCACATATACTCGATCTGATCGGCATAGACATTGGGAGTATTCATCTCCACTGTTGAAGGAAGGTTTATGATTACCTCTCTTCCCTCTTTGCATCCCCAGGCATCAAGAACAGCGTTGCAGATATCCGCAGCATAGTCCATCTCCGTTCCTGTGAAGGACTCGGGTGAATACTCAAGACGGATATTTCCCGGGAAATCCTTGGCGTACTTCTTCACAAGCTCTGTGCCTGTAAGGGCAATGTCTATGATCTCTTCCTTCGATTTGTTGAATACAACATCCCTCTGAAGAACAGAAGTTGAATTGTATATATGAACGATGGCCTTATCAAGACCCTCAAGACATTCAAAGGTCTTCTCCAGCTGCTCGGCACGGCACTGAACAAGCACCTGTACGGTAACATCAGAAGGAATCATCTTTCTTTCGATAAGCTGACGAAGGAAATCATACTCAATCTGTGAAGCAGCCGGAAAACCAACCTCGATTTCCTTAAAGCCAAGCTTCACCAGCATCTGGAAAAACTCTATCTTCTCCTCGACACTCATAGGATCAATAAGTGCCTGATTACCGTCTCTAAGGTCTACAGAGCACCAGACCGGCGCTTCCGTAATCTCATTATCCACCCATGTTCTCTCCGGATACTTAAATGCCGGAAATCTCCTGTAACGCTTGTAATTCAACATATGTCATCTCCCTTCCCGGAACACCGGTCTTTGGGTCTCTCATCAGACAGACCGGCATCCCATATCGGATCTCATGTTTAAATCCGACACTGACCATGTGAAGCTTCTATACAGACAGACGCCCAAAGGCTCCCCACATTCTTTTATTATATTATCATTGTTCGTCGAGGACTAGTCCCCTCTCTTTCATAACATCTATAACCTGATCCACATACTTGTCACACTTATCGACAGTGTCGGCCTCAACCATCACTCTCACAAGAGGCTCTGTTCCAGAAGCTCTGAGCAGTATTCTTCCGTCAGATCCGAGTTCTTCGGTAACCTTTTCCACAGCAGCCACAACAGCCTCATCATTCTGTGCAGCCTCCTTGTCAAGAACTCTGACATTCTTGAGTACCTGAGGGAACACTGTAAACGGTGAAGCCAGCTCCTTGAGAGATTTTTTCTTTGCCAGCATGGTTTCCATCACCTTTATGGAAGTAAGGATTCCGTCACCTGTGGTTGCGTGATTAAGGAAAATGATGTGACCGGACTGCTCACCGCCCAGAGAGAAGCCGTTCTGGGACATATTCTCATAAACAAATCTGTCGCCGACCTTGGTCTTCTCATACTTTATTCCGACCTCATCAAGTGCCTTGTAAAGACCGAAATTTGACATAACGGTAGTTACTATGGTGTCATCCTGAAGCTGTCCCTTTTCCTTCATATAACATCCGCATACATACATGATCTGGTCACCGTCGATGAGATTTCCGTCCTCATCTATAGCGAGACACCTGTCAGCATCTCCGTCATAGGCAAAGCCCACATCACATCCCTGATCCTTGACGAACTTCTGAAGAGACTCTATATGTGTTGAACCGCACTTATCGTTAATGTTTATGCCGTTTGGTTCATTGTGAATAACATGTGTGTCTGCTCCAAGGGCGTCAAAAACAGATTTTGCGATTGATGATGCGGAACCGTTTGAACAGTCAAGAGCCACCTTTTTGCCCTTAAAGCTCTTTGTGGCAAGGGAAATAAGATAACCGATATAGCGGTTTCTTCCTGCTGCGAAATCCACAGTGCGTCCGATATTGTCTCTTGTTGCAAGAGGCACCTCCGGTGTCACCCCGTCAAGATAGTCCTCGATCTTCTCGATAACATCCTCACCAAGCTTCTCGCCGTTTCCGTTGATAACCTTAAGACCATTATCATAAAAAGGATTGTGTGATGCAGAGATCATAACTCCGCAGTCAAAATCCTCTGATCTTGCAACGTATGCTACAGAAGGTGTGGTGGTTACGTGAAGCAGGTATGCATCAGCACCTGTTGCCGTGATTCCGGCCGCAATAGCGTACTCAAACATATAGCTTGAGCGGCGGGTATCCTTACCTATAACGATACGGCAGCGCTCACCTTCCTTTTTACCCTGTCCGTAATACCATCCTAAAAACTTGCCTACACGGAAAGCACTGTCTGCAGTAAGGTTCACATTAGCCTCACCGCGGTATCCGTCTGTACCAAAATATTTACCCATGATTACTCCTATTTTACAAATTATTCCGGGCTGCTTCTCAGCCGGTGCTGTCAGGATTATCCTTTACAAAATTCCTGCCTTTTATGAAGTGAAAGGGACTGTCCGAAGACAGTCCCTGCTTTTTCTTTATCTCAGACCTCAATATCCTTTAAGGCTTCAAGATATCTTGAAAGAGCGTCCTGCCATGTCGGAAGCGGATTGAAACCATTCTCCGCAAGCTTCGACTTATCGAGTCTTGAATTGAAGGGACGGGCCGCCTTACTGAGACCATACTCTTCTGTTGTTACGGGCTTAACCTCTGTCTTATAGCCTGCCTGACGGTAGATTTCCTTCGTGAAATCATACCAGCTGATATATCCGCCTTCGTTTGTTGCGTGATAATATCCGTACTTCTCGGTTTCCAGCATATCCACAAGAAGAACTGAAAGATCCAGTGTATAAGTAGGTGTTCCGATCTGATCATTTACCACTCTTACCGTATCGTGTGTCTTACCCACATTAAGCATGGTCTTGATGAAATTCTTTCCGTTAAGGCCGAATACCCAGGCGATACGTACAATGAAGTACTTTTCAAGAGTGTTGGCAACCGCCAGTTCTCCACCAAGCTTTGTCTCTCCATAGTAGTTAAGGGGTGCATAATCCTTGCAGTCCGGAAGCCAGGGCTCTGTTCCCTGACCATTAAACACATAATCCGTTGAGATGTAGATCATCTTTGCATCAAGCTTCTTTGCAACATCCGCAATATTCTGCACACCATCGGTGTTTATAGCCTTTACCTTTGCCTTCTTGTCCTCATCCTCTGCAAGATCAACTGCAGTCCATGCGGCACAATGAACTATAACATCAGGTGCTGCCCCGGAAATCACCTTCTCCACCTGCTCCCGATCTGTTATGTCCATGGAAACATAAGGCATCTTTGTAACCGCGCTGTCATCCTGAATACCGCTGTACACAGGAGCAAGATCGGAACCGATTCCCTCATAGCCTCTCTTTGCAAGTTCATTCATAACGTCATGGCCAAGCTGACCACCGACACCGGTAACAAATACTTTCACATTATTCTCACTTTCTATTAAAAGATATGAGGAGCATAAATCCACTCCTCATTCTGTCTGCATACCACGAAATGGCACACTTATCTTTTTTTATTTTTAAACTAAAAAGTCTTTTTCAAGGCATAACGGAGCATCAGTCGCTGAGTCCCTTGCCTTCAACATACATCTTGTCGAAATAGCTCTGATATTCTCCGGAAATGATGTGCTCCCACCACTCCTTGTTGTTGAGATACCAGTCGATGGTCACAGGTATTCCTGTGTCGAAGGTATACTCAGGCTTCCAACCGAGCTCTGTCTCCATCTTTGTCGGATCCATAGCATATCTCTGGTCGTGTCCCGGTCTGTCCTTAACGTACTCGATAAGTGACTCCGGCTTTCCGAGAGCCTTAAGGATGGTCTTTACAACCTCAAGATTTGTTCTCTCATTGTGTCCGCCGATATTGTAAACCTCCCCTACCTTTCCGTTACGAACGATAAGGTCGATTGCCTTGCAGTG
Source organism: Oribacterium sp. P6A1 (assembly GCF_000702885.1). Lineage (GTDB taxonomy): Bacteria > Bacillota > Clostridia > Lachnospirales > Lachnospiraceae > Oribacterium. The sequence continues at coordinate 164,664 of NZ_JNKO01000002.1, read as the reverse complement.
ATCTGTTACATAAAGCCAGTCACGGACATTGGCACCGTTTCCGTATACAGGGATCTTCTCATCATTGAGTGCTCTCGAGATAACCAGCGGAATAAGCTTCTCAGGGAAGTGATACGGTCCGTAGTTGTTTGAGCATCTTGAAATAGTTGTAGGGATACCGAAGGTTCTGTGGTATGCCTGCACAAAAAGATCTGCTGATGCCTTTGATGCAGAGTATGGTGAAGATGCCTTGATCTTGTTGTCCTCTGTGAAGAAAAGGTCAGGACGGTCAAGAGGAAGATCACCGTAAACCTCATCTGTAGATACCTGATGATATCTCTTGATGCCGTACTCCTTGCATGCATCAAGAAGAGCTACTGTTCCGCCGACATTGGTCTTTAAGAAGATACCGGGATCCGATACGGAACGGTCTACATGAGACTCTGCCGCAAAGTTAATGATAACGTCCGGCTTCTCTGTCTCGAAAAGCTTGAATACAAACTCACGGTCTGCGATATCGCCCTTAACGAACTTGTAGTTAGGCTTGCCCTCAAGAGGTGCAAGTGTCTCAAGATTTCCTGCGTAGGTAAGTGCATCAAGACAGATCCACTGATCATCGGGATAAGTATTGACCGCAAAATGCATGAAGTTGCCGCCGATAAATCCGGCGCCGCCTGTTACTATATATTTCATATAAAACCTCTCATTATTTAAAATCACTCAGTGAGCTTATCAACATACTTGCCGTCAAGTATATCCTTAAGATAACGGCCGTACTCATTCTTCTTGTACATCTCGTAAGCTTCCTTGACCTTGTCTTCGTCGATCCATCCGTTAAGATATGCAATCTCCTCCAGGCAGGCGATCTTACGATGCTCATGAGTTTCGATAGTATATACAAAGTTGGTGGCATCCACAAGAGAATCGTGGGTTCCGGTATCAAGCCATGTGAAGCCCTGACCAAGCAATGTCACATCAAGCTCACCGTTCTCAAGATAAATACGGTTAAGGTCTGTGATCTCAAGTTCGCCTCTTGCTGAAGGCTTAAGGTTCTTTGCATACTCCACAACCTTGTTGTCATAGAAATAAAGACCTGTTACACAATAGTTTGACTTTGGATGCTCAGGCTTCTCTTCGATGGAAACAGCTTTTCCTGTCTTGTCGAACTCAACGATACCGAAACGCTCGGGATCATCAACATAGTATCCGAAAACTGTTGCACCGGATGTCTTGGAAGCTGCATTGCGAAGAAGCTTCTTGAATCCATGTCCTGAGAAAATATTGTCACCGAGGATCATGGCAACGGAATCATTACCTATAAACTCTGCTCCGAGGATAAATGCCTGGGCAAGTCCATCCGGTGATGGCTGAACCTTATATTCCAGATTTATACCGAACTGACTTCCGTCTCCCAGAAGCTCCTGAAATCTCGGTGTATCACTCGGTGTAGAAATAAGCAGAATGTCTCTTATTCCGGCATTCATAAGAACGCTCAGGGGATAATAGATCATCGGTTTGTCATAGATAGGAAGTAACTGTTTGGAGGTTACTCTTGTAAGCGGATATAATCTTGTACCGGATCCACCGGCAAGTATAATTCCCTTCATAATATCTCCTTTAGTTATCAGGCAGATTTTTTAAACCTCACTCAAAAGGGCATACTACGCCTGATATGTCTACATACTTTCCAAATTCTAACACAATCAACTACCATATACAAATTGAAATATCATTAATTTCCGCATAAAAAGCATTAAAAATCGTACAAAATGCCTGTTTTTGTCCCCTTGATAAGCCTGTCCGGTAATGTTATAGTCACTTAAATCAAAGAAAGCTATCTATAGAAAGAAAGGTTTGAAAGCAGACTTTCAAACTTTATTGATGGGACAGATACGCCCCGGATGAAACAGGCGGGCACCTGGCCCACGGAGGTAAAAATGGAAAATAAGAAAGCATTAATCGCCATGAGCGGCGGTGTTGACAGCTCTGTGGCCGCTGCCCTTATGCGGGAAGCCGGCTACGACTGCATAGGCGTCACCATGAAGCTATATAACAACGAAGACATAGGATATTGCCGAGCCAATACCTGCTGTACCCTTGAGGACACTGAGGATGCCCGTCAGGTAGCTGCCAGCCTCGGCATGCCATACTATGTTTTCAATTTCACAGAAGACTTTGACAAACAGGTTATTGACCGCTTTATACGTACTTATGAAGAAGGGGGCACTCCTAACCCCTGCATCGACTGTAACCGCTACATGAAGCACGAAAAGCTGTATCACCGGGCGGAGACATTGGGCTGCGACCTCATAGTCACAGGACACTACGCAAGAATCGAGCAGGATCCGGGCACCGGACGATGGCTTCTTAAAAAGTCACGAAATCTCGCAAAGGATCAGAGCTATGTCCTTTACTTCATGAATCAGGATCAGCTGGCCCACACCATGTTTCCCCTTGGAAACTTTGCCTCCAAGGACGAAGTCCGGGTGGAAGCCGAGAAACACGGATTTATAAACGCCCACAAGCACGATTCTCAGGATATCTGTTTTGTAGTGAATGGTGACTACGGTGATTTCATCGAGCGCTATACCGGCCGCAGCTTTGCTCCGGGAAACTTCATCGACACAGAGGGCAATGTTTTGGGAACCCACAAGGGCATCATCCGCTACACCATCGGTCAGCGAAAAGGTCTCGGTCTCGCCCTTAAGCAGCCTATGTATGTCTGTGGAAAAGACATGGAAAAGAACGAGGTCATCCTTACTACAGGTCCCGAGCTTTACTCAAAGGCTCTTATTGCAGACCGCTTTAACTGGATACCTTTCGACGAACCGGAAGGCCCTGTACGGGTTACCGTAAAAACCCGTTATAAGGCAAAGGAAGTTCCTGCCACAGCGGAAGCCCTGAGAGATGAGAACGGGAAGCTTACCGGTCAGGTTAAAGTAACCTTTGATGAGCCCGAACGGGCTGTGGCCACGGGGCAGGCCGTTGTTCTCTATGACGGAGATCTGGTTGTGGGTGGAGGTACCATCGTCAAAGCCCTGAAGAACGCTTAAATCAGTTCCTTTAAAAAATCAAAGCCTGTGTATCCTGTAACCATCGCTAAGGGTTACAGGATACACAGGCTTTTAGATTTCACGGGTTCACGGAACAGGCTGCTGCCTGTCCTTTGCCACTGAGCTTTTACTGTTTCTCTTCCTCCACCTTCACCGGCTTCAGATTCTGTCTTATCTTTATTCCGTTCACCTCGATATCATCCGCAATAGGAATAAGAAGATACTCTCTGCCGTCTATGACACGGGTCTCCACGAGATCGGCATTTTCAGATTTTACATCCAGCTTCATGGTAAGTGACTTCACCACCAGATGCTTCTGATCCTGGATATTCTCGGCAACCAGCGGGGAATTGTCATCTCCCACAGCCTCATCATATATTCTCTCGAACTGGTTCAGCTGCTCTTCAGTGGCTCCGTTTGAAGCAAGGAGTCTTCTCATATCTCCCTTTCCAAGCTCCACATGATCATCGCTTTCCTTATCATTGCTGTTCTCCCTGATCATCTCATTGATCTCTTCGGAAATGTTTCTCACAGTCTCAAACGTACAGTCACCGGAAAGAGTAGTTTCGATTATCTCTCTGAAAACATGCTGCTGATCTTTCTCTGTTCTGGAAAGCTCTGCTCCCAGAATATCAAGTGGAATCTCCTCATGACGTTCCTCGGGATGTCTTGTAAAGTAGAGTGAATTATGGATATCCGTGTTTCTGAAGTTGAAAGCCGGGAACAGGAATGCGGTTTCCGGATTCTTTACAGCCCAGTCATCGGTACGGCTAAGGAAGGTCTGGGCATTGACATCATAACAGAGTCCCTCTCTGAGAAGCTCCACAGGGCAGATGGTGCAAAGGATGAAGCTGTAGACGTACTCACTCGCATCATCAAGCACTGTCTGATCCTTAAGCTTCATGGGAATGTCATAAACTCCGTGGGTCAGTATGATGAGATACTTTCCCGGATAGCTGTAGGAACCGATGATCTTGTCGAAAAGCTGCTCCACAAGCCCATCATCCTTAAGCTCCGACTTCTGAAGGCGGTACAGGAACTCCTGATGTCCTCCCTCCATCTCCTCCGGAACAGGAAACTCTACATTGAACAGGTTTCTTCCGAACTTTCCCGACATGGAACGTTTGAAAAGCTCACAATACTTAGCCCTCTCCTGCTCCTCAAGCTGCAGGAACATATCATGGAAGGTTGATATCTTCTCCTTCTCCTCATTGACATAACAGGCACGCATACGATCTATGCGGCAGTCATTTTTATTAAAACACTTTGATTTGATCTCGCTTACTGACTTTTTATCCATTTACAACATTCTCCTTTAGTCCTCATTGCCGCAGGACTTTGTCAAAATTTCCATCTCTTCCTCAGTGAGACTTCTGTACTCTCCGGGCGCAAGGCTCTCGTCAAGTGCAATGTCTCCCATGGACATTCTCTTCAGATACAGAACATCCTTTTCGCCCGGAAGAGCTCTTATCATCTTCTTTATCTGATGAAACTTACCTTCCTGTATGACCACCTTCACCTCGGAGCAAAGGGTTTCATCTGTTATGGCAGCAGGACCTTCCGCGCCTGCAAACAGGGCACCCGAAAGTCTGACTCTCTCAAATCTCTCCGGATCCACGGAAAGCTGCAGCTTATCCGCAAGCTCCTTTACCGTCTTTCCGGTACTCAGGATCTCAAGCTCCGCCGGCATGGCTGTGAGATGCTCGTCGAAACGTATCCCTTTCCTGAACTTCTCTGTATCCTCTTCTCCCACTGTTCCCGTCACCACAGCATAATACGCCTTATCTACATGATGCTTCGGCGAAAGAAGTCTGTGTGAGAGCTTACCGTCATTTGTAATAATGAGAAGGCCCTCCGTATCCTTATCCAGACGCCCCACAGGAAAAAGATCCTTGCGGACCTGTCCTCCGAAAACATCATCTCTTATGAGATCAACAACAGTTTCCTGATGCTTATCCTCACTTGCGGAAATGACCCCCGCCGGTTTATTCATCATATAGTACTGATACTTCTGATAAGCGATCTCTTCATCAAAAAAAGTAATCACTGCTCCTTCCGGAACATTCTCTCCGGCATCCCGGACAACCTCTCCGTTCACAGTGACCTTACACTTACGAATGGCTTTCTTTATATCGCTTCTGCTGCCGACTCCCATGTCGGCAAGATACTTGTCTAAACGCATATATCATTCTCCTACTGCTCCCCTGAGAAGGATTTCCCCTCCCGGGCAAAGATCAACAGCCTCTGTTTATACTCCCCGTAAATCATCAGAGCCGGGGTTCAGATGGGTACATTATCATATATTCCGCTCTCTTCCAAGTCCCCGTCATATTCTTATTCATGTATATACCAGGGCTCTAAAATAACCTGACGCCTTATTTGTCTGCTATATTCACAAATAAATTATTTTTTTGTCAAAAATAGTATTCATATAAAGCATGATGCCTTATAATTCAAGGTTAGAAATAAATAAATTAATTTTAAGAAGAGTTTAATGTAATGGCAAGAAACTATTATTCAGACCACAACAATAGAAATAACGGAGGTTCCGGCCGTCAATATTCTTCCGGAAACTCCGGAAACAGATATTCATCCCGGGACAACCGCTCTCAGGAACGTAATCATACCGGAAGGAACCGGGTGATGACCAACGCGGAAAAACAGGAACTGATGGAACGGCACCGAAGAGCCATGCGTAAAAAGAAAGCCCGTCAAAGAGCCTATACCTACCGTTTAATAGCTTTAGGCTGTGTTATCGCAGTGGTATTCGTCGTATGGAAATTTGTCACCGGAATCACAGGCTATATAACCGACAGCAGGCAGCAGAAAGTTGATGCCATGCAGAACATCGAGATAAATAAAGGAAATGATTCCATTGATGTAGTGGGCCAGACATTTGCAGCAGAATCCTCTGCCGCGGAAAGTACCGAAGCAACTGTCGAAACCACCGAAGCCTATGACCCTACTCACGTTCTTTCAAACGGAAGATACGTTGACACCACAAAGCCCATGGTAGCTCTGACCTGGGACGACGGTCCAAACGGCTCCACAGGAGAAAAAATCATGGATGCGCTTGAAGCCTGCAACGGAAGAGGAACCTTCTTCCTGGTAGGAAACCGTATAGACGAATTTGCATCCGAAGTTCAGCGCATGGCAGCAAACGGACACGAGGTAGCCAACCACAGCTGGGATCACGATACCTCACTTTCCAAAAAGTCCACCGACTATATCAGGGAAGAGTTTGAAAAGACCAATGCAAAGATCCTCGAAGTCACCGGTGTATCACCGGCTCTTGTGCGGCTTCCGGGAGGAATCATCACCGACGCTGTACGAAGCGCCGTGACCCAGCCCATGATTTTCTGGTCCATTGACACCATCGACTGGAAGACAAAGAATGCACAGAGTACCGTTGATATCATCGAATCTCAGATAAAGGACGGAGACGTTGTCCTTATGCACGAGCTCTACTCCGCCACTCAGGCAGCCTCTGAGGAGGTTATCCCATGGCTTTATGAGCAGGGCTATCAGCTGGTAACAGTTTCGGAGCTTATTGCCTTCCATAATGCTGAGGTCCACGGAGGAAACGGAAAGCAGTATTCCTCTTTCCCTTATGCAGCTCCGCCTGATGCAACTAATGCAGAGACAGCTGCTGCAGGCACCACTTCAGCTTCATCAACGGTTTCGGAATCAAGTGAAAAGTCTTCTTCCAAATCTTCCGAAACAAGCACCAAAGCCGCCTCAAAGGAGACCGCTTCGGAAACCAGGAAATCCGAACAGAGCACCACGAAGGCTGCCACTGAAGCCGAAACCTCAGCCACAGAAACGGCAGCAGCGGCAACGGAAGCCACCGAAGCCGACGTGATAGAAGCCCCCACTGAGGAGGATGACACTTATGTACCTACGAGTGCCCAGGAGGCCCAAAAGGTTTCAGAGACCGCAGCATGGATGGCTGTAGGTCAGAATCCGGGGGCCGGAGGCGATGTTCAGTCAGATGCCATACAGGCGGCTGCACCGAATTGATGATTCAAAGGAAACTTTTCAGCAGTACAAAAATGTATTGCAGACAACGTAACAATATATATAATGATAATCATTGATTGCCTCGCCCTCCGGACGAGGCAATCTTATTCTTTCAAAAAGAACGGAAAGGAGATAATCAATGAGATTTTCGGAAATGCCCTACGAGCGTATAGATTTCACCGGACTCACAAAGGACTTTAAGGAACTGGAGGAGCGTTTCGACAAAGCCTCTTCCGGCGAAGAACAGTTCGCTGTCCACGAAGAATTTTACAAAATTTACAACCATGTTATGACAGAGTCGCAGATAGCCATGATCCGTTCAGACATAGACATGTCAGACGAGGCCCTTCTTGAAGAACAGCAGTATTTTGACGAGAACATGCCTGTATTCCAGAATCTGGTGGTTTCCTACAGGAAGAAGCTTTTTAATTCCAGGTTCAGGCCTTATCTTGAAGAGCGAATAGGCAAGGTGGCCTTCAAAAATATTGAACTTGCCATGAAGTCTGTGGACGAAAAGCTCATCCCCCTCATGCAGGAGGAAAACAAACTGCAGACCGAATACAACAAGCTTCTTGCAAGTGCACGCATCCCTTGGAACGGTGAGGAACTGAACTTAAGTCTCATGAATCCATACCTCCATAATCAGGACAGAAATACAAGAAAGGAAGCATGGGAAAAGTTCAGTGAATTCTTTGTAGCCCACAAAGAAGAACTTGACGACTTCTATGACAAACTTGTAAAGAACCGTACAGAACAGGGCGAACTCATGGGCCATGAGAACTACCTTCCTCTCGGTTACGCAAGAATGAACCGAAACAGCTTTGGCCGCTCCGATGTAGAAGAGTTCCGCAAACAGGTAAAGCGTGATTTTGTTCCTTTCGCAGAGAAGCTTCACGATATGCGCCGCCGGCAGCTCAAGCTCAGCAGACTTAGCTACATAGACGAAGGCGTTTATTTTACAAACGGAAACCCGGCTCCTATAGGTACCCCTGAGGAGATCCTTTTAGCCGGACGTAAAATGTACAATGAACTCTCACCGGAAACCGGAAGATTCATTAACTTCATGTGCGACTCTGAGCTCTTTGATGTCCTGGGAAGAAAGAACAAAAAGACAGGCGGTTATATGACCATGCTCCCTGACTATCAGGCTCCTTTCGTATTTGCCAACTTCAACGGAACCTCCGGAGATGCTGATGTCATAACCCACGAATGCGGCCACGCCTTCCAGGGCTACATCACCGCCGGAGATCCCGTAATCGAGCATAATGACATCACCATGGAAATCGCGGAAACCCACTCTATGTCTATGGAGTTCTTTACAGAGCCATGGATGCCTCTGATTTTCGGCAATCGTTCAGATGACTACATCAAAATGCATTTCATGGATGCGGTCATGTTCATCCCTTACGGCACCATGGTGGATGAATATCAGGACATCGTTTACTCAAACCCGGGTCTTACACCAAAGGCACGAAACGAGGTATGGCGAGACCTTGAGCGTCAGTACAAGCCTCACCTTGACTACACAGGTAATGACTACTTTGAGCAAGGCGGATACTGGCAGCGGCAGCACCATATCTATGACAGCCCGCTCTACTACATTGACTACTGCATCGCGGGTGCCAATGCACTCCAGTACAAGGTCCGCATGGATAAAGACTACCGTGAGGCATGGGAAAGCTACCTTAAACTCTGCAGGCTTTCAGCTTCAGACTTCTACAACGGACTCATGAAGAAGGCCGGTCTCGATAACGTGTTTGAGGACGGATGCCTTCGATATATTGTAAATAAGCTGGATGAACGGTTTTGACCAAATGTCAGCGTAAATATCTAAAAAACCAAAGAGCCTGTGGCATCCGTTTTCAAATGGATGCCACAGGCTCTTTGGTTTTTATCATCAGGCTGTATCGTTACCTTCAGCCCTTCTCAAAATCTTAGAATATACCGCCTATTCCCAGATCTGTATCGATGGTGTTCATATTGTACAGTATAAGCACATCCGTAACCTCCGGATGCTGATTGATAAATGAAGCAGGTCCGAAACGGTAGTAACGGGTATCGAACACATAAATCTTTTTGTAGTGGTTTACAAGGAAGGGCACAATGGAATTTGCGTAACTGTCCTTGATGAGCACCATAACCTTATCGGAATCCGCAGTCTCATTTGTAATCTCAATAAGAGGATGGAGGTTATTGAGAAACATGGAATACTTGTCCTTTTTCTCAAGATACTCCCTGTTATAAAGCGTATCCGTAACCTCATGTGAGTCAGTGTAATCCACGGTTAAAGCATTGTCCGGATTCTCATAAATGGTTATCTCCTCCCCGGGAACAGTAGTATCGTTTAGTTTCGAATAAACCGTTCCACGGAAGCTGTCTGTAACTACCGTCTTTGTAAAAGCCGACTCGGGAAGAGGTTCAATGCCTTCGGCCTTGCAGTACTCTCTGTACGAAACATACGCGCCATAGGTTGTCCAGTGATGATCTGTGCGATAGTAAAGCGGGGTAAATCCGGAAGCATTCTTTTCGGCCCGGGCAGCCTCAAGAAGCCCGTCATAGCAATCGATAAACTTTAACCCGGGAAGTGCCTCACGGAGCTTTTCAATGGTCTCAAGCTGCAAAAGGTTACCTTTATCCGGAGCACCTGCGGGAAGCTTGTCATTGTAAACAGTCACAGCCGTCGGCACAAGCATGAGCTTTATGTTATTCCTTGCATCAGTAGTTATGTTCTGATAAAGCTTTCCGAATTGATTTATGATCTTTTCGTTCTGCTTTGGCTCATCATAAGCCTCAATGAGAAAACCGTCCTTTGCGACATAGATGTTGTTGATTTCCTGCTTACCCATCATTATCTCGGATTTTGTCTTTAATGTCATAAACTGATCTCTAACAGGGAAGTGATCCGACAGATACCTCTGTATACCGCTCATGTATGAACCGTCCTTCAGAGACTGAAAAGTGTAGGTCGGCCACAGTGCAAGCTGTCTGTTCTCGCTCTCACTGAATTCTCTCTTAGGTGAGAGCATAAACCAGACTCCGAAAACAAGTATGGCCAAAGTAACTGTCATTACGATAATGATATTACCCACATTCCGGACACCTGCCAGAAGATAGTCTTCTTTTTTATTTGATTCGTTTTGCATCATAAACTCCAATTATCAGATGTTAATGTCTTAATTTCCCTGATCATCATAAGCCCTTACGATTATTTAAAAATAATTCCCATGGCTCATCAGAATCTGAAATAAAGGAATGGATTATATGTATCATTCACAAGATAAGCCGTGGTCAGGAAAAACAGAATAATGTAGAAAGACGATCTAATGATGGTAATAAATGTCTCCCTCGTGATCATTTCGGAAAGGCCTGCCCTGCCGTTTCCCTTTGCCACACTTCTTATCTTTCCTCTGAGCCACGGATATACCGGGAACGAAATCATGCATCCCAGAATAAGCAGAATTAAATTGTTTCTGAGATACCATATAAAATCAGCATTGAACAAAGGAGCTCCCGACATACCGAACATGATTCCGAGATAATGTCCCAGCTGTCCCATATCATCAAATACAAATATGATAAATCCTGTCACATAAATAAACATGGCATAAAGGTGCTGAAGGAAAGCCGGAAGCTTTTTAAGGAACCTGCCCCACACATTCTTTTCAAGTGCCAGCAGCACTCCGTAAAAAAGTCCCCACAGTATAAAGTTCCATGCCGCCCCGTGCCATAGACCTGTCAGGAACCATACAACAAACATGTTTCTCAGCTGTTTCAGCTCCCCGTGACGATTACCTCCAAGAGGAATGTAAACATAGTCACGGAACCATGTACTTAATGAAATATGCCAGCGTCTCCAGAAGTCTGTTACGGAAACCGCACTCAAAGGATAATTAAAGTTTTCAAGATAATGGAAACCCAGCATCCTTCCCATGCCTATGGCCATATCACTGTAGGCACTGAAATCGAAATAAAGCTGAAGTGTAAAGCATATTGCCCCAAGCCATGCGCTGACAACGCTAAGTTCTCCTGCGGATGCAAATGCTCCCGCCTTGATCACCTCCCACAAGGAACCGATGGTATTGGCAAGAAGTACTTTCTTGAAGAGGCCCTGAAGGAATCTGAGACCTCCCTGTATAAATCCTTCGAAATCAATCTTTCTGTCATGAAGCTCTTCATTGACAGTTGAAAATCTTACGATAGGTCCTGCGATAAGCTGCGGGAACATGGATACATATGTCAGATAATAGAAATAATTCTTCTCAACCTTAACCTCTCTTTTATAGAGATCGATGGTGTAGCTCATGGTCTGGAAAGTGAAAAAACTGATTCCTATAGGAAGCCCCAGACCAAAAGGCGTGATGGCTGTTCCTAAAGCTGCATTAAGAGACTCTATAAGGAAATCCGCATATTTGAAAAATCCGAGAACAGACAGGTCGATGATCACCGAAAGGGCGAGGCAGAGCCTGCGAAGTCCTGTGTTATCCCCCGCCTTATGCATTAATCTTCCGAGGGTATAGTCGGATAATGTCTCAAAAAGCATGAGCAGAATGTAAATAGGCTCGCCCCATGCATAGAAAACCAGCGAGAATAAAAGAAGCACATAATTCTTCACTTTGAAGGGTACCATATAGTAAAGTATCAGGCACAGAGGAAGGAAGAAAAACAAAAATGGAATACTACTGAAAACCATAAATTAACTCCGTTTGTGTAGACTTGATTCGAACCGAAGCATCCCTGTCTTGATGGCAGGATACACTGTCCGCAACTCTCATATATTACAATCAAATGCCTTTGGATGGCAATATGTATAAGGGAAATATAAAGAATACTCCCTGTCCGGAATACTCAATTCCGCCTTATGGCAAATCGTGAAAAAAATGGCAGGTGCGATTCCTGCACCTGCCATAATAATGATTCATTTTATTGTAATGTCTTCCAAAGCCTTGTATTAACCAAAGCTCTTTAAGTTCTCCCTATCAGCCTACGCTCGCTGCGATGGTCTGCTCGATAGCAGCTCCGTTTGATGACATAACCAGATATACATAGTTGCCGATTGTCTTTACGGCACTTGCTGCTACGATCTGATACTGCTCAGGCATATAGTCCTGAAGTTCCTGAGCCTTCTGCTGCTGAACAGCGCTGAGCTGTCCTGCGAGAGCTGCAACAGAAGCAGCATCCTTAGCCTTAAGTATAGCAACTGTATCAGCCTTGGTTACATCCTCAGCCATGGCAAATACATAACCCTCAAGCTGTGAAGCATCAATTCCATAGTAGTTTGAGATGTAGTTTGCATCAACTGTGATCATACCCGGAAGAAGTCCTGTAACCTTGCTGTAGATAGCGCTGGGATCAATGCCGGCTGACTGGGCAGCTGTTGTCTCTGCAGCTGTTGTTTCAGCGGCTGTAGTTGTCTCTGCGGCAGTTGTTGTTTCTTCAGCAGTCGTGGTCTCTTCTTTGGACTCCTTGGTGGTTTCCTCTTCCTTGGTTGTCTCTTCTTCAGATGACTCCTCTGCAGCGGCTGTTGTCTCTTCTGCGGCAGCAGTTGTTGTCTCCTTTTCGGCTGTAGTTGTCTCTGCAGCAGTTGTTGTCTCCTTTTCGGCTGTTGTTTCCTCGGCAGCTGCAGTTGTCTCTGCAGCAGCTGTAGTTACAGCCTGAGCTGAAGAGCTTCCTCCGCATCCGTTAAGAATCAGAGCTGATGCTGCAAGTACAGCAGCCGTAGTACAGATAATGTTCTTTCTCATAACCATTCTCCCTCTAGTTTATGTTTCTGCATAACCCATCGGCCCCTGCCTCCGGGTGTTACTTTATTTGAACTCTTGCACCATTATATAGAGAAAATCTTAAAACTTCAATATTCTTTGCTGTTGAAGACCGTCTTCTGAGCCTATTATTCCAGATGTCCCCATCAATATGCAGATGCTGCCTCTGTGGGTCGTATAGCATCAGGAGCCGACTCTTCCACCCTTGTCTCTTTTATCTCTTCCTCATTCTCCCCATCCTTAAGATGCTGCTCTGCATACTGCTCGAAAGTCTGCTGCCATACCGCATAAGCCGAATTGGTCTGATGAACATACTTATCACTGCAGTATTTCGGAGCAAGATATCCTGTTGAATCCGTGAGAGGTGTAGCCACATCTATGAATCCCCAGCCGTTCACAGCAGCCAATGCCTTCATCTGTTCATTGAGGGCACGAATATTTGCATTGTTAAGATTCTTCTTTTCCGAACCTTTATACATAGGCGTGGTACTTACTATGGTGAAATCCACATCAGGATTTTCAGTTTTGATCTTGTCCAAAAGCTGCAGATATTTCTGAACTGTGTAATCAACTCCGTCATAAAGATCGTTCAGACCGAAGAAAGAGTAAACGTGCTTTGCATTGACAAGCTTGATGGAATCCCAGATGTAATGCTGCTCTCCCCCGTAGATAGGGTGCGTGGATTTGCTTGTAATCTTGGAAAAAGCATTATGAACAGAATAGCTTCCTCTGGTGAGAAATTTAAGATTCTGGAAAATCGGGGCGGTGGCATTTCTTGCTGCATAAAGAGAAAATCCCATGGCCACGGAATCGCCTATAAGCACAGAATCCTTATAGTAATTTCCGATATCCGCTGCATGCATGGCAAGAGCCGCAAGCCTGGCCTGTTCAAGAGCCTGCTGCTCCAGCAGAATCTCTTCATAGGATTTTGTTTCCTGAACAGTTTCCTCTGCTGTTTCTAAAGCCGCCGGATAATTTGAACCCCCTGTGGTTTCAGGAACTGATGATGCTCCGTCGGAATATGTTCCCACTGTGGGGCCCACGGATGATGAAAGTGCTGTTGTATCCGCGCTGTTTGTCAATGTCTCTGCATGAGAATAAGACAATGGGCATACGGATACGGTAAAAGTCAGAATTGCCGCTATGATCCGATGATTTCTCATATTTTCCCTCCTAAATCTGAGAACGCCGTTCTGAGAATGATTCTCAAAAACTGACGGTACATGCCGGATTTTCAACCTCGTCTTGCAATACCCTGAAAAATACGTCTGAAATAATCTTATTACTGCCTAAGCTTTATGTCCAGTTAAGTATTTATACAGATAATGCTTTAATATGCTTGACGTATGATAGCTTCAAGATTAGATTAATCTTGATTCAGAAACATACTTATTATTTGGAAGAATTATGGCAAAGATAGCATTTAAAAAACCGGGTAATTTCATATATCCCGTACCGGCTGTTATGGTCAGCCTCAAAGATAAATCAGGAAAGACAAACATTATTACTGTTGCATGGACCGGAACCATCTGTTCCGATCCGCCTATGGCTTACATTTCTGTACGAAAGAACAGAGGCAGCTACCCGATGCTTGTTGAATCAGGAGAGTTTGTAATAAACCTTCCGGATGAAAAGCTGGTGAAAGCATTGGACTACTGCGGAGTCCGCAGCGTTGCCAAGGTGGACAAATGGAAAGAGATGGGCCTTCATGAGGGAAAGGCTTCCGTGGTCTCCGCCCCCACCATTGAAGAAGCTCCTGTATCCATAGAATGCAGAGTCACCAAAGTGCTTCCTCTCGGAACTCATGATATGTTCCTTGCAGAGGTTGTGGCTGTTCAGGTAGACGACCGGTACATAGATGAAAAGGACGCCTTCCACATGGATCAGGTAGGTCTTGTGGCATATTCCCATGGAGATTATATGTCCCTGGGAGAAAAGCTGGGAAGCTTCGGCTACTCCGTACGAAAAAAGCCTGTTGCCGGAAAAAAGACCCCAAAGAAAGTCAAACCCGAATTTCAAAAGAAAGCTCTTTTTAATGGCCGGAGTGATAAGTCAGAGAAGAAATCAAAAGACCGTAAAAATACGGGAAGCCGAAAGAAAGGTACGAAATAATGGATCTTCAGAAAATCAGAAATTCCCTTAACAGAAACCGGAATATCTTCATCATAGTGACCTGTATTCTTATCGCAACTCTCATATACAGATATACGGACAATTTTTATATAAACCTTGTAATATGCGTGATTGCGGTTTACTCATATTTTCATTTTTTCAACACAAAATGGAAGAATAAAAAGTAAGCGGGATTTTGATCGTTATATGTAAAGTACATAAAATCCATGTTGACTTGATAAAAATTAAGAGTAAAATTTAGGACATGTGATTGTTGCAGCTATAGTATATCGGTAGTACATCGGCTTCCCAAGCCGAGGAGGCGGGTTCGATTCCCGTTAGCTGCTTGATTTGAAATCGGAATCCGGAGACTTCGGTCTTTTGGTTCCGGTTTTTTTATTATAAAACCATGTCGCTGATTCCGGGCAGCTAATACCGTTTCCACCGGATTCCCCCGCCACGTCAGTAATTTGTAATCGTTGTGACAGTTGATTTTATAATCCATATACTTTTCTTGTGCTAAAATGATGCATGTAAATTTATTGAAAGAATAAAGAGGTCTTTTTTATGAGACGTATGAAAAAACTTGCCACCCTTGCTTTGAGCGCAGCTCTTGTAACAGGCACAGGAGTTTTTCCTGCCCTTGCCGCATCAACAGGCGCACAGGGTATCGACTTAAGCAGCTACAATTCTTCTTTCGGCCCGATGCCGGGCAGTACAGATGCTTCTGCCACCCCGGAAACCACTGAAAACGAAGCTGCAGCTTCAACCCTGGAGTCCTTACAGGCGGTTCAGGCAGCTCTCGGAACATACACAGCTCAGACAGGTGCCATCGTTATCGGTCCTGTATCCGCCATTGATACATCTGCCCTGACAGATTCTCAGAACACCGCTCTTGACGAACTATTCCAAAACTCCGTAATAATCGGAAATTCCATCGGAAACGGCTTTGCTCTTTACACCAAAAAGCACACAGAGGATCCTGTTCTCAAGAACTTCCAGTCCCTGACAGCTAACGGCTACTATATAGAAGGTGCCTTTGAAACCATCAGCGCCACCAGCCGCCATCCTTTCTACAGAGGCCAGCAGCGCTTTGTATGGGATTCCGTACAGCTCATGGGTGCAAAGCATGTATTCCTGTCCTTCGGCACTACAGAGGTTCAGTATCCCAGCGTTATCGAGGATTATCAGAAGCTCATAAACCAGATCATTGCCGTAAATCCCGGAGTTGATATCACAGTTATCAGCGCCACTTACATTTATCCCGGCAAGTATTACGGAACCATGACCAGTCCCAATGTCAAAAAGTTCAACACTACCATGGAGCAGGTATGTATAGCTAACGGATGGAACTTCATCAATGTTGCCGACCGTCTCAAAGACGAAAATGGCGATCTGAATCCTGTTTACAGCTCAGATGAATACATCCACCAGAACGACCTGGCATACGACATCTGGACAGCAGCCCTCAAGGAATACGGGCTTAAGAAACTGGGAATGGCATAAACAGTGATAGACCCCGCAGAATAACCTGTTTTTTCTGTGGTCTAAAGGAGAATAGATATGAAAAAAACTTTTAGTAAAGCAGCTCTTATAGCTGCTGCAGCATCCATGATCATCACATCAGGAATCGTATCACTTGCAGATGGTCCTTCCGTACCATCAGAAACTGCCGCTGTTGCAGCAGAGACAAACGCTGTAACTGAAGCCTCAGCAGAAGCCGCTGCAGAATCTTCAGCCGAAGCTTCCAACAGCTCAGCGGCTTCAGATCTTTCGGCCGACCCTGTTCTGAACGCTACAGAGGATCAGCGCGTAGTTGATTTCTATAAGGATTCCATCCTCATAGGAGATTCCGTTGCAGACGGTTTCAAGAGATATTGCATAGCCCGCAATCAGAATCCTTTACTTGCAAACATCAATTTCCAGACTCAGGCCCGTTACAGCATCCATGATGAGATCCAGCCTATCGGCACAGAAGGCGTAAACCATCTCTGGTATGGAGGAGCACAGCATTATGCTTATGAGCTTGTTTCTCTTGTGGGCGCAAAGCATGTATATCTCTCACTTGGTCTCAACGACATCAAGGGACGTCCAAGCGAGGTTCTTGCAAACTACAAGTCACTTATAAGCAGCATCGCAACTGCAAATCCTGCTGCAGACATAACCATCATAAGCACCACCTACATCTATCCTGCTGCTCAGACAAAGCTTTCCGGCATCAAGAGCTGGGCTTTTGATAATGACACAGTCCGTAAGCTCAACACTTCTCTTCAGGAGCTTTGCACTGAAAAGGGCTACGGCTACATCGACATCGCTAACCGCCTTGCAGATGCAAACGGAAACCTTGATCCAAAGTACTGCACAGACGAGTACATTCACCAGAATGCCGACGCTTATGTCATCTGGGTTCAGGCCCTTCGTGAGTATGCAGCAAGTCAGAACTACCTTCATGCAAATGACGTAACAGAGACTACGGCAGAAACAACCGCTGAAACAGTTGCCGAGAACACTGCAGCTGCAAATGCTTAAACCTATTTTTCATGTGATTCGGTGTCCCCTGATCGCGAAAAAAAAAGTTCGGTCTTGTGTACCGAACCACCAAAATTAATCTTTTAAAGCGTAGCAGTTTTATGGCTGCTACGCTTTTTTATTCGCGATAAGGCCTTCACGCGTGCGTTGTGCTTGTACAATAGCACATGTGAAGGCCAACGTGAAATCGAGTAGGGCGTAATTTCCCTACTCGATTGTTATACGTCCTTACTAGTTCAGTACCGGCACTATACCCTGCTCGTTGCCGTCTTCGTAGGTCTTACGAATAAAGGAAAGAAAACTACGTACCGTTTCTGAAGCATTCTTCCTGTAAAATATCCCGTAGGGAAGATCATAATCCCATGTACACGGAATCAGCTTCATGCCGGGAAGTATATCGTTCCAGCACATAGGCACCAGTAGCAGCTGATCCTTAAAGCCGCTCCCCCAAAGAAGTGCATTGCTGGGATACTCATGTATATCCAGCTTTACTTCATGGGCTTTCAAACAGCCAAATACGTCCTGAATGGTTTCCGATCCATCATCTCTGAAACATATGACTGTTTCCCCGCGAAGTTCCTCCGGTGACAGTCGCTCCCTCCTGGAAAAAGGATTACGTTCCGAAGCAGCAATTCCAAAGGGCACATCACAGATCTTTATAAATTCCCATTCCTTCATCCAGGGAACACCGCTGTTGATACTTTCCACCATATCCGTCTGGGATGGTATGTGATGGTCTGCATCTATGGAAACCATATTAATCTTTACACTATCATTCTGGGAGGAATACAGCATCCACAGCTCATACAGAAGCCTGCACTTTTCAAGAAGTGAAGTGCCTATGTATATGGTACTCTCCTGTTCAGCGATGTAACGCACTTCCTCAAGTATGGCATCCCCCTGTCTTATCCATGCTGTGGCTTCTTTATACAGGTATTCTCCTGCCGGGGTCAGCTCCACCCCTCCTCTGTTCCTCACCATGAGATGTACGGAAAGTCTTTTTTCCAGAGAATTTATCTGCTGAAGAACCGCGCTTGGGGTAATGTATAGTTCCGCCGCCGCTTTGTTAAAACTACCCTTTTCACATACCTCGAGAAATGTCTTTATCTGTGTGCTGTACATATCGCCTCCGGTGTTAAGTAAACCTGAATACACATTAACACAACTGAAATATACAAACAAGAAAAGCTGTGGGAAAATATTGTTAAATATATGCCAAAGATTTGGCTTAATCTATTTAGTATGTGTTAATAATTATCGGACTCATTTTGAGGTCCCCAAGGAGGAAAAATGGCTAAACTGATTTCCAGAAGAGACTTTCTCAGAGGCACCGCAGCAGGTGCTGTAACATTAACAGCCGGTGCCGTGGTAGGAACCCTTACAGGTTGTAACTCCAATGTACCTGAGGCTACAACTGCTGCTGCAGAGACATCACAGTCTGCCGCTGCCACAGAAGCAGTTACAAAATCACTTTATACACCGGGAACATATACCGCAGTAGAAAAGGGGCTGCAGAGTGATGTAACTGTCACCATGACCTTTGATGAAAGCAGTATAACCGATGTGGTCATTGATGCTGCAGGTGAAACGGAGGGTCTCGGAACAGCAACTCCTGAACCTTTGTCCAAAGCCATTCTTGATGCCCAGAGTGCAGAGGTGGATGCAGTATCAGGCGCAACTGTAACATCAAATGCAGTAAAGAAGGCTGCCGCAAATTGTATAGCCCAGGCAAAGGGCGAGTTACAGGCAGCTTCAGGAGCAGCTGCTTCAGGAAGCTCTCAGGATGAGTGGCTCGGAGAAGAACCTGATATCAAGGACAGTGATATCTATTCCGAAGTTGAAGCTGATGTTGTGGTTGTAGGTCTGGGTGTAGCCGGCGTTGCCGCAGCAAGAGCTGCAGCCGAAAAAGACGCCTCTGTAATCGGAATAGACGGTGCAGCGTCCCCTTGCTGCCGTTCAGGCGAATATGCGGTTATCAACAGTCCAAAGCTTAACGCCTGCTGGCCGGAGAGAGCATTAACAAGAGAGGAAGTTGATGAGATCATCGACTCTCATGTTAATGAATCTTCATATCGTGTAAAGAGAAGCATAGCAAAGAAGTGGGCCGACAACATCGGTGAAGCTTTTGACTGGTGGACCGACGCTGATGACCATCTCTTCATAGCCGATGAGACAAGACAGGCTATCGAAGATGAGAATGCAGATGATTTCATGGTTCCCATCTTCCGTCCTCTTCCATCCTACAAGGATGAAAACGGAAAGGAGCATGTATACAACTGGAAGGAAGAGCGTTTCCCATGCTACCCGACTTCGGTTGAATTCCTTCCCAATCAGTCTGCCACCTTCAATGCAAACTGGGAAAAGGCTCTGGCAACAGGCAAAGTTGAGGCTTACTTCGGTCACTTCGGAAGAAAGCTCATCATGGAAAACGGAAAATGCGTGGGTGTATATGCATTAAATGACGACCCTCAGTCTTCAGACAAGGGCAAGTACCTGAAGATAACCGCAAAGAAGGGTGTAATCCTTTCTACCGGCGATTACGGTTCCAATGATGCTGCAATGAAGCACTTTGCTCCGGATGTAATGAAGACCCACGCAAACAACAGACTCTTCACCTCCTTTGACGTAAACGGTGTACCTACAAACCAGGGTGACGGTCTCAGAATGGGCGCATGGGCAGGCGCAAAGATCATGGGCTACAATGCCCCTATGATTCACCATATGGGCGGCGGAGCCGATCTTTCCGGCGTAGGTGTCATGGGTAATGCCGGCTTCCTGAACCTTGATATGGACGGCAGGCGTTTCATGTGCGAGGATCTTCCGGGACAGCAGCTTGAAAATCAGATTGAGCAGACAAGACTTATGCAGAGCTGGCAGTTCTTTGATGCAAACTGGCCAGAGCAGGTTACACATATGCCGGCGGCTCACGGAGGAGCATGCTACTTTGAGGACTATGCTTCCATAGACGAAGCTCCAAAGAACAACCAGACCTACCGTAACTGGAAGAGTCCTTATCAGCTTGAAGCGGCTGTTCAGGACGGCAGATGCCTGAAGGCTGATACCCTGGAAGAGCTGGTTGAAAAGGTATATCCTGACGATACAGCTGCCCAGAAGCAGGCACTTCTGTCAATCAAGAGATATAACGAGCTTGCAGCCGCAGGCTATGACGAGGATTTCCACAAGGTTCCAAGCCGTCTCATGCCTGTAGATACAGCTCCTTTCTATGCAGACCAGTTCACAACAGCCATTATGCTTGTTTGCATCGGAGGTCTTGAATCCGATGAGGACTGCCACACCTTTACAGAGGTGACTGATGAAATGGGCCGTCAGGTTTGCGGAGAGATCATCAAGGGTCTTTATGTTGCCGGAAACATGCAGGGCGGACGTTTCGGAATGGAATATCCTATCGGTCTTAAGGGCGTGAGCCACTCCATGGCTATGTACTATGGTAAGGTTGCCGGAGAGAATGCTGCGGCTGAGATCTGAGGTTCAACGAATATAATTTGAAATAGTACAGAAAATGCAAGGGGCGGGTGACGGCCCACGAGATTGAAAGTACATCCTTCTTGCTATGTTCGCTCCGGCTGCACAAAAGTGCATCCGGTTCGTACATAGCAATCAGTCTGTTCTTTCAACTCGCAAGCCCAGTCACCCATCCCTTGCATTTTCTTCACGTTACTTAGCAATAAAGATATGTTGGAAGATTTATACTTAACTTCTTATTAGTATCCCTTTTTGTGATCCACTTTGTTTCTCATCCCCTCTATGTCTCCGGACAGATACTTTTCAAGATTTTCTCCTGTGATCTTCACGATATTCTCGAAGGTCTTTTTGAGATAGAACTGTCCGGCAATGTGCGGGGTAATGATGCATCTTGGGGCATCCCACAAAGGATCTGTCTCAGGAAGCGGTTCAGGATCCGTAACATCAAGGGCTGCGCCGCCTATACTTCCGTTCCTGAGTGCGGCATTAAGTGCCACGCCGTCTATAGCATTACCGCGGCCTGCATTGATTATGAAAGCAGTGGGCTTCATCAGCTTAAGACGTTCAGCATCTATGATGTGAACATTTTCCGCCGTTCCCGGAAGCACCATTGCAACATAGTCGGCCCTTGGCAGCAGCTCATCAAGATTCTCAACGGTTGAAAGTTCATCAACGAAGTCCGGTTTTTCACTATGCCGGTTTTTCGTTACACCGATTACATAGCTTCCCAGGGCATGCATCTTTTTCGCATAATGCTTACCTATGGAACCAAGCCCCAGCACCAGCGTCACCGAATCTTCTATAGACACTACTTTGCCCTCATGCTTCCAAAGCTTTTCTACCTGATTACGCATATATAAGTCTTCCTTACGGGCCAGCATGAAGCATACAGATACCATCCACTCGGAAACCGTCGTATCGTAGGCACCGGAGGCACTGGTCAGTAAAGTATCCTGGCGGAGAATCCCATCCTTACAGTAAACATCAACCCCTGCGGAATTGGTCTGAAGCCATCTGAGCTTAGGTGCCCGTGATATGACATCCGGCGATACATTGCCAAGAATAATATCTATGTCCTGAACATCATCTTCACCCACTGATTCCTTGTTTTTATACACGAATTCGCAGTCTTTCGCGATGTTTTCAAGATACTTTTTATCATCGTCAGTAAACGGCATCGCGCCTAAAATCTTCATTACCTTACCTCCTTGCAAAACCGGATTGATCATTCTTTGTACATTGTAACATAACAACGAGGGCAGACCTAAGTCTGCCCCGAAGTATCACATGTTATTTTTTCAGTATCACTCTACGATAGCTCCTGTATCAGCAGAATGAACAAGCTTTGCATATTTTCTCAGGTAACCTGTCAGATTACGCTGCTCGCGAACCTGCATGGTTTTCTTACGCTCCTCCATCTCCTCATCGGAAACCAGAAGCTGGATGGAATAGTTAGGGATATCGATCTTTATCTTGTCTCCATCCTTTACATATGCGATAGGGCCACCGGCCTGAGCCTCAGGTGAAACATGTCCGATGGCAGCGCCGCGGGATGCTCCTGAGAAACGTCCGTCTGTTACAAGGGCAACTGTTGTATCAAGCTTCATGCCTGCGATAGCAGATGTAGGACTGAGCATTTCTCTCATTCCCGGACCTCCTGCAGGGCCTTCATATCTGATGACAACACAGTCTCCTGCCTTGATCTTTCCGCCATAGATTGCACCGATGGCTTCTTCTTCCGAGTTAAATACTCTTGCGGTGCACTCATTCACCATCATCTCAGGTGCAACAGCCGAACGCTTAACGATTGAACCGTGAGGTGCCAGATTTCCGTAAAGAACCGCAAGTCCGCCTTCCTTAAGATATGGATTATCAAAAGGTCTTATAACCTCAGGATTTCTGTTTACTGCACCCTTTGTTGCCTCACCTATAGTCACGCCGAGAACGGTCTTGCAATCTCTGTGAATGAGTCCATGCTCGTCAAGTTCATGAATAACCGCATAGATACCGCCGGCCTCCATGAGATCCTGCATATGGTGATGTCCCGCAGGCGCAAGGTGACAAAGATTTGGTGTTCTGTCTGAAATCTCATTGATCTTGTGAAGATCGAAGGGGAAACCTGCCTCATGTGCCACAGCCATAAGATGAAGGGCTGTATTGGTTGAACATCCGAGAGCCATATCCACTGTAATGGCATTTTCTATAGTCTCCGCTTTGATAATGTCTCTTGGGCGAAGATCCTGCTCCAGAACCTTCATGACCTGCATACCGGCAGTCTTTGCAAGACGGATTCTCTCTGAATAAACTGCCGGAATGGTTCCGTTTCCGGGAAGTGCCATACCGAGAACCTCACAAAGTGAATTCATGGAGTTTGCAGTGAACATACCTGAGCAGGAACCGCAGGTCGGACAGCAGCTGTTCTCAACATCCATAACACCTGCTTCATCCATAAGGCCCGCCTTGTAGGCACCCACTGCCTCAAAAGCTGTGTTCAGGTCACGCTGATGAAGTGAAAGCATCGGTCCGCCGGAAACAAATACACATGGAAGATTGAGACGAAGTGCAGCCAGAAGCATTCCCGGAACGATCTTGTCACAGTTAGGAATAAATACAAGGGCATCAAGAGCATGTCCTGTGGCCATACACTCGATGGTATCGGTGATGAGCTCACGTGATGACAGTGAGAAGTGCATGCCGTCATGTCCCATGGCGATACCGTCGCATACGGCAATGGTATTGAATTCAAGAGGTGTTCCCCCTGCCATCAGAACTCCGTCCTTTACGGCTCTTGCAATCTGCTGAAGATGCTCATGCCCCGGAACAACCTCTGTAAAGGAGTTTACGATACCTATAAGAGGGCGTCTCATCTGCTCGTCCGTAAGTCCGTCCGCCTTTAAAAGTGAGCGATGAGGAGTGTGCTCTATACCCTTCTTAACTAAATCACTACGCATAATTATTTCCTCCTGACGAAAAATCATAACTCAATTATATACTTGCAAAACGATTATTTCACACTATTTTACACTACAATAAACTCCGGGGAAGTCTTCAAGCCATACATATTTCATAGCGTCAGACATAACCGGAAGTGATCGTATTTTTTTCACTGTACATCATTCGTTATGGATTGGGCTTTTAAAGTCCCGTATCCTCAGGAAGTCCCAGCATGATGTTCATATTCTGAACCGCTGCTCCGCTGGCACCTTTTCCGAGATTATCAAAGAGTGCCGTAACAGATGTCTGATCCTCATATCCGCACACTACGATCTGAAGCTCATTTGTTCCCGCAAGCCTGTTGGCATAAAGCTTACTGTCATTTTCACCGAAAGGAACCACCTTCACAAAATGCTCATCCTTATAGTACTCCTGCAGTTTCTCACAAATGTTCTCTGCTGTTGGATTACCCTTAAGAAGTCTGTTCTGAAGCATGATAGTGGTTGCCATGCCTTTATAATAATCGTCAACTACAGGCATAAAAACAGGCGGGTAAGAAAGACCTGTCATTTTCTGCATCTCGGGAATATGCTTGTGCTTTAGATTCAGTCCATAGATTCCGGGAGCGCTGAGAAGCTCTGAACGTCCTTCTGTCTCATAATCCTGTATCATCTTTTTTCCGCCGCCTGAATAGCCTGTAAGTGAATAGCAGGTAACAGGATAATCCTTTGGAAGTATACCCATGCGTACAAGAGGCGCAGTCACTGAAATAAAGCCTGTGGCATGGCATCCCGGATTCGCGATCCTTTTACCTGTACGTACAGCCTCCCTCTGCTCCTTTGAAAACTCCGGAAAACCATACACCCAGTCATCATTTGTTCTGTGAGCTGTTGAAGCATCAATAACTCTGACAGAAGCATTGTCAATAAGCGAAACCGCTTCTCTGGCTCCGTCATCAGGCAGGCAAAGAAACACGATATCTGCAGCATTGAGATACTTTTTACGTTCCTCTGTATCATGACGTTTATCTTCAGGAATACGGAGCAGATCCAAATCCTCTCTTGATCCGATACGGTCATAAATCTGAAGACCTGTGGTGCCGCTTTGTCCGTCAATGTAAATTTTTGTTTTCATTGCCATCTCCTCTTTTCTTTCAAACAGCTATGCATTTAGTTAAAACCTATGTCACGATGCAGCCGGCTGATTCTGATTTTATTCAGCACGATGCATATTTATTAAAATAATACCCATATTCCAGCGTTTTATGCAAGAATACGGGTATTATAACACAAATCTCTGTATATTCACTACGGAAGTCTTTATTTAGGCTGCTCTAGAAGATCACAGATGATATCTACACATTTGTCCATCCCCAGCTTTCCCACGTCAAGACAAATGGTATAGTCCGAAGCCATTCCCATGGGATGCCCTGTATAGAGCTTGTAATAATCGCTTCTCTCATTATCCTTCCTGACTAAGTACTGTTCTGTAACATCTTCCTTCTTTACCTTGTGATTCAGGGAGTTATCAATACGCCATGAACTGTCAGCTGTAAGATATATATCAAAAGAGGGGATTCCTGCCTCCCTGAGTATATAATTGGAACATCTTCCCACTATGATACAGGGTGAAGCCGTGAGCTCCAGTACAACTCTGCTCTGTGCCTTAAATATTTCATCATGACTTGAATTAAGTGAAGCCGGTGACAGCATCTCGAGAAATTTTGTTCCCATCTTTATCTTTTCACCATCTTCATCTATAAGCTCCTGAGAAAAACCGCTCTCTTCAGCCGTCTTACGTACAAAGTCTCTGTCGTAATACGGTATCCCAAGTCTGTCACTCAGTTTCTGAGCAAGTTCGTGTCCGTGACTTCCATAATTACGGCTGATTGTAATTACCTTATATTCCATACTCTGCCTCTCCTTTTGAACGAAACCATACATTACGTCCAAGTAATAATAAGATGTCAGTGTAAAAGCGCTTTTCAAACCCAGGTTTGAAACTGTTCCACCATCATCTTATACATATACTATATCAGAAATCGGAACAAATAAGACATTTTAAATATAAAAAGTGCAGATGAGGGTCTATAAACCGGCATCTGCACCAAAAATCTTTTTATATTAAAAATCAGCCCATTCGTTTATCAGACAATTCCTGCACTTCATATCCCAGCTTCCTTAACAGAAATCTGTGAAGCTGTCCTGCCACATAAAAGATTCCCAGTATGAGAACCAACTGAGGCATCATAAAAAGACTCAGAAATCCCATGATACCAACCACAAGCTTTACCCTGGTTATGTAAACCTGAACCAGCAGAGTTACGGCTATGACGCCGAAACACATCAGATACATAACTCCCACTATACCTGCAACCTGCGCCACGCTCTGAACCACTTCATTTTCAAAGGGCTTTGCAAAGGTGTAATTATAAAGCATAAAGGTCACTATCCCAAGGTATGCCGTCCATGAGGGCGGTGTATAGAGAGCAACGGGCTTTGGCTTAGGAACTGCGATATGAAGACGTCTCAGTATAAGGAGGCTCACTTCATATATGATAAAGCCCTGAACAGCCCCTCCAAAAGCCATAGACACCAGAAGAATCCTTGCTATGAAGGCATCTGACATCATGGATTTCATAAGGGAGATCTGTGACTCCATCCGCGGATCGGAGCCCATATATTTACTCATCAGCTCCATAGACTGATTCATGCCTTCCTGCATCTCTTTCACATACATGGAAAGACTCTGACCCGATAGGGCAGTAATAATCACAGCATTGAAAAGCTCCGAAATAACGCAGAGAAACATTATCAGAAGAAGAGACCTGGTCATATCCTTTTTGTGATAAATACAGGTTCCCAGAACCATACCAAGAAATGCCTCACAGGCTGCATAGATGATGGTTGTAGGGGTACTCACGAAAATGCTTATGAAGGTCGCAGCCGCCCAGGCCGCTATACTTGCTTTCCAGCCGTATCTTGCCCCATAGGCAACCATGGGAATGGGAAGAATGTACAGCAGTATACCCTGGAACATTCCTCCGGTCTGCCTGTTTATCAAAAGAAGCACTCCGAAAAGAGCCACAATCATGGCACCGTAGGTGATCTTTAAAGTCTTTTTATCCATTTGTATTCCTTTACTTTTTCAGATTGTAGGTATTTTTATCATAATCGAGTATGCCTTCCTCCTTCATGGCCGCAAGCTCCCTGGTCATGGCACTTCTGTTGGCACAGAGATATTCCGCAAGCTCGGTCCTTGTAAGAGGTGACTCTATATATCTTGAATTCTGTTTCTGGGACATAAGAGAGAGATAGGCAAGTATCTTATCTCTTAAGGAAGATTTGGACGATACCTCTATCTTCTCCATAAGCTGTACAGTTTTCTCTCCCATAAGCTGAAACATATTCTGGGTTATCTGGGCATGAAAGCCGCATTGTCTAGGACAGTTATGTATGATACTGGATGCCGCAAGAAATATGATTTCCGAATCCTTGACAGCCTGAAACCTGACATAGGATTCCGTTGACCGCCGAACGGCAAAGCTCTCTCCGATGAGTTCTCCGGGCTCCATAAACCCGAGAAGCGTCTGGTTTCCCCAGATATCATCCTTCAGCATGTGTACCATACCGGACAGTACAACTCCTATATACTGGACATTGTCCTGTTCCATTATGATATTCTCTCCCCGCTTGTATTTCTGCTTATAACTTCGAAGGCAGGTAAACAGCTGATTCAGATCCATCTCTTTGATATTGGCAAATAACGGGATATCCTTATATGTAATCTCTTTTTTCATAATGTTCCTATTCTATTTCATTTTCGTTGCATACGCAACGGTCTTTTGCATTCTTCTATTATGACCCACCGGAATACGAATAACGTAGTCGTTTTACATGGCAAAAGGAAGTGAGTTATGAGTGTTCCGCATCACAACTGCCTTCGATTTTTAATCGAAGGAGCCACGCGGCTTTGAGCGCTTCAAAGGAATCTGTAAGGATTCCTGCTCTATGCACACGAATGTGTGAATGCCGGGCATCATCGGCCTGACAACAGAAAAGACCCCGCACCTTCCGGTGTGAGGTCCGTAAAATTTTTATTTTTCTCCGGGCATCTTCCATGCATGATGGTCTGTATGGAGAAGATGATGAGACTTTTCCGAAAGAGGTGCCTCAAAGTATTCCCTGTAAGCCTCTGCCACAGAAGGATTCTCATGAGAAAAACGAAGTTTCATGCTCTTATCCTGTGAGTAGAGAATCGGAGCTCTTTCCGGTGCCATCTCTACACCGTCATGAATAGGCTGTCCGCCGCCGCCTACGCAGCCTCCGGGGCAGGCCATAACTTCAACAAAATCATACTTTACGCGGCCCTGCTTAAGGTAGGTAAGAAGCTTGTTTGCATTGCCGAGACCGTTTGTAACCGCAACCTTAAGAGTCTTTCCGCCAAGCTCGAACTCCGCTTCCTTCCATCCGTCCATACCTCGTACAGCCTTAAATGCATCGGGGTCGGGATTCTTCTTATTCACAAGATAGTATGCGCTTCTGAGAGCAGCTTCCATAACTCCGCCTGTAGCTCCGAAGATGTTGCCGGCGCCGGAGCCTATACCGAATGGCATATCCAGTTCTTCTTCCGGAAGATCCTTTACAATGATCTGTTCCGAACGGATGAGCCGGTTCACCTCACGGGTTGTAAGTGAGCAGTCAACCTCAGGATCACCCTGAGCATCAACCATGGACGGATATGCGCACTCTGCCTTCTTGGCAAGACAAGGCATGATGGATATGCAGAAGATCTTTGATGGATCAACATTAAGCTTCTCCGCAAAATAGCTCTTAGCCACAGCTCCGAACATCTGCTGGGGAGACTTGGCACTGGAAAGCTGATCAACAAACTCGGGATAATGTGCCTTCACATATCTTACCCAGCCCGGACAGCAGGAAGTGAACATAGGGAATTTGTTCTTTTCAGGATGTGAGAGCTTTTCAACAAACTCAGACCCCTCCTCCATGATGGTCAGGTCAGCTGTAAAGTTGGTATCAAATACATAGTCAACACCAACTCTTCTGAGGGCTGCCGCAAGACGCTTAACAGTTGCAAATTCAGGATCCAGTCCAAAAGGCTCTCCCCATGCCGCACGAATGGATGGAGCTATCTGAACAACTGTTATCTTGTTGGGATCTTCCACAGCTTCAAGTACACGATCCACATCATCACGCTCGCGAAGGGCACCTACAGGACAGTGAGTGATACACTGTCCGCAAAGAGCACACTGTGAATCCTCAAGATTATAAGCCCCGGTAACATCAACAGTCACCCTGGAGCCTGTATTAACAACATCCCAGATATTTGTATTCTGAATCTTGTCACATACCTGTATACAACGCATGCACTTGATACACTTGTCATAATCTCTTATAAGCGGGAACTTATGGCTTCCATGATTCTCGGGAAGCAGTTTCTTGTAAGGAAGGCTGTGCACATTAAGATCATTGGCAACCTTCTGCAAAGTACAGTTGCCGCTGCGGACGCAAACCGCACAGTTGGTGTTGTGCTGGGAAAGGATGAGCTTGACATTGACCTTTCTCGCATCTCTCGCCTTCTTTGAATTTGTATGGATCACCATACCTTCTGCTACCGTATTGTTGCAGGCTGTGAACAGTCTGTCGTAACCCTCAACTTCAACGACGCAAACCCTGCATGCTCCTATTTCATTGAGTTCCTTCATGAAACAGAGTGTGGGAATATGGACTCCTGCCTGAGAGGCAGCATCCAGTATAGTTGTCTTTTCGGGAACCTGTATATTAATTCCGTCTATCGTAACATTTACCATTTTGCTTCTCTGCCTCCTTTGAAGATTCCGTATCCGAAGTGATCACAATGCAGACATCTGCCGGATTCCTGACATGCCTCCTGATGAGACATACCACATTCCATAAGCTTGAAGTCATGCTTTCTTTCTTCAGGTGAACGCTCCTTCATATTGACTCTTCCGCAGGGCTTATGATCATCAAAACGAACCGGAGGAAGGTCAATGTCTGACTTTATCTCATGGAAGAAGCCAAGATACTCATCTATGTTCGCAGCTGCCACTTTTCCTGCCGCAATGGCACGTATAACAGTTGCAGGACCTGTAACACAGTCTCCGCCTGCAAATACCCCTTCCTTGTCACGGATATCACTGGTATCAAAGGCATCGATATGACCACGTTCAACAGGAATACCGTACTCACCAAACTTCATTGAATCTATACCCTGTCCGATGGCAACGAGAACTCTGTCGCAGGGAATACGTACTTCCTCTGTATCGGCAGAAACAGGCTTGGGTCTTCCGTCCCTGATAGGTCCCACTATCTGGGGCTGAACCCATATAGCAGCTACTGTATCGTCTTCATTTTTCTCTATACGGAGAGGTGCATGAAGCTCAACCACCTCACAGCCGTCAGCGATAGCTCCCTCAACTTCCTCGGGAAGCGCAGTCATATCGCTGATTCTTCTTCTGTAAAGGATCTTTACAGATTTTGCATTGCATCTGATGGCAGAACGGGCAACATCCATAGCGACATTACCGCCGCCAACAACAGCTATATCCATTCCTGTGAAATCAGGATAATCATCATCTCCTATTGCTCGCAGCATCTCAACCGCTGAAATAACCCCCTTGGCGTCCTCTCCCTCTATACCGATCTTTTTGTCGGTATGGGCTCCTATGGCCACAAACATGGCATCATACTGATCTCTGAGTTCGGCAATGGAAACATCCTTTCCGATGCTGACATCAGTCCTGATGGTAAATCCGCTCTTCTTCAGGCATTCGATCTCTGCATCAAGGGCTTCTCTTGGGAGTCGATATGCCGGAATACCGTAACGGAGCATTCCTCCTGCCTTCTTTCTCTGCTCATAAACCACAACT
The DNA here is from genome assembly GCF_000702885.1 of Oribacterium sp. P6A1. GTDB lineage: Bacteria > Bacillota > Clostridia > Lachnospirales > Lachnospiraceae > Oribacterium. Next base: position 133,885 of record NZ_JNKO01000002.1, on the reverse strand, counting down.
TCATGTCCCATCAGAGAAAGATAATATGCTGCAGAAAGTCCTGCCGGACCTCCGCCCACAACCGCAACCTTCTTTCCTGTAGCAGGCTGCCTGTCACCTATTCTGAACTCATCCTCATGCTCTACGGCAAACTTTTTCAATCCACGAATATTGATAGGGTCATCTACCATAGTCCTGCGGCAGCGAACTTCACAGGGATGTTCACAGATCATGCCGCAAACTGCAGGGAACGGATTATCCTTCCTGATAAGAGCAACCGCATCATTATATCTTCCCTCATGTATCAGTGAAATATATCCCGGTATGTCCACATGGGCAGGACACTGTGAAACACAAGGAACCGGCTGATCCTGGTGTCCCGAACAGCGTCCGTGAAGAACATGCTCTTCATAATCATCCCTGAAACCTCTGATGCCCTTAAGTACCATTCTGGCCGCTTCTGAGCCTATGGCACAATCCGCAGAAAAATAGATGCTTTCCGCAGTCTGTTCTATTACTTTCAATGTCTCCATAGTGGCAGTGCCGTCAAGAACGGATTCGATCAGCAGCTCCAGCTGTCCTAATCCTATACGGCACGGAACACACTTTCCACAGGACTGAGCGTGGCAAAGGTGCAAAAAAGATGCAGCCAGGTCTACCGGACATAATCCGGGCTGACTGGCTGTTATCCTTCGTTCAAGATCCTTATAAAGATCTTCCACCGTTTTCATAGCATTGTTTTGTGTTACAATGCTCAATCTACTCATGGTGTCTCCTCCTTACTTCCCAATGTAATTTCTCAAGCAGAAATCACATCAAATCTTAGTGTCTAAGTAAGATTGAACCACTAAAAAACCAATTTGTAAATAAATATTGTACAATTTTTTATTCTATTATGGGCAGTTTACTGTTAATTATGTAGCAATCATTGTATATAATATAGATTATTTCTATTGGTTAAACATTTATCAATAGTCAATATCAGATGTTCTCCGCGAATTAACGCATAATAATACCCTCTTTATGAAACAAATCCTTGCATTTCATAAAGAGGGTATATATAAATATATCCTTTTTCTAATAATTTCTTTCTATCGGATCTATATGACGGGACAGGCCGGAAAGAATCCATTCCTGATCTAAGAACCTACAATTCTCCCCTATTGAACGAAAGGGCATTCCCTTCCTGCTTCTTACTTTCATACATTCCTTTATCCGCTCTCTGATACATAGCATCAAAGGAATCATTTCTGTCTGCGGGATAAAAAGTTGCGCCGACACTTATGGTTATCCTTCTGCCCTTCATCTCAGGAATATCCACCATTTCAATGTTGTCATAAAGTCTTCTGATGATACGTCTGCCGATTTCCTCGGTTTCCACAGTTGGCGCAAAAGCCGCGAACTCATCACCCCCCAAACGGAATACTATATCCGAATCTCTGAATGTTCTTCTCAGACAATCTGCAATGGTGATTATAACCTTGTCTCCCACGTCATGACCGAAATCATCATTAACAGATTTGAAATGATCCGCATCCACAAGAATGAACATTCCCTTGGTTCCTTCAGCCATCGCCTCCCGTATTCTGGCTTCTCCGCCCTTCCTGTTCTTTATTCCCGTCATGGCATCCGTTTCAGCCAGAAGCTTAAGGCTCTCCCTCTGTTTCCTGTCTTCATCTATGGACTCAAACGCCCACATGACATGCAGGAGATTACCATCATCATCTCTGTCAACCTCAATAAGCTGTACTCTTATCCACCTTTCATTCTTATCCAAAAACTCATGGGAAAGAGAATTGCTTTCTCTGAGGCGTTCCTCATAGGTGCTCTTGTCAAGAAAGTTTATGAGTGTATCTCTCGACTGATCAGCTGCAAAAAGCTTAATCAGATCAGGAAGCGGTCCGTTATAATCATATACTCCGCCCTCCATAAGAGGATCAAACTTTCCGGTGATTCTCAAGAGTCTGGCGTGATTTGTTTTAATGTTTATCCTGTACACAGCGGCATAAATATTGGCCACCGCCTGGATATCGTGAGACAGCTCCTCGGCTTCGATATACTTTGTATGGAACACATAGAACAGCATCAAAAGCGAGATAATTGCAGCCAAAAGAGCCACTGCAGAAAAGAGATAGATAAACTGAAGAGATCCAAACAGTTTATTTTCATCCAGGATAAAAATCACATACCAGTTATTGTTGATCTTCTCCGAAAAGACCATGGTCTTCTTATCAGCCGCATTCAGAGAAAAGGTGCTTTCATCCGAATTTAAAACATTTTTTGCCAGGCTCTTCTTGTACTCATCTTTACTCTCAAGGTACCTGACTCCGATTTCGGCCGGATTTGAATGAGACACCACAAATCCATCATCGGCCATAACAATAACGGAATCAATGTTGTCGGCCCCATTTATTTTCTCAACCATAGCCTGAAGTCCGTCCAGAAATATGTCCATGGATACAACGCTCTCACCATCAGAGAGCATCTTGCTTACTGACATCATCATGGTTTTCGTCTGAAAATTGTAGTATGGCTGGACAAAAGCAACCTCTCCATTCGCAATTATGGCATCAATATACCATGGACGTTCTCTTGGAGCATATCTCTCATCCGGCACCCATCCCGAACCATTCAGATATGTTCCTTTACAGTAACCATATATACCGGTATGGTTGCTTTCAATTATATTTGAATAGACTCCGGATTGCTGCACGAGATAATCCTGTATGGTTTCAACCGGCATATCTTTATCCAGCATCTTCTCCACCTGTACAGCCGTGAACTGTATGGCATGGACAGGCATAATGAGGTAGTATTCCGCATCACCCGCTACCCTTGTGACGGAGTTTTTCCACGTATTGACCGTATTCTGTTTTGAAACATAAAACAGCCACCTAAAAAAACTCAGGATAAATATAATAACAACTATCAGTACGATGCCAAATGTTTTTAAATGTTTATGATGTTTCGAATTATTTATCGGCATATCATAACCTTTCGTAAAAACACCTATATAAAAGAAACCAATAAAACTCTTTTCAGCTGATACCTGAATACTGTCACAGTGTAAGAATCAAGGTGAGAACTGCCGCAGGAAGATATAAAATCCACATAATGCCCTTCATATTCTCTACCCCGAAATGCGTCAAAAAGAAAATCACTGTCAGAACTACGGCATATACGATGACACATATTCTTTTTATTCTGTCCGGAAGCCTGATAATACTTTTTACAGGCTTTACGCATACTATATTTATAGTCGGAGAAGTCAAAACTATAAAAACAGGAAGACCAAAAAAAAGAGGGAAGCAAAAGTCATTCATGAAGATATAGAGAGTAAGACTATCCGTCCAGACTCCGAACGCCGTCCATAACAGGCTGCCAATCATACAGGCTACCGCAATAGCCGCAATAAATGTAACCCAGACATATATGAAAAGGTTTTTGAGCCTATGAACATTAGGCTCTTCATCTGTGTAAAGATACCATAATTTGAAAGGCAGATAGGCTGCCAGAAAGTTACCGATAAATCCCACCACCGACGAAGGCGCCAACTGTCCGAAACAGTCTGCCAGCAGATTTCCGAAAGCACATGCAATACCTGCAACCGGTCCGAAAAAAAGTCCGGCAGGAACAGGGACCGCATTGACAGGCCTTACTTCCGTAAATCCTTCAACAAGCACCATGACATTAAAATATATTCCGATGCCATGGATCAGAAAAGCCAGTAATATAACGAGGACCTGGGAACTCTTTTTTGTTTCAAGTCTTTGCACACTCCACCCCTCCTCTGAACCGTCTTATAAACCGTTTTATATCAACCTCTCCTATCACAGCTCCTATTGCGATAAGAATAGCGCCTAACAGCGTTGTGATCGAAAAATTCTCCTCTACACCTCCAAAAGCAGAAGGAATAAACACTGCAAGTATCATAGTGACAACAGGCTCCAGAGCAAAAATGATAACCACATCCACAGGGTCCGCATATGCCTGACCGAACATCAGCATTATATACGCATACGCTTTTGTAAATAATGCAAGAACAAACAGCGAGGATGCCAGCGCCGGGGTATAATTCAGTCTGAAAATCATACCCGGTTCCTCAACGGTCCACAAGATCATGGCCGCAATCGCCATGGTAACTATCTGATTTACCGCAAGTAAGATTGCATCATCCTTTTTACAGTATTTATTTGCAACAACGGTATAAAGAGACATGCACACACAGTCTCCCAACATGAACAAAGTTCCGACTATGGGAAAATCCTTTAGCGAAAGCCCGTTTGTACTGATAACTCCCGCCAGAATAAAGGCTATGGCAACAACTTGTTTTTTTGGCGGCCTCCTTCGATAAAAAACCAGCATAAGTGTAGGTACTATCAGTATATCAAGCGACGTAAGTATACTGGCAGACGATGCAGTCAGCCTGTCCACTCCCTCCTTTTCAAATAAAAGCACCAGCATCATAAGCAGCCCAAGAAGCACTCCATGCTTGATATTACTTTTATTCAGATAGCGAAATCTCCGCGCAAATATGACTGCCAGTATCACTGCCGCTATACCATTCATCAGCGCCAGATATCCGAAATCCGAAAGCTCCTGCGGCAGACCCTTGATGAAAACATAGGCTGAAGCCCAGCACAGCATAACAGATAACACAACAAGATTACTCTCATGTTTTTTCAAACCATCACCTCATACTACGTACCATTTCTAGTCTGCCTGATCAGATGAACCTTTATAATGGAAAGCAAGCATAGTAATGTCATCAAACTGCGGAGCATCCTTCACAAAGGCATCAATACCGGCTTTCATATTATGCAAAACATCTTCCACACAGGCCTCAGGTTCGGCATTTAATGTCTCAAGCATACGCTCGGTTCCGAAAAGTTCATTTGAAGCATTTGTCGCCTCCGGAACACCATCTGTGTAAACAAAGATAGTATCTCCGGGCTCCAGCTGAAAATCATGCTGACGGAAAACCATATCTTCCATTACCGCAAGAGCAGGCGAATGCTTATAGTCAATTACTTCATATCTGCCGCCTTTTCTCTTAACCACAGGATGCTCGTGGCCCGCATTGGCAACCATACAATGTCCGGTTGAAACCTCTACTATGCAGAGCCAGACCGTTACAAACAGACTTGCTTCATTGCCCTCACACAACTGATTATTGACATCTCCAAAAATCTCTGTAGGTGTGGAACCTTTCATCTGTGAACGGTTCTTTAACAGAGTCTTTGCTATTACCATGAACAGTGCTGCCGGAACGCCCTTTCCGGATACATCTGCGATAACCAGCGCAATATGATCATCATCCACCATGAAGAAATCATAAAAATCTCCTCCAACCTCTTTTGCAGGAGTCATGGAAGCATACAGGTCAAACTCTTTTCTGTAAGGGAAAGGCGGGAATATACGGGGAAGCATATCTGCCTGAATCTGGGTAGCAACATGCAATTCGGTACTGATTCTTTCTTTTTCCTTGGTTACCGTCTCAAAATTGTTGATATATGTTTTGAGTTCAACAGACATTCTGGAGAAAGAGTCTGCAAGTTCCTCAATTTCGTCACCTGTATGGATATCCGGAACAAGAACATCTCCCTTTTCCATCTGATTGGAAACAAAAAGCTTGACCATCTCTTCAAGCTTCTGAACCGGCATAATGATGCTTCTTGAAATGGCTCTATAATAAAGAATACTGGACAGCAACATAATAAAAATCATGAAAAGAGAATTGACAAGAAGAAATTTGAGAATGTCTGAAATAATCTCTTCCATGGAGATATCCACCGAAGACAAAGCCACAGGTTCACCCTCGGAATCATATATAGGATAAAATGCTGATGCAACATATCCGTAACTGGGGCTTCTGGTAATAAGCATTCTGCCTCCGGTATCACCCCGAAATGCTGCTTTCATAACCTCATCTCCACCGCCGTAATAGCTGTCCGCAGCCCCAAGATCACATACACCTTCTTCTGAAGCAGGATCTCCGGCATCCCAGATGTACAGGTATTCCTCCTCCTTGGGAACAACTATATAAAGATACTTTAAACCGGATACACTCTTCTGAGCTTTCAGCTTTTTCAGAACCTGCTCATAGTAATCATCTTTCTCAAGCGTTGTCTCATACTTTTTTATCTTATTTCCGTCCACAGTCATGGCAGCGATCTGTGCCTGGGAAAAAGCAGTATGGGTGTACTTTTCTTCCATGTTGTTTTTATAGAATATCGTAACGCTCAGACTGATAAGTGCCCAAAGGACCACAAAAAGAATGAGAAGCCTGATGAAAAACTTCCTGCTCAATGAATGTTTTTTTGAAGCTGCATTACCCTCTCCCATACTATCCTCCTATAAAAGCACCTTTTTTCAAAATCTGAATGGATAACTCTCACTTTCCCATACTGCTTTAGGGTTCTCTGCCTTTTCAAGGAACAGTCTTACATATCCGTTTCTTAAGCGGAACAATGTAATCTCTCCAAGTTTCACTGTATCATACTTTATCGGCACATTTCCTGTTTCCATACTCAGTACGAAATAGACATCTTCATCTATTTTCACTCTGGTCATGCGATTATATATCCTGTATATCTCCCACGCTTCATCAACATCCATCTCGTGGCTGAGTCTGGCCCTTTGGAATTCCCTTAGCTTCCAGGTCGAACCTTTCCCTTTTTGAGGTTTCGCTTCCTTCCAGGTCTTCGTGAAATCCCTCATCATATCGCGAAGAAGTGCTTCAGCTACATTTGCACACTTGAGATACAGATCTATACTGTCACAGTCTTTCCAGATAGGAACTTCCTGCTGCATCAATATATCACCCTTGTCAAACTCATATATCAGCTTATGTATAGTTACTCCGGTACATCTCTCTCCCCTCTCAAGAGCACACTCTATAGGGCAATAGCTTCGCCCCTCCGGAAGCAGAGCTGTATGAATGTTTATCCCGAAAAACCCATCTTCTTCCGGAAGAACCGGTATTTTTCTGCCATAGTCCGCACTGACAAATAGCTGACAGCCTTCAGCAATAAACTTTCTTTCTGCCGTCTCATCAATAGTCTCACTAAATACAGGAATGCCTTCTTTTTCTGCCATCCTGCGGATAGCTTCTTCACGAAAGTAATCTTCTCTGTTTCCGCATATATATAATGCCATGATTTCATGCTCTTTTAAGAAATAAGAAAAACAAGGAAGCATTGCATCCGTTCCCAAATACACTACTTTCATAACCTGTCCTTTCACGCATTAGGCGTCCCTTATAATTACTATTAAATATACCACACTTCATTGAATTTGACATTAATTCGCGAAGATGTGGTATTAAAGATTCTGCGTCATGTTAAGCGCTTACATTTAAGGGCATGTTATTATATCCTGAAACAAAAAAATCGCACCCGGACAGGTCCTGAAGGAGTTCACTTCCTGACTGTCGGGCGCGTGTGATATTTCGTTATTCGGAGTATCGGGTCTGACCGTAATCAGCCATCAGTACTTTTCCTACAATTACCGTGAGTATGGTAGTGAAAAGAATATCAGGGAGCGTATATCCCACAGGAATATCCAGCTGCATGAGATAGCGATAAAGCACAAAACCGGCAAGCCACAGGAGCAGATTCACAAAATCGAAGGACTTATGCTCTGAATTTGTCTTGAGAACGAACCATGTGCCTATCATAACCGCCGCCATTGGTGCAAAGACCGAACCGATCAGATACAAAAAGCCTGTGATATCATCCATAGGATAGAATACAGCTCCTGCAATTCCCACTACTGCAGCCGCAATGGCCATAGACTTTCCGCTCAACTGCTTTGTAAGAGATTCTCCTGAGATACCGGCCGAAAATGCATCCAGAAATGTTGTGGTAACTGTTGAAAACACTATAATGAGAAGCCCTGCCGCTCCCAGACCTGCCCTAAGCATTATCTCAGCTATGTCAGATGTTCCCGTGAGCAGCGCCGCCCCCATTCCGATAAGAAACATCCAGCAGCTCACCAGATTGTAGACTATGGTGCTTGCCAATGTTGACCTGTGGGCATCCCCGGCCTCTCTTGTGTAATCACCCACCACAGGAAGCCATGACAAAGGCATGGAAACCGACAGTTCCAAAGCCGCACCGAAGGATATGCTTTCAGCTGCCGCAGTTCCCCCTCCCTGTCTCACTATAACAACACATAGAACCACCGAAAGAATGAAAAGTGCCGTCATGGCAATACGGTTCAGTTTTCCGAGATTAGTCACACCTACCATTATCCACAGAATGATAAGCCCTCCGATGATCAGACACCAGATGTTTTTATCCGTATTCCATATTCCGGCAGCGGAAAGAGCCCCGTCATAAATCATAATGGCAGTCCAGCCTACAAGCTGAAGTACATTCAGTGCCGCAAACAACATTCCGCCCCGGTTTCCAAAGGTCATCTTAACCGTCTCCATGGCACTCTTTCCGGTTTGTCCGCTTATCATCCCCGCAAGATAGAACAGAACGCCACCGATAAGATGTCCCAGCAGAACAGCCAGGAGTCCCCTCTGAAATCCCAGAGGTGCCAGATAAGTACCTGTCAGTATCTCAGCTATCGATACCCCCGCACCGAACCAGATAAGTGCATTGTCAAAAACCGTTGTCTTTTTTTCCATATCATCCCTCCAAGAATAAAATGGATATTGCCAATCGAATAGGGGAAAATACCCTACTCGATTCCGCGTTGGCTGTCAAATACATAACCATGTACACATGATATGCACTTGACGGCCTTATCACAAAAAAAGCGCCGCCCACGGGGGACAACGCTTCCACTGATAAAATCAAATTACGGTATTTACCTACGTTGGCATTATCCAAATCAGGTTGTGGGTCGGAATTGATCATTCCCTCTCAGCCCGTCTACGAGCTCCCCGTTAAATTGTTCGCTTACAATTATATTTTTACAGTATTATACTGTCAATATATCAGATAGAGACTGCCCGTATTACATACTTTAATGAATATTTCTGTTAATTTGTGTCGATACCATACTATAGAAACATGTGGCGTTATATATTTCTTATGTCCACCATTATTATGATAATTTGAGGTGAACAACTATGAACAATAACCAGAACACACCCGGAATCATCAATGGCGAAAGAGTAACGGAAAATGTCTATCTCTGTCCCGACGGCAAGTACCGATGGATATATGAGTTTCCTATGCTCAAAAATCCTGTTATCTTATTTACCGTATTCAGGGTTCTTGGTATGTCCGCAGCAATAATCGCCATATTTGCACTGCTTATTGATCTTATCGAAGATGGAAGCATAACCCCGGCCATAGATCCGGATGAATGGATAATAGGCTTTTGGGTCATTCTTTTCTTTATAGGAGTAGTCATCTTATCATATATCATTCTGGCTGCAATGTATGGTTTTAAATATATGGTTCTGTTTGAAATGGACGAGGAAAAGGTAGTCCATATACAGCTGCCGAGTCAGTTTAAGAAATCGGAAGCCCTGGGATGGCTCACAGCCATGGCTGGAATCGCTTCAGGAAGGGCCGGAACCATCGGAACAGGCATGCTTGCCGCGACCCGCAATACCTCTACCTCGGATTTTATAAATGTTCGACAGGTAATCGGCAGCAGATGGATGTGTGTAATAAAGGTCAATAAACTTCTGGACCATAATCAGATTTATGTGGAACCTTCCGACTACGACTTTGTTTATAACTATATTGCACAGCGATGTGTAAATGCAAAGGTGCGAAAAGGCTGAAATATCAGCCCTTTCGCACCTTTTATATATACTTCCCGGTACTTCCGGGATTCATTCTCAAGATCCGATACTAAACTCCCGGGGAATATTTCCAACACATTCCCCGGGAGTTTAGTAAAACGGCATCGAACCGGTTTATTTCTTACTGCTCCGCTTCTATCCTGTCATTCAATTCTTCAAATTCCGAAACCGGCATAGGTTTATGGAAATAGTAGCCCTGCATCTCGGTGCAGCCCTGTTCTTTCAGATAATCCGCCTGGCTTATTTTTTCTACACCTTCTGCAATGATATCCATTCCAAGAGAATGAACCATCTTTATAATATAGCTGACTATGATACGGCCTTTTTCAGGATCACCTGCCCCAGTAAGAAAACGGAAATCCAGCTTTATACGATCCATAGGAATTTCTTTGAGCATGGAAAGAGAAGAATATCCGCTTCCGAAATCATCCATTTCTACACGAAATCCGAACTCTCTGAGCTCTTCCGTTGTTTTTTTGATAAGCTCAGGTTCCTCTGTATATGCGTTTTCAGTGATCTCAATATGAAGCTGATCAGGTTCAAGTCCATACTTCTTTATCAAATCATAGAAGTGTCCGGAGATATTCCTTTCTTCGCTTATATCACATCTGGCAAGATTCACGGATACAGAACGGTATTTACCCTGATCTTTCCATTTCCTGAGATCCTGACATACTCTTTCCCACACATAACAGTCAAGATCGTATATAAGACCTGCTTCTTCCAAAGCCGGAATGAATTCCACAGGACGTAACCATCCGAGTTTCGAATGATTCCATCTGCAAAGAGCCTCTGCTCCTGTTATCTTTCCGGTCTCATAGTTCACCTGAGGCTGGTACCATACCTGTATTTCTTCATCTTTAATGGCAACAGGAAGATGCCCGATGATATGAGCGCTTCTCTTTCCTCTTTCCCACTGCTCAGGATTATAGAACTCATATCCGTCTTTCTTACTGTCTCTGACTCTTTTCTCCGCAACTCTTGCGAAATCGAGCATATGATCAACATCTATAATCTGATGATCCCTTGGAGTCAGGACATAGACACCACTGCAGATCTGTACTTTGTTTCCCTTGCCCTTGTCGATAAAAAAGTTTCTGACCGGTTCAAACACATCGATTTCATCACGAAGCATTTTTTCATCCCCGCCGGCTTTTCTCAGAACCACAAAATGATCTCCCTCTATTCTGCCGATAGCATCTTCCTCGGTCATGACTTCCATAGATTTCTGGGCCCAGAATCTGAGCAGATCATCACCGGCCGCCATACCGAGACTGTCATTTATATATTTGAAATTCTTTATATTATTATATGAAATAAGGTACGGCACATCAGGATGGTCTCGAAGCAACTCTTCAACACGTTTTCTGAAACCATTGAGACTTAAGACTCCCGTAAGCGGATCCTTGTCGATAAGCTGACGCACTTTTTCTTCCTGCTCAAGTCTCATGACCCTCACTCTCATAGTGGTTATAATGATAAGGGCCGCAAAAAGCATTCCTCCGAAAATAAGAAACCATCTGTACTGATACAGATAATCGGAAAAATCATATTTATAGAGCTTTCTGGAGGTATGGTCAAGAACTATGGCCTGAAGATGAGTATCGGGCACTGCCTCTATTCCGGCATTTAACCGGTCTATTATTTCATGACCTTTCGGAGTATCCATAGCTCCCACACGAAAATCCATTGAGAACATATTTGAGGGCTGAACCGAAAGATCTCCATAAGCAGGCTTTTGAAGCACATAACTCCATACATAGGAATTGTTCAGAAGAGCATCAACCTCTCCTGTTCGAAGTGCTTTTACAGAATCATCCATGCTGTTGTAAAACACTATTTCCATTCCCGGAAAAAGCTGCTTTACAGTCTCTGCTGCACCCCCAAGGGATTTTAACATCCCAACTTTAAGCTTATTTATCGAAGAAAGATTTCTGTCCCCACCCTTTACAAGGGTAAAAGGAGTCTGCAGCAGATTTTCCGAAACAATGGTTTCATGCCCTGCCGCGCTTGGAATGGCACTTCCGAAGGGCATAACAACATCATACTCTTCATTATCCAGAGCCTCCTTTAGAGTCACTTCATTTATACGTTTAAAGGAAACGTCGTAGCCTGCTTCTTCCGAGACAGCCCTCATCATATCGGCTCCTATGCCGGTTATCCCGCCTTCATCATCGAGATAAAACATAGGGCACCTGTCTACAGGCACGCCGACACAAAGGGTATCCCTTGAAACTTCTTCCGTTCCGGCAAATACCCCTGTAATAAGGTTCAGTGACATTAAAATAGTGATAAAAATAGTAAATACCTGTTTTTGAGTATCAGCTCTTTTCAAGACTATGCACCATTCCTTCCCGACGCATGGTTTATTCCATAGCATTACCATCATATGTATATTACTTCGGCGCAGTCACGAATTTATATTAAGAAGATCCATTGGCCAGTTTTAGGAACTTCTTATCGTTCATCTGCTCATTTGTTACATACTCTCCATCATGAAAAAGAGCATAATTCGTGATCGGAGTCGGGGCATTCTGTGCTTCATCCCTGCTCTCTATGTGAATCGCCTTGAAGGGAATACCATTATCTTTCGCTGTCTGTTCCAAAACCGGTACATACTTTGCATTAAATGGGCACTGATTCGTATAGTAAAGAACATAACCGCTCTCATCTATGTGGGGATGTCTGGCACATTCCTTGAACACTGGTTTCTCGGTTCCTTTTTCAAACGGCAGATACCATAACTGTATCCCATTATCAGCTTCATCACCGGCAATAAAGCCTTTGTACTTTAGGAATTTCGGATCAGCCAGAAACGGCTTTTTCTTTGCTGCAGCAAGAATGCAAAGTCCTTTCTTTCCCTTCTCCTTGCTGTCTTTGATGCATTCGGAAAGCAGGTCACTTGAGTATCCATGCCCCTTGAAAGATCCGGACACCCACAGGCAGTCTATATACATATACCCGTCTGCCTCAATTGGAGCCCACGCATTTTCTGCCGGGATATATTCGATGAAGCACTTCCCGCGCTCCACACTTTTTAAGAATACAAGCCCCTCATCAAATCTGTCCGCAAGCCACGCCTTCTTTGAAGATACCTGTGCATCCTTGTTGTTGGAAATAGCACAGCAAATGTGTTCCTTTTCCAGGTTATCCTTTGTAACTCTGATATATTCCATAAGATCAATCCCCTTTCACTTTGATCGGATGCCTTATCACTGTTTTTAACTTCTCACGTGCACCCCTCCGTCAAGTCTTTTGTTTCATAAGACTTATTCCAGGAACCGATCTCTATCAAGTTGCCTTCCGGATCAGCGATATAGCAGGTTCTCTGGTCTCGCCTCCCGGCTCGGTCGGTGCTTCTCGCTTCGCGAGAGGTGTCCACTGGACACCCGCACCCCCAAGGTTCAAGTTCTGGTTCCAGCACGGATGTCGCTCCATTTTCCACGGCCTTCTTATATGCTTCATCCACCTCTTCAAAAGTATCGACATACAGCGCTATTTCAAAATGACCGTTCAGTCCTTTTATATACTCATACCGCCGGCTTGTCATCTTCTCAAAATCCTTCCTGCCGTAAAGCAGAAAAAGCGTTCCATCCTTTACAAGATAAACATTAGAAGTATTCTCTTCTTCCTTGATCTCAAATCCGAGAACATCCCTGTAAAAGCGAATCATCTTCCCCATGTCTTCTACAAGTAACCCAAAACCATCTAATCTCATACTCTGTCTCCACTTCGTTCCGGTCCTCGCTAAACGATCGTCCACCGGACGATCAGCGCCCCCCATATAATCCTTAAGTTCTTTGACCTCACAGCCCTTTTTCGCATAGTATGCGTACATTTCATCCATCTTTTTCAGATCATAGCTTGTAACACAATCGGATATCACGTGAACGCTATATCCTGCCTTTGTCATATTGAAGCATGTGGACTTTACGCAGCCTGTGGCATCCGCACCGGCAATAAAGAACTCGTTAATTCCATTCTTTTCAATGAACTCTGTAAATTCCTCGCTCGTAAGCGCATTTGCCTTCGTCTTCACAAAGATATTATCGGATACCACCTTCATTTCAGGAACCAGCTCAGCCCCTTTTGTGTCCGACTTAAAGGTTCTTGTCTTTTCCGACAGATTGTAGTGTCTGATATAGACGACATGCATATCGTTCGACATCGCCCAATCGATTGCCTTGTTTACCTGCCCTATGATCTTTTGGTAATTCTTCGTAATGTCATTCTGAAGGTCTATCACGACCAACGCTTTGTTTTTCATTCCCGTTCTCCTTCATATCTTTTGGCTATTTCAGAGGTAATCTGATAGAGCTTTTCCCTGATTCGCTCCGGTTCCAGGACAGTCACCATATCTCTGCATGAAAGAATCCAGGCAAGCAATCCCTCATCATCCGCATACTCACGTTCAAACAACAGGCTTCCATCATCTTGTTCCGTAAAGGAATCCACGCCATACTCTTCCACAAGCTGCCATTTCATCGAAGGATCAAACAATGCTTTCACCCGGTCTTTCGCAGGGAATACTTTCTCGTTAGAAAGATCTGGCAGCGGAACCTCACGATTTCCTTCAAAGGAGGCTATATGCGTAATACTATCCATGCGATTCAGCTTAAATAGTCTGAAATCGTTTCTCATAAGACAGTAGCCATAAACATACCAGCTTGTCCATTTGAAAATCAGATAATAAGGCTCTATTTCCCTTTCCGTATCCCCGCCTGGAGAATAATACTTAAATCTGATGGTCTTCCTTAACCCGATTGCATCCTGTATGGTCTCTATCTTCGGAGCAAGCGATTCCCGATACCATGATGACAGATCAATCAGAATGGAATCCCTGCCGGTAATAAACTCAGAGGATCCCGCTTGAATCTTCTCCATGAGCTGCCCATAATAGCTACTTCCGCTCACGCTGTCCAGACTTCGCAGTCCTGCAAGGATCATCTGCATATCCTTTGATGTCAGGATCGTCCTGTCCATCCGGTAACCGTCCATAATGCTGATACCGCCGCCGGTTCCCTGCGCTGTTCTTATGGGAATCCCCGCCTTGCACAGATCCTCGATATCCCGGTTGATTGTCCTTCTCGATACCTCAAATCGTTCCGCCAGCTCCGGTGCCGTGGTTTTCTCTTCCTGCAGCAGCACGGACAGTATTCCGATAAGTCTGTCTATCTTCATTTCTCTCACGCTCCGTATGTATCATAGTAGATCTAACATGTCAGCTGTATGTCATGTTTATTATAGCAATGAAACTTTTTTTCGCCAACAATCTCGCAGCAAGCTGCTCGATGTCGCGTAGGCCGTCAAATGTGAGTGCAAGCACGCCCGCATGACGGCTTTACCGCGCAAAAAACCGCCGACAGACTTAAAAATTCCATCAGCGGTCTCTTATAATTGCTAACGCTTATCCGAATATCTGTCCCAAAAGCTTCAGTTTCTCTTTGGGCGGAAACTCTTTATCAAACTCATCCACGTCCTCGTCCTTCACATAGTATCCCTGCGGAGTCTGATATACCCCGGTCACATCATCCAGATACCCCGGAATCAGCTCCTTACAGAGCATCCGGCACAGGGGCCGGTCTCAGCCAGTGCACGTT
The DNA here is from genome assembly GCF_000702885.1 of Oribacterium sp. P6A1. Lineage (GTDB taxonomy): Bacteria > Bacillota > Clostridia > Lachnospirales > Lachnospiraceae > Oribacterium. Next base: position 118,534 of record NZ_JNKO01000002.1, on the reverse strand, counting down.
TACAGATGCTGCAGTCCAGTCCGCATGGGGCAATCATATCCGCAATAAACATTCCTTTCAAGCCTCCTTTCAGAAATGAATAATTCTTTCCTTTCGTGCCTACGCCTTCCTTGCCAATAATCGCTATTATAGGCAAGTCAATAATTTCGTATTTAACCATTTGTCTTAGTCATATATCCTACAGTAATTCAAACTGTAATCTCTATCTGATTTCCCTCTACGCCGATAATACAGCTTTCATAATATCCGTCACCTGTTGTTCGAGGACCATTAATCACTTCATATCCATCTTCTCGAAATACTCTTGTCAGACGGTCAACCTCTTCAGCACTTCCAACCGAAAATGCTATATGAATATACCCTGTACGATTGACTATCTTTGCTGAATCTTCCATAGAGGGCTTATTCATGATCTCAAGTCTTGCCCCGTCATCAAAAGTGATAAAGTATGATCTGAATCCTGTTAATTCATTATGATATCCATCATTTGACAACCCACCAAGATACTTTACGAAGAAATCTCGGGTTCCTTCCAAATCATTCACATACATAGCAATATGCTCTATCTTCATCTGTCCCCACCTCTTCTGCTGAACACAGCCATTTATAATACAAATTCCAGCTGTACATCAAATGGCTCCTCATCTGCAATCCAGGGTATTATCTCCTCAGCATGCACACATCCCAATGCCTTATACGCAGCCTGAGATTCTTTTGATGAATGAGTTACGAGGATGATCGGAATATCCGGATAATTATCCTTTGATACCATATTACTTAAAACCGCATCATCGTGTGCTAACCTATATTCTTCCCTGCATGTACGCAGATGTGTAATATTTACAAGTGAATTCAGGATATCCTCTTTTTTGTTCACCTCCAAAAAAACACTTTATATGTGGGGATGCACATTGCCTGAACATACAGTACCCCTAAATACCTCTCAACCTTGTATCCCTGTTCTATCAAGGCATCTGCTCGTCTGTCCATTTCTCTTTCGCTGTAACATATTATTTTATGTCTTCTTTTCATTTTGAACTCCTTTCATCTTGTGAAAGAAGAACCGGTTGCCCGATCCTTCTTTCAGACAATGCTTTCGGTTTTTTCAGTCTTTCTTTTTTACCGGGATCCATATCGCACTGTGGTAATCCTTATCCGTCTTTTCTCCATTTACACAGTCATACCACTCTGCAGATGCATTCCCGCAAAGTTCATAGTCCGGATTCCCTGGAAGCCACTCTTTGAAAATCTGTGTATTCAGGCTCTGCAATGCCTCCGGGATAGGGCCGATACAGTCAAACACTGCCCAATCACCTCTAGGGAACTCATAGACCACCATTCCTTCAGGAACTTCGCCTCCGGCATACTTACCGGCCACAAGATAACGGAACTTTCCCTCTCCGATATCGTCGATGCAGACACCGTACTCACCGATGCAGTTCTCCACGATAGCCTTCTCATAAGGATTTGCAGGAGCATTCCCTGCATAAACATTTGCCGCATACTTCTCGCAGATATTGTCCCAGAACTTCGGGATTTCCTGATAAGCGGTATCGTTATCAAATACCTTTTGAAAACCGATAACCTTAAATTGGAACATTTTTGTTATTTTGCAATTCATTTGATCGCCTCCTTGAACCTGTAATTTTACTGTCATTTCCTGTTCAAATCTGTCCTATCCAAACAGCAGATCTGCTGACTGACTGATATCACAGGAACTTACTTCATTGTTTTTGTTTTTAACGATCGTATTAACGGCAAGCGCATCGTACTGGATCAGTTTGTCCCCGTACATTGCATAAAAGATTGGAGAAAACACGGGACAAAGCAGGAGTGCCGCACTCACAAGGATTCTTATTCCTGTTATTACATTTGCCATCATACGCTTCCGGCATTTTCAATGCCTGCCACGTGCATCAGGATTGTTCCCTATAATTGCTCCTACCTTTTCGCAAGCCTCACAGTCCAGCCCGCAATATGCAATGTATTCATTCATGATCATGTCCTCCGATATATTACCGATACATGTGTTATCCCGTTTTCTTCATCAGAATATTCTCTGTCAAATCTCATCCCGATAGCCTCCGCTGTCTTTATGGAAGCTGTATTTGTATATTTACAATATGAATACAGCGCAGGGTAATCTGTATTCTTAAACGCCCAATCCCGTACTGCTGATGCAGCTTCCTTTGCATAGCCTCTGCACTGGCAGCCGCGACGGATGTGGTATCCGATCTCCGGAAGCATTTCTCCTTCTATATCCTGCAGCGTCAGCCCACAGTCGCCGATTACTTCACCCGTATCCTTCAGGCATACCGCCCAAAGTCCGAACCCATCCTTGCGATATCGTTCCATGTTCCTCTCTATCCAGTCCCGGACTCTTCCCTCATCAAAAGCATATGGATAGTGCTGCATATTGTCAGAATCCGCAAGGACCGAATAAAGTGCTTCATAGTCGCCCATGTTCATTTCCCGCAGAAACAGTCTTTCTGTTCCGATAACCACTTCTGCTTTATTGGGGTCACAGGTTTTCTCCATACTACGATTAAATCCGTTTGATCAATCCTCTCTCATGTATACCTTGCAAAAATGCCGTAAATGCTTTTCGATGTATTCCATGCATTCTTCCTCATATTGCGGCTGCCTGTCCGACCTTGCAATCTGCAGAACAGCAGGCGCGGTTAGTTCTACCGCAAGCAGTTCCGGATCATCATTCTTAACGATACCTTCATCCATCATACCTTTGATGATCTTTGCAAACATCCTCTGTATTCCGTCCAGCTGATGCCTGGTCGTAACCTCGGAAATCCTTTCATTTCTGAACTGTTCCTGAACAAGAAGCATCCGCGTTTTACGGATTACGGGATCCCGCATCGTAAATGAGATTCTTTCCATCGTCACCTTTATAAACTCTTCCCGGCTCTGAGGCAGTTTCCCGATATGCTTCTCCGATCCGAAGTACTCCTCATAACGTTCCTCAGCCGCATCTATCAGGGCATTTAGAATTTCTTCCTTCCCCTTATAGTGCTTATAGAGGGAAGGTCCCTTGATGCCGACACGTTCAGCAATCAGATCTACGCCGGTTCCGTCATATCCGTTCTCAGCAAACAGCGTTAATGCTTCATCCAGTATTCTTTGCTTTGTTAACATGATATCCTCCCAATCTTCGCTAACGAATGTTAGCCTTATTGTAGCTATAAACCGTTAGCTCGTCAAGTTTTTTCTCCGGAAACGTAAAAAAGCCTGCAAGCATAAGGAGTAGAGAATTTTAGATTCCATCGTTATTCCTGCAAATTTTTCATCCGTAATCAAAATCTTAGGAATCTGATAAAAAGCAAATTGATCTGCCCCTCTGCCATAAAAATAATCAAAATCCACTGGCGTTCCTCCTTTCTTAGATTTGGAATAAAACAAAAAAGACGCCTAACCCACAGGAAATGCTGTAAGTTAAGCGTCTTCCGACGATTCTTATTTTGTTTATATCAGACATATTCAAGTAGTGCACTACTGTCACGACATAGGCTCTATTTTTGCACCTACTGTCACGAGTTCGACAGCTACAACTACCCGAATATACTTTTTCATGTGCTTTCCACGCTCAGAATAATCAGTCTTATCAAACGTGAAATGCTCGAAAAAGTGCGTAAATTCAAGAATTTCTATTAGTTCACTATTGTAAGCAGCACTACAGTCTCGCCTGTTGTTTCTTTGTCCCAAAAATTCGAGGAATCCAAATCAATCTCCTCTGTTTCCAATCCACCGTAGTAAACAGGGAACCTAAAGCGAATCGCTTTTAGGAATCTTCCATCCTCCAATTCATCGTCATGAATGAGAATATCCTTCAGAAACGAACCAAGAAATTTCTTTTTCTCTAAATCCGTAAACTCTGAATATAGTTTAACCTCGTCCTTGCCATCTTCAATATCCTCAAGCATCCTTTGGAAGTCAGGTCGCCCTGCAATATTTTTTCCGGAGTCTTCTTCATAATAATCCTTTCAATTTTTCTTGACTGATCAGAAAAATCCCTTTATTATCACGGGTGAAGAAATGGGTTTTCATCGGGTAGGGCTTATGCCTGACAGAACTTGCCCGTTTCTTTTTATTTCTAAAAATTCTTATTCAAGGTCACAAATTGTGACCTTGAAATATTATTTTCAAAATATCATCTATTTGAGATAGTCAGGACGAAGTTTATTCATGAAGCTTTCCCGCTTTCTCAGCAAGTTGTTTATCCTCCCTTTTAACTCTACGTTCCAGTTTTCTTATATCTTCTGAAGGTGGAAGGTTTTCCGGCTTTATCCCTCTCTGTCCCAACATTTCTCTTACCGAACTGTTATTATCAACATGTTCCACTGTTATATCCGTCTCCCCCTGCAAATCTTTTTCCTCTACATTATAATTTGTCATCTCTGTAGCAAGATTCTTGGCTGCGATCGTAAGCGTTGGCAAGAAATCAGCGAGTGGTCTGGAGTCCTTAACACCAAGGCGTTCTTTCATCTCCTTTGTAGTAAATCCTCCAAACAGAGCCTGATCACCTTTAGAGCGAATCCTTGCAAATCCTTCTTCATCAACACCACGCTCATAAATATTTTGTGATAAGCGCTTCTCAGATTCTCTAAGTTTAATGCGAGCATCGGTTCTCTCTATGTAAGATATTCTTTCCTCTATAAGTTCCTGTTTTCGCGTTTGTACAGCAAAATACCCCTGTGCAAAAGCAATCTGCTCTTTGCGTGGGTCACCGTTCTCAGCAATAAGATAGCAAGCATAGCGGGTAAGCATATAATCATCCACTGGTCTCCTCGCCTTACTGCCTATTTCGACCATTTTGCTGACGTCAGCAAAATGGTCTGATACACATATCCCATTGTTATCACAGGAAACTTTTGCCTTTTCTATAATCTTCTCAAAATTTCGCCATTGAGCATATTCAAGCAGTTCCATCAACTCTCGGGCATACCAAAACTCCACGCCATTCTCTTCATGCCTAATATCATCAAATTTTTTCTTATATAATGTTATAACTTTCTTCTCCATATTCTTCCCAGCCCGCTATTTGCTACCTTTATCATAGGTTTTCTAAATCATCCAACTTCTTCAGCGTTTCCATATAAGCCACAAGCCTCTTTTGCTGTTCCTCCCTTAAATTATGATAATTATCGATTATTTGAATATCATATGGTGTAAAACGGCTTTCCGGATTTGATGTAGCAATATCCTCCTCATCATCAATTCCTTTACCTGTCAGAAGCTGTTCCGGAGTAACCTTTAAAACATTACAAATATCCATTACCTTATCCGCAGAAGGACAGGAACCCTTCTTTTTCCACTCACTGATAGTAGAATTGGCAATGCCTATTTGCCTGGCAAATTCCACCTGTGTCATTTTTCTCTGCTTTATAAGTTTTATGATTCTTTTGGTAATTGTCATAACGCCCTTCCGAATTTCAGTATATTGAATTTCATTTACATGAATTAATTCTAACATCAAGCTCATATGACATCAACTACAAAATCATGCAGTCTTCTTCAAGCCTGCCCTTATTCCGGATAGCTTTGAATAGGCCTTTATGTAATGCGTCGAATTAATCTTCCCACCTACCGCAGGTTTGCCGCAGATTAATTACGGCTCCTCCTAAATATTGTCTATCTTAACGTGCTGTTTTATACCGCACGTTTTTTTCTGTGCTTATTGACCATTCTCCAACGTTACTCTATATTCATAAAGTTGCATAAAATAAGACCCAGAAGATTTAACTCTTCTGAGCCTTATGCTCTGATTTTATAAACCGGATTCAATTATTATGAATCATGATGCTTTATCAAGCATGTCATGGATATATGTCCGAAGACCGTCCTCCGTGTCTATGCCGTATTTCTGGTTTATAAGGATATAATACTTCATGATCCGTTCTTTCGGCAGAAGCTCACTGGAAGGAATGCTGTCTCCATATCCTTTTCTCGCTTCCATCCACGGATCCTCATTATGTGTGATCCTCTCCAGTACCTTTCCGCCATACATCCCAAACGTATTCACAACAAGGTCAATTACACGTTTCTCATCATCCGTCAGGGCATCCTCTGTCCCTTCCAGAAGCGCGAACCGCGCATCATCTATCGGATTATATTTGAAATCCCGGAACAGCTCATATACCTCCGGATAGACCGGACCGTGTACCCAAGCCCTGCAATCCTCTTCAAAGATTGGTCTTCCATATAATGCGGAATACACTCCCTGGATAAAGTAAAGCAGCTTCTGAAGCATGAGGGGCGTTACCTCCTCCAGCTTTTCAAAGATATATGCGATCACCCGGAGCATCTTATCTGATACGGAAAACAGACTTTCTATGCTTTCTGCCGCGGTAAAAGCTTTCCTGTATGCCGCATCCGTCAGCTTCTCCCTGTTCTCCATGAGCTTCTGCTTCATGTATGCCGGAGATGAAAGCGCTGTTTTCATGATATCCGAATACTCTTTGGAAGGCACCTGTCCTTCCAGGTATCTCGGAATCGTCACCTCTCCGAACCCAAGCGCCAGAGACAACGGAGCCTTTCCAATCTTATAGATCTTCATCAGCCTTTCGATATCATCAATCGATACAAGCCCCTCTGCCGTCCTGTACTGCTCATCGATTTCCTGAACATTCTTATCAATAAGACCCGGAATGCTCATTTCCTCCCCGCATTCTGCGCAGACAGCCACAGTAATTACAAAGGAATATTCCTTATCCCTTATATTCTTCACGATGTCCTTCTTCTGCAAAAGGTACTCTGTCTCTTTCCTGCACTCTATGCAGAAATCTCTTCTTCCCTTCTCTGTCATAATGGTCACCTCCGATTTGCCTCCTGATTATCTGAAATAGTATGTAAGCGGATATTTCTGTTCATGGAACGAAATGACGATCACGAAACAGTTCTCCAGCTTGTTGAACTTGATATACAGAGATACTGTTTTTTCTTATGTCCCAATCCTCTCCAAAAGGGTTACATCCTTGCCAAATACATACAGTTTTTCATGTTCAAAACCTTTATGCTCATTCTGTAGGATCTCCGAAAAATCCATTACAGTATCCGTTTTCTTCTGATGATCAATTGCTCCTGCCATTTGCACAGATAACTCTGAAACCTTAGCAGTAACCATGCTCATTTCGGACTGAGTTACAAACTGCTGATTCTGACGGATATAATGACGCATTTCCTTAAAAGCTCGCATAATAAAAATGCTTTGTTGCTCAGCTAACTCACCTCTAAGAACTGTCGCTAACATATAGATTCCTTGCTCTGTAAAAGCATAAGGCATTTTTCTTCTACCACCATCCTGCCCTTCAAAAAATGAACCATTACGTGAAGTCGCATTTTGCGACTTCACCAAATCAACTTCCTCTCTTGTCAATTGAAACATAAAATCTTCTGGAAATCTGTTTATATTTCTCTTAACCTGCTCATTTAATCTTTTTACCTCATATCCATAAATATCAGCCAAATCACTGTCGAGCATCACCTGTTGTCCGCGTATCATATATACACAGTTTCTAATAGACTCAACTGTGAGTAAGTCTGTTGTATTTTTCATAAACACTATATTCCTTTGCATTTTCTTTTTTTGAAGTCACAAATTGTGACTTCATGTATTCTATATTCAAACAAAGATGTTTTTTGTGGTCGAAAAAATCGACCGCAAACCACTGGTCCAAATTTTTAATCGAATAATTTTAACTACATATCCTCAAGGCTCTCTATCTTCTTCAGTGCTTCCATATAAGCCATAAGACGCTTCTGCTGTTCTTCCTTGAGATTATGATAATCTTCAATCATCTGAATATCTCCCGGCGTAAATTTGCTTTCAGGACTTGCTGCAGCAATTTCCTCTTCATCCTCAATTCCTTTACCGGTAAGAAGTTGCTCCGGGGTAATTTGCAAAACATTACAGATGTCCATTATCTTTTCTACAGTAGGATTAGTCTTTCTCTTTTTCCATTCGCTTATGGTGCTGGTAGAAATTCCCACCTGCTTTGCGAACTCCGCCTGTGTCATATTGCGTTCTTTCAAAACCTTTATGATTCTTTCACTGATAATCATGAGTGATACCTCGCTTGCCATTCACTTATATAACATTCATATTAGTGAATTTATTTTACTACACCTCATGATATCCTTCAATGTTCTACTTCGTTTTCTTATTACGGAACTTCATATACGCCTTATAAGATTCATATATATATCTTTTTTGAAGATAGACATCAGGATCCGGTAATGAATCGAAATCAATTTCATCAGCGTAATCCTGTTGCAAAATCCTTCACATAAATTCTTGTTGGCTTACCCTGTCCCTGTTTTTGACGTTCAATCAAACCAGCTTTCGTCTCTAGTTCTTTTAAGAGCTTTGTAGCTTTCTGATTGGCACAGTGCATATCAGCCATAATCTGCTCCAGCGTGTAAAAGATATAAACTCTGCCTTCCTCATCAAGCCAGCCATTCTTAGCTGACAAAGATGATCGGTCCAACATGAGCGAATACAGAAGTTTTGAATCCATGGTTATTCCTGAAAACTTATCATCTGTGATCAAGACCTTGGGAATCTGATAAAAAGCGTATTGTTCAGTTTCTCTGCCATAGAAATAATCAAAAACCATTGGTGTCCCCCTTTCTTATAAATTTGGATAAACAAAAAAAGACGCTTAACCTACAGGAAATGCTGTAAGCTAAGCGCCTTTCGACGATTTTATTTTGTTTTATCTATACAGATTCGGGTTTGCACCTACCGTCACGACGTAGGCGTTAGTTTTGCACCTACCGTGTCGAGTTCGACAGCTACAATCACACGAATATACTTCTTCAGACGCTTTTCACGCTCCGACCTATCAGTCTTCTCAAACGTGAAATGCTCGAAAAAGTGCGTAAATTCAAGGACTTCGACTACTTCACCTTTTGCAGTCCCACGACAGTCTCCACATGTACCGTCTGTGGGAAATTATCCACCGGGCGCACATGTTTAAGCTCATATCCGTTGGCTCTCAGGTACTTCACATCCCTTGCCAGAGTTGCGGAATCGCAGCTCACGTATACAAGCTTTTCGGGTGCCATCTGTACTATAGTTGCCAATGCTTTCTCATCGCAGCCCTTCCTGGGGGGATCCACGCACACAACATCTATGCGCTCATTCGGATGCTTCTCATACCATTTTGGAAGAACCTCCTCTGCCGCTCCGACATAGAACTCGGCATTCTCAATCCCGTTAATTTCAGCATTCTGCTTTGCATCCCTGATGGCTTCCGGTATAATCTCAACTCCGTATACATGTCTGGCCTTGCGGGACATAAAAAGTGAGATGGTACCGATACCGCAGTAAAGGTCCCATACATTTTCCGTTCCCTTCAGTTCTGCAAATTCAAGAGCGGCACCATACATCTTCTCAGTCTGAACAGGATTCACCTGATAGAAACTGAGTGGAGAAATACGGAACTTAATATTTCCGATATAATCCTCGATGTACCCGGAACCATAAACATCAACTATCTTAGTTCCCATGATGACATTGGTCCTCTCCATATTTACACTGAAACTGAGAGAATCCACTTTTACATCAGATGAACCAGAGTATTCATCAGCACCGAAAGTGTTCTTACCCTTGGATTCACCTGATCCGGAAACTTCACCGGGCTGATCCACAACAGCCGAACCGGAACACTTAAGTTCTGAATCTGTGTCTCTTCCTCCGCAAAGTACGCCCACCAGTTCCTCCCTGTGAGGAAGCTCAGTTCCGTTTATCACAAGACAAACCATTCTCTGTCCTGTTGTAAATCCCCTTCTTATTAACACATGTCTTACCAGCCCCTTGCCTGTCTTCTCGTCATAAGGCTCAATGTCATAGTCTTCCATCCATCCGATGATACGGTCGAGTATCACCTTGTTATCTGTGACTCCCAGAAGACAATCCTCACACTCAATAACATCATGGGTACGTCCTGCATAAAAACCCGCAATGATTCTGCCGTCTTTGTTTCTGGAAACCGGAAACTGGGCTTTATTTCTGTAACGAAGGGGCTCATTCATACCCACTATCGGTTCAAAGACCTCATTAAGCAGTTTCTCATCCACCTCTCCGATACGTCGAAGATTGTTATATACCTTATCCTGTTTGAACTTAAGCTGGGCCTCATAGCTCATCTGCTGAAGCTGACAGCCTCCGCAGCGTCTTGCAATTCCGCACTTCGGTTCCTGACGGTCTCTGCTTTTCTCCAGGACCTTTACAAGTCTCGCAAAGCCGTAATTCTTTTTAACCTTAGTGGCTGCCGCCAGCACCGTATCACCTATGACAGTATCCTTTATGAACCAGACAAACCCCTCACCGGTCTTACCTATTCCCAGTCCTTCACCGGAAAAATCCTCTATTTTTACTGTAAACTGCTCATTTTTATTCATTTCTTATCTCCAATGGCGCAGTGAAATCCCCTTACGCCAAGAAATGAGGGCCAGTTCATGACCCTCATAAATCAAACATTATTTAACTGTGTGCCATAAAAAGCACAGGCAAATTGTACAGAAGCCTGAACTTCCGGAGCACAATTCCGGCTCAGATCATCATCAGCCGCACATCACTGAGCTTCGCCGAATACCTTCCCCGCAACATTAAGTGTGATGCTGTGAGCATTGTTCAGCTCACTGATATTGTGTACCAGTATCGCCTGTCCCGTTCCTATCTGCATGGCCTTCACAAGTGCAAGATCGGCACATGAGGTATAGTCCCAGATTCTGTTCAGCCCTTCCGGCTTATGGATACATACTCCCTGGGAAAGAGTAAATTCGGGAAGATCCTGGATTCTTATGGACTTAAGCACATCATCGTTGATGTTCCTGAGTCTGTCAATGACTTCATCATCCGAAAAATCTTCAAACAGAAGTATAAACTCAGCTCCCACATAACGGGCCACGAAAAGATGATCCGTAACATATCTCTTCAGTATATTGGACAGCTCTATAAGGCAGCGGTCCCCTATAGTATAACCATACATATCGTTGATACGCTTAACATTGTCAATAGACATCATGGCTATACCAAAATTAAGTCCCTTTGCGGAACACCTCTCGAAAAACTGATCCGCATTGTCATTGAAGGATCTGCGATTAGGAAGACCTGTCAGATCGTCCTCCACTGTACGCCTCTCCAATGCAGCCCTAACATCATAATCCAAGATGCTCATTGTTTCAACTTCTATCAAAAGGCTCATGGCACGGTTCTGTGCCTGAAGAGCAGCATTGGTATACTCCCTGAAACGATCCAGCTCATCTTTCTTCTTCGAATCATTCTGGGTTGTCTCATAGAAATTGATCTTGATGTTGCTGAGCTCCTGTTTAAAACCATAGATATCAGTATAATTCAGGAAATTTTCCATCTTGACAACCAGATTCTTGAAATAATCCACATAGGTGTCATTATCCGCCAGCAGATTCAGCACAAAGAAAAACTCCGGAATAAACAGTCCCTGAAAATTCCTGGTGGAAAAGAAGGTATTGAGCTTGTCAATGTATACGTCATCCCACTTGTGGTCACCCGTATACTCATTCCAGATAATATGGGATACGGAAACATAAGGTTCAAGAGAAGTATTCTTATTCTCCTGAACAAAATTGTCTATCTGGGATATGATATCTCCGGCATTGGTGGTATCTCCCAGAAGCACATAGCAGCGTACCAGTGAACAGAGGTGACGCATATAGTACATAGGGAAAAACCTTTCCTTATTTATAAGGTAGAAGAGTCTCTCCGTTGCCAGCTGATACTTAAGCCCCTCCTGATAATTTCCTATGGTATAGCAGACATCCGAAAGATCCTCATAGGAACGGATAAGTATATGTCCGAATTCACCATGATCCGCTATCTTTCCCTCAGCTATCCTGATAACAGTGGATAATGTCTGCATGGCGTTGGTCTTGTTACCCTGTCTGGTAAATGTGCTTGCCAGCAGCACCAGCGAACGGCACATCTCAAGCTGCGCGTTTGATTCATTAGCCTCATTGATAGACTTTTTCAGATATCTCACACACTCACTGCAGTTCCTCATATTAAAATAGTATCTGGCAATATAGTAATTGCACAAGCTGGAAAGAGACTTGTCCTTTCTGCGTCTCGCCACATTTAAAAGCTCATTGCAAATTCGTATGGTGGCTTCAAATGTCTCTGTCTTATACTCTTCCAGATTATCAAGCTTCGTTACAATATCCTGACTATAGTTCGATGTATCCATAATAACCCCGCATATATAAAGACCCCGTTTCTATCGGTCGTACTCAATCTAATGGGTACATCGACAGAAACGGGGTAACATATTATGGTAATTTAATTCTTTTTTCGCTTTATTTAATAGAATCCCATCGATTCAGAATCCGGTTCCGGAATTCAGGACTCGCTTGTTTTACGCATATTTGAATCGATAAGTCTGTTGAATCCTATCCATCCGTTTCCTTCTGCAGCCTTTCCGTTCTTATCCGCTGCATCAAGAGCCTCTCTCATGGTCTGAAGCTTGGCATCAACATTATCCGCAAAGGAAAGTGCCATAGCCTCCATAAGGGCCGGCTTCTTAGGTGAACCGTACTCAAGCTCTCCGTGATGCGCAAGGATACAGTGTCCAAGCTCTGCTCCCAGGGTGTCCGGGAAACCGGGGATACTTCCGGCAACATTCATCACCTTCTGGTATCCGATCACGATATGCCCGATAAGCTGACCTTCATCACTGTAATCATTCCTCGGGAATGCGGTAAGCTCCTTAACCTTTCCTATATCATGACAAAGAGCTGCTGTTATGAGCAGATCTCTGCGAAGATCAGGATAATGCTTTGCAAAATAGTCACATACGGAAGCCACTGACAAAGTATGCTCCGCAAGTCCTCCCACATATCCGTGATGCACTGACTTTGCAGCGCTGTGCTGCAGGAACTCCTTATGGAACGCCTCATCTTCTATGAATATGATGTTGAGCAGCTTACTCAGGTAAGTATTCTTTACAGACTTGATCATCTGATCAAGCTCTGCCTCCATCTCCTCTATAGAACGTGAAGAAACCGGAAGATAGTTCTTCGGCTCATAGGAACCTTCATTTGCAACTCTGAGTCTCTGAATGCTGAGCTGATTGGTTCCGTTGTAGACAGTAACATTACCCTCCACATAAACATAATCAAGAACGTCAAAATCACTGATTCCCGGTGAATTCGGTTCCCATACCTTGGCATCTACCTGACCTGTACGGTCCTGCAGCGTAACGTTTAGATATTCCTTTCCGTTCTTTGTCAGAGCTGCGTTCTTCGTCTTCACAAGATATACATCCGAAACTCTGAGTCCGTCATAAAATGTATCTATGAATCTCATGCCGGCTGAAGCCGTCTCCATATTCCTCTCTTTAAAAAACTCGTTTATTTCCATCAAATATTCTTTCTAATCCAAAGCAATAATTCGATTATTTTCACCTGTGCTGCCGGATCTTTGGATACCCGGGCAGACTCACGTCGCTCATACTATCATGTTTTTTATCGTCCTGCAACGGTAACGCTGAAATGAACGCTGACGTACTCAGCACCGTTCTGCCTCATAACCGTCACATCCGCATCTTCACCGGCACGAAGCTCTTTAAGAGCCTCATGATAATCCGTCATCCTGCGGATTTCCCTGTCATTTATGCCTACCAGCACATCACCGTTCTGTATGCCGGCATCATAGGCCGGGGAATTTTGTATGCTCTCACGTATATAGAGCCCCTCAGGAAGTCTTGCCTCAGCCATCTCCTGAGTCATTTCCTGGGCCTTGAGACCGAGATAAGCAAACTCCGTACCGTTGGAAATGGTTTCTATCACGTCAAGATAATCAGAGATTCCCACGATATGTTCATAGCCATGGCCACCGCTCTTATCCTCCGGTTTCACCCATCCTATCAGCTCCCCTTCTGTGTTTATCACAAAGCTTCCGTAGGTAGGGTCAATGTCTATGTCCGCAATCATGTCTTTGACATTACCGTCCGCGCTTATGGTATTGAAAGAAACAGCTGCTATGGAACCCACTGTTGACGAGCTGTAAACTCCGGCAGGAGCTCCCACTGCGATGATCATATCCCCTCTGTGTATCATTGAGGAATCACCGATGGAAATGGTCCTGATGTTCTGTCCGTCTCTCGCAGTCAGACCCGACAGCGGCACCGACACAACCGCTATGCCATCCACCTCGTCCACTGATTTCACAGCTGCACTGTAAATCTTATCACCGTAAAATACAGCTTCGATGCTGCCTGTATCACTGGCCACTGTATCGGAAGTAAGTATCAGTATTTCCCCTGAGGTTCTGGCAATGACTACCCCTGCCGAACTCTTTCCGGACTTCACCAGCTGTCCGAAAAAATCATTGGCAGTTTCACGGCTCCGTACCTCCACCAAAGAATGGTCCGCTCCTGATGCAACCTTTTGGAGGGTACTGTTCATACGCTCAAAGTCATCTGCACTGAACTGGTATTTCCGTATCTCATCCCTTACCACATTCTCTACGGAAACAGTCTCCTTCGGCGTCTCTTCCGTCTCAGGCTCGGTTTTAGTGGTCTCAGGCTCAGTCACTTCCACAGTCTCGGATTCGGCTGTCTCGGGCTCGGTTTCAAATCTCACAGTTTCCGGCTCATCTTCATAGAAATGACCGGCGAACTTCGGTTCCAGTATGGCGAAGACTCCGGCACTCAGGGTTCCGAACAAAACAGCAGATACTGTGACTCTGGCATAATGCTTGACTCTCTTCTTCCAGCTCTCCTGTCTACCCACTATATTTTCTTTAATAAAGTCGTTATCGTCCATAGAGAATATTATATACAACTCCCCATAGACAAGCAAGAAAGTGGCAAAAACTTGATGCATTTGCTATACTGAGATGCATGAATGATAAAGCTTTAAATACATTGGAATTTAATAAAATAAAAGAACGCCTGGAGGGTTATGCAAATTCCCCCAAGGGAAAGCAGCTTATACATGATCTTCTGCCTTCCACTGACATTTCGGAGATTGAGCAAAACCTTCTTGAGACGGATGCTGCCATGACACGTATAGGTCTTTACGGCAACATCTCATTTTCGGGTGTAAAGGATGTGAACAACAGTCTCAAGAGACTTGATATCGCAGCATCACTTTCCATATCCGAATTGCTTCAGATCAGCGGGGTTCTCACTGCTGCGGGACGTGCCAAATCCTATGCAAGAGACAGTGAAAAAGCCCAGGAGCCGAAAAAACCGGTTCCCAGAGCTGTAAGACTCAATGCCCACTATACAAAAAACAAACCTGACCCGGAGAAGCTGAAAGAATTAACCGAGGATGACAGTCTTTCAGGATATTTTCGTGACATTGAGCCTCTCACCCAGATAAACAAAGAAATCACCCGATGCATCATTTCCGAAGATTCTGTGGCAGATGATGCCAGTGCGGGTCTTTTTGCTGTCCGGAAAAAGAAGCATGTATTTGAGGAGCGTATACACAGCTCTCTTAACAGCATTCTGAACAGCTCAAGATCCATGCTGCAGGATGCTGTCATCACTATGAGGGACGGAAGATACTGTCTTCCCGTAAAGGCTGAGTACAAGTCCGCTTTCCCCGGCATGGTCCACGACCAGAGCTCCACAGGTTCCACTCTGTTTATAGAACCTATGAGCATAGTAAAGCTGAACAACGATATCAAGGAGCTGGAAGCCGAGGAAAAGAAAGAGATCGAGAAGGTTCTGGAAACTCTTTCCGGTTCTCTCATGCCATATACAGAAACCATACATAACGACATCGAGATCCTTGCCCATCTTGACTTTGTTTTTGCCAAGGCAAAGTTCGCAGAGTCAATGCATGCCACCATGCCTGTTCTAAATGATAAGTACTACATTTCCATCATCGAAGGCAGACACCCTTTGATAGATCCGAAAAAGGTAGTTCCTACCACGGTATATCTCGGCAAGGATTTTGACATGCTGGTTATTACAGGTCCCAACACCGGCGGCAAGACGGTCTGCTTAAAGACCATAGGTCTCTTCCAGCTTATGGGACAGTCCGGTCTGTTCATTCCGGCAAAGGAAGGTTCGGAGCTTTCCGTATTTGAGGAGATCTTCGCTGACATCGGAGATGAGCAGTCCATCGAGCAGAGCCTTTCAACCTTCTCTGCCCACATGACCAACACCGTAAAAATCCTTGAAAAGGCAGACAGCCACAGCCTCTGTCTCTTTGACGAGCTGGGTGCGGGAACCGACCCCACAGAAGGTGCGGCCCTCGCCATGGCCATACTCAACTTCCTTCATAATATGAAGACAAGAACAGTTGCCACGACTCACTATGCCGAAATCAAGGTCTATGCCCTTTCAACTCCGGGAGTCGAAAATGCAAGCTGCGAGTTCGATGTCACAACATTGAGCCCGACCTACAGACTTCTCATCGGTGTTCCTGGTAAGTCCAATGCTTTTGCCATTTCACAGAAGCTGGGACTTCCATCCTACATCATCGATGATGCAAAGAGCCGTCTTGAACAGGAAGATGTAAAGTTCGAAGACGTTATTGCCAGTCTTGAGGAAAGCCGTGTCACCATAGAACGGGAAAAGCAGGAAATCGAACGTTATAAATCAGAGATTGAGGAATACAAACGCAGAGCCCGGGAGAACTCCAAGGGCGTGGAGAAGGGCCGTGACAAGATACTCCAAAAAGCCCGGGAAGAAGCTGCCCAGATCCTTGCAGATGCCAAGGAAACTGCCGACGGCATAGTTAAGGAGCTGCGCAGGCAGGAGCAGAACGGATCAGCCACTCTCGATGCAGAGAAAACGAGATCCACCCTTAACAAAAAGCTAAGGGAAACCCAGGCAAGTCTTTCAAACGCCCAGAAGGTCAAGGGGCCTTCCAAGCCTGTATCTGCCAAGAGCCTTCACCTCGGTGATACCGTTCATGTAGCTTCCATGAACCTTAATGCCACTGTTTCCACCCTTCCTGACCATAAGGGTGAGCTTTACGTTACAGCAGGTATCATCCGCACAAAAGTTTCAGTCAGAGACATCGAGCTTGTGGATACCGGAAAGGTATCAGGTCCCGGTATCGAAGCTCCGGGAAAGCACAAAAAGGGAAGCACCTCCGGCGGCAGCATCCGCATGCAGAAGACCATGGGCATTTCTCCGGAGATCAATCTTATCGGCATGACTACCTTTGAAGCCATTCCCGAACTTCAGAAGTATCTGGATGACGCATATCTCGCTCACCTGCCTCAGGTCCGGGTGGTTCACGGAAGAGGAACCGGTGCACTCAGAAAGGCTGTTCATCAGCAGCTGAAGAAGCTTAAATATGTTGAGTCCTTCCGTCTTGGTGAGTTCGGTGAAGGACAGGACGGCGTGACTATCGTATTTTTCAAGAGTAAATAGGTATAAATCGGGGGGGGAAATGGCTGAAAAGCAAAAAATATTAATTGTTGATGATGACACCTCTATATCTGAGCTCATCTCTTTGTATCTCGAAAAAGAGATGTTCGATACCATGTGCGCCGAAGACGGTGAAGAAGCACTAAAGCTCTTTCCGGAATATAAGCCTAATCTTGTGATTCTCGACCTCATGCTTCCGGGAATAGACGGCTACGAGGTCTGCAGAAGACTCCGAGCCATTAGTCCTGTTCCTGTCATCATGCTTTCCGCAAAAGGAGAGACCTTTGATAAGGTTCTGGGACTGGAGCTCGGGGCAGATGACTATATGATAAAGCCCTTTGAGTCAAAGGAGCTGGTTGCAAGAGTAAAAGCAGTCCTCAGAAGATATACTCATGAACAGACCATGGAAGCTTCTCAGGAATCTGTCCGCACCCATTCCCAGAACGAAGGTGAGGAGACTCTCAGGAGCGGCAACTTCATAGAGTACACAGATCTCATAATAAATAAAACAAACTACTCTGTATTCTATAAGGGTCACGCCGTGGAGATGCCGCCCAAGGAGCTGGAGCTTCTGTTTTTCCTTGCTTCATCTCCCAATCAGGTATTCACCAGAGAACAGCTGCTTGACCATATATGGGGATATGAGTTCGCAGGTGACAGCAGAACAGTTGACGTACATATAAAGCGTCTCCGTGAAAAGATCTCAGGCAACACAGAGTGGGAGATCTCTACAGTCTGGGGTATCGGTTATAAATTCAGAGTCGGATAAAAATAGAATATATCCGGGTACATGTACCACATTACATGAGATTTCACATAAATAACTTATCAGGATGTCTCATGCAAAAAGGTGAGCGGATCGAAATCCGCCCACCTTTTTATTTATCTCTTATCAGAATCAGATTCAGGAAAATACTCCCGAAATACGTATCATGATAACAGCTTTATCCTTCACCGTTCTGCTCCGGATAGTACGCCGGCGGCAAAGTAAATACAAATTCCGTTCCAACACCCTCTGTTGAGATACAGTCAATGTTTTCCCCGTGAGCATTGATGATGGACTTTACGATACTGAGTCCCAGTCCTGTACCGTGCTTATCCTTGCCTCTTGACTGATCCGCCTTATAAAATCTGTCCCAGATCTTACTGAGATCCGCCTTTGGTATGCCTATTCCGGTATCCTTCACCGAAATGAACACTCTGTTTCCTCTTATACCCGTCTTTATGGAAATAGAGGATTTAGGATTGCTGAACTTCAAAGCATTGTCTATAAGATTGTATAGCACCTGCTGTATCTTTGAGTAGTCCGCATAGACCATCTCCTTTTTCTCCGCAAAGGTCAGTTGAAACACCATTTCCTTCTTCTGGCAGGTCATCTCAAAGCTCGCACAGACGTCCCTTATGACTCTGTTAATGTCAAAATTCGTTCTGCTGAGGAATCCCTTCTTATCCAAAGACCCCAGATTCAGCATGGATTTTGTAAGTTTCGTAAGTCTCTCGGTTTCCGATATAAGCCTCCTGAGATACTTCTCCTCCAGCTCCTTGGGCACCGTTCCGTCAAGTATGGCCTCAAGATAACCTTTTATGGAAGTAAGAGGCGATCTGAAATCGTGGCTGACATTGGCTATGAACTGCCTCTGATAGTCATCCGCCTTTGAGATCTCATCAGACATGAAATTAAGGGTTTCTGCAAGATATCCCATTTCATCCCGTGAATTAGTCTCTATCTTGTATGCATAATCACCCGCCGCATACTTTGTGGCTCCTATGGTTATCTTATTCAGCGGCCTGTATACGATGATGTAAAACACCACCAGTATACCCATGGAAAGCAGAAAGATAATGAGAGAAGTCACATATACTATA
Source organism: Oribacterium sp. P6A1 (assembly GCF_000702885.1). Classification (GTDB taxonomy): domain Bacteria; phylum Bacillota; class Clostridia; order Lachnospirales; family Lachnospiraceae; genus Oribacterium. The sequence continues at coordinate 99,281 of NZ_JNKO01000002.1, read as the reverse complement.
TTCAGTATCTCGTATTGCGAAGAAAGGATATTCTGTACCGAATTATGAATGATCACATATCCGCTTGTGGTATACGCCCTTGTAACCGGCGCCATGACCGTCAGCACCTCCGAAGGAAACATATCATGATAGGTTCCAACCTCGTATCTGCCACCGGTGCGGGTAGTATCAAAATTCTCTATCTGCCGGTCTTTATATCCCTTTTTATTTGCGTCGCTGAGTATCTTTCCGTTCCTGTCCACAATCCATATATCTACATGGAGAAAGGTGGAAACAGCATTCATCTGTTCATTTACCACATCTTCACTGAGACTTGTATCCCTGGTTTCGGAATAGGTGGTAGCTATGAGGGTCGCCTCACTGTAGAGACTGTTGGCCTGCTCCTGAAGAAGATACCTGTAGGTAAGTCTGGAAGAAAACAGTGCCACCACCGTGAATCCAAGGACACCAAAAATGATATACGCGACTATAAATTTGATAAATAACGATTTTTTCAATGTCTATATTTCCCGTCAGGTTCTGCAGGGTCACTCGTTGGAAAGCACCATTCTCGCACTTCCGTAGATACCGGCATCATTGCCGAGGGTGGCAAGTGTTATATCAGCCTTTTCCTTAAGAAGCGGTGTCAGCTCATCATAATGCTTCCTGATTCCATCGATTAGATACTCTCCTGCCTTTGAAACTCCTCCGCCGATAACGTAAAGTTCCGGATCAGCCACCATGGATACCTGGGAAAGCACAAGTCCAAGATATCTAAGACTGGTTCCGAGGCTCTTTTCCGCAAGAGCATCTCCTGCCTTTGCACAATCGCAGACATCCTTCGCTGTCAATGCCTCTCCAAAATCTCTCATGGTTGAAGCTTCATCTGAAGCCGCAAGGACGCGCTTTGCTTCGCGGACTATACCTGTGGCGCTGGCCACCTGCTCAAGGCATCCATGACCGCCGCAGTTGCACTGTTCCTTCTCATCCTCTCGTACATGGATGTGTCCGATTTCTGCTCCCGCACCGTGAACTCCTGCAACTATACGACCGTTCATAATGAGGCCGCCGCCTACTCCTGTTCCGAGAGTTACCATCAGAATGTTGTTGTGGCCTTTTCCACCGCCCTGCCACATTTCACCCAGGGCTGCAACATTGGCATCATTTCCTGCTTCACATCTGATATTCCCGCCCATGAGCTCCTGCATCTCCTTTGCAGGCCAGTGATCATGCCATCCGAGATTAACACATACATGAACATATCCGTTTGGCTCAACAGGTCCCGGAACGCCTATACCGATACCTTCGATATCATTAAGCTCTATCTTCTTTTCCGCAAGATGCGCCTTAAGGGAATCTGCTACGTCAGGTAAGATGTATCTTCCTTCCTCTTCCTTTCTTGTAGGAACCTCCCACTTGTCCATAAGAACACCGGTGATAGTAAAGATTCCGCACTTTACCGTGGTCCCTCCAACGTCAATACCTACAACATACTGATTCATAACAGCCCCTCCGTAATATAGTTTTTGAAATAAAAATTAAGATGTGGGCTAAAGATTTTTCACCCACTTTATAATGCTGCAAAGGTCAAAAAGCCCAAATCCCATATACCCGCAAAGATTTGTGGCTTCTTGACCCGCTCATTACTTCAATTTAATCGACTCCATATATCCTGAGCTTCCTATCAGAACGTCCATTCCCAAAGGACCTGCTGCCTTTGATACGGCACTTACCTTTGAAATGGTTTTATCTATGCTTCCGTCGAATTTTATGTTTCCGCTCATATCATAGACTCTCAGATTTTTGTCGTTGTACAGAAATACCATGTCCTCATCTATATCAAATCCTGAGACATTGAAACCGACAGGCACACTGAAAACCATCTGTCCGTTCACACGATATACTGTGAGATTGTAAGCCTCCGGCGTATTTTCGTCTGAATTCAATGTTACGGTTCCCACATAATCATCTGAATAAGATATGGCTTTTATGGTATCTTCTATGGCTACATTCTGCAAAAGCTCCGGACTGGTGAGGACTTTCGTGCTGAAAAATGCTATACCGCCGTCATAAAATGCCTGAGCATAAGTATTATCGGAAAAATGTACACGACCGGTCAGATGTCCTGCGAAGTCGTCCGTAAATCCTCCCACAACACGGTTGCTGCCCGCATTCTGTCCTATCTCGTCAAGATTGTAGAATATGATCTTGTTGCCGATAGAACCGTTATCAATATATGCAAAGGATGTGATAAGCTCCGTTCCGTCCGGGGATACCGCGATATCTATAGGATATCCGTCTCCGTCGAGAATTGATTTTATGGAGATATCAAGAGCCGCTCCCTCTCTGGTGAATACAGTTATATAACTTGCGGAGGAATCCTCCAGAAGTGCATATACAACTCCTGTTTCGGCTATGGACAGCTTGTTAATGGGGAGGTTAGTCTCCGCCTGTCCCGTAGTACCGGATGTATTCATGATGAAAATGGATGTCTTTCCCTGATCACCGATGGCACAATAATCTCCGTTCACCGTCACACAGGGGCTGTTCATCTCGAAAGCCTGATTCCATATGACCTTTCCTGCGGAATTTATATAAGTGGCACCATCTCTTGTCACCTTCAGGAAACCGTCCGCATAAATCTGATAATCCTCATAATCAGATTCAATGGCCCCCGCCTCTGCTGTGGTATCAATTGACCAGTTTACACTAAAGCCCTGATACCTTCTTCGAAGAAGGTAATAGCTTATCGCCGCAAGCGTCAGGATTATGACAACCGCCATAAGAATAAATATGATCCGTCGTGATCCTGTACTCTTCCTTCCTTCTCGAATATGCTTTGATTCCTGCTGCTTAAGACGGTCTGTATCAACTATCCTCTTTCTCAGCTCATTTTTTCTATTTTCTCTGTATGTATCAGCCATTAAAAACTTCTATTCCATTCTGCCCAAATATCTTTAGGGAAACCCGTAAAGCGTTTCCTCAGTATAAGCTGGCAGGATATACCCCCTGATTAACCAACTCAAGCAGGGACTTTTGAACTGCTTCCTTATCCTCTGCGTATGTAACTCCGAACCACTTGTCGTGATCCTTCAGCACCTTAACACTTGCCCTGCCGGCTAGCATAAGCTGACTCACCTCATATGGAAGGAGATACTCTGACTTCATTTCCTTGCCATGGGCATCCAGCCATGCAGGGAAATTCTCTATCAATGTATCCAAAAAACTGCTCGGGAAACCAAACATATTCATGGAAACGATGGCATCTCCGTCTACACGTACCTCTTTGCCGTTTCCGTCAGTTCCCACCAGGCTTCCGTCTGCATGTTTTGCAATATCATAGGTCTCATTGATCTCCTTGAGATAATCATTTTCTCCCATCTTGCATACGCCACGGTTTACAGTACCGTTATCTGAGAGTGTGTTGCCTACGATATATCCGGCCATGCACATATCAAAGACCTTTGCATCCTCATCCATCTCATTTACAAGATAATCATGAATGAGCCTGAAGCCTTCCTTTCCGTAGAAATCATCTGCATTGATAACCGCGAAAGGACAATCTATATTTTCTCTTACCTGAATCAGCGCATGGGCTGTTCCCCACGGCTTTGTTCTTCCTTCAGGAACACTGTAACCCTCCGGCAGCTTGTCAATCTCCTGAAAAACGTACTCACATTTTGCGATCTTCTCGATACGATTGCCTATTATCTCGCGAAAATCCTTTTCTATATCCTTACGAATGATGAAAACGATCTTATCAAAGCCCGCGTCCAGTGCATCGTGGATAGAATAGTCCATAATGATCTCTCCTGAAGGACCAAGCTTCGCAAGCTGCTTGATTCCGCCTCCGAAGCGGGAACCAAGCCCTGCCGCCATAATTACAAGTGCTGTTTTTTTCATTTCTAATACTCCTCCCCAAAATGTTATCAATATCCGAGCCATGCCCCGTCCGTACCTACATGAAGTCCGTCAGGTGTTGTTGTATTGGTAAGCATAGCTCCAAAAGTACCATCATGCTGTTCATTGAAATAGTACCATTTGTCATTTATCTTCCACCATCCATGAAGCACTGCCCCATAGGTGGAACCTTGCGTCGTGTTCAGCAGATACCATCTGCCGTTTACTCTCTGGAGTCCTGTGAGCATGGCTCCGTTTGAGCCCAACAGATACCAGTTTACTCCATCCGGGCATATCCATCCAGTAAGAAATTGTCCATTCTGGAGATAATACCAGTCATTCATATACTGCATCCATGTTCCTTCGGAAGATCCTGTGGTTCCGGGGATGTTCTGAAGATTGAATCCCGGTCCGAAAACCTTCTCCGCACTGTTTTTCACAGTTGTTGTAGTGGATGATGTAGTCAGGGAATTGGACCTTGCCACAGGAATATTGAAAGTATAGCCCGAAGAACTCTTGTCATCATCTACGGTGCCTTCATTGGTCACATACTGTGAACCGGCTATAAACTTTCCTCCCTCGCCGCTGGCCTGAGCCTGTACCGATATATATTTCAGTGTCTTGTTTCCGGTGTTATAGCTGGAAACACTGACCTTATGCTTTGAATTGGAAACCGTGGTATGAGTTTCGTGATCTTCCCCTTCACTGTCTTCCCAATAGATATATACGGAATACTTGTCGGCATATTCAACCTTGTTCCAGCTTATCTCATTGCCGTTATCACTAAAGTTCGTTGGATTCTTCAGAACATAAAACGGGAATGTAGTGGCCTTTATCCTTATACGATCCGCGGTTCTTGACTGTATGCTTACAGAAGTTGCCGCACTGACCTCTACGGAACAGTTGGAAGAAAATGTATACCCGTTTGAAGGATGTACATCTATAGTGTATGTATATGCCGTCTTAGGTGTCTTTTTGTCACCCGAAGTGCTGTAATCATACACAAAATATGTTCCGTCATAGACTGCCGGCTCTTCACCCACCGACAGTTCTCCCGCTCCCATACTGCCCTCGTTATCCGGTGAAAGGTCAAGCCGAACCGTACTGATCTCTGATGCAAAGGATGACAAAGCAAATGCTGCCATAAAAGCTGCTGTTGCCAGGATAATGTTATGTAACTTCACTTAAATCCCTCCCTTTTAGTTAATACTGCGAGAATGTTTTTTCATTAGATTCCCACCACCAAATATGCACGATTCATCTCCCTTTAAAAGCACTTTATATTGTACCATATTTTACAGTTTCTTCAATTTATAAAGGGCGTGCCTTTCATTTTAATAAAGAAAAACACGCCCTTTAAATAATACTTATTCTGTATTGCCGTCTGCCCGGAAAATCATTCTTCATCCGGAGGATTATAAAATTTCACTTTTATCCCGCCGGAGAAATCAGCCTGTCATCACATGCTTATAAGTCCGAATACGCTGGCAACTGATGAGAACAGGATGATCACAACGAAGAACGGACAAAGGTACTTGATCATGAAATCGAACACCGGCTTACGGCGGAAACGCTTGCCCTCAAGCATAACCTCTTCTGCGATCTTGTCAATGTTTACAACACGCACAATAAGAAGACATGTGCACATTGCAGCCACAGGCATCATTACCGAGTTGGTAAGGAAGTCGAAGAAATCAAGGAACTGCATTCCTATAATGGTCACTGTATCAAGAGGACCGTAACCAAGTGCTGAAAGTGTTCCGAGAACTATCATGATAACTCCGGTAAACACTGTAGATCTTCTTCTGCTCCAGTGAAGCTCATCCTCAAATGTGGAAACTGCAGACTCGCTGAGAGCTATGGCCGAAGTAAGCGCCGCAAAAAGCACAAGCACAAAGAAAAGGATACCCATAGGTGCGCCAAGACCCATACTTGCAAAGATCTTAGGCATGGTGATGAACATGAGTGAAGGTCCTGCCTGAAGATTCTCTGCAGCCGCATCGCCCGAAAAAGCGAATACTGCCGGGATGATCATGAGGCCTGCCATGATAGCGATGGCTGTATCAAATATCTCTACCTGCTCAGTAGCCTCTTCGATAGAAACCTCTTTCTTCATGTAAGAACCGAAGGTAACAAGGATTCCCATTGCGATAGAAAGGGAATAGAACATCTGTCCCATAGCGGAAACCACTGTCATCCATGAGAAATTTTTCGGATTCGGAATAAGGAAATACTTTATTCCTGCAACAGCTCCAGGTCTTGTCATTGAGTATCCTGCGATGATCACAGCCAGTACCACAAGTATAGGCATCATGAACTTGGATACTCTCTCGATACCGTTCTGTACTCCGAGATAAATGATGGTAAGAACAGCAAGTGAGAAAATCAGGAAACAGACTTCAACCTGAAAACCATCTGTTATAAAGCCTGTAAAATATCCGTCAGTTGCAAGGTTCTCAACACCACCGCCTACAAAATACTCTGCCAGATATCTGACTACCCATCCGCCTATAACGCTGTAGTAAGGAACGATAAGAATCGGGATTATGGCATTGATCCATCCGCTCAGGCTGAACTGCCAGCCATGTCCGAAATGGTTAAATGCTCCCACAGGTGACTTCTTTGTCATTCTTCCGAGGGCTGTCTCGGCTATTATCATGGTGTAGCCGAAAGTCACCGCCAGAAGAATATAGATGATCAGGAAAATTCCACCGCCGTACTTTGCGGCAAGATAAGGAAATCTCCAGATATTTCCCAGACCAACTGATGCTCCGGCAGCTGACAATACGTAACCAAGCTTACCGGAAAATTTACTTCTTTTCTTTTTGTTCATTTTAAGCCTCCAAAATAATCCTGCCGGGACGAAAAAAATCCCGGGAGCTTTTATACTCCCGGGACGCAAAATCATATCACGCGGTACCACCCGACTTCAGGACCATGTCCTGCACTCATGGATCTAACAATCCTTTTCCCTGTAACGTGGGATCTACGTCAGCCTTTACTTGGCAACCGAAAAAACACCGAATGCCGTTCAAAGCTGCAGCTCGGGAGTGATAAGTCATTTACCATCCTCGCGATGATCACACCATCCATCGCTCTCTGAAGAGAACTCCTGTAAACGCTCTTCTCCTTCAACGCTTTTACGCTTTAAATTATTCAACTACTAAATATAATCATAATAAAAAATGTTTCAAATGGCATTTTTTTATGTTTATCCGGCTATTATATAACCTTAGGTAATATTATAAATAAACAGAAAATATCCTATCTTATAGCAGGACATAGTGATATACTAGCAATGTAAGCGATTACATAAAACAGTTCAGGTAACGGTTCCCCATTGAACCGGCAATATTTTCAGTCCTTTTGACTCATGTCAAAAGGAGCTGATGCTACAAATCGGAGGTATTTTATGTCACAGGATATGGCAAAAGAACATCCTGACTGCGCATACTGCGCTAAGGGAGAACTGGTAAAAAAATTCGGCTATGAGATCTGCGAGCTTCCAGCTTCTACAGTTTATCTTTTCAAAGAGCAGAGTCACCCCGGAAGATGTATAGTTGCATCAAAGTATCACGTTTCAGAGATGCTTGAACTCTCTTTGGAGGACAGGAATGCTTTTATCGCGGATGTTACCACAGTAGCTGATGCAATTCATAAGGTATATAACCCGGACAAGCTCAACTACGGTATGTACGGTGACACAGGTCATCATCTTCACATGCACCTCGTTCCAAAGTACAAAGATCAGTTTGAATGGGGCGGAACCTTTGCCATGGATCCTGACAAAAATAAAATCTCGGACGAGGCTGAGCTTGAGAAGATCGCAGCTCCCATCCGTGAGGCCATTTTAGCAAAGTAAAGGGATAAGAAGCCATATAACCAAACAGGAAATTCCTGATAACAAGAAGACTCCGGCTTTTGTTCAACTCTGCGCTGTAAAGCGAAAAGCTGAACCTAAGCCGGAGCCTTTTTAAGGTCATATCTCATTTTTGATGTATTTCGCAAGCTTCTTCAGCGCCTTTTGATTGCGCCGGAAGTAGCTGTATCTTCCCACATACTTCACTTCAAGAAATCCCGCCTTTACAAGCAGGTCAAGATCATGAGACGTGGTAGACTGCGCCTTTCCCGCCCTTTTCTGAATGTCTGTGACTGAGACCCCTCCCATAAAGTCAATGTCATTTAAACTTTCTTCCTTGCGTCCCGGAAAATACTTCTCCGGCTCTGCCAGCCATTTCAGAATATCTATTCGGGTTTGATTTGCGATAGCCTTAAGCATGATCAGTTTGTTATCTTTGTTGTCTTTGTTTTCTTTTTTATCACCCATATATCTAATTATAAATAACTAATAAAAAAAGTCAAAAATAAATAATTTTTTTGCACAATTCCCCAAAGTTATCAACATAGTTTTCTGCGTTTTTAATAACTTTTATACTTTTACACAGACTTATCCATATAATGTGGACAAAAAAAGGAGCCGAAGCTCCTTTTTTGCCGTTTTTATATAAAAACTCTTAAATTTATCCACATAATTTATTATCTATTCACATCAGCTGCCTGGCAAAAAAAATCTTTTTCACATGCCACGCAGCCCTTTAAATATCAAAATCATGCCATAATTGAGTGTCAAAAGCCGATATCGGATCTCTTCCAGAGGGCTGACGCTGCAGCCATGTCCTTAGGACCTGCCGCAAAACCCACCTTCCTCACATCTGCCCTATGTCTTCAGACTACTCTTCTGATTGCCAGTATTCTTTTGTATGTTGCGCTGTTTATAGTAATTCCATAACGGGATCCAAGAGCAGATAACAATCTGCCGTCTCCCAGATACAAACCTACATGCCCTGAATAACAAATGATATCACCGGGCTGTGCCTCGGCAAGACTTGCCACCGGAACTCCCACAGAGCGAAGTGCCGATGAAGAATGGGGCAATGATATCCCAAAGTTTCTGTATACGCTCATAACAAATCCCGAACAGTCTGTTCCGGAAGTAAGACTGCTTCCTCCGTATCTGTAAGGATTTCCTATGAACTGTGAAGCAAACTCAATAACCGCTTCTCCGGAAGACTTCTGCTCAATAGCGATGTCAACCGCCTCCTGAGCCACGCTTTCTGCCTCCGGAATGCTTAGTGCAGCATTGTCGATTTCTCCGCTGGTTCCCTCCGTAGATACCGCACCTTCCTCTATAGATGAGTTCTCTGCTGCTTTCATTCTTTTTTCATATTCTGCGTTTACTGTTTCTTCCAGATATGTATTGTCATAAGTTTTACTTGTTGCGAAAGAAGGTACTGTAAACGCCGTTATAGCCAACATTGTTACTAAAACAGAAGCACCAAGTTTTTTCACACCTCTTCTTAAGGGTGCAGAGACGAATCTGTATCTATCCTTCCCTTGAGCTCCGGCCTCTGTACTGCCAAATAATACTTTTCTAATAATCAAAAAATAACCTCCATTGTCACACAACAGAGGCTATTCTAAAACTTAAATATGAACTTGACCTAAAGATACTATAAACATTCCTTACCGTTTCTTGAGTAAAACCTTATGAAAAACAGTGGAATTTTATAAAATATTTATAAAATCGACCAAACAAATCCTTTTCAGCACCCCTATTATCGGCGTAATTAAAGGATTTATAAGCAATTATGAACAAATCCTGATGAATTTTACCCCGTTTCAGTCACAGACAACAACAACTGTTCCTTTATCGATCATTCCGTACAAAGCCTGTGCTCTGTCATGAGGCAGGTTGATACAGCCATGACTTCCGTTGTTCACATAGATATCGCCTCCAAATGAGGATCTCCAGTTTGCATCGTGAAGTCCTATGCCTCCGTTAAACGGCATCCAGTAATCCACATGTGACTCATAGGTCGGCTTTCCGTTCTTGCCTATAGGGCCTCTCAAAACCCTGTCTGTGGTCTTGTAATTCACGGTAAACAGACCAGTAGGTGTTGCTCTCCCCGGATTTGTAGCTGTTCCCGAAACTATGGGACTCTCCCAGACACATGTTCCGTCCTGATAGAAGTATGCATGCTGTGAAGAAATATCCACTTCAACAAATGTATTGCCCCACTGAGGCATGGCGCCCTGAGCCGCAACCGCTGCATATACAGGCTGTCTCACAACCGACTGAAGGGACTGAATATCAGCCGTAAGTGCTGCAGCTTCACCTGCCGGATCAATATAGTATCCATAGCTTGTTGCCAATGTCTTTACCGTGCCGTCTGCGCTGTTCCAGGTCTGGACCCCTTTTGAATCATACATATCCTTTAAGCCCTGTACATACGCTGCCACCTGATTTTGGTCAACTGTGACAACATTGCCATCATTTCCGGTAACCCAGGAAGCTATGGTGATTCCGTCAAGAACAACCGTTTCTCCAGTTGCCATCTGATAGGTAACAGACATGCCGTTCACCGATTCCATCTTTTGTCCCGTGGCCATAGCCTCCGCTGGAGACGCTGCAGCTTGATTGATGGCTGTCATGTCCATGTTTGAATTCACACCGTTTACTGCAGCCACCTGCGCCATCTTCTCCTCATATGACATAGTCGCAGCTGCTCCAACCTGCGCTGAAGCCGCCGCTGCGTCCGTCCCCGCAACTTCTGTCACATAATTGTCGGCATAAGCATTGGCACTGATCATGGCACTCACCGTCAGCGCAATAACAACCGAACGAAAAACTGATTTTTTCATGATTAACCCCTCTTATCATCATTTTAAATATTCTTCTGTTGTCATAAATTCAACATGCAGCGGAGAAAGCCCCTGAAGCACTTTCAGAACGGCAGCCTCGGTTTCATCATCAAGCCCGGCACAGGCATCGGTAAGATAAATGAAATGATATCCAAGGTCTGCTCCCTGAAAAAACGTCGACAGCACACAGCATTCAGCCACTACACCGGTAAGCACTATATCGCCGCCGTGAACCATGGCCTTATCCCCGGCCGCTCTCACATAAGGCTGGGAAAAACAGCTGTAGGTGCACTTGTCAAAATAGGGAAACTCCTCTACATATCTTGCAATCTCAGGTATGAACTCATTCATAACAGGGTCCTCGTTTATTTCCCTGTTCACATCATTGTACTCCGACCATACTCCGGAGGCATCATCCATGTCAGCCGCAATGAAACGTGTCAGCATTGCGGAAGGAGCTTTATCCTCCAAATCTATCACTCTGTCAAGCAGTTTTGATATACTGCCTGCCGCTCTCTTCACATTTCCGCAGGCCCAGGGCCCGCCGGCCGTATAGACCTTCTGCATATCTATGACAAGTATAAGATCTTCTTTTTTCACTCTGTACCCTCCGAATCATTCAAACCTCATGCTTCCATTTCCAGCTCTTCCATCAGGGAAACAAGATGAGGCGGATTCAATGCCGCCTTTTCAAGAACCGGATGATTTCTGAATATCTCATCCGGAGTTCCGTCTGCAAGGATTTCTCCGTGTGCCATGGCTATGACTCTTTCAAATGACTGAGCCACAAAGTCCATATCATGAAGTATGGCTATGACAAGTTTTCCCTTTGAAGAAAGATCTCTTATTATCTCCCGGATCTTCTTCCTTCCCTTATAGTCCTGAGCTATGGTAGGCTCATCAAGTATGATAACATCCGTATCCATGGCCAGAACCGAAGCAATAGCCACCATTTTACGGTCCGAAAGCTCAAGGTCATAGGGATTCTTCCCTGAAACCTCCTGAAGTCCTACGGTCCTCAAGGCTTCATGAGCTCTTTCAGCTGCCTCTTCACGAGTCATGCCAATGTTTAGAGGGCCGAACATAACCTCATCCAGAACATTGTATTTGAATATCTGGTCGTCAGGATTCTGGAAAACATAACCCACTTTACCTGCCAGCTCCGCAACTGTTTTTGAAGCTATATCCTGACCTCTGAAATCAAGTCTGCCGCTGTCAGGCTTGAGAAGTCCTTTCAGGATGCGAACGAGGGTTGTCTTCCCGGCGCCGTTCTGTCCGATGATGGCGGTAGGTCTTCTGTCCAGACAAAGATTTATTCCATTAAAGATTTCATTTCCTTTTATATATGAAAAATGCAGGTCCTCAACGGTAAAAGTCCGGTCTGATGATTCTGAACCGGAAGCCTCTGCCGAAAAGCCTTTTCCCGGAGATTTTATTTTATCACCTTCCATGCCCGGTTCACAGACATCGGAACTGATTATTTTCAAAAGCGCTGTTAAAAGTTTTTCACGATCAACACCCCTGGATTTTATAAGTTCCAGAAGCCCCTTCTTAGTTACAGGATAATTTCCGTCAGGAAGTCTCAGAGCATTCTTCCTTGCAAATTCAGTATAGACAGGAGGCATTACGCCATACTCCATGAGATCATCCCTTGAAAAGATCTTTTCCGGAGTATCAAAATCAATGAGCCTTCCGTGATGCATAAGTATGATCTTATCACAGTACTCCGCAAGCTTTTCGATTTTCTGCTCTATCATGATGATGGTAATGCCGGTTTCCGTAAGCTCATCCACGGTATGGAACACTTCCTCGGAGCCTGCCGGATCAAGCTGTGATGTGGGCTCGTCCAGGATCAGGATACCTGGATTCATGGCCAGCACCGAAGCTATGGCAACTCTCTGGAGCTGCCCTCCGGAAAGATCAAAGGGATTTCTGTCACGATACTCCCATATCCCGAACCGTTTCAGAACTTCCTCAACACGGGCATGGATTTCAGAAGGCTCTGTTCCCAGATTCTGCAGGCCGAAACCAACTTCATCATAAACTGTGTCCTTGGCACCGCTGAGCTGATTAAAGGGATTCTGAAAGACCAGCCCGGCTTTACTGCATAATTCGGCCACCGGCGCGGTCTTTGCCGTAAGGCCGTCCACAACCACAGAACCACCGTATGCACCCTTATAAAACTGTGGTATGAGTCCGAGAAGAGCCTGGGAAAGTGTGCTCTTTCCGGCACCGTTCTCCCCGGCTATTCCTATGAACTCCCCCTTTTCAATACTAAGGCTTATATCATCAAGGGCAAGCTCGGTTGTTCCAGGATAACGATATTTTAGATTTTTTATTTCAATCAGAGACATTACAAGCTCCTTGGTCATATTTGATTAATTCTTTTACAGAATACCTGTCACTCTAAGGATGATGACTGCCGGAAAGCAAAGGATGCTCACCCACTTCATGATTTGATCCGCAGTGCTGTAAGGATGACTGTAAAGATATGTCTTTTTCACCTTTGATCCAAAGCCCCTTACCTCAAGTGCTATTGCTCTTTCCCGGGTGGAAGTCAGGGCGGACATTACTACAGGGGAAATGAGAGGCAGAAAGGCCTTTATTCTCGTCATCAGTTTACCCTCGGTTTCCATTCCGCGGCTTCTTTGCGCATCTGAAATGGTGTGCATGGTCCCCATCATTTCCGGAACTATCTGAAAGACAGAATTAATTATGTATCCAAACTTCGGACTGAAACCCTTTTTTTCAAGTTCTTCCACAAGTTCGGAAGGGCTGGTGGAAAGCACCAGTACAGAAAAGCTCAGCAGCATATTCAGGATGTTAAAACCGATATGGGCCGAGTACAAAAGTCCCTCTCTGTAAAAGTTCACAGGACCGAGAGAAAGCAGAAGGGAGTCATTGTCCTTATAAAAGATTCCCTGAATTATAAAAATGGTCAATATGATGGTAAATGAAAACGCTATAAGAGGCAGCGCTTTTTTCAGCATCCGGGCACTTCCCAGCATGCAGATGCTTATGAATACCGTAATTGCGAACATAAACAGACGTCCGGATATAAGAGGAATAAGAATTGCCGCCACCAGATAGAACATCTTTGAAAAAGGATGAAGTTTTACAAGCCATGAGCCGTTATCGGAATAAAGTGATATAGATTTCATATTTTATATAGATCCTTTAACAGAGTAGTGGAAATACACCCTGCTCTATTCCACGTTGGCCTTCACATATGCTTTTGTGCAAGCACAACGCCCGCGTGAAGGCCTTATCGAGAATAAAACAGCGGCCATGACAGACATGACCGCTTAAGTTTCAATGTTCCGTTATCAGTTTAACAAAAACAAGGCATTAATCAAGTGACTCAACCACTGCATTTGCATCATAGAGTGATGTGAGCTTCCCGGGAAGCTTGCTGACTATAAGATATACGATGACACCTGTAATAAGTTTGTCAGGTACATCCACTACCAGCTCATCGAGAAGTGATCCTAACCATACAGGTAAGTTGGCAGCCTGGGTTGCTGCAAAAACAGCATCTCCCCATACGTTTCCGGTCTGGCCTCCCCAATAAATGATGTTGAGGGGTGTGGAAACGATAACTGCTGCAAGACCGCCGACACAGGCTGTGATCATTGCCTTGGGAAAACTCTCCATAAATCCGAGTCTCGACATAACACCTACAGAAATACCTATGAAAAGTGATGTAAGTGCGTAAACCAGAGTGATATTGTCTCCTGTTGTAAATCCGTAGATAAGGTTGTTGGCCGCACCGCAGATGCCTCCGATTACAGGTCCGCCAAGGATGGCACCTATGCATGTTCCGATACAATCAAGCCAGAGCGGAAGCTTAAGCACCTGAGCAAAAAGCTTGCCGATATAATTGATACCGATGCAGGCAGGAATCAGAACGATCACTGCAGTTGAGAAATTAGTTTTGAAAAGCTTACCCATATTTTATCTCCCCTTCGTTTTAAATGATTTTCATTTTGAACATGGATAAATGAATAAAAACTGCCATTATTATATACTAATTTTAAGAAATTGGGAGTCAATCCTTTGAAAATGCAATGCTTATGTTGCATCTTTCCTGTACGCCCATTCTCTCTATATAGATATCTGTCTTAGGTATCCACTTGTCGATGTAATCATCAAGCTCAGAAGTCCCCTCCCTTTCGATCACATTCTCAATCTGCTGATTGTATTCAACATCCATGAATATACGGAGGTCATATGGATCTCCGAAATAGGGATTCAAACAATAGGTACCTTCTATGATATTAAGTCTCTTTGGCGGAATATCTCTTGCGAATTCTGCATCAAAGTCCATGGTATGGTAGTTAAAGGGACGGTAATGAACCACCTCTCCTCTTTCCACAACATCAAGAACTTCCCGTTTGAAACGCTCATAATCCACGTTTCCTCCAACCTCCATCAAACGTTCTTTTGTTCTCTGATGGCTTTGGAGATAAAAATCATCCATATGGAACAGGTTACCGCCAAACTTCTCATGAAGATACTTGGAAACCGTAGTCTTGCCTGCCCCTGTACGCCCATCTATCGCGATGATGATCCGTTCATCACCGCTTCTTATAAGCTCCTCTATAGCTAACACTGCAGGCAAAAACCGTTTCCTGTTCTGCACCTGCCTCTGTCTCATATTATTCATTACTCTACCTTGAAACCTCAGTGCCTTAATCCTTTTGCGTTTTGGCGCTAAAGTTCCATCCCCGATTATGGAAATGCCGGCACCGGTGGTACAACGCCCGGCTATCGCCTGCTTTGTACTGCTTTGTATTTATTTTTGCACAATATGAGTTAAATCATAGAGGTTTGTCACAAAGATGTCAAGCTTGCCATATCAGCCCTTACAGCTCCATAACCTTCAGCACCTCTTCCCTGAGCTTTGCCCGCTGATCCTTCAGTAAAAGGTACTCATTATACTTATAGTACGCATCATTTCCGCACTCGGATATGAACTTAAGACTGTAGAAACCGGCATTAATGTCACTGAGGAAGATGACCAGCTCCTGTCCCTCGCCAAAAGCCCTGTTGATGAAAGCGAAAGCATTGGTAAGGTGCCCACCGGTCTTGTTTATGGAAAGAGCCCTCGCAGACTCTCTTTCTGTGAACCACTGCTTTGCGATTCCGTAAAGGGATTCGTTATCCCCTCCGGTAAGAGTCATCTTGTTTTCAAGCTCCTCAAGGGCAAGAAGTGTCTTTTTCTGTATCCTTAACTGATAACGGCTGAGCATGTGAGCCTTTATGCTCCTCTCCATATGAAGCTTCATAGCATCATGATTTGTACGAAGAGCGTCAAGAAGATCGCATTTTCCACCGGCCTTTTCAGACAGCTCCTTAAGCTTCTTAACCTCTCCGAAAACCGCTCTCTGTATGTCAAGCTGCTCGGCATAATGTCTAAACTCATGGTTAAGAGTATCCACCATAAGTCCGAGAAGAGACAGCTTTTCATCGAAGGAAGCAGAAATGATTGCAGAAAGGTCCTTAGGGAAATTGCCCTCAAGTATTTCAGGGACCTGATAAGTAACTCGATACTTGTTGTAAAGCTCATAATAGGTGGCAAAATCTCTTGCGATCTCAGGATCACCTATGTACTGCCCCACCAGATCTCTCGTTACAGGAAGTCCCATGTCCTCATAAACCTTAACTATACGGCTCAGATCCTCCCAGCCTCTTGCGGTAACAAAGTGCTTACCCTCAAGCCCCGCCTTAACTGAATAGAAATTTTCCTTCTTTATCTCAAGATATGCAAGGATGGCCCCGGAAACATCCATCTTATAGGCATATTCCTTCCACACCGAATAGTCCTCGGCTATATCGATCCTCTTCACTCTGTCCAGAGTAACTATATCGAAATCCCTTACCGACTTGTTGTACTCAGGGGGATTTCCCGCAGTCACTATCACAAATCCCTCAGGGACTCTGTGGGAACCGAAGGTCTTGTACTGAAGGAACTGCAGCATGGTAGGTGCCAATGTCTCCGACACGCAGTTTATCTCATCCAGGAAAAGTATGCCCTCATTAACTCCCGATTTCTCAATCTGGTCATAGATCGCCGCAATGATCTCTGACATGGTGTATTCTGTAACAGAATACTCCTCCGTACCGTATTTTTTCTTACTGATATACGGAAGGCCTATGGCCGACTGCCTCGTATGGTGAGTTATGGTGTAGGATACAAGGTTAATGTTAAGCTCCTCAGCTATCTGCTCCATGATGGCAGTCTTACCGATTCCGGGAGGTCCCATAAGAAGTACCGGTCTCTGCTTCTCCACAGGTATCCTGTAGGCTCCTGTCTCATCCTTCATGAGATAGGCTTTAACTGTATTTACAACTTCCTGCTTTGCTTCTTTTATATTCATATTCTCTCCGCCTGTTATCATTAATGACTATCGTCTCTCTGAAATAGAGTACATGTATCCAATTATCTATGATCGGATTCAGCGATTTATTCTTTCAAGTAAAGCTTCATTGCCCAATCCGGCACATCCTTGTCATTGATATCTCCGAGGGGGTCAAAGACAAAGGCTGTATCATAGTCCGTCTGCTTCTCGGGATACCGGCCATAACCGTCTGTAAAATAGAGCATTCCCTTCATCTCCGGAAGCTCCCTCTTTTTCCGGAGCTCCTCGATATACTCAAATACCGGCCGGAAATCCGTACCGTAACCTCCCCTCATCTGGAAGTTCTCCGCATACTCCTCTATCTCTTCAGGCTTCTGTAATGTCACATCCCTCTGAACCCGGTCATCACATTCAACTATATGAACCCTTATCTGTTTGAAGAAGGTGGTCCTGTTCCTAAGAAGCGCAGCCGTTTCATTAAGAAACTTCTGAACCTGCTCCTGCTTCGTTGAGGCCGAAGTATCTATAGCGATGACCAGATCCGATATCCTCCTGTCCTCACAGAATTCATTCTCCTCTATAAGAGGCATATTCCCGTAAAATTCCATACCATAGTTGTAGTAACCGTAGTCAAAGCTGTCGGGATCCACCCTTGTTTCCTCTCTCACCACCGTAAGCTTTCTGAGAAACTCTCTGAAGTCCGTTTCCTTTCTGTACTGGGCAGCCAGCACCCATCCGAGACTGCCTGTCTCATCCGAAGCATCCTTAGAAAAAGTTTCAAGCTCAGTCTTAAGCCGCTCTGCCGTATCCTTCCAGTTTTCAGCAAGCTCTTCGGGAGAGATATTATGAAGCGGGGCTCCTTTGCCTGCCTTTTCCTGTCTTTTTGCTCCGGGATTCCCCCCATCAGCCGGTGCATCTCCGGTGGACTCCTTTCCGTCCGGTCCATGAGATCTTCCGGAAGCATCTCTGTCATCCTTTGAATCATCGGATTTTTCAGGGGAATCTCCGGAAGATTCATTTTGCTTCTCCTCTTCCGGAGGATCACTGTTTTTATCCTTATTTTCAGGAGAGGCAGCCTCCGGAGGCATCATATCACTATCAGGAGAATTCTCGTCCCCTTTGTCAGGACCTTCTTCCCCATCCTCCAGTCTCTTCCAGAACTGATGGTCACATCTGTAAAACTCTTCATGAAGCCGAAGCCTCGTATCCAGATCTATGTTGTTAAGTTTAAAATAATTGTATATCCTCTCTGCCGTCAGCACCTTGCATTCCGCTTTAAGTTTTTCATACCACTGCTCCCTGAAGGGATAGGCCGGACGATTGATAATGTCATAATCCATGGAATCCAGCACCGACTCCACCTGTATATCCGCTGCAAGGTCCCAAAGCTCCTTATCCTCGTACTGGTCCGAAGTGAACATGTGCCTGAATATACAGTGAAGAATAATATGAAGATACAGCCTGTCCAGTTTCTGCGGACTCTCCACAAAAAGATGAAATACAAAGGTCGGATTATAATGTATTGTCCTTGCATCTGTACCCATTCTCTGCGTACTGAGATCCAGGGTGTAAGAAAGGCTGTCCAGAGCCCTTCCCATAAAACGCATGGCGAGGTACAGCTCCGTCCGAGCCTCCGTCAATATTCTGTTTCCGAAATCACTAAGGTCCTGATGGGCCTTCATCAGTTTTTTCTCCGCCATAAATCTTCTCTCAAAAATCAGTTTCTGTTACTGTTCCGGTATCATATCTTCATACTCAGGCATCATCGAATATACCTGTTTATCAAATAGTTCTTGGACAGCATTTTAAATTCCTTTACCGTCTGCCATCAAATATTTTTACAGTTCAAATATCTCGGGTCCGAAGGCTCCCTTTCCTGAATCCCTATTCCTGAAATACCGGTTCTGATAGTCCATCAGCAGGGCGCTGGTGGTCACTGCTCCTTCCTTTGCTGCCATCCTAAGAGCCGGTGCCACTGCTTCTTCCGAAATAAGCTCCTGTTCCACCATGAACCTTATCCTCTCCTCAGTCCTTGTTTTATCCTGAGGAATCCATATGAGCTCTCCCTCATGTCCGAAGCGTGGTGCATTATATCCCGCTATGAGCTTTGGAAGTATCTCCGGACTCTTCTCTCTCAGATAATCCTCATACTGCTTCCTGAACTCTTCGCTAAGTCTGTAGGGATACATAAGTCTGCCGAAAGCTGCATTGACAGCGCTGGCAGGTTCATCATAGATAAATCTCGAAAACAATCTGTCGTAACCTGTGAAATCAATGTCTGTTCTGGTAACCAGCTGTCTTGTCACATAACCGGAACCCTCTATATGCTCATGAAAAGCTCTGCTGAAGGTATCCTCCTCATAATTATCCGCATATGATGGAAATGTAAGCGCTGCTGTAACAATAGTCATTATTTCTGAACCTCCATCCGGAAGCTCTGCACTGACCCTCTTCACAGCTCTCTCAGGAAGCTCTGACAGAAGTTCATCCACATTTTGGAGCTCTTCATCTACAGGAAAGTGAATAAGTACAGGAATCATGGCATCACCGTCTCCTATCATTTCCTTCAGCAGTCTGAAACTGTTCTTCTTATTAAAAATTATTTCCACTTCCTGAAGTTCCTGACACTGACGCAGGGCTCCGTCATAATAATCCACCACACCATCCGTAAGACTCAGATAATGAAGATGATGACAGCTGTGAAAAGCATAAGGACGTATCTTTTTGATCTTGTCGGAAAGTGTCACTGTCTCAAGATCAGTCCTTGATGCAAAGGCCCTGTTATTGATTTCAGTGACAGGAATCAGTGCTCCTTCGCCTGTAAACCCGGAACCGGAAGCATCTTCCTTTGTGCCGACATCCTCAAAACTTCGGCGGCCTGTATTCTCTTCCTTTTCAAGGACCATGTATTCCGGAATATTCAGATTCTTTATGCTCCCCTCATATCCAGTTACACAGGCTATGGTATTTCCTTTATCATTTCTAATTTCGTAAGTTAAACTCATGTATATTTCACCGCTCAAAAATGAGCAGAAATCCTCTCATCTATCTATATACTATCTCGTTCATTCTAAAGGTAATATAAAATTGTATTTTGCGCAATTTAATTCTTTATAAATTTTAATCATGCAATCTTTCCTATAATACCACCATATCTCTTTCATCTGAACACGCTTAAAAATAAAACGAAGGAGAACCTTGATGATCATGTTCATCAAAGTTCTCCTTCCGGTAAAAGCTCAGTCCCAAAGTCCTGTGGTCTCGTAATCAGGATGAGCCTCAATCAAAGCTTTCAGCGCTTCGGCATTGGCCGCATCTCTCTCAGCCTTTGCTTTCTCCGCTGCTGCAAAAAGCTCATTATTCTCCTGACTTACTTCTTGAGTTATGTTTTCCTCTGGCGCATTGATATATTTTACTCCTGATATCTCCTGAGCCTCGGCCTCTCCCTTTATGGCAGAAGCCACAAGGTTTGAAAGCTTACCGTAAAACTCTCCGTAGAGATGTACTT
Source organism: Oribacterium sp. P6A1 (assembly GCF_000702885.1). Taxonomy (GTDB): domain Bacteria; phylum Bacillota; class Clostridia; order Lachnospirales; family Lachnospiraceae; genus Oribacterium. The sequence goes on along the minus strand of NZ_JNKO01000002.1, from coordinate 78,830 downwards.
TATCCGGCATATAATACTCAGGATGGCCTATAGCGAGATTATAGCTGTCTATGACAGTGGCTCCAAGTCCACCCGCAAGCTTAAGTGTAGGTTCAACAGCATTTCTCTGTAGCCCGAAATACTCATCCCTGGCCTCAGGCGGAATTATGAAATAAATCTTCCTTACCCTATTGCTCCTTAAATAAGTTTCAACCACCTCTCTGTACTGATTCTCAAAATACTTGGGAGTCCAGTTATATGCGCGGATATCATTGGCGCCGAACATGAATATCAGTATGTCCGCATCATACTTGACACTTTCCGGATACATCTCGGTGTCCACATACTCAAGGGGCCCATCATCTATAACATAGGATGCAGTCTGTCCGAAGTTCTTAACTTCGAAGCCTCCGCCCAAAGCCTTCTGAAGCTGTGCCGGATAGGAATCTGCCTCATTATCAAGAAGATATCCCCTGGTAAGAGAATCCCCTATGCAGGCCACCTTAGTGGAGGCAAGGGCTGTGGTCGCACATCCTCCAACCACACTGAGAACTGTTGTCATAAGGACAGCTGCCTTAACAAGATCACGAAATCTTTTATATATAAGTTTCATATTCACCTTCCTCATAATATCTCTATAACTTAACAGTTATTTTAGATTCATAGCCCTGCCAAAACAAGTATAGATTCTATGAAACCCTCTTACGATTTAATGATATAAGTGTCTTGTTCAGGCTTTATCCAGCATCTGCATTATTCCCTGTGTAACCTTTCATACTAATTCTTACACTGTCTTACGATGAAGCAATACAGCAAAAATAGCGATTTTTTCGAAAGTTTTTACGAATAATACATTGAAACATATAGCAATTAACTTATAATCAAATTAATCTAAATCCAAATTTTTAATGTCAGGGAGGTAATATCATGCCGACAATAGCACCTATATCAGAATTAAGAAATTATGGGCAAATATTAGATAAGGTAGAAGCAGGCAAGCCGGTCTACCTTACCAAGAACGGTCATGGCGAATATAGTATCCATAAAATAGAAGATGATGAATTATTTGACAAGGCAAGGGCCATGGTCAGACTCATGAATGAGCTCAACCAAGGTTTCTTATCGGGAGAAGAATCAGGATGGATCAGCGACGACGATGTTGATAAACACTTTCAAAAGAAGCGACAACTGATGGAGAAATGACATGTATTATGAATTAGTTTATTCTCCTGCAGCTTTGGAAGATTTAGATCAGGTATGGAATGAAGTTTACACTTCATCAACGGATTTAAGTACCACTGATAACTACATTTCAGCCTTAAGAAATGAACTTAAAGAAATCTGTAAAAACCCAAAACTTGGAAAGCGTCTTTGTTATGAAGATGTCTTTACAGGGATTTATTATATTTCCTGCAAAAAATATAATGCCTTCTATCGGATCAGAGCCAACAAAGTCGAGGTAGGAAGAATTCTTTATAACCGAAGCAACTATATGAAGCTTGTTTTAGGTTCAATGTAAATAACGAAATTGACGTTATTATTTATCCAAAACTTTGCCGAAGGTTTTTATAATATTCATCATGGCAAAAAAGCCGAACAGCTGATTCTCGATGGATTAATCAAGATTCAGCCCTTCGGCTTTGTAAATATTGTCACTGCCTGTATCTCTCCATGACCTCTCTAAGATGCCGGCTCAGTTTCTCGTTCTCACTGTAATCAACAGGGCAGTCGATAACTGCCGGTCCTTCACACCGGAAAGCTTCTTCCAGAGTCTCTATAAGATGATCTGTGCTTTCTATTCTGAATCCCTTTGCATGCATGGATTCAGCCAGCATCACAAAATCCGGATTTGTAAAATCAACACAGAAGCTTTCATTAAAGCGGTCATTCTGCTTCCATTTGATGAGTCCGTAGCTGCTGTCATTAAGTATCAGAACAACTATGTTGAGCTTAAGGCGCACCGCCGTTTCCAGCTCCTGGGAATTCATCATGAATCCGCCGTCTCCGGTTATGGCTATGACTCTGTTTTCCGGATGCACAAGCTTGGCCGCTATAGCCCCGGGAAGAGATATTCCCATGGTGGCAAAGCCGTTTGAAATGATGCAGGTATTGGGCTTATAGCATTCATAATGTCTGGAAATCCACATCTTGTGAGCTCCCACATCCGATAAAACTATGTCATCGGGTCCAAGGATCTTTCTTACGTCGCTTAAAAGCCTCTGGGGCTTTACCGGGAAAGAATCGTCTGTCTTATACTCTGCATTTTCTGTTTCAAAGGACTTCTTTATATCGAAGAAGACTTCCGGTTTTTTCTTTGCATCCACATAGAGAAGCAGCTCCTCCAGTGAATTCTCTATGTCACCTACCACCTCCACCTCAGGCTGGTACAATTTGTTTACATGGGCAGGTCTTGAGTCCATGTGAATGATGGTATGCTTTCCATCCACATTCCACTTCGACGGAGCAAGCTCAACTATGTCATAGCCTATACATATTACGAGATCCGCCATGTCGAGACAAATATTGGGGTAGTCTCTCTGGGGGATGCCTATGGTGGAAAGAAAATATTCACTTGTATATGAAATGATTCCCTTTGCCATCATAGTATTAATGACGGGGATATGGAGTTTTTCCGCAAATGCCGTAAGCGCCTTCTCGGCATGGGACCGCACCGCCGAATGTCCCACCAGGATAACCGGTCTCTGGGATCTGTTGATTATGGCCGCGGCCTCCTCAAGCTCATTTTTATCCGCATACTCCTTCCCTTTTACCGGCCTGTGGAGAAGCTTCTGTGAAACTCCCTCGGGCACCTCTTCTTCCGCCACATCCTGGGGTATACAGATATGCGAAGCTCCCGGCTTCTCTCCCTCAGCATATTTAAAAGCGAGACGCACGATCTCATTTACAGAGTTTCTGGACATTATCATTTTGGTTCTCTTTGTGATGGGCTGGAACAATGCCTCCAGATCCAGATACTGATGAGAAGTCAGTGGTATCTTGTCCGTTGAAACCTGTGCGGTTATGGCAACCAGTGGTGCACCATCACCGTTTGCATCTGCCACACCGGTAATCAGATTGGTGGCTCCCGGTCCAAGGGTGGAAAAGCAGACTCCTGCCTTTCCTGTGAGTCTTCCGTAAACATCCGCCATGAAAGCAGCACCCTGTTCATGGCGGACGATGATGGTTTCAATTTTTTCCGACTTATCAAGAGCCCTGACCAGGTCCAGATTTTCCTCTCCCGGAATGCCAAAAGCATATTCCACCTGTTCATGTTCAAGGGCTTTTACAACCATCTCCGCTACGTTCATATCTGTCCTCCGCATACGTTTCTATAAAACAATATGGGGCAAATGATTTAATCATTTGCCCCATTGCACTCAATATATACTGTATAAATTTATGACAGACTGATGCTTATCCTGAATTCCGGATTCTTTAGTATACCTTTCTCAGGATCACCGTCTCACAGTTTGTCTCCTAAAACCGTATCACCACGTATGTCAATTCACAACTGCCGGTTTTTAATGTCAGCCATAACAGAAATTCATTTATCCTCTGTCATAATTCCTGCAGCCTTGAGTACTTCCTCAACATACTCCACAGGAATGATCTCCAGCTTGTCCTTTACCTCGGAAGCCACATCACGGAGGTCTTCAACATTATCCTTCGGAATAAATACCTTTGTGACTCCGGCGCGCTCTGCCGCCATAAGCTTCTCCGGAAGTCCGCCTATGGCATTAACGGTTCCCTCAAGGGAAATCTCACCTGTCATGGCGATGTGAGGAGAAACCGGACGTCCTGTTACAAGGGATGCAAGAGCCGTTGTCATGGTGATTCCCGCTGAAGGACCATCCTTCGGAGTTGAGCCGTCAGGCACATGAATGTGGAGATCGTTCTCCTTGAACTTTGAAGCAAGCTCAGGGAATTTCGCCTTGACCAGTGAAAGTGCGATCTGCACAGACTCCTTCATCACATCTCCAAGCTGTCCCGTTACTACAGTCTTACCCTCTCCCTTTGTGAACAGTGACTCGATGTAAAGTATCTCGCCTCCCACCTGAGTCCAGGCAAGACCGGTCACTACACCGGGACGTGCCTCATCCTTCACCTTGTTATGAGTCAGAGCATGCATGTCCAGATATTCCCGAAGCTCTTCCTTTGTCACAACTATCTTTGGTTCTATGCAGACAGCTGTTTCTTTCTCTTCTCCGGATTCCTGGAGGCCATCTCCGGATATTACATCATGTTTTACACTTGCATCCACTGAAACCGTATCTTCTGTCAGATTCACGGCTTTACCATCCGTTTTATCTTCGATCTCCGGCACCCCATTCTCCCTGACAAACTTCACCGCCGCTATACGGCAAAGGGTATCCAGTCTCTTCTTAAGACCTCTGACGCCGCCTTCCCGGGTGTAATCGGAAATAATAGTTTCCAAGGCATCATCATTAACCTTAATGTCTCCCGGATTCAGACCAACGGCATCCAGAGCCTTGGGAAGCAGATGCTTCTCCGCTATCTGGAACTTCTCTCTGGGTGTGTAGCCCTGGAACTGAATCACCTCCATACGGTTGAGAAGCGGACCCGGAATAGTATCCAGAGTATTGGCGGTACAGATGAACAACACATCACTTAAGTCATAGGGCACATTCATGTAGTGATCTGTGAAGGTGTTGTTCTGCTCCGGATCCAGCACCTCGAGAAGTGCGCTTGCGGGATCTCCGTTGTAGGAGCTTGAAAGCTTATCGATCTCATCAAGAACCATAACGGGATTTGATACTCCGGCCTTGCTTATTCCATCCATGATACGTCCCGGCATGGCACCGATGTATGTACGTCTGTGACCTCTGATATCCGCCTCATCCTTGACACCGCCGAGAGATACTCTCACATATTTCCTGTGGAGAGCCTTTGCGATGGACTTTCCTATGGAAGTCTTACCGGTTCCAGGAGCACCCACAAATACAATGATGGAGCCTGACTGTTTTCTCTTCAGATTCATCACAGCTATCTGCTGAATGATTCTCTCCTTCACCTTCTTCATTCCGAAGTGATCCTCATCAAGAATCTTCTCAGCTTCCGAAAGATCAATCTGCTCAGGTTCCTCCTTCTTCCAGGAGAGTCCCGTTACAAAGTCGAGATAGTCATAAAGCATACCTGACTCGGCAGAATTGTCGCCGTCATTCTTTAGACGGTTAAGTACCTTGCCCGCTTCCCTTCTCGCCTCTTCGTTCATCTCTGATTCCTGAATCTTCAGCTCGAACTTACGGACCTCAGTCACCTGCTCAGGATGCATCTCGTCCAGCTCCTTCTGGAGGTAGTCGATCTGCTTCTTAAGTGCATTCTCCTTGTACAGCTTCTGATAGTCTTCCTGCTGCGCGAATTGGGCATCGGTAGTTACCCTGGTCACTTCGGCATACTCATAGATTATCTTCTCAAGAGCCTCGAACCTCTCCTTTTCAGAATCCATCTCCAGTACGGCATATCTCTCCTCATTGGTAATGGATATCCACGAGCTGAGAACCGCCGCAGCCTCTTCTATGGAAGTATACTGATCAATATGGCTTTCCATAATGGATCCCCAACGGAATCTGGATACCAGCTCCTTCAGGTCAACCTTGATCTTAAGAAGTCTCTGCCGGGCCTCATTTACATCCATATCCTTGATGCTGTCCCGCTTTACCGTGTCAACAAATATCTCATGCTGATCATTCACAGCAATTTCCTTTACATCCACACGATTCTCGGTCTTTATGATTACGTAGCCTTCTCCGCTTATCTCTTCAATCTTTCCCTCAACACCGATGGGATAAAAGCTCTTATCAGTTATCTGCTCCCGGATCTGCTGTTCCTTCATAACAAGGATAGTCACAGAATCTCCCTGATAAACATTGTTTCCTGCAATAGCACGAAACGCCTGAGTCTGAAAATAAATATTTGAATCTGGTAAGACCAACACATTATAGAGTGGTAATACTTTCATTTATACTCCTGTCTGTTCCTCTCGGGAACTGTGCCTTTATAGGCTAATGTTTACGCTTGTTAGCAATCAATTAAATTGAGTGCTAACGAATAAAAAAAGAATAACACCGGCCTAAACCGGTGTCAATCCATATAATCTCAGTTCACAAAAAGTTTAGAAAGATATTTCCGGAAGTAATGACTCCTATCCCCAAAGAAAGCTTTTCTCCGACTTTACAAACTGCTCAGAATCCCAGCTCCTTCACCAGCTCCGGAACAGTTGTCATGCCTGTCAGCTTTTCAACATTGGCCCCGGTAAAGAAAAGTCCCTCTTCATAGTTGCCCTTTACCGCTTCGATAAGAGCCCTGGTGATACAATACGGCACCTGACCGGGATTACAGGTCTTGATGCAGCGGGAACAATGAGTGGGCGGTATCCTGCCCGATTCTTCAAGCCTCTTGATAAGCGGTGTGAACAGTGCTCTTCCAGGCATACCCACCGGACTGTGAATGATTCTGACATCCTGAGATGAAGCCTTAATGAGAGTCTCCTTATATTCCCGGGATGCATCGCACTCCTCGGTAGCTATAAACCTTGTGGCCATCTGCACGCCGGCTGCTCCGAGATCCTGAACCTCCTCAATATCAGCCTTGTCCCAGATTCCACCGGCAGCAAAAACAGGAATCCTTCTTCCTATGGCTTCCTCATAGGGTTTTACTGCTTCCACCAGCTTTTTCAGTATATCCGTAACAGATCCGCAGCTTCCCTCCAGAAGCTCCTTCTCTTTAAATCCCAGATGTCCTCCGGCTTTAGGTCCCTCAAGAACAACAAAATCAGGGAAACGATGGTAGTTCCTTTCCCATGACTTTGCGATAACCTTGAAAGCCCTGTCGCTTGATACTATAGGTGCTATAAGAGCTTCTCCCTCCGGTACATGCTCCGGAAGATCAAGCGGAAGTCCCGCTCCTGAAATAACAGCATCCACACCGTTCTTTACTGCAGTCTTAACAGCTTCGGCATACTGCTGTGTTGCCACCATGGCATTGATGGCGATGAGGCCCATTCCTTCTGAAATCTCCTTTGCCTTCTGTATCTCCTTCTTAAGAGCTCTTAAATTGGCCTCCTCGGGAGCCCTCATAAAATCTTCTTCTCTGTAACCGCAATCTGCTGTGCTGATACAGCCCATGCCTCCGCACTTCGCAACAGCACCCGCAAGCTTTTCAAGAGAAACTCCAACCCCCATTCCTCCCTGAATAAGTGGTATCTTTATCTCTTTTCCATGAATTTTCAAAAGTGACATATCATCTCCGTTTGCTCATATTTTTTAGCTAAAATTTTTTAACCATAGCAATTTATAGATTAGTTTCTTTTCATATATAAGTCAAACGGATTTTAAAGCATCTCAAAGCTTCTCTTTTATTTTCTCTATATTGATACCCGCCATGGATATCCTGTAGTCGTTATCAATGAAGATATATTCGTATCTGTCTGTAAGCTTACAAAGTATCTCCGCAAACCTGCGGTCAACACTTATCTTCCAATCGGAGCTGACTATTTCTTCTTTTCCCTCCTCATCCAGTTCAAAGCAGTTAAGAAGGTACTTCTCCTTGGTGTAGTCTCTTCCTACCCAGTATTCTCTGGAACCTGTATTGTAATTGTCATAACCTTCGATGAAAAAATCCTCACCCAGATCATACTTTACATAATTATGGAAAGACGAAGCTTCCACAACCTTTGCCTTACAGCTTCCGCGAAGGTCAAGGCATCTCACAACATCAAAGCCATGAGTCAGCTCCTTATCCTGCCATATACCCTCCGGAGAAGAGATATCTCCGGTATCTTTTTCCTTCGATATGTTCCCTATGGCTCTGTAGGTATCATCGTCCTGCTGCTGAAAGATTCCGTAAACCTGTATATTTCTTTTGCAGAGCATCTCTCCGATATCATAATACCTGAAGACTTTTCCTGTTCTTCCCTTACTGTCTATATATGAGTATGCATTATTCTCTATATCGCCGTCGCCTGTGTACGCAACACTGACAGCACCATCCAGATCTATAAAACACACCGCAATTCGTTTGAATGGATAAATAAATCTGCCGTACTTTGATTTTCTGATGAGAAGATGGAGTACTTCCTCCATGAAATCCACTCTGCTCTTCCCTCTTATGTTATGCAGCTCCGTACCTGCCGCAAAGGCAGATCTGCCTCCCAGCAAGCCGCAATCCTCATACGTTATGGGTCTAATATGAATATATATATCTAACATCCTTGTTTGATCTCCTATCTATCCTTGATTAACTATACACTCATTCCCTGTACTTCTCTTATCGGCAAAAATCAAAAAAAGTTTAATATCTCCGAATCAACACCATCTTTCATCCATGCAAATTTTTCAATTATTTCACTAATATTTTCAAGGAGTGCGTCGAAAAAGAACTGCCTTTAAAGTCGATAAAAATCGTCATTAAAAAGCAGTTCTTAATCAATCATCTCACATATTAAATTTCCATGAAGGCATTTTCCTTATTACAAAAATTCCCTCAGGGGTTTAATGCTTATGCCCTCGGCAGTAAGGCCTTCCCTCAGCCTCTTCACAAACTGAAGCGCCTTGACTCCGTCTCCGTGAACACAGATCGAATCCACAGTGATATCTATATCCTTGCCGCTTATGGCCCTTACCTTATGTTCTTTAACCATGCGGATAACACGCTTAAGAGATTCCTCCTCGTCGGTGATCATGGCTCCGGGCTTCTTTCTGTTTACCAGAGTTCCGTCCTCCTCGTAGGCTCTGTCGGCAAAAACCTCTGCCGCAGCTCTCAGTCCCATATCCTTTGCCGCCTTGTAAAGTTCTCCTGAAGGAAGTGCCATAACAATGAGCCCGGGATCATAGTCTTTGATGGCTCTGCATATTGCCTCCGACTGGCTTCTGTCCTTGGCTGCCATGTTATAAAAGGCGCCATGGGGCTTTACATGCTGAAGTTTCATGCCCTGAGCCTTCAGAAAAGCATCCAGCGCTCCTATCTGATACATGGTGTAGGCATAGGATTCCTCATCGGAAACCACCATGTTCCTTCTTCCGAAGCCCATAAGATCCGGATATCCCGGGTGGACTCCCACTGCGATGCCCGAACTCTTTGCCGACTCAACCGTCTTCTTCATCACCAGCGGGTCAGAGGCATGGAAGCCTGCGGCAACATTGGCACTTGTTATAAGCGGAATAATCTCGCTGTCCATGCCCAATGTATATCGTCCGAAGCTCTCTCCCAGATCACTGTTTAAATCTACCTGCATTATCTGCCTCCTTCTGTAAATGCCGCTATAAATCCTGTATCCGCTTTCCCGTTCATGAATGTCAGGTTGTTCATGATCTTATACTGAAAATCAAGATTTGTATCAACACCCATGATGACAGTCTCGTCCAGCGCCGCCTTCATCTTCATTATGGCCGCCTCTCTCGTAGGTGCATGGACGATGATCTTTGCGATCATGGAATCATATTCCGAGGGAATGGTATAGCCTGTGTATACAGCCGTGTCCACTCTCACTCCGTTTCCTCCCGGAAGCAGAAGATTCGTGATCTTTCCGGGGCTGGGCATGAAATGCTTCTCGGGGATCTCTGCATTCACACGGCACTCTATGGTATGACCCTTAAGAACTATATCCTCCTGCGCAAAGCTGAGAGGTTCCCCTGCAGCAACCCTGATCTGCTCCACCATAAGATCTGTCCCCGTCTCCATTTCGGTAACTCCATGCTCCACCTGAATACGGGTATTCATCTCCATGAAATAGTATTCACCGCTCTGATCCACAATAAATTCAATGGTTCCTGCGCTGTTATATCCCACCGTCTTCGCTGCAATGGCTGCATCCCTGTACATCCTGCTGCGGGTCTCCTCATCAATGGCCGGGGATGGTGACTCTTCAATAAGCTTCTGGTGATTACGCTGTACGGAACAGTCTCTTTCACCCAGAGTGACAACATTGCCAAAGTTATCTCCTATAAGCTGAACCTCCACATGCCTGGGATGCACCACCAGCTTTTCGATGTACATAGTGTCATCTCCGAAGGCATTGGCAGACTCACGCTGTGCAGTATTAAATGCATCTTCAAAATCATCCTCGGAAAAACATTCCCGCATGCCCTTTCCGCCGCCTCCTGAGCTGGCCTTTATCATAACAGGGAAGCCAATGTTTCTCGCCTCCGTAAGAGCCGCTGCGGAGTCATACACCGGCTCTTTGGTTCCGGGAACTACCGGAACTCCCGCTTCCATCATCTTCTTTCTTGCAGCGGACTTATTTCCCATCTCATCAATTATCCAGGATGCCGGACCTATAAATACCAGATTGTTTTCCTCACATCTCCTTGCAAACTCACTGTTCTCGGAAAGGAAACCGTAACCCGGATGAATGGCCTCGCACTCCATGTTGAGAGCTGCCGAAATGATGGCATCCATATTAAGATACGAATCTCTGGCAGGACCCTCACCTATACAGACCCTGAGATCAGCCAGACGCACATGAAGTGCATCCCTGTCCTCCTTTGAGTAAACCGCTACTGAGACTATTCCCATGTCACGGAGGGCACGAATGACTCTGACTGCTATTTCTCCGCGGTTTGCAACCAAAACTCTTTTAAACATCTAAACCTCCACACTGGTTCTGTACCTTACCCCTGTATACTCATATCCGGGGCCGGCCTTATAACAGGCGTTTTTAGCCTGTCAGAGAATCAGACTTTCTTTACTCTGAAAAGAGGCTGACCGTACTCCACCTTCTGCTCATTGGATACCAGCACAGCTTCGATCTCGCAGTCATAATCAACACTTATCTCATTCATCATCTTCATGGCCTCTACGATACATACTGTCTCTCCGGCCTTTACCATGTCTCCCACCTTTACGTATGCAGGGATATCCGGCCCTGCAGCGGAGTAGAAGGTTCCTACTATAGGTGATGTGATATTCACCTCTGTCTCATCATCCACTGCTCCTTTATCGGTTTGTGATGCTTTTCCGTCCTCTGTAACTGAAGTTGTCACTGTCATGGGCAAAGCTCCTGCCGCTCCCGAAATAACAGGAGGATTATCAAGCTTACTCATGGTGATCTTGAACTCTCCGTCCCTCACTGACATAGTCTTCAGTGATGATTTTTCCAGTATCTTTACAAGTCCCTCTATCTTCTCTAAATCCATCATCGGTTCTTCCTTTCCATCCCCTTTATACAGTTCAGCCGAACAGCTTCTCAAGCCTCTGGGCTGTAAGTCTTACTTCCAGTACTTCCTTACACGGTTTATGAATACGGTTTCTGAATTCCTGATATTCATGCTCCTCCACCTTGATGAGATGCTGGGCCTCTTCCACCGTTATACTCTTGAATCTTATTTTGTCGTCTATACGGCGCTGCGCCACCTTGGGCAGATCCACACTTGCCACGGTTCCTATCTTTGCATATCCCCCGGCTGTCTGATGATCCGCCAGAAGTATGATGGGCTTACCGTGAGCCGGCACCTGTATGGCGCCGAGAGCTATTCCGTCGGAAATGATATCCGATCCGGTCCTGCTCTCCACGAAAGGACCTTCCATTCGAACGCCCATCCTGTCAAAATTGCTGGATACGGTAAATTCACTGTTCAGGAATGTTTCTATCCCCTTGGATGAAAACATATCATCCTGAGGTCCCATAACCACTCTTACAGTTTCCGTACTGTTATCGAATTCATGCAGAGGAAGTGAGCGTGAAAGGAAGAAGGGCAGATACTTTCTCCTCTTTATTCTGGTAGAAATATAGTCACCATCATTCAGTTTTCTTCCTTTGAATCCGCCTATTCCGCATTTCAGATTTGTGCTCCTGGATCCCATAACCACAGGAATCTGCATATAATTTGAAAATGCTATATAACAGGTTCTTCCGGTCCTTGCCGAACCCACCTTCAAAACATCTCCTTTATTGACATATATGGCGGTATACATAGGTACAGGATCATCATTCAGTTCGGGTCTGAAATCTCCTCCTGTGATGGCTATGATCTGGCTGGAAGTGAATTCCAGCGTCGGTCCTATGAGGGTACATTCAAGTACCGCCTCATTTTCCGGATTGTCCAAAAGCAGATTGGCTATCCGGAATGATCTCCTGTCCATTACTCCGCCCACATTAAAGCCCTGGCTCTGATAACCGCTTCGTCCCAGATCCTGCACCGTGGTGAGCAGTCCGCCTTTAATTACTCTGAAGCCCATTGATCTCTCCTTAATTCCGGCATATCGTAAAAGTAAAATTCCCTTTGCGAGGCTCCGGATGCATAACAGAATTCTTCAGCCTCTGCTGTATGTCCCCGCAAAGCTGCACCGGTCTACCCTTCCTCAACATTAACCTTATATGTACCTGCATCCACCTCTTTTTTTATGGATAGATATTCTTCTTCAGATACAGGGATAAACCGGATATAGTCTCCCGCTTCCACAAGTATGGGTACCTCTCTTCCTGCATCGTAGGTTTTTACGGGAGTCATGCCCATAAGCTGCCACCCTCCCGGTGAATCCATGGGATAGATACCGGTCTGGGAACCTCCGATTCCCACCGAACCTGCAGGTATCCTTACTCTGGGCGTCGCAAGTCTCGGTGTGTGTATCCTTTCATCAAGACCTCCGAGATAGGTAAATCCCGGCAGAAATCCCAGCATATATATGAGATAATCCTGACTTGAATGTATCTTTATAACCTCTTCTCTGGAAAGACCTGCATGTTCCGCAATGGTTTCAAGATCCGGTCCGTAAACGCCTCCGTAAACCACCGGAATCTCCCATACCTTTTTTCTTCCGCCTTCCGTTCTGGATTCCATGCGAACTATGGAATCAACTCGGTCTCTCAGCGCCTCATAGCTTATGACCAGAGGATTGTAATTAATAAGAAGTGAACAGTAGGTAGGGATCATATCAATGATTCCCGATATCTGCTGTGCCTTAATGAGCTTTGCCGCAGCTGCGATCTTTTGATTGACCTCCGGACAGATGGTCTGTTCAAATACCACAAGAATTGAAGAATCTCCCTCCGGCACGATTTTTATCTTCTGCATAGATATATATTTCTCCTAATCCAACCGGGAACTATCCATTCCCGATCCATATAAACAGCCTGGTTCAGACAGGAAACTTCTCCTACTTGAACGTTAGCCGCCGAATGAAATGCATGATAACATGCTTCAGCATTCGACGGCTTAACCCGGCCAAACATTCACGGAACCTTCCATGAATATCTGTATCTATTTTACATTTTACATCCGTAAACCATACAAGTCGATTTCTTTAAGACCCGTATATAACTCATCAACATGTTTTCCTAAAAACCTGTACTCAGCTGAAAAGCTTACTGAAGTTTCCAAGGGATGTGATACCCACATAAGCTGATATGATAACTACGAGGATACCGAGAACAAGGAGAACTGTAGGATGCTTGTAGTCAGCTCCCATGATTGACTTCTTCTGGGAAGCCACCAGTGAGATACCGAGGGATATAGGAAGAATCAGTCCGTTTACAGCTCCTGCGATAATGAGGAGAGCTGCAGGTGAACCGGAAATGATCATTACCAGTGTTGAAACTGCGATGAATCCGATAACCCAGAGATTCTCATGATCTGCTATCTTCTTGCTAAAGGTCTTAAGGAAAGAAACCGATGTGTAAGCTGCACCTATAACCGATGTTACTGCTGCGCAAAGAAGAACCAGTCCCGCAAATCTGTAACCTATTTCTCCTGCTCCCTGTCTGAAAGCATCCGCTGCAGGATTTCCGCTGTCCAGTGTCGCTCCCTTTGCTACTACTCCGAGAACCGCAAGGAAAAGAAATACTCTTACCAGGGCTGCAATCAAGATACCCGTAACCGAACTCTTGGTTACTTCCTTCATCTTGCTCTCACCTGTCATTCCTGCATCGATGAGTCTGTGAGCACCTGAGAATGTGATGTATCCGCCTACTGTTCCTCCAAGGAGTGTAAGTATAGCCGGGAACAATGCGCCATAGCCTGTTGCAGGAATCACAGTGTTCTTTACAGCATCACCTACAGGCGGCTTTACGATGAGGATAACGATGAAGATAACTGCAATCATGATTCCGCCGAGAATCTTAACCAGGGTATCCATAACCCCCTTTGCATTCTTGGAAAGGAATACCGCGATGGCAATGGCACCTGTAAGCACATAACCAACTGTTGTGGGGATACCCAGTAATGTGTTGAATCCGAGAGCACCGCCGCCGACATTACCGATATTGAATACCAGACCGCCGAGAACGATCAGTGCGGAAAGAAAATATCCGAGTCCCGGAAGGACTTTGTTTGCTATGTCCTGTCCTCTCAGGCCTGTGGCACAGAGAACTCTCCAGATGTTTAGCTGTGCGATGGCTGCCAAAAGGACCGATGCCAGAATAACGAATCCAAAGCTTGCCTGGTGCTGACCTGTAAATGATGAGGTCTGTGTCAAAAATCCCGGACCGATGGCACTGGTTGCCATGAGGAATGCTGCACCCAGCAAAGCCCCGCTTCCGCTCTTCTTTGAGTTCACCTTTGTTTCTTCCTTGAAACCCTGAACTGCATCACCTGCGTCAATTGCCTGATCACCGTATTTTAGGACTTGATTAAGGACTTGATTTCCCTGTTTCACTTTGTTTACCCCCTTCTCTTGGTTATATCTCTTCAAAACATATTTGAATCATAGTTATATAGTAAGTTCAAACCCTCGCAAAATCAACCTGTTTTTTATTATTTTTTCAATTTTGTTTAAAAAACAGCACAAAGGTTTATAACAGACATGACCATTCGTGTCCGTTATAATTATAGGTATTTCTTCTCATAATCATAGGTAATTCCTATCCGGTTTTTTAGCACCGGTACCTGTTCCGGTGACATGACAGCCTTATGGCAGATAAAAAAGGAGACTCCATCTGCAGATTGTTCATCCGCCATTGGAGTCTCCGTTAATTATTATTTATGATATAACACTTATGCCATGTATGCATCTATCATTCCCGACAGTTCCCTGTGGTACTTTTCGGAATACGGCACCTCTATGCCGTATTTCCCGGCCTTTCTGATCACAGCCCCGAGAAAGGCATCAAGTTCCGCCTGCCTTCCGGCTTCCACATCCCTCTTTAGAGAAGAGGTAGCATCATCTTTCTGATTTTCCATACAATACTCATATTTCTTCTCTGCTGTTCCTTCCGGAATATTCACGCCTTCCATACGTCCGACTGCTTCCGCCTCTTTCATAAGCTCATGAAAATCCTTTGCCCACTCACTGTTTCTGCGGACACCTCCCGTATTGGTGAGATATCTCGCGGTTATGACATTGAAACCGCAATTCAGGATGAACTTCTGCCATATCTCCGACATGATGTCATCACTGTATCTTGCATCAAATCCCACGCTTTTAAAAAGCTCATGTACCTTTTTCGCAGCTTCGGTATGGCGCTCATCTTTTAACTTTGAGCCGATGAACATGTGCGTGTAAGGACCCGACTGTTTAACAGAATGGTCGGAAGCCTTTGCTGTTATGGTATAAATAAGCGCATCTATGCATATGGCTTCCGGAAACTTCTCACGTACTCTGTCCCCCGGCTCCACACCGTTCATAACAGGCATCACTATGGTATCAGGACCTATACATGGCCTGATCTGCTCTGAAAGCTGGTCAAGAGAATAATTCTTGCAGCATATCAGCACCAGATCCTGTACCGGTATCTCCTCTCCTTTTTCCGCTACCGCCGCCGGTTTCATGAAGCTGTCACCGTAAAACTCGCTCTCCATGGTGAGTCCCTTCTCTCTCAGGGCTTTTGCATGTTCGCCTCTCGCAATGAGCGTAATACGGTCTTCATACTTTCTTCCAAGCATAGCCGCGAGCAATCCTCCGATGGCTCCGACTCCGGCAACCGTTATTTTCATATTCTCCATTACCGCACCTCTCCTCCGTAAAAACCGCAATATTTTGAATAAATTTTATACTTTATTTATTTGACTTTCATTGATTTAAGATTAAAATCATAGATAGTAGGGTCTAACTTGTAGACAAATCCCCCTTTGTCCATGAGCTGGATCCTTACTTTTTTTATCTGCAAAAATCCCTGCTTTTCTTTTTAATTCTGTGAAGCTGTGGCCTTATAACTATCTCAGGCACGCAAACTCCTTTTCTCACGCTTAATGCATACTCCACGGCATCTGCCGCATCTTCCGGTTCCAGATGGGCATCCATGGCAGCATCAGCTTCAAAATCAGCATTTCGATAAAGTGCCGTATCCGTCATATCAGGCAGAATAGAAGTAACGCCTATTCCGTATTTTCTCGCCTCATCAAAAAGGCTTCGGCCAAAACTCAGGAGCCCTGCTTTGGTTGCACCATATGCCGCTCCGTGGGGATTGCTGGATATGGCCGTAACAGAGGAGATATTGAAGATATACCCTTTATTCTCTTTCAGAATTCTGAGAAGCTGCTGGGTGATGACCATGGGAATCTCAAGATTGACTCTCACCATCTCCTGTATCTTCTCCGGATTCAATTCTTCATGAAGGCCATAGTATGCGGAACCGGCATTATTTACCAGAACCTCCGGTTCAGTGCCAGGAGTCTTAACTATCCGCTTTATAGCCGCAAGCATCTCCCGGGTTTCTCTCAGATCACAGATAACGTGATGGAATCCCGGTATTTCTTCCTCATCAAAGTTTCTTCCTATGCCGTAAACCTCATACCCCATTTTCACGAGCCTGTGTGCTATGGCTTTTCCGATACCCGATGAGGCTCCGGTCACGATGGCAGTTTTCTTTTTTGCTGTTTCATTCATACTATACCCCATTTTCCTTCACATAATTCATACCAATTTTTACATATCAGCTATAGCGTTTGTTTTATGACATAAGTATCATAAGCCTGTCTCCCGGTAGCCCTCAGCACAAATCGCTTCAATGCCGGATTTTAACGCTTATCGTAAACCGCCTCTATCCCTCCTGCTCTTTCCAGCGAAAAATCCGTTCATCAGGAATAAACTCCCTGAGACGATTCACCATCCAGTTTTCCATCTCATTCGTCAGTTTCTCACTGTAATGATAAACTCCATGGTCATTCTGATACGGATACTGTACAACCGCACTTCCAGGCATATTTCGCCGCATGGCCTTGAGATAATCTTCCGACAGTCTGAAACTCCCCACGCTGACATCATGGATCCTGTCCATGTCTATCTCAGAAGTTATTCTATCCATCATTTTCCCGTACTCCGTCTTCCAGTCCGGACAATAAATCATAGGGTCAAAACACAGCCTTACGGTAAATCCCAGTTCCATAGCCCTTTTAATGCTTTTGATCCTGTCAGAGAGGCTTCCGGTCTTGTGTTCATAATGCTCCACAACATAATCCGGCGATACCGTAAATGCAAAAATGCTTTTTCCTGTACCCTTTGCCGGCAGTTTTCCAAAATCAATATTTCCGGCCTTTGTCCTCACCTCTATCACAAGATCCGGATGTTCTTCTGTAAACCTTATCCATTCTCCCACATATCCCGTTAGTGCCTCTATAGCCATAAGATCGGTATCATAGGAAACGCAGAGATAAACAGGATGTTCGGAAAGAAGATCTTCCACCTCTTTGAAGATGTCCCCGAGATTCAGAAATATCACCATATTCCCGGAAGGGTACATGCCCTTAAGGT
Source organism: Oribacterium sp. P6A1 (assembly GCF_000702885.1). Taxonomy (GTDB): domain Bacteria; phylum Bacillota; class Clostridia; order Lachnospirales; family Lachnospiraceae; genus Oribacterium. The sequence continues at coordinate 61,208 of NZ_JNKO01000002.1, read as the reverse complement.
AGCAGTACTCGCAGTCAAAAAGACAGTTCATCATGCAGGAGGTATAGTAAAAATGCTTATGTCCCATATTCTGGCACACCTCCGCACCGGGATAGACAAGTTTTCCCTGTTTCACTGCAAGTATCAATGCCTGGGATTCATGCTGCCTGACACAGTTCTGTTTGTGTCTGTTAAATACATCCTTATAATGGTTTATTTTAATGATCTCCGCCTTTGGAAAATGTCTGATTATTTCTTCAGCTTTTTCCCTGCATAAAGGATCCGCCATAACCTTTTCCTCAACATATATATGAGAAAAAGGTTTATTCCGAAATGACATTTCTGACAACATCAAGCACCTTCTTTCCGTTACGTTTATCTATAGTCGGAAGCACGCCCTCATCATAGAGCTTTTCCACTATCCTTCTCCAGTTTATGCCGCTGAGAGCCGCATACTTCACATACTGTGTAAAACTGTCCTTCATAACCTTTGAGAAATGTGCATCTGCAATGACTTTTTCCACATATTTCTCCTCACCATCCCCGAATATCTTCATTCTTTTCTCATCCTCAAGAGAAATCTCGCGAAGCTTTTCCACATAACCAAGGATCTGCTCCACATTCTTTTCGACGGATCCGGTTACCCGGTCAGACAGCATCCTCACGTCAGAAACATTATCAGAAACGCCCATGTCAGTGACTACTCTCATGAAGCTCATCTGATGAGGCCCCATATAAAATGCTCCTGTCTGATACACAGCTGCCGCCTCCATGTCATAAAGATCATAGTCCCGGGCCGCCATATCCATAAACGCGGCAGCCCTTTCAGAAAGAACCGAGCTGCCCGTTACCGCTGATGCCTCAGGGACCATGGCATCAATAAGCATATCCGGATAAAAGCATCTGTCAGAATTCTGATCCAACAGCTTATTAAGAAGGAACATAGTCCCCTCAGGATTCTCAGAGCCTTCTTTCCGTCCATGCAAAGCCGCCGCAGTTCCGAAGGACAGAAGCTGGTCTCCGGATCCCGCATTATATTCCGTGAGAACAGAAGAAACCGCCGCAGCCGCGTTGACCGGTCCGACTCCCGTAATTGCAAGCACCATTCCGGGTTTTATTTTTCCTTCCTTGTTCTCCTTCTCCATTCCATCAGTTCCGGACGCCGCTTTGATATAATCCTCCGGCACAAACTGCTGAAACCTGCTTCTGTCTGTACGTTTTTTCAATCCAAACATTTTTATGAGAGGCTTCGCCTCAGGGTACAATGCTGTAAAAATGAAAACCATTTATTTTCTCCATTAGCAAAATCCCTGCGGAGAATGATGCCTCAAACTCTCACAGGGATTTTCACAATTCCGACCGCTTTATCTCAGGATCAGAAATTTCCGTTCTGCTGTGCAGCCATGTTGTTATACGCTGCATTTAATGCATTTGAATTTTTGATAATGATGTTAGCTGCCACAAACGGACCGACTCCGCAAAGGAATGCTCCGAATATCCACCACAAAAGGATAGTTGCACCACCCTCCTGGAAATTCATTCCATAGCGCGGAGCATTGTTCTGAAGACGGTTTCCGAGATTGTACAGCCAGATGTAATCGTAAATTCCACAGGTAAGAATACCAAAAAGGATGTACTCCAGAATTCCAGCAGTCTTCTTTCCGTCGCCCGCACAGGTAATGTTCACATCCTGAATGATGCAGTGAAGCATATACAGATCATAGATACCACAGGTAACAAGACCGAGAAGGATATATGCAACTATGCTTCTGTCTGTTGAAAGCATACCACCGCCAAAGTTGTTTGGCTGAGGCTGACCGTTCACAGGATTTCCGTATCCGGCATTCTGGTTCACATTGCTGTAAGCGCCGGCATTGGCAGAACCGTTCTTCCCTGACTGAAATTCGTCCTTTGCTTCCATAGCCATATCGTAGACCGCCTTAAGATCGTTCTTCAGAACATCACCGGGGTTTCCTCCCTGAAGACCCGCAATAGGATTTATCTTCTTCTCATTGATAAGAACATAAGTAGCAACCATCATGGCGATAGCAAACACAACGCTCAGGAAAGCTCCCGAAAACATACCGGCATAGGTATATCCGAAAATTACGCCGTTAAAAACAGCAGTAAATATCGCTCTCAGAACCACTGTCAAAATCACTGCAAGACCGCCTGTAAGCGCTCCGGCCATAAGCGGCTCTGCTTTGCTGTCATCCCACTTCTTCCAGATGAGATACATGATAAGAGCTGAACCCAGAAGACCGCAAAGCTTGATCACATGGAGAACAAAACTTATGACACCGAAAATAAATCCGAAGAATCCTTCATCGCCTATTCCGCCGAATATTCCAAAAACTCCTCCAAGCACATAGAAGATCTGGAAGAAGGAAAGAACAAGAGCGATAATGCAAAGCACCATTCCCGCAGTCACTATACCGCTCTTAGGCTGAGCTGCGGCTGTATTGAACTGCTGATTACCATAAGGTGCCCCATTGAAACCACTATTTGCCTGTCCCTGATTAAACTGACTGTGCTGTGAGTTAAACTGTGCTGTCTCACCGCTGAACCGGCCCTGCTGTGCACCGTACTGGCTGTTCTGACCGTTGAACTGGCCCTGCTGCGCGCCGTACTGGCTGTTCTGACCGTTGAACTGGCCCTGCTGTGCGCCGTACTGGCTGTTCTGACCGTTGAACTGGCCCTGCTGTGCACCATACTGGCTGTTCTGACCGTTGAACTGGTCCTGCTGTGCGCCGTACTGGCTGTTCTGACCGTTGAACTGGTCCTGCTGTGCGCCGTACTGGCTGTTCTGGGCCGACTGATTGCCTGTATATGATCCTGAATATGCCGCTTTCTGCTCCTCGATTCGTTTTGCATACTGAGCAGTTACATTTCCTGAAGCATCGGATCCTGAAACTGCCTCTCCCTCCGGCTGTACAGCCGCTTCAGTCATATCCGAAACAGCATTTCCGACAACCGCCGCTCCGGCCGCAAAACCTGCTGCAACTCCCGCCGTATTAACACCAGCCTCCGGAATATTTTCTGATGCAGCAGTATCAACAGTTCCTGCGCCTTCTGCAGCATTATCCGCTGTCTCTTCAGCTATAGCAGCACCAGCATCTTCTGCAGACGCTGCCCCATCCACTGTATTCACAGCAGCCTCAGCTGATTCTGCTGCTTCATTCACTACTGCTGCAGTATCTTCCGCAGCTTCGCCTGCAACACCCTGAGCATTATTCTGCGCTTGCAAATTGTTGCCACAGACAGGACAGAATTTCGATCCATCATTTACTTCGGTTCCGCAATTCGTGCAAAACATAATTACCCCTCTTCCGGCCGCCTTCCCACAAAGGCGTCCTTTAAATTAATTCCGCAAACAACCGACTCCATAACGACCCTTCAACAGCACTTTGGCTGTAACGCCGCAGGGTCTTTATTGTTATGTAATTTACTTCAAAAAGCCGGAGAAAAACTGTACCGTTCTCCATATGAAGCCTTCCCAGGGTCTGAATACAACTATATCCTGATCCGGCATAAAGAACATACGATACAGATAAACTATGATGAAAGCCGCGATAAAAGCCGCAACAAGCATCTGATATACTCTTTTCGGAAGCTTTTCCCTGACTATAAATACCGGCACAGCAGGAACAGGCAGCATCCATAAAGGGTGATAGTAAAATGCACCTTCAAAATCCAGTCTGAGCACGCACATCCATGCACGACTCATGCCGCAGCCCGCATCCGAAATCCCCGTCATGAACTTGATGGGGCAGGTAATGCCAAGGACAATCTCCAGAATCAGATAAAAACATATTATGATGCCCATAGCTTCAATATCTGATTTCCACTTTCTCAATGTTCCACTCCATTCTTTTTTCATAACTATCTTCATGTTCTATTGTTAACATACTATCAAACAAAAAAACAGCTACGATATAGTAATTATACAACATTAATTTTAGCTTAGCGATGATTATATTTAAGAGTTTTTATGTTTTTTCCAGAAATACAAATATTACTATGGAAAAATCAGAATCAAAATATTATAATGCTCATTCATCAATCAGGGAGGTTATTATGGAAGTAACAATGACTAAAGGAAATCCCTTTCCTATTATATTGAAGTTTATGATTCCGCTGTTTATCGGCAATGTTTTTCAGCAGCTCTACAACATGGCCGACACCATCATTGTCGGTCGTTATGTAAGTGCAGATGCATTGGCAGCAGTAGGAGCTACAGGAAATATCATGTTTCTGGTTCTCGGCTTTTCCCAGGGGCTTTGCACAGGCTTTACGGTTCTTACCTCGCAGGCTTACGGTGCCCGGAACTTTAAAAGAGTTAAACGAAGCGTTGCCAACGGCATCCTTCTGGCGCTAATAGTCATAGTGATAGTAACTATTCTGTCAGTTTCGCTAATGCGCCCCCTGCTCCATCTCATGAACACTCCGGTAAATATTTTCCACGACTCGCTTACCTACATTACCATTATCTGCCTCGGAACCGTGGCAAGTGTGTACTATAACCTGTTTTCAGCATTTATCCGTTCCATAGGAAACAGCAGGGTGCCTCTTTATTTTCTGCTTTTCAGTGCTAGCCTCAACGTAGGCCTGGATCTCCTGTTTATTATAGTTGGAAAGATGGGCGTCGCCGGTGCGGCCTGGGCCACAAATCTTTCTCAGGGAATATCAGCCATCCTCTGTCTTTTATATATCCATTCAAAAGCAAAGGTGCTTTGGCCAGAACGTTCAGACTGGCGCATAAATAAAACCGATACCCAGCATCAGATGGCAGTCGGTATTCCGATGGCTCTCCAGTTCGGAATCACAGCTTCCGGAACCATGGTAATGCAGTCAGCCATAAACCTTTTCGGTTCAACCGCTGTTGCCGCATACACTGCCGCAAATAAGCTAAGCAGCCTTATGATACAGGAAATGCTCGCCATGGGACAGGCCGTAGCCACATACTGTGGTCAGAATTACGGAGGAGGAGACAGCGACAGAATAAACAAGGGTGTTCATGCGGCCATCGTGATAGAAGTCACCTATGCGATAATCGCAGCCCTACTTTGCAACGCCCTTCTGCAGCCTGTCATGTCTCTGTTCTTTGCCGGATCCGGCTCCGCAGAAGCTGCTGCAGGCGCAGTTGAAAGTCTTGATACCATTTCACTAATGATGCCATGGTCAAGTACATATATACATATAGTAACCATGTTCTATATCCCGTTAAGTTTTATTTTTATATTCCGAAATGCAATGCAGGGATGCGGGCACGGATTTCTTCCGATGATGGGCGGTGTAGTCGAGTTTTTCGCGAGACTCATAGTTGCTCTCATCGCAATGTACATTATGAGCTTCCCTCTTGCAGTATTCTGCGATCCCGCAGCATGGATTGCCGCAGGTGTCTTCACTGCAGTTTCCTATACTTTTGTGATCAAGAGGGTTCGGAAAGAGCTTAAGCAGCTGCACTGATCCGGCTCATATATCCCCGGATTCCGGCGCTTCACAGAACCCGCAGATTTAAAGCTGGAGCCTCTGAAAGCCGGGATCTAAACTTTGGAGATTCGATCTTTAATATATTTACACACAAAGAAAGGGGTTGCCTTACGGCAACCCCTATATATTTTATTTACTCAACCCTGGAACCCGGTAATAAGTTCCATTACTTAATTGTACTTCGGTTTGTACCTCTTTTCTTAGATTTCTATTTAAATTCTATAAATATCTCTTCGATAAATCTTTTATATCTTATGGATATCATCTATAAATAGATTATTTCTTTATTCAGTTTTGATATTCAATTGTAAAATCGACACTTTATTTTATTAATTACTATTCTAATCTTTCAAAGTATTCTTCTTTTCAGATTTTTTATGACCCTCCTTAAAGGTCTTCAACTAATTTATTTTCTGAACTGTTTCAGTTATTTATATCATTCGATAACTATTTATATGTCGATTTCTCTTTTGCAATAATATCATCTGGGCTTTAGTAAGAAATAATCCGAAGATGCACTTCTCTAATAATTTGAACTGTTTTTCATCGAATGTACGGTTCGATGCCGTTCTCACGATTTTCTTCTTTTTAAGCGGTCCAGAGGATACTATTGACTGACTGATCTGGTGTCATGTCTTTGTACCTCTTACTTTCTACGATCTTGTTTCGCAGGTTCATCTCCTGCACTTTTGTCAACCGGCCCTTCACTCTTTCTCGTCAAGTGAACTTTTCTGTTGACTTATCTTGTTCTGTTGTACTTATAATAACAGCGAATATTTGATTTGTAAAGTTTTATTTTACGGAAATTATTTTTATTTTAATGCTTTTTCTAATTCCTTTTGAGCGAAATTTCTTCTTTTTCTTTCTCCTTGATCCCCGCATTACAAGGTGCTCTTCAATCAAAGCTATTATCACGCAAAAAGAGCGTCCGATAAAACGGACGCCCCTCTATAAAATCATAATACTCATTTTCCGAACAACTTCATGATACGGTTGGCAAGTACAGCCATCATACTTTCATCTTTAACCTTACCGCTTGGTATGTCATCCCATGTACGAACATAACCGGTGTCGGTTTTTTTGAATGTAATAACCTCAGAACTGACAGGTGCCACCATACCGTACTCCTGTGTAGCCACACGATATATCTCATCCGGATTCACCGCACTGTCTATAATTGCTTTAAGCTCATTATTCTGAAGCCTAATATCCTCCAGCTCCGACCTCATCTGCTCAATGTTTCTGAGACTTGTCGAAACCTGTGTATCAAGCTTTATGCACTGGTAGCAGGAGAAAAAAATAACAATCAGAGAAAATACCAAAGCAGTATAACATACACGATCTATCACAACTGCCGGAATTCTGCGAAGAACAGGTTTTATAACACTTCTGTCCTCGGTATATTCCATCTTAAGCTGTCCTGTTCTCGTTCTGTAAATATGCAGCTTATCACGGTGACCCTTCTGCTCGATGACAACAGTACCGTCAGCAGTCTTAAATTCTTCTGTATCCACAGTCCTTACTGTACTGCCATGAACAACATACTGTTTCACTTTACTGATCTCCTTGCATAATTCTGACTTTTGAAATAATTACTCCAAAGCTGTACTTTAAATTCACGACCATCGTCACATGTCATTACTCAAATTAACAATGTAACTTTTCAGTAATTATTATACATGGTTTTCGGATAATTTGAACCATATTTTGCAGAAAAACGTAATTATTTTTGCATTTTTACCATAAGCAGGTGATATATTATAAAAGGGATTAAAATTGCACAATTCTGTGATTCCCGAAAAAAATATCTTATTTTTTGATTTTTTTAACACATTTTATACGTATATGCATATAATTTTTTACAAAAATTAAGGCTATAGCCTTTCTCATCCGGTTTTTTTGCCTTAAAAGTCAAAAAAATACGGAGAAATTAACTATAGCCTCTTATCAAAATTTCAAAATTATGACTTTTGAAATTTTGATTTTTTCTTCTTTTAATTGTTTTTATAAGCAGACTCCGCTTATTACATCCAGTACGGAATCTGAATCTTATATATATTACTCATCCAGGTGGTTTTATTCGCTCTTTGTATATCCAGAGTATTGATGATAACAGATCTCGCCCTCATGGTGCCTGTCCCATCGAAGCTTCCTATCGAACTCACAGAGCTTATAACATAATACTTCCCGTTGACCATGCCAAGATACATCATCTCATGCCCTTTAAAAAACAATATGCTTCCTATGGGCATATTATTGAGTATTGCAGCCTTTTGTTCGTCCGCATAGTCCGTAACGTCAAAATTGAAGGCATTCGATGCCGCCTGCCATGTGGTGTTTCTCGGAAGCACCAGTCCGAAACATCTGTACACATCCGTCATATAGCCCGAACAGTCATTCGAAGAAAGCATCCCTCCCCATCCGTATGTCTCTCCAAGCATATTGAAAGCAACCGTTATGATGTTTCTTGTTGTAAGGGGCAGATATCCTTCATGGACCCCCGCCTTTTCGCTCACAAGAGCAAGTTCCTTTCTGTACCTTCCGTCTGCACCTCTTACAGGAACATAAACCACATAATTACCGACAGCGGAACGATTAGTGACTCTCGCCCCATACGAACCCGCAGGAGCCTGTTCAAGGACCGTTCCCAGGGTAATAACACGATTGGATACATCAGGGTTGGTATCAGACTCCGCGAGCATCAATCTAGGGCTTGTAACCACTATACAGCGTTCTGACGGTATATCCCATGCATTCAGCCACTCCGCCTTGGATGAGCATATAGCCACATCAGAAGCTTTTACCCATCCGTTACAATTTGCCGACAACACATAGTACCACTGTCCATCGCTTGAAACCGACCTGATTATAAGCGGCTCGTTTACTCTTACCGCAGACAGAGCGTTGTAATCAAAGTTAAGATCTCCCTGCTCGTCTGTTATGATGTAGTCCGTCGGAAACGCGCATAGCACCGACCTCTCGACAACTACGCCGTACATCGGTGACATATTCTGCAATCCCGTCTGATTCTGGGTGTTTTGGGCGATAAAATATATCAGATCGTCGCTCAGCACATTACCATACTGATCAAAATATCCCTTTTCCTGATATTTTTTCAGATCCTCTGTTGACGACTCCAGGAACTTGGCATTGAGACTCATGATATCCGTAATCTCACTGTAATTCCGAAGATCATTCATGTTGGTTTTTTCATTCATAAGGTTTGCCGCATTTATTCTCTGAATCGTTCCGGCATCAGCAAGAATGGCATCAGCCTCTCCTCCTCTAAGTGCCAGCCAAAATTCCGGAGTGTTCATCTCAGCAGTCACATCAGGCATATAGGAGACTGCTGCCAATGCTCCAACCGGCCGCATCATCAGCATGGCCGCAATTCCCGCCGCAGCCGCAGCCCTTCTAAATATCTTTCCTTCCTTCCGCATCGCCATACAATGCCTAAATTTCATAATGCCCCCTCTCAAAAAATCATCATCACCATTCTTATCATAATCATGAACCAAAAGCCTGTATTCCTTCTCTTTCGCCCGATTATTCACATCCTATATTATACTCGCTGCGCAATGCTTAATTCATCTTATTTTTTTACACCAAAAAACAGCCCAGAGGCTTTTCCTCTGGGCTGTTGAGAAGCGCGAGACGGGGGCGCTGCATGCCCTTTGGCATGCGCTTAGCGCCGACCGAGCCGGCAGGAGAAGGAATCCTAATGGATTCCTATGAAGCGCTCAAAGCCGCGTGGCTCCCCCGATCATAGATCGGGGGCAGTCACGAGACGAACCGAAGGTTCGATCCTCGTTGAGTCGCGAAAAGAGCCTCAGGTTATACCTGAGGCTCTTGAGAAGCGCGAGACGGGGATCGAACCCGCGATCTTCGCCTTGGCAAGGCGACGTAGTACCACTCTACTACTCGCGCATATATTCAGTTAAGAGCAAACCGATAATCTTCGTCATCAGTTCGAATCTCTCTGAATGCCCAGAACCGGAATCGAACCAGTGACACGAGGATTTTCAGTCCTCTGCTCTACCAACTGAGCTATCTGGGCAACGCAGCGGGTGATGGGAATCGAACCCACATGTTCAGCTTGGAAGGCTGACATTCTACCATTGAACTACACCCGCGAAGGTCTTTCGCGTCGCTCATCTGTGACGCGAGTGTTATATTACACCAGAAAAACCCGTTTGTCAACAAACAATAAAAAATTTCTAAAAAACTTTTTAAACCCGCATCCGCAAACCCAAATCAGTCAGAATATCCCAAAAGGGTTTTTAGCTTCAAACTACATGTTCCTTGCCGCCAGATTGCAATAATATATCTTTCCGGTATACGGACGGCAGTTACTCTTATAAATGCCCTTTTCCCTGATATAATGCCTGGTCTGACCAGCATTATATCGTTCCTTCTCTGTAAGAAGCAGTCTCACCATCTGGTTGTTTTCCTTTATGCCGGTACGCCATACAGGAATCTGCAGGGTGAATTCATCTTCACCGCAGTTTATAACTATGATTGAAACCTCATTTTTATATATTCGCGCATAAACTACATAGTTGTATCCTGCCATCAGTTTCATTACGGAGCCGTACTTGAAAACATCATACCTTTTATGTATTCCGGCAAGATAATGATGGTACTCTATAAGTTCCAGATCCTCATGCCCCCAGGGATAAGGACGTCTGGAATCAGGCTCAGTCCAGCCCGTCATTCCGGCCTCATCTCCGTAATACAGCGTAGGTGCTCCCGGCCATGTCATCTGCATCATGGCTCCGAGCCTGTACAAAGCCACATTTGTGCCCTGATCAGCCTCATATGAGCCGCAGGTGCCTATACGCCCTACCTTCATGTTAGTCCTGGTCATAAAGCGGCTGTGGTCGTGATTTGAGAGCTGATTCATGGAGCACAGCACCGACACCTCCGGCATGCGCGACATATGATAGGTCATGGAATCAAAAAACCTCTTTCCATCCCCCTTCAGTCTCTCGTCTCTGGAATCCGAATGTTTCTCCATGCCTGTAAGGAACCAGGTTATAGGCTCCATAAACGCATCATAGTTCATGATGGTATCCCATTCATCTCCCTGAAGCCACCAGAAAGGATCTCCATAATGCTCAGCCAGTATCACCGCATTCGGATTGGCCTGTTTCACCACTTTTCTGAATCTCTTCCAGAATAAATGATTGTAATCACCTGTATGACCGAGATCGGCGGCAACATCAAGACGCCAGCCGTCTACATTGTACGGAGGGCTGACCCACTTCTTTCCAACCGCCAGTATCTTGTTTTCAAGCTCCATGGAGCCTTCATAGTTAAGTTTCGGAAGGGTGTCATTGCCCCACCACTTCTCATAAGTGTTATTCTTCGGCCACGCTTCGTCAGCATTGTCCCCGAAGGCAAAATAATTATGATACGGACTATCTTTTAACTGATAAGCTCCGGCCTGATAATCATTGGACTTATCCTTGTAGTTATAGAAATTGGACTTATTCATCCATTTGTTGTATGAACCGCAGTGATTGAAAACGCCGTCAATAATGACCCGCATCCCTCTCTTATGGCATTCCTGAACAAACTCAAGGAACAGCCTGTCGCTTGCCTCCAGGTTTTCGTGATGTGTGGTGCGTACCGAATACTTGGTGGCACGGGCATTATCGGTCTCCCAGTCCTCAACCACAGATCCGCCGTCTTTTACTATCTTTCCGATATGCGGATCGATATGGTCGTAGTCCTGAATGTCATATTTGTGATTTGACGGAGAAACAAACAGAGGATTGAAATATATGACCTGAACCCCAAGATACTGAATATAGTCAAGCTTATCCATAACACCCTGCAGGTCTCCGCCGTAGAATCTGTGAACATCAAAAGGCTCCACCGGTGTTTCCCAGTTCTCTATGCCTTTTACCGCTCTGCCGAGATAGATATACTCGTTATTCTTTACATTGTTGCTCTTGTCACCATCATAAAATCTGTCAATAAAGATCTGATACATGATGGCACCCTTGACCCAATCGGGTACATGGAATCCCGGCATAAGATGAAACGCCATCTGAGGATTCATATCCGCCGAAACACCAAGCCTGTTATAGTGCAGCTCCTCCCCCTGTTTCTCGATGAAGAAGCTATAGCTGAGCATGGCATTACCCACGACAACCTGATACTCAAAGAAATCAAAATAATCGTCGCTGAAAATACGGCGCATACGATCTTTGGTATTGCTCTCGTGGAAATAAATGTAAACTGCGTCTACATCCTTATATTTAGTTCTGAATCGTATTTTCACGGTATCTCCGGGATTCTGCTCTGCAGGCGAACGATAGTCATCGGTTCCCGCGGTGTAGAGCGAATCCCAGTTGATTTCACTCATTGCCATGAAGCTCTATACTCTTCTTTCTTGCAAATACTGGAACTCTGTGGGATATGTTGATCCCACAATGCTACATTTATTATTTATCGAACTCAACTACTCCGATATAAGGGAGATTACGGTAGCGCTGATCATAATCAAGACCATAACCCACAACAAATTCGTCAGGTATTTCAAAGCATGAATACTTTACGGGAACTTCCTTCTCACGACGTGACGGCTTGTTAAGCAGTGTACAGATCTCTATGGATTTTGGATTTCTGTCCAGAAGAAGCTTGCTTAAGTGGCTCAGTGTATGTCCGGAATCAATGATATCCTCAACGATAAGAACATTCTTTCCCTCCAGAGGCTCATCAAGGTCCTTTACTATCTTTACGATTCCGCTGGAAGTCGTTCCGGCACCATAGCTTGAAACCGACATAAAGTCGAAAGAAATGTCTACACCATGAATTCTCTTGGCAAGCTCACACATAAACATGGCTCCGCCCTTAAGAATGCATATCAGATGCAGGGATCTTCCCTTGTACTCCTCTGATATCTTTTCTGCTATCTCAACAATCTTCTCTTCGATCTGTCCCTCAGGAATCAGAACTCTTACTCGCTCCGTCATTATTCTTTCTCCTTTTAATGCTGAAAATCTCCTGATTTATCCTCAAAATCAGACGCTTTTTTCGATAATCGGCGCTCATCTTATATGGAAGATCCAAATGGGCATTTCCCGGGCCATGAATCAATTTATCCATGTCACGAAAGTGAACTGCTCCCCAATCCTTAAGCGGTGTTCCTATACGCCTGATAAGTTCGATCATCACATACTGTCTCACCAGTTCGGGATAAGTCTTAAGTTCCGTAACAGGAAGAGATATCTCCGTCCCCTCCTGCCCCGTCATTTCTCCATTCCTGATTTCTGCATATTTATCTACATACATAGACGCAAGTCTCCCAAAGAAGTCATCAGCCTCCCTGAGGATGTCAGCCGTACGGGCTATATGGGAACTTGCTTCCGGATTTATCTCTCTGAGGCCCGGAAGTATCTCGCTTCTAATATGGTTTCTTGTATACCTGGTATCAAGATTTGTGGAATCGATCACATAGGGAATACCGTTATCTTTAAGCTTACTCAGTATATATTCTCTCTTCACCGAAAGCAACGGACGAATGATAAATCCTCTCTTCGGCTCCATACCTGACAGCCCTCGTATGCCGGAGCCTCTCACCAGATTGTGAAGAACCGTTTCAGCCTGATCATCCATATGATGGGCCACGGCAATCAGGCACCTGGAGTTTTCAGTCTCCTGCCCTCCGGTTACTGCCGTAAGCTTATCCTCTATTTCTTTTCTTGTTGTCTCAAAAGCTTCATACCTTAGTATCCTTGCCGCTTCCTCAAGGCTCATCCCCTTTTCTCCGGCAAGTTTCGGAGCATCAACAAATACCTTTTTAAAAGGAATTTCCAGGTTATTGCAAAGCTCTTCGGAAAACTTCATATCTCTGTCGGCTTCCTCCCCGCGGATCCCATGATGAACATGTACCGCATGAAGGCTGTAGCCCAGAGACTCTTTAAACATATCAAGAGCATAAAGCAGAAAGACCGAATCGGGTCCTCCCGACAGCCCTACCAGTATGTCGTCTCCCTTTTCCACAAGCCGATGCTCCAGAATATAATTTCTTATTTCAAGCATCTGCTTGTCCGTTTTTATATCTTTTTTCTTGAAATGTACAATTCCCATACATACTATTATACCAATAAACTGCCATTTCATTAACCTTTAATCTATAGTTAATGACATTTTTATTAAATTTTCTTTCCCACGCAAACAAAAAGAGGGCATAAAGCCCTCTTAAATAATATCACTTTTCCGTGTCCGGTTTTATGATGATCTCATCCGGCAATTTAAGTCCAAAGATCTCTCTGGCCTTTTCCATAGTGAACTCTTTTGTCTTTACGTATATCTTTTTCTGCTCCAGTTCTTCCGACAGCCGCTTCTGCTCATCTATGTCAGCCTGCAGACTTTCCTCCTGCAGCTGATACTCGTGAGCCTGTTCCCTCAGAGTCACACTACGCATGTGTATCGCAAAAGCTATACACAGAACAACTATCGTAATTCCAATGATTGCCAGACGGTTTGATGTTTCATTTTTATTCCTTCGTCTGTTCTTCATATCTTTATCCTCTGATTGGATTATAAACTCTTAAAAAACAAATAGCAAGAATTGAAGCCTCTGTGTCAAATCCGGTACACTTTCAAAGATATTCATACATATCCTTTGAGTCTTCTTTATGAACAGTCTCCTGAATTGCAGTAACTTTTACCTTCACGGATTTTGTACCGAAGGATACTTCGATAATGTCTCCGATCTTAACTTCTGTACCTGCCTTCGCCACTTTATCATTTATCATAACACGGCCCGTATCGCAGGCTTCATTGGCAACAGTACGTCTTTTTATAAGTCTTGATACCTTAAGATATTTATCTAAACGCATAAATCTCCTATCCGAAAACCACATTCTGTGACAAAAAAGGATGGCTGCAATGCAACCATCCTTAATGTTAACTATAGTTATAAAACATGTTTTGAGTTCAAAACCTAAAATTAGTTAACCTTGTCCTTAAGAGCCTTACCGGCCTTGAATCTTGGAGCCTTTGAAGCCTCAATCTTCATTGTTGCACCAGTTCTAGGATTTCTACCCTCACGAGCAGCTCTCTCAGCAACATCGAATGTACCAAATCCGATAAGCTGAACCTTATCACCGTTTGCAAGTGCATCTGAAATAGCATCGAAAATGCCCTTTACAGCAGCCTCAGCATCCTTCTTTGAAAGATCAGCTCTCTTAGCAACCTCTGCTACTAATTCTACTCTATTCATGTTATTTTCCTCCGTAATACCATCAGATTTATATTACCTGATCATGTCAAGCTTCCGATGTATCTTATACTTTGTTTTACCTCTGAAATTATATATTTATATATCCACCATGTCAACCAAGAACCGCATAATCTCGCGGTTTTTGGCCGTTTTTGACCCTTTCGAAAGGTATATTTCAGATAATTTTAATATTCCCTGGCCGGCAGGCCTTTTCAAAGGTTTAATTCCCAAACTCCGGTTTCTGCTGTATGTTCTTCTCTTCCGCAGTATCACGCCTTCGTTACAGGAGTTTTTCTTATCCTTCTCAGAATTCCTTCAAGATGTTCTATGGTTTCCATCATCCCCCAGGTCTTCTCTCTGGTACTCTGGCGGAATACCATCATAGGCGCATTTCCGTTTGAGAACCTTAACTGTCCGAAGTTCTCTCTGACAACCTCAGGGATTGCATCCACCTGAATGTCCGCATTTTTATCGAACAGTATTTTAAACATACCTCTTTGTATATTCACCTCGGTCACATAGCACTGATGGGCAAGAGCTTTCAGTCTGGCGATATGAAGAAGATTCTCGCACTCCAACGGAAGCTCTCCGAAACGATCTATAAGTTCGTCCTGCATATCACTGTAGTCTTCATCACCGGTAATAGACGAGATCCTCTTATAGGTATCCAGTTTCTGTGCCTCATTGGATATATAGGAGTCCGGAATAAAAGCATCTATATCGCAGTTTATCTGTGTATCGAACTCAGGAATCTCCTCTGCTTCTCCCTTTTCCTGAAGGACAGCCGTATTAAGAAGTTTACAGTAAAGATCGTACCCCACTGCTTCCATGTGCCCATGCTGTTCCGCTCCCAGTACATTACCGGCACCTCTTATCTCCAGATCCCTCATAGCGATACGTATACCTGAACCAAGCTGGGTAAATTCCTTTATTGCCTTAAGCCTCTTCTCCGACTCCTCACTCAGCATTTTTCCTCGGCGATACATAAGAAAAGCGTAAGCGGTCCGGCTGGATCTGCCCACTCTGCCTCTCAGCTGATACAGCTGTGAGAGACCCATTCTCTCCGCATCCTGAATTATCATAGTGTTTGCATTGGGGATATCAAGTCCTGTTTCTATGATAGTTGTGGATACAAGGACATCAATCTCTCCATTTATAAATTGAAGCATGATATCCTCAAGCTGACTCTCGGACATCTGTCCATGGGCATAGGCTATTCTTACATCCGGGCACAGCTTCTGAATATGGGCCGCAACATCGGCTATGTTATTCACCCGGTTATAGACATAGTACACCTGTCCGTTTCTGGAAAGCTCCCTGCTGATGGCCTCTCTGATAAGCTCATCATTATACTCCATTACATAGGTCTGTATGGGCTGACGGTCTATAGGAGGCTCCTCAAGAACAGACATATCCCTTATACCGGCAAGAGACATGTGGAGAGTTCTGGGTATAGGCGTCGCGGAAAGAGTCAGAACATCCACATTCTGTTTCAGATTCTTTATCTTTTCCTTGTGAGTCACGCCGAATCTCTGCTCCTCATCTACGATAAGAAGTCCCAGATCCCTGAACTTTACATCCTTGCTCAATAGTCTGTGGGTGCCTATGACGATATCGGCCCTTCCGTTCTTTATATCCTCTATGGATTTCTTTATCTGCTGGGGAGTCCTGAATCTGCACAGCAAAGCAATATTAACAGGAAATCCTTTCATACGCTCCACAAAGGTGTTGTATATCTGCTGGGCAAGTATAGTGGTAGGCACCAGATACGCAACCTGCTTAGAATCCTGCACAGCCTTAAAACCTGCGCGAAGTGCTATTTCCGTCTTGCCGTAACCCACATCTCCGCAGATGAGCCGGTCCATGATCTTATGGCTCTCCATGTCCGCCTTTGTGGCGTCTATAGCCAGCTCCTGGTCCACAGTCTCATCATAGGGGAACATTTCCTCGAATTCCTTCTGCCACACAGTATCACTGCCGAATTTGTATCCGGCAGTACTCTGTCTTGCCGCATAGAGTTTAACCAGGTCCCTGGCGATTTCCTTGACCGCGTGCTGAACCCGGCTCTTGGCCTTCTGCCATTCCGTTCCCCCAAGCTTATTCAGTTTTGGAGCCTTTCCTATATCCTGGCTGGCATACTTTTGTATTCCATCAAGCTTTGTGGCAGGAAGATAGAGATTGCCGCCATCACCGTACTCAACCTTTATATAATCCTTGGTCACACCTTCGGTTCTGATACGTTCAATTCCTCTGTAGATTCCTATTCCATGATTCTCATGTACCACATAGTCCCCTACGGAAAGTTCACTAAGTTTGGAAATCTTCTGACCGTCAAACTTCTTCTGCTTACGCTTCTTTTTTACAATGTTGGCATTACCGAACATATCTCCTTCCGTAAGCAGTACAAATTTCTCCCCGGGGAACTGATAACCACTGTTAAGAACGCCGAATCTTACCTGAATGGCTCCCCTCTCAGCTTCCTCTCTTGCTGCACGCAGTGCACCGGAACCGGAATTCCCCGATAGTCCGCTCTTTCCGCTTAAACCGCCATATCTTTCTCCGCTTTCAGATTTGGTTCCCTTTCCCGAATTAATCAGTCCGCTTCCGGATGATGATTCTGCCGCATCCTTTTCAGAGCTTTCCCTTGTATCAGGGCAATATGCTCTCAGCTCATAATCCCTCAGATCCTGGGCGAGTCTTGAAGCTCTGGTTCTTGACGGACTGAGAAGCACTATCTCATACTTTTCCTTCTGCCAATGTTTAAGATCTTTTATCAGAAGCTCAAAGCCCGCTTTGTAGGGAACCACTTCAGTAGTTTCAAAATGAAATGTTTTCTTCGAATGGAGCTCTCTGACATTTGTACCCAATGTACTGAAGGCAACTGTCCTTCTGTCACAGAGTCTCTCCATGATCTGGTCTATTCCATAGATAAGCTTATCGGGATCTTTCTCATCCTGAACTCCCATACCGTTTGCTTCCAGTACAGCAGTAAGCTTTGCATGCTTTTGCATTTCACTGAGACGGGCCTCAAAACTTTCTCTGAATTCCGTCTCCACCATTTCTCCGCGTTCCTTAAGCCTGTCAGGTTCATCCAGGAAAAAAATATCGTCTTCCCCGAAATAATCAAGAAGACTTACTTCTTTCCCTTCGCTTTCCTTCCCGCTTGCCCTGTCGGATGCCGGATATATCTCAGCTTCCTCCAGAGTCTCTATGGACCTTTGACTTTCCACATCAAAGCTTCGGATATTATCAACCTCAGTATCCCAAAACTCTATTCTGACAGGATTTTCCGCCGTAAAGGGATAAATGTCCGCGATGCCTCCGCGAACAGAATACTCTCCCATAGCCTCAACCTCTGTCATACGCTCATACCCAAGATCCCTGAGCTTTTTTGACAGGGCCTCCATCTCCATGACCATACCGGGTCTTATGGAAAGGACAGCTTCCGAAAAAGTCTCTTTTCCAAGGACCTTATCCATGAGAGCGTCAATGCTTGCGACTATTACTCCCCCGTCCTCTTCCATAAGATGCTTAAGCACCTCCACACGTTGTCTGGTAATGAGATTGCCCTGAGTATCCGCCTGATAAAAAAGAAAATCCTTCGCCGGATAGTACCATGCATTCTCGGAAAAAGCATGAATATCCTTCACGAACTGTTTTCCCGTTACCTCATCCTTAACAACCATGAGCTTCCAGTTTTTTCCGGACTTCACCCCCGCCTTTTCAGCTGAAACCTCCGGGGCGCTCTCCAGCGATACAAGAAGCTGGGCCTTGACAGTATTAACGGTTCCTGTAACCGTAACTGGACCCTTTCCTGATGCCAGGGCCTTCTGCAGTTCTTCATAGTCTTTTGTTCTTAAAAACGGATTAACCATGTACCTTCCTTCTGAATCGTTAAATCAAAGCTTCATTGGATTATATCTGTTCATAGCATGTTCGACGCCGTTATCAATTATGTCAAAGGCTGCCGACGCAGCTTCATCATAAACTTCCTTCATGATTTTTTCGTCAGTCTGGTTAAACTTTGCGAGAACGTGCACTGCAAGATCCATATTATCCGGCTTCATACCCACTCCGACACGTATCCTTCCGAATTTATCGGAGCCCAGACTTGAAATGATGGATTTCAGTCCATTATGTCCTCCCGCAGAGCCGGAAGGTCTGATGCGCATACGTCCCACATCGAGATTTATATCATCGGAGAATACGATAATATGCTCTGGTTCTATTTTATAAAAATTAGCCAAAGGCGCAATGCAGTTTCCCGAAAGATTCATATATGTAAGGGGCTTAACAACTATTATCTGTTCAAGTCCGTGAGCACTCTGGTAGCGAAGCTTTGTATAGGCACCGTTAAACTTTGTTTCATTCAGCTTTTCTCCCCCCATCTTATCAAGAAGGGCATCTACGGCTGCAAAGCCTGCATTATGGCGTGTTCCTTCATATTTTCTCTCGGGATTTCCGAGTCCTGCAATTAAATACATATCATTTCCTCCGTTAGTCGATAGTTCACTGTCTTAAGCATCTGAATCAATATATACAAAAAGCCTCATCCTTCCGCAGCCTTATCTGCCTGCAAATGTCGCTTTATTCCATTTTGACTTTGTGCATTTTATATTTTTTACACCCCAAAAGCAAGCAAAAGGAGATTTTCCCCACACTGAAAAGGAGCCGCCGTAATACAGCGACTCCAAATCATTTTAAATATGTGTCAGAGATCAAAATCCCTCAGCTTCAGAGATCATCTCAGCCTGATACTTGTCGAGAATAATGCTCTGAATAGCGTCTCTGGTCGAAGACTTGATAGGATGAGCGATGTCTCTATACTCTCCATCAGCAGTCTTTCTGGACGGCATGGCAATGAAGAGCCCCTTCTCACCTTCAATTACCTTGATGTCATGAATTACGAACTCGTTATCAAAAGTGATGGATACGATGGCTTTCATCTTTCCTTCTTTGTCCACTTTGCGAATCCGCACGTCTGTTACCTGCATATTGCTCCCTTCCCTGACCCCGGTTGTCATTACTTCGGTCACGTATTTTGGTTAGTTTATAAAGAGAAAATGCCCATTTATAAAATAACGCAGGGCATTTTCATCTGATTAGACTATCTTCGAAACCCAGATATATTACATCTGATATCTAACGTTTTTCTCAACCACAATCTTAATATCATCCGGTTTTCCGATGTATGTAGTATTTGCACGGATAGTATCGCGGCTCTCTACAATACAGTTCTCGATAACCGTATTGTCTCCGATATAGACATCATTAAGAATGATGGAATTCTTGATCACGCAATTGTTTCCGACATATACCTTACGGAACAGAACAGAATTCTCAACGGTTCCGTTTATGATACATCCACTTGCAAGAATGGAGTGACGGACATTACAATCCGGATTGTACTTTGCAGGAGGGTTGTCCTCAAGCTTTGTATAAACTCCCGGTAATGTACGGAAGAAATAATCACGTACGTCTCTCTTCAGGAAATCCATATTTGTCTTGTAATATGACTCTACCGAAGCGATGTTGGACCAATAGGTCTCGATCTTATATCCGTAGATTCTCTTTACGTTCTTATAGCGAACAAGAATATCGTTTACGAAATCTGTACGGTCTTCTTCATGTGCCTTCTCAAGAAGCTCAATAAGCTGACGTCTGCGAACCACGTAGATACCGCAGGAAATGGTATTGGCATCTGTAGAGATAGGTTTCTCCTCAAAATCAACTATGCGTCCGTCATCGTTAAGCTTTACACATCCGAATCTTGATACGTCTGTGTTCGGCTCCATAGTTTTTACAACTACAGTAATGTCGGCCTTCTTTTCAATGTGGTATTCAAGAACCTTGTTGTAATCAAGCTTATAGATACCATCACCTGCAGCAACGATAACATAAGGCTCATGTGATGCCTTAAGGAACTCCAGGTTCTGATAAAGTGCATCGGCTGTTCCTCTGAACCAGTCGCTGTGCTCTGCGGTAATAGTCGGTGTATAAACATACAGACCGCCCTGCTTACGTCCGAAATCCCACCACTTTGATGATGAAAGGTGCTGGTTAAGGGATCTTGAATTGTACTGTGTCAAAACTGCAACTTTCTGAATAT
Source organism: Oribacterium sp. P6A1 (assembly GCF_000702885.1). Classification (GTDB taxonomy): domain Bacteria; phylum Bacillota; class Clostridia; order Lachnospirales; family Lachnospiraceae; genus Oribacterium. The sequence continues at coordinate 40,389 of NZ_JNKO01000002.1, read as the reverse complement.
GTGAGTTGGACATATTGGAAAGTGAAAAATCGATAGCTCTGAATGAACCTGCAACAGGCATGGCTGAAATCGCTCTCTTGTTTGAAAGCTCACGCATACGCTTGTTGTTACCACCTGCTAAAATAATACCTATCGCTCTCATATCTCGCTGTCCTCCTTAATGATTGCTCCGCCGCTTGCGAGTAATCCGTCAGGATAATCCTCTGCTGTTGTAACGCCATAGATAGCGGTGTTTCTGCCGATCTTTACATTGTCGGGAATAACTGAATTTTCTCCCACAGTAACAAGATCTGCGTTGTATACTCTCTGGTCATACGTACTGGGTGCGAACTCGCCGACACCGATATCACAGTTCTTACCGATCTTTACATCCTGAGCGATAACTGCCTTATCGATCTTTGTTCCGGCTTCGATAACTGCGTTAGACATGATAACAGAATCCGTTACCACTGCACCGGACTCAATCCTTACGCCCTCACCAATGACTGAATTGTGAACCTCTCCGTGAATCTCACAGCCCTCTGCAATGAGACATCTCTCAACATGAGAGTTCTCCGAAATAAACTGCGGTGCAGGATTCTTGGTATCTGTATAGATCTTCCAGTACTCCTCATAGAGGTTGAACTCAGGAATAATGGCAACCAGCTCCATGTTTGCCTGCCAGTATGACTGAAGTGTTCCTACATCCTTCCAGTAACCGTTGAACTCATAAGCGAAAATACGCTTTCCGCCCTGGAACAGATAAGGAATGATATGTTTACCGAAATCCTCTCCCGGAACATCCTTGTTTGTGATAAGTGCCTCGCGAAGTACCGGCCATGAGAAAATATAGATACCCATAGATGCGAGATTCGACTTTGGCTCCTTTGGCTTCTCCTGGAAATCAATGATACGGTTCTGCTCATCAGTAACCGTGATTCCGAAGCGGCTTGCCTCCTCCATAGGAACAGGCATAGATGCGATGGTACAATCCGCATTCATAGCCTTATGATACTCAAGCATAACCTCATAATCCATCTTATAGATATGATCGCCTGAAAGAATCAAAACATAATCTGGATGATAATTATCGATGTACTCAATATTCTGATAAATCGCATTGGCAGTACCTGAGAACCAGTCCGCGCCGGTCTGTGACTCATACGGCTGAAGGATGGTTACACCACCTCTGTTACGGTCAAGATCCCATGGAATACCGATTCCGATATGGGCATTCAGACGTAAAGGCTTATACTGTGTCAATACTCCGACAGTATCTACACTGGAATTAATGCAGTTTGACAATGGGAAGTCGATAATTGAATACTTTCCACCGAAAGAAACTGCAGGCTTTGCGACATTCTTTGTTAGTACACCAAGGCGTGAACCCTGGCCGCCTGCTAGCAGCATGGCGATCATTTCTTTTTTAATCACGTCATCACCTCATAGTTGTAAAAAAAGTGTTAAAATTATCAAGCTTTCTCCATTATAGCACCCTATTTCCTCTCTGTTAACTCAAAAATGGTAAAAATAACCACAACTAAAACGATTCAAACCTGTATTTTGTCGAAATAACATAAAAAATAATCGGATTTTATCATTTGAGCCGGATTTTTAAGAAATTGCATACAATTCAACACCCACAAATTACGAGAAACATTGAAAACACGATATGTTTAAAGTATAATCTTAAATCAATCGAGATTCGGATCCCGATACTTATATTAATTTAGAACAGGGGAAAATTATGGAAGTTACTGCTTTAAGAGAAATTTTCAAAAATAAAGAGGCCTTCTATGATAAGGAAGTCACCGTAGGCGGCTGGGTAAGATCCAATCGTGATTCCAAGCAGTTTGGTTTCCTTGTCATTTCAGACGGTACATTCTTTACACCGCTTCAGGTGGTTTACCATGATGACATGGACAATTTCGCAGAGATCGCAAAGCTTGGAGTAGGAGCCGCTGCAGTCGTAAAAGGAAAGATTGTTGCCACTCCGGATGCCAAGCAGCCATTCGAGCTTCAGGCAACAGAGGTTACGGTAGAAGGTGCCACTACTCCTGACTATCCTCTTCAGAAAAAGAGACATACACTTGAGTATCTTCGTACCATGACACATCTTCGTCCCAGAACAAACACTTTCCAGGCAGTGTTCCGTGTACGTTCACTCATCGCTTACGCTATTCACGTATTCTTCCAGGAAAGAGGCTTCGTATACGTTCATACACCGCTTATCACCTCATCTGATGCAGAGGGTGCAGGCGAGATGTTCCAGGTAACAACTCTTCCTATTAATGAGGCTCCTGTGGTTGACGGACAGATTGACTATTCACAGGATTTTTTCAACAAGAAGACCTCACTTACTGTTTCAGGACAGCTTAACGGCGAGACATTTGCACAGGCTTTCAGAAACATCTACACCTTCGGACCTACATTCCGTGCAGAGAACTCAAACACCCAGCGTCATGCTGCAGAGTTCTGGATGATTGAGCCCGAGATGGCATTTGCAGATCTCGATGACGTCATCGCCTGTGAGGAAGATATGATCAAGTTCATCATCAAGTATGTTCTTGAAAATGCACCGGAAGAGATGGCATTCTTCAATCAGTTTGTTGACAAGGGACTTATCGAGCGTCTTACTCACGTTATGAATTCCGATTTCGCCCGTATCACATACACAGATGCCGTCAAGCTTCTTGAGGAGCACAACGATGAATTTGAGTACAAGGTATCCTGGGGCGTTGATCTTCAGACAGAGCATGAGCGTTACCTCACAGAAAAGCATTTCCAGAAGCCTGTTTTCGTAACCGACTATCCTAAGGATATCAAGGCCTTCTATATGAAGCAGAATCCTGACGGAAAGACTGTTGCCGCAGTTGACTGTCTCGTTCCGGGTATCGGAGAGATCATGGGCGGTTCACAGCGTGAAGAGGATTACGACAAGCTTGTTGCACGTATGGAAGAGATGGGTATGGATATGGAACAGTACAAGTTCTATCTTGATCTTCGTAAATACGGTACAACAAGACACGGCGGATTCGGCCTCGGTTTTGAAAGAGCTGTCATGTACCTGACAGGTGTTCAGAATATTCGTGATGTACTTCCATTCCCAAGAACAGTTGGAAATTGTGATATTTAAAGCTAATCGGGCAGATTTATCTGCCCGTTTTTTTATGCGATAAGCACTTTTTTATTTATTATTATTAAGTTAAAATATATCTTATATTATTTTAATTATTTGTAGGAGCAGCAAATGCGTTTTATTCACACATCAGATGTCAATTGGGGCATGGTGCCGGATTCCGATCAGGCATGGGGCAAAGACCGCGCAAACGATATCAAGACCTCCTTCCGTAAGATCATCGAGAAGTGTCGTGATTTCAGTGTTGACTGCCTTTTCATAGCAGGCAATCTCTTTCATCGTCAGCCCATGAACAAAGACCTTCAGGAACTGAACTATCTGTTCAGCTCCATCCCATCTACACATGTGGTGATCATTTCCGGTGAGAACGACCGTATCAGTTCAAACTCAGCCTTACTCAGCTTTAACTGGAGTGCCAATGTCACATGGATTCTCAGTGACAGCCCCGAGTCTGTTTATTTTGATGACATTAATACCAGGGTTTACGGATTCTCATATCACACCAGAGAGCTTAGGGAAACCGTAATCGACACCATAGAGCCGGAGAACGACGGACACATTCACATACTCCTTGCACATGGAGGAGATCAGGATCACATGCCTGTGGATGTGGAGACATTGGCAAAGCTTCCTTTTGATTATGTGGCTTTAGGATATCTTCACAAACCTGTGGAGATAGTGGAGCGCAGAGTTATATATTCGGGTTCACCGGAACCTCTGGATATGAGTGAAACCGGTCCCCATGGATTTTATTTCGGAGACATAAACCCTATAACCCATAAAGTACAGCGTCTCACTTTTATGGACATCGCAAAGGTTTCCTACATACCGCTGGAATTCGATGTTACGGACAAAACCTCCAATGATGCTCTGGTGAATCGCATTCTCGGTGAAATCAAATCAAAGGGCACGGATAATATCTACATGGTACGCATCTTCGGAAAACGAAGTCCGGATGTTCGTTTCAATTTATCATCCATAACCCACGAATACAGAGTCGTAAGTGTACATGACGATTCCGAGCCACAGTATGATTTTGCCGCCATCTACAAGGAACATCCATCCGATATCATAGGCTTCTATATACGAAAGCTTCTCAGGGAAGATCCCAATGATATGAGCTACGTGGAAAAAAAGGCCTTATACTACGGCATCAATGCTTTACTAAAATCTCAGAAGGGTGGTAGATGATCATGCGTTTTATCGACATTCACATCGAGGGATTCGGAAAATTCCATAAATTCGATCTGAAGCTGAAGGATGGCATGAATATCATTTACGGCCATAATGAAGCCGGTAAATCTACACTTCACTCCTTCCTTCAGGCTATGCTTTACGGTCTGGGCAGACGCTCCGGAAAGCAGCTCTCAAAGAAATACCAGTCCTGGGAATATCCCGACGATTACAGCGGAACTCTCCGGATAGAGCACCTTGGCAAAATTTACCTTATAAGCAGAGATTTCAATCTGGACAGTCTTTCCATCAGAAACGAAACCGACAGAACCGATGTTGAAAATCCGGAAACATGGCTCAATCAGATGCTGGACGGCATCTCCGAAACAGCCTTCGAAAACACAGTTTCCATAGGACAGCTGAGAAGCGCCACCAGCAGAGGCATGATAAATGAGCTTAAGTCCTGCATACGAAATCTCAATTCCACCGGTGATATGTCTTTGGACAGCTCCAGCGCTCTCAGGATACTGGACAGGCAGAAGGAACACCTTCAGACAAAAATCGTTCCCGATGCTGCAAAAACCTATGCCCAGCTTATAGGTGAAATAAGAAACATCGAGAGAGACATACAACAGCCCGAATACGAAAATCAGCTGCGCAAGTATCAGAATCTTCGCACTGAGGTTCGAACCGAGCAGGTGGACAGGCAAACCAAGAAGGAGGAAATGCTTCAGAAGGTCGCTGCTCAGGAAGCCACCTTGCTTCAATCGGGCCTGAAAGACGATGTTGAAATCCAGAATACTCTGGACAGGGGGCTTAACCTGTACGAATCCTGCAAAGAAGAGACCGAAAGGAGATCTCAGCCGTCAAGGATCATCATCCCTTCTGCCTTTATGGCTCTGGCATTACTCAGTATCGTCACAGATATGCTGTTTGCCGCTGCCGGCTCACAGGGTTTTGCTTCGGCGTTCCATATAACTCCGGAGAAGCTGTCCTTTTTTAAAGGGATCGTTGATAATTCAACTTTGGGCGCAACAGTTCCGGTAGCTGTTTGCACATTCTTCTTCGTGCTGTTCTTCATGCTTGGTTCACTGGCACTTCATAACAATGTCAACGGCGGAAAGAATCTTACAAGATCAACCAGGGAACTCGGAGAGCTTCTCACAAGATATATAGGTTTCTCGGACATAAACGATGATGCAGTAAACAGCTTTCAGACTCATATGGAAGAGCTTCTTAAAGTCTATAACGAACTGGACACCAACAGAGCACAGCTTGAAGCCCTGACTCTGGAAATACAGGGTCTCAATGATAATGAGCGTAAGTACGATGTTGCGCTTCAGAAACAGAACGAAAAGCAGACTGAACTGGAAGGCAAACTCCAGCATCTCGTTAATGTTAAAAACAGAGCCGAAATGCTGAAACATACCATCAGCGAAAACGATGCCGTCGCAGAAGAGATAGATGCTATCAACCTGGCTTACGAGACCATGACAGAACTGGAAACCAGCATAAAGCAGAGCTTTGGTCACTATCTGAACAAAGAAGCCGGAGATCTGATTTCGGGAATCACCGGAGGTGTATATGATTCCATGTGGATCGACCAGAATCTGGAAATCTACATGAATACACCCACAAAGCTTGTTCCCATCGAGGACGTTTCCAGCGGAACCATGGACCAGATTTATCTGGCCCTCAGACTTGCCGCATCACGTCTCATGCAAAACGGTAAGCTCGCTGTCCACTCAAAAATAGAAACAGACCGGCTTCCTCTTATCTTCGATGATTCTTTTGCCATGTATGATGAAAAGCGTCTCAATTCCGCTCTTCACTTCATCATGGATATACATAAGGGTCAGATACTTCTTTTCACCTGCCACACCCGTGAAAAGAGGATACTGAAGGATGCAAACGACGATTTCAATTTTATTGAGCTCTGATAAACTGAAAGTTGAGTCATTTTTTCCGGTTTTGACTCCGAAAATCTGAAAGTTGAGTCATTTTTTCCGTTTTTGACTGCGAAAATCTGAAAGTTGAGTCATTTTTTCCGGTTTTGACTGCGAAAATCTGAAAGTTGAGTCGTTTTTTCCGGTTTTGGCTCCGAAAATCTGAAAGTTGAGTCGTTTTTTCCGGTTTCGGCTCCGAAAATCTGAAAGTTGAGTCTTTTTTTCCGGTTTCGGCTCCGAAAATCTGAAAGTTGAGTCGGTTTTACTCCAAAAAAAGTGCGGTTCCTGATGGAGCCGCACTTTTTTATCACTATTTAATTCTGAGGTAATATCCCGAAATAAAAAATTTTACTTTACTGCTGCCTGGGCTTCTGTATTCGGATGATCGAGCTTTGTTACCGCATCTATAATAGATGAGGCATCACCGCTTTCCAAAAGAGCATTGATTTTGTCTATGGACTCTGCATTCATATGAGCCTTTCCGAGATACTGTTCATAATTTCTGGAAAGATTAAGTGCCTGCTCCTTCTCTTTGGTTTCAAGCTCGGAACGCTGATTCACCGCATTGGTAAATGCAAGTGACAGCTCATCCACCTTGGGCTTGGCCGCAGTCTCAATCTCATCAATGATGATATTTCTTGTGACTGTATCAAAGGTATTCTGTGCGCTTTGCTTCTGGCTGATAATGTCGCTTCTTTCCTGTTGTATCTTTGCTATATCATCATCGAAAGATTCCAGATTATAGCCAGCTTCACTGGAATCCTTTTGAATGAGTTTTATCTTTTTCCTGATATTTTTCCTGTTAAGTTTTATACGATTCTTGATATCGCGTCCCTGCTGTACCGCTCCCGCATGCCTTCCTGATATATTCATGACAGCAACATAAATACCACCGAAAACCATTATGTCAGCGATGTAGATTGCCACAAGATATAAAATCTGATGATTCGGAATAAGAAAATATATTCCGAATGGAAGCAGGGCAAATATAACTATGAACACAAGCAGAAAAGATAAGAGTTCACCGAGCCCTGAGGGATGAAACAGCGTATAGAATATATTCGTGCTGTAAAACTTAGGTGCATTGTCTTTCTTCATGACTGCTGCTATCTGACGTCTAAGCTCTTTGTTCTCGATTTTCAGAGGTTCAGTCTCACTCTTTATACGGCCCTTGACACCTTCCTGTTTAGCTTTTTCTCTTTCGGCCTGACGTTTCTTAAGGCGGGCTTCCGCCTGACTTATCTGGCGATCATAGGTGGCTGTAAGATCCTCGCTTCTCTGCTTAAGAGTCTTGTCAATCTTGTCCTGCACTTCTTTTCTTGTTTTGTCCAAAAGCACTGAAGTCTGTTTCTCCGTTTCCCTCATATTTGTAAGCTGGGTACTTACATTCTGATATTCAGCAATAGCATTTTTGGCTTCCTCCAGAAATGCCCGGGGATTCTCTATCTCCATTCCCATTATGTACGCCTCCTAATGTCATAAAATTAAGACTACTATAATAGTATAGCTCTTTTGTGAATTATTTATTAACAAAACTCATTTTTTTTCATTTTTTAACACTTTTCCACAAAAATCCCCGCCGGAAAATCTGTTTGAATTGCGTGGATGAATTATGTATTATTATCACTATCAATTTTTAGGAGAAATCTATGTTTAGAATGAATGGAACCATATATCGGGATGGGCAGATGCTCAAGGACTGCGTTTCCCGTCAGGAAGACTACTCTATGTCACGTACAGACAGAGTCCTCACTGCTCTTAAAGAAATCTGCGAATACATGGACCTTGCGGTTCCCATCTGGCTGGAGCCGAATATCAGGGAATTTAAACGCAAATCCATAACCTGCTTCCGGTCAGATTCCTTTGTTGAACCCATAAATTTTGATTATCTCAGGATAGAAGTAATTGAGGAGTGAGACATCACTCGTTAAATAACTGCATGGAATCAAGCATCAGAGTAAATGGGCCGTCATTCAGAAGCTCAACTTTCATATCCGCTCCGAATTCTCCATGCTCGACTTTACGTACGTAATCTTTGCATCTTTCCGTAAAGTATCTGTACAGATCATCCGCCTTTTGCGGCTCTCCTGCTTCTATAAAGCTCGGACGGTTGCCTTTACGGCAGTTTGCATAAAGCGTGAACTGACTGACTACAAGCACTGATCCTCCTACATCCGAGAGAGAACAGTTGGTCTTTCCGTTCTCGTCGGGAAAGATACGCAGGCTGCATATTTTCTTTACCATCTTGTCGGCTATCGCCTCTGTATCGGTGTCGGAAACACCGAGAAATATCAGAAATCCTCTGCCTATCTTTCCTATAACAGCATCATCTACGGTTACCGAAGCATGCTGAACTACCTGAACCACACATCTCATATTGACCTCTTTCCAAAAGGCACGGCACTCTGCCGGCCTCTGTTAATTTACATATCCTAAAGTTTAGCATATTGTTTCCTGATCAGCTAATTAATATACATTGAGAAACACTTATCTTTGGTAATATAATGACATAAGTGTCATAAGTCTGTTTCTCACACTTGTGCCCGCACAAAAGAGGGAGACAGACTTCACGACACTCATTTCACATTACGCATTTACAGGAGGAATTATGGCTCAATTAAGTAAGGACAACGATCGCGGAAAAATCATCATAAGAACAAGTATCATCGGAATAGTTGCCAATGTTTTTCTGGCGGCTTTTAAGGCTGTCATAGGACTTATGTCCAATTCCATAGCCATCGTGCTGGATGCTGTAAATAATCTCTCTGATGCCATTTCATCGGTTATAACCATAATCGGTACAAAGCTCGCTAGAAAGCAGCCCGATAAAAAGCACCCCCTTGGGCACGGCAGAGTCGAATATCTCACTGCAACCATAATTGCGGTCATCGTATTTTATGCAGGTGTAACCTCCTTTGTGGAATCAATAAAAAAGATCATTAACCCTGAAACACCGGATTACAGCATTGTCACACTGGTCATAATCGCTGTGGGTGTAGTGGTTAAGATACTCCTGGGAAGATATGTAAAAGGTATAGGCGAAAAGGTCAATTCCGACTCACTTATCGCCTCCGGCTCGGATGCCACCTTTGATGCTGTCATCTCCGCTTCAACCCTCGTTGCTGCCGTGATCTTCATTTACAGCGGAATCTCTCTGGAAGCCTGGCTCGGAGCTGTAATTTCAGTCATCATCATGAAAGCGGGCTTTGAAATGCTTCGTGACACCGTATCCCAGATACTTGGAGAAAGAGTTGATTCCGATTTCAGCAAGTCCATAAAGATGACTATCGCAAGCTTTCCCGAGGTAAGAGGGGCTTACGATCTTGTTCTTCATTCTTACGGTCCAGATACCTATATGGGCTCAGTACATATAGAAGTGGTAGACACCATGAGTGCAAGAGAACTGGACAGGCTCATGCGAGACATTACCCATAAGGTGTATGATGAACACAAAGTCATCATGGAAGGAATAAGCATATATTCCATAAACACAAGCGATGATAAGGCACAGGGCATACTTAGCCGCTGCAGAGAGATAGTCATGTCCAATGATCATGTGCTTCAGATGCATGGATTTTATATCGATGATATAAAAAAGATCATTAATTTTGACGTAATCATAGAATTTGCCGCAGAGGACAGAAGAAAAATCTTCGAAGAAATCGTGAACCGGATACAGACAGAATTCCCGGGATACAAAATCGAGCTTACCATGGATGCGGATATAAGTGACTGATAAAAGAAACCTCAAAAAACGGTTTGGATCCGTTTTTTGAGGTTCTTTGTTTTCATACGTATATTTTAGTGGTACTTCGCAATAGAAGTCATCCTATCTGCCGAATAACATCAAAGTCTTCCCACAAGTGCTTCTGTAAGTCTTACGCAGTGCTCAATGGCCTTCTTTTCAAAAGTAGGGTAATCCACATGAGCCGAATCATCTGCCTTGTCGGAAATGGCACGGATGATAACGAAAGGAACCTTATTCTGCCATGCCACCTGAGCTATGGCTGCTCCTTCCATCTCGCAGCACTTTCCCTGGAAATGTTTGATGATCCATTCCTTTGTTTCTCCGTCTGATACAAATTTATCTCCGCTGCATACACGTCCGATAAAGGTATGTATATCCGGATTAACTTTACGGTTCTCTTCTTCCGCCAAAGCTATAAGTCTGTCGTCTGCCTTAAATGCCAGGGTGCCGACCCTGGGAACCTCTCCAAGCTGATATCCGAAGTTTGTTGCATCCATGTCATACTGTACTGCGTCCTCCGAAATAACTATATCTCCGATATCAATATGAGCATCCAAAGATCCTGCTATACCGGTATTTATGACATACTCAGCCTTATACCTGTCTATAAGAACGGCTGTACAGGCTCCGGCATTAACTTTACCTATTCCAGAACGTACAACCGTAACATCCTTACCATTAAACTTTCCTGTTACAAATGTAAGCCCGTTATGTTCCTCTGTCTTCGCGTCGGTTATGGAAGCCTTAAGCTTCTCAACCTCTTCGTCCATTGCTCCGATTATTCCTATCATACTTTCTCCTTTGTTTTAATACGGTAAATCCGCCTGTATCTCTCATTTTACGCCAAAGGCATGAGTGACTTCCTGCAATAGATCATCAGCTTTTCTTTTTTGCCTGATCTTCCCTGACTACATCTCTAAGCACCTGAATAACGTGATCCACTCCGTTACTCTGGTTTGAGTTCTGCATGGCAATGATATATCCGGACTTTTTGAGATGAACTTCCTTTATGGCATTGAAGAGAAGTTCTATGTCCTTCTCCATATCATGCTGGTCAAGAACATAACTGAATCCCTGTTTTGCAAATGACTCCGCATTGAGTATCTGGTCTCCTCTGCTGGCTTCTTTAGGCAGCGGAATGAGTATATTAGGTTTCTTCAGTGCGAGAAGCTCGCAGATAACATTGGCACCTGCCCTGGAGATGACTACATCCGCAAGAGCATACAGATTGCGTAATCCGTTGGTTATGAATTCATACTGCCTGTATCCGGCTGTACCTTCAAGAGCTTTGTCCAGATTTCCCTTGCCGCATACATGCACTACATCAAACTCTTCCAGAATCCTCGGGAGAAGTTCTCTTACTGCGTTGTTGATGGCTACGGATCCAAGAGAACCTCCGATTATCATGAGCACAGGTTTTTTGCCGGAAAATCCGGTCATTTCCAGTCCTTCCTCCCTTGTGCCCTTCAGAAGTATCTCTCTGATGGGAGAACCTGTAAGAACAGCTTTCCCCTTAGGCAATGACTTAAGGGTTTCGGGAAAATTACAGCATATTTTCTCTGCCGCCTTAAGACAGAGTCTGTTGGCAAGCCCCGGAGTCATATCAGACTCATGAGTAACCACCGGAATATGGAGGCTGTGGGCTGCCCACACTACAGGAACTGCTACAAATCCGCCTTTACTGAATACGATGTCAGGCCTGATTTCCTTCAGTGTCTTTCTTGCTTCACAGTAGCCCTTAAGAACCCTCAGGGGATCAGAGAAATTCTTGATATCAAAATATCTGCGGAGTTTTCCTGTTGCGATACCCGTATAGGGAACATTCTCCTTTTCCATCATCTGCTTCTCTATGCCGTCATAGGAGCCGATGTAATATACCTCATAACCATCCTGCCTCATCCTTGGCAAAAGTGCGATATTGGCAGTAACGTGTCCTGCTGTTCCGCCTCCTGTCAGCACTACTTTTCCTATCATCTCACTTCTCCTTATCAAAGTGCTTTTTTAAGTTTTTCACAGGTTTCGGCAAGTTTTCCGGAAGAAACCTCATTGGGCTTCCATAAAACCATTTCCTTTTCAATGCCGTATCTCGGAATAATATGTGTATGGAAATGATGCACTGTCTGGCCTGCTGCCTCTCCGTTGTTCTGAACAACATTATATCCCTTGGCTCCAAGACCGGAAATCATAGCCTTTCCTATCTTTCCGGCAAGGGGCATAACATCTGAAGCGATCTCATAGGGAAGCTCCGTAAGATTTGCATAATGCTCCTTAGGTATGATGAGCACATGTCCGTCCGTTGCAGGATTCGCATCAAAAATAACCCTGTAGGTATCATCCTCATAAAGGGTTGTGGTGGGAATGACTCCGTTTGCCAATTTACAAAAAATGCAATTATCGTCTTTCATGGTCTGTTCTCCTAACTCATGGAAAGTATTTTTTCTTATTTTTAAAAACTAAAAACATTATAGTATCATGTTTATTCTTACACAAGTCATAGGATATTTATAAGCATGTAATCATTGACAAATGCTCCGGAGGTTTTACAATGGGATATTACAAAACAGTAAATACGGGGCACAGGATATGTTCCTGTTCTCACACTTGAGCTACGGCCCTTCATTGATACAGAAAAGGAGTATGACATGTCCATTCCAAAGGATCCTTTTATACTTATGAGCTACATAAACACCCAGCTTCGTGACAACTACGATTCTCTGGAGAGTCTGTGTTCGGCTTTGGATCTCGACAGAGCATCTCTGGAGAAGACTCTGGCCTCTGTTGACCTGCACTATAACTCTTCTACAAATCAGTTTAAATAAACAGAAAAACCTCTATATCCGGTTTCAGACCCGAAACCGGATATAGAGGTTTTATTTATTATTGTATATTTCTGATATCTGTCACTCGATAACAGTGATTCCGTTACATGTTGAAACTCTCATACGGATGGAATCGGTATAACTGATCTTAACCTTCTTGCCTGTTGACTCCTGAGCAAGCTTCGCAAGAGCCTCATCTCCATCAACTGTGAATCCGAAAACATCTCCGTCATCTGTCTTGAGATAAACTATACCTGTCTTAAACTGGGCAAGTGTTCCCTTGATTTCAAATACATCTGATGCAGGATCCTCCATCATATCTTCTGTGCAGATTCTATATGTAACAGCACTGTCAGAACCAAGCTCTCCGATATAAAGCGCCTGAGCGTAATCACCAACCTTTGGCTCTCCGACTGTAGTTGCGTATGAAGTGATCTTAAAAGTATACTCTACGCCGTCCTTAGGGCCGTTGTCACCGTTAATACCTTCTTCCTCACAGATAGTTATGGACTTGTCATCCATCTTTACTATCTTTCCGTAAACCTGAGGCTCTGAAGAGTACTCCTCTGAAGTATACTCATAAGGCACTGCCATAACAACCTCTGCAACCTTTGTTCCGTCTGCAGGAACATCTGAATCGCCTTCAAAGAAGATATTAACCTCATCCCCCGGCATAAGCTCCCATGCAGGATTTATAAATGCATCTGTTGTATCGACTGTAATGCTTGTACCGTCTTCGTATTCAACTGTAAGCTTTTTATCATCAACCTTCTGAACTGTAGCCTGAAACTCCGACATACCGGATATGTCAACAGGACCTGCGATGCTGCTGTCACCGTCAACACCGATTCCGTCTTTTTCTGCTGCATTCTCTGTTGCTGCCACAGTCTCCTGGGCCTTTGTCTCTTCCTTCTTTTCTCCGCCGCATGCCGCAAGTGAAACCACCATCATGGCTGCAAGGGCTGTATATAACCATTTTTTCATAATTTAATCTCCTCAATGTAATCTAAAAATCAAGCGATAATTAAAATAGCACTAAAGATTTTTTTCTTCCACTGCTTTCACCTTAACTCTTTATTAAGTTTTCTTGTGGTCATGGCGGAAATGATAGAACTCCCTGTCCTTTATCTCATCCGGAAGATACTGCTGCTCAACCCAGTTTCCGGGATAGTCATGGGGGTATTTATATCCGACTCCTCTTCCAAGCTCCGCGCTTGCCTTGTAATGCGCATCCTGAAGATAAGGCGGTATAGGCAGCCCTCCTGATCTATCAACCTCGTCCATGGCTTCAAATATAGCTGTACAGCAGGCATTGGACTTAGGCGCAGATGCGATGTATGTGCAGGCCTGGGAGAGAATGATCTGAGCCTCCGGCATGCCGACACGTTCTATGGCAAGAAATGCATTGGTAGCCACAAGAAGCGCCCTTGGATCTGCATTACCCACATCTTCGGAAGCGCAGATAACCATACGGCGGGCTATGAACTTTATGTCCTCTCCTGCCTTCAGCATCCTTGCAAGATAATATACCGCCGCGTCAGGATCGGAACCTCTCATGGACTTAATAAAGGCCGAAATAGTGTCATAATGATTATCCCCGTCCTTATCATATCTCACCGCTCTTTTCTGTATACACTCCGCAGCCACAGGAAGAGTTATATGTATACGTCCGTCAGGATCCCTGTCTGTTGTCAGAACCGCAAGCTCTATGGCGTTGAGAGCGGCTCTGGCATCCCCGTTTGCAGTATGGGAAAGAAACTCCCTGGCATCATCATCAATATAGCCGCGGAAGGAACCAACACCTTTTTTTGTATCCGTAAGAGCCCTGTCTATAAGTGTACCTATACTATCAGCCGAAAGGGGACGAAGCTCAAATATACGTGAACGGGAGATAAGAGCGCTGTTCACCTCAAAATACGGATTCTCCGTTGTTGCGCCGATAAGTGTCACCGTTCCGTCCTCCACATGGGGAAGAAGATAGTCCTGCTGGGCCTTGTTGAAGCGGTGAATCTCATCTACAAAAAGAATGGTCTTTCGTCCGTAGCCCCCCTGATTCTGTCTGGCTCTTGCCACCACGTCCTCAAGATCCTTCTTTCCCGCCACCGTGGCATTTACGGATTCAAAATCCGCGCTGGTGGTATGTGCAATTACCTTTGCAAGTGTTGTCTTCCCGGTTCCTGGGGGACCGTAAAAAATGATGGAACCCAGCTTATCCGCCTTTATGGCACGATAAAGCAGTTTTCCCGGTGCGATGATATGCTCCTGACCCACAACCTCTTCAAGGGTCTCGGGTCGCAGTCTCGATGCAAGGGGCGCATCATCTTCTTTGTTTTTCTCTGCCATATATTCAAAAAGATCCATATTCATCCTCCATTTTCTGAGCCACATCCACAATCATCGGGAATCTGTAGCTGCAGCGCTCCGCGTTTTCATTTATCACGATTGTAGGCTCATAAAGGTCTATAAACTCCATAAAATGTGAGCTGTAGTCGCCCCATACAAAAATCGTTTTATGAAAGCTCTCCGCCAGATCATCAAGTATATAGTTCTCCACGTAGGAGTCACCTATAATCAGGACAACTTCATCATTATCGGCTTCTTCACAGGTAAAAATCCTGTGGCCTGTTCCCTCAAGGGGAGTAGTTTCCATATCATCCTCCACAGCCTTTGGATCATTTATAAGAAAATCCTCCTGCATATCCGCCTCATGGATACCTCCAAAAAGTGTGGTGCCCTGATCTTTTAATGTTAATGTATAGTCCGAAGTTTCAAGAACACGATAGTTTCCTTCCGGAGCATTCAAAGCCTCCATCAAAGATCTGTAGGCAAGATAAGCACCTCTTTCCGTCCAATGGGAAGGATCGGTATATTTCCCGAAAGTATCACCATCCTTCTTACCTTCACAGAGAACCTCCGTTGTATCTACCACCTTCACTCCTGTATTCGCCTTCAAATCAGCCATGACCTGATCCACCAGCGAGCAGTCCCCATACTGAAAGACCGATGTCATGAACTGTTCTGGATAGATGCTGTGCTTGTCCCTGCACTGCATGTAATAGTATCTTATTCCCCTTTTTTCCAATGTCTCTCTTATTTTCTCATACGCTGAGGAAAGCTCGTCCAACTGTTCCTGTGAGTAGAGATTTTTATGCTGATAATCTCTCAGCATATCCTTTTCCGCATAATTGAACTCGCCATGAGGCCCCAGATAATAGTCAGAGCTTCCGGAACCCGCTGCCGAAAGATTTCCGAACACATGGTACTGGAGCTTTGCATTGGCCTTTACAAAAAGAGGTCTCAGTCCGATGTTATCGTTTATCCAATTCTCAAAGTCAGCTGCAAATGTCCTGCTTATCTGCCCATCCTCATCCCATAGAGAAGGTCTTTTTGCGAGATATCTGTTCTCATCGTAGGAGATGGCACCATTTTCTCTGTTCACCGATAGAAGCGGAACCGAGATGACCATCATGAAAGACAGGGCAAATATCATTTTTCGAATTTTAGTTTTATTACTCAGATTCATATTATTAGTAAAACGCCTTTTTAAAATATATGATCTATAATCATGCAGATTTGTATATCAGACCCGGCAGATTAACTGTCAGATCCGACACCGTCAGAACTGAAAATATATGAAAGGATTATAAGTTCCGGATACTATTCTCATTGATGAAAGAAAAAGAAGTGCCAGCAGTAAAATATCTCTTAAAGCCTCATATACCGTAAGTTTCGAAGCATCTTCGCACTTCGCCCTGAGAAACCCCGCAGCTTTTTCCGGAAGCTCCGTCGAAAACATTATACCAAGGCAAAGCATAAGTGCTGTCCATCCGTCCAGATACCACATAACGGAGAATCCCGGCTCCGCTCCCAGTGCCCGACCGAACATGGTTTTCAGGTACATGATGGCATGGGTCAGAGAATCCGCTCTGAAAAATACCCAGCCTGTAAGAACCACAAAAAGAGTGTATAAATGTCCTATGATGTCACGCAAAAATGTCTGTGGCTTATGATCCCCATTTCCGAAGAAACGTTCCGCAAGCATGAACACACCATGCCAGATGCCCCAGAAAATATAGTGCCATGCAGCGCCGTGCCATATTCCTGTCAACAGAAAAATAATAAGCAGATTCCTGTAGGTCACAAGAGTTCCCCGACGGTTTCCTCCCAGCGGGATATAGACATAATCTCTGAACCATGTGGAAAGGGAAATATGCCACCTGCGCCAGAATTCCGTAATGGAACGGGATATATACGGATGGTTGAAATTCTCAAGAAAATGAAAGCCGAACATCCTTCCGAGACCTATAGCCATATCGGAATAACCCGAAAAATCAAAATATATCTGAAGGGCATAGGCCACTGCTCCCAGCCATGCTATGGCCACCGTGTTATTCTCTGTTCCCTGAGAAAAGATACTGTCCACCGTCACTGCCATTGTATTGGCTATCAGCGCCTTCTTGCCGAGTCCCATGGTGAACCTTTCTGCACCGGCATAAAAATCATCAAGGCTTACTTTTCTCTCGTCAATTTCCGATTCCACATCGGTATAACGAACTATAGGTCCGGCGATGAGCTGCGGAAAAAGCATCACATATAGCGCAAGCTTTAAAGGATTTTTCTGAACTCCCGCCTTGCCTCTGTAGACGTCAACAGTGTAGGACATGGCCTGAAATGTAAAAAAACTGATTCCTATGGGAAGTATAATGTTTCGAAGCGGAATTTGTCTCCCGAAAACCATGTTCACGGTATCCACAGTAAAATCAAAATACTTAAAATAAAAAAGTATTCCCAGATTTGCTGCAACAGTCAGAGCCAAAAGAATCCCGGCAGCGCCTGAGCGGCATCTTTTTTTCTCAAGATCCACGAGCCTCCCGCCGGTATAGTTTATGAGTATATTGAGAAGAATGATCCACAGGCAGCCTATCTGTGACCAGGAAAAAAAGATAACACTCATTATAAGGAGCCACAGGTTGCTTAACTCTTTTCGGCAGCCAAAAATCTTTTTATCCAGGCTTAAGCTTATATAGTAGCCTGCAAGTGTAACAGGCAGAAAACAAAACAAAAAAAGTGTCGAACTGAAAACCATCCGGTATACATCTCCAAATACTATGCTGTAGGTAATACGATTGCTTACAGCATTATACCTAATAAATTCCTACAAATCGAGAGCCCGTGACTGCAAAAAAAGATGAAGTACTCATAAGAACACTTCACCTTTTTGCTTCGCTGTTAATATATCGTTTAAAAAGAATTCACACAGCTTCTGACTGTTTTTACATGTCGGAACATCATGATAGTGATTATCAGTTTATGACCTGAGATTCAAAAGTCCTTATCAGAACGCTTCGCTCTTTGCACTCCCGCGTTCCTCCCACATCAACATCCGTCATTTTTTACTGTTTTTCGGATTCAGTCTTTGATTCCTCCATATCCGGAAGGAATAGTCCAAGAGCATCCTTTGTTGCGTTTCTTACACCCTCAGATGTATATGTAGCCCCGGAAACTCCGTCTATCTCGAAGCCATCCTTCTCCACAAGCTGTTTTTCAAGCTCCGAAAGAGCTTTTCCACCTATTTCCGGAGACTCATCGTTACCCAGTATGGATGCTTCAATTATATCATCACCCTTCATCTTGAGAGTAACCGTGATGGTTCCGCCAAAGCCTTCAGCGCTTCCGCTAAGCTCCTTTACGGCTTCTTCTGATGACTCATTTTTCACAGTCTCCGCCTGTGTTGTTGAAGCAGGCACATCATTGTTACCGCAGGCTGCAAGTGAAATAGCCATTCCAACGGCCGCAGTAATTATATATTTTTTCATAATCCATCCTCCGCTATTTATACTTAAGACCGTCCGGGATAATCCGGGACAATATCTTTTCCTGAACAGGATCTCCTGTAGAACCTTACCTTAATGATGCCAAAGTAATTCCACTATAACAAGGCATAATCCCGGAAAATATTATTAATATTTCTTCACATGCAAAAATCCCTCCCGGATAACAGCCTTATAAGCTGTTCCGAAAGGGATCAATGCTTACCGGGTATTATTTCATAACAGTCTGATATGAACCCCGGTATATTACGCTATTAATATCTCAAAAATCTATGAGCTTATGATTACTTGGAAAGAGCTGCCTTTACAGCCTCCTTAACACCTGTTGATGTTACAGTAGCACCTGAAACACCATCGAAATCAGCTGAACCAGCCTCTACGATCTGCTTCTCAAGATCCGCAAGAGCTGCACCGCCAACTGTTGGAGTCTCATCCTTGCCCTCGATAGAAGCTGCAACGATCTTGTCTCCATCCATTGTAAGAGTTACAGTAACATCACCGCCGAAGCCCTTGGCTGTAGCTGTAAGAGTCTCGCCCTCAGCCTTCTCCTCAGCTGCTACTGTTGTCTCTTCAGCTGCTGTTGTCTCCTCTGCTGCTGCAGTTGTCTCTTCAGCTGCTGCTGTTGTCTCCTCTGCTGCTGCAGTTGTCTCTTCAGCTGCTACTGTTGTCTCCTCTGCTGCTACTGTTGTAGCTGCTGCTGTTGTAGCCTCTGGTGCTGATGTTGAACCACATGCTGCGAGTGCGAGCATAAGACCTGCTGATGCAGTCATCATAACTAACTTCTTCATAATTTTAAATCCTCCTAATATTAAACATCATCCTCAATAAAAACTGCCCAAGGCATAAGGATGACAATCCGTGACCGGTTTCTCTTCAAATAGTTTCGGAAACCATGCACATCTGTTTAAGACAAGAACGTATAATACACTCCACTTAATTTAAAGTCAAATTTATTTTCCACTCCCGGATAACTGTAGGAAAAAATTCTTAAGAGTCAATATTTGACACAATTAAACGTTTTTGCCTTTTTTTCTTCTTCAAAGTAACATTACTTTTGCAATTTGTACATATTATATGCATCTTTTCTTTCAAATTTTTTTCATTTTATTTATTTTTAATCATGACAGAATATTTCTTTCATTTTTATTAAATCAGTAAAACGGCCCTTGAAACGCCTCTCTATTTTTTTACTTAGTAAATAAGAATAACCAATAGCTTTAATTCAACTGATTTTTTCTGTTTTTTTCATAAATATTTCCATATATTATGTCGTTAATTTCTTTTTTAACTTATAATAAGCCATGTGAAATTTTATTGTATGAAATTTCACATGGCACTATGTTTTACTAGAATATTTTTTTATCAGAATACGGGTAGACAAAATGAACAATTCCAAGGAAACATTACAAAAAACCACTAAAGAAAAAATCTCCGATAAGGCTTTCCAGTTGTTTAAAGAGCATGGTTACGACAATGTAAGTGTTCGTCAGATAGCTGCCGAGCTTGATATCACTACAGGTGCACTGTATTATCATTTTAAAAACAAAGCGGATATTATTATAAATCGCACCGTCGGAAACGAGGATATAATCAGGCAAAAAGCCTATGACCCTTCCATCCCCACAAGAAAAGGTCAGATTCTGTCTCTCTTCACAACTCTGATTGCCGACTTCATATTATTTGAAGGGCCTGAAATCTGTGCTATACGTATGTGGGGAAGAGACCTGAATATAAACAGGTCCAAAAGTCTTGAGGAAACTCTTACCAATCTGGTAAGTGATGCTATAAACAAAAAAGAGCTTTCTTCCGAATATACTCCGGAAATCATTACAAATTCCATTCTCTATA
This sequence comes from Oribacterium sp. P6A1, assembly GCF_000702885.1. Lineage (GTDB taxonomy): Bacteria > Bacillota > Clostridia > Lachnospirales > Lachnospiraceae > Oribacterium. Next base: position 19,906 of record NZ_JNKO01000002.1, on the reverse strand, counting down.
CCTTCAGGGGAATTGCATACTGCTGGGCAACCGGCAAAGAACAATTCGATATCAGATCCGTTTTGGAATCCGAAATTTCCAAAGTACTCAGCTTTTACAGCATGACTGCCTGATATGAACAAAATTCATCAAATAAGTATATTATTTATCTAAGCCGGTGCACTGCACCGGCTTTCTTATACTAAAAAAGGTGCATGGATAAATCCATACACCTTCTGTATTTAAGCTTTTAATAAAGTCAGAATTACTTAAGAGTAACCTTAGCGCCAACTTCCTCAAGCTTCTTCTTGAGCTCCTCAGCCTCTGCCTTAGGAGCAGCCTCCTTAAGGATCTTTGGAGCTGACTCAACAGCTTCCTTAGCTTCCTTAAGTCCAAGACCAGTAGCCTCACGAACAACCTTGATAACCTTGATCTTCTCTGCGCCTACCTCTGTAAGCTCAACGTCGAACTCAGTCTTCTCCTCAGCTGGAGCTGCAGCAGCAGCACCTGCAACAACAACGCCTGCAGCAGCAGAAACGCCAAACTCTTCCTCAACAGCCTTTACAAGGTCATTAAGCTCTACAACAGAAAGCTCCTTGATAGCTGCGATAAACTCTTCTGTAGTTAACTTAGCCATTTTAATTTCCTCCATTTAGAAATATCGTGCATTGCACATATCAAATTTAATATATATTTACAATTTTCATTGCTTTGTGATCTCTCGACCACGACTGAAGCTTAAGCCGCTTCAGGATGCCATAAGCTTATAATTAAGCTGCTGGCTCGCTCTTCTCCGCAACCTGATTGATAACACGTGCGAAGTTTGCGATTGGGCTCTGAAGAGAACCACAAAGTCTTCCGAGAAGCTCTTCTCTTGAAGGGATAGCTGCAAGAGCCTGAACCTCCTTCTGATCATAAAGCTTGCCCTCAGCAACTGCTGCCTTAAGCTCAAGCTTAGGAGCATCCTTAGCAAACTTTGCAATGATTCTAGCTGCTGCTGCAGGATCATCCTTTGATACTGCAATAGCTGTAGGTCCCTCAAGTACAGAATCAAGCTGTGCGAAATCTGTACCCTCTGCTGCTCTCTTGATAAGAGTGTTCTTGTAAACCTTGTACTGAACACCGGCCTCTCTTAACTGCTTACGAAGAAGTGTATCCTGCTCAACAGTAATTCCGAGGTAATCAATAGCAGTAACAGCTACAGCACCATCAAAAAGTGCCTTGATCTCGTCAACGATTGGCTGTTTAATTTCAACCTTTGCCATTTACGGTTTTTCCTCCTTATAAGATTTTCGTATAAACCTTTCTAAAAGGAAAACCCCATGCCAAAAGACATGGGGTAGAACAAACAAAATAGTTTGTATCTTTCCTCGGCAGGCGTTCTGTCTTACGGTACCTTACGGCACCACCTGCTGTCTTCGGGTTAATACGTTGCGTATATTAACATCCATCAAATGGATTGTCAATAGCTTATTTTAAAATAAATTAAGCACCGAACTGAACAGTATCAAGCTTAACTCCAGGACCCATTGTAGATGTCAGAGTTGCTGACTTCATAAACTGGCCCTTAAGTGTTGCAGGTCTTGCCTTAACGATAGCTGCCATGAGTGTGTTAAGGTTCTCCTGAAGCTTCTCTGTCTCGAATGAAGCCTTTCCTACAGGAACGTGGATGATGTTAGCCTTATCAAGACGATACTCTACCTTACCTGCCTTAGTATCAGCGATAGCCTTGGCAACGTCCATAGTAACAGTACCTGTCTTAGGGTTAGGCATGAGACCCTTAGGTCCGAGAAGACGTCCGATACGTCCTACAACACCCATCATATCAGGAGTAGCGATTACTACATCGTAATCGAACCAACCACCCTGAATCTTAGGAACAAGCTCCTCAGCTCCTACGAAATCTGCACCGGCTGCCTGAGCTTCATCAGCCTTAGCGCCCTTTGCAAATACGAGGATTCTAACCTTCTTACCTGTACCGGCAGGAAGTACAACGGAACCACGAACCTGCTGATCAGCGTGACGTGAGTCACAACCTGTTCTGATGTGAAGTTCAACGGTCTCGTCGAATTTTGCTGTTGCATTCTTCTTTACAAGCTCAATTGCGTCTACTGCGCTGTACTTAACAGCTCTGTCAACGCCCTGAGCAGCTGCATTATATCTCTTACCTGTTTTCATAATCAGTTGACCTCCCTATTACTTCTCTACTTCAACGCCCATAGATCTGCATGTACCAGCGATCATAGACATAGCAGCTTCAAGTGATGCAGCGTTAAGATCCTTCATCTTTGTCTCTGCAATCTTCTGAAGATCAGCCTTACTGATTGTAGCAACCTTGTTCTTGTTTGGCTCACCAGAAGCCTTCTGAAGCTTACAAGCCTTCTTGATAAGGACTGCAGCTGGAGGAGTCTTTGTGATGAAGCTAAAACTTCTATCAGCATAAACAGTGATAACTACAGGGATGATAACATCTCCCTCGTTAGCTGTTCTTGCGTTAAATTCCTTTGTGAATGCAACGATATTTACACCATGCTGTCCAAGAGCAGGACCTACTGGTGGAGCTGGTGTTGCTTTACCAGCTGGAATCTGTAACTTGATGTAACCTTCTACCTTCTTTGCCATTGAGGCACCTCCTTGTGGTAATTGCGGGGTAGCCGTCTGAGACGCTAACCCTCCCAAACTTTGTTATCTAAGCTTTTCTACTTCTCCGTATGATAACTCTACCGGAGTTTCTCTGCCGAACATCTCAACCAAGATAGTTACGGTCTTCTTCTGATCATTGATTTCGCTTATTACGCCGACTGTACCCTTCCATGATCCGGAATTTACAGATACTGAATCGCCGATAGCGAAGTCTACCAGAACCTCTGACTTTCTATAGCCGAGAGCTCTGATCTCCTCTTCTGAGAGAGGTGTCGGCTCTGATCCTGGGCCAACAAAACCGGTGACGCCACGTGTATTTCTCACAACGTACCAGGTTTCCTGATTCATAACCATGTTTACAAGAACATAGCCCGGGAACATTTTCTTGTCAGTCTTCTTCTCAACGCCGTTCTTCATTTCGATGACCGGCTGCATTGGAACGCTGACTTCAAGAATAAGATCCTGAAGACCACGGTTTTCGATTGTCTTTTCAAGATCCATCTTAACCTTGTTCTCGTAGCCTGAATAGGTATGTGCTACATACCAACGAGCTGCAGAATTTGTTTCTGACATCGATATCCCCTTTACTTAAGTATAAAGCCAAGTCCCGTCTTCATGATGAGATCAAGAACTGCGATAACAACTCCGATAAGTAAGCTCACAACAATTGTAGCTGTTGTTTCCTTAATAACGTCCTGTCTATTCGGGAAAATAATCTTGTTAAATTCCGTCTTAAGACCCTTGAAGAAGCCCTGAATACTAGAACTCTTCTTTTCGTCCATTACTTTGTCTCCTTATGAAGCGTGTGCTGTTTACAGAATCTGCAATACTTACGAACTTCCATTCTCTCAGGATGGTTCTTCTTTTCCTTAGTCGTGAAGTAATTTCTCTGCTTACATTCTGTACATGCTAAAATAATCTTTGTGCGCACGGCTGTTCACCTCCAATGATTCTTAACTCCGCATGACTACGAAATTAGTGCATAAAAAATAGGGCTTAGCCCCTTGTTTACCTGCAAACTATAACATGTCCGTCTGTACCCGTCAAGCTAATCAGCCCTATGCTTCGTTATTTAAAATTTTTATTACTATTCAGGCTTTCTATTGTAATAAGTTATAATACCTTATATACTATTAAATATATTGAAATTTTAAGTTTTGCATTAAAACAATCGCTGTTAAATGCAATCTATGAAAATTCGCATACATCTTATTTAATAGGAAGAAGGCTTTTTATGGATCTACGTCGTATCGAAAATATAATTCGTATCGCAGAGGAAAAAAATATCACCAGAGCTGCGGACAAACTATTCATTTCCCAGCCTGCCCTCAATCTTCAGCTTCTCAATCTGGAAAAAGAACTGGGAACCAAGCTCTTCTATAGAAGAGGAAATGAATGGTCCATTACCGAAGCCGGAAGGATCTATGTGGATACCGCGAGAAAGATGATCGCCATGAAGAAGGATTGTTATTCCCGCATCTCTGACATAGCCAAGCTTCACAACGAAGAAATAGCAGTAGGTGCAGCCGGAATCGAAGCCGATTACATGATGACTTCCATATATCGTCAGTTCCACAAGATGAATCCCACTGTTAAATTACAGCTCAACATCATGAAGGGTTTGAAAGCCCAGGAACTTGTTAAGAACGGAACCATTGATCTCGGTATCATCCTCATGGGTGATAAACAGAACTATCGTCTTCAGTACGAGCTTCTCAGTCATGTTGAGATGGTGCTGGCTGTTGCTTCCTCCAACCCTCTGGTAAACGAAGTGGAGTATGAAGAGGACGGAACCATGGTCATGGATATCCGTAAATTCAAGGATGTTCCTTTCTTCCTCGGACCCAAGGACTCCACAGAACGTTTTGTTTCAGAGCAGGTTTTTGAGCAGGCAGGTTTTGAGCCCGATGTATATATGGATGCCGAAGGAATAAACTACGAGCTTGCCCTTGTAGCCGCAGATGAATGTGCGGCTCTCATCGGCGCATCTCATCATGTGGACATCCCCGATGATGTTCAGCTTATAAAGCTGAAAACCCATCCTGTCATGAATGCTTATGCCGTATACAGAAAGGATAAATACCTCTCTGAACCCATGAGAAACCTCATTGATCTTGCAAGAGATTACTGGACCGAAGATCAGGACTGAGGATCTGAAACATCCTCAGATATCTGATTTGATTGCAAGCGAAAAACAATATACCTTTTCCACACCTGCACTTTTCAGGCACCTGCTTGTTGCCTCCATGGTTGCGCCGGTGGTAAAGATATCATCCACTATGAGAACAGACCGCATATCCTTCGGGATTTCTCCCGCAAAGAATGCGCTGGATAAATTTTTAAGTCTTTCCGCAGCATTAAGCTCTTTTAATGCTGCGGTTTTTTTATTTCTGTAAAGAGCATCTTCGTATACAGGTATCCCAAGTTCTCTTCCCATTATTTCAGCAAGAACCTGTGCCTGGTTATATCCGCGTTTTTTTAATCTGCTCTTATGAACAGGAACCGGGACTATAGCGTCAACCCTCATGGATTTTATCCGGTCACCGTATATTCTCGCTGCCGTTTTTCCGTAAAAATCAAGATACTCCTTTGCCCCTGTATATTTTATTCTCGTGATGGAATGAGCCACCACATCACTGTAACTCATAAGAGCATATCCGTACTCAAAACTGAATCTGTGACGCCTGCAGTTCGAGCAGATCTCATCCTCCCGTGATCCAATCTCTCTTCCGCAGACCTTACAGAAAGGTTCCTTTATGAAGTGGATCTCACGAATACATTCAGGACAGATGAGCTCCCCCTTCGGCATCACCGGCTCCTCACATATAGGGCATCTTCTCGGGAAAAGCAGGTCCACTGCCCTCTGATAAAGCATTTTAACCGGCATCTGAAATCTCCTTTAACCGTTCCCATAATGACGAATACCGTTTTGCTTCGGATTCATTGCTTATCATCTGTTCGAATATCTGCGGATTTCCCACCAGACATACACATCTCTTGGCTCTGGTCACCGCAGTATACAAAAGATTACGGTTCATAAGCATTTGCGGTCCCTGATACATAGGTATGATCACCGCCGGATATTCCGATCCCTGAGACTTATGGATGGTGATGGCATAGGCAAGGTCCAGACTGTCGCACTGCTTAAACTCATACTCTACAAATCTGTCATCGAACTTTACCGTAAGTGTCTGGGCAAAATTGTTCATCTCCGTTATGATGCCAATGTCTCCGTTGAACACACCCTCTCCCTTTTCAATGGGTATGCCGTACCTTCCTTTTATCTCCCATATAAGATTGTAATCATTCTTTACCTGCATCACTTTATCACCCAGGCGGAACAGCGTGCCGTTTATCTCCTTCTCCGGCTTCTTACCGTCTTTAGGATTGATACGTTCCTGAAGAAGCTGATTAAGTCTCTCGACACCTAAAGCACCCTTTCTCTGAGGCGTCATGATCTGCATATCAAAAGGATCAACGCCAAGGTAACCCGGAAGCTTATCAAGGATCAAAGCCGTAACCGAATTGAAAATCTGCTCAGGGTTCTGATTTCTTATGAAAAGAAAGTCCCTTGATTTCTTGCTGAGATCAACACTTTGCCCTTCATTTATCTTATGAGCGTTTACGACTATATCTGACTCCGCCGCCTGTCTGAAAATATGATTGAGCTTGACGGTTCTGATAACTCCGGATTCAATGATATCCCTGAGGACATTTCCGGCACCGACAGAAGGCAGCTGATTAGCATCTCCAACCATGATCAGTCTTGTTCCTTTATGGATAGCCTTCAGAAGTGAATTCATCAGAAATATATCCACCATGGACATCTCATCTATGATCACCACATCGCACTCAAGGGGATTGCTGTCATTCCTCTCGAAGTGACCCCTGATCTGTTCACCCCCTTCATCTCCCTCTTCTTCCGGTCTTCCCTGATACTCCAGAAGCCGATGTATGGTAGAAGCTGCCCACCCGGTGGATTCAGACATCCTTTTGGCTGCTCTTCCCGTAGGTGCCGCAAGAAGTATAGTCTTTCCTTCATTGGCAAAAACTCTGATTATGGTGTTTATGGTGGTGGTTTTTCCCGTACCCGGACCTCCGGTGATAACAAGAAGTCCTGAATTTGCCGCAATGGAAACCGCCTGACGCTGCAGATCGTCAAGCTCTATGCCTTCCTTTTCGGTTATTTCATCTATCTCTCTTTCAAGACCCTGGTTCTTATCAGGTTCTTTTTCTATATTGAGTTCCTGAAGTTTTGTGGCCACCTGAAGCTCTGTATAATACAAAAGAGATCTGTAGACCCTTACCCCGGGATCCACATTTCTGTTATCGGCATCATATATAATACCCCCGCCGCTTGCCCCTTCTTCACACAGATTTACGGATCCGCCTTTCTCAACTTCCTGCAGGTATTCATCTATACTCTTCTTTTTACCGGTCTTCTTCACAACCACTTTTCCCTGCATCTGAAGATCCAGAAGATACCTGTTTATATCATGAACAGAAATATTGAGAAGTGTCTCTGTAGCCTGCAAAAGCTCAGGAAGCGGAAGATAACAGTGTCCGTTACTTTCAGACATCGCCAAAGCATATAGGATACCCGATTCTATACGAAAATCGGAATCCTCCTTTATTCCTGCATTTCTGGCTATCTCATCACAGGTTCTGAAGCCCATGCCATCGATATCCTCCGCCAGCTTATACGGATTATCCCTGACGATATCGTACATATCATTACCGTACTGAGCGTATATCTTTCCTGCCATATTTATGGAAATGCCATACTGCTGAAGGAACATCACCGCATACTGCATCTCTTTTTTAGAGTTGACGGACGCAGCTATATCTATGGCTTTCCTTGAGGAGATACCCTTTATCTCCGCAAGTCTCTCAGGCTCTTCTTCAATGATACGCATGGTATCATCACCGAATTGCTTCACTATACGGGAAGCCATGGCGGCCCCTATGCCTTTTATTGCTCCGGAGCCCAGATATCTTTCCACCGCTTCACTTGATTCGGGAGGAACCACCTGATATTTATCTATAACAAACTGGGTTCCGTAAATCTGATGTGTGGTCTCATGTCCGTCAGCCTTTATGTTCTCTCCCGGTTCCAGTCCGGGAACTGTTCCCACAAGAGTATAATCCTTACCCTTCATTACGCCGACCATGACCGTATATCCTGTGGAATCACTTCTGAATATAATATGATCTATATAACCTTCAAAAAAATCCAATTCTTCGTTTCCTTATGTAAACAAACCTGATCCGGCATGGGCGCCTTCACTTCCCTGCACTTCCTGAATTTAAATGCCTTCACAGTAAACTCTGCTCCCGGGCCGTCTCTTTTATACAGCAAAGGGGCAGCCTAAAAGGCCACCCCCATTTTAATTTTTTATTACAGATCGTCATCCTCACCGTTTGATATATCGATGAACTTTCCTGTTCCGATAGCAACAGCAGTGAGAGGATCCTCGGCCAGCATACAGTTTATACCGGTCTTCTCATGCATCAGTTTATCCAGTCCGTAAAGAAGCGCTCCTCCTCCTGTCATAACGATGCCTCTCTCGTAAATGTCTGCTGCCAGCTCAGGCGGAGTACGTTCCAATACATTGTGCACAGCATTAACTATCATAGTTGCCGGCTCCAGCAGTGCGTCCATAATCTCGTCCGCGCTTACAACCACTGTTTTCGGAAGTGCCGTAACCAGGTTACGTCCCCTGACTTCCATAGTGATATTTTCCGGTCTCTTGCTTGCACAGCCTATGTTTATCTTTATATCCTCTGCGGTTCTTTCTCCTATGAGAAGATTGTGCTTCTTACGCATATATCGGAGAATAGCCTCATCAAAATCATCTCCGGCCACCTTGATGGATTCGGATACCACAGGACCGTCAAGAGCGATAACCGCTATATCCGAGGTTCCGCCTCCGATGTCAATGATCATATTCCCCTGAGGTTTGCTGATGTCTATGCCTGCCCCTATGGCTGCAGCAACAGGCTCCTCAATGATGGTAACCTCTCTTGCCCCTGCATGATAGGTGGCATCCTCTACAGCTTTCTTTTCAACCTCTGTTGCTCCCGATGGAATACAGACCGAAATCCTGGGTTTACGTAAGGTACGCTTTCCAACAGCCTTATTTATAAAGTGTTTAAGCATCTGCTCCGTCAATGTATAATCCGATATGACTCCCTGTCTGAGAGGACGGACCGCAGCTATATTCTCAGGTGTTCTTCCAAGCATAAGCCGGGCATCCTCACCATAGGCAAGGACAGTGTTGGTGTCTTTGTTCACTGCAACCACAGAAGGCTCTTTCAGCACAACGCCTCTGCCCTTAATGTACACAAGAACACTTGATGTACCAAGATCTATTCCGATATCATTTGAAATCAACGAAAACATTAAACTCTCCCATAAAATGCCGTATTCAGCATCTATACTACTCCATAGGCATCTTAACCCATAGTCTCATATAGTATAATAGAAAGAACAGGATTTTTAAAGTAATAATCTATGGTAAAAAGCAAAACGAATATTAACTTTTTAATATTTTATGTTGTTCCCCGCACCACAAGGCTTACATCCATCACATTTCTCTCACTGACTTCTCTGTTTTCCAAAGTGTCGATTATCATATCAACAGCCTTTCTCGCCATCTCTCTTATGGGCTGATGAACGGTCGTGAGCCTCGGCGTGGTGAGAAGTGCCAGTTCAGTATCATCAAATCCGATTATCCTCAAATCATCGGGGACCTTCTTACCGAGCATTGCTGCAACCTGTATAACCTGTGCCGCGATCAGATCCGAGCTGCAGAACACTCCGTCAGTTTCCGGATATTCATTGAGAGCCTTTATTATACTCTCATGATACTCCATCTCCTTGTATTCTCTTGAATCACTTGTAAGCACCCTGGCATTGACACCACTCTTACGGCATACGTCCATGAAACCGTCTTCACGCACATCCGCAGGCATCTTGCTCTGCCATACACTTCCCAGCATCAGAAGATTTTTGCAGCCTTTTTTTATGAGTTCCTCAGCCGCAAGCTGTCCGCCTTTATAGTTGTCGCAAAGTACGCAGCCTGTTCCGCCTTCTATGAAACGCTCGATGGTTATAATAGGAAGATTGAATTTTTTTAATGTCTCCGGCTTCACCTGCTGGCTGAAAATCAGCACTCCTGCAACAAGACTGTTTTCACACAGTTCCAGAACACTGGTCTCCTTTTGAGGATCCCCTGTCGAATTATTGACAAATACCTGATACTGCTTTTCAGCAGCATAACGCTCTATCTCGCTGAGCATCTGCGAAAAATACGGATGAACCATGTGCGGCATGATAACCGCGATGGCATCGGATCTTCCCTTTGAAAGTGTTCGTGCCACAATATTCGGTCTGTATCCTATTTTCTGCATGGCATCATAGACCTTTTTCTTGGTCTTCTCACTGATATATCCCCTGTTATTCAGCACTCTGGATACAGTCTCCACTGCCAGTCCGGCTTCCTTAGCCACATCTTTTAACGTCGTTGCCATTCCATTCTATTCCCTTTACTGTTTTTTTGCGCATCTCCATAACCGGAAGCATGAATCATCCGTCGCCAAAGCACAGCTTTCATAATAGCCTGTTTCCCTGATTCCATAAATGTTTTTTATCATATACATCCTGCCATGGCAATGTAGAAAAAAAGCCGGACACCACTGATGTCCGGCTTCATTATACTATACCTTCAACTGTTTAAAATCTTAAAAAACATATCAGATATTAGTTTTATAACTTTTTATTCCAATACTCATACTCTATACATAAGAATCTTACTTAACAGCACCTGCAACCATTCCGGCTATAATCTGCTTCTGTAAGAAGAAATACAGAATAAGTATAGGAAGAAGTGTAAGTACCAGCGCCGCCATGATAAGGCCGTAATCCGAACTATATGTTCCGTAGAAGCTGTATGTGGAAAGAGGCAGTGTATAAAGGGGCTTCTTTCCGAGAACAAGGCTTGGGAGCAGATAGTCATTCCAGAACTGCATGGCATTTAAGATGACCAGTGTAGCAGTTGTAGGCTTAAGCAGAGGAAATACTATAAGCCTGAAAGTCTCCATCTTTGTACATCCATCGATGTAGGCTGCCTCCTCAAGAGACTTCGGTACACCGCTTCTAAGGAACCCGGCATACATGAACACTGACATACTCATGGCAAAACCGGTATGCATGAATACAAGTGAAAGTCTGTGATTAAGCAGGCTGAGCTGTGCACCATAGATAGATACCAGAGGAATCATTATAGACTGGAACGGAATGATCATGGAAGAGATCATCAGCGCAAATATCAGCTTCGCGATTTTGGTGTTCGCACGAACTATATAGTACGCAACCATGGAAGAAAGTACGATGACCGCCAGGGTGGAAAGACCTGTAATGAAAATGGAGTTTCCGAATGCTTTTAAGAATTCCATCTGCTTAAAGGCTTTGAAATAGTTATCAAGGCTCATTCCATGAGCACCGACGATATCCATCGGAGCCTTTATGATATCCTTTTTCTGCTTAAAGGAGTTGGCAATGACCATAAAGAACGGTACCAGGTAAAATAACGCTCCGATGACAAGAAGAATATATATACAGATATCCTTAACAAGTTTTTTTGTTCCGCCAACCCGATCTGCAGCCCTTGGTGACAGATCCTTTGCGGAAATATTTGCCTGACCACTCATCACGCTTCTACCTCCTGCTTCTTACCGATATATACCTGAAGTCCGGAAATTATGGCGACCACGAAGAAAAGGAATACCGCTTCCGCCTGTCCTATTCCGTATTGTCTGGCCGTAAATGCCTTTTCGTAAACATGCATGGCTACAAGTCTTGTACTGCCGTATGGTTCACCGCCTGTCAATGTAAGGTTGATATCGTAAACCATGAAGGCTCTTGAAAGTGTCAGGAAAATACATATTACGAAAGACGGAACCATAAGAGGAAGTGTGATATGTCTCATCTTTGACCATCCGTATGCCCCGTCTATGGATGCAGCTTCCAGTACATCCTCCGAAAGACCTGTGAATCCTGCAATGTAGATGAGCATCATATATCCGCTAAGCTGCCATACGGTCACGATGACCAGCGCCCAGAAGGCCTTGGTCGGATCGGAAAGCCATGACTTTGAAAAAAAGGCGATTCCGAGGCTCTTTCCGAACTTAACAAGAAGCTGGGAAAAAACGAACTGCCATATGAATCCCAAAACTACACCACCGATAAGGTTCGGTGTGAAAAATCCGGCACGAAAGACATTCTGACCCTTTTTGATTCTTCCTGAAAGGAAATATGCAAAAAGGAAGCCGAATGCATTGACCAGAATAACAGAGAGCACTACATACTTAAGTGTAAGTCCCATGGAATTCCAAAAATCCTTATCCTGAGCAAGAGCCTTGTAATTATCAAAGCCCACAAGGTTCTTCACTGCCGCAACACCGTTCCAGTCTGTAAATGTGAGATAAAAACCATACAGAAAAGGTATGATGACCACACATACAAAAACGAATGTTCCCGGAAGTGCAAACATTAGAAAACTTTTTATTTTATCACCGGTGGTACGGCCTAGAGAATTCATATTGATCTGCCTTTCTTAATTCTTCCTATAAAAAAATCAGGACCTGTTTTGGAATTCTTCCAAAATACTTATCCGGAAAGCTGTTCGTTCTCGCCGGATAAGTAAAATATCTCAATGCCTCATATCTCGCAGAGAGTTATGGTCCTGAATCTTATCTTGTTACTTTTGATTATTTCTGTGACTGCCAGTAAGCATCGATCTCTGAAGCAGCACCAGCACGGTCTGTCTGACCTGCAACATACTTCTGCATAACAGCACCAACTACTGACCAGTGATCTGAAGGTGCTACGAAGCTTGAAGAGTAAGTATTTCCTGAAGCCATCTTAGCTACGATATCACGGCTTAACGGATCCTTAGGAGCTACAGTGTTGTTTGAGCATGCAGGGATAAGTGCGAGTTTCTCAACAAGGCCCTTCTGACCTGACTCTGAGTTTACAAGCCAGTTGATGAACTCAAGAGCTGCCTTCTGCTGCTCCTCTGTTGACTGCTTTGCGTCTACCATAAGCTGCTTTGTAGGAGATGCCTGCATTGATGTGTTGGCAATATCAGAAGAATCATTTCCGAGAACGAACGGAATGAAGCCATACTCATCAGATGTCTCAGCACCGGCTGTCTCAAGGTTTGGCCATGCCCAGTTACCATTTGGCCAGAATGCTGCATCACCCTCAACAAGGTGAATAGGATCCTCATCGTAGATAGCTCCGAGTGGATCTTCCTTGTTGTAGTTGTACTCAAGGATCACATCCATGGTATCCATGAACTGGTTAAAACGGTCATAATCCTCAACCTTCTGTGAACCATCCTTAAGAGCTGCCATGATTTTGTCAGCACCGGCTGTTGTGCCGTCGTATGTATCATAGATATATCCGAGCTGATGTGCACCCAGTGACCAGTCTTCCTTTGAAAGAACCACAGGATTCTCCATACCTGCTGCTCTGAGCTCTTCACAGATTGCCTTGAAGGAATCAAGTGAGTTGATGGATGCAGGATCGAAATCCTTTCCGAGAGCATCCTCGATTGACTTCTTTGAGTAAATGATTCCACGACCCTCAACACAGAACGGGAAGCTGTAAACCTTACCGTCGATCTTTGTTGTCATGCTGTCGCAATACTGGTTCCAGTCCTGATCTGTAAGGTCAAGTCCGTACTCAGCGCCAAGTGCGATAACGTCTGTTGTATCAAGAATTGACATGGTTGGTGCTGTTCCTGAGCTGTACATGGAAGTAACCTTAGTATAAGGAACCTCACCTGCTCCGCATGCAAGAACCTCAAGGTTGATGCCTGTCTCCTCTGTAAATGTTCCTGCAAGCTCCTCAAGAGCTGTCTGAATCTCACCCTTTGAATTAAGAAGTGTGATTGACTGTCCTGCAAGCTCTGACTTTTCTGCAGGTGCTGCTGCCTCTGTTCCTGCCGCTGTTGAAGCTGCTTCAGTTGTTGCATCGGCTGCCTTGCTTGTTTCAGCAGTTGTGCTGCTGCCGCATGCTGCAAGTGAGCTTACACATGCCACTGTCATAAGTAACGCAGCCATTCTGTTCAAATTTTTTTTCATGATTATCTCCTCTTTGACTGAATTGTATTGATAATGTCAGCTCTGTCAACCGCTTGACATTTAACTTAATGCGACTATATCTCTTTTCACAATTTCTGTCAATCGTATAACATATTTTTGTGTATATTGTGCAATATTATATAACTCGTTTTGTGCGCTTTTTTGTACAAAAATACCGCCGAAGGGATTACCCCTTCGACGGTACCTGTTTTTTTATATAAAATTTATATACTCAATACTAAAAGACAGAATAATCAGCCCACCCCTGAATACAGTTTTTGCGGCTTATACAGTCTCTGATGAGATCTCATAGGAATAATCTGCAAAATCAACCTTAAGAGATGCTGTATTTCCATTATTCTTCCATGTCATGTTCATCTTTGTGCCTTCTGTCTCAACAGAGAAATCGGCATCAAAGGAGAATGCAGGACAGGTGTTTCGGAACCTGAGCATTTCAATCTGCTTTGCTACGACTTCCGAAGAAAGTCTCTTCTCCATCTCCTCAATGGAAAGGTTTGTACGGTTGATTTCCTTGTGTCCGGCAGGACCTGCATGCTTTACAGCCTCATGGTCGTTCTTTCCTGCAAAGAGATCAAGATACCAAACCTGTGGCTTACCCGGCATAAACATCTGGATAGCTCTTGCAAGCAGCATCTTTCTGTCATCCTCACCGAGAGCGCTGTAATATGTTGCATTAACCTGATAATACATATTCTTCTTTCCGTGAAGATCCTTAACGAGTCCGCCTCTTTCAACGATGGTATCGATGAGATTCTGGATCTCCTCCTCAGGAAGGATACCCTTTAGATCAAGAAGAGGGATTCCGTCATGACAGCCCAGCATATTTACTGTGCGGATCTTATCATCAACAAGCTCCTGAGCCCATCTTGCAAGATCTTTGCCGTTCTTCTTTTCTATAGCATCAATAAGAAGTCCCGGAAGGAAGAAATCATAGGTCATGTATCCCATATCCGCCACCTTCTTGTAAACCTTCTCGCCATAGCTTGCATGGATCTCAGGAAGAAGTGTCACATGATATTTATCAGCAAGCTCACGAACCTTTGCAAGAAGATCCCAGGTATCCGGCTCGTTCATGAAATTCTTCTTTCCCGGCTCCTTCGGAGCATAAGCAAAGGCATCAAGACGAACGATGGAAGCACCATATCCGGAAAGAGCTTTTAGTGTGTTATCATAATGCTCCCATACAAGATCTGACTTTACATTGAGATCCATCTGGCCAAGGTACTTACGGTTTGACTCAAGATAATCTATTACCTTGTCACGATATGCTTCATATCCGCTGAAGTCTGTCTCTGAAGGTTTCTTACCCTCATCAAGAGCGGTATTGACTCTGTCACAGATACGTTCCGCAGTAAGGTACTGAATATCCATGGCTCCCATAAGATCCATGGCATCAGGACGCTTGTAGATAACCTCCTGATAGAATGTATTCCAGTATGGAACATCCTTTCCGTCCGGTGTTCTGACCATAAGTATAGGAAGACCCGGCTTACGGAAGAACATATCCTTTATATACTGATCCTCAGGCTGGATGTATCCTTCCGGAGTCATCTCTCCCTTGCCTTCCCAGAACTTGTTCCAGTTGATAAAGAAATCGCTGTACTTTGAATTTTCGCCATTTTTGATGAGATCCTGGAACTGTGGCGAAAGAACCGATGCATGATTCAGAATGAAATCAAGCTTCAGATTTACTCCGAGATTGCGGAGTCTCTCCAGGTCCTCCTCACTTCCCATCTCATTATTTATATTGTAATCGATAACAGAGAATCCTCTGTCGAGATCCGTATTGAAAATGCTTGGAAGAATATAGAATGACTGGAAAGAATCCTCCATCTCCTTCTTCTCAAGAAATCCCACAACATCGCTGAGGCGACCACCCATGCTGTCAGGGTAGGCATTGAGCATAGGTCCGTTATCTGTATAATGTTTCTCCATTTCAAACTCCTGTTAAATACCTAAGACAGACCTCTGTTTAAGAAGATCTGTCCGGAAACTGTTTTGAACTGCAAGGATAATCCTTTACCCTTTATCATCAAGATCGTTATTCTGTTTCAAATGCCTGATCAGAACTGATCCTTCATGAGATCTGTGTACTCTTCGAAACTGATGAGCTCACCATTCTTTGAGCAGATGATCTTTGCCTTGTGTGCCTGTGCATGGAGCTTACCCTGCTCGATTTCAAGAACCATGGTTGTAAATGCGCTGTCGGTCTTTCCGTCTCTGTTTCTTGCTCTTCTGTGCTCAAGAGTTTCTGCAGGTGTACTGTTAAGAAGAACAGGGATATCAACTCCCTTAAGAAAATCACTGTTTCCGTGTGTCCACTCAATGATAAGAACCTGCTTGTCAGAAAAATCCACATCCTCATACCAGAGACTTGCTGCATCTCTTCCCATACGTCTGAGCCAGAGGTCAGCTGCTCCATCCTTGAATGCGCTGATAATATTGCTTACTTCATCAAAATCTGTCTCCTTGGGAGTTCCGAGATACTCAGAAAGTCCCTTGCGTCCGCCTGCAAGATATGACTCAAACCATGCATTTCCCTCTGCATGATTCTTATCCGCATCTGTATCCTCCTGCTGCCAGCTTCTGATTTCCGCAAATCTCTCGTTTGTGTAATCTCCGGCTTCAACCATGTTTCTCACAGCACTCTCACGGAATACATGAAGTCTCTCAGCATCATTGTACATAGGGATGCGGTGAGGATAGTTGTCTCCGGAAAGAATATATGCTCCCACGCCTGACTGGTTAAGGAACCACGCAAGAACAGAAGCAATCTCTGACTTACCTACTCCTGATCCTCCGCAGACACTTACTACAACTCTCTGGTTGTCGTTTGCTTTCATCTTCTCTGCTATCTCCTTAACAAGTACAGGGAAGATTTTATTTGCCTTTGCGATGTGAGACTCTCCTATCTCAATCTTATCTCCCGGCATATCTCCATGAGGAATCTCTGACGGAACTTCCTTTGTCTCCCATGGAAGTACCTTGAGGATCTCCTCAGCATAATTCTTTGATAACTTATCGATTTTCTTATAATTTGTATTCATACTTTTACTCATTTTATTATTCATTTATATTTTCTCCTAACATACAAAAATATGTTAAGCGGTTGACACATGCTACGTTAACAGATTTGCAAACATCTGTAAAGAGCCTGTTGATAATTTTATAACAGATTAATAAAGCCTAATCCGAACATGTACTTAAGATTTTATGTAGACAGTTCTTCATAATTGCGTCCATGTACTTTATATTTTATTTAGAATTTTTAGACTTCTTTAAGTCGTGAGACATACTTAAGTCACAAAGCTTCTGTATCATATAAAACAGTTACAGAAATGTAACACAAAAAAAGCTTTTCATACTCATACTCCGGAGTTGTGATACACTCCGGAGCCCCCCTTCATAAACAACGGTCGCTTATGTGTATGATATCGACGATCCTTCCGGATCTTCCCTGTCAAGCATGACCGTTTGAAATATACCTAGTAAGAGTTCTTTTCTCCCCTTACGTGAACTCTTGACATATATAGATTTAATAAGAGACAGAAAGACCCCATCGAAGCGAAACAGCTTCGGTGGGGTCATTCGTTTACTATTTTATTTTATGACATCAGTGAGATGAGAGCGTTAGTGACGAAACGATTCCATGTCGGATTTTGCCCCTCACTTATGATGCTCAGTTTTCATCATCACAGAATTCTTCCGGCTTCTCTCTTTCCATTTCTATGCAGGCTTCCAGCTTTTCCAGACTTTCAGAGTACTTTCTGGCAGCCTCTCTCAGCTTATCAAAATACTCTGAACCGCCCTTCAGTGTAGGGTTGTTCCTGAGCATGTTTCCTACCCACCAGTTCATACGGCCTGAACGTTCATCTCCTCCATCCTCAAGTATACGGAGTCTCTCTTCCATACGTCTGCGGCGAAGCTCTAAACCTTCACGGTTTTCACCATGTTTTTCCTCATAAGCTCTGGTTCCCGGCACTGCATTGGCAGCCTTTCTCACAGCAGATTTACCGGCATCCACCACGGTTTTTCCTGCTGCTTTTGCAGCCGTTACACTTCCGTTTGCGATGGTCTTTGCAACAAATGTGCCTCCGGTAGCAATAACTCGTTTTGTTTCCTCTGTGACCACCTTTGCTGCCGCCAGATTTCCTTCGTTTTCAGCTATTGACTTAACTTCGGAGACATTGGCCCGGGCCTGCTCCTGCATTTCAAGAAGTCTTGATCTGGCCTCTGAGATATTCAGTTTAAGCATCTGAATCTCCTCACTGTTCGCAGCGAGCTGCTCAATTCGCCGCTTAAGATCAAGAGCACCGATAATGGAAAAAACCAGATCTTCAATAAAAAGAGTGTACAGCATGGTAACTGCCACAACAAAACCGGTGTATGTCCAGTCCTCCGATATGGCAGCTACATGGGGATGAATGAGTTTTGTGAATATAACCGCAAGAATCCCCCAGGCCAGAGATGCATAAAGGCAGATGTAACCATGGAAATTGAAAGGGTTGTGGCTGTAATCCCACCACTTCATATGAAAAATATGATACATGCTTACACCTGTTAGAAGCTCAAGCACAGTCCCCACCAGCGCTCCCATGATATATACCATAAAAAGATTTTCTCTGTAGGGCCAGGCAAACATAAGCATCATGATGGCTCCGACACCGTATATGGGCAGCCACGGGCCATGACAGAAGCCTCTGTTCAGAGGTCTGAGCTCCTTAAGTGAACAGTATACGGATTCAAATACCCATCCGAATATGCAGTAAAGCATAAAGAGCAGCGCCCACTGAAGAAGTGTGTACTGCGAAAAAATCGAAAGATTTCCCAAAAAATCAACCATATAAATTCCTTAGCAAAGTAATTATGTCAAATTATCAGGGCTGTTTCTTTTTGAAAGGTGTGAGTATAAACTCAAAAAGCTTTGTAAAAATCCCTGCAGAAAGCATAACGGACAATACTGTACAAAAAAGTAAAACCATTATAAGGTCCGTCGGCTTCCCCGGATCAAAACAGGTTATAAGTCCCGCCGCCAGCATCAGGTCCCTGACAGGCCTGTGAAGAATGTATATCTGCAATGTCCTTTGTCCCATGAGAGACAGTACCGGGATCCTGCGGTCAGGTATGACTCTCAAAAAAGAAAGCGTCACTGCACCTGCAAAAATATACCACAAGAGTCTCAGGAACCAAAACTGTCCTGTTATACCTGTAAAACATTCAGGATGTTCATAGGCTCTCAGTCTCTCATACCATACTCCGAACACAATGTCATGATACGGAAGCAGATAGTCATACATAAATAATGCTATAGCCAGCACCGAAAAAAGTGCCAATGCTTCTATCACATACCATATTGCTTTAGCCTGCTCCGGTTTTTCACCTCGGAGGAAAGCTTCCAGCTTCTCACTCCCCGTAAAGTGACCTGCATAAAAAAAGGGGGCAAATGCCAGGATTCTTTCAATTGACAGAAACTCTCCCACTCCGCTTATATATCCTCCCCCAAGGGAAAGTATAACTATAAAAAGCATAATAACTGAACCGGACTTAAAAACCTTATCCTTAAGTACTGTAAAAAAAGGAATGAACAGATACCATACAAAAAGAGCCAGCAGGTACCATGGCGCCCCCTCTTCGTGAAAAAGATCCGGCCACGCAGAAGCTCTTCCATAGGCCGGAATCTCGGAAAAGAACACTATGATCTCAAATATCACATAAAGCCAAAGTGTCTTAAACAGCTGCCTGAGATTAAATGACTTTTTCTCTTTTCCTCTGTAAATATTCCGGGAAAAAAGGCCTGAAATAAAGGTAAAGGCCGCCATATGGAAAACATAGATCTCATAGAACAGATTGGTGCAGACTACGGTTCTTCCCTGCAGCGGAAGAAGAAAATGCCCTATAACCACCAGCATTATCAAAATTCCCTTTGCATTATCCATCCTGAGATTTCTGTTCACAGACATGTATCATCCCCTAAAACCATTAATTTTGCAATCTCCCATCTCAGATGGTCGATTCTGCGTTGCCCGTCAAATGCTCTCTTGGTCTTATGTGTAAACTCAACGCCCAAGAGAGCGCTTGACGGGCTTATCGCAATCTCCCATCAAAGATGGTC
>NZ_JNKO01000001.1 GCF_000702885.1 Oribacterium sp. P6A1 | reverse complement strand
TGGACTGACCTCTGTTGGACCTGTTGGAGATCAACTCCAGTGCAGGGTAGGCATGTCGGGACTGGATAAACGCTGAAGGCATCTAAGCGTGAAGCCACCCTCAAGATGAGATATCCCATCGCAAGAGTAAGACCCCTTGAAGACTACGAGGTTGATAGGGCTAAGCTGTAAGTGCTGTAAAGCATTCAGGTGATAGTTACTAATAGGTCGAGGGTTTGACCAATGAGGTTAAATGTTTATCGGATAGAGAATGATGGATTACTGAGAATAATTGATAATGTGGTGTACAGTTTTCAAGAGACGATACCTAATATAGATATAAGCTTTAGAAGTTCCGATGGCAACATCGGAGCTTTTTTTGAGGTATAGGAAAGTGCCATGTAATCTAAACCCTTTAGCCATTGATGAATACGAACATGTCGATCCGGCTGTACTTTCAATCATAAACAGCATGTCGTAAGACATGCTGATGCCCCCAGGCGGCGAGGCTGTTTCGGCGTTAGCCGAAATCAAGCGAAAATGCCAGCGTGAAGCGCATTTAAATGGCATTTTCTCTCTCGAGTGGGCCGGTGCCGTCCCGCCCTATTTTCCATCATAAAATAATGATTATAATAAACATACAATAAGTTATATTTTACTCTATCTCCATCGCCTAAGTATAATGTTAGTAATAAAATTTGTCAGTCTGAATAGCAGTATAAAAGCAAATTAACGTTCCTCACAGAACAGGAGAGAAAGTTTGAAAGTAAACTTTCAAACTTAATTAGTGGGTCATATACAAATTCGAGCAAGCTCGATTTGTGCATGACCCAAGGAGGTAAAAATGAGAAAATTTAGAACAGTATTCATGCGTGGCGGTACATCTAAGGGGTGTCTTTTCAAGAAGGAAGACCTTCCGGCAGACAGAGCAGAGTGGGATGATATATTTCTACAGGTAATGGGTTCTCCAGATCCTAAGCAGATCGACGGAATGGGCGGAACAGTATCATCCAACAATAAAATTGTTATCATATGGAAATCCGAAGAACCGGATGTAGACATTGAATATCTGGTTGGACAGGTCATAGTCGGAAAAAGACAGGTGGATTACAAGTCAAACTGCGGAAATATGACTGCGGCTGTACCTGCATTCTGTGTAGAAGAAGGAATGGTCGATATTAAAGAGCCTGTAACAACAGTAAGAATGCTCAATAAGAACACAGATAAATATATCAATGTGGACGTTCCTATAGATCCTGAGACTCATACCTTTGCAAATGACGGAAACTGTGAGATAGCCGGTGTTGACGGCACAGCCGCAGAACTCAGGGTTGATTTCCTGAATCCGGCAGGCTCTAAGACAGGGAAACTGCTCCCAACAGGAAATGAAGTTGATGTTCTCGACATTCCCGGATTCGGAAAGATAGAATCAACCATTATAGATGTGTCAAATCCTATCGTACTTGTAAAAGCTGAAGACATCGGAATGAAGGGAACAGAACTTCCGGATCAGATAAACAACAATAAGGAGGTCATGGACCTTCTTGAAAAGATCCGTGGGACTGCCTGTGTAATGATGGGATTTGCGAAGGATCTTAAGGAAGCCACAGATAACCAGCCGGGTGTACCGAAGGTCGGATTCGTGACTACTCCGAGAGGATACATTGACATAGAAGATAAGGAAGTTGCGGAAGATAAGATGGATGTCTGCGCAAGAGTCATTTCGGTATTCAAATGTCATAAGGCTATTCCACTTACAGCAGCAAGTTCAGTATCTACGGCGGCGTTCCTTGAAGGCACTATCGTAAATAAAATAGTGGCAGCAAAGGATGACCGGAAGACAGTTCGCATAGGACATCCAAGCGGTGTGATGACTATGGTTCCTACTGTGGTAAAGGAAGGAAGAAATCCTGCGGACTATAAGATTCCGGGAGTTGCAGTACAGAGAACAGCAAGAAGAATCATGGACGGATATGTATATATCAGATGATGAAATAATCTTATAGATCATATATAGGCCGGTAAGGCCGATTAAAGACGGATGCAGGTTAAGGAGCGTGTCAGACGCTTAAACCTGCATCTTTTTTTGCGAAAAAGTTAAGACCGATTCAGGAACTAACTAAATTAAAGATAAATAGTAACGAAATAAAAAAATTTGATATACTTATAATAAATAAAAATAGTTAAAATAAAATATAAAGTAAAATTAATAGAAATAATTATTTATTTTATCATTTTTGATCATTTGTCGCTGTATAGGTATGGAAGAAAATACGAAATTACTTATTAAACTTAATAATGTAGGAAAAATCTACAGAAACGGCCAAATAGTCTATGAGGCGCTGCATGATGTGAATGTAGAAATCATGGAAGGCGAACTTGTTGTCATACTGGGTCCCAGCGGATCAGGAAAGAGTACTTTGCTTAATCTGGTTGGAGGACTGGATGCAGCCACAGGAGGTTCTATCTTTTTTGGCGGAGAAGAAATAACTGCATTCGATGACAGAAGACTGGGACAGTTCAGAGCCAGGGATGTGGGAATCATATTCCAGTTCTATAATCTGGTTCCATCCCTTACAGCCTATGAAAATGTAGACCTTATGAGAGACCTTGGTATAGACATCATGAATCCCCTGGATGCTCTCGACCTCGTCGGACTTAAAGATAAAAAGGATAATTTTCCTTCCCAGATGTCAGGTGGTCAGCAGCAAAGAATCGCCATAGCCAGAGCTATAGCCAAAAAGCCCAGGCTTCTTTTGTGCGATGAGCCTACCGGAGCTCTCGATACAAATACAGGCCGTGAAGTTCTTAAGCTTCTGCAGGATCAGAGCAGGGTAGAGGGAAGAACCGTTGTCATGGTCACACATAATGCTTTGTTCGCTGAGATTGCGGATAAAGTTATCATGGTTAAAAACGGTACGATAGATGAAATAGTCATTAACGATAATCCGAAAGATGCTTTTGAATTGAATTGGTAAGATGCTATGAGTAAAAATCTTGGAATCAAGCTTATCAGGGATTTGAAGGAAAATGCAGTACAGTTCCTTGCTATTTTTTTGATGTGCTTTTTTGCCATGTTCATAATGGAAGCCTTTGACTCTGTTGTTTCCGGACTGGGAAAATCTGTAGATGAGTACTTTTTTATAACAAATTTTATGGATGTGTATGTTGAGGGTGAGAGCTTTTCCAGAGAGGATCTGTCACTGGTGCAGAATCTTCCGGCGGTAAAAAAAGCAGAGCTCCGGCATACAGTTAACGGAAAGATAAATCTGAATGGCGTAGAAAAAAAGCTGGAATTCAATTTTATCGAAGATAATGCGATTTCAAAGATGCTGCTCCACAAGGGAGTCCAGTATGAAAGGGATTTGCACGGTATATGGATAGACAGGTATTTCGCCGAGAAGCAGGGTATAGATGTAGGAGATAATCTCTCGCTTATATGTGATAGTACAGCATTTGATGAGATAGTCATGGGGATAATGGAGAATCCCGATCACACATACTTTAAGATAGATGATACATATACGGAGCCTGATATAGGAGCATACGGGTATGCATTTCTGGATTCAGGAGATTATCCGGGACAGGACTTTCAGTTCGACAGCATGTACATAGATCTGAAAAATGTCACTAATCAATTTGAGCTTACCGATGCTGATAAAAGGGAGATAGAAAAAGCCAAGTCAGAGATACAGGAGCTTTTTAAAGATAGGAATATTACCTGCGTATCAAAAAAGGATGATGGAGGATATGATTCGATACACAGTGATCTTGATGCGGATGAGACTCTGGAAATAGTTTTTCCCTGCCTTTTCATCTCCATCGCACTTCTCGGTATCGTGTCTACCATGACAAGACTTGTCCTGAAGCAGCGAACCATAATAGGAACATTTAAGGCGCTGGGATTCGCCCAGGAGACCGTTTTTATACACTATATAACATACTCGGTTGTGGTATGTCTTATGGGATGCATAACAGGTGCTGTGGCAGGATGGTACAGTTTGGGTATATATATCTTTGATGTTCTTAAACTGTATTACAGTCATCCCTTCGGCAGGATGGAACTATCATCAAGAGTAGTGATAGTCATATCTATTGTCGCAGCGATGTCGGCCATGACCAATTACTTATCCTGCAGAGGTATCCTGTCTTTGAGAGCCTCAGAGATATTAAGACCTGAGCCCCCTGCCATGTCAGGTGCGGGATTTATAGAAAAAACACCAATCTGGAACAAGCTGAGCTTTGCCAGCAGATGGAATATCAGAGACATTAACAGGAATAGGGTGAGGACCCTGGCAGGTATAGTCGGAGTTATGCTATGTACAGCTCTGATGCTTACGGCTTTTGGTATGGATGAACTCAACAAGGGAGTTGAGAACTGGAAATATCTGAGACTCACACCTGCTAATTTCGAGGTCGGGTTTACAGCCGGGACCGATTACAACACCGTTTACGACTACTCCAGGAGATTCAGGGGACAGATGGTCGAAAAGGTGCAGACCGATGTGACAAAAGGCGACGAAATAGGTCTGTATTATGTAACTGTGATGGATAAGGGAAACCTGTATATGTTTCAGGATGGCGATGGGAACTTCATGAACCTGCCGGAAAGGGGAGCTGCTGTAAGCTCAAAGGTTATGAATGAGATGGGGCTGAATATCGGAGACGAGGTAAGCTTCCGGATTCCCGGTGTCAGGGATAAATTCAAGGTCAGGATCTGTGATGTTTTTAAGGCACCCGATGAACAGGGCATAGCCATGAAACGAGAGTACTTTGAAAGCATTAATGGAGAATTTAAGCCAAATCTTCTGTTTACCAACATGACTGTGCCTAAACGATATGTTACGGAAAGAGAAGAAATACTGAGCGTTTTTTCGAAGAACGAGTACATAAGAGCGATGAATCTGAAAAGAGCCGCAACGGACCAGGAGGTTTATTATGTAATGACTATTGCAGTGATGCTCGGAATAGTCGTTATGTATAATCTCGGTATTTTGTCATTTGTGGAAAAGGTCAGGGAGGTGGCCACACTCAAGGTACTTGGCTTTTCAACCGGGAATATCCGTTGGATTCTGAATCAGCAAAGTATAATCATCGATGGTATAGGCACTGTCCTGGGGCTCATACTGGGAAAGACGATACTGGTTTTTACTATGGACAATATAGATTATTCATCTGATTTTATTTATAAAATCAGTCTGATGCCGTATCTGCTTTCGATATTAGTTTCATTTGTTCTTTCAGTCACAGTCAATGCCGTAATCTCATCACGGGTAAAAACTATAAATATGGTTGATGCATTAAAGGGAGTAGAGTAATGATTAAAAATGTTAAACGTGGAATAATAGCTCTTTTATGTATAGCTTGTGTGGGTGCAGCTGTCTGGTATTTTCTTCAGCCTGAAGAAATGATAGTTGTCGTGGCAGAGAAAAGCACCATAAGCCCCGAAATCAACGGTACCGGAAGAATCTCCGGAGGGAAAAAGATAACTGTATATTCTGATGTGTCCGGTATAGTGGATTCAAAAACGGTTCAGATAGGTGACAGGGTGAAGTCGGGAGACAAACTGGTGAATTATGTCATGGACAATCAACAGCTTTTGGTGGATCTGGCCAGAACCGATGCCGAATACAGTAAGAAGATACTAAGTGCCGATAAGGATCAAAAGGCCAGGTATGAAAGGATGATGAATGATGCCACAGCACAGATAAATAACTGTGCCATGACATATACACAGCTGGAAGAGAAGCTGAGAACCATGACCAATGAAAGCTATGCGGATGATCGTTTTATAGCTGATGTGAAAAAGCAGTATGACTCGGATATCCTAAAGCTCCAGCAGCAAATCAGCCAAAAGCAGAATAGTGTTGCGCAGACAGAGGTTGAACTAAAGAAAATTGAATTGCTCACAGGTGATGAAGAGGAAGCCAGCAAAGAAAAAGTGGACAAAAAAACGGATAAGGCAATTGATTACCTGGAGAGCATATCAGAGTTGAACAGAAAGCTTACTGATATTGAGGTCGATAAGACCACTCTCCCGGAGGAAGGTATGGATGCCGCCACACATGAGAAGTATCTGGAGATACAATCAAACATGGAAACAGTCATGAGAATGTGGACGGAAGCAAGGGCACAAAAGGAATTTGCCCAGACCATGCTTTTGACTAACGGATATATAGAGAGCAGAGAACAGCAGGTTGCTTTGGATGACAGGAATCTTGAGAATGCTGAAAAGAATTATGCTGCCGCACAAAAAGGAACTTCAGCCACAGCAGACGGTATCATAACTGCCTGCTTTGTAGATAAAGGTGCTGCAGTTGAAAAGGGCGCAGCTATAATGGAGATAGAATCTGATGATGAATACCTTATAAAGATGAAGGTTTCAAAGTTTGATATAACATCAGTGAATATCGGTCAGAAAGCAGATGTAAGAATCGGTGACAAGTTATATGAAGGCGAAGTAGAAAGAATTAATCAGTCAGCGGAAAATGATTCAAGCGGTAAAGCCAAGGCCGTAGTAGAGATAAGGCTGAATACAAAGGATGAACTGATAGTCGGACTGGATGCGGATGTTACTTTGAAGCTGGATGAAAGAGCAGATACTCTGGGAGTGCCTAATGAATGCATCTTCGATGATGATGAGGGCTCGTATATTTATATGATTAAAGAAGGCGTTGTTACCAAGGTATATGTAACTACAGGTCTCAGAGATGATCAGATGACGGAAGTAGATGGTATAAAGGAAGGTGATCATGTCATAATGGATCCGTCTGTTATAGAATTTGTAGGCGAAGAAGTGAAAGAAATCGTTTATAATGAAGAGTGACAGACATTATCATTAAAAGGGATTGGATCTATGGATTTTAGAGAATTGACTTACATAACTGCTGTTGCCGATAACCACTCAGTCACTGAAGCAGCAAAACAGCTGTATATTTCACAGCCTTCATTAAGTTATATTATTTCAAAGGTGGAAGAGGATCTCGGGGTTAAGCTCTTTGACAGAAAGACTAATCCCATAACTCTTACCTATGCCGGTGAACGATATGTCAAGACAGCCAGACAGATACTGGTGCTGAAGGACAATCTGAGGCGTGAGCTTTCGGATATCGGACACGGAAAGAAAGGGCGCATTAACATAGGCATCCCGACTGAGCGTGCAGGATATATGCTTCCAAAAGTCATAGGAGCCTTCAGGGAGATATATCCGAACATCAAGATATATCTTCAGGAGTCCAGATCAGAGGAAATAATAAATAATCTGATGAATGATAAGATCGCATTCTGTGTACTTCCGGGAGGGAAAGAACATTTGCCTGCGGGAGTGAATGTCGAGTATATCTATACCGAAAAGCTGTATCTTGTTGCCGGAAAGGGCATGATAACTGATGATATGATCATCAATCCCGGAACCGAGGAAACTATTCCTGAAGTGGATTTAAGTAAGCTCAATGTTTTTCCCTTCATCATTATGAAGAAAGGTCAGTATATACGCCGTAAGGTGGATGATGTTTTCAGAAGATTCGATTTTGTTCCGAAGGAAATAATGGAGGTATCGAGCTGCATTTCGGCTACACAGCTCGCAAGCTCAGGCCTCGGAATCACCATAGTCCCGGAAAGGGCCATAGAACCGCTGAAAAATGCAGGCTTTGAGGTTTTCAATTACAGTGAGGAAAGCGACAGCTGGGATGTGAACATCGTCTATAAGGAAAACGTATACCTGGATGAAGCGGAGAGGGCTCTCATAAGAACCATGAGAGAGGTGTTTGCCAGATATCAGGGAATAAAGCCGGAGATGATGTCCTGAGAGTTCCGGAATGATAGGTATGAGTCTGATCCAATAGAAAACCCGCTATTTAATAGAAATCAACTATAATAAACATACATTTCAATATATTGTACTTATGACTACGAAATCCCTATAATCAAATTATGATTGTAGGGATTTTTGTAAAGGAGAAAACATGGTTAGACTGACTGATCACGGTGTTTTTATTGATGAAAAGTATGAGATGATTCCAGGCTTATCTGAAAGACCGATGGGAGCTCCGGAAGATGCTTCGGAAGTCGAAGAAGGCCGTAAAAAAACCATGGCCTACAGGATATTGTCCGGGCATAATCATAGCGGAGACATGAAGAATCTGAAACTCGGGTTTGACTGTATGGTCTCTCCCGATAACAATTATGTAAATATCCTTCAGACAGCGAGAGCTGCGGGACTTAAGGAATTTAATATACCTTATGTGCTTTCAAACTGCCACAATACACTTTGCGCCGTAGGCGGAACCATTCTTGAGGACGATCATGCATTTGGTCTTTCCAATGTCAGGAAATACGGTGGTATCTTCCTGCCTCCATACAGAGGAGTGCTTCATCAGTATATGCGTGAAATGATGGCAGGCGGAGAGAAGATGATCCTTGGCTCAGATTCTCATACCCGTTACGGTGCGCTGGGCACTATGGGTATAGGAGAAGGCGGAGGAGAACTGGTAAAGCAGCTCGTTGGACATACCTATGACATTCCGTATCCAAAGGTAATCGGTGTAAGACTCACAGGAAGTCCAAAGCCGGGAGTAGGTCCGATGGATGTGGCGCTTTCACTTATAGGAAAGACTTTTTCCAATGGTTTCTGCAAGAACAATGTTCTGGAGTTTATGGGTCCGGGAATCAGAAATCTTTCCATGGAATTCCGTATGGGCATAGACGTCATGACTACGGAATCCGCAG
Source organism: Oribacterium sp. P6A1 (assembly GCF_000702885.1). GTDB lineage: Bacteria > Bacillota > Clostridia > Lachnospirales > Lachnospiraceae > Oribacterium. Next base: position 305,125 of record NZ_JNKO01000001.1, on the reverse strand, counting down.
CCCTGAGTTCTATATGGTGTACGGATGAGCTGACGGAAGAGTACCTTGCGGAGCACGGAAGAGCAGAGGCATATAAGAGACTGGAACCGGAGGCTGGCGCCTACTATGATAAATTTATAGAAATAGATATGGATTCAGCAGAACCTATGATCGCGCTTCCATTCCATCCCTCCCATGCCATGAGCATCAGAGAATTCAAATCTGATATGGACAGGATTCTGAGAGAAGTTGAGGATGCAGGTAATGCAATAAAGGGAGATAAAGGAAAACCTTTCAGCCTCAGGCAGCATATAAAAGATGGGGCATTCTATCCTGATCAGGCCCTGGTATCCGGATGTGCCGGAGGACTTTTCGAGAACATCGTAGCTGTTTCTGACATTCTTAAATCAGGCACCGGAAATGGGATTTACGGAATTAAAGGACAGGAGCTTAATCTTCATGTGAACCCGGCATCACTTCCTATAATGGAAGATTTAATGACCAGAGGAATAGGTTCCGAACTTGCACAGGCAGGTGTTACCATGCGTCCATGTATATGCGGGCCATGCTTCGGAGTAACCGATGCTCCGGCCAACGACCAGCTTTCCATACGTCATGTGACAAGAAACTATCCAAACCGTGAAGGTAGTAAACCTACACAGGGACAGATGGCTGCGGTGTGCCTTATGGATGCAAGATCAATAGCTGCAACCGTAAGGAACGGCGGAAGGCTTACCGCTGCCACAGAGCTTCAGGATGTTGAATATCGTGATATAAGGCACATTTTCAACAAAAAGATTTATGAAAATCAGGTGTTTGACAATTTTGGACATGCAGATCCCGATGCAGAAATAGTCAAGGGTCCTAATATCGCTGACTGGCCTGAAATGACGGGACTGAAGGATGATCTTCTTCTGAAGGTCGCAGGATCATATAAGGGCTCTGTTACAACAGACGAGCTTATACCCTCGGGAGAGATAAGCTCATATCGTTCAAATCCTGAAAAGATCTCAGGCTATACCATGGTATCCAGAGATCCGCAGTATGTACCTCTGGCAAAAGCAATAAGAGACATAAGTACCAGACCTAATCTTCAGGAAACTGCCAATGCTGTTACCTTCGGGTCTGTCATGATCTCTGATCAGATTGGTGACGGTTCAAGCCGTGAGCAGGCAGCATCCTGTCAGAAGGTTCTGGGTGGATTTGCAAATCTTGCAAATGAGTACTCAACAAAACGTTACAGGAGCAATCTTATTAACTGGGGACTGCTTCCTCTCCGGACAGAGGAGGCTCTGAACATATCCGTTGGATCTTACCTTTATATCAAGGATATAAAAAGCATACTGAAAAACGGAGAAAGCGAGCCTGAAATCATGATTCTTGACGGTGATTTCGAAGTGAACAGTGAAGAAGAGCTTAAAGGACTCAGCGCTTCGGATATAGAAAAGCACAGGACAGGCAGCATTAAGGCTACTCTTGATAAGTTAACGGTGGAAGAAAGAGATATCATAATTTCCGGCAGTCTCATCAATTACTACAAAAAATAAGTCTCATATGTCTTTAAACGTAAACTTGAAAGAAAAACGCGTTCTGTTTGGAGCGCGTTTTTTATGCGTTATAGGAGATATTCGGAAAAATAATAAGGACACGGTTGACAAGTCTTTATTACTGGTTTATGATATGAACCATAAGAGATAAGGACACACGAAACAAGTCCAAAATAACGTGATACTAAGTTAGCTGATATTGATGATAACCGATAACAAACATAAATATTGACTGACATCTAACACAAACGAACAAACAAAGAGCAAAGAAGCGGGAGGTAAGCCATGAGAGCAGCAGATGACAAAGCAGTAAAGACAGTAACATTTTTCAGAGGCGACGGAATCGGACCTGAAATTTCAGATTCAGTATTTGCCATTTTCCAGGCTGCACATGTTCCCGTTAAGTTTGAGATATTTGATGTGGGAGAAGCAGAGTATAACAGAAACGGAAAGCTTATTCCTGATGATGCGTTTACATCTTTTGAAAAGACAAAGGTTCTTCTTAAGAGCCCTATCACAACACCTGTTGGTAAGGGATTCCGTTCTCTCAATGTAACAATGAGAAAGAAGTATGATCTTTATGCAAACTTCCGTCCGGCGAAGTCAAATTCAGCGGTTCCGACACCATTCCCGAATACAGACATTGTCACATTCCGTGAGAATACCGAAGACCTGTATGCAGGAGTTGAGGAGAAGATTTCAGACAATGAGATGCACAGCATCAAGATCATCACAAGAGACAAGTCAGAGAGAATCTGCCGCTCAGCTTTCGATTTTGCAGTACAGAACGGACGTAAGAAGGTTACATGTATTCACAAGGCCAATATCATGAAGCTTACAGACGGACTTTTCCTGGATGTATTCTATGAGGTAGCAAAGGATTATCCGGATATCGAAGCAAAGGACATGATCGTAGATGCATGCTGCATGAATCTGGTTCTTGATCCTTCAAAGTTCGACGTTATGGTAACAGAGAATCTTTACGGAGACATCATCACAGATCTTACATCCGGGCTTATCGGAGGCGTAGGTCTTATGCCTTCTGCCAATGTGGGAACCGATATGGCCATGTTCGAGGCAGTGCACGGTTCAGCTCCTGATATCGCAGGAAAGAATATAGCAAATCCTACAGCATTCCTCTGGTCAGCATGTATGATGCTCGATCATATCGGACTCAATGAGTATGGTGATATGATCCGTACAGCTATCAAGAATGTTATGGACGAAGGTATCCATACAACAAAGGATATCGGCGGAAAAGCTTCCACAACCGAGTACACAGATGCTGTGATTAATGAGGTTAAGAAGCTTCTCGCAATGGCTGCATAAGATATATGAATGGCATCCCGGGTGCCGGAAGCAGGATGGATAAAAAGATATTCAGGCAAAAGGCACGAAGGGGCGTAAGGCAATAAATTAAGCTTATTAATGAGTTGGCAGGGTGCAAAATTCTGCTGTTCCCGGAAAATGTACACAGAGGTCTATCAAGGAAAAACTTGGTGCGGCCTCTGTGTTTTTTTGATTTGATTTTCTATACTAAGATATGAGTGCAAAGCGGTTAGATACCGACAATAGTTAATAATTAATGATCTGGCGTCGATAATAAGTTTGGGAAGGAATAGTCAAACTTTACTATTTTTGAGGGGGAAGATATGCTTAAGAAAATAGTTATCGGTATTGTGGGCTTTATTTTGGGATTATGTACAACAATCTTTGCAGCTGAACCAAAGATAAGCATGAACATAAAATATGTTGACTGCTATGAATACAGTACTTTGACATGCAAAAACAGGACCAATGGATCTATTATGTGGAGTAAAAATCTGGATCCATTACCGGCGACAGAATTGACAAGATCCCAGTTTCTCGGGATAAATAACGGCTATGCCTATGTCCTTCATGGAGGAACTGTAATGATGCTTGATCCTGAGACAGGGGCCGTAAAAAAAGAGAATCCTGATTTCGGAGGAGCAAGTGCTTTATGGGTGTTCAGCTCATCAGGTAAACTTTATATGTGTGGATATTATGGCCCTGATCTTTATGTGATTGATAAAGACGGGAAAACCGTAAGCAGGGTGGAAAGCATAGACAACCGGTATTATTGGCCGGAATCCATGAAATTCTCCACAGGAAACAATCTCGTTATAACCTATGGATCTAAAGAAGGAGCAGGGGAAGGGGAGTACTCTGTAGAATTTGATGTGACAAAGTATTTTGGAAAAATAGATTAAACATAATTTAAAACGAAATCATTTTGGGCATCGGTATCTTTGAGAAATACGTAAAATGAAGAAGAGCAGGACATCCGGTTTAGGATGAGCTGCTCTTTTTTTTGAGATTGTTTTTGAATGGAATCAAATACTTATGTCGTGGATAAGCCAAACGGATGGGAAAAAGAGAAATTCCGCTTCGGTTTAAGTGAAGTCTCTGACTATCTTTATATACTCGGTTGCATGATAGGGCAGGTAACTGTTTTTTCTGTAGGCCGCTACAAAATTGATGGGTGTACTTGGATCTCCGACTGAAAAGAAACTTAGTGGCTTATCAAGCTTCATGTGCTTTAAATGAGTTTCCGTTATGAAGCAGACACCGTAATTTCTGGAGGCAAGCTCGGCTTCGGCACGGATATTGCTTGTTTCGAGAATTACGTTGGGAGTGACATGATGCTGTTTAAAGAGCCTGTCCACAATGGTTCTGGTTCGCTGGTTCGGGTTCTGCATGATGACTCCCTGACCATTTTCTTCAAGGAGCTTAAGATCCAGGTGAGGATAGCGGCAGCCTTCCAAAGGGTAAGCCAACTCGCACAAAGGGTTCTCCGGAGACATTACCAGAACCATCTCCTCGTGGCTGATGACCTCTGTTTCGATATTCGGATTCTCATCAGGCTGATTGTAGAATGCAAGATCAATGTCTCCGTTCAGTATCAGTTCATTCAGATGGCTGGAACTGGCTTCGTGTATCTGGATTCTCACATTAGGATACAGGCTGTGGAAGATGGGCAGGGTACAGGGCAGCATATAGGTGCCTCTCATGGCGGGGAATCCTACATTCAGCAGACCGGAATCATTTTTGAGAATGTCTCCCACTTCCTGATCCAGCTCTTTTTTTATATTCAATATTTCTTTTGCTCTTGCAAGATAGCGTTGTCCGACATATGTCGGAATATATTTGTTTCCGATACGATTGAACAAAGGCTGTCCTACATGGGATTCGGTATTCTGAAGAAACCTTGAAAGTGAAGGCTGGGTAAGGAACAGTGCTTCCGCAGCTTTGGAGATATTGCCATACTTTTCTATTGCAATGATGTATGTGAGATCTTTGAAATCCATGATAACTCCTTTGGAAACATTAAAAACCGGAAAGATAAATCATCTGTAGCAGTTCCCTTCCGTGTTTTATAAAAATAATAAATATTTACCGGCAGATGTGTTTACCGGCGGATGAAATATAAACCCGGGAAAACCATCCAGGCTTATTATATTTTAAGTCATTGTATAAGTATACGTCCAATGCATATATTTTATCGAATAAATGCATTGGATATATAAAAATACAAATGGTATTTTATAGACATAGATAAACAGATGCGCGCTGTTCATTGAAAACTCAGGGAGATATCTCTCATCATCCCCCGGCGAGAGATATTTCCGAAAAGTGAAAAGGTTTACGGAATCTGTCACTTTAGCTGTTTCTGTATCCGTTTTTCAGGGTATGGGACTATATGAAGGAGGTTTGCATGACAGGAGTGCATGAGGGTATGATCAAGCTGCCGGTTTCCATCATCAGAGGAGGAACCAGCAAGGGTGTATATATTTTGGAAGAGGATCTTCCAAAGGATAAAAACGAATGGGACAAGGTTCTTCTCAGAATGATGGGAAGTCCTGACCGAAAGCAGATAGACGGACTTGGCGGGTCTCAGTCCGTTACAAGTAAAGTGGCAATCATCAAAAAGTCAGACAGACCTGATGCGGATGTTGATTATACATTTGCCCAGGTATCGGTAGATAAGCCAATAGTAAGTTACAAAGGAAACTGCGGTAATATTTCTTCAGGTGTCGGACCTTTCGCAATAGAAAAGGGTCTTGTAGAGGCTCAGGAAGGAACTACAAGCGTACGTATATATAATACAAACACAGACAAAATAATCGTTGAAGAAGTAAAGACCAGTAACGGAGAGGTACAGTACGACGGCGATTTCAACATCGCTGGTGTGCCCGGAACTGCTTCACCTATAAAGCTTAAGTTTGTTGATCCGTCAGGAACACTGGGAAGCGGACTTCTTCCTACAGGAAATGTTGTTGATGTTCTGGAGGTTCCGGGATACGGTAAGGTAGAGGTATCCATAGTGGATGCGGCAAATCCGCTGGTTTTTGCCAAAGCTTCAGACCTTGGCCTTAAGGGCGGAGAAACACCTGATGAGATAAACGGTGATGAAGAGAAGCTTTTGCTTCTTGAGAAGGTAAGAGGTCTTGCGGCTGTAAAGCTTGGTCTCATTGACGACTATACAAAGTCAGCATGGGAGACACCGGGAATTCCGAAGATGACATTTGTTGCTGAATCAGCAGATTATGTTACAGCTGACGGCAAGGAAATTAAGAAAGAAGACATTGACCTTCTTTCCAGAATGATGTCGATGCAGAAGGCTCATCCAAGCTACGCCATGACAGGAGCCATGTGTACTGCTGCAGCAGCAGTTGTAAAGGGAAGTGTGGTCAATCAGGTTCTTTCAAAGGGAACTGACACACAGTTTATCCGTATAGGACATGCAAGCGGAGTGCTTGAGTGTGGAGTTGATTATGCGGAAAATACAGAGAATCCTGATGTGCCGAAGATAGATGATACCTTTGGCTTCAGAACTGCAAACCTCATTATGGAAGGAAATGCAGTCATACGACTGGGATGAAAGTATTTTAATCATAGAGTATAGATAAAAAGATACATATATTTCGTCATATTCTTGTGTATCCCGGGGAAGGGGATGCACAGGTAAATGATCATCAAATATTTCAGGAGATAAATATTATGAATTTCGCATTGATTTCCCTTGTCGTACTGGCTATCGTGGTGGCAGTCGGCTTCATAAAGAAGATAAACATCGGATTCTTTTCAGTCGGAGCAGCATTTGTTCTCGGAATGGCGGGAGATATGACCGCAAAAGAGATTTCAAAGGGCTTTTCAAGCTCCATGTTTGTAACTCTTGTAGGTGTTACCCTCTTCTTCGGAATGGCTTCACAGAATGGTACACTTGACCTGTTCTCAAAGAAAATCGTAGCTCTCGTAGGAAAGAGAACTTATCTTATTCCGATTCTCATGTTTGCACTTTCAGCATTTATTTCAGCCATCGGACCCGGACATATCGCTGCCGGAATCCTCATGACAACATTTGCTGTATATCTTGCTTTTGAGCTTGATATCAACCCCATGGCTACAGCTCTTTACGCAAAGCTCGGTGCCAATGCAGGATGCGCTTCAACACTGTCAATGACGGGTATTCTTGCAAAGAACCTTAGCGAGCCTCTCGGATATACAGGTTTCGGTACTCATCTTTTCCTTACAACTCTTCTATCAGGCTTTGTCTTCACACTTATCCTTTATATCTACTACAAAGGCTACAAGGTAAAGGGAGACAACCCTCTCAAGCTTTCAGATATCCCTGCATTTAACAGAGACCAGAAGATCACTGTTGCAGCAATCGTTATCATGGTTGTAGCATGTATCGGTTTCAAGCTTGACACAGGACTTTTCGCTTTCGTTGCAGCAGCAGTACTTATCCTTCTCGGATGTGCAGATGAGAAGAAGGCTATCAAGTCAATTCCCTGGGGAACACTGATGCTTATCTGTGGTGTAGGCGTACTTGTAAATGTTATAGACAAGCTCGGCGGTATCACACTTGTATCTGATTTCTTAAGCGCACATATGAACGAGCATACAGCAGCGCCTGTTATGGCAGCTACTTCAGGTATTCTTTCATGGGTGAGTTCAACAACAGGTGTTGTAATGCCTACACTTTATCCTATCTGTGACAACATTGTTAAGACATTCGGATCAAATGTAAGCTATGTAGAGCTTATATCGGCGGTTACAGCTACATCTTTTGCTGCAGCTATCAGCCCTCTTTCGACAGGCGGTGCTATCATCATGTCATCTTACTCAGCAGCCAAGGAGACAACAACAGATGAGATGAACAAGATGTTCAAAACTCTTTTCCTCTTATCAGTAATGAACGTTGTTATCAATGTAGTTATGGCAGCTCTCGGAGTATTTAACCTCGGCGGACTGTTCTACTAAGGATTTAAAAGTACCGGTTTTATTGAAAACTGGTTATAAGTAAGACCGGTACATTTTTATTGTATATGGTATAGGTACAATCCTATACATCAAAATGTATACAATAGGATAAGCCTATAGTTGGCATATAGATATAAATATTTTACTATTGTGCCATGTCAAATTAGAATAAATACATAAAAAATAAAACACAGAGAAATAGAAAAAAGCGATATAATAGACATGTTTGTTATCGATATAAATGTGAAATATTGTATAGATTGCTTAGTATCTAAGAGCTCTTATGTTTAATGTTGTTCCCCCAAAGGGATATCACTAAGGAGGTTTATTATGGTCAAGCTTCATGAAGGCGGCGTATATCTGGTAAACGGAACAGAACTTGTTCCCGAGGCAGAGGAAGCAAAGGTTGAGCAGCTCACTGGCAAGGCTGCAGATAAGGCAGAGGCAAAGAAGGGTACCATCGCTTATGGTATCATGAAGTCACACAACACAAGTGATACTATGGATAATCTTAAGATCAGGTTCGATGCTATGGTATCTCATGATATCACATTCGTAGGTATCATTCAGACAGCAAGAGCTTCAGGTATGGAGAAGTTCCCGCTTCCTTACGTTCTTACATGCTGCCACAATTCACTTTGTGCAGTAGGCGGAACCATTAACGATGATGACCATTATTTCGGTCTTTCAGCTGCAAAGAAGTACGGCGGAGTTTATGTACCTCCTCATGTAGCTGTTTGCCACCAGTTTATGCGTGAGAAGTATGCAGGCGGCGGAAAGATGATCCTTGGATCAGATTCACACACACGTTACGGCGCACTTGGAACCATGGCTATCGGAGAAGGCGGCGGAGAGCTTTCAAAGCAGCTTCTTGAGCAGACATACGATGTTGCATATCCGGGTGTTGTTTGCGTATACCTTACAGGAAAGCCTGCACCGTTTGTAGGACCTCATGATATTGCTCTTGCCATCGAGAGAGCTGTATTCAAGAACGGATACGTAAAGAATAAGGTAATGGAGTTTGTAGGCCCGGGCGTATCTTCCATGACAACAGATTTCAGAAACGGTGTCGACGTTATGACAACAGAGACAACCTGTCTTTCATCTGTATGGAGAACAGACGATGATACTAAGGCATTCCTTACCATGCATGGCAGAGGGGATGACTTCAAAAAGCTTGATCCTGCACAGGTTGCATACTATGACGGCTGCGTAGAGGTTGATCTTTCAGAGGTTCGTCCTATGATAGCACTTCCTTTCCATCCTTCAAATGCATACGAGATCACAGAGCTCTATGACAATCTTGAGGATATCCTTCGTGAGACAGAGAAGGAAGCCGAGAGAGTAGCTGAAGGAAGAGCGCACTTTACACTTCTTGACAAGATCACTAAGGATCACAAGCTTCAGGTACAGCAGGGTATCATCGCAGGATGTGCCGGCGGTAACTATACAAACGTTGTTGAGGCGGCTCATGCACTCAAGGGCAAGAGCATAGGTGACGGTGAGTTCTATCTCAGCGTATATCCGTCATCACAGCCTGTTTACACAGATCTTGACCGTAAGGGTCTTCTTGCAGACCTTATGGATGCAGGTGCTATCATCCGTTCAGCATTCTGCGGACCTTGCTTCGGTGCCGGTGATACACCTGCCAACAACGCACTTTCAATCCGTCATACAACACGTAACTTCCCTAACCGTGAGGGTTCAAAGCCGGGTAACGGACAGATGTCAGCTGTATGTCTTATGGATGCACGTTCTATCGCTGCAACAGCAGCTAATGGCGGTAAGCTCACTTCTGCTGAAGAGCTTGACTGCTGGGGCGATATCCCTGAGTACAACTATGATGACAAGGCTTACCGCAACAGATTATATCAGGGCTGGGGTAAGGCTGATCTGGATCAGGAGCTCCGTTTCGGACCGAACATCAAGGACTGGCCTGAGCAGGAGTCTATGACAGACAACATCCTTCTCAAGGTGGCTTCAAAGATTCTTGATCCTGTTACTACAACCGATGAGCTCATTCCTTCAGGAGAGACTTCGTCCTACAGATCAAATCCGCTGGGACTCGCCGAGTTCACACTTTCAAGAAGAGATCCTGAATACGTAGGCCGTGCAAAGGCTGTAAGAGATCTTGAGGATAATCGAAAGAAGGGTACTGTTCCTGCTGAGATCGCTGATGTATTTAAGGTTATCAACACAATTCCGGGTCAGGAAGGTGTTAATGCTTCCGACGTAGAGATCGGTTCAACCATCTACGCAAACAAGCCGGGTGATGGTTCGGCCCGTGAGCAGGCTGCTTCATGTCAGAGAGTACTTGGCGGACTTGCTAATATCACTCAGGAATATGCTACAAAGAGATACAGATCCAACTGTATGAACTGGGGCATGGTACCTTTCCATCTCAAAGGAGAGCCTGACAAGTTCGATGTAGATGATTACATCTATGTACCTGGCATCAGGAAGGCGCTTCAGGATGATAAGCTTGAGGAAATAAAGGCTTATGTAATAAAGGAGGGCAAGGCTATAGAGATAGAGCTTTATGTTCTTCCTATGACTCCTAATGAGCGTCAGATCGTTCAGGACGGATGCCTCATCAACTTTAACAAGTTCGGACACTCAAAGAATTTTGCATAATTTAAAATCGGATAAATCAGTATTTATAAGCCCCGGACAGCTGTCCGGGGCTTTTTTTCCGTCATTAAGAACGGGTGAAATATGCTCTTAATTAAAAATTAAGAATTTTAATAAGGATAAATATTCGTAATCATAAGTGTCGGAAAACTCTTAAAAAGGAAAATGAAAAATTATTTTATAATAATTTAAGACATGATAAAGCGTTTTCATGGTGAAAATAATAGGAAAAACCTATGACTGCCATAACGATATAACTATTTTACTATGGTCGTCGTGGGTATTATTATTAAAATACTACAATTAAAAAGTTTAAATTCCACCATTGCTAGGATATAATTGCTAGTAGTTGGGGCGTGAAACCTAAGCGCTGTGGGATGTGAATATGATGAGGACAAAAAGCCGCTTTTATCGCATATTTTGCGACTTTAGAGACTCATCGTAAGAAGAACTTTATGTAACATTGTTTGCGCGGGATTAAGGGGAAAGATCCTGCATCCAAGGAGGAAACTATGGAAATTAAGAAACCTGCTGTAGCGGGCACTATGGAATCCAGTGACTGCCAGGTTACTGTTGAGCCTGGAGAGGGAAAGATCGATTTCACTTTGGACTCTGCAGTTGCTCATCAGTTCGGAAATCAGATCAAAAAGGTAACACTTGAGACACTTAAAAATCTTGGCGTTGATAACGTAAAGATTTCCATCGTTGATAAGGGCGCTCTTGACTGCACAATCAAGGCTCGTATCGAGGGAGCTGTGTTCCGTTCAGTAGACCAGTATAAAGATTTACCATGGGGAGGTGCAATCAGATGATTGAGAATCCTAATAAGAAAAGATTAAGAAGATCCATGATGTTCCTGAATGCTCAGAAGCCTTCACTCATTAAGGATCCGTATATTTACAAGATTGACTCTCTCATGCTGGATCTTGAGGATGCCGTTGCTGTAACTGCAAAGGATACTGCAAGATTTTCTCTTTATCATGCTCTTCAGACCATCGATTACAGAGGATCAGAGCGTGTAGTACGTATCAACGGTCTCGATACTGATCTCTGGGAAGAGGATATCCGTGTTTGCGTAGCAGGTGGTGCAGATGTTATCCGTATCCCCAAGACAGAGGATGCTTCCATGGTTCGCGCGGTTGAAGAGAAGATCGTAGCAGCTGAGGAAGAGTTCGGAAGAGAGCCGGGTTCAACTCTCATCATGTCAGCTCTTGAGTCCTGCAAGGGTGTTATGAATGCATACGAAGTATGTACATCATCAGATCGTATGATCGGTGTTGCCCTTTCAGGCGGTGACTATACAAAGGATCTTCAGACACGTATCACCGGAACAGGTGTTGAGCTCATGGGTGCTCGTCAGCAGATGATCATCGCAGCTCGTGCAGCCGGTGTTCAGTGCTTTGATACAGTTTGGACAAACCTTGATGATATGGAAGGTTTCCGTAAGGAAGTACAGATGATACATGATATGGGATTTGATGGTAAGTCATGTATCAACCCTCGTCAGATCGATATCGTTCATGATATTTATACCCCTACTCAGAAGGAAATCATCTTCGCTGAGAAGGTTATCAAGGAAATCGATGACAAGAAGGCAAAGGGCATCGGTGTATTCACTGTTGACGGAAAGATGATCGATATCGCTTTCTATGACGGTGCAAAGAGAAACATCATGCTTGCAAAGGCTGCCGGAGTTTATAAGGGGGATCTGTAATTATGATTAATGCAGTTGGTAGAGATATACCTGAGGAAATCTTAAAGGCAACAGGTAAGGAAGTTTTCCAGGGTACTCATCACTTTGATGGTTATGAGTATCAGACAGCTTCTCATAAGGTAAAGTGCGTAATTAATTCAAACGGCACAAAGCTTGTTGACAATATTCATGATGTACTTGTTAAGTGCGGAATCAAGGATGGCATGACACTTTCATTCCATCACCACTTCCGTAACGGTGATAAGGTTCTTAACATGGTTATGGAAGAAGTACATAAGATGGGTATCAAGAACATTACAATATGTGCTTCATCACTTGGAAGCCAGAATGATCCTATCGTATACATGCTTGATGACGGAACAATCACAGAGATCCAGTCATCCGGTGTTCGTGGACAGATTGGTAAGGCAATCTCAGAGGGAAGACTTCAGGGACTTGCTATCATGCGTTCACACGGCGCACGTTCAAGAGCTATCGAGAGCGGCGAGACTCACATCGATATCGCATTTATCGGTGCTCCTACAGCAGATGAGTACGGTAACCTTAATGCTAACGGCGGTAAGGCAGACTGCGGTGTTCTTTCATATTCAGCAGCAGATGCTATGTATGCAGACCGCGTAGTTGCTATTACAGATACACTTGTTCCATTCCCTAATCTTCCTGCACAGATCACACAGACTTATGTTGACTATGTAGTTAAGGTTGACGAGATCGGAGATCCTACAAAGATCGCTACAGGTGCTGCAAAGCCTACAACAGACCAGAGAAAGCTTCTCATGGCTAAGTACTGCACAGACTTCGTTGTAGCTACTCCTTATTTCAAGGAAGGCTTCTCATATCAGACAGGTGTCGGCGGAGCTTCTATCGCTTCAACAAAGTTCCTTGCTGAGATCATGAGAGAGAAGAACATTCACATGTCCTTCGGTGTCGGTGGTATCGCTAAGCCAATGTGTGATCTCCTTGAGGAGGGTCTCATCAAGACTCTTGTAGATACACAGGACTTCGATCAGGATGCTATCAAGTCTGTTGCAACAAATCCTAACCATCACTACATCACAGCAAGTGAGTATGCTGATCCTTTCAACAAGGGCGCTTATGTTAACAAGCTTGACTTCGTTATCCTTGCAGCTCTTGAGGTTGATACACACTTCAACTGTAACGTAGTAGTAGGTTCTGACGGTGTCATCACAGGTGCTCAGGGCGGACATCCTGATACTGCTGCAGGTGCTAAGTGTACTATCGTTATCGCACCTATCATGCAGGGAAGAATTCCTACAATCTGCACAGATTGTACAACTGTTACAACTCCGGGTGAGGACGTTGACGTTGTTGTTACTGATTACGGTATCGCAATCAATCCTAAGAGAACAGATCTTATCGAGGCTACAAAGGATAAGGGACTTCCTCTCAAGACTATCGAGGAGCTCAGAGATATTGCTTACAGCATCACAGGCGAGCCAGAGAAGGTTCAGTTCGGTGATCGTGTAGTTGGTATCATCGAGGGACGTGATGGAACTATCATGGACGTCGTTCGTCAGATCAAGAAGTTTGAGTTCAGTAACTGATATGGTTTGAATTTAAATATAGTGTAAAGAATACGGCGTTGTGGCGATCAGGGGGATAAGCCACAACGCCGTCTTTCTGTTTCGGAAAATGGACTATGACAGATAATTTATATTTTGCAGAGGGTCAGCCCTTTTCGGGAAGGGAACTTGACAGACTGAAGGCTTTTCTTAAACAAAGAGGCCTTGATTACGATGAAAAGATCACACATACAGTATGCATCATGGATGAAGATACCGGTGAAATAGCAGCTACAGGGTCTCTTAGTGGTATAATACTGAAGTGTGTTGCAGTTTCAGAAAGGCATCATGGACAGGGACTTCTGAATGAACTGATGACCAAGCTCTATGAGATCATGTTCAGTAAGGGAACTGCTCATTTTGTCGGTTTCACCAAGCCTAAAAATCTTCCTGTTTTCAGTCATATGGGGCTTTACCCCATAGTTTCAACAGAACATATCATTTATCTCGAGAATCGAAAGGATGAGTTCACTAAGTTTCTTACTAAGCTTAGAGAAAAGGCAGACAGAATGACAGAAGAAAGAGCTTCGGAAAGAAACGATGAAGTGATGAGAGAAATCTGTGAAGAAATAGTGGAAGAGGAAATCAGGAGCTGTGCTGATGCAGGCTCACCGGACACAGATGTTTTTCCTGGGTATCTGATACCTCCACAGGATATGCCTGACTATTTTATACCTGATAAAGAAAACTCAATGAGCTACAGGCAGGAGCTTTTTGATAAGCTTAAAGAGACAATAGCTGAAGCTGTCATGTGAATATGAACAGAGTGTACGGCAGGACAGCGTACATTACTGAGATTATGCTCAGCATCATGAGCCAGTGGCACTTTTGATGATATAACTGATGATTTCAATTAAAAATGAAATTGGAGATGAAATGGAAGTAAAGCTTGATTATGAACATGAAGTGACTGTTCCCGAGATGATGTATGCAAGAGACCACAGAGTGGTGATGCAGAGAAAACTCATAGCTGAGTTTCAGCATCCTGTGGTGTGTTTTATGCTGAATGTTCCGGGCCCTCACAAGGTGGGAGAAGAATTTGAGAAGGCTTTCAGATATGGGGTGAAAAATATTAATGAAGCCCTGGAAAAGCATGGAATGAAAAAGGATGCGGAGAAGGAAGAAGCCTTTGTGACGGGATATATCTATTATGTTTCAGTGGATGCTGACGCCGTAGACATTAAAAAAGCCATGTGTGAGATTGAGGAGAAGGACAGGATAGGCAGGATCTTCGATATAGATGTTCTCCGTACCGATGGAAGTAAGGTCAGTCGTGAGGAGTTCGGCATGGGCCCGAGAAAATGTCTCATGTGCGAGCTGGAAGCGCATATCTGTGCGAGAAACAGGACTCACACCGTTAAGTCCATGGTGGAAGAGATACACAGGATAATCAAAGAATCATTTGCCGGGGCGTGAACAGTTAAGCCTTAGTATGCCCGGGATTTACAGAGCAGAAATGCTCGGATCATAACAGAAGAAAAAGAAACACAAAGGTAAAGGGATGTTTTATGCAGGATAGACACGGGGCGGAATTTCATAATGCTGAAGAACTGGTGGAAATAGTCGGCTGGAATGTGCGTAATGCCCTGCTGGGAGAGGTTTATGCCACGCCGAAGCCGGGGCTTGTGGACAGAAGAGATACAGGCTCACACAGTGATATGTCTTACGAGACCTTTCTTTTAAGCACAGAAGCCATCACTCCTTATCTTGCGGAAATGTTCGAAGAGGGGCTTAGAAGCGGCGGAAACACAGAGAATCCTGAAAATGTCTTTCTCGGTATAAGAAAGACAGGTATGGAGGCGGAGAAAGCCATGTATGCTGCCACCGGCAATGTCAACACCCATAAGGGCATGATATTCACAATGGGAATACTTCTTGCGGCGGCGGGATTAATCGCAGGTGAAAAACTGAGTAGGTTCAGTGACGCTCAACAGAATGACTCCTGTAAAAGCCATGAACGTGTAGAATTCCGGTTCTTTGATATCGATAGAATTCTCGAAACAGGCAGGAACATGTCATACAGGATACTGGAGAAGGATTTCCTTGAGATGGCGAAGCGTGAACCGAGATCCCACGGAGAAAAACTTTTTCACAAATACGGAGAAAAGGGCATCCGTGGGCAGGCTATGGAGGGCTTTCCTATCATAAAGGAGATTGGACTGCCGGCTATGAGGAAGTATTTAAGTATAGCAGGGGATACTGAGCTTAGAAGTGAGATCGCAGAGAGAGCGACATTGAGACATAGGCTTCTTGAAGATGAAGGAAGCATGAGGGATGAGCATTTTGAAAATGCCGTGAACATCAGCACCCTGATAGCCATAATGTCCGATCTCAACGATACCAATGTGCTCACCAGAAGCTCATACGAGGATATGGAGTGGCTGAAAGGGGAGAGCGCTGAGATAGTGAAAATAGGTGCCGCATTCAGTGAAGAAGGTCTTTCGGCAATAGAGGAACTTAATGTAAAATGTATAGAGAAGAATATCAGTCCGGGTGGGGCTGCAGATATTCTTGCTGTAACCATATTACTATTAAAGCTAGAGGGGATAAGCTATGTATGAGTGTCCGAATTGCGGAGGGGATCTGAGATTTGATATACCTTCACAGAAGTTACGGTGTGAGCATTGTGATACAACCTTTGATCCGTATTCAGTAGTTGTTGAGGAGGATGCGGAAGAGCACAAGGTCGAAGTTTTTGAAGAGGATTCCGGAGAAAAGTCGGGGGACGGATCAGGCTCCGGGAATAAAAAGGCAGCCCGTTCCGGAAAAAAAGGAAATGCTGCGGGGAAAGACTCAGGTGAAGGAGATAATCCCAAGAAGAGCATGCAGATGACCATATTTACCTGCAGGAGCTGCGGAGCGGAGATATCCAGTACGAATCTCAGTGCAGCCGGATTCTGCAGCTACTGCGGCCAGCCTGCGGTGTTCTCGTCAAGGGTGAGTAATGAAAGACGTCCTGAGAAGATCATACCCTTTAAGATAGACAAGGCTGCCTGCAAGGAGATGTTCGTCAGCAGGATGAAGGGGGCACTTTATGCTCCCAAGGAGCTTACGGATCCTGATGCTCTTTCAGGCTTTGTGGGCATCTACATGCCGTACTGGGTATATGGATTTTCTATCGGTCCAAAGGCTGAGGTTCCTGTTTCCAGAACCAAAACCCAGGGGCGATATGAGATAACAGATAAATTCAGTCTCACCATGGATCTGGACGGAAAGTTCGATGGCATAGCATTTGACGCTTCAAGCTCCTTCAGTGATCATATAGCTGAGGTCATAGCGCCTTATGATGCAAAGGACATGATAGAGTTCACGCCCTCATTCCTCTGCGGATTTTATGCTGATGTGCCGGATGTTCCGTTAGAAACGTACAGGGACGATGCGGAGGTCTATGTACTTAAGCATACCTTCAGCTCCATCGATAAGGAGTGTAAAAAGAGGGGATTCGACAGAGACAGTCTCAGTAGTGCCTCGACTGCTGAAGGTATAGTGAATCTGAAGTACGGAGGAGAAAAGGAGGCTATGCTGCCGGTATGGTTCCTGACCTACAGAAAGGGAGACAGAGTCTGCTATTCCGTTATGAACGGTGTCACGGGAAAGCTGTCCGCAGACATACCTGTGGATTTCAAAAAGTTCTATATCACATCTTTCCTGCTGGCTATACCTGTATTCATATTGCTTAATCTGCAGTTTACGATACAGCCCAGATCTGTACTTATATTCTCGATCATTATGGCACTGGTCACTGCGATTCTGTACATGAGGGAAATAGACAAGATCGAGAAGCAGGAAGATCCCGGAGAGGATCAGGGTTATGTGGCTGCAAGATGCAACGGAACCTTCAAGAACGGTGACAGGGTAGGGGTCAATGCCTACAAGGATTTCAAGGAAAATACGGCAGCTAAAAAGCACTATCATTTTGACGGATGCGGTACTGTACTGGGATACCTGTTTATCGCGTACTGGGTGCTGGAGATAGTTCTGGGAGCAATCTTAATCATCATGGAGTACTGGTACATTCTTGTTGGTGTACTTTTTCTCGTTGGTATATTCGTTCTTGCAGTGTATATGCTGGACAGCAAAAAAGCCGATAAGGCAAAGAAAAAGGGTGATAAAAAGGCGGCTAAGAAGTACAGCTACACTGAGATGCTGGGTGTGATCGTCGGCCTTGTGATCTCTGTCGTGGTACTTATATGGAATCCGGTGGAGGATATCATCTTCTATGTGGCAAGTACAGCGGCCTTTGCGGGAATAGTTTATACCATCACCGGAATCATCAGGAAATACAATATCCTGTCCACTCATCCGATACCTGAGTACTTTGACAGAGAAGGAGGTAACATTCATGCTTAAGAAGAAAGCTGGTTTTGTCAGAATGTTACTGGCGGATCTAACCATGAGAAATATCATGAAGCAGTATAAGGCTCATAGGGACGAAATAAGGAACAACAGATTTTCGTCATTTATCAGAGTGCTGTTTGGACTGGCAGCCATTGTTTTTCTCTGTGCCTCTGAGAGCTTTGCCTATGAAGTGAAGTATACAAACCCTTCCACAAATTATGTAGTGTACATAGATGACAGGGCAGATCTCATCACAGATGAAGAGGAAGAAAGTCTTGTGACCACCATGAAGGGTATCACGGAATACGGTAATGCCGCATTCATGACCAGTGAAGAGTCTCACAGCGATTCCACAGTATATTTCACAGAGAGAAAATACATGGAGCTCTTTGGAATAGAAAGCGGATCCATGTTCATGATCGATATGGCGGACAGAGAGATATGCATACACAGTGACGGAGAAATTTACGAGCACATTACAAATGACAAGGCAGAGACCATTACGGACAATGCCTACAGAGCCGCAGGAAGAGGTGAGTATTATGCCTGCGCGGTTCTGGCTTTTGAACAGATCCTGAAGGTACTTGAGGGCGGACGTATAGCCGAGCCTATGAAGTATACCAGCAATGCTGTTCTCGCCATCATTCTGGCTCTCCTTATGAATTACGGTCTTCTTTCTTTTTCGAGAAAAAGATACACAAAGGAGATTAAGAGCGATGAGGTGCTGGTGCATACGGTGAACAGCTTTGTGCTTGGTGCCTGTGTGGAGCAGTTCCTGAGACAGACAAAGAAATATATTCCGCCTTCATCAAGCAGCGGAGGAGGTGGCGGAAGCCATCGAAGCGGTGGCGGCGGAGGCTTCCACAGCAGTGGCGGAGGCGGACACCATGGCGGTGGCGGCAGTCATAGATTCTGAGTGGAGGAGTTTTCCATCAGGAAAACTCCCAAGGCCGAACATGACCATAGGATTGCAGCGGGTACGGCCAAGTAACCCAATTAACCAGAAAAGGAAAATATATTAATATGGCAGAAGCAAATTACGCGATATCTTCAGTAGGAAAAGGCGACAAATACATGATGGAGCTGGTGGAGAACCTTCTTGAAAAAGAAGGCATCCACCTTGATAAAAATCTCGACTATACAGCAGCCATGCTGGACGATGATTACAATGTCATCGCCACGGGAAGCTGCTTCGGTAATACTTTGAGATGTATGGCTGTAAGCTCGGACCATCAGGGTGAAGCGCTGATGAACGATATAGTATCGCATCTCATAGAGTATCAGTACATGAGAGGCAACTATCATCTTTTCATGTACACGAAGTGCAACACGGCGCTTTTCTTCAACAGTCTCGGATTCAGAGAGATCGCCAGAATGGAAGAGGAAAATATCGTCTTCATGGAGAACAAGAGGACCGGATTTAAGGACTACCTCGAGAATCTTCGGAAGGAATCCATTGAACAGCTTGAAAAGATGGAAGGCGATACAGCATCCTCATATCTTTCTGTACTCAGGTCTGATGGTGAAGATTCAGGTCTGAAGCCGGCAGAGGGTATAAAGATCGGTGCTGTAGTCATGAATGCAAATCCCTTTACCATGGGACACCGTTACCTTGTGGAAAAGGCCATGGAGGGCTGTGACATACTTCACCTCTTTATGGTTTCCGAGGATGCCAGTCTCGTGCCTTTCAGCGTAAGAAAGAAACTTATTGAGGAAGGGACTTCCGACCTTGGGAACATCATTTATCATGATTCCGGCTCATATATCATAAGCTCTGCAACCTTTCCGGCATACTTCCAGAAGGGAGACAATGCTGTTATTAAGAGCCAGGCCGGTATCGATCTTCATGTATTTGAAGGTATAGCAGATAAACTCCATGTAAATGCCCGTTATGTGGGTGATGAACCCACTTCTCTTGTTACCGGTATCTACAATGATATCATGGCTGAGGCTCTTCCGAAGGCAGGAGTGGAGTGTTATATCATCCCGAGAAAAGAATTTGAGGGCAAGGCTATCTCGGCTTCCACTGTGAGAAAGCTTATACATGACGGGAATACTGAAGCAATAAAGGATCTTGTTCCTGAGACTACATACCGCTTTTTCACAAGTGAAGAGGCTGAACCTGTCATTGAGAGAATTAAGGCAGAAAGCGATGTAGTTCATTATTAAAATCAGTCTGAAAACGACGTGGCACATTGTTAAAAAATCTCCGAAACCGAGACACAAATCGGTTTCGGAGATTTTTTTATTGAATCATTGATAAATCTCTATCATTTTATGAAAAAATGTGGAATTATATGAGTGTTCAAAAGCACTTTGCATAAGAATGTGTGCAGTTGTGTTATCAGTGAGTGGCAAATACTTTTGACACTTACATCATTATCTGATGAGTATGGAAACGGATTAAGCATTAAACAAAAATGTATCAAAGAATGACATTTAAAGGGGGGATACGTCATTATGGAACAGATAGTGCATGGAAATGGTGATGGTGAAAAGACATCATTAAAACTCACAAGATTTTTAAGTGACGGGGCAGTACTGGAACATAAAAAGCCTGTTCATATATGGGGCTATGGTACACCGGGGGCTAAGGTGACAGCTGTTTTTGATGGTATTACCGAGTGTGGTGAAATCGGGAAGGATGGACGCTTTGATATCAGTTTTCCTGTTCATGAAGCAGGTGGCCCTTATGAACTGTTGGTAAGGGATGATCTCAGTAACCAGGTGATCGTAAAAGATATCATGGTCGGTGCGGTATGGTACTGCTCAGGGCAGTCCAATATGGATCTTATGATGGATCGGGTAAAGGACAGTTATCCGGATATCATTTCCGATTGTGCGGATGACGGTATCAGAAACTTTAAAATCGCAACTTCAGTGAACTATCATGGACCGCTTCAGGAACCGGAAAGTGGTGAATGGAAAAAGGCTGAGCCGAACAACATCCTTGAGTTCTCTGCTACCGCTTATTTTTTTGCAAGAAAGCTCAGAGAGAAAACAGGACTTTGTGTGGGAATCCTTCACGCATCACTGGGAGGCTCCAGGATACATGGCTGGATGTCCAAAGAGATGCTGGAAGGATATGATGAACTACTTTCAGAAGCAAAAATGTACAGTGATGATTCATATCTGGAAGGGCAGATACGAAGAAATGAGTTAAGTTTCATGGAATGGCACAAGGCATTGGATGAAAAGGATGAGGGTATTCTTGAGTCATGGAGAAATGGGCTTACGGAGGGAGATGAAAAAGAAATCATGCTTCCTGCTGTGTTTGAGGAAACCGAACTTAAAGGCTTCACGGGCAGTGTCTGGTTTGAAAAGAAGTTTACAGTACCCAAAGAAATGGCAGGTAAACCGGCTCATTTATGGATGGGTACCATGGTGGATTCCGATACAGTTTATCTGAACGGTGTAAAGATAGGCGAGACCGGGTACCAGTATCCCCCAAGAAAATATCTTGTTCCGGAAAAACTTCTTCATGCCGGAGTCAATACACTCGTGGTGAGACTGATAGTTGAAAACGGTCAGGGCAGATGGACACCTGAAAAAGGGTACTTTTTGTTCAATGAGCAGGGAGTCATAGACTTAAGCGGAAGCTGGGGCTATAAAATCGGGGGTGTCTCAAAGAGTATCCCGGAAACGGATTTCGTTAACTGGAAAGCAACAGGTCTGTTCAACGCAATGTGTGCACCTTGTACTGCTTACCCTGTAGAAGGTATCGTATGGTATCAGGGAGAAGAAAACGCACCTCTCAAATGGGACTATCTGGATCTTACAAAAAGACAGATAAAGGGTTACCGTGAACTCTGGAAAGACGAAGAATTACCATATCTCTTTGTTCAGCTTCCGAACTACATGGAAAGGTACAGTAATATCTCCGGAAAATGGCCTGCACTGCGTGAATGTCAAAGACAGGCGGCAAGAGAACCGCATACAGGTATGATCGTCAGCATGGATCTCGGTGAGGACAATGATCTTCACCCTCATGGAAAGAAGAGGATAGGTGAACGTTTGGCAGATCAGGCTCTTCATATGGTCTATGGTGCAGAAGGAGAATATACAGGGCCTGTTCCCGAAAGCTTCACTGTAAAAGAAAGCTCTGAGGGATGCAGAGTGGAGCTAAGGCTGTCCCATGCAGATGGTTTATATGCTTCTTCACAGGATAAAGGAAGTGAAATAAAGGATTTCTCGGTGATTGATGTAAGTGGCACCGAAATAAGTGCCGAGGCGATGCTTGGGGACCATCTTATAGAGCTTTATGTCAATGTACCAAAAGAGAGCATCAGTGAAATCAGATATCTCTATAGCGATACAAATTACGGAGGACTGATTTATAATTCGTCAGGTTATCCTATGAGTCCATTTGTTATCAGTAAGTAAAAAAAAGAAAGTCATTTGCAGATCAGAATCATCATGAGCAAATTGACTTTCTTTTTTTGCGGTTTATTTTAGAAAAATCAAAGACAGATTGTGCTGTGGCAGCACCCCCTGATATAAATCTTTGAAATTTACAAATGAGTGTTAGTTTTTCCATTTATAAAGACTTTTTCATTCGCTATAGTATAGTAAAAATGAATAAAGAATTAAATCTACAAAAAAAGGATTTGTGAAAAATGGAAACAGAATTTACAACGAAACGGGATAAATGCTGGCTTGTTACAGCTATTCCGGATCGATTTTCAACATATTCCATAGATGATTTTACAGGGGATGTGTCATTGAAGATTCATGAAACAATCTGTAAAGAAGTATCTAGGTTATTTCCAAATGCAGCTGAAACAGCACTTCATGAGGGAAAGCTTCAGTTTGTAAAAACAGAAGATGATCTCGGAGAGGGATTCACCATTGATAAGGAGCGGGACGGAACAGTAAAGATCTATGCATCCGAAGAAAAGGGTTATCTATATGGTCTGTTTTCCCTTTATGAGATGATCGCGGGCAGGAGAGAAGCTGCTTTTCCATATAGATCTGTACCGGACCAGAGCATTCGCATGCTGAACCATTGGGACAATTTCGACGGGACCATCGAGAGAGGCTACGCGGGCAGATCGATATTTTATGATCACAATGAATTCCGGGATGATTCAGACCTCATCACTCAATATGCAAGACTTCTGTGTTCGGTAGGAATTAATGCAGTTTCCATAAACAATGTTAATGTACATCATTTGGAAGTGTTCTTTGTAGAGAAACCTGCACTTCAGCATATAAGAAAAATAGCGGATATCTTCGAAGCTTATGGAATTAGGCTGTTTTTATCAATTAATTTTGCAGCCCCTATAATTGCAGGAGGATTGGATACGGCGGATCCATGTGACACCAGGGTTAAAAAATGGTGGACAGAGACCATTGATGCCATATATCGGGAAATCCCTCAGTTTGGAGGGTTTTTGGTGAAGGCTGATTCGGAGGGAGAGCCGGGACCGTTTACCTACAACAGAACTCATTCGGATGGAGCCAATATGCTTGCGGAAGCCATCGAACCACATGGGGGGATCATCATATGGCGATGCTTCGTCTATAACTGTCAGCAGTCCTGGAAAGACAGGAGCCTGGACCGTGCCAATGCAGCCTATGACTTGTTCAGCACTCTGGATGGTGAGTTTTCTGATAATGTCATACTTCAGATCAAAAACGGACCCATAGATTTTCAGATCCGTGAACCGGTATCACCACTGTTTGGAGTGCTTCATAAAACCAATCAGATTATAGAGTTCCAGATCACTCAGGAGTACACCGGACATCAGATAGATCAGTGTTATCTGCTTCCTATGTGGAAGGAGGTTATGGACTTTGATACCAAATATGAAGGCTCATCTTTGGTGAAGGACATAGTGAGAGACTGCTCTCCGGTAAAGAAAAACAGCGGTATCGCTGCGGTAGTCAATGTTGGCATGGATGAGAACTGGACCGGCAACAAAATGGCGCAGGCCAATCTGTTCGGATACGGTCTTATGTGCTGGAATAATGCATTAACATCAGATGAAATAGCAAGACGCTTTGTGAGATTGTGCTTTTCTCTTGATGAGAAGGATGAAGAGGGCATGGTCCGTATGCTTATGACATCAAGGGATACCTACGAGGATTATACCTGTCCTTTGGGAGTCGGCTTCATGTGCAAGCCTAACGTACATTACGGAGTTGATGTTGACGGATATGAATATGACAGATGGGGAACTTATCATTGTGCCGACAGAAACGGGGTAGGGCGTGAACGAAGCCTTTCATCGGGAACCGGATATACAAGACGTTATTCGGACAGACGGTTTAAAGAATATGAAGATTTGAAAACCTGTCCGGATGAACTGCTCCTGTTTATGCATCATGTACCTTACAATCACGTTTTACATTCCGGAAAGACAGTGATACAGCACATTTACGATACACACTTTAAAGGTGTTGAAGCTGTGGAAAAGTATTTGGATTTTATCAGAAGCCTGAAGGGAAAAATCAGGGACACGGATTATGACAACATACTGGAGAGAGCTGAGAGACAGCTTGCTGCAGCAACAGAGTGGAGAGATACCATAAACACTTATTTCTATCGTAAGTCCGGAATACAGGATGAACAGCATAGAAAAATCTATGATTGATGTTTTCAGTGAATTTTAAAAAATGAGTATTAAAGCTCAATAATGGAGGAATAAATGAAATGAAAAGAAGAGTATCAGGAATAGTGGCAACAGCTATGGCAGTATCATTACTTGCGGGATGCAGTACAACCAATGAAATGCCTGCAGCATCTAAAGGTGCCGGCTCATCACAGCAGGCAGCATCCGGAGACGGAGTACAGCTTCGTTTCTCATGGTGGGGCAATGATGATCGTCATCAGGCAACACAGCAGGCAATCGATCAGTTCAACAGTACCAACGGCGAGGGCATAACCATAACCGGAGAACCCACAGGCTTTGACAATCTGCAGGAGACCTTTGCGACACGTTATGTAGGCGGAACCAATGCAGAGGTCATGACACTGAATTTCGACTGGCTTGCAACCTTTGGATCAAAGGGCGACGGATTCCTTGATCTCAGCACCATTAAAGACAGCTTTGATTTTTCCCAGTACGATGAAGCCTTCCTGAAAACAGGTATGATGAACGGAGTTCAGGAAGCAATCCCATACGGACAGAACACCATGGGATTTTACTTAAACAAGTCAGCCTTTGAAAGATACGGTATCACAGAACTTCCCAAGACATTTGAGGATTATGAGAAGGATGCAGCTATCGTAACAGCAAAGGATCCTGACAATTACCTTGTAGTAAGTCCCACTATCCGTTTTGCGGCAACCTATTATCTTCAGCAGAAGACAGGTAAGGGAGAGTTCAATGATGATTACACCATGAACTGGACAGCAGACGATTATACAGAGGCTGTAAAGTGGTATAAGGATATGGCTGACAAGCATGTTTTCTGTTCAAGAGAGGACTATGTGGAAAATGTCGGCAACGATCCTAAGTCAGTAGCACAGAATGAGAAGTTCCTTAATGCAGGATATCTCGGTGTTATGGAGTGGACCGGCGGTGTTGCATCCAATGAAGCAACATTAAAGGAAAAAGGTGATTCACTGGTTATCGCTGAGCTTCCGACTATTGATAATGCCAAGTTTACCGGAACTATGGCAAAGCCTTCACTGCTTCTCGCCATCGACAAGAACTGCAAGAACACAAAGGAGGCCGCAAAGTTCCTTCAGTATATTCTGAATGATCCTGAGGGAGTTAAGCTCATGGGCACAAAGAGAGGCATGGTGGCATCTAAGGCTGCACAGAAGACTTTGGAAGAGGATGGACAGATCACAGATATCGTTAAGGAAGCCTATGAGTTTACAGCAAAGGCTCAGGTAATCAATGAGGTAGCGTTCTTTGAATCTGCTGACTTCAACAAGGCATATCAGGATAATTACGAACAGTTTGAGTACGGTCAGATTTCTGCTGAGGATTGCGGAAAGGCTATATATGAGGCCAATGCTTCTGCACTTGAAACACTGAAGGCTCAGAATCAGTAATTGATAAAAATTAATATGCTGCCGGACAGGCTCCGGCAGTATGGTTTCAGGAGAATATCTATGAAAAAAAGTAAAGTCGGCCTTTTGTACATTCTTCCATGGCTTGTGGGATTTATCTTTCTGACGGCTTATCCCTTTTTAAATGCTCTGGCAACAAGCTTTACAGATTACAACCTCATCGGTTCTGCCAACTTTGTGGGAATAAAGAATTACCTTACACTGTTCACTCAAAAGGATTTTATCAAAACCCTGAATAACACCTTTTTTTACACACTGCTGACAGTGCCTTTACAGCTTGCATTTTCACTTATAGTAGCTTTTATACTGAATTTTGAACTGAAGGGCATACGTTTTTACAGAACGGCCTATTATATACCGTCAATCCTTGGCGGAAACGTTGCAGTAGCTGTACTTTGGAGATTTATGTTCCAGCAGAACGGAGTGGTAAATTTCATCCTCGGTAAATTCGGTATAGCCCCTATAGGCTGGTTTTCAAACCCTTCGGGAGCCATGACCATAATCATACTTCTTAAGATATGGCAGTTCGGTTCTTCAATGCTTATCTTCCTTGCAGCATTGAAAAATGTTCCCAAGGAGCTCTACGAGGCTGCTGATGTAGACGGTGCCAGAAAGATACGTCAGTTTTTCACAATAACAGTACCCCTCATCACACCAACAATTTTCTTTAATCTGGTCATGCAGTTAAACAATGCATTCCAGGAGTTCAATGGTCCATATCTTGTAACAGGAAACGGTCCTTTGAATGCAACCTACATGACTTCCATGTTTATCTATGACAATGCGTTCAAGTATTACAGGATGGGTTATGCAAGTGCAGCAAGCTGGGTTCTGTTCAGCATTATTGTGGTAATTACAATGATTCTGTTCTATACGCAGGATAAATGGGTATTCTATTCAGATGAGGGTTGATGCTATGAAAATGGACAATAATACCATTCAGGTGAGGGCTGATATGATGAGTACAGATAATAAAAAGATATCCAGAGAATTACTGAGACAGAGAAATGAACAGATCAGTAAGGTGATAAGATACATCGTCCTTACGATCGGGGCTTTCATCATGATCTATCCTATTCTTTGGCTTATCGGCGGAACCTTCAAGGACAACAGTGAGATCTTCACATCCATAAACTTTATACCGTCCCATATTGACTTTAAGGCATATCAGGATGGCTGGCACACAAGAACACAATATAATTTCGGAAAATACTATCTAAATACTTTTATGTATGTAATTCCAAAGCTTTTCTTTACGGTAGCATCCAGCACACTGGTGGCATACGGGTTTGCGAGATTTGAGTTTCCTTTCAAAAAGATTCTTTTCGCGCTGTTTATGTCCACCCTGTTTTTGCCACAGGTAGTTATCCGCATTCCGCTGTACCTTATGTGGAAAAAGTTCGGCCTTTTGGATACTTATGTACCGTTGATCGCTACCTCGGTTTTTGCCAATGAACCTTTCTTTGTGTTCATGATCATCCAGTTCCTGAGATCAACACCGACCTATCTTGATGAAGCGGCAACTCTGGACGGATGTAATTCGTTCCAGCGTCTTATCCTTATCATATTGCCTATACTTAAACCGACCATTGTAAGCTGTCTTATCTTCCAGTTTATCTGGAGTTTCAATGATTTCCTGGGACCCCTTATCTATATCACAAGCCTTGTGAAGTATCCTGTATCACTGGCACTTAAGATGTCCGTAGATACTTCAAGTGGTGTAGTAGCATGGAATCAGATTCTGGCAATGTCTTTCATCGCACTGTTACCGGCTATCATCCTTTATTTTGTAGCGCAGAAGTATTTCACAGAAGGTATAGCAGCATCCGGCGTAAAGGGTTAAAAACACAAATTATGAACGTATACAACTACAGCAATCTCGTTCCGGAGGTGCATTATTTCATTCACAGAAAATGCACCCCGGAATGGTGCATTACACCAATGACGATTCCCTTCACTGATTTCACCTATGTTGTAAAGGGAGCGGCAGTCTATCACATCAATGACAAGACCTATATAGCAAAAGCAGGAGATATCATCTACATTCCAAAAGGATCACGACGGCAGGCAGAGTGTGTCACCGATGATCTGATGGAATGCTACGCTGTAAATTTGATGTTTAAAGATACACAGGGACAGGATGTACAGCTGCCGCTTGATACTATCACAAACATTCGTCAGCAGCCGAAGGTACTGGAAATACTGCATGATCTTGAAGTGGTCTGGACAGGCAGAGAGCCGGGGTATCAGCTTAAAGCCCGGGGACTTGCATGCCTTTATGTGGCGGAGGTGATGTCAGTCTATGAAAAGAAACTGAGTGAACAGGCGGATCCCCGTATTACCGAAACCATCAAGTATATGAAACAGCATTTTCACGAGCCTCTCAGTATCACAGGGGCTGCGGAACACTACGGTCTTCATCCAAACTATTACGGCAATATATTTAAAAAAATCACAGGGGTGAGTTTTAATCAAAAACTCATGGAGATCCGTATGGAGGTAGCCAAAAATATGCTTTACAGCGGAGAGTACAGTGTATCTCAGGTTGCGGAGCAATGCGGCTTTTCGGATATTTACTATTTCAGTAAGGCCTTTAAAAAATCTGTAGGCGTGAATCCGTCTATTCTTATACCCGGATGGGTTGAGTGAGTGAAATATACAGCGGATCAAAAGCTTAAGTAATGCTTTATCTTACGGTCTCCTGAGAACCGGAAGAAAAATAAATGAAAGAGAAGGAAAAAACAATATGGTATATCATGTGTCAGAGAAAGCCTTCAGAAGTGGTGATGGCACTAAAGAGAGACCTTTCAAAAAGATTTCCGAGGCGGCAATGATAGCAAAGCCAGGTGATGAAATAATAGTAGCTCCCGGAGTTTACCGTGAGTATGTAAATCCAGCTCACGCAGGAACACAGGAAGCACGTATCGTATATCGTTCGGAAAAACCCGGGGAGGCAGTAATCACAGGCGCAGAAAAGCTTACGGGATGGGAGCATGCTGAAGGAAATGTTTATGTGGCTCGGATCGGCAATGGACTTTTCGGTGATTACAATCCTTACACAACTATGGTAAAGGGAGACTGGTACTTTGCAGAGCTTCCTGTACATACCGGTGAAGTCTATATGGATGGGGTACAGCTTTACGAGGTAATGAAGAAAGAGGAGCTTCTGAATCCGGAACCGGCTCCTATGTCATGGGAACCTGAAGAGGTTTCTGTACGCAAATGGTATACGGAGCAGGATGGCAATGATACTCTGATCTATGTAAACCTCGGAGCAGATCCGAGAGAGCATGATATGGAGTTTAATGTCCGCAGAAACTGCTTTATGCCATCGAAAGAGGGGATAGGCTATATTACAGTTTCCGGATTTACTATCAAACAAGCAGCAACCACCTGGGCACCGCCAACTGCATATCAGGACGGAATGGTGGGGCCTCACTGGTCAAAGGGCTGGATCATCGAGGATTGCGAGATCAGTGATTCAAGATGCTCGGGAATAAGTCTCGGAAAGTATCTTCAGCCTGAAAATGACAACAAGTGGACACGCTTCGGCCTGAAGGATGGCACTCAGACACAGAGAGACTGTGTGATGCAGGCTGTCAATGAAGGATGGTCAAAGGAGACAGTAGGTTCACATATCATCCGCCGCTGTCATATACATCATTGCGGACAGACCGGTATCGTAGGTCATCTTGGCGGAGCCTTTTCTATTATCGAGGATAATCATATACATAACATCAACAATAAGCAGGATCTCGCCGGAGCGGAAATCGGCGGTATAAAGATGCATGCTGCAATCGATGTTATCTTCCGCAGAAATCATATACATCACTGCACAAGAGGAATGTGGCTTGACTGGCAGGCACAGGGAACAAGGGTCACACAGAGCCTTTTCCATGACAATACGCCGCCGAAGGGCATAAAGATCACAAGTCTTCTGGGACTTGGTGAGGATATCTGGGTAGAGGTATCTCATGGCCCCACACTTCTCGACAACAATCTGTTCCTTTCACCACTGTCAATGCGTATCAGTGCTCAGGGTATAGCCTGTGTTCATAATCTGATAGGCGGGGCTATCACTTATGTTGATGCCGGAGTTGAAAACGGAGGTGCATATCTTCCTACACCACGTTATACGCCATATCATGTGCCTCACAAGACAGATGTGGCAGGCTTTATGACCTTTAATCACGGTGATATGCGTTTCTACAACAACATCTTCCTCCAGCCCGACATCCTTCAGGATTATAAGGATTACGCAAAGGAAACCAAGACAGAGAAGGAATACAATTTTGTGTGCGGTCTTTCTGTTTATAACGGATATCCCACAACAGAAGAGTACTTAAAGAATTTTGGCCCGTGGAAGTTTTCCGATGAGGGTGCCAAGGATAAATATTATGAGCATTTCCCTGTGGATGCAGCAGGCAATCTGTATTTCAACGGTGCAGAAAGCGGCGATATGGAAAAGGACGCCTATGTGGATGATGCACATAAGGTCAAATGGAGGCTGACAGGCAGCGATAAAGAACCGGTTCTTGAGACAAACCTTTATGAGTATCTTCCTGAAAAGAATGTAAGAACCGTTTCAACAGCCACTTTGGGCTATGCATTTGAACCGGAGATGCGATTTGAAAATCCGGACGGCAGTGAGATCATTTTCAATGAAGACTACTTTGGTGATCACAGGGAAGTATGTCCGATTGCGGGACCCTTTGCTTGCGGGGAGCAGCTAAAGAAGAAACTTTTTTAAAGAACTGATATAAGGGGATAGGTAAAAAATATGTACTATGTAGGAATTGACCTTGGAACCTCGGCTGTGAAACTTCTTCTCATGAGAGAAGACGGTAAGATCGAAAATGTGGTTTCAAGAGAGTATGAGCTTTCATTTCCTCAGCCTGGCTGGAGCGAGCAGAATCCGGAGGACTGGTACAGGCAGACTCTTGATGGATTAAAGAAACTGGTTCATGCAGTTGATCCCAAGGAAATAGCGGGAATCAGTTTCGGCGGGCAGATGCATGGACTTGTCGCCTTGGATGAGGATGACAATGTTATCAGACCTGCAATTCTATGGAATGATGGCAGATCGCAGGAAGAGGTTGTTTACTTTAACGAGACTATCGGTAAGAAGGTGATTTCCGGTTATACGGGAAACATAGCATTTGCCGGATTTACCGCACCAAAGATCCTCTGGATGAAGAAACATGAGCCTGAGCTTTTTGCAAAAATAAAAAAAATAATGTTACCTAAGGATTATCTTGCATATAAGCTTTCAGGAAGCTTCTCTACAGATTATTCCGATGCATCAGGAATGCTTCTTCTGGATGTGGAGCATAAATGCTGGTCAGAGCCTATGTGTGAACTTTGCGGAATTACAAAAGACATACTTCCGAAACTTTATGAGAGCTATGAGGCAGTCGGATATCTTAAATCTGAGATTGCAGACAGCCTTGGTATGAAGCGGGATGTTGTGATTGCAGCAGGAGCAGGTGATAATGCTGCGGCAGCAGTAGGTACAGGAACCGTTGGAAAGAACAAGTGTAACATTTCCCTTGGAACCAGCGGGACCATCTTTATCACATCGGATTGTTTCAGGGTTGATGCAAACAATGCGCTTCATGCATTTGCCCATGCAGATGGAAAGTATCATCTCATGGGGTGCATGCTTTCAGCAGCTTCCTGCAATAAATGGTGGATGGACAATATTCTGAAAACCGACAGGTATGCTGAGGAACAGAAAGATATAGTTAAGCTTGGTGAAAACCATGTTTACTTCCTGCCGTATCTTATGGGTGAAAGAAGTCCATGGAATGATCCGATGGCGAGAGGCGCCTTTGTCGGAATGGGCCTTGATACAAAAAGAGAGGATATGGTTCAGGCAGTCCTTGAGGGCGTAGCATTTGCCACAAGGGATATGTATGAAGCTGCAAGGTCAGCGGGTATAAGTCTTGAACATTCCATGATCTGCGGCGGAGGTGCCAAGAGTCCTTTATGGCAGAAGATGATAGCCAATATCCTGAACATCAGCATCGATATCCCGAACTGTGAGGAGGGCCCTGGTATGGGCGGCGCAATGCTTGCGATGGTAGCTGATGGAAAATATGCAACTGTTGAGGATGCGGCCAATGCCATCGTATCAGTGAAGAGTACCTGCGAACCTGACGCTGAGCTTGTTAAGAAATATGAAGAAAGATACCGGAGTTTCCGTAAGCTCTATCCGGCACTTAAGGATGTATATGGGAAACTTTGAACATTATATGTAAGTGTATCTGAATAGTATGATGCACTTTATTTGATACGTCACACGTTTATGACACTGTTTTATGTGAGTCGAAAAAGTAAAAAAATGTGAGTGACAAAGATCTTGTGATTCACTTCAAATATCAAATGATATTGGTAAGTGCTGCCTGATGGGCAACGGAATGGAGATAATATGAGTTTTGCAAATGTACCTGAAGTAAAGATTGGTATCGTGGCTGTAAGCCGTGACTGTTTTCCTGAGAGCCTCTCAGTAGAGCGTCGTAAGGCTCTTGTAGCTGCATATGGAAAGAAGTATGACACAAAGGAGATTTATGAGTGCCCTGTTTGTATCGTTGAGAGCGAGATACAGATGGTTGAGGCGCTTCTAGACATCAAGAAGGCAGGCTGCAATGCCCTCTGTGTATATCTCGGAAATTTCGGACCTGAGATTTCAGAAACACTTCTTGCAAAGCATTTTGACGGTCCAAAGATCTTCCTTGCAGCAGCTGAGGAGACACAGGATTCCTTACAGGATGGAAGAGGAGATGCTTATTGCGGTCTCTTAAATGCAAGCTACAATCTGAGACTCAGAAATGTCAAGGCATTTATCCCTGAAAATCCTGTAGGTGATGCAGAGGATCTCGCAGAGGAAATTCACAAGTTTGTTCCTATTGCAAAGGCCATGGTCGGTCTTTCTGAGCTGAAGATAATTTCTTTCGGACCTCGTCCACAGAATTTCCTTGCATGTAACGCTCCTATCAAGCAGCTTTACAATCTTGGTGTAGAAATTGAAGAAAATTCAGAGCTTGACCTTTTTGAAGCCTTTAACAAGCATGCTGATGATGATAGAATCGACAGTGTTGTTAAGGATATGGAAGAGGAGCTCGGCACAGGCAACAAGAAGCCGGAAATCCTTCGTAAGCTTGCTCAGTATGAGCTTACACTTCTTGACTGGATCGATGCACATAAGGGATATCGCAAGTATGTAGCTATTGCAGGAAAATGCTGGCCGGCATTCCAGACACAGTTCGGATTTGTTCCTTGCTATGTTAACAGTCGTCTCACAGGCCGTGGCATTCCTGTAAGCTGTGAGGTTGATATCTATGGAGCTCTTTCAGAGTTTATCGGAACCTGCATAAGTGATGATATCGTAACACTTCTTGATATAAACAATTCCGTACCTAAGGATATGTACAAGGAATCCATAGAGGGCAAGTTTGACTACAAGCACAGTGATACGTTCATGGGCTTCCACTGCGGCAATACCTGCTCTAAGAAAATGTCTTCATGTGAGATGAGAAACCAGAAGATCATGGCTCGTTCACTTCCTGAAGAGGTTACAAATGGTACACTTGAGGGTGACATCGCTCCGGGTGAGATAACATTCTATCGTTTACAGAGTACTTCAGACGGACTTCTCCGTGCATATGTTGCTGAAGGTGAGATACTTCCTGTTGCTACTCGTTCCTTTGGAAGTATTGCAGTATTTGCAATACCTGAGATGGGCAGATTCTATCGCCACGTTCTGATCGAGAAGAACTATCCGCATCACGGTGCAGTTGCTTTTGGACATTACGGAAGTGCACTCTATGATCTGTTCAAGTATATCGGCGTACCTGTAGAGGATCTCAACTACAACCAGCCTGCATCTCTGCCATATCCTACAGAGAATCCTTTCAAATAAATGATCATTCAATAATTTAAAACATCAAATTAAAGCTATAATAAGTGAGTGGCAGGAGTTCTGCCGCTCATTTATGATGAGACGTTAAAAACAAATGGAGGAAGTTATGAAATTTTTTATTGATACTGCAAATGTTGAGGAAATTAAAAAAGCAAATGATATGGGAGTAATCTGCGGAGTTACTACCAATCCTTCACTTATCGCAAAGGAAGGACGTGATTTCAATGAAGTAATCCGCGAGATCACTTCTATCGTAGATGGTCCTATCAGTGGTGAGGTTAAGGCAACAACTGAAGATGCTGAGGGCATGATCAGAGAAGGCCGTGAAATCGCCAAGATCCATCCTAACATGGTAGTTAAGATTCCTATGACCGTTGAAGGCTTAAAGGCCACCAATGTTCTCTCTAAGGAAGGAATCAAAACCAATGTAACTTTGATCTTCAATGTTAACCAGGCTATCCTTGCTGCCAATGCCGGAGCTACATATGTATCACCATTTCTCGGCCGTCTTGATGATATAAGTGTGCGTGGTGTTGATCTCATCCGTGAGATAGCACAGGTTTTTGACATCTATGGATATGAGACAGAGATAATTGCAGCATCAATCAGAAATCCGATACATGTAACTGATTGTGCTCTTGCCGGAGCTGATATCGCAACCATTCCTTACAAGGTTATCGAAGCTATGACAAAACATCCGCTTACTGATGCCGGTATCGAAAAATTCAAGAAAGACTATATAGCAGTTTTTGGAGAGTAAAAGCCTTTCTGTTTTTTTTGAGAAAATGTGTAGCCAATTTGTTCTATGTGTGTGTATCATAGAGAAATAGTTGCAAACATGCTTTTAAAGGAGATAAGGCTCAATGACATTTAAAAAGGAAGGTATGTAGATGGAAAATATAGAATTACAGAAGATGGCTGTGAATGTCAGAAAAGGCATTGTATCATCGACACATAGTGCAAAGGCAGGTCATCCGGGTGGATCACTTTCTGCGGCAGAGATATTTACATTTCTTTATTTTGAAGAGATGAATATAAATCCGGAGAATCCGAAAGATGAGAACAGAGACAGATTTGTTCTTTCAAAGGGACATACTGCTCCTGGATACTATGCGGCACTTGCAAACAGAGGATATTTTCCGGTTGAAGATCTTCTGACACTTCGTCATACCGGAAGTTATCTGCAGGGACATCCTGATATGAAGCACATTCCAGGAGTAGATATGTCATCAGGCTCTCTGGGACAGGGCGTTTCAGCAGCTGTTGGTATGGCACTTGCAGGTAAGCTTTCAAAAAAGGATTACCGCGTGTATGCATTAACAGGAGATGGTGAGATTCAGGAAGGACAGATCTGGGAAGCTGCGATGTTTGCAGGTCACAGAAAACTGGATAACCTGGTTGTAATTGTGGATAACAACAATCTCCAGATCGACGGTGCTGTGAGTGAAGTATGTTCACCTTATCCTATAGATGAGAAGTTCAGAGCTTTCAATTTCCATGTTATCAATGTAGAAAACGGTAATGATTTTGACGAGCTCCGCGCAGCATTTAAAGAAGCCAGAGAGACCAA
This sequence comes from Oribacterium sp. P6A1, assembly GCF_000702885.1. GTDB lineage: Bacteria > Bacillota > Clostridia > Lachnospirales > Lachnospiraceae > Oribacterium. The sequence continues at coordinate 269,528 of NZ_JNKO01000001.1, read as the reverse complement.
GGGTATGCCGACAGTTATCATTGCCAAGACATTAAAGGGTAAAGGCGTATCCTATATGGAGAATCAGGTTGGTTGGCATGGTAAAGCTCCTAATGATGAAGAGTACAAGATTGCCATGGAAGAATTGGAGAAAGCAGGTAAAGCGTTATGTCAGAAGTAAAGAGAGTTGCTACCAGAGATGGTTATGGAAATGCTTTGGTTGAGCTTGGTAAGCAGCATGAAAATGTCATTGTATTTGATGCGGATCTTGCAGCAGCCACCAAAACAGGCGTGTTTAAAAAGGAATTTCCTGAGCGTCATATAGATTGCGGTATCGCAGAGTGTAACATGACATCCATGGCAGCAGGTCTTTCGACTTGCGGATATGTACCTTTTATCAGTTCTTTTGCTATGTTTGCAGCAGGACGAGCTTTTGAGCAGGTACGTAATTCCATCGGATATCCAAGGCTCAATGTCAAGATCGGTGCTACTCATGCAGGTATTTCAGTAGGAGAGGACGGAGCCACACACCAGTGTAACGAAGATATCGCTCTCATGCGTGCAATCCCTGGCATGACAATCATCAACCCATCTGATGCTGTTGAGGCAAGAGCCGCTGTTTTTGCAGCATATGAGCATGAAGGCCCTGTATATCTCCGTTTTGGCCGTCTGGCAGTGCCTGTTATCAATGATAAGCCTGATTATAAGTTTGAGATTGGAAAGGGTGTAGAGCTTCGTGACGGAAGTGACTGCACTATCATAGCTACAGGTCTCGAGGTTTCTGAGTCTCTGGATGCGGCAGAGCTGCTTTCAAAAGAAAACATCAGCGTTCAGGTGATAAATATTCATACTATCAAGCCGCTGGATGAGGAACTTGTACTCGCTGCTGCTAAAAAGACAGGAAGGATTTTTACAGTAGAAGAGCATTCTGTAATCGGAGGTCTTGGATCTGCAGTTTCAGAGGTTCTTTCTGAAAAGTACCCTGTGAAGATAACCAAGATAGGAATGCAGGATGTATTCGGAGAATCAGGCCCGGCGAAGGAACTGCTTCATAAGTATAAGCTTGATGCTGTTGGTATCGCAGAGCAGGTTAAGGATGCATTGAAATAATATACATTAACAACGAAACATTGACTCTGGCAATATAAGATTTTGAGCGTGATTTTTTCATGCATAGATTGATTTGATATAGAGAAGTATCTTGTTTTGTTTCTGGGGAACCGTCCGAAAAGGGGGGTTCCTTATTTATTGGAGGGAAAAGTATGAAAAAGGAGAAATTTACACTGCCATCAGGCAGAGAAGTTGAAAGAGTTTATATTAAAGGAACTAAAGTAACAGTTAAAGTTCTGAGCCTCGGAGCTACGGTAGAAGATATTACTTATGAAGAAGGTAACGGAGACAGACATCTGGTGCTTGGGTATGAGGATAAATCGTTATATGAAACAAATCCATACTATTTTGGGGCATGTGTGGCACGTGTCGGCAACAGAATAGGCGGCGCCAGGTTCACATTAAACGGCAAGACCTACGATCTTGAGAAAAATGACGGTAACAATAATCTCCATAGCGGTAAGGACTGTCTTTGCTTCCGTGACTGGAAGATAAGCACGGTTACCGATAACAGCGTGACTTTTGAAATTGAAAGTCCCGATGGTGATATGGGATTTCCGGGTGAGATGCATCTTTGCGTCACATATACTGTTACAGAGGATGATGCACTGATCATCGATTATGAAGGAAAGAGTGATGTGGATACTCTGTTCAATCCCACAAATCATTCTTACTTTAATCTTGGGGAAGATACAACTATTCTTTCCGGAATGCTTAAGGTTGATGCTGAATGCTTTACTCCCGGAGGAAAAGAGTCAATTCCGGATGGTGATATATGCTCTGTTTCCGGTACACCGATGGATTTTCGTGCCTCATGCAAAATCGGATACAGGATTGATGCTGATTTCGAGGAACTAAAATATACCGGTGGTTATGACCATAATTACGTGCTTTCACATAAGGATGTCTGCAAGAGATATTCTCAGGAAAACATGGATGTATTTTTCGCTGCAGAGCTTCATGACGACAAAACCGGACGTAATATGGAGGTCTATACATCACTTCCTGGGCTTCAGGTGTATACAGGAAACTTCCTTAAGGGTGATGTAACAGGATTGAAGGGTGAGAAGATACCTCATCGCGGCGGTGTATGTCTGGAAACACAGTACTTCCCAAATGCGATCAATGTACCTCGGTTCGCACAGCCTGTCATAAAGGGCGGAGAGACAGCGAAGAGCAGGACAGTATACAGATTTTCATAAAACAGGCATTAATTAAGACTCTGATTTAAAGACACGGGTTCTCTCGTACTGTTGAAAGCTTAAAGGTCTAAAGGTCTAAAACAAATATGCTTTCAGAAAAGTCTTGCAATAATAATACTTATATATTAAAATATGTCAGTATTTTGTGAGCTTGAATGCCAGTAGAGGCTTATTATGAAGCCACAAAGCACTATTATTTAATAAAAATTAGATAAAAACAGAATAGAAATATTCGGTGGTTTCATTATTTAGGAGGATTTTATGGTATCAGCAGGTGATTTCAGAAACGGTGTCACACTCGAGATCGACGGCCAGGTTGTTCAGATCATTGAGTTCCAGCACGTTAAGCCAGGTAAGGGAGCAGCTTTCGTAAGAACAAAGCTTAAGAACGTTATCAACGGTGGTGTAACAGAGCGTACATTCCGTCCAACAGAGAAGTTCCCGCCAGCACATATCGACAGACAGGATATGCAGTATCTTTACGATGATGGTGAGATGTACAACTTCATGAACCCTGAGACATTCGAGCAGATCGCACTTTCACATGATGAGATTGCTGATTCAATGAAGTTCGTTAAGGAGAACGAGACAGTTCGTGTTGATTCTTACCAGGGTAAGGTATTTGCAGTAGAGCCACCTCTTAAGGTTACTCTTGAGGTTGTTCACACTGAGCCGGGTGTAAAGGGCAACACAGCTACAGGTGCTACAAAGCCTGCAACACTTGAGACAGGCGTAGAGATTCAGGTACCTCTTTTCGTAAACATCGGAGACAAGGTTATCGTTTCTACACAGACAGGTCAGTACGAGTCTCGTGGCTAATATATCCTGAATAAAGATTTACGGAGAAATCTCCGTTTTGAGAAAGGTTTCCCGAAAGGAAACCTTTTTTTTATAAAAATTAAAAAGGAGTTTTACATTGACTACAATACTTAATGTTATAGGAGATGCTGTAAGAACGGGTTTCGCACTTGCAGGCTATGATTCAGAACTTGGAAAAATAACTATATCCAATCGTCCTGATCTTTGTGAGTATCAGTGCAACGGTGCCATGGCAGGCGCAAAGCAGTATCATAAGAAGCCCATAGATATCGCAAATGAGGTTGTTGAGAAACTTAAGGACATGAAGCGTGACGATACCGTCATGTTTTCAGAGGTCACAGCCGTAATGCCGGGATTTATAAACATTAACCTCTCAGGAGAGCTGGTTAAGAAATATCTTAATGAGATGACATTCCATGAGGATCTGGGTCTGGATGCCCATGAGGGAAAGAAAATCATCGTTGACTACGGCGGAGCCAATGTTGCCAAGCCTCTTCATGTAGGTCACCTTCGTTCGGCTGTTATCGGCGAGACCATCAAGCGTATGGCAAAGCAGCAGGGTAATGAGGTCATCGGTGATGTTCATCTCGGTGACTGGGGACTTCAGATGGGACTTATCATCGCTGAGCTTGAGGACAGAGGACAGCTTGATGAAGATCTCAATATCTCACAGCTTGAGGAAATCTACCCATTTGCTTCTAAAAAGGCAAAGGATAAGAATGAGGACGGTACTCTCGTGAACCCTGAGTTTGCAGAGCGTGCTCATACAGCAACTGTTAAGCTTCAGGAGGGTGATCCCAAGTACCGTGAGGTATGGAAGAAGATCATGGCAGTTTCTGTTGCAGACCTTAAGAAGAACTATGGAAATCTGGATGTACATTTCGACCTCTGGAAGGGGGAGAGTGATGCCCAGCCTTATATTCCGGGACTTATTCAGGATCTTCAGGACAAGGGACTTGCCTATGAGTCACAGGGAGCTCTCGTTGTAGATGTTTGCGAAGAATCAGATCCTAAGGAGATTCCTCCATGTATGGTTCGTAAGTCAGATGGTGGTGCTCTTTATGCCACATCAGATCTTGGTACCATCATCGAGCGTGAAAAGCTGTATCAGCCGGACGGATACATTTACATTGCTGACAGCCGTCAGTCTCTTCACTATACCCAGTTCTTCAGAGTAGCAAGAAAGGCAGGCTTTGTGAGACCTGAGGAGGAGCTTAAGTTTATCGGATTCGGTACCATGAACGGTAAGGACGGAAAGCCATTTAAGACCCGTGAGGGCGGTGTTCTCCGTCTTGAGAACCTCATCAGAGAGACAAACGATAAGGTTTATGAGCGAATCAGAGAATCAAGAGGTGATGAGATAACAGAGGAAGAGGCAAAGAACATCGCTTCCATCGTTGGACTTGCAGCTCTTAAGTACGGAGATCTCAGCAACCAGGCTACAAAGGATTACATCTTTGATCTTGATAAGTTTACTTCATTTGAAGGAAATACAGGACCATATATCCTTTATACCATCGTTCGTATAAGCTCTATCATCCGTAAGTTCATTGAGGAGCAGGGTGTATCAGGAGATGTGAAGGTAGAGGATTATATCAGGGATCATGCAGTGGATTTCGCTATCCTTCCTATCGAAGATAAGAGCGGACGGACACTGGAGACACTTCTCACAAGATATCATGATGAGATAAACGGCGCATGGAAGGATCTGGCTCCTCACCGTATCTGTTCATATATTTATGAAGTGTCAAATGCATTCAACAGCTTCTATCATGATGTTAAGTTCCTCAGTGAAGAGGATACAGCAAAGAAGCAGGGCTATATGGCTCTTCTCATGCTCACATGGAAGGTACTCAACACCTGCATTAACACCCTGGGATTCAGCGCACCTGAGAGAATGTGAGTGTAGGAGTTTTCCTTCAGGAAAACTCCGGAACGATATGGCAGTTTTTCGAAAGAAAAACTGTTTTGCGAAGCAAAATCCTCACCGGTCTCAGAACCGGTGAGGACCCAGCGGGTACGGCCAAGTAGAATAGAGTTTTCCTTCAGGAAAACTCCGGAACGATATGGCAGTGGAAGAGTTTTTCTTCAGAAAAACTCTGACCGTCATGGCGGTTTTTCTGAAAGAAAAACCGTTTCCCGAAGGGAAATCAACTCTGGTTATCAGAACCAGAGTTGACCCTTGTTAAACGGTCCATCAAATTATTTAAAAGGAGAAAGAAAAATGAAATACTTTATCGCAAGTGATATACATGGCTCTGCATACTGGTGCAGAAAGACTCTTGAAGCATTTTCCGAGAGCGGTGCCGAGCGCCTTGTTATATTGGGTGACATCCTCTATCACGGACCTCGTAACGAGCTCCCAAAAGACTATTCACCTAAAGATGTGATTTCTATTCTTAATCCTTTGAAGGACCGTATCTGGGCAGTACGTGGAAACTGTGACGCGGAAATAGACCAGATGGTCCTTGAATTCCCTATCATGTCTGATTATGCAGTGTTAGTGCTTAACGGACATACCATTTTCACCACACATGGTCACCTCTTCAATGAGGAGGAACTTCCTCCGATTATGGACGGAGATGCACTGCTTCATGGTCACACCCACTTACTTAAGGCTGAAAAGCTTGAGAAGGACGGAAAGAGCTTTTATCATCTGAATCCGGGAAGCACATCACTTCCAAAGGGTGGAAATCCGAACAGCTATGCGATTCTGGACGGTGATGATTTCACAGTTTATGATTTCGAGGGACAGGTTATCAAGAGCATAACACTGGGATGATCCTGAAGAAAATCTTCACGATTTGACATTGACAAAAAATTGTCATAAGCTTGTATGCGGCATATAACACATTGCATTAATAAATAAAAGGAGGATACAAATGGACAGTTGTGATAGTCGAAGTCGAATATTTCATAACGATGGACAGACTGTGGGTATTCAGAGTGTCTGTTTGTATACCCTTATTCTGTAAGGCTTTATTGCCTCATATTCATTAAGTCTCATCCATCGTTTATTTTCACGACATTTCACATCTGTTGTGTAATTACGCGATGGATTTTTTGCGCCCTTTTTCAGGGCGGAGAGGAGGCTTGAAATGAATAAAGAGATATTGAACGAACCTGTATTTGTAAACGATATAGTAAAGCTTATAAGGAGCGGATGCTCCGATGCGGAACTGAGAGCAAAGCTCGAAGACTATCATGATAATGATATCGCAGAGAGCCTTGAACAGCTTGAACCTTCAGAAAGAAGACGCCTGTTCTCCATACTTGGAACAGAGTGGTGCTCCGAAGTTTTTGCCTATGTGGATGATCCAAAGCCATATATAAAGGAGTTCGGAGCAAAGCAGATAGCAGCCTTCATCAACGAGATGGATTCCGATGATGCTGCAGACATTCTGGAGATGCTGGATGAAGGCACACAGAGCGAGATAAACTCTTACCTTGATGAAGATGTAAAGGCGGACATCAACCTCATCAATTCCTATGATGATGACGAAATCGGAAGCCTGATAACCACCAACTACATCGAGATAAAAAAGAATCTTACCATACCCGAGGCGACTCAGGAGCTGATACGTCAGGCCGGTGAAAATGACAATATTTCAACCATTTATGTCAATGACGAAGACGGGAAGTATTGCGGAACCATAGACCTTAAGGACCTTATCATTGCCAGAAAAACAGATGAACTGGACTCCATCATATCCTATTCATATCCGTACCTTCTGGATAAAGAAAAGATTTCCGATTGTATCGACAGAATAAAGGACTACGAAGAGGATTCTCTTCCGGTCCTGAATTCAGATAAAAAACTGGTGGGCATACTTACTCCACAGAGCGTGATAGAAGCTGTGGATGATGAGCTGGGAGATGACTACGCAAAGCTGGGTGGTCTCACTTCGGAGGAGGACCTTCGTGAAACCACGGGAGAAAGCGTCAAAAAGCGCCTTCCATGGCTCATAGTGCTTCTGTTCCTGGGAATGCTCGTTTCCACTGTGGTAGGTGCCTTTGAGGGCGTTGTAGCGATTCTTCCCATTGTCATCTGTTTCCAGTCCCTGATACTTGATATGGCGGGAAATGTGGGAACCCAGTCCCTTGCCGTGACCATCCGTGTTCTTATGGATGAGAATCTGAAGGGCAAAGACAAGCTTATGCTGGTTGTAAAAGAGGCAAAGGTAGGTATCGGAAACGGAATGCTCCTTGGAGTCATGACAGTGATCTTCCTTGGAATATACATCACGGTTGTAAAGGGATACGGATGGAATGAGGCATTTCTGATCTCGGCCTGCGTTGGTATCTCACTGCTTCTCGCCATGGTCATCTCAAGCCTTGTGGGTACCCTGGTGCCTATGTTCTTCCATAAGCTGAACATTGACCCTGCGGTTGCTTCAGGACCGCTTATCACCACCCTTAACGACCTTGTGGCGGTAGTTACATATTATGGTCTTGCATGGGTTTTCCTCATCAGAATGATGAATCTTGCCTGAGCGGATAAAAAAGTGCAGCTGACAAAATATGATAAGTCAGCTGCACTTTATATTTCATATAGCAAGTTTCCGGTTCTTCATGACAAATACATAAGCCGGCGGCAGGTTCAGCATTTCTTTCAGGGTGTCGTTAATGCTGAGATAGCGCTCGAAAAAGTCTCGCTTAACAAGGCTGTACTGAAATGTTATGAACTCACCTCTGTCACCCAGAGCTTTCTTGGTGGCGTTAAGAATATGGTCGGAAATCTCTCCCGGAAGAGATGTGAAAGGAAGTCCAGAAACGATGTAATCCGCATGGTCAAAACCGTAGGCCTTCAGGTATTCCACAACATGTTCGGCGTTTCCGTGTATGAGATACATATTTTTCTCTCCCCTGAACTCATGGGACAGCTGTTTACAGAATTCTTCATTCTGTTCTATGAGAAAAAGCACGGTATCAGGTCTTCTCTTTGCTACAAGCTCCTTTGTAAAGGAACCTGTTCCCGGACCGTATTCAACTATGACTTTTGCAGTGTCAAAATTTATCGGTTTCATCATCTTTCGTGAAAGATTCTTTCCGCTTGGAGCCACTGCACCTATTTTACGTGGATGTTTGAAATATTCATATAAAAAGCTCATAACCATCACCGCCTGTTTTTTGTTCATTTCCGTACATCATAACAGCTGTAGTTATATAATTGCTGTGAAAATTATATAAAAAACTTTATATTGCCACAAGCTCTTCAGTTTATGTTATGATTATTTTATGTGGGAATATAGGGTTCGTTGATATAGGAGCATTACCATGAATTTAGTTGAAAATAATAAAAGTGAGCTCACAGTGAACGCAGAGACTGAGGAACTTGAAAAGGTTCTTGATTTTATAAGTGATTATCTTTCCGAACAGGGCTGCAGTATGGCTATGGAGATGAGGATAAGCGTTGCCTGTGAAGAGATTTTTGTAAACATAGCTCATTATGCATATAAAAAGATTTCTCCCGATCTTCATGGAAATGCCCGGATTTCGCTTTCTATGGATGAAACCGGGGAGAATATCCAGATTATGTTCAGGGACAAGGGCATAGCCTATAATCCCCTGGAGAAATCCGATCCCGATGTCAGCCTCAGCGCCGAGGACAGAGACATTGGCGGACTAGGTATCTTTATGGTGAAGAAGTCTATGGATTCTGTGCTTTATGAAAGAGAAGGGGATGAGAATGTTCTCGTTCTTGTGAAGAATCTGAGAAATAAATAAATTTGGGAACAGCCATCAGGTCATGATGAAAACGTTATGATTTCATGTAAGTATGCCAATGTGCAGACGACATTATCATGTGCACATACTATGACGAATTGGGAAGACCTATTCTTGTAGCCATCACTCCGGAAATGGTTGAGGGCACAGGCCTTATTCTCACAATTCCTGCAAATTGTATCCTGGCCCTTGCCGGAGTCTGATTTCAATTATAGAGTTTGATGCTAGTTTGATATTTTGATAAGTTTCAAATATATTTTTTGTTTTCAGTGACATTTAAGCTTTAAGTAATAGACTACGCCCGTACGAATAACAAATCTTGTCGAGGCTTCGAACAAAATTGTTCATGCACTCTCCATAAAGCATCGGCAAGTAATAGAAAGGTGGGATTATGTCTAATTATTTTTCATTAAATCTTGCTGCTGCAGCAACCCAGATGCATTATGCACAGAATATTCAGAAGGTTGCCATAGCCAATCTCTCAAGGGCATTAAAAGATGATAATATTGATGCAGCTGAGACAGTTTTGGAAACTATGGAGGATATTCCTGATCCATATCTTGATCTGGGTGCTAATTTCGATTACAAAGCCTGATTATATCAGCATCATCTAAAGATTGATATGTTCCCTCTTTACCGGACATCCGGTAAGGAGGTTTTTTGATACAGGAAAGTGCATTAACTGAATATCAGGCATGACAAATGTTCCGGTCATTCACTTGAATTCTATATTATATGAATAAGCTGCAAATATAATATTCATTGACACATATACCCCCGGATGGTATAAGTGACACTAGACAGAAGAGGTCCATGGGACTTCGGGATTTTGAAAAGGAAGGTATATTTCATGGCATGTTGCTGCAGCGCAGATGAAAATGAAAGACATAAGCATAAGCCAAGAACACCGGAACAGGTGAAGGCACTGGTTACCAGACTTAATCGGATAGAGGGTCAGATCTGCGGGATCAAAAAGATGATAGAAGAAAACAGGTATTGTCCTGATGTACTTATACAGGTCAGTTCTGTTCAGGCATCCCTGAATTCCTTTAATAAAGAGCTTCTTTCAGCACATATAAAGTCCTGTGTTGTTGATGATATCAGGGAAGGAAATGATGCGGTAGTGGATGAACTCTGTGAGCTTTTGAAAAAGACAATGAAGTGAAGAGAGTCATTTCTGCATCTGATTCGGAAAACTGTTATCTGATTAGAATATAAGCAGGATGTACAAGTGTATAAAAAATTATGTTGATTAGCAGTCGGAATATCCGACTGCTAAATTTTTATCTTTTATTTATGTTTTTTCACAATGTATACACATTTAATCGGTATATTTGGTATCATTAATTCACATTAATTTACACAAATGAAACATAGAGGATGAGTAGTAGCAGAAAGGGCATCTTATGGTAAATACCTTCAATGTATTTAAAAGGAAAATGCTTTCATCGCAGATGAATCTCGCGAATGAGAATTATCCCGGAAACAATCAGAACAATCAAAATGACAACGGGTTCAATAACTTCAATAATTTCAACGACTTTTTCAATCAGTTTAACCCGAATAACCAAAAAAATAACGGCAACAGTTATAAGCCACGAAACAGAAAACCTCTTATTTTTTATTATTTCGTGGCGCTTATCATCATTCTTCTTTTGAATACCTTTGTTTTTCCGTCACTCCTTTCACGTTCGGTTCGTGATACCACATATTCTGAGTTTATAAATGCAGTAAACAACAGCGCGGTTACAAAGGTTAATCTGAATGATGATTCCATAGTATATGTTGCCAATGTCAACGGCCAGGCCATCACCTGCCGTACCGGACGTTTGAAAAACCAGTTTGTTGAAGCGTCGGTGCTGGATAAACTTAACAGCCAGAATGTTAATTTTGAGGAAGACATTCCTGTTGAGACAAGTCCTATTCTTTCCTTCCTGCTCAGCTGGATATTCCCCATACTTATTTTCTGGGCACTGGGAAACTGGCTTTCCAAGAGAATGGCTTCATCCATGGGCTCCATGGGAGGCGGCGGAATGTTCGGAGGCTTCGGAAAGTCCAATGCAAGAGAGTATGAAGCCAACGGTGCAAACAAGGTGAGCTTCAAGGATGTTGCCGGAGAAGATGAAGCAAAGGAACTTCTCAGTGAGATGGTTGATTACCTGAAGGAGCCGGACAAGTATACAGAGATAGGAGCCCATATTCCAAAGGGAGCTCTTCTTGTAGGTCCTCCCGGAACAGGTAAGACCCTCCTTGCCAAGGCAGTGGCAGGTGAGGCAAATGTACCTTTCTTCTCTATTTCGGGTTCCGAATTTGTAGAGATGTTTGTAGGTATGGGTGCTGCCAAGGTGAGAGATCTTTTTGATCAGGCAAAGAAAAAGGCACCTTGTATCGTATTTATCGATGAGATCGATGCAATCGGTAAAAAGAGAGGCGGTGGTGCCGTAGGTGGTAATGATGAGCGTGAGCAGACATTAAATCAGCTCCTTACCGAGATGGATGGTTTCGATTCTTCAAAGGCCATCATCATTCTGGCAGCCACCAACCAGCCGGATTCTCTGGATCCAGCCCTTCTTCGTCCGGGAAGATTTGACAGAAGAGTTCCTGTTGAGCTTCCGGATTTCCAGGGAAGAATAGATATCCTTAAGGTTCACGCCAGAGACATCAAGATGTCTGAGAATGTCAATCTTGAAGCCATCGCAAAGGCTGCGGCAGGCGCCAGCGGTGCAGAACTTGCAAACATCATCAATGAATCGGCTCTCCGTGCTGTAAGAGCGGGACGTGAGAGAGTTATCCAGTCAGATCTTGAGGAGTCCATCGAAGTTGTTATCGCAGGCTATCAGAAGAAGAACAAGGTTATGACGGATAAGGAGAAGCTCATAGTTTCTTATCATGAGGTTGGTCACGCTCTCGTGGCAGCCCTTCAGAAGAACAGTGCACCTGTTCAGAAGATAACCATCATTCCGAGAACCTCGGGTGCACTCGGTTATACCATGCAGGTTGAGGAAGAGGGTAATCATTACCTTTACTCAAAGGAAGAACTGGAGAACAAGATCGCAACTCTTACAGGCGGACGCTGTGCCGAGGAGCTTATCTTCCACACATGTACCACCGGTGCAAGCAATGATATAGAGCAGGCCACAAAGTATGCGAGAGCCATGATAACCCGCTACGGTATGGCGGATGAGATCGGTATGGTTGCCATGGAGCAGCTTCATAACCAGTATCTCGGCGGAGACGCATCTCTCACCTGTTCACCTGAGACCCAGACAAAGATCGACAAGATGACTGTTGATCTCGTAAAGTCACAGCATGACAAGGCATACAAGCTTCTTCAGGACAATATCAACAAGCTTCATGAGATCACAAAGTTCCTTTATGAGAAGGAGACCATCACCGGTGCAGAGTTCATGGAGATACTGAACAGAAAGGAGATCGATCCTTCCGTTATAGCTCCGTCTCAGGAATCACAGATGTGATCATCCGGTAATCGGGGGCTTGTAACCCACTTCGAGCTCGATGCCGGGCAGGACATTAAGCCTTGTCCCAACCGTCAAAAAAGCTTGTCGTGGGAACAGGATTTTGACCCTTATATCAGCATATTTATAAACAAAACAATCAGTCACAGACCTTTATCGTAACATCCGGTTCAGGTCTGTGACTTTTTTGTTATTTTTGCGTCAAAAATGTTACTTTTTTGACAATTCCACACTGCTATGGACCGGCTGTATGTCAATCGATTGCTAAAAAGGTAGTGATTATAAGAATTGTTAAAAAATTGTTGAAATTTGGTTCTTTTAGACAAACAATAGTCACTTTGTATAGATATTAATGAATTTGCCCTATATAATTAGGACATGTTTGTTGGTCTTTTAATTTTCGGGAAGTAGTTAAAAGTATTAGGTCTAACCAAAAGAGATTTGTTAATGGAGTATTTGAAATGCGTGATCTTGATTATTTGAAGTTATTAGCCAAGCAGTTTCCTACTGCAACAGATGCAGGTGCGGAGATCATTAACCTGCGTGCCATTTGTGCCCTGCCTAAGGGAACAGAGTATTTCTTCTCGGATCTTCATGGCGAGAGTGACGCCTTCATTTACCTTATGCGTTCTGCATCCGGTATCGTAAGAGATAAGATCGATGAGACCTTCGGAAATCTTTTGCCTGAAGAAGAGCAGCTGGAGCTCGCAAATCTTATTTATTATCCACGGGACATCCTGTCCTCCCCCAAACATAAGGAGAAGGATTCACCGGAGTGGCAGAGAATAACCATTCATCGGCTTATAAATATCTGCAGAGTGGTTTCCTCAAAGTTCACCCGTTCAAAGGTGCGTAAAAAGATGCCCAAGAACTATGCCTACGCAATAGACGAACTTCTTCACATCGACAGTCACGATGAGGATAAGAAGGGGTATCTCCGTGAAATCATGAATGCGATCATAGACATTGACATGGGTGATGATTTTATCATCGCTCTCTGCGAGCTTATACAGAATCTGGTAATCGACAATCTCCATATCATAGGAGATATCTTCGACAGAGGACCACATGCCGACCGTATCATGGAGGAACTCATGAGTTTCCATGACGTTGATATACAGTGGGGAAATCATGATGCTGACTGGATGGGTGCGGTATGCGGCAATCCCGCCTGCATCGCCAATGTTCTCCGAATCGCCACTTCCTACAACTCCTTTGATGTTCTGGAGGACGGCTACGGCATCAACCTGAGACCTCTTTCCATGTATGCAGAGGAGGTTTACGGAGACGACCCCTGTGAATGTTTCCAGCCCCATCTTCTGGATGCCAATGTCTCCGACTCGGTATCCCCTGCCCTTGCCGCAAAGATGTGTAAAGCCATATCCATCATCATGCTGAAGGAGGAAGGTCTTCTTATAAAGCGTCATCCGGAGTATCACCTGGAGCACAGGCTTCTGCTTGAAAAGGTGGACTATGAGAAGGGTACAGTGAACATTGACGGTAAGGTTTATTCTCTTAAGGATAAGAATTTCCCCACCATCGATCCAAAACATCCCTACAAGCTTACCGAGAGGGAAGAAGCTCTGATGAAGACCCTTATTTACAGCTTCACCCATTCACAGCTTCTTCAGAAGCATATACGTTTCTTCTTTACCAACGGATCTATGTATAAGGTTGTCAACAACAATATCCTCTATCATGGATGCATCCCTATGGAGAAGGACGGAAGCTTCAGGAAGATAACCACACCGGACGGAACATTCTCCGGAAAGGCACTTCTTGATTATTTTAACGATAAGGCTATAGACGCCTATTTCCTTAACGGTGAAAATGACCCTCAGGGCAAGCTTTATGCGACAGACTTTTTCTGGTATATGTGGTGCGGCCCTAACTCACCACTTTTCGGAAAGGACAAGATCACTACCTTTGAACACTGCTTCATAGAGGATCCCGCAACTCACAAGGAAAGATTCAATGCATACTATGATCTCGTAAAGGAAGAAAAGTATGTTGACAAGATATTTGAGGAGTTCAGTGTTAATGCAGAGGTGGGCCATATCGTGAACGGCCATGTTCCTGTAAAGACCAAGATGGGAGAGTCGCCTATAAAGGCCAACGGAAAGCTGTTCATCATCGACGGCGGTATCTCCAAGGCATACCACTCAAGAACAGGTATCGCAGGCTATACCCTTATCTTCAATTCACGTCATCTCGCCCTTGCGGAGCATAAGGGCTTCAAGAAGGGCTCCGAGAACACACCTGAGATTCAGATCGTTGAACAGATGAAGACCAGAGTACGTGTGGGTGAGACCGATAACGGTAAGGAGCTTAAGAGGCAGATCAGAGATCTGGAAGAGCTTCTCAGGGCATACAGAAATGGTGATATACTCGAGCAGGGAGAAGTCATCCCGAAGAAAAGATAGGATGTAAGGGAGTAAAAATCCTATCTGTACATACAGTAAGTAATACAAGACCTTTTGCGATGAAAATGTCACAAAGGGTCTTTTTTTGTCTATGAAAAGGGGTATAAATTGTACTACAAATCAAAGCACACATACCGGAAAAATTCATAAATAAATCAATAAAACATGATTTGTAGACAGATAAATAGTGTATAATGCACAAAATGTGTTAGACAAACATAGGCTGAAGTGTTACGATAATGACAGATGATTTAGTGTTTTCGATAAGTAAACAGTCGGAACCATCGACCTTATATTTGCGGGCACTTCAGGATTTACAGAGTTTTATGACAAGGCAAAGATTCTTGACATGCCATTCCTTTTTAAGGATGCAGATCAGGCTTATGAAGTAACTAACGGAGAGCTGGGAGACAAGATCTTTGAAGGATTTGAGGATGTAGGTCTTGTTTATCTTGCTGAAGGCGACAATGGTATGAGACAGGTTTCCACCACAGAAGCAGGTGGACCGATTCATTCGGCAGCAGATGTTGAAGGTGTGAAGCTTCGTGTTCCTACCAGCCAGGTTTATCTTGATGTATGGCAGACACTTGGGGCAAATCCTGTAGCTCTTGCACTTAACGAGCTTGCCATTGCACTTTCAAACGGTACTGCAGAGGGTCAGGATAATGCTACATATCACCTTGTTGCTAATGCAACATACGATGATATCAAGTACTTCAGCTTCATTAACTACATGTGGATGGGCTGCACCATGGCTGCAAACAAGGACAGCTTTGATGCTCTTCCGGAGCAGTATCAGACTATCTTAAGAGAAGAAGCGAAGAAGGCTGCCAAGTATTCTTTCGATACCATCAAAGAGGACAATGTAACAGCAAGAAAGACTCTTGAAGATGCAGGCGTTCAGTTTGATGACAACCCTGATATCCAGTCCTTCAAGGATAAGCTTGACATCCCTAACTTCTACAAGAAGTATGAGAATGAGAGCTGGTATGATCAGGAGCTTCTTGATGCACTTCTCGCAGTTAATAAATAATCGAGAACATGAAATGTCTGATCCTTCATCCCTGTGAATTAACCTTTTCATGTTAAAGAGGAGAAGGACTTAGACGGGAAACAATAAAAAACAGCAGGAGTCATTAAAGATATCCTGCTGTTTTTATACAGATAATCCGCCTTAATGCGGGTATTATCGTGACAAATCCCGGTATAAGAATTGAATTCCGGATTTACCCGATTAGAAACAGAAAGGGAAAAGTTGTGAGACTGTATCGTAAATTTTTAGACATTTTTAAATTGATCTCCACAGTGATAATGCTCGTTTGCATTCTGGGCATAGTCTGTCTCATGTTATCGGAACTGATAGTCAGGAATACCATCAATATTTCCTTCAGATTTTCAACAGAGCTAAACGGCTTTTTGTTCATGTGGATGGCGTTTATGGGACTCATTATCCTTGTGGATGAAAGCAGGATGATAAATCTCGATATGATATATGCCAGGGTGCCTGATAATATCAGGAATATATTCTGGATAATCATTAGATTTGCCACCATATTCCTTGGCATTGTAATGATCATTTCCTACAAGGATATGTATCCGATACTTGCCACAAGTAAGTTCTCCACCATGCAGAAACTGACAAAAGCATGGCATTATCTGCCATCGGCAATTGCGGGAGGTTACTTGTCTTTATCTTTGCGGTTAAAAGAGGCTATGAAAGAACTCCTTTCAATCTTAAGGCTCTGGCCGAAAGCTTCAAGGGTTCCATACTTTCTCTTGTGACACCTCTCATCATTCTTGCGGGATTCACAACCGGATGGATAACACCGACTGAGGCTTCCTGCATAGCGGTGGTATATTCCCTTGTAATCTCAGCTCTTGTTTACAGATCCATAGAACTAAAGGATTTTATAAAGTGCGCAAAGGATTCTGCGGTAGGAGCTGCCAATACACTTTTTATTATAGGAACGTCAACTCTGTTTACCTATGTAATGGTAAAGGAAGGTATATCAAGGGATATAGCGAACTTCATTCTGGGAATTAGTTCGAATCCCGCGGTGATACTTCTGATCATAAACATTATCCTTCTGATACTTGGAATGTTTATGGAGCCCGGAGCCATACTTACACTTATGCTTCCTGTTCTTGTACCTATCGCACAGGGTATAGGACTTGATCTGGTTCACTTTGGCGTTATCATGGTACTTAACCTTATGATAGGACAGGTTACTCCGCCTTTTGGCGTATGTCTGTTTATCATAAGCGATCTGGCCCGTCTGAGACTTGAAATGCTCTATAAGGGTATACTGCCGTTTCTTATCCCGCTTCTTGTCACACTTATGATGTGTACATATATTCCGGGGCTTGTGACATGGCTTCCGAATACTCTTTTAGGCTGATTATTAATCAGGCAAAAAGCTTTATCTGAGAAAAACAGATACTTGGAAATGGATTATATAAATGCCGCAGATTATGCGGTGGAATGGAGATCTTATGAACAGACTTTCGGCTACACAGAAAACGATAAATGAATTGAAAGAATATCTTCTTTCTGATGAAGCGAAGATCGGT
The DNA here is from genome assembly GCF_000702885.1 of Oribacterium sp. P6A1. Taxonomy (GTDB): domain Bacteria; phylum Bacillota; class Clostridia; order Lachnospirales; family Lachnospiraceae; genus Oribacterium. The sequence continues at coordinate 252,221 of NZ_JNKO01000001.1, read as the reverse complement.
GATAAGCTTGCAACCGAAAAAGAGGTTTGCGAGAGGCTTAAGGTAGGAAGAGGTACCGTCAGGGAGGCTTTCAGAAATCTTGAGGCTGAGGGGTATCTTTCCATCAAACCGGGTAAAGGCGCATTTATCGTAAGAAAGTCACAGAATGATAATGATGCGGTTGCCAGCTGGTTTACCAAGAATCGCGGTAGGATTCAGGACTATGTGGAATTCAGAAATATTATAGAACCCGCCGCTGCGCGTATGGCTGCCGAGAGGGCTACGGATGAGGATATACGAACTCTGACAGATATTCATGAGACCTTTATAGAGACTTCCATGATCATGGATGATGAAAAACTGGCGTATCTCGATGAAGAGTTTCACAGTCAGATCATGAAGATGACCGGAAACGAGATCATGGAGATGATCAATCAGAGTATGAACAAGAAAATGAAGAATTTCAGATTCCAGACCTTCAAGATACGTCATAATGTTAAGAATGCCATAGAAGCTCATGGAAAGATACTCCGTGCTCTGACCGACAGGGATGTTGATGTAGCGGAGATGTATATGAAGAGACACATTGAATTAATTGATGAGGACATGGAAAGAATTATCGTAATGTAGAGTTTTTTGGAAAAAAGAATTATAATCAGAAGTTGTTATTTATGAAAGAAATGGTAAATTCATAAATATATAAATATTTGAATGAGATTAAGGAGGCAATATGAGGTTTTTTATTGATACGGCAAATGTTTCGGAGATCAGAGAAGCAAATGATATGGGCATCATTTCCGGTGTAACCACAAATCCTTCCCTCATTGCAAAAGAGGGCAGAGATTATATGGAGACTCTGAAGGAGATAACGGATATCGTTGACGGACCTATCTCCGGCGAAGTAAAGGCGAGCACTGTAACTGCTGAGGGGATGATTGAAGAAGGAAGAGAAATTGCCAGACTTCACAAGAATATGGTAGTAAAGATTCCTATGACGGCTGAAGGACTCAAAGCTGTTAAGGTTCTTTCCAGTGAAGGAATCAAGACCAATGTTACCCTTATTTTCTCTGCCGGACAGGCGCTTCTTGCTGCAAGGGCCGGAGCAACCTATGTTTCTCCTTTCCTTGGACGTCTTGATGATATTTCCACAGATGGTATTGCTCTTATTCAGGACATTGAGGATATCTTCCAGATGTATCCTGATATAGACACAGATGTGATTTGTGCTTCTGTTCGCCATCCGATGCATATCGTTGATTGTGCAAAGACAGGGGCAGATATTGCAACTGTACCATACAAGGTACTTATGCAGATGGTCAAGCACCCTCTTACGGATATCGGTATCGATAAGTTTAAGAAGGATTATGAGTCTGTTTTCGGAAAATAAACAGTTGTGAATCTTAAATAATAATTTAACAGAGCCGGATGGGTACCGATTATAAATGGTATCCATCCGGCTCTTATGATATGTCTGTCTTTAATGATTCGGGATATTTTGGAACAATATCAGAGAACTATATATTTAGGAATTCCGTTCTCAAATTTACAGCTCATCTCGCCCTGAACAAGAGGTTTAAGATAATTGATTAATTCTTCTTTTACGCCGTTTCCTTCGTCATTTATCCATTCCGCAGGAACTTTCTTCTCACGGTCTGCTATTTCGGAGATATCTGCGGAACCGTAGGTGACCTGATAGCTTTCTCCGGGTACACGGGTAAGAGTGGACATGACTCCGTTCTGACCTTCTGAGGCAAGTCGAACTGCATTTCTTCCAAGCTCCAAAGATTCCTTTATATCTGTTTCTGAAAGAAGGTGTCCGGCGCATCTCTGTAAAAGATTAAGCTCGATATAACGAACCTTGCATCCTATGTTGGAGCGGATAGCGTTCTCAAGGACATGGCCTGCGCCCGTTGCTATGGTGTGACCAAAAGCATCCTTTGATTGATCGCGGTCCTGGTAATCACAGATCATCTTGCCGCTTTTATCTCTGATTCCTTCACTGATGGCAACGATAAGATTGTTGCATACAGAGAGCTCCCCACGAACGTCGGAAATGAAATTATTAAGGTCGAAGGGGTGTTCTTCAAGATAGATAAGGTAAGGAACATTACTGTTGTTTCCCACTGCAAGAGCTGCCGCTGCTGTGAGCCAGCCTGCATTACGACCCATCATTTCTACCACGATGACATAAGGTGTATCATAAACTTCAAGTTCACGTTCGAGTTCAGAGATGGAAGTTGCGATGTATTTTGCTGCTGAACCGAAGCCGGGGCAGTGATCAATACCGTAAAGATCGTTATCTATGGTCTTTGGCGCACCGATAACGACTATGTCATCTATATTATGATCCTTAATATACTCGGAAAGCTTCCATACAGTATCCATGGAGTCATTGCCGCCGATATATATGAAGTAACCTATTTCATTTTTTCTGAAAATGTCTATGATATTCTGAAATTCAGATGGATCAACAGAAGGATCCTTAAGCTTATAACGGCATGAACCAAGGGCTGCAGCCGGAGTGACAGCCAGGGTATCCAGCATCTCACTTATATTGTTTATTCCGCTGAGATCAATGAAGTTTTCGCGTAACACTCCCTGAATTCCGTATTTTGCTCCGAAGACCTTGTTGACGGCGGAAGATCTGAGGGCTTCCTCGATGATGCCTGCAAGAGTTGCGTTGATGGCTGCTGTGGGTCCGCCTGACTGTGCTACAAGTAAATTCTTATTCATTGTTGCTCCTTTGAAATAAAATCTGGTAGATGTGATGCCTCATAATCGGTTCAGATGAAAATAGATATGCTAAAAAAGATCACATTCTTAAGATTTTTACAACAAAATCGAAGCTCTGTCTATATATTTTTTGGCTTCCTCCTTATTTAGTTCCTTTACAAATGCTGCCCTTGGGGTTCTGTTTTTATTATTTACAGAGCCGGGACCGTAATTTTCATATTCGAAAAATCCAACTGTATCCTCGGCATCCTTTTTGTTCCAGTTATGAAAACCTTCGGATTTTATATGGGATCCGATATAGCTCTTCAATATGGCCACATGGGCAAAATTTCTCCAGGGCCTGCCTAAATAACAGCTTTCATCGGGACAGTCTGATTCAAAACGGCAATTTTCGAAAATATATCCGAATTCCTGACCCTCAGGGGTGGATGCTGCGGTTGCATAGCTTTTTATTTCTCTTGATTCTTCGTGAGCTGCTGGTTCTTCTATATATTTCGGAGTTTCCTGACTGCATAATCTTTTCAAAAGTTTAGCTCTGTCTTTCTGGAAAATCATGCAGTCCTTAAAATAAGCTGTTGATGATCCGAAAATGAAATCTATGTCACCTTCTATATAGCAGTTTTTATAATATTGAATTCCGTTTACACGGGGTGAATACTGTTTGGGTCCGATGAATCCGTTTTTTTCTATTTCTTTTTCCGGAAGAGGGCCGGTGAAAAGTGTGTCCTGCCATCCTAAAAGTCTGACATTTTCAAATTCAAGATGATTGCCTTCGGCATAAAGTGCTATGGCCTGACCTATTTCCGGACCTGCACCTGCGCTGTTTTCGATGGTAATGTTCTTTAAACTGACATTATTTGCATCAATAAGCATGGTATAAGTCCTGAAGGTACCAAGTTTGCCGATGTCCTCCCGGGGCATCTTTGCGTAGAGACCGAAACTTATGATGGTTTTGTCTGAATCAAGATGAGTATTTATGAAGGATTCATCATCAGTGCCTGCGGGTACGGAATTTCTGAAATCCGTATTGCTTCCTATGATATTAATGTTGGGAGTTGTTACCGTGACACGCTCGTTATATATTCCTTCCCTGATGAAAATGGTATCTCCGGCAGCGGCATGGTCTACTGCATCCTGAATAGTATTAAAATCTCCGTCGTTTGATTTGGAAACAATGATCATAAGAGTCTCCTTTCGTGGTTGCTTATTCTGTGAGATATAGACTTACATCATTATATAGGTATAATCAGCCGTACGAATTTGTATAATCGAATACAATTATACTATCGGCTATAGAATTAATGACAAAAGAGAATAATTTGTCTATTTTGTGAAAAAATAGGCATTGATAATATTGTATCAAGATAAAACAATAAATATGATGATGTAAAGCGGTTACAGAAATGATAGAATTATACAATGTGTATAGTGCTGGATGGAACAAAACTGCAGTTATAGGTGGCTAACGAAACGCATATTTATCAAAAAGGATATTAAAATACTGCCTGAAATTTAAAAATATTGATAATTTAGTGTTCGATAAGATAATAATGGAACAAATAAGGTTTGTTTTTGTAAGTATTTTCGTAAATACACTGATATAATCATTCATGTCAGTTGGAAAAGACAACAAAGATTAAAAAAATGACTGCATGATTATAGATTATGACATAACAGCATAGTATCCACAGAAGAAATAAGGTCATATTGTATGAGTGTTGGTCGGATCCTATCAGAGGATAGGGAAAAGGAGCATCATGGAATTTGAAATTAGCGCGATTTTTAAGCGTAGTGTGACAATTGAGCTTAAAAATAGTACTATCTGCTACACACCTGAAGAGTACACTGTGCTGATTGACGGAGAAGAGAAGCTTAAGACAAATTTGAATGTTGTTTCCATTGACGGTCTTTTGCCTGACAGGGAATACAGCGTTGCTGTAGAAGATAAAGAAGGAAGAACAGAGAAGACATTTAAGACTGAACATGAATCTTTTCTTCTGGATGTGAGAAACTTCGGCGCAAAGGGTGACGGTGAACATGATGATACAAGGTTCATTCAGGCTGCCGTAAGCTCCTGCCCGGAAGACGGAACGGTTTACTTTCCGGAAGGGACATATCTTACAGGCCCGCTGTTTTTAAAAAGCCGCATGAGCCTTTGGATCGATGAAGGAGCAGTGATACTCGGGGACATTGACAGAGAGAAGTATCCGCTGCTTCCCGGTATGATCGAAAAGGACGATGGAAAGGATGAGTACAATCTTTCCAGCTGGGAGGGAAATCCCGAGACAAGCTTTGCGTCACTCATAACCTGTATTAATCTTGAAAACCTGGACATCTTCGGAAGAGGCACCATTGACGGAAACGGCGACAAGGGGGACTGGTGGAAAGAACCCAAGCTGAAAAGGATAGCGTGGAGGCCTAAAACAGTATTTTTGAATCACTGCAGGTTCGTGAGGTTACAGTCTGTTACGATCAGAAATTCACCATGCTGGACTGTTCATCCTTATTACACCGATGATTTATCTGTTTACAGTGTGAACATCTGGAATCCATCGGATTCACCCAACACGGATGGAATGGATCCTGAAAGCTGCGACAGAGTATTGATACTTGGTACGAGGATTTCCGTGGGAGATGACTGTATAGCCATAAAATCCGGAAAATACTACATGAGTGAACGGCACCATAAGCCTTCGGATCATCTGGTTATCAGAAATTCTTTTATGGAAAGAGGGCACGGAAGTGTTACGGTTGGTTCCGAAGCGGCTGCCGGAGTAAAAAATGTGACTGTTGAAAGGTGCATTTTCGACGGAACAGACAGAGGACTTCGAATCAAAACAAGAAGAGGCAGAGGACCAAAGGCGGTTTATGACAATATACTTTTCAGAGACATTGTCATGAAGGATGTACATATGCCTTTCACCTTCAATATGTTCTATTTCTGCGATCCGGATGGACACAGCGAATACGTTCAGGATCAGAATGAAAGACCGGTGGATGACAGAACTCCCACTATAGGAACCATCAGAGCCGAGAATATCGAAGCTACAGGAGCAGATCAGTGCATGCTCGTGGCCTACGGACTTCCGGAAAACTATATTGACAACATCGTCCTTAGAAATGTAAAGGTTTCTTTCAGGCCGAAATCCGAAAGAAAACCCGGTCAGACCATAATGATGGACAATTTCAAGGAGATGACCGGAAAGAGCGTTTATGCAAGAAACGTGAAGCGTCTTGCTATGGATAACATCGAGATAAGAGGTTCTGACGATACCCAGACGGAACTTATCAATGTTATTGATTTCGACAGTTACAATGTTGTCTACGTAAATAATGTGGCTTCGGAATTTTAAAAAATAGTTGGATATGCGGATATCGGAACTGGCACAGGTATCCGTGTATTAAAATAAAAAACTAATAATCGGGGGTCGAAGGGGATCCCCAGGAGGTAAAAAAATGAAAAAAATGGTTACAAAGATTCTTTCAGGAAGTTTGGCTGCAACTATGGTAATGGGACTTGCAGCATGCGGCGGCAGCGGAAATGCTGCAACAGAGGCTCCAAAAGCCGAGACTACAAAGGCTGCTGAAACAGCAAAGGAGACTGTTGCTGCTGCGGCTCAGGAAAATGGCGGAGATGTTGTACTTCGTATGTCATGGTGGGGCGGTGATTCAAGACACAATGCAACACTTAAGATGCTTGATGAGTATATGGCTGCAAATCCTAACGTAAAGGTTGAGTCAGAGTACGGTGCATGGTCAGGATGGCAGGATAAGATCGCAACACAGATCGCAGGTAATTCCGAGCCTGATCTTTTCCAGATCAACTGGAACTGGTTATGGCAGTTCAGCCCGGATGGAACAAGATTTGCAGATCTCAAGGATCTTTCAGATTTTGATCTTTCACAGTATGATCAGTCACTTCTTGATCTTATGACCATTGACGGACATGTACTTGGTGTACCTGTTTCATCAACAGGACGTGTATTCTACTGGAACAAGCAGACATTTGAGAAGGCAGGACTTGAGGTTCCAAAGAGCTTTGCTGATCTTCTTGCAGCAGGACCTGTATTCAAGGAGAAGCTTGGTGATGACTACTATCCACTTAGCTGCGGTACATATGATCTCACTATTCTTCTCACATACTATATGCAGGAGAAGTACAACAAACAGTGGGTTGTTGACGGACACCTGAACTATACAGTTGATGAGCTTGCCGACGGCTTTGACTTCCTTAAGAGCCTTGAAGCAAATCACGTAATTCCTACACAGGAGAAGCTTACAGGTGACGGAGCAGATTCACTTGATAAGAATCCTAACTTCATCGACGGACACTATGCAGGTGTTGTTGAGTGGGACAGCTCAATCAAGAAGCTTACGGATGCACTTGAGGGTGATCAGGAGCTTGTTATCGGTGAGTATCCTGCTGATTACGGCACACCTGCTACAGTATATAAGGTTTCCATGGGATTTGCTGTTTCACCTAACTCAGCAAACAAGGAAGAGGCTGCCAAGCTCCTTCAGTACATGTTCAACGGTGACGGTGTAGAGACTCTTGCTCTTGAGAGAGGTGTTCCTGCTTCTAAGGCAGCTCAGGAGAAGCTTTCAGCTTCAGGTGCTCTTCAGGGTCTTACATACGAAGCAAACAAGACAGCTGCTGCCAATGCACCATTCCAGCTTTCACCATACTATGAGGATTCTGCTCTTAAGGATAGTGCAGAGGGTGCATACCAGGAAATCATCAACGACATGTCTTATGACGGAACAGATTCTAAGGAGCTTGCTCAGGCACTTATTGATGCTGTAGATGAGGTAGAGAATAAGTAAGCCGGAGAGGAAAGTGATTTATCCCTGATCCTCCTAAGTTTAGGGTTAAATAAATAAAATTTGTGCCTGAAACGGACCTTCGGTTCGGAGGTCCGTTTCTTATGCGAAAAATGTGAAAAAAGGAGTAGACAAAATGTCAAATACAAAAACAAAAAGTGCTCCGAACAACTTCTGGAAAGAAAATAAAGGTTTTATTTTTATTTTCCCCTGGTTGGTAGGATTTCTTGTTTTCAAGGGATATCCATTCCTTTCATCGTTGATTTACAGCTTCAGTGATTATTCACTTTTTGAGGGTATTTCAAAGTGGGGTATCTTCAATTATCTGGACGTTTTTACAAATTCAAAGATTAAGACCGGCTTCGGCATCACCTTTAAGTATGCTTTTATGACAGTGCCTTTAAAGCTTGTCTTTGCATTGTTCGTAGCTTATATCCTTAACTTCAAAATAAAGGGAGTTAAGATGTTCAGAACAGTCTATTATATTCCTTCGATTCTTGGATCTTCAGTAGCTATAGCAGTTTTGTGGAAGGCTATCTTCAAGGACGACGGTATCATAAATATGATACTCGGAGTTTTTGGTGTGGAAGGACCACACTGGTTATCAAACAAGTCGGCAGCTCTTTTTATCATCTGTCTGCTTCGTGTATGGCAGTTCGGTTCCACCATGGTTATTTTCCTTGCGGCTCTTAAGGGAGTTTCACCGGATCTTTATGAGGCGGCTTCTCTTGACGGCGCCGGAAAGTGGAGACAGTTCTTTACCATCACTGTTCCTATGATAACACCTGTTATTTTCTACAATCTTGTTACACAGCTGGTTCAGGCATTCCAGGAATTTAATGGACCTTATATCATTACAGCCGGAGGACCGAGAGGCGCCACAACACTTGTTTCGCTGCTTATTTACAACAACGCATTCAAGAAGTATGCGATGGGACTTGCAAGTGCACAGGCCTGGGTACTGTTTATCATTCTTATGATTTTCACTGCAATCTTACAGTACAGCCAGAAGCACTGGGTATACTATTCCGATGAGGAGGCTTAAAAATGACACTTGAAAAGAAAAGACAGATAGCCACGGTTTTTAAGTATATAGTACTGGTTCTTGTGGGTATCGTTATGATTTATCCACTGGTATGGATGATCGGTGCTTCCTTTAAAACAAATTCGGAGATTTTCTCAAGCATCGGATTTATTCCAAAGGCACCTACGGTTCAGGGATATATTGATGCCATGAATGGTTACGGCGGAGATATCGACATCTGGAAGTCAATGCTTAACACCTACAAGATAGTAATTCCGAAGGTTTTATTTACCATCGCATCCTGTACCCTTACAGCTTACGGTTTTGCAAGATTTAAATTCAAGGGCCATGATCTTCTGTTTGCTGTTCTCATGGCAACCCTTTTCCTTCCGAACGTAGTATTAAACGTACCTCAGTTTATCATGTATAACGGCTGGGGATGGGTAGATTCACCTGTTTATCTTCCTCTTATCGTTCCTACCATGTTTGCACAGGATACATACTTCGTATTCATGCTCATTCAGTTCCTGAGAAACATTCCAAAGGAGCTTGATGAGGCAGCCAAGATTGACGGATGTACTGCACTGGGAACACTTTGGCATGTAATCGTTCCTGTACTTAAGCCGGCCATGACTTCAGCCGCACTGTTCCAGTTCATGTGGTCATCCAATGACTTCATGGGACCGTTGCTTTATGTTTCAACACCGAAGCGCTATCCTGCAGCCATCTTCGTAAAGATGTCAATGGATGCGGATACCGGATTCTCATGGAACAGAATTCTGGCCCTTTCACTGATTTCCATCATTCCTTCACTGGTTGTTTTCTTTATAGCTCAGGATCAGTTTATCGACGGTGTTACAGCCGGATCGGTAAAGGGATAAATGGATATAGGAGTTTAAAATGAATCAGATTAGCCATCTTGATGGTGGAAGAGAAGAAACAGAAAAACTGCTGAACGAATATATTGAATATCTTATGGCGAATTCAGATTCCGGGCATCCTGCATGGAATCTGGAGGTCATAAGGAGCGGTAAAGAGAATAAATGGAATTACATCGACGGGTGCATGATAAGAGGTATTCTCAGTCTGTATGAAATGACAGAAGACGAGAAGTATCTTGGTTTTGCAGATGATTTTATGGGGGGCTTTGTGATGGAAGACGGCTCCATAAGAACATATGATGTGGAAGAAAAGAATCTTGACAATATCAATCCGGCGAAAAATCTGTTTATGCTTTATGACTGCACAGGTAAGGAAAAGTACTTAAAAGCTATAAAAAATGTACGTTCGCAGATTGATATGATGCCGAGAACACAGGCGGGTAATTTCTGGCATAAAAACATTTATCCCAATCAGGTATGGCTTGACGGATTATATATGGCTCAGCCCTTCTATCTTGAATATGAGAAGAGATTTGGGGATTCTCATAAGGCTATGGATGTGTATGAGCAGATATGTAATGTGGAAAAGCTAATGCGGGATAAGGAGACAGGCCTTTATTATCATGGTTATGATGAAACAAGATCCATGTACTGGGCAGATAAGGAGACGGGCTGCAGTCCTAACTTCTGGCTCAGGGCAGAGGGATGGTTTATCATGAGCCTGGTGGATGTTCTTGAGATAATGATGGATATGGACATGAGATCACAGTTCAGACATCTTAAGTCAATGCTTACGGATCTCACTGAAGCACTTTTGAAGTACCAGGATGAAAGCGGATTATGGTATCAGCTTATAGCATTGCCTGATGTCCCCGGAAACTATCTTGAGACTTCCGGTTCCGCCCTTATAAGCGCAGCAATACTGAAGGGAGTAAGACTGGGTCTTCTCCCGGAGCGTTATAAGAGTATAGGTCAAAAGGCATTTTATGGAATAGTAGACAAGAGGTTATCTAAAGGAGAGGATGGTAATCCGAGAGTAACAGGCATATGTCTTGTGGCAGGTCTGGGAGGCGAGAAGCGTCGTGACGGTTCTGTTGCTTACTACTTATCCGAACCTGTGGTTGAAAATGATGCAAAGGGAGTAGGACCACTATTCCTTGCGTATACTGAAATGCTAAGATAAAATATGGGATGTGTGTCCTATCGGATAAATTCCGGCATGACACATATCCCATTTACTGTTTAAATATCATATCTGAAACATATCCTTTGTTCTGCAGCGGCATGTATTGCAGTCTTTGAATATGTGGTTAAAAAGGAGTTATATGTCAGACGAGAACTTACATAATTCGCGGCTGGAGCTGGTCTTTGAAAAAAGAATACCGGGTCTCAGAGTTAATGAGGCAGTGAGACATCAGCGGTTTATAATGCGAAACAGGCATTTTCATGAAACCATAGAGCTCCACATAATCATATACGGACAACGTCTTATGTTCGTAAATCAGGAGACATACCGGCTGACTCCTCATACTGCCATTATGGTGAATCACAATATCATACATAAGACATCAACTGCGCCCAATATGCCGCCGGATCATCACAATTTCATACTTCAGCTGGACAGGGCTGTCTTTGATGAAAAGTTCAGGGAGTTCGGTCTTAAAGGATTTGATGATTTCGGAGCAACATACGGAGGACTTGCGAAATTCAATGATACAGAATGGCAGCTGATTCAATCCATCATCGATGAGTTTAAGGCTGCCTGTGATGATGAGAGAAGAGGTATGACTTCATCTATGGAGGATCTTCATTCTTTTCTGTATCTTCAGGCAGTGGAGCTGGCCTGCATATTTGCAAAGAGCCGAAGAAGAGATATGCAGAGAAAGCTTACGGAACAGGGAATCGAGACTGCAGAGCAGCAGTCTGTGGTAAAGACGGGAGTTTATCAGAAGGTAAGAGATATAGCCATGTACCTTCAGGGGCATACGGATGAAAATATGTCTCTTGATGATCTTGCAAAGAAGTTCTTTATGAGTAAGTCCTATCTCACAAGAGTTTTCAGAAACGTTACAGGCTTTTCCGTAGTGGAGTATATGACCTATATCAGAGTACAAAAGGCGCAGCAGCTGCTGAGGGATTCTGACACCAGTATTACTGAAATAGCCGAGATATGCGGTTTCGGTAATATCACTTATTTTGAGAAGGTATTTAAACAGATGACAGGATTTTCACCGGGAAAGTACCGTAAAAATCCGGAGAAGGAAATAAAGCTCAGGTTGAAGTGATCTTAAAAATATTAGAGGAGACATATTATGATACAGTATGGGATGAGGGTTCATGATATTTGCGGTAAGGATACGGTAACAGGAGTGCTGGATAAGGTAAAGGAACTGGGAGTCCATTATGTCCAGCTCGCCATGTCAAAGAGCTTTTCGGATGTGGATACATCGGTCGGGCATTACAATGCAGGCCTTGGGGATTATGTCGGAGAGGAGCTTCGGAAGAGAGACATTCACGTTTCAATTCTCGGATGCTATATAAATCCTGCTCATCCTGATGAGGATAGGCGAATGCTGGAGGTACAGCGTTTTATTGAGCATCTTAAATACTGTAAACGTATCGGGGCTGATATGGTGGGTACAGAAACCGGACGTGCGGATGCAAATATGAGGATAGTTCCGGAAACATATACCGAAGAAAACTATCTCAGGGTGCTTGACTCATTTAAGCGTATAAGGGACGCGGCGGAAAAGCTTGGGGTTATGGTGGGAGTCGAAGGTGTGTTCAACCATACTCTTCACTCACCTGAATTAATGAGAAGATTTCTTGATGATATAGATTCCGTGAATTTTGATGTCATTCTTGATTCTGTGAATCTTATAACACCTGATCTTGAAAATGATCCCGAGGGTCAGAATGCTTTGATAAAGAAGGCATTTGACCTTTACGGAGACAGGATTACCACCCTTCACCTTAAAGACGGTGTTTTTGAAGGAAATGATCAGAAGTTCAGACATCCGGGAGAGGGTTTCTTTAATTATGAGGAGCTCATGAGGCAGGTAAGCCTGTGGAAACCGTACATCGTTGGTACACTTGAAAATTCCACACCTGACAGATACTATGAGGATTGCAGATATCTGGAGGAGCAGTACAGGAAATTCAAGGTGAAATAAAAAAGTGAATCCTGCCTGATTTGACAAAATATAAGGGTTCAGATACACTGATAAACAAAGATTTCATTAAGTTGATTATGAAGCATGGACTGTCAGGCTTTCACAGACGTTTTGAATGCTTAAAATCATTTGATGATAAAAAAGGAGAAATTTACATCATGGATGAAGGAGGAGCCTCCTGTGGCTTGACCTCACTTAATATTTAGATGGTATCAAGGCATAGTCGGTGAAGAGGGTAGCCGGTTAGGCCTTTTTCTCGTATTATAATATAGTGGTTTTTACCTGATTTAACTCATGACCCGGGAAATTTCGAGACATGTTATGAAGGTATAGTTTAGTACCCTGTTACCGCTTGGAGGGCGGCATCTTGTTTTTATGATCAGAAGTTTTGTTCTTCTTATAATCTTGATATTTGTAAACGGTCTTTTTTCCTGTGCTGAAATCGCAGTGCTGCAGGTAGGAGATACGAAGCTGAAAAGACTTGCGGAGGATGGTGATAAAAGGGCTTCCACCCTTTTAAAGCTCACAGAGGAGCCTGCGAAGTTTCTTTCGACAATTCAGGTGGCCATAACCATGGCCGGTTTTCTGTCATCGGCATTCGCGGCTGACAGCTTTGCGGGACCTTTTACAAGACTTCTGTTAAAGCTGGGAGTACCTGTAAGCGAAGAGGTTTTGAATCCTGTGGTTATCATAGTGATCACACTTGTTCTTTCTTATGTAAACATAGTATTCGGTGAGCTTGTTCCCAAGAGACTGGCTCAGGCATATACAGAGAAGCTTTCTCTCAGTATGGCCGGAATACTTAAGCTTGCTTCGGTTGTATTCAGACCGTTTGTCTGGCTTCTTACGGTATCAACCAACGGAGTTATGCATCTTATGGGTATAAATCCTTCCGAGGTGGAGGATAAGGTGTCTGAGGAAGACATTAAAATGATGCTGGATGAGGGTACTGAGAACGGAACTATCGAGTCTGCGGAAAATGAAATGATCCAGAATGTATTTGAGTTCAATGACCTCACAGTGGAAGATGTTTGTACCCATCGTACAGATGTTGCAATGCTTTACACTGAGGACAGTGATGAGGACTGGCGTAAGATCATTTATAACAACAGATTTGCCAACTATCCTATATGCGGCGAAGATGATGATGATGTCATAGGAATCCTGGACACTAAGGATTATTTCCGTCTTGAGGATCAGTCACGTGACAGCGTCATGAAGAACGCTGTGGATAAGCCCTTCCTGGTTTCCCAGAATATGAAAGTCTCTGATCTTTTTCAGACCATGAAAAGAGAGCGTAAGTATTATGCTGTTGTTATCGATGAGTATGGCGGTATGACAGGTATAGTAAGCCTCCACGATCTGATAGAGGCACTTGTGGGGGATCTTCAGGAAGAAGATGCCATACCTGAGCCGGAACCCATTGAGGCTATAGGTGAGAACGAGTGGATAGTTCTTGGAATTGCGGATCTTGAGGATGTCAATGAGGAGCTTAAGGTGGACATCCCCACAGAGGATGCGGATACTTTCGGCGGATATATCATGGGTATAATCGGCAAGGTTCCCGATGACGGAAGTTCCTTCCATGTGGAGACGGATGAACTCAGTATAGATGTTGCATATATAAAGAATCACCGTATCGGAAAGACCATTGTAAGAAAGAAGAATAATTCTACGGAAAATCAATAAATTGTGCTATACTACATTTTCGTGTTTGAAAAGCACACAGGAGGATGATAATGCTTAATCAAGATAATGCAGAAAAACCTGTAAAGCTCATAGAGAGAAAGCTTGCTTACAAAGGCAAGGTCATCACTGTTTATGATGATTATGTGGATGTGGGGGGACATAAGACCCACTGGGATTTCATTCATCATATGGGAGCTGCGGCAGTGCTTCCTGTACTTCCGGACGGTCGTATACTTATGGTAAGACAGTACAGACACGCACTCGGACGGTATACACTGGAACTTCCTGCGGGAAAGAGAGATGCAGAGGATGAGTCCTTTGAGGTCTGCGCCATGAGAGAGCTTGAAGAGGAGACAGGATACAAGACAGATCATCTTGAGTTTCTTCTTTATGTGAATACCACCATTGCTTTTCTTGATGAAAAGATAGGTATATATGTTGCGGAAAATCTGGAGAAGGGCAATGCACACTGGGATGAGGATGAAGAACTTGGTGTGGAACCCTGGAAGCTGGAAGATCTGAAACAGCTTATTTATGAAGGTAAAATGACCGATGGAAAAACTGTAGCAGCTATCATGACCTATGCTGCAAAGTACAACAAGTAAGCCCTGTATATAAGTACCTGAGAGAACCGGTACAGGGCAGAGACATTATCAAAGAAACAATGGGCAGATGTTCCCAAACAGAGAGGATAAAAAAATGAAGAGAGAAAAATTAGAAGACTATGTTTTGACCATTCCCGATTTCCCGGAGCCGGGCATCATGTTCAGAGATGTCACATCCATTCTTCAGGATCCTGACGGATTTAAGGATTCCATCGACGGGCTTCTCGATGCATTAAAGGGTGTGGAATTCGACGTGGTAATGGGACTTGAGTCACGAGGATTTATTTTCGGAACTCCTGTTGCTTATGCACTTGGAAAGAGCTTTGTACCTGTTCGTAAAAAGGGCAAGCTTCCAAGAGAGACAGTTTCCGCGAAGTATGATCTTGAGTACGGCCAGGCTGAGATCGAGATCCATAAGGATGCCATCAAGCCGGGGGATAAGGTTGTTATCATCGATGACCTCATTGCTACAGGAGGAACTCTTGAGGCCTGCTGCAAGCTTGTTGAGCAGCTTGGGGGCGAGGTGGCTGAAATAGCTGTTGTCATGGAGCTTGCAGGTCTTTGCGGCCGTAAGAAGCTTGAGGGATACAATGTTAAGTCACTTATAACCTACGAAGGAAAATAACAGGACAAATTAAATGGGACAGGAATTAACCAAGTCGGATGTTCGAAGGATACAGGAAGAAATCGACCACAGAAAGCTGGTGCTAAGACCTCAGATTACCAGGGAGATCGCAGAGGCGGCAGCTCAGGGAGACCGTTCCGAGAACTTCGAATACTATGCGGCAAAAAAAGCAAATCGAGAGAATAACGGACGCATCAACTATCTTGAGAGAGTTCTCAGGTTTGCGCGTATCATAGATGATTCTTCAAAGGATGATGAAGTAGGACTCAACAATACAGTCACATTGTACTTTGAGGAGGATGACGAGGAAGAGGTATATCGTATAGTTACGTCTATCCGCGGACATAGTCTCGAAGGTCTTATTTCCAACGAATCCCCTATAGGAAGAGCGGTTATGGGACATAAGGTGGGGGACAGATGCGAGGTTACCACTGAGAACGGACAGAGCTACTATGTAGTCATCAGAAAAATCGAGAACACCGGTGAGTCGGAGGATGATTATATCAAGTCCTTCTGATTAATCAGATCAGAAAAAATTATATGTATAGTTTCTATTGAAGAAGATATACGATATAACAGAAACCGTCCGATGAAAGGAATCAAAAGATGCCTTTTATCGGACGGTTTCCTTATGGAGAAGATTGATTACGCAAGTACCCTTAAATCGGATATGATGTTGTTTTCTGAATTATCACTGTCCATGGGGAGTGAAAGACTGGAGTGCGCGTACAGATAATTGATAAGCTCTTTTCTGCGTATGATGCCGATGAAATGACCCATGTCATCCACTACGGGAACAAAATTCTGATTTGATGCACGTTCCATAAGATCTTCCATGGAAGCGTCTACATATACAGGGTTGTAATGATTCTTCATGGGTATGTCGGATACCTTTACTTTTTCAAGTGAGCTTAAATTCATGTTTAAATCATTTTTTATTTCGTAAAGCAGATCCCCCTCTGTCATAGTTCCGAAGTATTTTCCGTCCTTTGTAAGGATGGGAATTGTGGAATAGCGATGAAACTCCATTTTTTCCAGAGCCTGTCGCAATGTATAGTCTTCCTCAAGATAAGCTACATCACATTTGGGTGTAAGGAAGAATAAAATATTCATTTGTAATGCCTCCAAATTTAAAAAACATTTTCGACCTCTGATATAATAGCATATTCTGCATAAAACATCTTCTCGAAAAACATAATTGATTATTAAAATTTACTAAAACAAATCCGGAGAAAAATTAAGATAATTTATAGGAAAAAAACAGTCGAAAAAACATAGTAGGGAACGTATTTCAGGTAAAGACATAGGTTTTGACAATATTTATTTCCGATAGTAAAATTAAGGTTTGAATTGGAAAAACGGGTTTAGGCTTAAGCAGAGAACCATAGGGGAAAAATAATATGACAGAAGAAGTAATCCTGGAGAGACCGGAAGATAATACTCCGCCGGAACAATTATATAAGAGTCTGATAGATACCATCACATCCTATCATCCGTCAGACGATCTCAGTATGATTGAGAAGGCCTACAGAGTTGCAAAAGAACAGCATAAGGACCAGAAACGAAAGTCGGGTGAACCGTATATCATTCACCCTCTTTGTGTTGCCATAATCCTTGCTGATCTTCAGATGGATAAGGAAACTATAGTAGGCGGTCTTCTTCATGATGTAGTTGAAGATACAGGTATGACTCTTGATGAAGTTTCACAGGAGTTCAATCCTGATGTTGCCCTTCTTGTGGACGGCGTTACAAAGCTGACCCAGTTGAACCTGAATACCGACAAGGTGGAGATGCAGGCTGAGAACCTTCGTAAGATGTTTGTTTCCATGGCGAAGGACATACGTGTCATCATCATAAAGCTGGCTGATCGTTTG
Organism: Oribacterium sp. P6A1; assembly: GCF_000702885.1. GTDB lineage: Bacteria > Bacillota > Clostridia > Lachnospirales > Lachnospiraceae > Oribacterium. The sequence continues at coordinate 234,817 of NZ_JNKO01000001.1, read as the reverse complement.
CATAATCTTAGAACACTGGAGTATCAGACTCCGGAGAAGCAGAGGGAAAAAGCCAGAGAGTCACTGGAGATTTATTCGCCCCTTGCCGAGCGTCTCGGTATCAGTAAGATAAAGATAGAGATGGATGACCTTTCTCTTAAGTATCTTGAGCCGGATGTTTACTATGATCTTGCGGCCAAGGTAAACCTTAAGAAGGAAGCCAGAGAAGAGCGTATCAGAAACATTGTCAAAGAAGTTTCTTCACATATTACGGAAGCAGGAATCGATGCGGACATCAACGGCCGTGTCAAGCATTTCTTCTCCATATATAAGAAGATGGTAAATCAGAACAAGACCATCGATCAGATCTACGATCTTTTTGCCATCAGAATAATCGTTGATACAGTGAGAGACTGCTATGCGTCTCTGGGCGTAATACATAAGATGTATACGCCTATTCCGGGACGTTTCAAGGACTATATCGCTATGCCTAAGCCGAATATGTACCAGTCCCTTCATACCACTGTTATCGGCCGGGACGGCGTGCCTTTTGAGATTCAGATCCGTACTTTCGAGATGCACCGTACAGCCGAGTTTGGTATCGCGGCCCACTGGAAGTACAAGGAATCCGGCGGATCTAAGGAAAATGCTTCCCAGAATGAAGATGTAAAGATGAACTGGCTTCATGAGATCCTTGAGTGGCAGAAGGATGAGTCCGACTCCAAGGAATTCATGAACATGGTCAAGTCAGACCTTAACCTTTTCAATGAAAATGTTTACTGCTTTACTCCGTCAGGTGATGTAAAGAATCTCCCTGCCGGGTCCTGCCCCATTGATTTTGCCTATGCAATTCATTCGGCAGTAGGTAATAAGATGGTGGGTGCCAAGGTTAATTCGAAGCTTGTGCCGGTTACATATAAACTGCAGAACGGTGACCGTGTTGAGGTCATTACTTCACAGAATTCCCATGGACCGAGCCGTGACTGGCTTAAGATATGTAAGTCCACTCAGGCAAAGAACAAAATAAACCAGTGGTTCAAGCATGAGCAGAAGGATGAAAACATTGACCATGGAAAGGACCTTCTTTCAAGCTATGCGAAGTCCAGAGGATATAATTTAAGTGAACTTACGAAGCCTGAGTATATCGAGGGAGTCATCAGAAGATACAGCTATGTGGACTGGGAGGCAATTCTTGCTTCTGTGGGTCGAGGCGGTATCAAGGAGTCGCAGGTTATCGCGAAGCTCATAGAGCTTAAGCACAAGTCCGAAGAGACAACTGTATCCGATGAGGATGTTCTTCAGAATCTTGAAGGCATGACCAAGAAACCGGAGATCATTCGTAAGTCAAAGTCCGGAATCGTTGTTAAGGGTATACACGACCTTGCTGTTCGTTACGCAAAGTGCTGTTCACCTGTACCGGGAGACGAAATTGTGGGCTTCGTTACAAGAGGACGCGGAATAACCATACACCGTACCGATTGTATAAATATGATGAATCTGCCTGAGGATGAAAAGGCACGACTTATTGAGGCTGAGTGGCAGTCCGACATCGCAGGAGAGACTTATTCCACAGAGCTTGAGATATTTACCAACAACAGAGTCGGTCTTCTTGTGGATATCTCAAAGATGTTTACGGATTCGAATATCGATATCAAGGCTTTGACTTCAAGAGTCGGTAAGAATGACAAGGCTACCATTACGGTTTCCTTCGATATACATAACAAGACAGAACTTCAGACTCTTGTCAGCAAGATACATAAGATAGCAGGAGTTGTGGATATCGTAAGAGCACAGGGATGATGTTTTATTTGGAGCTTTACGGAAAATGTGGTTTTTGCAGATCCCGGATATAGAGCCCCTAAGAATTGTTATCGGAGATGAAATGTTAAAAATATCAAAATATGCAGCGGGAATGCTGGAGACCAATGTCTATTTCTGTTATGACAATGATACGCATGAATGCGTTATCATCGATCCTGCCGACAACGGGGATCATATCATAAACATCGCAGAAAATGAACTATCTGTAAGACCAGTGGCTGTACTGCTTACGCATGCTCACTTTGATCATATGAAAGCAGCGGGAGAAGTTTCCGGACATTTCGGCATAAAGATATATGTCAATGCTTTGGACGCTGATATGATGACTGACCCTGAAGCAAATCTCAGCCTGAACTTCACAGGTTCAGAGGTTTCCTATGGAAGAGAAGAATTTGAGACCTTTACAGATTCCGGGAGCTTAAATTATCTTGGACGAAACTGGAAGGTCATAGGAACTCCCGGACATACCAAAGGTTCTTCCTGCTTTTATATAGAGGATGGACTTTCATATATACCGAATGGTGCAAGCGAAGAGAAGACTGTACCGGTGCTTTTTTCCGGAGATACTCTTTTCCGATGCTCCCATGGGAGAACGGATTTTCAGGGTGGCTCACAGAGGGAGATAACATCGAGCATAAGAGATAAAATCCTTACTCTTCCGGCAGAAACTTCTGTTTTTCCCGGACATGGTCCACAGACAAGTATAGGTATCGAAAGAACCTATAATCCTTTGGCAAGAGGATATGATTTCATTTGATAATGATTTGAGTGTATATTTTTTCTGGTTTATACGCATGTTTGCGTGTGAACCAGACTTTTTTATAAGAGGTAAAGATGATAAGACTGATTTTAGACAAGGCTTCCGAAAGCTTTGAACAGGATATAAGAGAGCTTGTTCAGGAATTCTATCCGGGAGAGGATTTCGAAATCCGGAGTTCTGAAGGAATTCATTTTACAAATACGACTCAGGAAGAGAAGAATGCTTTGAAGCAGGCCAAGGCCTCAGGGGAAGTGACTGCGGTTAATAAAAAGTCAACAAAGAACAAAGCAAAGATGGCTCAGGAGGTGACCCCTGAGGGAGCTTCCGAGGAAAAGATAAGACTGACTCTGGAAATATCGGCTTCGGAAATGCCGCTTACAGGCGTAAGGAAAAACGACAAATCAATAATCAAGGCTGAACTATACGATACTCTTGTGGGTATGACCGGAAAGGAGCTTCCATGGGGTGATCTTACAGGTATAAGACCGGTTTCTCTGGTCAGTCCCATGGTGGAGGCTCTGGGAGAGAGAAATATTTCCGAAGATGATATAAAAAACATAAAGGAAGCATTGACAGCGGAGTACTGCATAAAAGGAGAGAAGCTTGACCTCATGACTGATGTGGCAGTCAGGGAGCATCATATTCTTAACCGTATATTTGAGAAAACAGGAAGAACCTACAAAGAGGGATGGAGTTTGTATATCGGAATCCCCTTCTGTCCCACCAGATGTCTGTACTGTTCTTTCCTTAGCAACACCATAGATCTCTGGGAGAAGCGTCTTTCGGAGTATATGGATAATCTTCGTAAAGAAATAAGGTTTACGGTATCAGAGCTTTGCGGAAGACAGAAAAAGCCGCTTCAGACTATCTATATCGGTGGCGGAACTCCCACTTCCCTTGATGAAAAGTGGCTTCAGGTTCTGATGGATATAGTTCATGAAGAGTGTGGAAACGGAATAGTTGAGTTTACTGTTGAGGCCGGAAGGCCGGATTCCATAACAAAAGAAAAGCTTCTGATTCTTAAGAATTCCGGGGTGGACAGAATTTCTGTAAATCCCCAGACTTTTAATCAGAAGACTCTTGATCTCATAGGCAGAAAGCACAGTGTTGATTCTGTTATAGAAAAATATCTTCTTGCCAGGGAAGTGGGATTTGAGAACATAAATATGGATATAATTCTGGGACTCCCGGGAGAGAAGCTCCCGGAGGTAACACATACCCTCTGCGAAATTGCCAGGTATAAGCCTGACAGCCTTACTGTTCACAGTCTTGCCATTAAAAGGGCCGCGCGTCTTACTCTGGAAAGAGATTTCTGGGCTGGAGTTTACCGTGCCGGGGATGAGAATGAGATAGTTCAGGAGACAAGACTTCAGGAAGAGGCATTGGCAGCAGGTATGAGAGGAAATGGCGAAGCTGCCGGGAAGGATAAGGAACTTTGTTTCAGATATCCTGAAATAACCCGTATGATGATGGCTTCTGCATATACTGCAGGGATATTGAATCTGAAACCGTATTATCTCTACCGTCAGAAAAATATGGCAGGGAATCTCGAAAATGTGGGTTACTGCGAAGAAGGCAAGGAATGTCTCTACAATATCCTTATGATGGAGGAGAAGCATACGGTGGTGGGCTGCGGTGCCGGTACCAGCACAAAGGTAGTTCTTCCCTCAAAGGACGGGGATCCTACGCATAAACGCGTGGAGAGATGTGATAACGGGAAGTCTATTCCGGAATATCTTGATAACATTGACAGATTTATAGATAGAAAGAAACAACTTTTTTCTTTATGAGAATTTATGCAGAAAAATTCGTCAATAAATGTAATAAAAAAATATGTATAGTGTGACAGTTTTGTGATTGGTAAAACAGTATGATGATGTCATAATAAATCAGAACGGACTAAGTAATATATTTAGATTGTGATAGGAGTTTATGACGATTCGATTCGTTAGCTTGTCTTTAAAGATCGGAGGGCAGGGAGATGAAGATAGCGGAGACCAACATCATAGCAGCTTTTTTATTACAAATGAAAAATGAGCACAGGACACCCTTTGTGAACGTGGGTATACTGGTTGATTTTTCCAGGTACCTTGACAGAATTTCAAAAAGAAGAGGTTTTGATTACGAATTTACAACGAACAGAAAGGCTCTGATCAATGCGGTAGTGGCTACTCCCAGATATTTCCACATCATGAAGGTTCACAATGAAACCATAGGAACTGAGACATTTATTCAGCTTAATTACGATGCGAGTTCCGAAAGACTTTATGAAAGCTGTATAGGACCATGCGAGTTTGATATAAGGAGAATTATGAGTCAGGGTGCTGAGGACTATATAAATCAGCTGGCAAAGATTGAAAAGTCAACTGCCGGAATAGAGATGGGCATGTGCAGCTGAAGCCGGATATTACGGACCGGAAGATCAGAAGAGTATTTAGTACTTATAGTTACAGTTATGTGAAGAACATGCAGAAGGGGTATGTTTTAGTTAGGGGAATTGCGGTAAGAGAAAAATCTTACCGCGATTTTTTTTGCTCAATTTATGAGGACAGAATTTTATCAATAAAATTATTAAAAATATTTTTGTGAAATATTTACAAAGCTGTGCATATATATACAGGTATTCCGACTGTAATGTATAAAATGTCTATTTTTATTGCAAAGCTTCGGAAGTACGGATATACTTTATCCCTGCAAAGTAATAAATTAGGAGATATAAACAAAATGAATAACGAATTTAAGCCTTACATCCCTGCGGATAAGGTGATTCCTGAGATGACACCCACATCCATAATCATGGGTCTCATCCTGGCTGTTATATTTGGTGCTGCTAACGCATATCTGGGTCTCAGAGTAGGTATGACAGTATCTGCCTCAATTCCCGCTGCTGTTATTTCAATGGCAGTAATCAGAGTTATCATGCAGAAGGATTCGGTTCTTGAAAGCAACATGGTTCAGACTGTAGGTTCTGCAGGTGAATCACTTGCTGCCGGTGCTATTTTCACCATGCCGGCACTCTTTATCTGGGCAAAGGAAGGAGTGATGGATAAGCCTTCACTCATTGCCATCACGGTTATTGCTCTTTTTGGAGGACTTTTGGGAGTATTCTTCATGGTTCCTCTTCGTAATGCACTTATCGTTCAGGAGCACGGAGTTCTTCCTTATCCGGAAGGAACAGCCTGTGCAGAGGTCCTTCTTGCCGGTGAGGAAGGGGGTTCTTCCGCAAAGTCAGTATTCATCGGTATGGGACTCGGAGCTCTTGTAAAGTTTGTGGTTGACGGTCTCATGGCAGTACAGAGTGTTTTTGTACTTAAGCTTGAAGCTCTCAAAACAGAGTTTGCAGCAGAGGTTTATCCTGCACTTATTTCCGTTGGCTACATCTGCGGACCACGCATCTCTGCGTACATGTTTGCCGGTGGTATCCTCGGATGGTTCGTTCTTATTCCTGCCATTGTAACTTTTGGCGGTGACATAGTCATGTATCCGGCAAGTGTTTCGGTTAGTGAGCTCTATGCGTCAAGCGGCGCATCTGCAATCTGGTCAAATTACATTAAGTATATCGGTGCCGGTGCCGTTGCATCAGCGGGTATCATCAGTCTTATCAAGACACTTCCGCTTATAGTCAGGACTTTTGTGGACTCTATAAAGAGCATTTCAAAGGCAGGACAGGTTTCCTTCGAGCGTACAGCCCTTGATATGGATATCCGTTTTGTACTTGGTGGTATCGCTGCCATCATTGTTGCCATCTGGCTTACACCTGCTGTGCCTGTTACCTTCCTTGGAGCACTTCTTATAGTAGTATTCGGATTCTTTTTCAGTGCAGTTTCGTCAAGAATGGTTGGACTGGTAGGAAGTTCCAACAACCCTGTTTCAGGTATGACCATCGCAACTATCCTTATTGCAACAATCTGCCTTAAGGTATCTGGTGATGTTGGAGTACACGGTATGCAGGGTGCCATAGCCATCGGTTCTGTTATCTGTATAGCTGCATGTATGGCCGGTGATACATCACAGGATTTAAAGACCGGATATATCCTTGGTGCAACACCTAAAAAGCAGCAGATCGGAGAGATTCTCGGAGTTGTTGCCTCAGCTCTTGCCATCGGCGGAGTTATGATCCTTCTTGATAATGCTTACGGATTTGGTTCAGACAAACTTGCTGCTCCTCAGGCAACCATGATGAAGATGATTATCGAAGGTGTTATGAACGGAAACCTTCCATGGTCACTCATTTTCATTGGTGCATTTATCTCTATTACAGTTGAGATTCTCGGAATCGCTGCACTTCCTGTATCAATAGGACTTTATCTTCCTCTTGAGCTTTCATCCACCATCATGCTTGGAGGACTTATCAAGCTGTTTGCTGATAAGAAGTTCGGTGCCGAGAATGGCGAGTCAGGAAAGGGAATTCTTTTCTGTTCAGGACTTATCGCAGGAGAAGGTATAGTAGGTGTGCTTCTTGCGGTACTCACTGTTGCGGAACTCACTGAGAAGATGGACCTTAGCGCTGTTATTCCAACAGGAAACCTTCAGGCGCTTATCCTTATAGTTATTGTTTCTGCAGCTGTTCTTAAGGCTGCAATTGGAAATAGGAAATGAATAACAAAGATAATTTCTTAGATTACATATTTGAGATAAACAGTGACCTCAACTGGACGATTTCTTCGTCCGGTGAGGTCATTGTTGAAATGGAGAACAAGGGGTTTACCAACAGGATAGCCCAGAAGTTTTTTAAAAAGCCTGCAGTATCCCACATTCATCTTCAGGGTATGGGAAATTTCATATTCGGATGCGTAGACGGCAAAAGAAGCGTGTTTGAAATCGGTACTTTGCTGAAGGAAGAGTATGGAGACCAGGCGGAACCGCTTTATGAGAGACTCTGTCTATATATGAAGCAGTTACAGAATACAGGATTTATAATAAAGATCGGTATCAAAGAGAAGGAATAAAAAACTTTGATTAAATCCATAGCCTGATAATTAAAAAAATGTACATTTGTGACAAAGATGAATTAAAAAATAATAAAGTTCTCAAAAACACTTCCATTTTCATGTAAAAGGCTTATACTATGTCAAACGGTTAATTTGAAACCTTATTCTTTTATATTAATTTATTAATTCAAGAAAGGCTTTAAAAACGATGAATACTAAGTCAGTAAGTGATGAAATGGTCAGGAATAACAATCTTGTATGTGTAACAGATTGTGAAACAGGCGATAAGATGAGATTCCTTGTTAAGGGATTCAACAATCCATTCTACGGACATGAGATCGGAAATCGTGTCAGGGTTGGAGTGAGCAATTATCTCATAGATGGAATCATTGCCAACTGATCCAGAATTCTATAGGAAATTTTATACTTTACCCTCCGGACATGAAGTCCGGAGGGATTTTTGACTTCTTGACACGTTACACATGACTCATGGCAGATTCTGAAGCATCGGAATATAACACCAGCCATGTGGAAGGAAATACAAATGGGCAGGTATTTTCAGAGAACACAAAAGGACGCATTTTGCGGCCTTGTATTTTAAAGCTTCAAGTGGTATCTTATAGAACGTTGCTCTAAAAAAGGAATATGTTCCTTCGTGAACATTCAAATGATAATAAATTCTAAAGGAGAAAAATATGAAGAATAAAGGTGTTTTATTTGTGGCACAGGCCGGTCTGATTGCAGCCCTGTATGTGACATTGACCTATGTTTTTGCCGCTATTTCATTCGGAGAGGTTCAGCTTCGTATAGCGGAGGCTCTTACCATATTGCCCATGTTCACCCCGGCTGCCATTCCCGGTCTGTTCGTAGGATGTATAATCGGCAACGCTATGGGAGGCGCAGTTCTTCCGGATATTATTTGCGGAAGTCTTGCCACATTGGTGGGAGCTTTCGGTACATGGATGCTCAGAAAGAAGTCTCCGCTTATCGCCTGTCTTCCTCCCATCATTGCCAATATGATAGTGGTACCTTTTGTGCTTCGTTATGCCTATGCAGTAACTCTTCCTATATGGTTTATGGCGCTTACAGTCGGCGCCGGAGAAGTCCTGGGCTGCGGCATACTTGGTTGTGTTCTGTATTTCGCTCTCATCAAGCACAGAGCTTTTATTTTCAGACCGGAGATGGGTGAGAATTCCTGATTATATTAATATAAATATTTTACAGTGATTCCTTTGGGATAAAGATAGTATCGTATACATTCTTTATCCCAAAGGAATTTTTTTTACACATAAATATCTTTATGATGCTTTTACAAATCCTTTATATTGCCGATTACCCATATATAGAATACGGGTTAGTGGTTTTGTGACTAAAACAACAGATTTTGTTAAAACCGGTAAACAGTTGATATATCAGATTTGATGTCAATGACTAACACCCAAGGTATATTTAAGGAAGATTGAAATAATGAGGACAGGATTTAACATCAATAATTTAAAAATAAATATTGAGCGTTTGATTAAAGGTCTTGATATCATGCCCGGCGGTTTTATGGTTTATCTTGGCTATGGCAAAGGTGAGATAGTCTATGTCAATTCTGCAGTTTTAAAAATGTATGAGTGTGAAACAGAAGATGAATTCATGGAACTTACCGGCGGCACATATATCGGAATGATATATGAAGAAGACGTAAAAAAGGTGCAGGAAAGTATAAAAAGGCAGTTTGAAAGAAAAGATGACCGCTTTGAACGACAGGATTTCCGTATCATGACAAAATACGGAAATATCAAATATATAGAGGACTATGGAAGGTACAGTGAGGACACGGAGGACGGTCCTGTCTGCTATGCGTTTCTGTCGGATCTGGAACAGATTCCGGATCTTCTTACAGGACTTCCCAACAGAACAAGCTTTTTGAATCTGGCGGAAAAATTCGTAAAGGAAGGGATTCAAAAAGGTACTGTTCCTGTACTGATCAATTTCAATCTCAGCGGAATGAAGGGATTTAATGCAAGGCATGGAATTAAGGAAGGTGACATATTACTCTGTGAATTTGCAGATATACTAAGAAAATATTTTCCGGAAGAAAACTGTGCAAGATTCGGAGAAGACAGATTTTTTGCATTCAGTGAAAATATCGCTATTGAAGATAAGCTCAATGATATAATTCAGGAAATGTACGGAGCAAATGGGGGAAGGACTCTGCCTGTAAAGATAGGAATCTGCCATGTGAAAGAGGGGATGTCCGTCCATCAGGCCTGTGATTATGCAAGAATGGCCTGTGAAGCCCAAAAGATTCAGTACGGTTCCCGTTTTGGTAAGTTTAACGAGAAGATGGCCCAGCGTTATGTCAAGGCTGAATATATCCTTAGTCATTTTGATCAGGCTCTTGATGAAGGGTGGATACATTTATACCTCCAGCCTGTGGTGCGTACATTGTCAGAGAGAGTATGCGGATACGAGGCATTGGCAAGATGGATAGATCCGGTATACGGATTCATATCTCCGGGGGATTTTGTGCCCATTCTTGAGGACAGCGGTCTTTCGTACCGTCTGGATACATTTATCATAAAACGTGTTGCCGAGTTTCAGGCAAGAAATAAAAATATAGGAAATCCTCTGGTGCCTGTTTCTGTCAATATCTCACGTTCGGATTTTGACAGCTGCAGTCCCGTGGATGTCATCATAGAATCGCTGGAAGAGTACGACCTTCGCAGAAACAGTATCTGTGTGGAAATAACCGAAACTGCCCTTATAAACAACATGGAACTTATAAAACAGGAGATAACCAGGTTCAATGAATCGGGAATAGAAGTATGGATGGATGATTTCGGTTCAGGCTTTTCATCCCTTAATCTTCTCAAGGATTATCAGTTCGATGAGATAAAGATAGATATGCTGTTCCTGAGAGATTTCAGTGAGAAATCCAGAATCATCATGAAGATGGCTGTGAAAATGGCCAAGGAGCTGGGGATACACACACTGGCAGAGGGGGTTGAAACAGAAGAACAGATAGAGTTCCTGAAGAGCATAGGCTGTGAAAAGATTCAGGGTTACTACTATTCAAAGCCTCTTCCCGTGAATGAAGTATATAAAAGTATGTCGGAACAGGGGCTTCTGTTTGAGACAAGGGAAGAAAAATCTGTTTATGAGAAAACAGGTCTTATTGATATAGTCATGCAGCAGGCATTGGCGCTTATGTTTTATGACGGAATCAGATTCAAGGTTCTTTTCTATAATGAAAAGTGCTATCAGATGGCTGTTATGATGAATGACGGCCATGAAGTGGATGTTGAGACGATTATGAATGCAAGTGGCAGCATTACACATCAGAGATTCACGGAGCTTGCGGCAAGAGCAAGAAAAAGTCATCAGGAAGAAGAAATGAATTATATTGCCAATGGCAGATATTTTCACATCAGTTTTACGAATGTGGCTGACAGTCGCAAGGGATGCATGATTCTTGCAGGAATAGACGGAAAACAGTTTGAGGAGCAGGAACGACAGGAGAGGTATGACTTCATTATGCGAAATGTTGTTTCTGTCTACGACTGCATCTATGTTCTGGATTTTACTGAAGACACAAGAACTGTGGTATACAGCAATCAGCCTGATGAAAAGGTGGGGGCTGTTGTAAAAGGACTTCATAAGTATTATCAGGAGTATTCACCACAGCTTATTCATCCTGAGGATGTGAACAGATGGAGAGAATTCATTAAAGCGGAAAACTACAGGAAAAAGATCCTTAAACAGAGGGAAGCCAACTTTTTTGATGTATTCAGGGTAAAGCATGCGGACGGAAGCTACAGATGGACAGAGTTTCAGATCGTTCTTATTCCCGGTGTGGATAACAGAAAAGCACTTATCTGCGAAAAACCTTTTGATATTGAGACTGTATCCCGGATTTTCAAGGATAGGGTTGAGCATTTAAGACCGGGAGATAAGGGCTACAATATAAATGATGATCTGATGACGGCCATAAGGCATCATTCGGATATCAGATTTTTCTGGAAAGACAAAAACAGAAGGTTCCTGGGAGTTACTGATGCTTTCCTTAGATACTATGGCTTTAAATCACAGGATGTGGTCCTGGGGAAAACCGATGAGGATGTAGGCTGGCATATAGATGACGGACCTTTCAAATCCGATGAGGAGAGGGTGCTTGAAGAGGGTGAGATCATCAGAAAAAATGTGGGACAAAATGTGGTGGATGGTGTAACTCATTATATTGCCGCCACTAAATTCCCTGTGTATAACAATGGTGAAATCATAGGCCTCATGGGTTATATGATAGATATAGAGCAGGATGTGGAATCAAAGGAGGAACTGAAGAGAGAAAGCCTTATAGACCCTGTTACAGGTTTCATGAATGCTTATGGTCAGGTCCTTACCCTTACCCAGCTTGATGATAATTTAAGGACCAATGGAGAGGACTTTGCCTATATTGTTCTTGAAGTACCTGAGTTTGAGGATATAAGAGAGGATTACGGTCGTGAAATAGCAGAGAAGCTTGTTAAGGCCGTATCGGAAAGGATGGTTGCATGTTTTGGACATGTGGCATCCATATTCCGTTTGTTCGGATGTCATTTCGGAATAGCAAAGCGCCATATGGATACTGAAGAAATCATATCAACTGTGCATATCTGGAAGGAAAGTCTTAAGTCCATAAGGGAAATTGACGGTCGTCAGGTTATGGTTCACGGGGAATATGCATTTGCCAGGGGAGCCGAGAAAGAAACGGTTCAGGAGATAATCGAACTGGCAAGCAGGAGACTGAATCAGAAACTAAACGGATCATCTGACGGTAATGACGGAAGTTCAGAACTTATCAGTGGATATCTTAACAATATGCCTCTGCCTTATCTTATTGCAAAGCTTATTATGGATGAAGACGGAAAGAATCCGGTAGATATAGAGATACAGTATGCCAATAAGAGATACTGCGAAGTCACCGGAAAACGCCTTTCGGAGCTGACAGGAAAAAAATTCACTGAAGTGTTTAATACTATGAAAAACCAGAAGTGGCTGGATATAGGATATCGTGCGGCTTTTGGTGAGTATATCTATTCAAGGACCTTCAGCTACTCCATGAAGCACTGGGTTAATTTTATTGCTGCACCATCGACCTCCGCGGGAACTTTTTCCACGGTGTTCGTAAAAATGTTCGATGAAGCCAAACAGTCGGAAGAACCTATGGCAGAACATATAGTTAATGAGATAGGTTTCAAGGACAGGATGATCATGCAGAGTGAGATGCATGACATAAGCATTAACACCCTGTTTAATACCTTGAACCGGAGTATAAAGGCCGACAGAATTTACATTATGGAATTTATAGGAGATAAGTTAAGCAACTCCTTTGAATGGTGCCGGGATGGAGTGGAATCCGTAATGGATAAATGGCAGGACATAGATTTTGAAGTCTATGTATCAAGAAAAGAAGATTATCTGCCGGGTACCAGCATGGTCATTAAAAATGTTGACAACTGTAAATATATAAATCCGACGAGAGCGGGCCTTATGTCCGGTGATGGCATAAGGAATATAATCGAGGTACCGTTCTACAATAACGGAAAACTCTTCGGATTCATAGGTGTGGACAATTACGATGCGAAGGAAGAAAAAAATGTAAGGCTTCTTCTCGAACATGCGTCCTATTTTCTTGAGTTTAATGAGGAACTGAGAAAAGCGGTGGGTCAGAAGCCGGCCACGCCGTAAACTACTATTCCGATAACTGCACTAATGATGATGACAGTGGGTATCCCCAGCTTCGCAAAGCGGAGAAGGGCGATATCCACTATGCTTATGATCACAGCTACAGGTGAGATACCGGCATCGGTTACGTAGTTGGACATAGACAGGGTAAATATGACTCCGATAACCATGGCTATGCAGGAGGGACGTACACCCACGAGTATCCTCTGCATGATGGTGGATTCTTTGAACTTTGCAAAGAATATGGCCGCCAGAATTGCGAGAGTGAAGGATGGGGTTAATACACCGAGATTTGCAGCGCAGGCTCCCACTATTCCGGCAGCCTTGAGACCTGCAAAAGTCGCGCAGTTGAGACCAAGAGGCCCTGGGGTCATTTCTGCGATGGCAACTATATCCGAAATTTCCGAAGCTTCCATCCATCCGTGTCCCATCATTTCGCTTGTGATAAGAGGAATCATGGACATGCCGCCGAAGCTTGTAATGCCTATTTTCAAAAAGCTCCAGTAGAGCTGAAGGACTGTTAAAACGTCGAACATATCAAACCTCCTTGCGGGCGTAGAAATCGCTTATGATGAGTCCGCAGACTGCTCCGAATATAACCAGGTAAACACAGCTTACATTGAAAAACACGTAAAGGAGTACGCATATTACCGTAACAAAATAGCAGGGAGGGAACTTGAAGGCTCCGTTGAACATCTTGAGTGCAGCGGTCAGAATGATAGGAACTACCGCGCATCTTATGCCGCTCATGGCGGAAGCCACCCAGAAATTTGTTCTGAAAGCGGTATAACAGCTTGCTACTATAAGAAGAACCAGAAACGGAGGGAGTATCATGGCGAACAGTGAAACCAGAGCTCCAGGGATACCCTGCTGGCTGTATCCGAAAAGAATGGCTATATTTCCAATCATGGTTCCGGGAAGGCTCCTGCCTACACTTGTAAGGTCCAGGAGTTCATGGGAGCTTACAACCTTTCTGTCCTCAACATAGATTTTTTCCATTTGGGCAACAATGCTCCACCCACCGCCAAAGGTGAAGAGACCGAATTTCAGAAAATCGGTAAAAAGAGTTCCGATGGATGTCTTTCGGCTTATATTCGATGATATCTTTTTTTCGACAATATCTGATTCATTTTTTTTCATAATGATCTCCGTTTCTAATGCTTCTCCATATTATGGCACTGATATCATATTATACTCTTTACGAAAGAACTTAGAATGACATTTTTGTCATAATAGTGATAAAAACGAATGAGAATTTTTTTAAATTGATAAATAAACAGTGAAAAAAATTTAAAAAAATAATACATATTTGAGTCCAAAATTAAGTTTTATTTCAGTGAAAGTTGCTATAATTAAATAATAATTCCCAATTTCGGAGGAGAAGTTATGCAGAACAAGAAGTGGTATGAATGGTTGCTTGCCGTAGTGTTTGTGGCAATGGTGGGGCTTTGCGTTTATCTCAATGTATTCTCGGGGCAGGGAGAAGGAATTCCGAATATTGCCGTCAACGGGGCGATGTTTTTTATAGTTGCAGTCATTTTGATAAGCTCTGACCGCAACTGCTTTGTTCCTATGAATGACATTATTTTCGATCTTATGCGTGTAACATATAAGATACGTGATGACGCCATGAACAGTCATGCCTTTCTGTATGACAGATACAAGGAAAATCAGGATATGCTCTTTGAGGATGGACATCTTCTTGAGATATATAAGGACTACCAGTATGAACTTGACCGTATCAATGAGATGAAAGAGCACAGCTTCAAGTGCGACATTCAGGACTATTTCAATGATGATATCATTGACAGTGTCATGCACAGAAACCAGCTGAATCAGGTTCCGGGAGTCATGACAGGACTTGGAATCCTGGGAACCTTTATAGGTCTTTCCATAGGTCTTCAGGGCTTTAATACAGGTTCTTCGCAGGAGATAACCAACAGCATCACTCCTTTGATGAACGGAATCAAGGTTGCTTTCCATACTTCTATATACGGTATGATCTTTTCTCTGACTTTTAACTATGTATTCAAGCGTAAGCTTGATGAGGCAGAGACAGCGATACGTGAGTTCGCATTGGCATATAAAAAGTATGTACTTCCGGACAGTGAGTTCGATAGTGTGAACAGGCTGATAGAGCTTCAGGAAAAGCAGCTTGGAACCATCGATGATCTGGGAGTCAGGGTGAGCGAGAATCTCTCAAAGGTCCTTGATCCTCAGTTCGACCGTATGAACAGGACTCTTACCGAATTTGTCAATATTGCAACCCAGAATCAGGCGGATGCTCTCAAGTCGGTTGTTAATGCTTTCATCATAGAGTTGAACAAGTCGATGGATGGTGCCTTTTCCAATCTCAATGCAACTATAAATGAGTGCTATAACATCCAGAACAGCAATGCCGCACTGATGAAACAGGTGCTTGATGAAACCGGAAGCACAAGAGAAATAGCCCACAGGATAAACGAGGAGTCAAAGCTTCTTGGGGAGCAGCTTGCAGGCTTTACAGCAAGTGTTGTTGAGATACAGCAGGATCTGAAGCGCAGTATGAACGACCTCTGGGTATCCAACGGAACCAATCAGAAACTTATAGCGGATGACAGACAGTACTTAAGAGATCTTGAGAATTACAGAAATATGCTGAATCAGTCGGTTCAGGTATTCCAGAACGAACTGAAGGCCCAGAAGGAACTTTTGGATTCCATCAGACTTTCTGTAAACCAGCTTCCTAAGAATATAGACAATACCTTCAAGGTTATAGACAGTAATCTGGTTAATGTTGAATCCCATCTGGTTCAGCAGGTTGCGGAGATCAGGAAGGCTAATGAGCAGCTTCCAAAGCTCATGAATAACAGCTACAGAGATCTTCAGGATGCTGTGGATCGTGCTTCATCTTCCATAAATAATCTGGCTCTTGCCATGGAAGAAAACAGACGGAACACAGGTATATCAAGAAGAGTGTAAGGGTGTTGTGAAATATGTTTGATGTAAAGAAGAAAAACGGACATAAGCGCAAACAGGATGGGGAAACAACCTATTGGCTGTCGTATTCGGATATGATGGCAGGACTTCTTTTGTGCTTTGTTCTCATAATAGCGCTGACAACATTGCATTCCCAGATACAGTTCGATCAGAAAGAACTGGAGCTTAACGGTAAAGAGCAGGAGCTTATGGTTCAGGCCACTGAGCTGGATGAGCAGAAAAAGGTAGTTGCGACTCAGCGGGAAGAGCTGGAAGACCAGAAGGCCGAGCTTGCGGCACAGAGAGAGCTTTTGCTTACCCAGGAGGATAAGCTGAATTCCCAGGAAGCAACATTAAATGAACAGTCACAGCTACTTGCGGAGTTCGAGGAGATCATGAAGACGCAGCAGGCAAAGCTGGACAGGATCATAGGTATCAGATCAGAACTTATTGAGGAGCTTAAGGAGGAGTTTTCCGGCTCAAATCTCAATATATCGGTGGATGAAAAGACCGGAGCCATAACCATGGATTCCAGCATACTTTTCGAATACAACAAGGCGGAGCTTAAGGACAGCGGTAAATCATTCCTTGCGGAGTTCCTTCCCAGATATGCAAATATCCTTCTCAGCGACAAGTACAAGGAGTATGTTTCGGCTGTTTCCATAGAGGGACATACGGATACTCAGGGAAATTATCTCTTCAATCTGGATCTTTCCCAGAAGAGAGCTTATTCCGTTGCAGAGTATTGTCTCGGAGATGATTCTGCCGTACTGACCGGAGCACAGCTCACGGATATGAGAGACCTGATCTCCACCAACGGAAAATCATATACCGATCCTATTCTTAATGAGGACGGAAGCGAAAACATGGAGGCTTCAAGAAGAGTAGAGTTTCTGTTCACTCTGAAGGATGAGGATATGATCAGAGAGATGATAGAGATACTTAATGAGCAGGAGAACACTGAAACATCAGATTCTTCCGGAGATACAGAAGAAACTATCGAGGCCGGTCCTGATACGGTTACGAAAAAGACTGCATAATTATAAAATCACTGTATATATCCCCTTGAATGAATGGTTGTATAATAGTATTATTATGTGACTATAATTTACACAAAGGGGAAAATCATGGATAAAAAAAGCAACCGCTTCTTTACCTTCGGTGCTCTCGGCATCGTAGTGGCTTTTTTGGTTGTCGCAAAATTTGTGACTGATCAGGATAGTGTCCAACAGTCTTTCTGGGCGCTCATTCCACCGCTTATCGCTATAGGACTCGCACTTATCACCAAGGAAGTTTACAGTGCGTTGTTCATGGGAATACTTACAGGAGCCCTTCTTTATTCAGGATATGATTTTGAGGGTACCGTAAATCATATATTCCGGGACGGAATCATTTCTGTTCTTTCCGACAGCTATAATGTGGGTATCCTGTGTTTCCTTGTAATTCTCGGAGCCATGGTACAGCTTATGAACAGAAGCGGAGGTTCTGCAGCCTTCGGCAGATGGGCTTCAAGCCACATAAAGACAAGGGCCGGAGCTCAGCTTGCAACCATAGCCTTTGGCTGTCTTATTTTTATCGATGACTATTTTAACTGTCTTACAGTAGGTTCGGTTATGCGTCCGGTTACCGATAAACACAAGGTCAGCCGTGCAAAGCTTGCATATCTTATTGATGCAACTGCAGCTCCGATATGCATCATCGCACCTATATCATCATGGGCAGCGGCAGTTTCCGGATTCGTTGAGGGTGAGAACGGAATGAAGCTTTTCCTGCAGACCATACCCTACAATTTTTATGCCATCCTTACTATTGCCATGATGGTATTCCTTGTAATTTTCAAGGTAGATTACGGCCCTATGCGTAAGCATGAGTTAAATGCTATAGAAAACAACGATCTCTATACTACAAGTGAGAGACCTTTTGATTCTGCAGAGACTGAAAACGAGAAAAAAGACGGTCATATCCTTAATATGCTTGTGCCTATAGCTTCACTTATAGTATGCTGCGTTATCGGTATGATTTATTCCGGCGGTTTCTTTTCCGGAGAGACTTTTATCGATGCTTTTGCCGGTTCAGATGCTTCCGTAGGTCTGGTGCTTGGTTCATTTGCGGCTCTTGTTATTACCATTGTTTTCTATATGATAGGAAATGTACTTCCCTTCAATGATTGTATGGACAGTCTTCCGGAAGGTTTCAAGCAGATGATTTCGCCGATACTGATTCTTACATTTGCATGGTCTCTTAAAGCTATGACAGACAGCCTTGGTGCAAAGGAATATGTTGCAGGAGTGGTACAGGGTTCGGCTGCGAACTTTCTTGGATTTCTGCCTTTTATCATTTTCCTGTTCGCCATAGGTCTCAGCTTTGCATCGGGTACATCATGGGGAACCTTCGGAATCCTTATTCCTATAGTTGTTGCCTGTTTTGAAAATACGGATCATACTATGATGATCATCGCCATGTCAGCATGTATGGCAGGTGCGGTTTGCGGAGATCACTGTTCACCGATTTCGGATACTACCATCATGTCCAGTGCCGGAGCACAGTGCGTTCATCTCAATCACGTTTCAACCCAGCTTCCGTATGCACTTACTGCGGCAACGGTTTCGGCAATCACTTATCTGGTGGCGGGACTTACAAAGAATGTATTTATTTCACTTTTCGCAGGATTGGGGCTTATGGTATTGACTCTGTATGTGCTTCAGAAAATGACCGGAAAAGAAAAAGAATAAACAGATAATGATCCTTCCGTACTGTTTGATACGGAAGGATTTTTTTACTATAAATCTGTGACTGTTTTGTGATACTTTCGGTTGTAATATATGATATGCAAGAAGCTGTATTCAGAAACGGTAATTGGAGCAATATGGATACTAACGTGAAAAACAGAGAATTGAATATGGTGATTCCAAACAGCGCCCTGCTTATGAGTGATGAGAGATTTAAGATATGGGGAGATGAGGAACTGGAGTTTAAGACAGTTTTTGTTCCTCCGGTTCATCACACCATAGTTCCTCCGGATTTTGGTTTTGATGAATATATCAAAAATGTTGTAAGAGGAGTTCAGTCCCGGGAGAAACATGAGGAGTTTCTCAATATCGTATATGCACCCTATGACAGAGATGGAAAAATAGCAAACGGATTCTGGTGGGGGGATGATACCGATGAAAGACCTAAAAATCTTATTGAGACCTACTCAAAGAGGTTTACGGAGTGTTTCGGAGAAAAGGGGAGAAATCTTGTTTCGGCTCCCTTTGCGGTAAGGGAAATAATCGAAAGTATATTTGTAAACGGTAAATCATATTCAGATTACTATAATATACATCAGATCAATAAGATGAATTTTTTGGAAATGGTATGTTATGTCATAGACAATATAAGTCGTGGTGAGATAGCAAAGAGTTTTTCGAAGTATTCGGAGAAGCAAATGGTAGCTGCATTCCGGCCTGTGGGAAAAAGATATGTAAATATCTACCTGCCGGTAAGTGCATTTGCAGATTTCGGCAGAAAACAGAAATTGCCTGATAGATAATAGAGAATAGAGGGAAAACCGTTCGGGTTTACAGGAAGTTGTTTCAAATTATTCCTGGCCCGGGCGGCTTTTCTTTTTATAAATAAATTAGAAAAGGATATTAATTTTATGGTATATTTAAAGTTGTAAATGTGGATTGACCGTGATGAAAGGGAAACAAATGTTATTAGTTAAGATTAGCTCTGAATTTTATGCAGCACTTATTGTACTTGTGCTGTTTGCGGGCATAATCACAACATTTGAAAGAACTATCAAAAACAACTGTCTTATGGTCATTCTTGTTGCAAATTTTCTTATGCTTATTCTTGATGCGGTTACATGGCTTCTGGAATATAACGGAATGGTGAATGTTCTTTATGAAATACTGACCATCAGTTCTGTTTCGTTACTTTATATCATCATTGCCGCCTTCAATTACTATATTTATTTTTATCTCAGTGAAAAGACCAGGGTTTCGGTCTGGGTGGGACATTTCGGGCTTCCCATATGTATAGCGGGCATATTTATGTGGGTTACATCACCGGTACACGGGCAGGTGTTCTATATAGAGGATGGAGTATATATACACGGACCCATGTATGCCTTTTCTCAGATTCTTGGTGCAAGTATCATACTGTTTGATGTCATTCTGACATTCCGGCACCGTAAAAAACTTGAGATTCTGGATTTTGTGGCCATCATTTCATACATGTTCCTTCCTCTTGTTGCGCTTGTTATAACCATGAACTATCCTGAGGTGGGATCTTTGCTTATTTATCTTTCCGTAACACTCAGTATGCTTATGGTATATACATTTATCCATGTTCAGCAGAGCATCGAGCTTAAGGAAAAGGAAAATGCTTTGACTCAGGAGAGGCTTTCCATCATGATGAGCCAGATTCAGCCTCACTTTCTTTACAATTCCTTAAATGCGATTTATTACCTGTGTACCAAGGATCCTGAGATGGCACAGAAAGCCATAGGTGAGTTTTCCGACTATCTTAGAGGTAATCTGGACTCCCTACGTACCAAGGACCCGGTTCCCTTTGAAAAGGAACTTGATCATATAAAGAATTACCTTGCCCTTGAGAAAATGAGGTTTGATGATGATCTGAACATTATTTATGATATTCAGGCCAAAAACTTCAAACTTCCGGCTTTGACTGTCCAGCCGATAGTTGAAAATGCGGTTAAGTACGGAGTAGGAAAGTCCCCTGACGGAGGTACTGTAACCATAAAAAGCCGTGAATATGAGGACAGATATGAAATAATCGTAGATGATGACGGTGTGGGAGGCTATTCGGAAAAGAAGAGAGAATATGACGGTCGTTCCCACATAGGTATTCAGAATGTGAGAGAACGTCTCAGAATTCAGTGTCAGGGCACACTCAAAATAAAAAGTGAGATAGGCCGGGGAACAACTGTGGTAATCACTGTTCCGAAATTAACAGATTAAAGGACAGGCAGCGGCTAAGAAATAATAAGCTATGATGGTTATTTGTTGCGTTTTTCTGACGAAAATATTAATACATAGTACTTTTTTCGTTACTAATGAGGGGTGCAACATTGGAGCAGTTTGATAATCAGGATAAGTATACTAAAATCAAAAAAAGAAGAACCCCGTATGAGAAACTGAAGATATTCAGGAAGAACACCTGTGATGATATAAAGGCGTTGAGAGGGAAGGACATAGGCTCTGCCATGGCTGTGCTTACGGATATCATGAAATATCCGGTGCTGTATTTGCTGTGTATATATGCCGTCTTTAAGCTTGGACTGATGGTAAACAGCGGGATGTCAGAAGAACAGTTCAATATAAGTAAGGGTAATGTCTATCATCTTTTAGGTAATCTCGTTTTTCTTCTGATTCTGGATATCCTGCTGAAGAGATCGGGGCGGAATCTAAGGTCAGAGTTCAGTCTTTTCAGGGATTACAGGATCCTTTGCCATATGAAGGGGAAGAGTCTGAAAGCAAAATTCAAAGGACTTGCCAAAAAAGGAAAAAAGATATTCAGTAAAGGGGTTACTGCAAAGAGTGTGGGTACCCAGTATTTTCTTCACTTTGTAGCCGGTATCGCTTTAGGAACTCTTTTTCTTTCACTGTTTCTTATGGTTTATGATGGCGAAGCTTATATCAGATGTCTTTATGAGGTGAATTTCATAAGGGGTGGCCGGTTTGAACTTACAGGGCTTATGACTTTTATCCTGGTGATTCCTTTTATTGAGGAACTTATATATCATGCCCACAGCATGACTGTGTTAAGAAAAGATGTAACGGTATTTACCGCATCAGTTATGGTTACGGTGCTTTATATGCTGCTGCATACGGGAAAAGCATTTACACTTCTTTTTATACCTGTGATTTTCCTTATCAGTCTTGTGTTTGACAGGACTCAGAATACCCGGAATATTGCGGATTATGTTGCGGGAAGATCCTCAAAAAGTCTGTTTACGGGATCCGTAAGTAAGGATAAAATTATATCTATAAAAGACAGGGCCGGCAAAGGAAGGAAACGAAGATTTGTCGGGAAGAGCTCAAACAATTCATTAGGTCTTGATAAAACAAAGGATGTGAGGGTTGATGGAAACATTGACATGGAAGGTCATCTTGCGGAAGCTGTAAATGACCTTGGCGGGATTCATGATTCAGATAAAGAATATAATATAACTTATTTCAGTTCTGAAAGACCGGAAGGTGCCAAACCGGATATAACATACAGCCTGTTGATGAATGTGGGTTATCATCTCATGCTGGGAGCCGGATGGATCTCTATAAGTTACCGGAAAGCTGCTGTGGACCGGATTTTCAGCAGGCAGGTACTTATGTTTATGATCATTGTATCAGTTTTGATTCTTTATAAGTTTATAAAAAAGCAGCATCTTTTCGAAATGAACGGAAAAACCGGATAAATAAAGACTTAAGGGGTTAAAGCCTGATTTAAAACTCATAGTTTTAAGGCGGGAAAAAGGAACTTGATGTTCCGGAGTAAGGAGTTGGATTATGCAGATACTTGCTATCGATGACGAGAAGATTGCATTGGAGGGACTGACTGATGTTATAAAGAAGGCATTGCCGGACGCAGAGATATTTCCATACCGTAATGCTTTAAAGGCTATAGAAGAGCTGGAGAATAAGCACATAGATATTGCTTTTCTTGATATAGAGATGAGAGATATCAACGGTATGCAGTTTGCGGATCATCTGAAGGAACGTTTTCCGAAGATCAATGTGATATTCACCACAGGATACAGTGAATACGTGGGGGAGGCCATGGATCTTCATGCCAGCGGATATATCATGAAGCCTGTGACACTTGAGAAAGTGAAACGGGAAATTGAGGATCTCAGATATCCGTTGGAAAAGACGGAAGAGAAAAAGGATGTGCTCAGGGTACAGACCTTCGGCAATTTTGAAGTGCTTAAGAACAATCAGGTTCTTCATTTTCAGTATAACAAGACCAAGGAGCTTTTTGCATATCTTGTTGACAGGTGCGGTGCTCTTACAAGCAATGGAGAAATACTTGGAGTTCTTTGGGAGGATGATGCAAATCCGGAAAGAAAGTCATCATATCTGCAGAATTTAAGAGCGGACATGGTTTCAACTCTTACCGAGGCGGGTTTTCCGGATGTGGTGGTTCGCCAGAGAGGTACCATCGCCATAGTGCCTGATAAGATCGAATGTGATATGTATGAGTGGAAAAAGGACAGAAAGAATGCAAAGGTCAGGTATACAGGAGAGTACATGAATCAGTTCAGCTGGGCCGAGTACAGCAAGGGCGCTTTGGAGTAGTACAGGATGTTGCTAAATGTAATCTCTTAAAATCCCGGTGGATTTGATGTGGACTTTTGATACTCATTTCATAGGATATTACAATTAAAAAGCTAAGTATAAAGAAGAGTGGCCGGTGTTCAGGTCACTCTTTGTTTGTGAAAAAACAAACGAAAAAATGACGCAATTTAGCCAATGAAAGGGCTTACATAAAAATTAATTATCTGCTATAATGCAGAAGATTTGTTGGATAGCAGTGCTGAAAAAAGCCTGTGAATAGACCATGGAAATCCAGTCTGTCATGAACAGCTCGAAGTCTAAGGCTCTGTGTCATGAAAGTATCTGAGGTTCCTAAAGACGAGGAGAAGAATTATGAATTTACCATTTAAAATCGACCTTTCAGGTGAAGTTGCTGTTGTTACAGGAGGTACAGGAGTAATCGGAGGAATGTATGCAAAAGCTCTTGCGGCATGCGGTGCAAAGGTTGCTGTACTCGGAAGAAGCAAGGAAAACGGAGACAAGGTTGTTTCAGAGATTGAAAAAGACGGCGGAGAGGCCATGGCGGTTTCTGCCAATGTTCTCGACAGAGACAGTCTTCTCGCATCCCGTAAGGAGATACTGGATAAGTGGGGACATATAAACATCCTTGTAAACTGCGCAGGCGGTGCAGTTAAGGCAGCTCAGGTTCCACAGGATCATTTCCATGAGGCAGAGGAAGGTGCAGAGACATTCTTCACAAAGGATCTTGAGAACGTTCATAAAGAGCTTGACCTGAATATTTACGGAACCATGCTTCCGACTCAGGTTTTCGGAGAGGTTCTGGTTGGTCAGGACAATGCCAACATCATCAACATTTCCTCTATGTCAGCTTATCATCCTCTTACAAGAATACCGGGTTACTCTGCAGGTAAGGCAGGAGTTGCAAGCTTTACCGAGTGGTGTGCCATCTATTTTGCCAAGAGCGGAATAAGAGTTAATGCAGTGGCTCCCGGCTTCTTCCATACAACACAGAACCATGCACTTCAGTTCAATGAGGACGGAACACCTACTCCCCGTGCAAAGCATATTGTAGATGCGACACCTATGGAGAAGTTCGGAGATCCTGAAGATCTTGTGGGAGCTCTTCTTTATCTTGTCAGCCCTAAGGGCTCAAACTTTGTAACAGGCGTGATCCTTCCTGTTGACGGAGCTTTCCATATCTTCCAGGGCGTTTGATTTAATTCCTTTTTGTAAAGTATCTGCCGCCGGCTTATGATGGCACACATACCGGCGCAATGTGGTTATATCGTATATAAAAAAGCAGCACTCTATTTTATACAAAATATGAGTGCTGTTTTTTTGTATATAAGACATTGTGCACAAAATATTATTTTCAATATTTCCCTCTGGTGGTATAATTTTCTTTGTTGGTTGGTACGTGAAATTTATATCCAAAAATTTTTTATTTTTCATTAACAAGGAGGGGAATTATATGAAAAAAACATTAGCGGTACTTATGGCTGCGGCAATTACGGCTGCTTCCATAGCAGGCTGCGGAGGAAGCTCTTCATCGGGAAATACTTCCGGCAGTGCTGAAACAACCAAGGCACAGGAATCACAGGCCCAGGAGACAAAGGCAGCTGAAGAAACAAAGGCTGAGAGTGAGGCAGCAGATTCTTCGGATGATCTTCTGGAAGCCGCAAAGGCAGAAGGCGAACTTACTGTTTACGGTTCATGTGAGGAAGAGTATCTTGCTGCAGCATGTAAGAACTTTGAAAAGCTCTACGGGATAAAGGTACAGTACCAGAGATTATCAACCTCGGAGGTTTATACAAAGATCAAGGAAGAGGGAGGAAATCCTTCCGGAGATGTATGGTTCGGCGGAACCACAGATCCTTACAATGAAGCTGTAAAGGACGGTCTTCTTGAACAGTATGATGCCAAGAATGCAGTAAATCTCATAGGTGATCAGTATAAGGATCCTACAAATTGCTGGTATGGAATCTATAAGGGAATCCTTGGATTTATGGTTAATAACGAGGAACTTCAGAGACTGGGTCTTGAGGCTCCGAAGTCATGGGATGATCTTACAAAGGAAGAGTACAAGGGACTCATCATGCTGTCAAATCCGAATACAGCAGGAACCGCAAAGCTTGTCATTAACACCATGGTACAGATGAAGGGCCACGACGAGGCTATGGAGTATTTTAAGAAGCTGGATAAGAACATTACCCAGTACACAAAGTCCGGTTCAGGTCCATCAAAGATGGTAGGCCCGGGAGAGTGCGTTATCGGTATAGGATTCCTTCATGACGGCATCTACCAGATCCTTCAGGGCTATGACAATATCGGTCTTGTAGTACCATCAGACGGAACCTCTTATGAAATCGGTGCTACAGCTATATTCAAGGGAGCAAAACATCCAAACGCAGCAAAGCTCTGGATCGAATATGCTCTTTCACCTGATTGTGTAAATCTTGCCAAGGATAACGGCTCATATCAGTTCCTGGTACTTTCCAATGCCGAGCAGCCAAAGGAAGCTACAGAGTTCGGTCTTGATATGAACAACACTATCGATTATGACTTTGAGGATGCAAAGGCTAATACAGAGAAGTACATCGAAGATTTCTTCGAGGCTCTCGGAAGCACAGCTGATTCTGCAGATTCAGGCAGATTCCTTACCGAATAATCCGGAATAAACATTTACGCTGCGTGAAGCTTCTGACTTTACGCAGCTTTTTAAAAAGGGGGATTTATGGCTGGTTCACAAAGCGCTAAGCTTGAACGACAAAAATTCTTTTCTGATCCCATCATGGTCAGTACCATAGTGGTGCTTATAGTTTTTTTGCTGCTGTTTATACTTTATCCGCTTTTTATGCTGCTCATAGACAGCATCATGGTAGACGGTAAGGTATCTATGGAGGTTTTCAGCAGAGTCCTCAGCATGGAACGATTCCGTACAGCCTTTAAGAACACACTGGTACTGGGATTTCTTGTGGGCATTGCATCTACTGCCATAGGTCTGCTTTTTGCCTATGTTGAAGTATATGTAAAGCTGAGATCCGTTATTCTGGAAAAACTATTTAATGTGGTGTCCACACTTCCCGTGGTTTCTCCTCCTTTTGTTCTTTCCCTGTCCATGATCATGCTTTTCGGAAGATCCGGAATCATCACGAGATCCATACTTCATATCTATGATTCCAATATCTACGGACTTAAGGGTATCGCCATAGTTCAGATACTTACCTTCTTCCCGGTATGCTATATGATGCTTAAGGGACTGCTGAAAAACATAGATCCGTCTTTGGAGGAAGCCACAAGAGACATGGGAGCAACCAGATGGCAGGTATTTTCCACGGTCACCTTTCCCCTGATGCTTCCGGGTCTCGGTAATGCTTTTCTCGTTACCTTCATCGAGTCAGTTGCGGATTTCGCAAACCCCATGATGATAGGCGGATCCTACGACACCCTTGCCACTACCATCTATCTTCAGGTAACAGGGGCCTTTGACAGTACCGGTGCTGCTGCCATGTCTGTGGTGCTTCTGTCTCTTACAGTAATTCTTTTCCTGATACAGAAGTATTATCTTGAGAAGCGTACCGCTGCAACTCTTACGGGAAAGGCAACAAGAGGAAGGATGCCCATAGAAGACAGAAGTGTAAGAGTACCTCTTACCGTATTCTGCAGCATAGTTGCTGTATTTGTAACCCTTATGTATATTATGGTGCCCTTCGGAGCCCTGTTTAAGCTCTGGGGAAGAGATTACAGTTTAACCCTTAAATGGTTCCAGTATATGATGAAGACTTCCGGTCTCGAAGCTTTCCAGGATTCCTTCGTACTTTCCTTTATTGCAGCCCCTGTAACAGCGCTTTTATCCATGATCATTTCATATCTTGTGGTAAAAAAGAAATTCAGAGGAAAGGGCTTTATAGAGTTCGTATCCATGCTGGCCATGGCGGTGCCCGGTACGGTTTTGGGTATCGGCTACATAAGAGGCTATGCCAACGGACTTTTCAGAACAGGAGCATTGCAGCAGATATACGGAACAGGTCTTATCCTTATCATAGTTTTTGTGGTGCGATCACTTCCCACAGGAACACGTTCCGGTATTTCGGCACTCAGGCAGATAGACAAATCCATAGAGGAATCTGCTTATGACATGGGTGCAAACAGCGCAGAGGTATTTACCACAGTGACACTTCCGCTTATAAAGGATTCCTTCCTTAGCGGACTGGTAACAGCCTTCGTCAGGTCCATAACCGCAATTTCTGCTGTTATCCTGCTGGTAACACCTGATTTCCTCATGATAACCTGTCAGATAAACGAGCAGGCAGAGAAGGGTAATTACGGAGTTGCCTGCGCCTACGCAACTGTGCTCATAATGATTACATATACTGCGGTTGCGGTAATGAATCTCATCATAAAACATTTCGGAACCAGCAGAACTGTTAAGGAGGAAGACTGATGAAGACTTCAGAAAAGAAGGGTGTGCTTCTTGAGCATATCTCAAAGATATACATTGACCCAAAAACAAAAAAACAGTTTTATGCTGTAAAGGATATGAATCTGAATATCGAGCCCGGAACCTTTGTGACTCTTCTGGGGCCTTCGGGATGTGGCAAAACCACAACCCTGAGAATGGTAGCGGGGTTTGAGTCTCCCGATGAAGGTCAGATTTACATAGGTACTGAGGCTGTAAATGAACTTACACCGAATAAACGTGATACGGCCATGGTATTTCAGAGTTATGCCCTGCTTCCCCATTACAATGTTTTCGATAATGTTGCCTATGGCCTGAAATTAAGGAAACTTCCCAAGGAAGAAATACACGAGAAGGTCATAAACATTCTGAAGCTTGTTGAGATGGAGGGGATGGAGTCACGAATGACCAATCAGCTTTCCGGAGGACAGCAGCAAAGAGTTGCCCTTGCAAGAGCTCTGGTTCTGGAACCGGGAGTGCTTCTCTTTGATGAACCTCTCAGCAATCTTGATGCAAAGCTTCGTGTTACCATGCGTACCGAGATACGCCGTATACAGCAGAAGGTAGGTATCACAGCGATTTACGTAACACATGACCAGTCGGAAGCCATGAGCATATCCGATCAGATAATCATCATGAGCAAGGGTAAGATGGAGCAGATAGGTTCTCCGAGAGAAATCTACTATCATCCGGCATCGAAATTTGTTGCGGACTTTATAGGAGAGGCCAATTTTATACCTGCTAAGGTTGAAGCTGTGGACGATGTTTTCGGAACGGCGGATATTGATGTTTTCGGTGAGAAGATTACTGTTAAGAATCACATAAATGTAGATGCAGGTGAGGATGCATTTCTGGTTATCCGTCCTGAAAATGCAAGACTCAGTGACAAGGGTATACTCAAGGGAACCGTATCATTATCCACATTCATGGGATCCTATCAGTACTACCGTCTCAGGGTTGGAGACCTGGAGATACAGCTTTCAGATTATAATCCCGTGAACCGTAAGATCTACGAGGTATCGGAAGAGGCATATCTTGACTTTGATCCAAAGGCTGTATACATACTTAAATAAGGTTATGGGTTATATGCTCTTTGATTACTTGATTTTATAACTTCGTGAGACTATACTTTCTATTATGCGGCCGGCAGATGCGGAGTTTCGTATGGGAGCAAGCGTTGCCATCCGAAGTATTTGCAGGTCCAAGGGAAGGGTAGATATGAAGACCCTCGCATAAAAAGGAGAGTAACTATGGGATTTGAATTCAGGACTAAGCTTCCGTCAAGTGCGGAAATCAGAGAGCAGATTCCTCTTTCTGCAGATCTTGCAAAGATCAAGGCAGAGCGTGATGAGGAAATCAAGGCAATTTTCAGGGGCGATTCAAAGAAGTTTCTTCTTATCATCGGACCATGTTCGGCGGATCATCCGGATCCGGTTCTTGATTACTGCAATCGTCTTAAAGAGATTGCTGATCAGGTAAAGGACAGCATCATGATCGTGCCCCGTATCTATACCAACAAGCCTCGTACCACAGGTCAGGGCTATAAGGGCATGCTTCATCAGCCTGATCCTGAGAAGGAGGCCAATGTTTTAGGCGGTATTGCAGCCATCAGAAAGCTCCACATGGAGGTTCTGGCACAGACAGGCATGTCAACTGCGGATGAGATGCTTTATCCTGATAATTTACGTTATCTCAGCGATATCATGAGCTATGTGGCGGTTGGTGCCCGTTCGGTTGAAAACCAGCAGCACAGACTCGTGGCTTCAGGAATAGATGTTCCAACAGGTATGAAGAATCCTACATCCGGAGATTTCGGAGTGATGCTTAACTCGATTTATGCAGGACAGCATCCTCATGATTTTATCTTCAGAGAGTGGGAAGTAAAGTCAGACGGAAACCCGTATACCCATGCCATACTCAGAGGCTCACAGTCAAAGCATGGCCAGATTCTTCCAAACTACCATTACGAGGATCTGAGACTTCTTTATAATCTCTATACAAAGAAGGAGCTTTTAAATCCGGCTGTTGTTGTTGATACAAATCACTGCAATTCGGCAAAGAAGTACAAGGAGCAGCTCCGTATAGCACAGGAGATCATGCATTCACGTAAGTATTCAACAGAGCTTGCCCGTTTTGTAAAGGGCCTTATGGTTGAATCCTATATAGAAGAGGGCAGCTGTAAGGTAGAGGATCATATATACGGAAAGTCCATTACAGATGCATGTATCGGATGGGAAGATACAAAGAGACTTATTTCAAATGTTTATGATTATATTCAGATCACAAAGTTTGATGACTGATATTGTATTAAAACATAGTTTCGGATGATTCCGGTGATGTTTATTAAAATGTAAAATGACCGTACCCCAAGTTGAATGTTTGCATTTGGCTTGGGGTATTGTATAATATGTAACCAGGGTCAAAAGGAAACGTATTCCTTTGGCGCTATGATTACTCTGAATTTAAAAGTAACAGTAAGGAGAAATAATTCGATGGGTGTTTACGAAGAATTAGTAGCCAGAGGCCTGATCGCACAGGTGACAAATGAGAAAGAAATCAAAGAGCTTGTAAATAACGGTAAGGCTACATTCTATATTGGTTTTGATCCGACTGCTGATTCTCTGCATGTTGGACACTTTATGGCATTGACACTTATGAAGCGTCTTCAGGAAGCCGGAAACAAGCCTATAGCTCTTGTAGGCGGCGGAACAGCTATGATAGGAGATCCTTCAGGACGTTCAGACATGCGTACCATGATGACTATCGAGCAGATCGATCATAACTGTGAGTGCTTTAAGAAGCAGATGAGCCGTTTTATCGAGTTTGGTGAAGGCAAGGCTATGCTTGTGAACAATGCCGACTGGCTCAGAAATCTTAATTTCCTTGATTTTATGCGTGAGATCGGACCTTGCTTCTCGGTAAACGATATGCTTCGTGCAAGATGTTACGTTAATCGTATGGAGCAGGGACTTACATTCCTTGAGTTTTCATACATGCTTATGCAGGGATATGATTTCTATCGTCTCTTCAAGGATTACGGATGTAATATGGAGTTCGGCGGTGATGACCAGTGGTCAAACATGCTTGCCGGAACAGAGCTCATCCGTAAGAAGGAAGCAAAGGATGCCCACGCCCTTACCATCACACTTCTTACCAACAAGGAAGGAAAGAAGATGGGTAAGACAGCAAGCGGTGCTGTATGGCTTGATCCTGAGAAGACAACTCCCTATGATTTCTACCAGTACTGGAGAAATGTAGACGATGCTGACGTTATCAAGTGCCTTAAACTTCTTACATTCATTCCTCTTTCTGAAATTGAGGAGATGGCTAAGTGGGAAGGTGCAGAGCTTAACAAGGCTAAGGAGAGACTTGCTTACTCACTTACTGAGCTTGTTCACGGAAAGGAAGAGGCTGATAAGGCTGACTCAGCTGCCAAGGCTATATTCGTAGGCGGTGGTGACAGTGAGAACATGCCGAAGTACACTCTTAAGGCGGAGGACTACAGAGACGGTGCCATCGATATCTGCGGAATCCTTGCGGTTTCAGGACTAGCCAAGTCAAGATCCGAGGCTCGTCAGAATGTTCAGCAGGGCGGTGTTCAGGTAGCAGGTGAAAAGGTTACAGATATTAAGACATCTTACACAGCAGAGGATTTTAAGGACGGTGTTGTTGTTCAGCGCGGCAAGAAGAATTTTGTAAAGATCTTCTCCTGATGGATATAAGTTTTCTTTTTCATAAAAACTTTCTTATGGGTACTGTTATTTTTCTAAAGCTTTTTGCACAAATATCTACGTAGTCTTAAGTTTAGTTTACATATAGGCGGATTGGGTTGTCTCAATCCGCCTTTTATCATATAATGCTATTGTATAAAAGATTAAATATTCCTACATATCGTAGTTTTTTACTATTGACATGAAGTCTTAAGAAGGAGCTTTGTACATTCATGCTATTGAAAAATATCATCAGGTGCATGTTTGCGGCAGCAGGGATTACAGTATCTCTTGGTTTGCAGGCATTTGCCCAGACAAGCGTTAAGGGTGTTGGCGCCGCCTGCCCCATACAGATAGTGGTTGACAGTGAACATATCGTTTCCAAGGTAAACGATCCTGTTACAAAGAAGGATAAAACAGCATTTATTGTTTCCGAGAATGCCGCATTTCATCTGGTTTCCGAATATTATTCAGAGGCGGATGTGATTTTTTACATCAATGAATATGTGGAAGAACAGGATGCGGGAGTTTCAAACCGTGTTCTGAAAAAGGTGGTAAGTATGGGAGAGGAGCTCACCATGCTTCCTGAGGATGTGTTCATGGAAGATGCGGAGGACGGTACCGCATACAGGTTTACGGACCGCTGCTATGATGTAAGAGTTTACTATGGAACTGACCATAAAAACTATGAGGATTTCTATTTCGGACTTGTAGATGAAGATACCTATAAAAAAATTGCAAACTCTGTAGAAGCATGAGACTTCCGGGAAGAGATGACGATTTTTGAGGGAGTATTCGGGATTCCGTATATTTCAGACTTATATTACAAGTGATTTTATTCGAACTACACTTAAGGAACTTTATCCTTTTGTGTAGTTCTTTTTTATAATCTTAATCAAAAGGTTTTTAAGCTTAAGAAAAAAGCTATAGGATGAAAAAAACCATGATGCTATCCTTAGTCAAAGGGCGGAGGCAGTGGTCTCTTTCCTTGAAGTTCATTGATTTATCGAAAGGAAAAGTAAATGACATTAAAACTAAATAAAAAGAGTATGCTCACTCTGCTTTTGACCGGAGTCATCATGACTGCTTCAGGAACTTCAGTCTTTGCAGATGTTGTGGGAAGAGGAGTGGATGTTAATTCAGTGAATGGGCCTGTAGCAGGTACATCAGTGACAGCTTCAGCATCAACAGGTTATGAACCCGGAACATCAGCTTCAAAAACCGCATACAGTTATAAAATTGACTATACAACCAGGGATTCCCTCAATGCTTCTACGGTAGTCTCAGGCTATGCGGGAGTTAAAAGCGTAACACTTAATCCTTACGATCCGACAAAGATAAACGTAACTGTTGATGCATCGGCAATTGCAGGTCAGGTCAATGAGGTTTATCTCTTTGATATGAAACCATACGAGACGGATCTTTCCGGCAGAAATGATTATCTTGTATCCAGAAACATCAGTGACGGAAAGCTGACCTTTACGGTGGATCTTTTCAGGGAGGATGGAAGCAACAGACTTTATGATGCTTTCGTGCTTGCCGTACCTCATAAAGACGGATACTACATCGTGTCGAACAGATGCTATATATCGAACCCGGAGGCTATAGCCGCTGACCAGAGTCCGGCTCTTAACCTCGGAAAGAAGGGTCTGATGGTTGACCCCAATATTATAGATGATGCCATCGACCTTAACATTAAGCATGCGTTCATAGCCATAACCACAAGCCAGCTTTTCGGCAGCGGCATAAATTACAGCTTTGAGGGAAAAACTTATTCCTTTGACTCAGGTCTTATAAATCAGCTGGATCAGGAGATAAACCGGCTCAGTGCCAGCGGAATAGCGGTTACTGCAGGAATAGTCAACGGCTGGAACAGCCAGCAGCCTGATCTGTACAGACCGGGAACTGCCGTTCAGTCCCAAGATGCAGCACTGTACTATGGTTTCAATGTTGAAACAGAGGAAGGATTCCAAATGGTGAAGGCCATGGCTTCCTTCCTTGCCAACAGATATAACGGTCATAACAGCCATGGAAAGATCACAAACTGGGTAATAGGAAACGAGATAAACAATCAGTTCTGGAATTATGTTGGAAATTATGCAGTAGAGGAATACACAAGAATCTTCCAGAGGACCTTCAGGGTATTTTACAATGCCATAAAGTCGGTTTCTGCCAATGACAACGTTATGTTCTCACTGGATTACTATTGGACTATTCCTACAGAGTCAGGCTCTGTAAGAAAGTATCCCGGAAAGGACGTACTCGATACCTTCGCTTCTCTCGATGAGGAAGAGGGAAGAACCAACTGGGCTCTCGCCATACATCCTTACCCGTATCCTCTGACTGACCCTGTTTTCTGGGATGATGAGTCATCCGGAAAGGTCACACAGGATGTGACATCGCCTGTTGTAAGCTACATCAATCTTAGTGTACTTACAAACTATATGCATAACGCTCAGATGCTTGACAATAACGGTTCCGTCAGAAACATTTTCATGACAGAGCAGGGATTTAGTTCTGTAAAGAATCTCAGCAAGGATGCACAGACAGAACAGGCTGCTGCAGTTGCCTACGGTCACTACATCGTTGAGAACAATCCTGATATCGATGCCTATATGCTTTCCCGTCAGCTAGATAACGCAGGAGAGACAAAGGACGGTCTTTACTTCGGACTCTCAACTACAGGCTCAGATGGACTGCTTCTTGCAAAGCCGGCAAGAGAGGTGTTTAAATTTATAGATGATCCGGCAAGTTCCCTGCAGGTTTCGGAATTTGCAAAGGCGGTCATAGGAATCAATGACTGGTCGGATGTGATACCGGGATTCCATTTATAAGGCGCCCGGAAGCATTGATCCGGTAAACGTGTTTTTGTAAATAAAATAGAATTGCATATAAAGAAAAAACTCTTCTGAAGGAATTAAGAACCTTCAGGAGAGTTTTTTAATGTTTAAAGTCTTTATTTCATTAGCTTTCTTTGTAAATCATGAATTCTTTGAAGCGGATGAAAATATTAAAGTTTTTACGGCATGTTCCGGTTACTTCTCAATATGTAATAAAACTTTCGGATTAAAAATACCTTATGAATCGAAGAACTGACGGCCGTCATCTGTGACGAGTCTTTCTGTCTTAGGATACTCGAAGATAAGATCGTTGTTTTCGTTCTCCTTTAAATAAGCGGCGAATTTAGCTGCATGCCACTTGGCTATAGGAAGATTATGCATGAGGCAGTTTCCGCAGTTTTCGGCTGTTGATCCCGGTACCTCTTCGGAGTTCTTCACGGAGTCAAAAGCTCTGTAGAGAAGATCGAATATTTCCTTAGGTGCACGGCTGCCCTTAAGGATGAGATAGAAACCTGTAAGGCATCCCATGGGACCCCAGTAAATGACTTCATCCTTCCACTCAGGATCGTTCCTTAAATATGTTGCGATGATATGCTCAAGTGAATGCATGGCGGCTACATCAACAGCAGGCTCAACATTGGGTTTTGTGACTCTTATGTCATAAGTGGTGATCTTTGAACCATTCACATCATCAACTCTGCTGGTGAAGATGCCGGGAATGATCTTGGTATGGTCAACGGAAAAGCTTGGTATCAGATCCATGGTAATTCTCCTTTTTTTCTATGATATAAAAAACGTGAGTGGCAAAAGTCGATATAGGACCGCTTCGCGCTATGCGCTCTCGCGTTCATCCCACATTCCGCACTCTCAGGCCGATAAATCGTCCTTTCGTGCTCCATGTGGGGCGTGTCATGAAGTCTATCCTCCACTTTTGTGCAAGCACAAGTGGAGGAAGACTTATGACACTTATATCATTATATCATAGGATATGAAATTTCCCCATAATTTCAATATGAGTAAAAAAAGAAAGATTTATTCGAAAGTGAAAATATTGAAAGTATCTATTATTGTTAGCGGAAAAAAATTGTTTTATAATAAATGACAAAGGGAAAAAGTTTCGGGTTGTGTATTTATGCCATGATCTTCGAGCTTCTTAACCCACAAGAGATTATATAGTTTAGAGGAGGAAGTTTTATGGGACTTTTGCAGGTTGCTGCGGGTGCGATCAATACCGTTCTTGCCGATCAGTGGCGTGAATACTTCTATTGCGACTCAATGAGTGAGAACGTTCTGATGAAGAAGGGAACACCTCGCAAGGCAAAGAACAATTTCAACACAAAGGGTTCTGACAATCTTATTTCAAACGGAGCTGTGATCGCTGTAAATGAGGGACAGTGCATGATCATCGTTGATAACGGTGCGATTGTTGAATTCAGTGCTGAGCCGGGACAGTTTACATGGGATTCATCAACAGAGCCTTCTATTTTCTACGGCGGACTCGGTAAGGGAATTATCGATTCCTTCAACCAGTGGAAAAAGCGTGTGGCATTCGGCGGTGATACAGCCACAGATCAGAGAATCTACTTCTTTAACACCAAGGATATCATCGGAAACAAGTACGGAACACAGAATCCTATTCCTTTCCGTCTTATCGACAGGAACATCAATCTTGATGTAGAGTTCGGAGTACGCTGCCATGGTGAATACAGCTACAGACTCTCAGATCCTATTCTTTTCTACAAGAAACTCTGCGGCAATGTAACAGATGAGTTCACACGTGACCGTATCGATTCACAGCTTAAGTCTGAGCTTCTTACAGCTCTTCAGCCTGCATTTGCAGATGTATCCGCCAAGGGCATCCGTTATTCAGAGCTTCCGGCTCATGCAGATGATATTGCTGCAGCTCTTAATGTACATCTTACAGAGACATGGGGAAAGAACTACGGCGTAGAGATCGCTGCCTTCGGACTCAGTTCGGCAACCATCTCCGATGAGGATGCTCAGAAGATCCAGACCCTTCAGCTCAATGCCACACTTCGTGATCCTAGTATGGCAGGTGCTACACTTGCAGCTGCTCAGGCTCAGGCAATGAAGGATGCTGCCAACAATACAAGCACAGGTCCTATGATGGCATTTGCCGGCATGAACATGGCAAACATGGCAGGCGGCATGAACATGAACAATCTTTACGGCATGGCTCAGCAGAATCAGATGCAGCAGGGTCAGATGCCTCAGGGAGCTCCTATGGGCCAGGCACCTCAGACTGCTCCTCAGGGAGTTGTAGGTGCAGCAGGTGCGACAGGTGGAGCTGAAGCTCCTAAGATGCAGGCAGGAGGCTGGACATGTGAGTGCGGAAGCAGCAATAACGGAAACTTCTGTACCAACTGCGGAAAGCCAAGACCAAAGCCGGCTAACTGGTTCTGCCCTGAGTGCGGAACAGAAAATACAGGTAATTTCTGTACAAACTGCGGCACCAGGAGACCTTGATTGGTTTAGGTATTAAAAGGTAATACACTATGTGTGAAATCGGGTAAGAGAGAAGCTCCGAACCCGATTTCACTTTGGATGTAATATGTAACTTCCTGCAAACAGGTTGAACAGGTGACAGATTTTGACGAAAAAACCCTGAATCGGAAGATTCAGGGTTTTTCTGTTCCTAGACGGACTCGAACCGTCACTACAGGCGTCGGAGGCCTGCGCTCTATCCTGTTAAGCTATAGAAACAATATTAAATTGAAATATCAACTGCCTAATTATAAGGCATAAAGTTCAAAAATACAAGCCGTGAATAAACGTAAGTAAAATTCTAATAATCAAAATGAAAGTGATATTTTTTAATATTCTTTTAATTGAAATAAATTTTCGCTCATGCTATGATAATTCAAGAATTTAATTTCGTTTTTTTGTTGTGTTTGCAATTTGACACTTTGAGAGGAGAAAGCGATGCAGGAGGATTACATTACTAAAATTCGTTCAGCATATAATCAATTTACCAAGGCTGAGAAAAAGGTCGCAGATTATATTTTGGCAAATCCGAGACAGGTGCTATTTATGTCTATTTCTGATCTGGCCGAAGCCTGTGATGTTGGTGATACATCTGTTTTCAGATTTTGTAAGACCATGAATGTAAAGGGATATCAGGAATTCAAGATGATGCTGTCTCTTAGCATGAGGTCCAATGATTCTTCACTTTCAGTCACAGAGGACAAGACCATTACATTGGAAGATGATATAGCTGAACTTGCCAAGAAGGTTCTTTCTGAGAATATCTCCGCTATTCAGGAAACATATTCTCTTATCGACAGCAAGCAGATGACTGAGGCCATGAATGCTCTTACGGATGCAAAACGTATAGTATTTTTCGGAGTCGGAACCTCTATGCTTACTGCTATGAAGGCCATGAACAAATTCCTTCGTATCGAGCCTAAGGTGGCATGTAATATGGATGCTCATATGCAGCTTATTATGGCCTCCACTCTTACCAGCAATGATGTAGCACTTATTTTCTCATATTCCGGTTCCACAAAGGATACTGTTGAGATTGCAAAGTCTGCAAAGAAGGCCGGAGCCAGAACCATAGTTATCACCAGGTTCACGAAGTCACAGCTTACCCAGTATGCGGATATTCTTCTTCTTTGCGGTGCCAATGAGGGTACCCTTCAGGATGGTTCAACTTCCGCGGAGATTTCCCAGCTTTTCCTTGTGGATGTAATGTACAGTGAGTATTACAGGAGACACTACAAGAAGTGCAAGCCCACCTGGGATAAGACAAGGGATGCGGTGAAGGACAAGAACTATATGTGATTTCAGTTTAGAGGGTTGCGGGTGCGACCCTCTTTTTTCGTGAAAATGCGGTGGGGTGCAAAATGATACGGAAAATGCGGCGGGACATGTCCCTGCCGCATTTTCCATGCATATGTAGTGTGCCTCATACATCCGATAAAGAGCAGGCAGTTCTTTCAACAAGTAAGACTTAGTGCAGTTAACACGGAATTTTCTGAAATCAGTCTTCTTTGTTCATGGTTTTTCGGATTTCTTCTATCTTGTCGCGGTATTTTGCGGCGTCTTCGAAATTGAGCTCGGCAGCTGCGGCACGCATCTTCTTTGTGAGTTCTCTGATCAGTTTATCGAGTTCCTGATGAGTCATGGATTCGATATCCTTCTTGAGTCCGTGCTTTTCGTCGTCAATGTTGGTTGCCTTTGAAATAGCTATAAGATCCGCAACGGCTTTCTTTATGGTGGTAGGGGTGATGCCGTGTTCCCTGTTGTATTCCATCTGAACTTTACGACGGCGTTCTGTTTCTGTAATGGTACGCCTCATGGAGTCGGTAATGTTGTCGGCGTACATGATTACATGGCCTTCGGAATTTCTGGCAGCTCTTCCTACTGTCTGTATAAGTGAGGTTTCTGAACGGAGGAAGCCTTCCTTATCCGCATCCAGGATGGCCACCAGTGCAACTTCAGGTATATCAAGACCTTCTCTCAAAAGGTTGATTCCCACAAGTACATCAAATTTATCGAGACGCATATCACGTATGATGGAGGCACGCTCCAGGGTATCTATATCCGAGTGGAGATACTTAACGCGAATGTCTGCGTCCTTAAGGTATTTGGTGAGATCTTCAGCCATTCTTTTGGTAAGGGTGGTGACGAGGATCTTGTTTTTCTTTCTGGTTTCTTTTTTGATCTCGGATATAAGGTCATCGATCTGGCCCTTTGTGGGACGTACATCGATCTCGGGATCAAGGAGACCGGTAGGTCTGATGATCTGCTCGGCTCTCATCAGCTCGTGTTCACCCTCATAATCACCCGGGGTCGCTGAAACGAAAAGCATCTGATCCACCTTCTGCTCGAACTCTTCGAAATTCAAGGGTCTGTTATCGAGAGCAGAGGGGAGTCTGAAGCCGAAATCCACAAGGGTGGTCTTTCTGGAGAGATTACCGTTGTACATACCTCTTACCTGCGGAAGGGTAACATGGGACTCGTCTATAATTATCAGGTAATCATCCGGGAAATAATCCATAAGTGTATAAGGCGGTTCTCCGGGCTTTGCAAAGTTAAGGTGTCTTGTGTAATTCTCTATGCCGGAGCAGAAGCCTGTTTCTTTAAGCATTTCCACGTCATAATTGGTTCTTTCGGAAATACGCTGTGCCTCAATCAGCTTATCATTGTCCTTAAAGTACCTGACTCTTTCCTCAAGTTCCGAAAGTATGTTTTCACAGGCAAGGTTAAGCTTTTCCTGAGGGATGACATAGGGGCTTGCGGGGAAGATCATGATGTGTTCCATGGTGGCCGTCGCTTTGGCGGTGAGAGCATTGATACGGGTTATACGGTCTATTTCATCACCGAAAAACTCAACTCTGTAGGCTTCTTCACCTTCGCTGGCAGGAAATACATCAACCACATCTCCCATAACACGGAAGGTGCCGCGTTTAAAGTCCATATCGTTTCGGTTGTACTGAATGTCTATGAGCTGCCGTATAAACCGGTCTCTGTCCTTCTGCATTCCCGGGCGAAGAGATATGGCCATATTGAGATACTCTGTCGGAGCACCGAGACCGTATATGCAGGAAACCGATGAAACAACGATGACATCATCTCTTTCTGCAAGGGAAGCCATGGCTGAGTTTCTCAGCTTGTCGATTTCATCGTTAATGTCTGAATCCTTTTCTATATATGTATCAGTAGAAGGAACGTAAGCCTCAGGCTGGTAATAATCGTAGTAAGACACAAAGTATTCAACCGCATTCTCGGGAAAAAATTCCTTCATCTCCGAATAGAGCTGGGCTGCCAGTGTCTTGTTGTGGGAAATGATAAGAGTCGGTTTCTTTACGGCCTGAATGACATTTGCCATGGTAAAGGTCTTTCCTGAACCTGTGACACCAAGCAGGGTCTCAAACTGATTTCCATCCTTGAAACCGGACACCAGAAGGTCTATGGCGTTTGGCTGGTCACCTGTGGGGGCATAATCAGAATGTAATTTAAAGTCGTGATGTTCCATGATTCCATCCTTTAGAGAGATTATTAAAAAATAAAGAGGATATAAGTGTCATAAGTCTTCTCCGTCTCGAGAGAGTAAAAGGAGATGCAGGCTGATGAACTTTTTGACAATCACATCATAGCATATATATCAGTGTATATACAGTTTGCCTGTTAGAGATAACAGGACAGGATTATCCTGCATTCAGCATTTCAGGGCGAAAAAGTCTCCTGACCTTAGTCCCCGGAACAATTGCCTGTTTATATTTAGCTTTCCTGAGGACAGGAGCTTTATGCCGGATCCCGGTTAAATCTACTGTAAGTGAAGAGTCTCGTGTCTTGAAATTTACCTGAAAGTGATAACAGTCATATCGGAAATATATTTGTACTATCAGAATGGCTCGGTATTATAATATATATAAGAGTTATGACGACAAAATATGTATGATGCTTGTGAAGTTCTCCGGTGTTTCATCCGGCTACGGGAAAAGCGTCATGAAGGTTAGTGAAATAAAGGAGAAAAACCTATGAATTTTAAAATAACAACTATTCCGGGAGACGGCATAGGCCCTGAGATCGTGGCAGAAGCCCGGAAGGTCCTTCTGAGGGTTAGTGAGGTTTACGGACACAGCTTTAGCTTTGAAGAGGTACTTATGGGAGGCTGTTCCATAGATGCTTACGGAGAACCTCTCACAGATGAGACCATAGAGAAGTGCAAGGCTTCGGATGCAGTTCTCATGGGGTCCATCGGAGGAAAGGTTGGTCAGTCAAAGTGGTACGAACTTCCACCTGAGAAGAGACCCGAGGCAGGTCTTCTGAAGCTTAGAAAGTCTCTGGGACTGTTCTGTAATCTGAGGCCTGCACACCTTTATCCTGAGCTTAAGAAAGCCTGCCCTCTTCGTGAGTCCATAGCCGACAAGGGCTTTGACGTCATGATGGTAAGAGAGCTTACGGGAGGTCTTTATTTCGGTAAGCGTAAGACAGAGGTTGTGGATGGAGAAGAAGTCGCCATAGATACATTGGAATACCACGATTATGAGATAAGACGTATAGCAAAGAAGGCTTTCGAAATTGCCATGAAGAGAAATAAAAAGGTGACTTCGGTTGATAAGGCCAATGTTCTCGATTCCTCCAGATTGTGGCGCAGGATTTTTGCAGAGGTTGCCGCAGATTATCCGGAGGTGGAGCTTGAGAATGCACTTGTGGATTCTACTGCCATGCAGCTTGTAAGAAATCCGGCACAGTTTGACGTGGTTGCAACCGAGAATATGTTCGGAGATATACTTTCCGATGAAATGGCTGAGATTGCAGGATCCCTCGGTATGCTTCCTTCAGCATCTCTCCGTGAAGACAGCTTCGGCCTTTATGAACCCTCAGGAGGATCGGCTCCTGATATTGCCGGAATGAATATCGCGAATCCTCTTGCAACCATTCTTAGTGCTGCCATGATGCTCAGATACTCCTTTAATCTAACGAAGGAAGCTGATTCCATTGAGAATGCTGTGGCAGAAGCATTGGCACAGGGATACAGAACCGGAGATATCATGGATGACAGCGCAGAAGGACTTAAAAAGCTTCATACCGACGAAATGGGAGATAAAATAGCAGAGCTTATAAAGTGAATTGCATCTGTATTAATACATAAAAATATTTTATATACTAGATAAAGCAAAATGGTGCTATATTATGGTCATGTCCGGGAGGAAAGATAATAAATAGAAGATATAACCTGTTGTTATCGTTGCCTTGGCTAATTCTTAAATATTAGTTTTTTTCAAAGGAGATTATGAAGATGAGCAGAGTTTACAATTTCAGTGCAGGACCTGCAGTTTTACCGGAAGAAGTTCTTAAAACTTGTGCAGCAGAGATGCTTGATTACCATGGATCGGGTATGTCAGTCATGGAGATGTCACATAGATCCAAGGAGTATGAGAACATTCTGGATACGGCAGAAGCTGATTTTCGTGAGCTCCTTTCTGTTCCCGATAATTACAAGGTACTTTTCCTTCAGGGTGGAGGAAACACACAGTTCGCCATGGTTCCCATGAACCTGATGAAGAATAAAGTTGCTGATTACATCGTTACAGGTCAGTGGGCAAAGAAGGCAGCCAGGGAAGCCGAGATGTACGGTAAGGTTAATATCGTTGCAAGCTCTCAGGACAAAACCTTTTCATATATCCCGGACTTAAGTAACCTTGATATAGATGATGATGCGGATTACGTATACATTTGCCAGAACAACACGATTTACGGCACCACAATTAAGGAACTCCCCAACACAAAGGGAAAGACACTTGTTTCAGATGTTTCTTCCATGTTCTTAAGCGAACCTATGGATGTTTCAAAGTACGGTGTTCTCTGGGGCGGAGTTCAGAAGAATGTAGGTCCTGCCGGCGTGACCATAGTTGTTATCCGTGAAGATCTCATCACAGAGGATGTTCTTCCGGGTACTCCAACCATGCTTCGTTACAAGACACATGCAGACAACAAGTCACTTTACAATACACCTCCTTGCTACAACATCTATGTATGCGGACTTGTGTTCAAGTGGTTAAAGGAAATGGGCGGACTCTCTGTTATGAAGGAGAGAAACGAAGAGAAGGCAAAGATACTCTATGATTTCCTTGATGGTTCTCAAATGTTCAAGGGTACTGTTGTTCCCAAGGACAGATCCCTTATGAATGTTCCTTTCATAACAGGAAATGAAGAACTGGATAAGAAGTTCATTGCAGAGGCTTCTGCAGCAGGATTCAAAAACCTTAAGGGTCATCGTACAGTCGGCGGTATGAGAGCTTCCATTTACAATGCCATGCCTAAGGAAGGTGTTGTAAAGCTTGTGGAGTTCATGGATAACTTCGAGAAGAACAACAAGTGAGGAGAGTAAAATGAAAGATCGTGAAATTTTTTGCCTTAACAATATAAGCCGTGTTGGAACAACAAAATTCCGTAAGGGCTACACACTTGTGGATCAGATCGATAATGCTGCAGCTGTACTTGTACGTTCAGCTGATATGAAGTCTATGGATTTTCCTGTTACCCTCCGTGCCATCGGACGTGCAGGAGCGGGAGTAAACAATATTCCCCTTGATAAGTGCGCAGAGCAGGGAATCGTTGTATTCAATACTCCCGGTGCCAATGCAAATGCCGTTAAAGAGCTTGTGGTAGCAGGACTTATGCTTGCAAGCCGTGATGTAATAGGCGGAGCAGAATGGATCAGGCAGAATGCAGAAGATCCTGATATCGCAAAGAATGCTGAAAAGGCAAAGAAAAACTTTGCGGGAACCGAGATAAAGGGTAAAAAGCTGGGAGTTATCGGACTCGGAGCCATCGGTGTACTTGTTGCCAATGCTGCAGTCGATCTCGGAATGGATGTCTACGGATATGATCCGTATCTGTCTGTTAATTCCGCATGGAACCTCAGTCAGAAGGTACATCATGCAGCAGTTGTGGATGAAATCTATGAGAAGTGTGATTACATCACTGTTCATGTACCGGCCCTTGATTCAACAAAGGGAATGATCAATAAGGACTCCATCAGCAGAATGAAGGATGGAGTACATATCCTTAATTTTGCCCGTGACACTCTGGTAAATGATGATGATATGGCTCAGGCTCTCAATAAGGGTAAGGTAAAGACCTATGTCACTGATTTCCCTAATGCTAAGTCGGCAAACATGCATGGTGCGGTGGTACTTCCTCATCTTGGGGCTTCCACAGAGGAAGCAGAGGATAACTGTGCGGTAATGGCTGTGGAAGAGGTTCAGGATTATCTTGATAACGGTAATATCCATCATTCGGTAAATTTCCCGGATACAGATATGGGAGTCTGCCAGAGTGGAGGAAGAATTGCGATTCTGCACAGAAACATCCCTAACATGCTGGGACAGATAACAAAGGCCCTTGGTGACGCCGGTATAAACATTGACGGCCTTCAGAACAAGTCAAAAGGCAATTACGCATATACTCTTATGGATATCGATCAGCATTTAACAGATGACGGTCTTGAGAATCTCGGAAAGATTGAAGGAATTCTGAGAGTCCGTAAGGTTAAGTAATATAGTGTGGATGCCTGACAGGCTAAGTAAAATATAAGAGAATAGAATAGTATAGTATAAAAAACGCTGCACCGAATTTGATATGTGCCCTCTTTACCGGACAAACCGATAAGAAGGGTACATATCATTTGTGGTACAGCGTTTTTTTGCACTTTGATTTATTAAAATTATTTAAAATTACGATATAAGCACAATAATTCTTTATAATTATAAGTAATAAATATGA
This sequence comes from Oribacterium sp. P6A1, assembly GCF_000702885.1. Taxonomy (GTDB): domain Bacteria; phylum Bacillota; class Clostridia; order Lachnospirales; family Lachnospiraceae; genus Oribacterium. The sequence goes on along the minus strand of NZ_JNKO01000001.1, from coordinate 190,104 downwards.
ATATTCAGTTGATCTTTAAAGCAGCCAAAAACATTAGTTTAACAGAGTTTCCACATGGTTGATCCATGAAACCTAAGGTAGCCGGATCATGGATCATTTAGTAATCGGGAGGATCGAATATGATATCATTTGACGCATTATTGTATCTTGTTCCTGTTCTTGGCTTCTGTGCATTGATCTTTGCAGGATTTCAGTCAGGACGTGTTGCCGGTGCTGAAGAAGGAAATGAAAAGATGAAGGAGATCGCAGGTGCGATTTCCGAGGGGGCGCATGCTTTTTTACTCGCTGAATACAGGATACTTATTCTGTTCGTAGCGGCTCTTTTTGTACTTATAGGTTTTGGAATAGGCTCCTGGCTTAGTGCAGCCTGTTTTCTTGCCGGGGCATTCTTTTCTACTCTTGCGGGCTTTTTCGGTATGACCATAGCAACCAGGGCAAATGTACGTACAGCCAATGCCGCCATGACGAAGGGAATGGATTCTGCTCTTCAGATAGCCTTTGCAGGCGGATCTGTCATGGGAATGTGTGTTGCAGGTTTCGGCGTTCTGGGAATTTCGGCCATATATATTTTTACAAAGGATGTGGGGGTTCTATCAGGATTTTCTCTTGGAGCAAGCTCCATAGCGCTGTTTGCCCGTGTTGGCGGAGGAATCTATACTAAAGCTGCGGATGTTGGTGCAGATCTTGTAGGCAAGGTGGAAGCCGGGATTCCGGAGGATGATCCGAGAAATCCGGCTGTTATTGCGGATAACGTAGGTGACAATGTAGGTGATGTTGCAGGTATGGGAGCAGATCTTTTTGAATCCTATGTGGGAGCTCTGGTATCCGCCCTTACTTTGGGAATAGCGGCCTTTTCGGAAGGTCAGGGAGTGATATATCCGCTTCTGATAGCAGGTTTCGGACTCGGGGCTGCAATATTCGGATCATTGTTTGTGGGAAAAGGAGACAGAAAAAAGAAGATATCCACCGAAGAAACCGCAGATGAAGAAAAAAATGAGGATGAAAAAGTATTGAATCCTCATAAGTCACTTAATCGTGCCAGCTTCATAGCAAGCGCAGTAGTGTTCGTTGTTTCTGTTCTGGCCAGCTTTCTTATATTCGGAAGCATCAGGGCTTCTGTACCTGTCATAGCCGGACTCATAGTGGGAGTTTTGATAGGCGGAGTTACGGAGTTTTACACTTCAGGTGATTATAAGCCTGTAAGGGAGATAGCAAAGGAATCGGAAACCGGAGCCGGAACGAATATAATATCCGGACTTGCTGTGGGCATGAGGTCTACGGCTGTTCCCATTATACTTATATGTATAGGGATTTTTGTTGCTTATACAGCCATGGGTCTGTACGGAATAGCACTTTCAGCCGTCGGGATGCTGAGCACGGCGGGAATAACAGTTGCAGTGGATGCCTACGGTCCCATTGCGGACAATGCCGGCGGAATCGCAGAGATGTCAGGTCTTGATGAATCCGTGAGAAGCATAACCGATAAGCTTGATGCTGTGGGAAATACAACCGCGGCCATGGGGAAAGGCTTTGCCATAGGATCTGCTGCTCTTACAGCATTGGCACTGTTTGTTTCCTATGCTGATTCTGTTAATCTTTCAAGCATCAACATACTGGAGACGAGAGTGACCATCGGACTTCTTATAGGAGGTATGCTTCCCTTTATTTTCAGCGCCTTCACCATGAATTCGGTGTCCAGAGCGGCCTATTCCATGATTGAGGAAGTTCGCAGGCAGTTTCATCAAGATCCGGAAATCATGGAAGGAACAAAACGTCCGGACTATAAGTCATGTGTCGGTATATCAACAACGGCTGCTCTTCGTGAAATGATAATTCCCGGTGTGCTTGCTGTGGCAGCTCCGCTTCTTACAGGACTTTTACTGGGAGTGGCAGCTCTGGGAGGCCTGCTTGCGGGTGCACTGGTATCAGGAGTCATGCTGGCCATATTTATGTCAAATTCCGGAGGTGCCTGGGATAATGCAAAGAAGTATATAGAGGATGGTAATAACGGAGGTAAGGGCTCCGAGGCCCATAAGGCAGCTGTTGTAGGCGATACTGTGGGTGATCCCTTCAAGGATACTTCAGGGCCATCCATAAATATTCTCATAAAGCTTATGACGGTCATATCACTTGTTTTTGCTCCGCTGTTCATCTCTGTGGGCGGAATATTGTGAAACCTGTTTATGTCTTTTAATTCGAATTTGATAAGTTCATATTTAGGATATACAATAATCAGTCGGAGGGATTTCCTCCGGCTGATTCCGCGTTGGCCGTCAAGCTGATTTCAGACGGACCATTCGGAATTTAACATTCAACAAGAGAAAGGAACAGGTAGATCATGGCAGTAGTAAAACCATTTAAGGCTATACGTCCAAACAGAGAGGCGGTCAGTGAGGTGGCGGCACTTCCCTATGATGTTTATTCAAGGCAGGAAGCAAGAGAAAAGGTTAAGGGCCATCCCCTTTCTTTTTTGAATATAGACAGACCTGAAACCCAGTTTCCGGAAGACTACGATATGTACAGCCGGGAGGTATATAAAAAAGCCTCCGAGATGCTGAACTCCGAAATAGAAGCCGGCATTTATGTAAAGGATGAGGTACCCTGCTATTACATATATGAACTCACCATGGATGGACGTACCCAGACGGGTATCGCTGCATTAAGCTCCATAGATGATTATCTCAGCAATGTCTGCAAGAAGCATGAGAATACTGTGGAAGAGAAGGAGCAGGACCGTATAAGACATGTAGACAGCTGTTCATGCCAGACGGGGCCTATATTCCTTGCCTATCGTGAAAGAAAAGAAATTACAGAAATAGTTGATTCTGAGAAACAGAAGGCTGCTCTTTATGATTTCGTATCAGATGATAATATACGCCACAGAGTATGGAAAATAGATGATGATAAGCTTGTTTCAAGACTTATGACGGAGTTTGCATCGGTACCTGCCACCTACATTGCTGACGGACATCATCGTGCGGCAAGTGCTGTAAAAGTTGGACTTATGCGCCGTAAGGAGCATCCTGATTACACAGGAGAAGAGGAGTTCAATTTCTTTCTTTCTGTTCTGTTTCCGGACAACGAGCTTAAGATAATGGACTACAACCGTATTGTTAAAGACATAAGAGGACTTGCCCCTGAAGACCTGATGCTCAGCATAGAAGAAAATTTTGTTGTATTCAATGTGAAGGAAGCATTTGTACCGAAGGTTAAAGGTGAGATGCTGATGTATATTTCGGGTGAATGGTTCCTTTTAAGAGCCAAGGATCAGGTAGTGGAGGAACGTAAAAATGATCCTGTGAGATCCCTGGATGTTTCCATACTTCAGGACCTTATTCTGTCACCCCTTCTTGGAATCAGGGATCCGAGAACCGACAAGCGTATCGAGTTTGTGGGCGGTATCAGGGGCATAAAGGAGCTTGAGAAGAAAGTAAGTCAGTATACATACGGTCATGTGATGGACGGAACCATTGAGGAAACCGGTCCGGCAGTTGCTTTCCTTATGCATCCCACAGGAATAGACGAGCTGATAAATGTTGCGGATCATCAGCTTCTTATGCCGCCAAAGTCCACATGGTTCGAGCCAAAGCTACGGTCAGGAATATTTATCCATGAATTCGAAAGATAAGGAAAGCCTTTCGGATGATTTTTTTGAAAAATAAGAAGAAAAATACTTTTTTTGTGAAGTTATGCTTCACATCCATTTCCTTGATTTTACGTCAGTGCTTCTTTATAATTAAAATAACTGTTAAAAGCAGTAAGTATAACTTCATATCAGGGGATGGAGAATTAAATGGATAATAATAACAGCAAAGGTAATGACGGGAAGAGATTTAATCATTCTAGCCAGACATTTATCATTTTGATCATAGCGGCGGTTATTACTTTCTTTGTATACACATTGATAAGAGGATTTTTCGTATCCGGTGTGACACAGGAGGTAAGCTATACGGAATTTATTTCCATGATTGATGGAAATCAGATTTCCAGAGTAGAGTGGAGAGATTCGGATATTACTATCTATCCGAAGGCGACAGTTGATAAATCTAGTATTGGCGACGCTCCCAACATGGATCAGTACAGCCAGTACCTGAATCAGATGAACATCAGATATTTTGTTGTTCCTATCAATGCTGATGCTGAGAATCTTGTGGACCGTATGCTGCGTCATAACATTGATATATATAAGTCGAAGCCGGATAATTCGGGATATATCATGGAAGCCATGATAAGCATAGTTATTCCTTTCGTACTTATCTTTATCATTATGAATATGACCATGCGCCGTATGGGTAACGGTGGCGGCGGTATCATGGGGGTTGGTAAGTCAACTGCCAAGATGTATATGCAGAAGGAAACAGGAGTTACCTTCAAGGATGTGGCAGGTGAGGACGAGGCCAAGGAATCCCTGGTGGAGATCGTAGACTTTCTCCATAATCCGACAAAGTATACTGCCATCGGCGCCAAGCTTCCGAAGGGTGCCCTTCTTGTGGGACCTCCCGGAACAGGTAAGACTCTTCTTGCCAAGGCTGTTGCCGGAGAGGCTCAGGTTCCTTTCTACAGCCTTTCGGGTTCCGATTTCGTGGAGATGTTCGTCGGTGTAGGTGCCAGTCGTGTAAGAGACCTTTTTAAGAATGCCACACAGTCCGCTCCCTGTATTATATTTATAGATGAGATCGATGCCATAGGTAAAACAAGAGATACACGTTACGGCGGAAATGATGAGCGTGAGCAGACACTTAACCAGCTTCTTTCAGAGATGGATGGTTTCGATGCCTCAAAGGGAATCATGGTCATGGGTGCCACCAACAGACCTGAGATTCTCGATCCTGCCCTCCTGAGACCGGGACGTTTTGACAGACGTATCGTGGTTGAAAAGCCTGATCTTAAAGGACGTGTAAACATCCTGAAGGTTCATGCAAAGGATGTCCAGCTGGATGAGACAGTTGATTTTAATGAAATCGCCCTTGCCACCTCCGGCGCAGTAGGAGCTGATCTTGCAAACATGATGAATGAAGCTGCTATCACAGCTGTCAAGCATGGACGCAAGAAAGTATCCCAGGCAGATCTTTTTGAAGCGGTTGAAGTTGTACTGGTAGGTAAGGAAAAGAAGGATCGTATCCTTTCACAGGAAGAGAGACGTATAGTTTCCTATCATGAGGTTGGACATGCCCTTGTATCAGCTATCCAGAAGGATGCCGAGCCTGTTCAGAAGATAACCATTGTTCCGAGAACCATGGGAGCTCTCGGTTATGTAATGCAGGTTCCGGAAGAAGAGAAGTATCTCAACACAAAGGCTGAGCTTCATGCCATGCTTGTGGGATATCTCGGCGGAAGAGCAGCTGAGGAGATTGTATTTGATACAGTTACAACAGGTGCATCCAATGATATAGAAAAGGCAACTAAACTTGCCAGAGCCATGGTTACCCAGTACGGTATGACAGAAAAGTTCGGACTTATGGGACTTGCCACTCAGGAATCTCTGTATCTCAATACAGGACGTTCTGTTATGAATTGTGGAGATGATACTGCCACTCAGGTTGATATCGAAGTTATGCGCATACTTAAGGAGTGCTACGAAGAAGCTAAGGATATCCTCAGCAAAAACAGATTTGCACTTGACCGCATAGCCGAGTATCTTATCGAGAGAGAAACCATAACCGGTAAAGAATTCCTTCACATTCTTCATGACGTTCAGAAGGAGGAAGACAGAAAGCTTCATCCTGAGAAGTATGCGGCAGATTCCGAAACAGCCCCGTCAGTGACAGGAGAAGATGCAGTATCGGGATCTTCGGAAATGGCAAATGCTGATGAAACTTCAGCGACAACCGAAGCTTCTGCAGAAGGCGGTAAGACACCATTTGAAGAAGTGAGAGCCATGTATGCAGCTCAGGAAGTTACTGAGCAGGCAGAGCTGAATGAGAATTCAGAGGGTCAGAAAGAAATATAAACAGTCCTGAAAAGGATATAAGAGTGTCGGGAGCGAAATGCACCCGACATTTTTCGTGATAAGACCGTCAAACGCTGCATTGGGCGTTATGCTTGCATAAAAGACCAATGCAGGACTTGACGGGCAACGCGAAATCGACCATCTTTGATGGGAGATTACCGTGATAAGACCGTCAAACGCTGTATTGGTCGTTATGATATAATTAGTTAGGTTTATCTCTGTCAATGCAGAACATAAAGACATCTGTAGGTGCTATTCCCAGCTTTAAACATAACATGGCGATGGATTTTAATGTGATGGGTTTATCTGTCCTCAGTTTTTGGATCAAACTGGAAGAGATATCCATTTTGGTGATCAGATCGTATTGAGATAGTTTCTTCTTTTTCAGAGTACGCCAGAATGGTGCATAAGATATTATGTCGTCATAAGATGCCGGTTCGAATAAATTGAGATCCATAATTACTTCCTTTTAACTATTGGACAAGTTTTATGATAAAACTTTGGGGTTTTGATATTGATTAATATATAATCAATATTCTATTGCTGCACATGCATCACTTGGAGGCTGCAAATCCTTTTGCATCGCCTTACGTTTTGCGGTTGCCTAAGCAGTGCTTAGGATGACCGGTAATTGATAACAGGCTCTCCCGGCTCACCTGTCTGTCAATTAACTGCTTTGAATAATTATAAATTTTGATGCATGATGGCTATTATAAGGGGATACATATTATGTTTTCTATGGCAAAGATTTTTATAATTTTAACACTGTTATGTGTCAGTGTGACTATAATTATATCTGAATGGGAAAGAAGTAAACTGAAAGTTTATAAGTATATTATTTCATCTCCAAGACTGAAATCAGAGCATAAATTTGTATTTATATCGGATCTTCATGAAAAAGAATTCGGAAAAGATAATGAGGAACTGATAAAAAAAATAGATGAACTTAATCCTGATTTTATACTTATAGGCGGTGATCTCATAAGGTCACATAAGGTCCATGAAAACAGAAAATATAAGGACAGAGACTCAGTCAAGGTCAGTATAAAGCTTCTTGAAAAGCTGGAAAAAAAGTATAAAATATATTTTTCCTATGGTAATCACGAACAGCGTCTGTTTCAGAAAGCGGGTTTCGATGATTGCAAAGACACTGTAAAATATGATAAATATATACAGGACATTTCAAAAGATCGTGCAGAAGAGCTGAAGAGTGCACTTCTAAAGGTTTGTGTGCTTGATAACAGCTCTGTTTCTTTTGAGGATTTTGATATAACCGGTATTTCACTCCCTATGAGATATTACACTCCGCTTTTTCTTAGAAAGGGTGAAGAATTGACTGAAAGTCAGATTACAGGAATGGCAGGCACACCTGACGGGGATAAGTTCCATATTGTGATGATCCACACGCCTATGCATTATAAAAATGTAATTGAATATGGTGCGGATCTGGTTCTTTCGGGTCACTATCACGGAGGAACTGTATATATTCCGTATTTAGGAGCCCTGATGACACCACAGTATCAGTTTTTTGTCAAAGAAAGTGCCGGAGAGCATAAATATAAAAACGGGACACTTATAGCCAACCGCGGACTTGGGACCCATTCAGTAAACATCAGAATCAATAACAGACCGGAGATCAGTCTGATAACACTTAAACCCGGGGAATAGTAATATGCCTGAAATCACATATAAACTTGATAAATTTGAAGGTCCCCTTGACCTTTTACTGCATCTTATCGAGAGGGATAAGATCGATATATTTGATATTCCCATAGTTCAGATCACTGCAGAGTATCTGGATTATGTCAGCCATATGGAAGAGGAAAATCTGGATATAGTTTCGGATTTCCTTGTTATGGCCGCAACCCTTCTTGAAATAAAATCAAGGATGCTTCTTCCGAGAGAGGTTGATGAAGAGACCGGTGAGGAAGTAGACCCGAGAGCAGAACTTGTGGCGAGACTTCTCGAATACAGAAAATATAAGCTTATGGGACAGATCCTTCAGGAAAGGGAGGATGATGCAGACCGATACTACTATAAAGGACCTACCATTCCAAAGGAGGTTGAAAAGTATGTACCGCCTATAGATCTTGATGATCTTTTGAAAAAGGTGACCCTCGAAAGTCTCAAGACTGTTTTTGAAGATGTAATGAGACGTAAGGAAGATTCTATCGATAAGGTACGTTCAAAGTTCGGTGTCATCAAGAAGGAAAAGATTTCTCTTGAGGGACGTATACGTGATGTACTTAAATATGTCAGAGGACACCATAAGTTTTCTTTCCGTCATATGATACGAAAGAAAAAGGATAAGATGGATGTGGTGGTAAGTTTTCTTGCCATTCTTGAGCTTATGAAGATGGGACGTATCACCTTGGTTCAGGAAACCCCCTTCGGTGATATGGATATAACCGAGGTACTGGATCCCAATCAGTCGGATGAAGATCTTGATCTTACAAATCTGGAGGACTTGTAATCAATGAGTAAAAATGAACAATTGAGATTACCTATCGATGAGGATCCGGAGCTTGATTCCATAGAGAAAAAGCTTGCCATGGAAATCGACAGAGAGTTCAATGATGAGCTTACCCAAGAGGAAAATATAGTAGAAGCTCTTTTATATACAAAGGGAAATTCCGTAAGTCTGGAAGAGATAAAGACAGCCCTTGACTGCGGCGAAAGACCTGCAAAAAAGGCTATTGAAAGACTTATGAAGAAATATGAAGAGCGAAAGGGCGGAATCATCATACAGATGGTTGCCAATCACTATCAGATGGCAACAAATCCCGAGTGTTTTGATGCTCTTATAAGAGTGGCCAAGCATCCCAAGAAACCTGTGCTTACAGATATTATCATGGAGACTCTTGCCATAATCGCGTATAAACAGCCTGTTACCAAGGCTGAAATTGAAAGGGTCAGAGGTGTTTCATCGGATCATGCTGTCAATAAGCTGGTTGAGTATGGCCTTGCCTATGAGGTGGGACGTCTCAATGCTCCGGGAAGACCTGCACTGTTTGCCACTACTGAGGAGTTCCTGAGAAGATTCGGCATAAGCTCTCTTGATAATCTTCCGAATCTTAATCCTGAGATGGAGGAAGAAATAAAGAAGGAAGTCAATGATGAGGTGGTTGACATCATGGGGGCGGCTCAGCCTGATGATTCGGATGAGGAAGCAGATGAAGAAACATTGACACAGGAAGAAGTTACCGCTCCGGAAGCAAAAGAAGAATCTTTAGAAGAGGAAGATAATAAGGAGAATTATGGAGAAGACAATTAAGATAAAGTATCATTCACAGGAAATCGAAAAGCTTGAGTATATTGCAGGAAAGAGTGACTGGATCGATCTTAGAGTTGCTGAAAATGTCAGCCTCAGAAAAGGGGATTTTAAGCTAATCAGCATGGGCATATCACTTCAGGTTCCCGACGGATATGAGATGCTTCTTGCCCCAAGAAGTTCAACATTCAAGAATTTCGGACTTATACAGACTAACTCTCTCGGAGTTATTGATGAAACATACTGCGGTGACAATGACATAATCCGTATGCCGGTTTTCGCCACAAGAGATACGGAGCTTCATGTGAATGACCGTATCTGCCAGTTCAGGATCATTGAGCACCAGCCTCATATCGTATTTGATGAGGTTGAATCTCTCGGAAACGAAGACAGAGGTGGATTTGGTTCGACAGGCAAGAATTAAAATCAGGTGACGTTTTTCAAGGGGAATATATAAAGCAGGGACTTTAAAGTCCAAAAGTGATTGATATATAAAGTTGGGGATTATTGATAAAATGTCAGAATATAGCATTATCATAAAACGTATTTCCATAGGTATGATGCTTGGACTCATGCTGCTTCTTACGGCATGTTCTTCGAAAAAGGTTGATGAACTGAGACTTCAGGGTATAGAAGAGCTTCAGAAGGCCAAGTATGAAAAGGCGGTTGAAACCTTTAATGAGGCTATGGAGTTAAGTGACGGAAAAGTAGGTGAGCTTCAGTTTGACATACTGATGTACAGAGCAGAGGCTGAATACATGAGCGGAGACCTGGAAGCTGCCGAAAAGTCACTCAAAACTCTCAGAGAAGTGAATGGAGATAAAGATGAGTACATCAAATTTCAGGCACAGCTTGATGCCAAAAGGATGGTAAAGGAGGCTTCTGAGGCACTGGATGCAGGTGATACCGATACCGCCAAAGAAAAAATTGATGGAGCGGAAGCTCTGGGTATCAGGAATGACAGGGATTTACAGTATGACAAGGTGGTTTATTATGAGAAAACCGCTCAGTGGGAAGAGGCTTATAATGAAATAAAGGCCTACCTAAATCAGTATCCTGATGATGAGGATGCACAGAGAGAAGAAAAGTTTCTTTCCACAAGAGTATCTGCCCTGGAGAAAAATGAAGCCATGATATCCGGATGATCTCCCTGTTATATCTGATATAGCCGAAAAAGCTTTTTTTTGATGCCCGATGCTTGCATGCATCGGGCTTTTTGATTATACTCGGATGTAAAAGTTTGAAATTTAACGATCATTCTTTTTACGGATCAAAACAGTTCCTGAAAACCTGAACTTTTTCGATCTCGGCGGCAAAAATATATTTTTGGCAGGAGGCCACTGATGAAAGCTTACACACAGATGACAAAAGAAGAGCTTCAAAAGGAGCTTGTGGAACTTAAGAAAGAGTACGCAAGATATCAGGCTATGGAGATGAGTCTTGACATGAGCCGTGGTAAGCCATGCAAGGAGCAGCTTGATCTCAGCATGGGTCTTATGGATGCTCTTACAAGTGGAGCCGATATGTACTGTGAAGACGGAACCGATTGTAGAAATTACGGCGTTCTGGGAGGTATCGATGAGGCAAAGGTGCTTCTTTCGGATATGATGGAAAACAATCCGGACAATATCATTATTTACGGTAATTCATCATTGAACGTAATGTATGACTCCATCTCAAGATCCATGACACACGGTGTAATGGGCAATACTCCATGGAGCAAGCTTGATAAGGTTAAGTGGCTCTGCCCTGTACCCGGATATGACAGACATTTCGGTATCACTGAATATTTCGGTATAGAGATGATCAATGTTCCCATGACTCCCACAGGTCCGGATATGGACATGGTTGAGAAGCTTGTAAAGGAAGATGAAACTATAAAGGGAATCTGGTGTGTTCCGAAGTATTCAAATCCTCAGGGATACAGCTATAATGATGAAACTGTCCGCCGTTTTGCAAGACTTCAGCCTGCTGCCAAGGACTTCCGTATTTATTGGGACAATGCTTACGGTATTCACCATCTGTATGACAAGAATCAGGATTATCTTATCGAGATTCTTGCAGAGTGTAAGCGCGCCGGTAATCCTGATATGGTATATAAGTTTGCTTCCACATCAAAGATTACTTTCCCGGGTTCCGGAATCGCCGCACTTGCAACATCATCCAACAACCTTGATGATATCAGAAGTCAGATGAAGCATCAGACCATCGGATATGACAAGGTAAATCAGCTTCGACATGTTCGTTTCTTCGGTGACATCCACGGTATGGTTGAGCACATGCGTAAGCATGCGGAAATCATCAGACCTAAGTTTGAGATGGTTGAAAATGTTTTTGCTAAGAATCTTGAAGGCCTGGGAATCGGAGAGTGGACAAAGCCAAACGGAGGATACTTTATCAGCTTCGATACTATTCCGGGATGCGCAAAGTCTGTAGTGGATCATTGCAAGAAAGCAGGAGTAAAGCTTACGGATGCCGGAGCTACCTTCCCTTATCATAAGGATCCTGAAGATACAAACATACGTATCGCTCCTACATATCCTCCTCTTGATGATCTGAAGACAGCAGCAAATCTTTTCACACTTTGTGTAAAGCTGGTTTCTGCAGAAAAGCTCCTTTCTTCAAAGACAGGAGAGGATATCAGGAAACTCGATGCCGAGAAGCCGGAAGAAGTAATCGCTGAGGCGGCATCAGATAAGTGATTTTGACTTTTCCTTTAGGCTTTATTAAACGGAATGATATACGCCGGATATAAAGAAGGAATAAGTAATAAAAAAAGTGTTTCCACAGCGGAAACACTTTTTTTATAGCTTAAAAATTGAAAAGCTCAGCTGAGAAGATTTTTCACAACGAATGCATAAATCTCCTGATTTTTTTCTCCCCATTTGGCACACATGCGCTCTGCGGAATCCTTGTCCGGAACATTGATATCAAGGGCATAAAGAATATTGTTTTCTTCCCTTACCTCGGCATGAACGATGTAATCGCCGGTTTCAGTCTCGTAATAATCTGTGTAGTTCGAAGACTCCTGACGTAGCTTCATCTTGTTTTCCTTCAGGAACCTGTTCATATCTTCCACTGCGCCGGAAGAGATATCGTTGCCGAAAAGCTCAATGGTATTGGATCCTTCCTGGGTGATTTCATATCTTGTGGACTTTTTGCTTGGATGCGTTTTGATAAGCCCCGCATCGTCCAGATCCGAGATGGCTTGTTGAAGAGTAAAATATGTAGTATATTCGTAATCCAGAAAAAAACCGCTCAGTTGATTATTTGTTAAAGGGTAATTTACGGTCTTTAATAAATAAAGAATCATTAGTTTGTATAATGTAAGTGGTTCTGTTATCATACTTATATTTCCTTTGTTAATATATTGTCTGATTATGATATCAAGAAAACAGCTGTATTTCAATGTTCATAACCGCATAAGCTTAGTGAAATAGCGCCAAACCTTGAAATTTACTTTAACAAGGTCTTTTTCTGTGTTAATATATACTTTCATGGAGATTTTCCAGGAGAACATATAGAATGAAAGAACGCATAAATAAACTTGCACGGGGGATAGTTGAGCTTGACAGACCGGTTCTCAAATTGAGTGATACATCATTCAAGGGTACTGTTGATATCGGTGAGCTTGCAAAATTTGAACTCATTATATATTCAGAAAACGGAATACTGTTAAAGGGACTTATATATTCTGATAATCCACATGTCACTGTACAGAAGGATGCTTTTGGAGGCATACGTTCTCTCATCAGATGTGTAGTAGATACACGTAAGATGAAAGATGGTGACAAGATCGAAGGCCAGCTTTATATCGTATCGAACGGAGGCGAGGTAAAGGTGACCTATTCTTTTGATGTCCGTTCATCATATAAATCCAATGAAATTATTTCGGGGCTTCATACAGCGGAAGATTTTGCTGCTTTCTGTAAAGAAGACCCTGATTTTGCTGTGCGTGTTTTTGATTACGATGATTTTAAAGAAGCCGGATTCATGCATGATTCAAGGCTTTATACCATATACCAGGGATTGAAAAGCGGACACGACAGAAAGATCGCATTAGAGCAGTTTCTTTCTGCAATAAATCAGGAAAACAGAGCTTCAGTGAATTCAGAAGCCTGTGAGTGCAGAGCTGAATCATCGGAGCATGAGGATTCATCAAAGCTTCAGGATGTTTTTGCCCTGGAGGTAGATGACAAACCGCTTATAGAAAAGGCCGCCGGAATTTGTATAAGAGAAGGCGCTACAGATAAGATGGCATTTGATATTTATCAGAGAGCCATAGAAATGGGCTCCAATATTACCCGTCTTTATGAGTATTATATGTTTGCCATGCCTAAGGGATGGAGCGGCAGACTCCCCAGGGAAGTCTATCTGTACTTTGATTATGAAAGCACTATGGAAGATAATATGAAGCTTCCGCTTTACTACAATATTCTCATGAATTTTTCGGAGTCGGATGACGTTTATCAGAGGTATGAGCATAAGATACAGAGCTTCGCCATAGACAAACTGCTTAAATCGGCTTTTAACAAACGACTCAGTGTAATTTATGACAGGATGATCCTTTCTGATATGATCGATGAAAGGATAGCTTCGGTTCTTCCGGCTATACTTCGTTCATGCAGGGTGACCACAACTGATCAAAGAATGAGTTATGTTGTGATCAAGTACAGAGAGCTCAACAGAGAAGAGGTCTATCAGTTAAAGGACGGATCCGCCTATGTTCCTGTATTCTTTGACAACAGTGAACTTCTTTTCCAGGATGATTACGGTAACAGATATATCGATGTAGAACATAGTCTGACCCGTATCATGCACAAGGAGGATCTTGAAAGGAAGTGCTTTGAGATATTGCCTGAGCATGCCATGCTTAAGCTTGTCAGGGCCAAAAAGATCGCAGAGAAGGGTATCAGGACCATAGATCAGCTCAGACTTATAGAACAGGTGGCGGCTGATATGGACATTTCAAGACCTTATCGTTCATATCTTGAGCATGCGGCACTTATATATCATGAATCCTTTACAAAAGATTCAGACAGGCTTATTGATGATTCAGATATCACGTTCTTAAGAAACATTGATATCACAAGTCATAATGATGAGGACAGAGATATTCTTATCAGGACATATATAAAACTCAATCTTTTTGAGGATGCCTACGAGCTTTTGCTTCAGACTGAAGATTCCGGAATAAAGCGTCAGTATCTTGAAAAGCTTGGACGTTTTCTTATTAATGATGAGAAAGTCTCACATTCAAAGGATGTCATGCTGCTTGCCCGTAAGATCTTTAAGATGGGTACAAGCGATAAGGATATCCTGAATTACCTTCTTAAGGAGTACAACGGAATTTCCGCTGATATGATCGCTATACTCCGTCAGGGAATAAAAACCAAGGCCGATACTGAAGACATGACAGAAAGACTTCTGGCTCAGATGCTTTTCTGCTGGGCTGAAGATGGTCTTGACGATGTATATCATATATACAGAAAACAGCCTAATACACAGAATGTCCTGATACGGGCATATATCACAAAGCGTGCTATAGATTATTTCATCCATGGACAGAAGATATCAGATGATGTTTTTGAAGACATTTATGGAATCGTCAGGGATGAGAGGATAAAAGAAAGAGTACCTATGATATATCTTCTTGCCATGTCAAGGCATATGGCAGAGAACAAGAAACTGACCGGTGAAGAAAAGATGGTCTTACAGGATGTTATCGATTTTCTTATTCAGAAGAAGCTGGTGTTCAAGTATACAAGAACATTGAGTGATGTAATTCGTATCCCGGATTGGGTAATGGATAAATACTATATAGAGTATCATGGGGATAAGTATGTAAGACCTACACTCCAGATGAGGATACTTCCGGATGAACAGGATTTTGAGGAAGAAGAGATCAGCAGAGTCTACCAGAACATTTATGTTCGGCCCATTACTCTTTTCTCCAGAGAGAAGGCGGAATACCAGATCTTTGATGAAACAAGAGGAGAAGATGTAGCGGATAGCGGCACCATCAAGGCTGATAAATGTGTGCGCCATAAGGGAGATACCTTTGATATCCTGAATGAGATGTCCGACCTGCTTGGTCTGGACAACGACAGGGAGCTTCGCGAAGTCATGCTTCGCTATGTGAAAAATGAGTCGGTTATCGATGAGCTTTTTACCAAAGAGTTGATCGAAACAAAAGATAAGGAGCAATAATTAAGTGAATCGCTATATTGGAATTTCACTAAATGATGATTATACGTGCATCTGCATAAATGATAAAACAGTATCGAGGTTTCAGCCGACTGTTATCGCCAAGGACAAAACAGAGGACAAATGGACCATCGGAGAGGATGCCTACAAGGCAACTCTTGCAGGTTCCGGAGTCATCGTGGACAAGCTGTTAAGTCTTCTTGAAAAAAACGGTACTGCCACCATTTCCAGGGTTAAATACAAGGCGATAGATATTCTGGCCCGTTATTTTCGTGAGCTTTTAGGCAAGGACAGCAATAAGACCGAAGATGACATCGTGGCCATTACCATAAGAAAGCCCAACCGTGATATAGTGAGTAAGCTTAAGGAAGCTATGATAAAAGCAGGGGTGGCAGAGGATAATGTCTACATCATGAGTCATACCGAAAGCTTTGCACATTTTGTTCTTGATCAGGACAATAGCCTGTTTAACCGTATGGTGGGCATGTTTGAGCTTAACAATCAGTGTCTGTACTACTATGAGATGCATGTTTCAAGAGGTACAAAGCGATATGTTATGGTAGGTTCTGAAGCGGAGGATGAGGCATTTAGTCTGGATATACTGAAAACCACTTCGGGGGGTAAGATTGCAGATAAGATACTCACTACAGTGGCGGACAGAGTTATGAACAACAAATCATATTCAGCTGTATTCCTGTCCGGAAGAGGTTTTCAGGATACCAATTTTGCCACAAATTTCATGAACTATATCTGCAAGAGAAGAAGAGTTCTCATAGAGCCCGGAATGTTTGCCATTGGTGCCGAGATATGTGTCAGGAACAAGGCTGAGGGAAAGAATGAAGAGTACATGATACTTTGCGATACACGCTCAAGAGCAGATGTTTCTGTCAAGGTTACTCTGAATGAGAAATCGGAGACTCTTCCCATTGTCCGCGCTGGTGAAAGCTGGATGGATACAAGCTCTTGCTATGAGATGATACTTGATGATCAGGATTACATTGATTTTCAGGTAACATCCATATCGAAGCCTCAGAGACCTTTGAGACTGCGCATGATGCTTGATACATTTCCTGAGAGAGACAAACGTACAACCAGGATACGTATGTCCACGGAGTTCACAGATGCCGACACCCTTAAGGTGACTGTCAGGGATCTGGGGTTCGGAGACATTTTCCCTGCCTCGGATAAAGAAATTGTAGAAGAAATCGATTTATCGGAAAAATAACGATAGGAAAAATTCATGGCTTTACTATTATGTAATAAGGGTGCGAGACATCCGTTTTACTATGAACAATTAGATATTGATCTATGGTCGATTCAGGAGCTCAGCTATGTGATCTACAGATATCCCGTTATCATTCCTTCGGAATTTGTTGATCATAAGCTCACTGCATGGCTCAGAGATGAGCTTAACATGGGGATACTTGCCGCCAGACTTGAGCAGTTCATGATGGCGGGGGATGACGGCAATCAGGAAAGACTGCTCCTCATGATACTCAGGGAAAGCAACTATTATACTCAGGCTGAGATATCACGCTTTGAGAGTGAATACAAGAAACTCAAAAATATTGAAAGACATGTATTTTTGAATATGCTTGGGGATACATACTTACGTATGGGAAAATACGGTAGAGCTATAGAAGCCTACGAGGAATCATTCTTTTTGAATACGGATTTCAATGTAGAGATGAAACTTGCCGGAACTTATGTTACAGTAATGCAGTATCAGAAAGCTTCCGATCTTTATGAGGAGGTTTTTATCGCTACAGGTTCTGATGAAGCCCTGAAAAAGCTGTATTTCATAAGTAAGCTTGAGCCATCCGTCGATACCATAGAAAAGTATATCGAAAATATAGGCGTGGATATGCTTGCAAACTGGGAACTTCTGTATAATGAAGTACAGGCTGTCGCCGAGCAAAGTGACAGAGTCAGAGAAATACATGAGATATATCAGAAAAATCGTTCCGCATTCCGTGAACATTCAAAAATCATGATCCTGAAATGGAAACGTGAATACCGTGCGAAAATCTGAATACTAAATATAGAAAGGTACAACATTTATGAAGGAACTTGCTAAACAGTACAATCCGGAAGAAGTTGAGGACCGCATTTATGAAATGTGGATGAAGGGGAATTATTTTCATGCAGAGGTAAATGCCAACAAAAAGCCGTTTACCATCATGATGCCTCCTCCAAATGTAACAGGTCAGTTACATATGGGACACGCACTTGACAATACTCTGCAGGATTCTCTTATCCGTTTTAAGAGAATGCAGGGTTACGAGGCTCTCTGGCAGCCGGGTTGTGACCATGCAGCTATCGCTACAGAAGTTAAGGTTACAAATAAACTGAAGGAACAGGGTATCGATAAGCACGATCTTGGTCGTGAAGGGTTCCTTAAGGAAGCATGGAAGTGGAAGGAAGAGTACGAGTCAAGAATCGTTAATCAGCTCCACAAGATCGGTTCCTCAGCAGATTGGGACAGACTTCGTTTTACTATGGATGAGGGATGTTCAAAGGCTGTTGAGACTACCTTTATCAAGCTTTACAAGAAGGGATATATCTACAAGGGTTCACGAATCATCAACTGGTGTCCTGTATGTCATACATCACTTTCCGATGCAGAGGTTCTTCATGAGGAGCAGGATGGCAATTTCTGGCATATCAAGTATCCTATCGCAGGACAGGATGACAGATTTATAGAGATCGCTACCACAAGACCGGAGACTCTTCTTGGTGATACAGCCGTTGCCGTAAATCCTGAGGATCCAAGATACAAGGATCTCATCGGAAAGATGGTTAAGCTTCCTCTTACAGACAGAGAGATACCTATCGTAGGGGATGAGCATGCAGATATGGAGTTCGGAACAGGTGCGGTTAAGATCACACCGGCACATGATCCTAACGACTTTGAGGTTGGAAAGCGCCATAACCTTCCTGAGATAAACATTCTTGCGGATGATGCTACAATCAATTGTCCGGGATCAAAGTACGATGGTATGGATCGTTATGAGGCCCGTAAGCTCATGGTTCAGGATCTCAAGGATCTCGGGCTCCTCGTTAAGATCGTTCCTACAAAGCATAATGTCGGCACCCATGACAGATGCGGCACTACAGTTGAGCCTATGATCAAGCCTCAGTGGTTTGTTAAGATGGCTGAAATGGCAAAGCCTGCTATCAAGGCTATAGAGACAGGAGATCTTCAGTTCGTACCTGAGAACTATTCAAAGACATATCTTCACTGGCTGGAGAACATCAAGGACTGGTGTATCTCAAGACAGCTTTGGTGGGGACACAGAATTCCGGCCTACTACTGCGACGCTTGTGGAGAAATGGTGGTTTCCGGAGAGGTTCCGACAGTATGTCCAAAGTGCAGAGGAACACATTTTACTCAGGATCCCGATACTCTTGATACATGGTTCTCAAGTGCCCTTTGGCCGTTTGAGACATTAGGCTGGCCTGAGGAGACTCCTGAGTATAAGTATTTCTATCCTACAAATGTCCTTGTAACAGGATACGATATCATTTTCTTCTGGGTAGTACGTATGGTATTCTCAGGCATAGAGCAGACGGGAAAGGTTCCTTTCGGAAAGGTTCTTATCCATGGTCTCGTAAGAGATGATCAGGGACGTAAGATGAGTAAGTCTCTCGGAAACGGTATCGATCCACTTGAGGTAATCAGGACTTATGGTGCCGATGCACTCCGTATGACACTTCTTACAGGTAATGCTCCGGGAAATGACATGCGTTTCTACTGGTCAAGAGTAGAAGCTTCACGTAACTTCATGAACAAGGTATGGAATGCTTCAAGATTCATCATGATGAACCTTGATAAGGCTTCGGTTCCTGCTGATATGCCATCCAATATAACCATGGCTGACCGTTGGATCCTCAGCAAGGTAAACAATCTTATTCAGGATGTTACACGTAATATGGAGGCATTTGACCTTGGTATAGCTCTTGATAAGGTTCAGAACTTTATCTGGGAGGAGTTCTGTGACTGGTACATAGAGATGGTTAAGCCGAGACTTTGGGATGAGAAGGATGAGACCAAGAGCGCAGCTCTCTGGACACTTAAGTATGTACTTACTACATCTCTTAAGCTGCTTCACCCGTTCTGTCCGTTCATCACAGAAGAGATTTTTGATACTCTTACAGATTCACAGTCACCTCTCATGAAGCAGGAGTGGCCTGTATATAAAGAGGATTTCAATTTCTCAGAGGATGAGTCTGAGATCGAAGCTATCAAGGAAGCAGTACGTGCCATCAGAAATGTTCGTACGGAAATGAACGTTGCTCCTTCAAGAAAGGCTCAGAACTTCGTTGTTACAACAAATGACAGAGTAAGAAAGACCTTTGAGCACAGTAAGGTATTCTTTGCCACCCTTGCAAGTGCTTCAGACGTAGTGATTCAGGAGGATAAGTCAGGCATAGCTGATGATGCAGTATCCGTTGCCATTCCTGATGCCACCATCTACATTCCTTTTGCGGATCTCGTTGATATCGAGAAGGAGAAGGAGAGACTCCTGAAGGAGAAGGAGAAGTGGGAAGCTGAGATAAAGCGTTCAAACGGTATGCTTAATAACGAGAGATTTATCTCCAAGGCTCCTGCTGCCAAGGTTCAGGAGGAACGTGAGAAGCTTGAGCGTAATATGCAGATGCTTAAGCAGGTTGAAGAACGTCTTCAGACACTTAACTGACGTCTCCTGAAAGTTCCGTATATTTAGTGAAATTAATCAGTCGGCAGGTATCTGTCGGCTGATTTTCATATATAAGATTGAAAGTGAACCATCAAACTTTATAAACGGGTAAGACAGCAGCCGGAATGGATCCCTCCCGGATTTACCCCGTGCAGGAAAGAATGGAAGTTGATTATGAAAGTAACACTTGTAACAGTAGGAAAAATCAAAGAGAAATATCTGAGAGACGCTATAGCGGAATACAGTAAAAGACTGGGGGCTTTCTGCGACATAAATATTATTGAGGTACAGGATGAAAAAACTCCCGATCGTGCACCTCTGTCGGTTGAAGAAAAGATAAAGGAAACGGAAGGTGAGAGGATACTGCAAAAGATAAGCGACAGGTCTTTTGTTGTTGTTCTTGCCATAGAGGGGGAAATGCTAAGCTCTGAACAGCTGGCAGGAAAGATTTCTGACCTTATGGTTCGCGGAACTTCGGATATAACATTTGTGATCGGAGGATCACTGGGACTTTCTC
The DNA here is from genome assembly GCF_000702885.1 of Oribacterium sp. P6A1. Taxonomy (GTDB): domain Bacteria; phylum Bacillota; class Clostridia; order Lachnospirales; family Lachnospiraceae; genus Oribacterium. The sequence continues at coordinate 169,459 of NZ_JNKO01000001.1, read as the reverse complement.
CTGATGTTCTTAAAAGAGCCAACTATAAACTTAGCTTCAGCAAGATGACCTTCCCTCATCAGCTTATGAGAGTCATACTTCTTGAGCAGATCTACAGGGCGTTTAAAATAAATAACAATGAACCCTATCACAAGTGATAAAAAGGGCTGCTGCAGATTTCCTGTTTCATAATGAACGAAACCAAAAATCTGCGGCAGCCCTTCAGCTATCTATATTCATACTAATAACATTCAAGTTAGTCTATACTCAGAAGTTATATGTAAAGTAAAAAATACTCTACCAGATTTTTTAAATCAATTGTGAAGTGCCGTCTCCGGCCTCACCCGATAGTGACAGATAATAGATAAAATACAGAAAAGATAATTATATATCTATACAACTGATTTATGTACTACGTCAGAAATGTAATCAGGAACATCATCCTTCGGCATATCCAGAACGAGAGATAACTCGTCGTAAAGGATCCCCTCTGCCTGCTGCATATAATGTGTGTCTGTAAGTGTAAGCTTTTTGCCCTGACTGCTGCGCTCTTCCTTGCGAAGATGCAATGTTTTGATGACTCTCATGAGTTCATCGGGACTACAGCTCTTGATGCACTCTTTGTATGCATCCTCCCGCTGTTTGTTGTTCTTGATGTCAAGCACTCCGATACCCGGAACTGTTTTGATAAAAGCCTTTGCTTCATCCTTTGACATCACTTTTCTCATATTGATTTTTGTTGAATCCACAGGTGCATAAACAGAACCTGAGGGTTTGTCGTATGGCTGCATCACATAATACTCTTTGTCTTTTGATACGCCATCAAGATTAAGAATTGTTGTGTCGATGATTTTGTGTATGCCTTTACATCCGTAAACTACATAATCACCATTGTGAAACATAATACCTCCTTTTTAAATTGTAGCAAAACATGGAAATGAAACAGGAATTTAAATCTAATTGTGAAATTTTTGTAATAAAATAAAGAATATATTATCTTGACAATTAAACTCCAAATTCATATATTATATATTTTACATTTTTTTGAAAAACTTTCAAAGTCAATATTGCACAATTACGCGGTAAAATTTATATGATTTCTTGATATGGCAACAGCTGTAAGCTATACTTTAGCGTGATTGTCAATTGAAATTGTGTCAAAAAATCAATTTGGAGAACATCAAATGCAGAAGATTAAAGAGCTGTATTTCAGTTATAAAGAAATAGTGAATTATCTGATCGTGGGGGGACTTACAACATTGGTAAGTCTCAGTGTTTATTATATTTGCGTATTAACCTTCCTTGACCCTGAAGCGCCTGTACAATTGCAGATTGCAAACATCATTTCATGGGTGGCGGCAGTTACATTTGCATTTTTTACAAACAGAAGATTTGTATTCGAGAGCAGCAGTGATGCACTTATGGCTGAAGCGGGGAAATTTTATGCTGCAAGACTCGGTACCCTGCTCATGGATATGGGTATAATGTTCATCAGTGTAAGTCTTCTTCATATGAATGACAAAGTCGCAAAATTAATGGTTCAGGTAATTATCACCGTTGCCAACTATTTTCTCAGCAAGTACCTGGTGTTTAACAAAAAATAAAAAATAAGGAGTTGTTCCTGATGTTTTTAAGATATTTGAAAAGACATAAAAGCTATCTTGTTTCATTTATGTTTCCTGTTCTGGGGATGCTTTTGATTTTTGTTTTCAGAGGAATCTATCCTTTCGGAACAGAAACCTTTCTGCGTACGGATATGTACCATCAGTATGCTCCCTTTTCATCTGAATTCAATCATAAGCTGCAGAATGCCGGTTCACTTCTCTATACATGGGATGTAGGTCTCGGCATTAACTTTACTGCACTCTATGCATACTATCTTGCAAGTCCGCTTAACTGGCTCATGATACTGTGTCCAAAAGGACTGATACTGGAATTCATGACATATTCCATAGTTCTGAAGATCGGTCTATGCGGAGTTTCCATGTGTTACTATCTGAGACATCATTTTCCTTTAAAATCCTTTGGCTGCGCATTTTTTGCAATGGCGTATGCCATGTCAGGATATATTTCCGCATACAGCTGGAATCTGATGTGGCTGGACTGCATCATACTCTTTCCGCTGATTATGCTTGGGCTGGAAAGACTTGTACAGGGAAAGAGCGGAATGCTCTACGTCATATCTCTGGGGCTCAGCATTCTTTCAAATTACTATATATCCATAATGATATGTATCTTTATGATAGTATATTTTATTTGTCTCAATGTCTGCTACGGAACGTCAAAGATTGTGGTGAATCCTCACGAAACAGGTATTTCCGAGGACTATTACGAGGATAATGGCGCATACGGATTTGAGTGTCTCATGGTGAGAGCTCTGAGATTCGGTGTATACTCACTTATTGCAGGCGGACTTGCCGCTGTGACACTTCTTCCGGAGATATTTGCTTTACAGCTTACTGCTTCAGGTGATATAAATTTCCCTCATGTAGTACAGCAGTATTTCACGATCATAGATATGTTTGCCCGTCAGATGCCTTTGGTTGAAACAGAACAGGGGCTTGATCACTGGCCCAATATCTATGCCGGAGCCATGATTTTCATTCTTCTGCCCTTATATTTCATGAATAGAAGGATAAGAATGAAGGAAAAGACCATAAATGGAGTGCTTCTTATTTTCTTTTTCCTTAGCTTCAGCATAAATATGCTTAACTTCATATGGCATGGATTCCACTATCCGAATTCACTGCCATGTCGTCAGAGCTTCATATACATTTTTATAGAGCTCTGCATGTGTTATGAAGCCTATATAAAACGAAATGAGGCGTCTGTAAAGCAGGTGGGTGTTTCTCTTGCAGCCGCAATGGGATTTATCATACTGGCTCAAAAGCTGGTAACAGATGACGCCATAAAATGGTATGCCTTCTATGTAACCATGCTTTTCCTGCTTATATACTTTTTATTCATGTATGCTGACAGGGTGAAAAAGCTCAATCGTGAGTTTGGAGCTATATGTCTTCTGTTCATTGTGTTTATGGAGCTTACCATAAACATGGCGGTAACCTCAGTCACCATAACTTCAAGAACCTCTTATACTGCGGATAATGCTGATGTCCGGAATCTGGTAAAGGAGGTCCGTGAGAAAGATGACAGCTTCTACAGATTTGAGAAGATGACCAGAAAAACCAAGGATGACGGTGCCTGGATGAATTTCCCCAGCGTATCCCTGTTTTCTTCCACAGCATATTCTGCCTGTTCCGATTTCTTCAGGGAAATGGGTATGGAAGCCTCTACAAATGCCTATTCCATAACAGGCTCCACTCCGCTTATGAATATGCTTTTTGGAGTAAAATACGGTATCTATTCCCAGGAACCTGCAGCCTCTGCCGAAACAGCCCTTGAATTTGTTTCGGAGTCCGGAAACACTTCTTTGTTCCGGAACAGATATAGTCTTCCTCTGGGATATATGTTCTCGGAGCAGGAGCTCAGAAACTGGGAAACCGATATGGGAACACCGGCCCTTGCACAAAACAGCCTGTGTGAAGCATTGGGGGCAGAACCGGTCCTGAAAAATATGCTGGGAACATTTGAAGGCAAGAAGTATATATTTACTGCCGGAATATCCGGAGAGTACTATGCCTATGTCAACAACTCCTCCATAAAGGAAGTGAATGTTGATTATGGTTACAGAAGTAAGAAGACAAATAATGTTGACAGAGGGTTCTTTATCGAAATCGGTTATCTTGAAGCGGGAGAGAAGGTAACTCTTGTAAATGAAACCAATGAGCAGGCTATGGATGCGGATATATATTACTTCGACTATTCCTCTTTGGCCGGAGTCTATGAAAAGCTTAATGATGAATCCTGGAATCTTACCACATGGAAGGATACCTTTTTGTCAGGGAATATCACCACAAAGGAAGGAGGCATCATGATGACTTCCATTCCTTATGATGAAGGCTGGTCAATGTACGTTGACGGTGAAAAGGCAGAGCTTTATAAGGTGAAGGATACCTTTATAGGAGTTAAACTGGAACCCGGAACCCATACTGTGGAGATGAAGTATTTTCCACGGGGGCTTAAGGCTGGTCTTCTTATCAGCTTCCTTAGTCTTTTGTCTCTTATCATCATAAATTTCTTCACAGGACGTTACGGCTGTATCGAAAGAATCCTGCCGGTGAGATATGAGGAGTATGATGAGGATGAATTGGAAGAAACAGGAGTAATAGAAGAGATAGAAGAAAATGAAGAGATAGAAGAAATAGACGCAGTTGATGAAATAGAGAATCTCTGATATTCATTTTTATTATTTAACATTGGACCCGGTCTGTAGTATGGTTATCTATAGACTGGGTTTTTATTGCAGTAAAATACCGGTAATATATAGGATAACTAAGGGCAGAGCAGGAGATTTGATTATATCCTGCCATGAATAATAATTTGGAGGGTTTTGTATGAAGCTTTGGGGCGGCAGATTTACAGAAGCGGAGGATGCATTAACAGAGGCATTTAATGAATCCCTCAGCTTTGATAAGCGTATGTACAGGCAGGACATAAACGGTTCTGTAGCCCATGCAAAGATGCTGGGAAAACAGGGAATCATTTCTATGGAGGATTCGGAAGAAATCGTAAACGGGCTTCAGGGCATTCTCCGGGATATCGAGGAAGGAAAGCTTCTGATAGGCGGTGATGCAGAGGATATTCACAGCTTCATAGAAGCTGAACTTACACAGCGTATAGGAGAGGCCGGAAAGCGTCTCCACACGGGAAGAAGCCGTAATGATCAGGTTGCTCTCGATATGAAGATGTATACAAGAGATAACATCGACGGCATGATGAAAGAACTTCAAAAGCTGGTAGATACTTTTGAAAAGATCATTAATGAGAACAAAGATACCTTCATGCCGGGATTTACTCATCTTCAGAAGGCTCAGCCAACTACTCTTGCCCATCATATGGGGGCTTATAAGGAGATGTTCCTGAGAGATCTCGGACGTCTCAGTGACACAAGAGACCGTCTCAATGAATGTCCTTTAGGAGCGGGAGCATTTGCTGGAACCACATATCCTCTGGACAGAGATTTTACCGCAAAGGAGCTTTTGTTCAGAAAGCCGACAGACAATTCCATGGATTCGGTTTCGGACAGAGACTATCTTCTTGAGTATTTATTTGATCTTTCCACCATACAGATGCACCTGAGCCGTCTCAGCGAGGAGATAATAATCTGGAATTCCAATGAGTATCAGTTTGTCAGAATCTCGGATGCATATTCCACAGGCTCAAGTATCATGCCCCAGAAGAAGAATCCGGATATAGCAGAGCTTATCCGCGGCAAGACAGGACGTGTTTACGGAGCTCTCCAGAGTCTTATGGTGACTATGAAGGGACTTCCCCTTGCGTATAACAAGGATATGCAGGAGGACAAGGAGATGGCTTTTGATGCCATGGATACAGTGACAAATTCGGTTATACTCATGAACGGTATGCTCAGTACCATGACATGGAACAAGCCTCGTATGGAAGATTCGGCAAAGCGGGGATTTACCAATGCTACAGATGTTGCCGACTATCTTGTACGTAAGGGTGTTCCATTCCGTACAGCCCATGGCATAGTCGGAGAGCTTGTACTTCTCTGTGAAAAGAAAAAGTGCGCATTGGATGACCTTACAGTTCAGGAATATCGTGAGATATGTGACAAGATAGACGAAGACATATATGAGGCTATTTCCCTTGACACCTGTGTCAGAAACCGTAAGACAAAGGGTGCACCGGGAGAGATGCTTTAACGTTCCTGTCGTGGTGAAATAGAATAAGATTTTCTGCGGGACAGCTTTGCTGTCCCGTTTTTTTTCGCGATAAAGCCGTCAAGTGTACCCATGGGCGTTGTGCTTGCACAAAAGACCATGGGTACATTTGACGGCCAACGCGGAATCGCGCAGGGTTTACCCTGCGCGGTTGATAAAGCCGTCAAGTGCATCCATGGGCGTTGTGCTTGCACAAAAGAACATGGGAGATTCTGCGTTAGCCGGGTTATAACAGATATCACCGGAGCGTATGTATAAATATACCCCAAAAATGCATTATGTGATAGTTTATGCAAACTAAAATGACTAAATATGCATTTTTATACAGAAAAAGCTTGCATTTTTATTCGATAGAGCGTATTATCCAAACATCAGATAAAACTTTCATACAGCATCGGTTTAAAGAACTGATGCAGAAAGTATGAAGTACTTACCACACTTCAGATCTTGATCGGTACTTTCGCAGTATGAAAAAAGAGTTTTTGAAAAGGAGAGTAATTATGAGCAATCTTACACCTAAGAACAACACACAGGGCGAGAAAGTCGTACTCGCATATTCAGGCGGACTTGATACAACAGCTATCGTACCATGGCTCAAAGAGACCTTCGGCTATGAGGTAATCTGCTGCTGTGTTGATGTAGGACAGGGAAACGAACTTGACGGACTTGCTGAGAGAGCAAAGCTTTCCGGAGCTTCAAAGCTCTACATCGAAGACATTACCGATGATTTCTGTGATAATTATGTTGTACCTTGCCTTCAGGCGGATGCAACTTACGAAAATAAATATCTTCTGGGAACTTCCATGGCAAGACCGGCTATTGCGAAGAAGCTGGTTGAGATCGCCCGTAAGGAAGGGGCAAAGGCTATCTGCCACGGTGCAACAGGAAAGGGAAATGATCAGATACGTTTCGAGCTTTCCATCAAGGCACTGGCACCTGATCTCGATATCATCGCTCCTTGGCGTATGACAGATATCTGGACCTTCCAGTCCCGTGAAGATGAGTTTAATTATATTAAGTCAAAGGGAATTCCTCTTACATTCTCTGCTGACAACTCTTACAGCCGTGACCGTAACATCGTTCATATTTCCCATGAGGGATTAGAGCTTGAGGATCCTTCACAGGAGCCTAACTATGATCATATGCTTGTACTTTCAAACTCTCCCGAGAAGGCACCTGACAAGGAGACAGCAGTGGAGATCAAGTGGGAAAAGGGTATCCCTGTAGAACTCAACGGAAAGAAAATGAGCGTAAAGGAAATCATCATCGAGCTGAACAAGCTTGGAGGAGAGAACGGAATCGGTATCATCGATATAGTTGAGAACCGTGTAGTAGGTATGAAGAGCAGAGGCGTTTATGAGACTCCGGGACTTACCATCCTTATGGAGGCACATAAGCAGATTGAGGAACTCATACTTGACCGTCAGACCATGGAATTCAAGCAGATGGTAGATACAAAGTTCTCACAGGTGGTTTACGAAGGAAAGTGGTTCGATCCGCTCTGCGAAGCTCTTCAGGCTTTCGTTAAGTCAACTCAGCAGTATGTTACAGGTGTGACTAAGATGAAGCTCTATAAGGGCAATGTAATCAAGGCCGGAACAACATCACCATACTCACTGTACAATGAATCTCTCGCTTCTTTCACTACAGGTGATCTTTACGATCATCATGATGCATCCGGTTTCATCACCCTGTTCGGACTTCCGGAGAAGGTACGTGCCATGAAGATGCTTGAAGTGAAAAATCTTGAGAACAACAAGTGATCATTTAAACCGGTAAGATCTTTTTCATGAAGCGGCTTACTGCAGCATCATGAAAAAGCTTGCTCATAGAAGGAGGCTCTTCGGCGCGGTAAACCGGAGAGCTGAATTCATATTATGATATAAGTGTCATAAGTCTTTAACCGGGCGTGCCTTCACAAAGCGGAAGATAGACTTTATGAGTATACACAGATGTTTAGTTATACATTTTCATAGAATTTTTGCATATTGATGCAGTGAATTTATGAATAATAATTAATGTTAATATTCCCTGAGGAAATGTGTTAAAGTAGATTTTAAGATATTGAATTGTCAGTAATATATAGAGGGTGAGTTATGGGAATGATTTCAGTTAATGGCGGTGTATGTGCCGCTTCAGGATTTATGGCAGCATCCGCAGCTGCAGGAATCAGGAAAAAAGGTCGTGAGGACATGGCCCTTCTTTTCTCCAAGGAGCCATGTAAAGTTGCAGGAACCTTTACTTCAAATGTGGTTAAGGCCGCTCCTGTCCAGTGGGATAAAAAAATTGTTGCTTCAGGTAATGATGTACATGCGGTAGTTGTAAACTCGGGAATCGCGAATGCCTGCACAGGCAAGGAGGGCTTGGATGCCTGTCTTCAGCTTGCAAGAAGTGTAGCCTACCAGTTTGGAAATGAAATTTCAGAAGATTCGGTACTTGTTGCTTCCACAGGTGTCATAGGAATGCAGCTTCCTGTAGAAAAGATGCAGGATGCGATTTCGGAGATGGTGCTGAAGCTTTCAGACGGAGAAGAGAATGCAACTCTTGCAAGTAAAGCCATTATGACCACTGATACTGTGAACAAGGAGTTCGCAGTTGAGTTTGAGCTTTCCGGAAAGAAGGTTCATTTGGGAGGAATGACAAAGGGTTCAGGCATGATCCACCCTCGTATGTGTACCATGCTCTGCTTCCTGACCACCGATGTGGCGATCTCAAAAGAATTGCTTCAGAAAGCTCTCAGTGCCGACATCACAGATACCTACAATATGATATCCGTTGATGGTGACACTTCCACAAACGACACCTGTGTTATTCTTTCCAATGGAACAGCGGGTAATGAAGAGATAACCGAAGAAAATGAGGATTTCAAGACATTCTGCGAAGCTCTTCACCAGGTGAACAGTACACTTGCCACCCGTATGGCTGCAGACGGAGAAGGTGCATCCCATCTTTTCACAGCAAAGGTTGTCGGAGCAAAGAGCAAGGAAGAGGCAAGAACTCTTGCAAGGGCTGTTGTATCCTCCACACTTACCAAGGCTGCGATTTACGGAAAGGACGCAAACTGGGGACGTATACTCTGTGCCATGGGTTACTCCGGTGCGGAATTTGATCCTGAGAAGGTGGACCTTTATTTTGTTAATGATATAGGAAAGATTGCCCTCTATAAGCAGGGAGTACCGCTTGATTTCGATGAGGATTTCGCTTTGGAGATTCTTTCTTATCAGGAAGTTACGGCTCTTATAGAAATGAATGAAGGATCAGAAACGGCAACGGCATGGGGCTGTGACCTGACTCATGAATATGTAGACATTAACGCAGAATACCGTACCTGATACGGATAAGTGAATAGCGGGGAGTGTTTTTTATACTCATTTATATGATTTGAACCCTGGAGGTATATGATGGAGATTTCACAGGAAATAATGAATAAAGCGGCCACCCTTGTGGAGGCACTGCCATATATTCAGAAATTCCAGAATAAAGTGGTTATCGTAAAATACGGCGGATCTGCCATGACCGATGAGCATCTCAAGATGCAGGTAATGCAGGATGTATCCCTTCTTAAGCTGGTTGGTCTTAAGCCCATACTTGTCCACGGAGGCGGAAAAGAGATTTCCAGATGGATAGGCAAGGTGGGGATGGAACCCAGATTTGTAAACGGGCTTCGTGTTACCGATGAGGATACCATGGAGATAGCAGAGATGGTTCTGAATAAAGTGAACAAGTCTCTGGTGCAGCTCATCAACAACCTGGGGGGAAAGGCAGTTGGTATTTCAGGTAAGGACGGAAATCTCCTTAAATGTGTGAAGAAGTTCAGCAAGGGACAGGACATAGGTTATGTGGGGGAGGTAGTGGATGTAGACACTACCATTATTAAGGACCTTTTGGATGACGATTTCATACCCATTATTTGTCCTGTGGGTTTTGATGATCACGGACAGACCTATAATGTCAATGCAGACGATGCAGCCTGCGCCATTGCGGCTTCAATGCATGCAGAAAAGCTGGCATACCTTACAGATGTAGAAGGTGTGTACAGAGATTTTGAAGATAAGGAATCTCTTATTCATACCTTGAATCTCGATGAAGCTCAGACCATGATAGATTCAGGAGTACTTGGGGGAGGCATGCTTCCCAAGCTCCAGAACTGCATAGATGCCATGAAGAAGGGCGTAAATCAGGTACATATTCTGGATGGAAGAGTGCCCCATTGTCTCTTGCTTGAGATATTCACGAATAAGGGTATCGGAACTATGATCGAGAAGTCGATAGATAAGCATTTTGACTAAAAGGAGACTTAAATGAATTTTATGGATGATACCATCGTAAAGGGTAATGTTGTAAATGACCGTCTTCTTAAAGAGGGTGAGAAGTATTTTTACAAAACCTACAACAGGTTCCCGGTGGTCTTTGACCATGCAGATGGGGTTTATATTTATGACGTGGGAGACAAGAAGTATCTTGATTTCGGTGCCGGAATTTCTGTCTGCGGTCTCGGATACGGAAACGATCTTGTGAACCGGGTAATGAAATCACAGATCGATAAGGGACTTCTTCATATATCGAATCTTTTTTATAACGAACCTGCAATCGATGCCGCGGAAAAACTCATAGCATTGTCTCAGATGGACAAGGTTTTCTTTACAAATTCAGGAACCGAGGCCATAGAGGGTGCATTAAAGATAGCCCGCAGATACAACTACAATAAGGGCAAGAAGAACAGTGAAATCATTGCAATGCAGGGTTCATTCCACGGAAGAAGCATGGGAGCTCTCAGCGTAACGGGAAAGGATCATTATCGTGAACCCTTTGAACCGCTTGTGGGAGGAGTCAGGTTCGCCACATACAATGACCTTGATTCGGTAAAGGCTCTTGTTAATGAGAACACCGGAGCCATAATCCTTGAGACCTTCCAGGGTGAAGGCGGAATCTATCCTGCAACCGAAGAGTTTCTGAAGGGCGTACGCAAGATATGCGATGAAAATGATCTCATTCTGATTTTTGATGAGATTCAGTGCGGAATGGGACGTACAGGATATATGTTCGCATGGCAGGAGTTCGGAGTGAAGCCGGATGTGCTTACTGTGGCAAAGGCTCTCGGAAACGGAGTGCCTGTTGGTGCGTTCCTCGCTTCCGGAAAGGCTTCAGATGCCATGAAGCCGGGAGATCACGGTTCCACTTACGGAGGAAATCCTTTTGTATGTGCTGTGGCATCTGCGGTACTTGATGTGTTTAAGGAAGCGGACATACCGGGACATGCAAAGGAGATGGGTGTACATCTCTTTAAGGCTCTTGATGAAGTAATGGAGAAGTATCCCGAGCTTATAGTGGATCACAGAGGAAAGGGCCTTATTCAGGGACTTGAATTTGCGGCTGATGTAAAGGTTTCCGATATAGTCAGCAAGGCACTTCTTGAGCAGCAGCTTATACTTATTTCAGCGGAACACAACACTATCCGTTTTGTTCCTCCTCTTGTTATTGAGCGTGAGCATGTGGAAGCGATGAAGGAAAGACTCATTGCAGTTCTGGATGAGATGAAAGCCTAATATAAACTAAATTAAATATTTCCAACACACTTACATAGAAATAAACAGTAAAAATCAACGTATAAAAACGCTTAAATATGTAGCAAGTTATGTGAATATCAAAGGGCAGCTTATATATAGGCTGTCCTTTGCTGATATTTAAGATGTAGCTATACACTATTGATCCGTTAAAAAAGATCAGACTTTTATTTGTGTTAATGGGAGGGAAAATGAAACGTAAGCTGATAATGTTTCTTTTGGCTTTGTCCACATCGGCAGCTCTTATAGCATGTGGTGGAACAAAGGAAGCAAGTGCTCAGGAGACAACTCATAAGGAAACAGAGAAGGTTGAAACGAAGGCCGCGGCCGTAAAGGAAGCCAAAGCTGAAAAGAAAGAGGCAGAGGAAAAGAAGGAAGAAAAAGCGGCTGAAAAAACAACATCCAAAGATGTCGGTCATTATGAAATCTATGAGTATACCGGAAACGGAAATACAGTAACTCATGAAATGCTGGTTCAGGCAGGAATGGGAGATACTTATCTTGATCTGAGAGATGACGGAACCGGAGAGCTTTGTCTTTTCACAACTGTTTTGGATATTACCTGGAAAGAAGGCAGTGTAAAGGTTTACGGCACAACTGACTATACCTATACATTGGACGGTGACACTCTTATCCTTGATATGGCCGGTGTTCAGTACACCATGAAGAGAAGCGGTGATGCGGCACCTGCAGCAGCAAAACCTGACAGCAAGGATGACAGTAAGGATAAGAAGGATACAGAAGAAACTACAGAGGCAGCGGCTGAAACTGAGTCTGAAAAGGATGATAACAAGAAAACATCAGCCTCCGCAGATGTTCCCAATGGAGATGGTATCATAAGTGAAGAAGAGGTTCAGAAGGGCTATGTCTGGATGAATAAGATCAACAAGGATATCTTTAACACCACATACGAGGATCTGGTGGCTTACTTTGGTGTAGACGGTGAGTTTGATAAAGAAGAGTACGTGGAGAATATGAAACAGAACCGCCGATACTATAAGTGGATTTCTTCAGAGGATCCGAATCACTTTATTTATGTGAACTTCGGAGAGAAGGATCCTGCAGGAGCTCCCGGAGTTTATAAGATCACTGGATTTAACTCCAGTGGATTCAAGTCATCGGAAGCGGAAGAAAAGTATCTGTCCGTACTTGAGGAAGAAGCTTCCGAAGCAGGAAAGGCAGCAGCGGCCAATGCTGCTATGAAGGATACAACTCTTACCCTGCATCCTTTCGGTTCCTCAGATAAAACTCTGGATGTCAAGTTACAGATGCCTGATTCCGGATGGAGCACCAGTGAGACCAGTGGTAAATGGAAGCTCATCGAAAATGAAGATCCTGATGCATTTGGCGCCGGATTTATCAAATTTGAGATGGCAGAGGAAATCGAAAAATTTGATTTCTATAAAGATAAATTTGAAAACTATAAGGAAATCGATGACAGAGAGATAGGCGGAATCAAGATGAAAGGCCGCACATACAAGAACATCGGATACGAGTGGACGGAGTACATTGGAACAGTATCTGATGGAAAGGCAATTTCCGTAGGAATCGTCAGAGTGGATATCTCTGATGGGGCAATGGGAGATAAGATACTTAACAGTATTACATTTAACTAAAGAAAAAAAGAGCCGCGGGATAATCCTGCGGCTCTTAATCGTTAAGTAAAAGGAATTCTTAAGTCAGTTGTTTCTTATCTTCAGTATTTCATCAAGAAGCTGATGTGCGGCGTCCCACTTAGACATGAGAGGAAGCTCGGTTTCCCTGTCCTTTGATATAAGGGTCAGGACATTTGTATCGCCCAGAAAGCCTGCACCGGAAACCTTTACGTTGTTTGCGGCTATAAGGTCAAGATTTTTCTTTGTAAGTTTCTTTCTGGAGTTCTCAAGCATATTCTCCGTTTCCATGGAGAAGCCGCAGAGGAACTGCCCATCTCTTTTATGTTCCCCCAGGAATTTTAGTATATCTTTTGTTCTTTCGAGAGGAAGACTCAGATCTGAACCGTCATCCTTTTTCTTTATCTTATTATCAGAAACTATGGATGGTCTGTAGTCTGCAACGGCAGCAGCCTTTATGATGATGTCAGATTCTTCCTGACGTGAAGTGATTTCACGATACATATCTTCGGCATTTCTTATATGTACGATATTTACACCGGCAGGAACGGGGAGATCCACAGGCCCGCTTACAAGTGTGACTGCTGCCCCGCGGCTTGCGGCAGCAGAGGCGATGCTGTAGCCCATCTTTCCTGAAGAACGGTTTGTGATGAAACGTACAGGATCAAGATCCTCACAGGTGGGACCTGCGCTCACAAGTACCTTAAGTCCGGCCATATCCTTTTCATGGGCACAGGCATTAACTACATAATCTGCTATGAGGCCGGTATCAGCCAGTTTTCCTGAACCGTCATATCCGCAGGCAAGATGTCCGCTGGCAGGTTCAATTATGGAGAAGCCATAATGTTTTAGCTTTGAAATATTGTCCTGCACTATAGGATTCTGCCACATATGAGTATTCATGGCAGGGGCGATGAGCTTCGGACAGCGGCAGGCCAGAAGTGTTGTTGAAAGCATGTCGTCCGCGAGACCGTTAGCCAGTTTCCCGATAATGTTGGCTGTTGCAGGAGCGATAATCACACAGTCTGCTTTATCCGCAAGAGCGATATGTTCAACTTCGAAAGGATGGTTTCTGTCAAAGGTATCTGTAGTCACCTTGTTGTGGCAAAGGGCCTCAAAAGTGTTGGGAGTTATGAAGTTAAGGGCATGCTCAGTCATGATGACGTCTACATTGGCATGAAGCTTCACAAGTCGGGAACAGATATCTGCTGCTTTATATGCGGCTATGCCTCCTGTGACTCCAAGAAGTATGTTTTTTCCATTTAGCATAATTTCTACCTACTTAATATAAATCAAGGATTTGAATTTGATTTCAGGTACAGTATCTCCAGGCCATTCAAAAGAAGATCCGGTTCAAAATGTGCCTCATGTTTCATCCAGGGGAGCACGAGTCTGCTGAGTCCGCCGGTCAGAACAAGAGGGAAGTTTTCGGGACTGATATTAAGTTCATCCGAAACTCTTTCATGAATACCGTCTATCATTGCTGCTGTTCCGATGACCACACCGTTTATCATACATGAAACGGTATCGTCACCGAGAAGCTTTTCCGGTGCATCCGCCATAAGTTCCGGAAGCTGTGCAGTCTTTTCGGCTTCAGCGTCGAGGCTTAACTGAACTCCGGGTGAAATCATCCCACCGATGAAAAAGCCATCGCTGTCTATAACCGACATGGTGGTACAGGTTCCAAGGTCGTAGATCATAAGCGGAAAGCCGTACTTTTCTCTGGCTGCCAGCATATCCACCATTCTGTCCATGCCAAGCAGAGACATATCATAATTCTTTACGGGAATGTCGACATTATCCTTTCCTGCGATAATGGCCTTTTTACCTGTAAGCCTTTTTATGGCTGAAACAAGGATAGGGTTAATGTCCGGTACCACTGATGAGATGATGGAGCCATCGATTTCACCGGCGGAAACATTATTAAGATTAAAAATGGTTTTTAACTCATTCATAAAGCTGAGCTGATCCCACTTCCTTCTTGTATCGGCTCTGTCCTGAAAAAGCTTTGTACCGTTTTCAAAAAGACCGATGACGATATTTGAATTTCCTACATCTATTAAAAGAGTTTTCATTTATATCCATTCTTATCTAAAAAATACCGGTCAAACTGATATTCAATTTGACCGGTAGAAATATGTAATCCAGGAATATTGAATCTAGCAGTACTTAGCTTTATAAAGACTGGTTTATCTGTTATCAATATGTGCCGGAAAACTGGTGATTTATTTTGAAACTACATGTGCCTTGATAAGTGCTGTAATGACAACAGGTACTATAACTGCTGCTACAAGCATTTCAGGGATGCCGTTTGTAAATACGATACCAAGAATCACACTTAGAACCTTGTCAACCGGAATGTTGTTTGCTGTGGCATAAGCATTTCTGAAAACAACAAATATCGATCCCATAACAAGAGCAGTGTTGGTAATGGCACCGAGAGCACCGCAAAGAGCAAGAAACATAAAACGTACAGCATCATTCATCTTTGGAAGAAGCTTTTTTGCTGCTGTGTAAAGAAGCCATGGTGTAACGCCCACAAGGATACGTGGTACGAAACAGATGAAAAGTGCCCATACTGAACCATGTGTAAGACCCGGAACAGGAACTGTCGGTGTAAATGCAAAGGACAGAAGACTTGGGGCTGTGATGTTTTTAAAAAGGCTTGTTGCTCCGAAAAGGAATCCAAGGAATGCACCCTTTTTAGGTCCGAGAACTACGGAACCAATAACAACAGGTACATGTAAGATAGTTGCTTTGATGAGCGGCAGATCGATGATTCCAAACGGGGTAAATGCCATGATCATAACTATGGCTGTAAACATAGCCATGATTGAAAGGTCACGTACCTGACCGGAGATACCGATGCCAGCTTTGGTAGTGGTAGTTGTTGATAAATTATTATTCATTTTTCCCTCCTGATGCGGTCTTTGTCTTATGAGGATTGTTCCCTGAGACTATCCCGGGGATTCTCTGCAAAGTATCGCTCAGGGTCATTATGTCATTTCTTACTTTTGTATGCAATATTTCAAAATGGATTTTTTATAAAACAAATGGGAAGAAAAGATGAAAAGTGTGGAAAGTAATTTTGCTGCGATTGGATAAGTGAAGAAATCATCCCAAAAACCTTGAATACATATATGTGGATGTATATAATATTTTTAAAGAATGTAATAGAAAATTATGTATATTGCATAATTTCATTAACAATTCGTGAAACATCCTTACTTAAGTAAGGTTAAATAAGGGCTTTGATAGTGAAGTAATATGGGTACATGTATTTCATGATTTATGGAGGGCTAAATAAGTCGTGAGAAAGAAAATCAAATACTGCTCACAAGAGATGGAATGCCATGACAACAGTGACTTCATATCAAGGTCGTGTGCATTTATTTTTATGAGGGCATTAGTATGAAATTAACCAAAAAACTGCTGTGTCTTGGACTTGCATGTATTTTAACAGTAGGTCAAGTGCCTGTGATGTCCATGGCAGCAACCACTAAAACAGTAAGAAACAATAAAGATTATTTGTACTTTGAAGAAGGCAGTATAAGCATTACCTCTAAGAAACAGGTTGATGAACTTGATGAACTGGATAGTATGCTTTCCGGAGATTATAAAGGTCCCGGAATAGAGTGGGAATCTTCAGATGAGAAACTTCTGTCTGTAGAGGATAATGGAAAGCTCACTTTAAATATCGAAGAAAACACGGATCCTGTGGGTGAGGTGATAAAAAAAGATGTTGATATAAGTGCCTCATTAAGAAAAGAAGTCAGTACTGAAAGTGAAATCAAGAAAAGTTCAGATGAAGCAACACCGAGTGAGATAGTATGTATCGCAACATTAAAAGCTCATATCAATGTCAAGAACGGTTGGTTCCAGACCCAAAACAGTAAAAAGTGGAGTTACTTTGACAGGGGTGAGCAGGTCAAGAGCGCTCTGAAGGAAATTGGGGGCAAAACCTATTTCTTAGGAAAAGACGGATTTATGGTAACCGATGCTTACCTTGAAACTGCAGATGGAAAGAGCAAACGGTATTTCGGTGAAGATGGCGTTATGGTCGTAGACAGTTGGAAAAGGATAAACGGTGTATGGAAGTACTTTGATGAAGACGGTGTTATGCTGATAGATACACTATTCACCTTTGCAGATGAAGATGGTAAAGAGAACACATACTATTTTGATTCTGACGGTATCATGGTTACAAACAAGACCATCCTTCTTGACGGTACATACTATATGTTCAATGATGAAGGAATACTCATAAAGACATGGAAAGAGTCATCAGATAATAATTCATCATCAGGTGGCGGAGAATCCGGCGGCTCTGAAGGAACTAATTCATCCAAGGTAGAAACTCTTCCAAGCGGAGCTACTGTAAACACCAGTGGTACAACAGGCCCTAATGGTGAGACAATTACAACAGCAGTTATTTCTCTTGGCGGAAAGACCATGAACGTTATTGAAACTGCGACAAAGCTTGCTGACGGCTCAATAAAAACAGAGTACAAGGTGACAGGTGATGTATCTGGTCTTACATTTGCAGGAGTCGGTACAGTATCTCAAGACGGTTCAACACTTACAACTCAGGAAGGATTAACACTTCATGTTACAAATGCAGCTATGATCATCACCAAGGCTCCTGATGGCACAACATTAGGTTACTTTGAGGATCCTGCTACGGGAATGCCTATGGCAACCGGAACTGTTACAGTTCTTATGCAGCTCGGCATGGACGGTCAGATGCATGGACATTTCATCAATCCTCAGGGATACTTCTACACAGGTGAAGTCATTCTCAACGGAATGAAGATTCTTTTCGATGAAGAGGGCGTGATGCTTTCCTTTGAAAGCCTTGCCTGACGGTAAAAGAACATTAATTTTTTAATAAGGGAACTCTGAAATAAAATGATTCCCTGAATGGTTTTAACCCTCCGAATATAAGCCTCTGTTTGTATTGGTTCGTCCGGTACAGGCAGGGGCTTTTAAATGCAGAAGAATGATAAAAATCCTTAAGTTGAATCCTGGAATCTGCTGTCAAACTTTTTTCATTGATAAATCAAACTTAAGGTTTATCATAATTAAGAAATGCGAAGTAAGCACATCGGCACAATCACAAGAATGGAGACCATGATGACAGCAAAGGAAACGGTACTGAAGGATTATCTTGAAAAGCTTGGAGCAAAGGAATCTGTTCCCGGAGGCGGCGGAGCCAGTGCACTGGCAGGAGCTTGCGGATAACGGTTCAAAGCTAATGCTCAGTGATGTGGGCGTAGGCGTATCTTTCCTGAACACTGCCCTCCAGGGCGCGGTGATGAATGTCTACATCAACACAAAGATGATGAAGAACACTAACCGTATGATAGAGCTGAATGAATATGCCTATAAACTTCTTACTGACGGGAATAGCAGGGCAAGACTTATTTACCAATGTCCTGACCCTTATTTCCCATGATTCCGAGGTGGAGCTCCCCCTCATGTCAAAGTGGGAGGCAGCCCATAAGCTTCTGGATGAGATATTGAGATTAAAGTCAAAGGAATGAGTCAAGTATACTGTTTTTAAGGGCGTGCATAGATTTAGTTTTTTTTATAATCACCAACGTACCGATTATATGCGGTACGTTGGTGATTTACGCTATGTATTGTATGAAATGTACAAAAACACCACTTGAACATATATGTATATGTACTATAATAACTATGATGAGCTGAAAAATCTTCATATATTGTATGAAAAAATTAAGAATAGCTCAGTGAACTGCCTTATGAAAATAAGGCTGGATTTACTTCGTAAAGAAGTGGTTTGGCAAGTTGATGTGCTTTAGTTCCCACTCTTCGGGAGGGTTAAAGATTATTGAAGAGAGTATAAATTAGTTATATCAGCTCATTGGGAATAAAACACTATGATTTCTTACACTTCCTTATGAAGTTGTGTGCATTTGCATAGGGAGTTAGTATGAAATTAACAAAAAAACTTATGTGCCTTGTCCTCGCAGGTCTTCTGGCAGTGGCACAGGTGCCGGTGATGTCTATTGCCGGAACAACAACAAAGACAAATAGTGATTATTTTAAATTTACTGAGAATAGTATTACTATTGAGTCTTTAGAACAGGTAAAAGAAATGGATGATTTGACTAAACTTCTCGAAGGAGAAGCTTCTAAAGATCCATTAATATACTGGAATTCATCCAATCCTTCATTATTATCTGTAGATGAAAACGGAAATCTTGAATTACATATCGAAGATAATAATAAAAGTTTAATAATTGATGCCGTGACAATCACGGCTGAGCTACATGATACTTATAAGAGCACTCCAAGTAATGTTTCTTCTCCTTCAGAAAGCAGTCCGAGTGAAATAAAGTGTTTCGCAACACTTATTGTAAACGTAAATGTAAAATGCGGTTGGCATAAAGAAGGCAGCAATGGAAAATGGCGTTATTATGACAGGGGTTCCATGTTAAAGAGCCGGTTAAAGAAGATAAACGGAAAGATTTATTTCTTCGGTAAAGAAGGTTTTATGGAAACAAACAAGTTCCTGGAAACACCGGATGGACATATGCAGTACTTTGGCAAAGATGGCGCTATGGTCATCAATAGCTGGCGTGAAATCAATGGAGAATGGCATTTCTTCGATGAAGAAGGCCTCATGCTTACTGCTACATTATTTACATATAAATATAAAGATGGAACTACTGCCACCTATTTCTTCGATGATGATGGAATCATGGTAACAAGTAAGACTATCCGTCTTGGCGATACTTACTACATGTTTAATGAAAAAGGCGAACTGATTAAGACTTGGAAGAAGTCTTCAGATAATGGTTCTTCAGATAGCGGCGATTCAAACGACAGAGGTTCTACATCTTCCCAGAATAGTGTCTCAACACAGTCAAGCGGCGCAGTAGTAACCACAAACGTAACTACAGGTGCTAATGGCGAGATCATTACTACAGCAACTATCTCCCTTGGCGGAAAGAGTATTTCAGCTGTTGAAACTGTTACTAAGCTTGCTGATGATTCAACAGTAAGAGAATACAAGGTCAGCGGTGATGTTGCAGGTCTTACATTTGCAGGAGTTGGAGCTGTTTCAGCAGACGGATCAACACTTACCACACCTGATGGTATGACATATCCGGTGACAAATGCGACTATGATGGTCACAACAAAACCTGACGGCACAGTTGTCGGATGCTTTGTAAATCCTGCAACAGGAGCTCCTCTTGCAACAGGAGCCGATGCTGTTTATATGCAGCTTGGACTTGATGGGCAGATGCATGCTCATTTTGTTAATGCCCAGGGATTTTTCTACACAGGTGTTGTTACACTTAATGGTATGAAAATCACATTTAATGATGAAGGTGTTATGCTTTCTTATGAAGCATTAGCATAAATCTATTACTAAAATATACCCTCCGAAATACATCCTCTCCGTAACGGTGAAACCGTTATGGAGGGGCTTTTTTAATCTCAGATTCAGTGAAGTCTTCTTACCTTCTTATCAGGTTGATAAAAACTATAATAATGGTTATTATGATGTAAGCATTGAAATACGAGTCATATATTGAAGTATCAAACCTACAGCAATATGGGTATAGTTGATTCTGTTGTGCAAAATATAGAAGAAAGTATTGAGAGAACGAGATGACTGCAAAGGAAACTAAACTGAATGATTATCTGGAAAAACTCGGTGCAAAGGAGTCTGTTCCCGGTGGCGGCGGTGCCAGTGCGCTTGCAGGGGCTTATGGAGTCAGTCTTGGTCTGATGGTTGTGTCCTTCACCAGCGGCAAGAAGAAATATGCAGATTTTGAGCCAAGACTTCAGGCGATAAAAGAAAAGCTTGAGAAATTGAGAGTCAGGTTTTTGGAACTCTCAGACGAAGATGAGAAGGTTTTCTATCCGCTTAGTCAGGCATACGGACTTCCGGAAGAGACAGTGGAAGAGAAAGATTATAAAGAGACCACTCTTGAGACCTGTCTTTCCGCGGCTTCCATGACACCCATAAAGATTATGGAGTGTGCATGCGAGGCGTTGAATTACATGCAGGAGCTTGCAGATAACGGTTCGAAGCTTATGCTCAGCGATGTGGGAGTAGGTGTTTCATTCCTGAACACAGCCCTTCAGGGTGCAGTGATGAATGTCTATATTAACACAAAGATGATGAAGAACAGAAATCGTATGATAGAGCTCAATGAATATGCATATAAGCTTTTGTCTGACGGAAAGAGCAGAGCGAGACTAATATATGAGCAGGTCGAGACTGCGATAAAACCGTCTTATGATGCGGAAAAAGACAAAATCACGAGAAATAAAGTCGATTTTTCCTGATATAATCTAACGAGACGGCTGAGATATTATTATAATAATTAGAACCATACACTTGATAGTAAATGCATTATCATAAAAGGTATAGGACTATGAGTGAAAATAATAGCCAAACGGGATAGGCCTTAATAAGCTGTTTCAGCAGTTAAACCTACAGCAATAAAAGAGGAGTGAACATGCAGGAATTAAAAGGAAAACTCATTGCAGACAGAATAAAGGAAGAATGTCTTGATTTTGTGGGAAAGTACAACGGCATCATGCCGGCACTGGCTATTCTCAGAGTCGGCAGCAGGGAAGCAGACCTTTCTTACGAAAGAAGCATAAAAAACCGTTTCGTTAATTTCGGACTGGAGGCAAAGGATTATGAGCTTCCGGAGAATTGTACCAACGAAGAGTTCCAGGAGGTCTTTGATTTCATTAACAACGATCCTGAAATTCACGGAATACTTGTTATGCGTCCTCTTCCAAAGCAGATCAATGAGGAAGAGATGCTTAAGAAGATGAATCCGTTGAAGGATATCGACTGTATAACCGATGCCAATGTTTCCGGCGTGATGAGAGGCGACAAGGAAGCATTTGCACCTTGTACGGCACAGGCAGTAATTGAGATTCTTAAGGGATATAATATCGAGATGGCAGGTAAAAAGGCCTGCATAATCGGGCGTTCCATGGTGGTAGGAAAACCTCTTTCCATGCTGCTTCTTAATGAGAATGCCACTGTTACAGTCTGCCACTCAAAATCAGAAAATATCAAGGAAGTGGCAAGTGATGCTGATATCGTGATTGCGGCCATAGGTAAGGCGAAGAAGATCAGCAGCGGATATATAAAGGAAGATGCGACACTTATCGATGTAGGAATCAATGTTGACGAGCACGGCAATCTTTGCGGTGACTGTGACTGGGATCAGATCGTACTTAAGGCTGGAGCTGCAACACCGGTTCCAGGTGGCGTGGGAACAGTGACAACAGCTGTTCTTGCAAAGCATCTTATAGATGCGGCAAGACGTCAGATGAATCTGGCTCCGGTTGATGATTCAAAGGATGAATATATAGAGTAAATTGTTAAAAACTCATTTCATATTTCAAAACAGAGTGCTATAATTTCGAAGGTAAATATTTTTAAAAAGAATTTTTTAAGTAAGTTAACGGGGGTGTCGGTCAGAACCGGCTGAGATGGGAACTGTACGTTTCCGGACCCTATGAAACCTGATTTGGATCATGCCAACGTAGGGAGTGAGCTTTATTTAACGCCTTTAAAGGGATTGTCCGAATCAGGACAGTCCCTTATTTTTTTGATAAGGCTGTAAAGAGCATGTCGTGTCCGCTTGAATATGCATTTGGCAGCCAGATTCATCGAGAAGGGTGCTTCTTCCGTACTTGATTATTTAAAAATGAGTATGCTTCGCAGGAGAATATATGGATAAAAAGTCACTACTATTATACGGAATAACCGACAGAGGATGTCTTCCCCGGGGAAAGAGCCTCACTCAGGCAGTTTTGGAAGCCATAGAAGGCGGAGTAACCATGCTGCAGCTCAGGGAAAAGGAACTGAAGGGGGAAGATCTAAAAAACCTTGCAAGAGAGCTTCTTTTGATATGCAGAAAACATGACATCCCATTCATCATAAACGATGATGCTGAGCTTTGCAGGATCATCGATGCTGATGGTGTTCATGTGGGTCAGGAGGATATGGCGCCTCTGGAGGCAAGAAGGATCATTGGTCCGGGGAAAATTGTCGGAGTTACGGCCAAAACTGTAGAACAGGCAGAAAATGCGGTACAAAACGGAGCTGACTATCTGGGTTCCGGTGCTCTTTTCGGTTCATCAACCAAGAAGGATGCCATATACATGACGAGGGAAACAATTGCAGATATCATTCGCTCCGTTGATATCCCTGTTGTGGGAATAGGCGGAATAAATGAGGACAATGCATCGCTTCTTACAGGAACCGGGGCTGCCGGAATAGCTGTTGTCAGCAGCATCTTCGGACAGGAGGATATAAGAGGAGCTGCTGAAAGGCTCAGAAAGACAGCTGAAAAAATAGTCGCATATAGCAAATAAGAGAACTGAAAAAGTAGTGGAAACAGAGAGCAAGTTGAAACAAACACAGAAAAAAATAGAGTGATAACCGAAAGGCAGCTACAGTAAGGTGGCTATCGATATCGGAATCAAAACATAAAAGTATGATGCGATTTGATGTGTTCTTAGAAAGCTTCTGGCAAAAGCATTAGCATACACATCATAATATATCGCTTTACATACAGCGGCTTCTTGGGGGCACCACCTGAGGTCGCTATATAAAATTAGTGTTGTGGGCTGCAGAAGTGCAGATATGTGCATAGGTAAATGCTTATGCAATATGATGTGGATCCTTGTCTTTATGATAATTAAAATGGATCGATATTCCCGTATGAAAGGAGAGTAATAATGAAAACAGCATTAACAATCGCAGGAAGTGATTCCAGCGGAGGCGCCGGCATCCAGGCAGATATCAAGACAATGCTCGCAAATCATGTATACGCCATGAGTGCGATTACGGCATTGACTGCCCAGAATACTACCGGTGTTTCTGACATTATGGAAAGCAGTCCTGAATTTTTAAAGGAGCAGCTGGACTGTATATTCACTGATATTTACCCGGATGCGGTAAAAACGGGAATGGTATCATCAAAGGGGCTTATAGAAGTAATTGCTGAGAGACTCAGGTTCTACAAGGCAAAAAACATCGTTGTAGACCCAGTTATGGTGGCAACAAGCGGAGCCAGGCTCATTACTGAAGAGGCTGTAAAGACATTGAAGGAAAGTCTGCTTCCTCTTGCCACTGTCATAACTCCGAATATACCTGAGACAGAGGTACTTTCAGGAATGAGGATAGAGAGCCCGGAGGATATGGTGGAGGCATCAAAAAAGATATTTGAGGAGTATGGCTGCGCAGTACTTTGCAAAGGCGGACATAACCTTAATGATGCCAATGATCTTCTGTACTCGGAAAACGGATATACCTGGTTCAGGGGAAAACGTATTGATAACAAAAACACCCACGGCACGGGATGTACATTGTCATCAGCCATAGCTTCGAATCTTGCAAAGGGATATGATCTTGAAACTGCTGTACGTTATGCAAAAAACTATATTTCCGGAGCTCTTGCCGCTATGCTTGATCTCGGAAAGGGTTCTGGACCCATGGATCATGGATTTGCCATAAATGGTGAATACAAAAATATTTAAGGCCATGGTACCTGCCGATTAAATAAATTGTTTACTGCTGCTCCTTGGAATGGAGATCAAAATGAATAATGTAAAAAAGGAAACACTGGAAATGAAGGGAACGACCTATATCAACACAAAGAAGCTTGCCCTGGCTGCTTTTTTTGCGGCTGTAGCAGTGGTGGGCTCCACATTTTCCATACCGGTCTTCGGGGCAAAATGTTCACCTGTCCAGCATCTTATCAATGTTCTGTGCGCTATCTTTTTAGGACCGGGATATGGTGTTCTGGCCGCATTTGTGGCGAGTCTCATCAGAAATCTCATGGGACTTGGATCTTTTCTTGCCTTTCCGGGATCCATGTGCGGAGCCTTCCTTTCCGGAATTATGTATAAGAGCCTAAGAAAGCTGCCTGCAGCTTATATAGGTGAAGTATTCGGTACCGGTATAATCGGCGGCATACTTTCATATCCGGTGGCTGCATTTATCATGGGAAACAGTTCAGCGGGTGTATTCACCTTTGTGATTCCTTTCCTCATCAGCACCATAGGAGGAACCATACTTGCCATAGTCATAACCATGGCCTTAAGGCAGCTGAATCTCATTGACAGGATCAGGGAAAATCTGGTATAAAAGTCACTTTTTGATTTACTGAACTGAAACCTTTATCCGAAGATGAACTGTCTCACATGAATCACAGCTTTAACAGGAAATTACAGGAATAATATATGGATACAACTAAAGAACTATCAGACAAAATCAGAGAATATCGTCCTCTCATTCATTCCATCACGAATTATGTGACTGTCAATGACTGTGCGAACGCCTTACTTGCCATAGGTGCCCGTCCTGTCATGTCCCATGCGCCGGAGGAAGCAGCTGAGATCACTTCGGGAAGTGATGGACTGGAGCTGAATCTGGGAGCTACGGAGTACTATGAATCCATGCTTCTCAGCGGAAGAGAGGCTGATTCATCAGGGATTCCCATAATCATTGATCCTGTAGGAGTTTCAGGCTCTTCATACAGAAGAAATTTCCTGAAAAGGCTTATTGAATGCTGTCATCCTGTGGCTGTAAGAGGAAACCGTTCGGAGATACTTGCTATGATAAGGGATGAAAAAACCGAAACAGGAGTGGATTCTCTAAGGTTTGATGCGGATTACTCCGACGTAGAAATAATTTCTATGATGCAGGAATTCTGCAGGAAAAGAAAAGAAGAGTATATAGCTTCAGGAGTTTCACATGAGCTCATTCTTGTCTGCTCCGGTAAAACAGATCTTATAGCCTGTTCTGATAAATCGGTCGTAGCTGAGGGTGGCTCCTCTGAGATGTCCGGTGTGACAGGAACAGGCTGTATGTCTTCCGTCATCCTGGCTTCATTTTTGTCAGGAGCGAGAATTAAAAACAGTGAAGAGCATAACAGCCTGAGGGACTCCGGTGCCGGATCCGAAGTATATGATAAATCAGAATCCGGGTCTGAAAAACACTCAGAGGTTGAAACGGAAATCAGCGATTTTGATGCCTGTGTCTCGGCAGTAAAGTACATTAATGCTGCAGCAGAAAGAGCGGAAGAAAATCTGAATTATCTTAGAAAGAAGGAGACATTGCCCTTCGGCACCTTCAGAACAGGCAGCTACAGGGTGATGTTTATAGATCAGCTTGGCAGGGATAATATTTGAAAACATAGTTAATATTTAATTGCTATAATTTAAGTTCATTGTAAATTGTTTTTTCTGTAACGGATTGTAGAATAGAAGAAAAGATAATTATATCTTACAGAAAACAAGGAGTATGGAAAAATGAAATTTAAGAAGATGACAGCAGCCTTAATGACGGCTGTACTTGTTGCATCAACACCTGCGGGAGCATATCTTGGTCAGCTCTCTTCATTCGCAAAGAGCAGTGATGAAGATGAAAAGGACTACAGTATCTCTGATGCCGCCTGGGAAGAAGAAACAGACAGCAATGGTAAAGTGCATGTATACGCTACATGGTCGGAATCAGATGACAAGGCCAGTGCAACCATTACCATATATGTCGATGAGAAGAAGCAGTCTTCTACGGGAACTATATCTACAACAACCACTGCAGGAAGAAAAGAGCTTACATCCATCATTAAGAAACTGAACAAGAAGGGATCCTATACTTTCAAGATTACATCACAGAAAAAGAATAAGGGTGAAGATGAAAAATCATCTGCAGAGTCGGATGCACTTGAAATCGACAGCGATTATCTGAAGTCACTTGCTTCAAGTAATTCTTCAAGCTCTTCTTCGAGTTCAGGTTCCGGTTCAAGCAGTGGCCCCAGTGTCAATCCTTCATCAGGAAACACAACAACGCAGCAAAGCTCAACCCCTGCTGATGCCATGAATGGTACACAAACGGCACAGACAGCCCAGACTGAAACTAAGACACAGGCTTCTGCAACAGCCTGGCAGGATTGGGGATATGGCTGGGTTTACTTTGAAAACGGTCAGCTTGTAAAAGATAAATGGGTTATGTCTAACGGCAAGTACTATCATCTTAATTCAATAGGATTTATGGATGCCGATACCTACGTTACAGATTCTCTTTTCGGAACCCACTATGTGGGAGCTGATGGTGCTCTTGTGTATTGATGATTTTTGGTCAAGCTGTTATAGCAAAACAAAATATGTAAGTTGATATAAAATTATGCTCCGAAGGTCTTTGTGCTTGCACAATAGACCTTCGGAGCATTTTAAGTATAATGCATAATCGAACATTTAAAGATGTGAGATATGTGTAAAATTTTTCTGAATTAATATACAGATATCTTGTTATGAATCAAAAGATTCTCTAAAATACGAATGGATTTATTTATATGACATAAGTGTCGTAAGAACGCACCGGGTTTAAGGATTCCATGACGACGTTTGATACTCATGTATATTCATTTTAGCTGCATTCGCAGTTGCATTTCCATTTCCATTTACAACATTTTTATAACTATTAAAAACGGTTCTTTTTTAATTTGTAATAGTTGCCGGGTCATATTTTTACGGGTTTAACATTATCGACGGTCAGTATTGGCTGAGGTCCTGACCCTTGAAAAGGCATTTATAAGAGCAGGAACCTGCAGTACAGCAAGGGTTATTACAGCTTCTGCCCCTATATAGATAAGGTTGTAAACGGCGGAATACAGCGCAGGATTCCATCCTTCCCATGCATATTCTCCGAAAAATACCCAGCCTGAAAGAAAGGCGAAGAACCATCTTGCAGCCAGGGCAGCTATATATCCCTGTGAAAGCCCCTTTTCTTTTTTTGAAAAGAAACCGGATAATCCAAAAGCTCCGAAAGCAAGAACATAATCGAGGATCACCTGTACCGGCGTCAGCATATAGGGCTTAAGTATGAAATTCAGTATTCCGCAGGCGATGCCGCTGGTTATTCCCGCAACCGGACCAAAGAAAAATCCCGGAAGAGTTGCAAAGAGCATTGAAAACATGGTTACAGACCCACCGGTGGGAAAGCTGAAGAGTGTGATCATGGATGCAATAGTTGAAAGAGCTATGCAGGCAGAACAGTAGACAAGTGTTTTGATGTTTTTTGACATAAAAAAATCCTCCTTGATTTGAACGTCACTTTTAAGACGTTATCTATGGAGGGGCATGGAAGTAACACACAGGATAACCCTATATGAAACTAACTTATATTGCTTCCCTACGCAGGCATTAACCTGATCAGGTAAAAAGGGTTGATCCTAAGATCATCTCAGCAAATGCGCCCCTAGCGTTTTATCTTTATAATTCTATACGCCGGAGCAGGAGGCTGTCAATGTTTAAAAAGGAGGATTATGAATAATCTATGACAGAAAAAGAAAAAAATAAACTTAGAGAAAGACTAAAAAGTTTAAAACAGATTCTTGTGATCATTCTGATGATTATAAGCGGAGTCTATTATGTGACTATGGGAAGAGCCCAAAACAAAGCTACCTTTAAAGTGTATTCGGAAACCCAGGGGTACAAAGAAGAGGAGAAAACCAAAAGCTCTGCTAACAACTATAATCCGACAGTAATTGAAAACACAGAAAATAAGCTCTATTCAAAAAAAGACAATGATGTGCCGTGTACTGAGGAACCACAATATATTCAAAAATCTGATGATACACGGAATTCTGATACCCAAAACAAGATGGCTGAATCAGAAGCTAATGGGTCTCATTTTTCTTCTTTATCATCTTCATACCAATCTACTCTGGTTAATATAAATAAAGCAGATCAGCAGGAATTGGAAACCATTCCGGGAGTTGGTCCCGCCACTGCAAAAAACATCATAGAATACAGAGAAAAATACGGTGGCTTTGCGGCTGTAGAAGAGATAAAGAATGTAAAAAGGATAGGAGATAAAACCTTCGAAAAACTCAGGGACCATATAACTGTATAAGCTTATACATAAAGAATAAAAGACATGTATTCATTTGAAAAAACAGATATAAAACTGTAGAATATGCTGTGGATATAAAGAGAACAGTTTAGAAAATCAGTAACAGAAGTCATTAATACACAGAGTGTTCAGGATTCAGTATGATGGCATGGGAAAAAACTGAAGAGAGGAGGAATTGACTGTATGGCAGAGTCGGTTCCGGAGAGAGTATTGATATATGATCTTATCGCGGATTTATGTTCTTTTTTGATAAAGTCTGTTGGTAAGGATTATCTTATTTTGTATAAAAGTATTTCAGGATTAGAATGCAGTCGTATCGACAGATATATTCAGGAAAATACGGATCTCAGTCTCAGTGACAAAGGTATGTATTTTCCGGTTTTTGAACCTGATCTCGACCGGGAATATATAAATAAGCTGTATTCATTTAAGGATAAGCTGTACAGGGAGCTGGACAGGAACAGTATCATAAGATTTATTCAGGCACTTGATGAAGCTGTAGCAGTTCTTTTGTATGATGAACGGGAAATACTTGAAGAGAAGGGTGTTTCATCGGAAATCAATACAAACAGAAAAGAGACAGGTATCTCTGTATTTCCCAAGATGCGATGTGTATGGTCCAGAAAAAACAGACATTCCTTTTCTTATGAGCGCATAGACAGTTATCTGAAATATCTTCTTGTAGTGGAAGATATGCGGGATATAGAAGCCGACCATGTTTTTATAAAAAAAGGTTCACTGCCTTTGTTTGACAAAACAAAAAAGCTTAATGTTGCAGCTTCCCCCCTCAGCGCAAAATCAAATTTTGATATCAAGTATCACAATACGGACAATTATCAGACCTTCGATATAAAGTACAACGAATCCCGTATGAAACGTGATAATGTTCTTGTGTGGAACAAGATTAAAGAAGCCGGAGAAAAGGGAAGCGAGCTCATGGTTTTCCCTGAAATGCTCGGAAATCCCACCATGGAGACATTTATACGTGAGAAACTCGGCTCGCTTGATAAAGAACAGAGAAAACAGATACCGCCATTGATAGTACTTCCTTCCTGCAGCATGGACGGGCTGAATTATGCCCCGGTCTTGGACAGATACGGAAATGTACTTACGAGACAGTGCAAACAGAATCCATTTTTTCTTAAGACAAAGCAGGGCAATCACAGAGAGTATTTAAAGAAAAATAATAGAATAACCATTTTCCATTATCCCGGAATAGGACGCTTCGCTGTTATGATCTGCAAGGACTTTCTGACAAATGAATATATGGAACGTATCATGAGAGGCTTTATGCTGACAATGATCATTGCTCCTGCATATTCTACCGGTTCCTATGATTTTAAGCTTTCACTGGATCTTTGTGCACATGATGATTGTAATGTTATCTGGATCAATGCCTGTGCGGCTTTGATACCCGGGAAGGAAGCCAATTTTGAGAATATAGGCTATATAAGAAAACGTACTGGAAGAAACCAAAGTGAAGAGGAATCAACCTATCGCATGAAATCCTGCAGAAAATTATTTATGGGCGGATGTGACCATAACTGTATCTATTATGACAGTTTCGGCTCTGTGTGATATTCCTGGAATAAGCTTTATACAGGTGTACGAAGCTTTAAAATCTTATCGTACTTGCAATACATCTGTTGATACTTTATCACAAATAAAAAACGACTTCCGGACAGATCACCATCTTTCCGGAAGTCGTTAAAAATCTTTTCAACTATCTTAAATTGCCTTTTCCGAAATCTTCCTGATCTTCATAGAATCTGTCGAGGCACAGATCTCCGTAGACCCAAAGGAAACAGAAGAGCTGTGCTCTCGCTGACATCTTTGAAGTCTTGAGCAGCTCCTTGACATCGTTCTTGCTGAGCCAGACAGCTTCGATTTCTTCAAAGCTGGAATTACTTTCCTGAATGTCACCGTCTACTATAGCGATAACGCAGGAGGTGGATTCATTGGAAAGGCCAACGGAATTGAAACTGCTCTTCAGACGTACTATACGCTTTACAAAACGAAGTCCGGTTTCCTCCATAAGCTCTCTTTTTGCGGCTTCTGTGGGAGTTTCTCCCTCATCTATAAGACCTGAAGGGAAATTATATACCCAGTCACCGACTGCCATCTGATACTCCTTGTTCAGAAGGATACGATTATGATTTCTGGAAAGACCAATAATGCAGACGGTTTTACTGCTCCAATCGGATAATTCTTCAAGTGATGTGATATTTGGATTACGGCTTACGATTTCATAGGTCTTCTCTTTATGATCATTGGATTCATACAGAATATCATACCTGTTGATAAAGTTACCTTTTTCGATTTGTTTAATGCCTTTGAACTGCATATTATACCCTCCCCAAGGTTATCGGAATACCTGATGTCACGAATCCTAAGTGCACGACTTGGAACTGATTTCTTTAATATATATAATAAACTCTTATTTCATAAAAATATACAAAAAAGATTTTTAAAATGCATAAAATAAAGAAATATGGTATGATTGCATCAGTTCAATAGGTCCATCTACCGTTTGTGTAAGAACATAAGTGGTAGATGGACTTCATGACAAAAGTATCAAATATTCAAATTAATCTGTACAAATCAGATATATATATGTAAAATGTGCATTTGCACAACTTATATTGGAGGTTCTATATGGAACAGAAACTGGAAAGAGCAACACATGTTGTATATGAGAAGGATGACAACGGTCAGGTTGTTATCGCCGATGAAGTTGTAGCTGTCATTGCCGGAATTGCTGCAACAGAGACAGAGGGAGTTGATTCCATGAACGGAGGATGGTCAGGTGAGATCATTTCCAGAATGGGAATCAAGGATCTTGGAAAGGGAGTTTCCATAAGTATTGAGGAAGGTCATGTTTCGGTTGACCTCAGTCTCAATGTCAAGTATGGATATTCTATTCCTGAAGTATCTAAGAATGTTCAGGACAAGGTTGCCCAGGCTATTGAATCCATGACAGGTCTCAATGTGCTTGATGTAAACATCAAGATTTCGGGAGTTGTTACCACAGAGGATTGATGTCCTCCGATGAACAGGTTTAATTCATGATCCGAAGAGAAGCAGGTCATTGTGACTATTTCATTTTTGAAAATCATGAAGTTTTAAACCACAGTACATTTAAAATATTATCAGATAGGAAAAGTATGAATAAGCGAGAAGAAAGAGATCATAAATTTAAACTTCTTTTCTCCACACAGTTTTATCCTGGAGACGAGATTCCTTCACAGATGGATCGTTATTTTGATTCACCTGACTATGAGGATGGTGACAGTCTGATCAAAATTGAAAATCTGACTGAAGATGAACAGAAGGATCTTGAATCCTCAGTACAGAAGATAGTTGACAAGCTTCCTGAACTTGATGAAAAGATTAATTCAAGTGCTGACGGATGGAAAACGGATCGTATGACAAAGACTGATCTTACAGCAATCCGTCTTGCTCTTTATGAGATAAATTATGATGAAGCCGTTCCTGAGAAGGTTGCTATCAACGAGGCAATCGAGCTTGCCAAGAAGTACGGCGGCAATGAATCAGGTTCTTTTGTAAACGGGGTTCTTGCGAGACTTGTTGACAGCACACGTGAATCTAAGAAAGTGGAGAAGGCACCTCGTAAGCAGCAGGGCGAGCTTACTGAAAAGAAGTCCGCTGAAGGCAAGAGCGTTCATATTCTTATCAATAAGAACAATAAATAAAAGATGGGTCAGCTTAACAGGGCATATACGGTATCGCAGGTCAACAGTTACATAGGTAATATGTTTGCCACGGACTTTGCGTTGTCCGGCATCACAATAAAAGGAGAAATATCGAACCTGAAGTATCATACTTCAGGTCATATTTACTTTACATTAAAAGATACAGCTTCGCAGATTTCCGGCGTAATGTTCGTCAGAGATCGTGCGGGGCTTCAGTTTAAGTTAGAGGACGGTATGAGCGTTCTGTGTACCGGAAGCGTAGGTGTCTACGAAAGAGGCGGAACATACCAGATTTATGCCAAAAGCTTTAGGTCAGACGGGGTCGGAGATCTATACATAAGATTTGAACAGCTAAAGAAAGAGCTTGCCGAAATGGGCATGTTTGACCCTATGTATAAAAAGCCGATTCCGAAGTATGCAAGGAATATCGGGATAGTAACGGCAAAAACAGGTGCGGCCGTAAGGGATATAGTTCAGATAGCGAAGAGAAGAAATCCTTATGTGAACCTTACTTTGTATCCTGCTCAGGTTCAGGGTGACGGAGCTGTTCAATCTATAATACGCGGTATAAAGACCCTGGATCTCATGGGTATGGATGTCATCATAGTGGGCCGCGGCGGAGGTTCCATCGAGGATCTATGGGCTTTTAACGAACAGGCTGTGGCTCAGGCCATCTTCGATGCAGACACTCCCATTATCAGTGCAGTAGGGCATGAAACTGATACTACCATTGCTGATTACGTGGCAGACCTCAGGGCCCCGACACCAAGTGCCGGAGCTGAGCTGGCAGTTTTTGACTATTCAAAATTCGAAGACGATATTTCAGGATACAAAGCTGCACTGGAATCCGTTCTTTATGAGCATGTTCAGGATTCAAGACAGAAGTTATCCATGTACAAACTTAAGTTAAATCAGCTTAATCCCAAGTACATTCTCAATGAATACCACAAAAAAGAAATTCTCAGTAAAAACGAATTGACCAGGCTTATGCAGAATAAACTTGTATTCTGCAGGGAAAGACTGAGAGATTATGATGAATTAAAAACTCTTATGACTGACATGCTTCATCTTACGAAGAATCATTTGAGAGACTATGATGGTATGCCTTCCATCATGAAACAGAGTCTGGAAAAAGCCCGTCATAAGCTTATGATAAAGACAGAACGGCTTGAAGCCGTCAGTCCTTTGCGAAAGCTGTCAGGTGGTTACGGTTTCATTCGTGATGATGAAGGAAAAAGAGTTGACAGTGTAAAGAAGCTGAAAAAAGGTGATCTGATAAGCACTACACTCAAGGACGGAACATTAAAAAGCCGTATTGAGGATATAAATTTTGGAGGTTGATATGGCCGGCAGAACCAAAAGCAAGGAACCACAGGCTGAAGCATCCGTAGAAAGCAGAAAACCCTTAAATGAGATTTTTGCAGAATTGGATGAGCTTATAGAAAAGATGGAAAATGAAGACAGCCTTGAAAAGACATTTGATATGTATAAAAAGGGTGTCGGACTTCTTAAGGATGCAAACGAAAGTATCGATAAGATTGAAAAACAGGTAAAGGTGTTGGATGAAGATGGCATTCTCTCATGAATTGGATGAAACAGTCAGATCAGTAAACGAGATTATCAAAAAAGGAATTCCGGAGGTCAAAGGTCTTCAGTCTACCGTACTGGATTCCATGGATTATTCTGTGGAAGCGGGCGGTAAGCGCATAAGACCGCTTATGATACTTAAGAGCTATGAGCTCTACAGGGACAGAACCTCCGGCAGAGATGAATTCATGCTTCCTGTGGTCCACAGCTTTATGTGTGCCATGGAGATGATTCATACATCAAGTCTTTGCCATGATGATCTTCCCTGCATGGATGGTGATAAGTACAGACGCGGAAGAGAGTCTACATGGTTTAAATATGGTGAAGCCATGGGAACTCTTTGTGGTGATGCTCTTTTGATGTATGCACCGGAGATAGTCGCGAAGGCTTATAAAAAGCAGCTTTCGGAGTATTCCGGAGGTGATAAGGGTATAACTCAGGAAGAGCTCAATGCTTATTCTCTTTCATTTGTCAGGGCACTTGACATCCTTATGGAAAAGTCGGGGGTTTACGGTATGCTGGGAGGTCAGGTGGTTGATGTTGAAATGACAGGAAAGCCCCTTACGGACGAACAGCTTATGTTTATCTATAAACTGAAGACCGGAGCGCTTTTACAGGCATCTCTTATGATCGGAGCTGTCCTCGGCGGTGCAAAGGATGAAGAGCTGAAAAGGCTTGAAGATATTGGAGAGAAGATTGGTGTGGCCTTCCAGATTCAGGATGACATTCTGGATGAAACAAGTACTGTAGAGGTTCTCGGAAAGCCTATTCATTCTGATGATGAAAACAACAAGACCACCTATGTTTCCATATATGGTCTTTCAGATGCTCATAAAGAGGTGGAGAGTTTATCAAAGAAGGCTATTGATGAGCTCAAAAATCTCCCGGATGTAAATGACCAAAGCCGTGAATTTCTTATGAATCTGACGGATATGTTGATCAACAGAAAAAAATGATTCCGTCTTCAGGAAACTTTAAAAACAAAGTCGGGGACGGATGATTTTCTAATAAAATATTTTTTAGAAAGTTAGATATTAAAATGTTACTTGATGATATATATGGACCTGAAGATCTGAAAAGGCTGGATGAACAGCAGCTTAATCAGCTTGCGTCCGAAATCAGACAATTTATAATTGAAAAAACTTCAGAATTCGGAGGACATCTTGCATCTAACCTGGGTGTTGTTGATCTGACCATAGGACTTTATCGTGCCCTTGATCTTCCTCATGACAAGCTTGTCTGGGATGTGGGACATCAGGCTTATACCCATAAGATTCTGTCGGGTCGTAAGGATAACTTCGACGGATTGAGACAGTACCATGGTATGAGCGGTTTTCCAAAGCGTTCTGAAAGCCCATACGACTGCTTCGGTACCGGACACAGTTCGACTTCCATTTCAGCCGGACTCGGCATAGCGGCAGCCAGAGATATAAAAG
The DNA here is from genome assembly GCF_000702885.1 of Oribacterium sp. P6A1. Classification (GTDB taxonomy): domain Bacteria; phylum Bacillota; class Clostridia; order Lachnospirales; family Lachnospiraceae; genus Oribacterium. Next base: position 133,829 of record NZ_JNKO01000001.1, on the reverse strand, counting down.
GCGAGGACTATACAGTTGTTTCTGTTATAGGTGATGGCGCTCTTACCGGCGGCCTCGCTTATGAGGGACTTAACAATGCTTCCCGCATGAAAAAGAACTTTATCATAGTTCTGAATGACAATAATATGTCTATTTCCCAGAATGTCGGAGGTATATCCAAGTACTTAAACGGTCTCAGATCCGCAAAGGGCTACAACAGATTAAAGGTTGACGTAGGCGGAACACTGCTTAAACTTCCTGTCGTTGGAGAAAGGCTTGTAAAGCATATACAGCAGGCGAAAAAATCCATAAAACAGCTTGTTATTCCCGGTATGTTCTTTGAGGATATGGGAATAACATATCTTGGTCCCATCGACGGTCACAATATAAAAGAGGTTGAAAGAACCATTAATGAAGCAAAGAAGATAGATCATGCCGTTTTGGTTCATGTTCTCACCCAAAAGGGAAGGGGCTATAAACCTGCTGAAAGATACCCCTCCAGATATCATGGAGTTTCACCCTTTGATGTTCATTCCGGAAAGCCTCTTTCACATAACGGAAAGACATATACAGAATATTTTTCCGACAAAATCTGTGAACTTGCAAAGGAAAACAAAAAGATAGTCGGCATAACAGCGGCTATGCCTGACGGAACCGGGCTCAGCAGATTTGCTCATGACTATCCCAACAGATTTTTTGATGTGGGAATAGCCGAGCAGCATGCGGTTACCTGTGCAGCCGGTATGGCCTCAAATGGTCTTAAACCTGTTATCGCAGTATATTCAAGCTTTTTACAGAGAGCGTATGATCAGATAGTTCATGATGTCTGTCTTCAGAAGCTTCCTGTTGTTTTTTGCATAGACAGAGCAGGGCTTGTAGGTTCAGACGGGGAAACCCATCAGGGAATCTTCGATTACAGTTTTCTGACTTCCATCCCCCACATGTCTGTCATGGCACCTAAGAATGCCACAGAGCTTCAGATGATGATGGAATTTGCCATGAAATATCCACTGCCTGTAAGCATCAGGTATCCTCGTGGAGTTGCATATCAGGGATTAAGCGAGTTCTCATCACCGATAGAATACGGAAAGTCGGAGATGCTTTTCAAGGGAGAGAAAATAGCCCTTCTTGCAGCAGGATCCATGGTATCTACAGCAGAGCACATACGTGATAAAGCATTAAAATGCGGCTATGATCTTACTCTTGTTAATGCCCGTTTTGTCAAGCCTATAGATACAGATATGCTTGATCTCATTTCTCTTGACCATGAAGTGATAGTAACCCTTGAAGAAAACGTCAAGCAGGGAGGATTCGGCATACAGGTTGAGGCATATATTCATGAAAATCATCCGGAGGTAAAGGTTGTTACCATAACTCTTCCGGACAAATATGTAGAGCATGGCAATGTGACAAAGCTTCGTGAGGGTCTCGGAATAGACAGTGAATCCATTATGAAGCTTTTAAATGAAAAAGGAATAATTGACTTTAGATGCAGAGAGCAGAGTGTGTGAGTGCTTAAATCCGTTTTCGGATTCCTGTGAACCCGCCTTTGTCATATGCTCTTAAAGACACAGTATCCTAAAATGAGGAATTGATTTTGAAAAAAGAAAGACTTGATGTATTACTTGTCAATAAAGGTCTGGCTGAATCAAGAGAAAAGGCCAAGCGAACCATCATGGCAGGTATAGTATATGTAAACGGTGAAAAAGAGGATAAAGCAGGTACAACATTTGATCCCGAAGTAAATATAGAGGTAAGGGGCAATGTACTTCCTTATGTTTCAAGAGGCGGTTTAAAGCTTGAAAAGGCAATAAAGGAGTTTGGGGTTTCCTGCGATGGAAAGGTTTGTCTGGATATAGGTGCAAGTACCGGTGGCTTTACAGACTGCATGCTTCAGAATGGTGCAGTCAGGGTTTTTGCAATTGATGTAGGTCACGGGCAGCTTGACTGGAAGCTTCGTAATGATGAGAGGGTTGTATGTATGGAGAAAACCAACATACGCTATGTTAAGCCGGAGGATCTGGGAGAGCCTGCAAGTCTTGTATCCATAGACGTCAGCTTTATTAGTCTTCAGCTTGTTCTTCCTGTTGTTAAAACCCTGATTAAAGATGACTGCCAGGTGGTATGTCTTATAAAGCCACAGTTTGAAGCAGGAAGAGATCAGGTTGGCAAAAAAGGAGTTGTAAGGGATAAGAAGGTTCATGTTGAAGTTATAGAGAAGACTCTTTCCTTTGCATATTCCATAGGCTTCGAGCTTAAAGGACTTACATTCAGTCCTATAAAGGGACCTGAGGGTAATATCGAGTATCTTGCAGAGCTTATGCTGAGAAGCGATACAGAGTCTGAGGAAAAAGATCTTCTTTGGATTCATGAGGAAGCAGAGAAGACCGTAAATGCATCCCATGATTTGCTGGACGTTAAATCATAAAAGAAAACTTATATCAAAGAGACAGGATATGAAAGTAACTTTAGTTGTTAATACCAGAAAAACAGAAGCATTGGAGTTTAAAAATATCATAGAGGACTATCTCAGCTCCAGAGGAGTGAAGGTTGCTTCGCTTTTGGAAGAGACCTACAGCAGGGACGATTTCTACGATGCAGACGCCATAGTCAGCATAGGAGGAGACGGAACCATGCTCAGGATCGCAGGAGTCTTACGTGGTCAGGACACACCTATTCTGGGTGTCAATGCCGGACACCTGGGATATCTTACAGAGGTATCAAAAAAGGATCAGATACCGGAAGCCATGGATCGCCTCATTAAACATGACTATATACGTGACGTCAGAGCCATGCTTCATGGAAGTGTCAGAAGAAACGGTGAAGTTATCATGAGAGATACTGCTCTTAATGAGATTCTTGTTAGTCGCAGGAGCGGAATAAGTGTCATGAGATTCGCTGTGACCTGTGACGGTCAGGAACTGAGCAACTATATATCCGACGGGATCATTTTCGCGACTCCCACAGGATCTACGGCATACAATCTGTCTGCAGGAGGCCCCATCGTAGCTCCGGGTTCGCCTGTTATCGTTATGACTCCTGTATGTGCCCACAGTACGAACAGCAGGCCTGTTGTATTGTCGGACTCCAGCAGGATTCAGGTAAGGGTGGATTCGGAAAATGAAATGGTTGCATTTGATGGTGAACATATCTTTGAACTGAAAAAAGGAGATATAGTCACTGTCAGAAAAGCAAATGAGATGACAACGCTCATCAAATTACGGGAAGGAAGCTTTCTGGAGACATTGAAAAATAAAATGGACAGTGAGCGATAGTACACTGAGAGGAGAGCTGAGATGAAGAAATCAAGGCATCAGAAGATCATTGAGCTGGTTGGAAGAATGCGCATAGGCACGCAGGAGGAGCTGGCAGATATTCTGAACAGAGAAGGCTACAAGGTTACACAGGCAACTGTTTCAAGAGATATTAAAGAGCTTAAGCTCAGTAAAGTTGCGGGTAATGACGGTAACCAATACTATCAGATCATAGAGAAAGAGGAACATGTATATTCCGAAAAGTATATCAGAGTTCTTCGTGAAGCCCTCATGAGCATGGATACGGCAGGTAATTTTCTTGTTATCCGTACCATGACCGGTATGGCCAATGCAGTTGCTGCGGCATTGGACCAGTTCAGGCTTGACAAGATCGTCGGAACTCTTGCCGGCGATGACACTATTATGTGTGCAATGAAAGACGCACAGGATGCGCTGGATGTAAAGAATCGCATCCAGGAGATAATGGAGTAAAAACATTTACCGGATGATAAAGACTACAGTGAAAACCTGAGGCTGACTGGCAAATTTATAAATGCCTCGGTTTTCGGAAAAGAGGAGACAAAATGTTATATCATCTACATGTAAAAGATCTTGCACTTATTGAATCGGAGGAAGTTGAATTCGGTGAAGGGATGAATATCCTCACAGGTGAGACGGGAGCAGGAAAATCTATTTTGATCGGATCCATCAATCTTTGCCTTGGATCAAAAGCAAACAAGGATATGATCCGAAACGGAAAAGAATCAGGGTTTGTGGAGATTGTTTTCGGGGATCTCACAGAGCATCAGGAAGAGATGCTTCGTGCTTTGGATGTAGAGCCTGAGGAAGGTCAGATCATCATAAAACGTAAGATTTCAAACACCAGATCTGAAATAAAGATCAACGATGAAACCGTGACACTCGGAAAGTTACGTAAGGTTGCGGAATTACTTATAGATATTCACGGCCAGCATGAACATCAGTCTCTTTTGAGAGATGGATATCATCTGAAGGTTTTGGATGATTTCCAGCAAAAGGAGACTGGTGTTCTTCGTGTATCTGTATCTGAAAAGTATCATGAATACACTGAATTAAAGAACAGGCTTTCCGGCTTTGACATGGATGAAGGTCAGAGACTGAGAGAACTGGATTTTCTTAAATTTGAAATAGACGATATAGAAAAGGCAGATCTGAAAGACGGGGAAGAGGAAGAACTGGCTGAGAGATACAAAAAGTATCAGAATATTCAGAAGATTTACGGCTCCGTCCAAAAGGCGAGAGCCATTATGGACGAGGTGGATCTTTCATCGGCTATAAAAGCCATACAGGATGCCTTGAATTATGACGATTCTCTTCAGAATATCAGTGACAGTCTGTATGATCTCCAGACTATTTCCGAGGATACCGTGAGAGAGCTGGATCATTATCTTGATAAAAATGATTTTGATGAAGAAGATTTCCTGGAGATCACGGAACGCCTTGATTACATCCGGGGCGTTATGGCCAAATACGGCGGTACTGTGGAGAAGACGGAAGCCGCACTTTTGGAAAAGCAGGAAAGATTAAAAGAACTGGAAGATTATGATGAGAACAGAGCTAAATGTATAAAAAAGCTCACAAAGACTGAAGAAGAACTTATAAGTCTTTGTGATGAACTGACAAAAGCCCGTAAGAAAGGGGCGAAACTGCTTTGTGAGAAGATAAGGTCGGAAATGACGGAGATGGGTTTCCTTGACGTTAAGTTCGATATGGATTTCAAGAGTCTCAAAGATCCTTCATCAAACGGAATGGATGACGTTCATTTTGTTGTCAGTCTGAACCCGGGTGAACCTGTAAGGCCCCTTAGCGAGGTTGCTTCAGGCGGTGAGCTGAGCCGTATCATGCTGTCCATAAAGACTGTTCTTGCGGATACCGATGAAATACCCACACTTATATTTGACGAAGTTGATACAGGTATTTCCGGAAGAACTGCAGAAAAGGTATCTGAGAAGTTGAAGAAAATAGCATTGTCCCATCAGGTAATACTTATCACTCACCTTCCTCAGATCGCTGCGAAGGCAGATATTCATTTCTGTATAGAGAAAACTGCAGAAGACGGGCATACTCATACCAGCATAAGAAGGCTTGATAATGAAGAGTCGGTTATGGAATTGGCCAGACTTCTTGCGGGAGGAAAGGTTACCGACGCTGTTCTTGCAAATGCCAGAGAACTTAAAAAACTTGCTAATGATGGTTTGTAGGAAGTATAATAATATGTGTTAATGGGTGTAAATTTATTGCTATTTGACTAAAAATTTCACTTATTGTTTTCAATACATCATAAGAATTACGGAATACGCAACTAAATCACGAGTGGGAGGCTGTATAAAATGAAAAATGTATTGATGCTTGCATCGGAGGCTGTGCCTTTTATCAAAACAGGAGGATTGGCTGACGTTGTTGGTTCACTTCCAAAGACCATTGATAAGAGATACTATGATTGTCGCGTTATGATTCCCAAGTATATGTGCATACCATGGGAGTGGCGACAGAAAATGGAATATGTAACACATTTTTACATGGATTACCTCGGTCAGTCCCGCTACGTGGGAGTTCTTAAATACGAGCAGGACGGCGTGACATATTATTTTATAGACAATGAGTCATATTTCTCAGGAGATCGTCCTTACGGTGACTGGTACTGGGATCTGGAAAAGTTCAGCTTTTTCTGTTATGCAGCACTTTCTGCATTACCTCTTCTTGACTGGCATCCTGATCTTATCCATTGTCACGACTGGCAGACAGGTCTCATACCTGTTCTTCTCCATGATAAATTTGCCGGCGGTGAGTTTTATCGCTCAATAAAGTCTGTCATCACCATTCACAATCTTAAGTTCCAGGGTGTCTGGGATGTTAAGACCATACAGAGATTCACACAGTTAAGTGATTACTACTTTACGGCTGATAAGCTTGAATGCAAGAAGGACGGTAATCTGCTTAAGGGCGGTATAGTATATGCAGACGCCATCACAACTGTTTCAGATACCTATGCCGAAGAGATAAAGATGCCTTTCTACGGTGAGGGTCTTGACGGACTTTTAAGAGCCCGTGAGCATGACTTGAGAGGTATAGTAAACGGTATTGATTATGATGAGTGGAATCCTGAGACTGACAGATTCCTGGTTAAGAATTTCAATGCCAAGAATTTCAGAAAAGAAAAGGCTAAGAATAAGAAGGCCCTTCAGGAAGACTGGGGCATGGATGTGGATCCCGGAAAGATGATGATCGGTATAGTATCGAGACTTACTGATCAGAAGGGACTTGATCTGGTGGAATGCATCATGGATGAGCTCTGCCAGGACAATATACAGTTTGTTGTACTGGGAACCGGTGATGAGAAGTATGAGAATATGTTCCGTCACTATGACTGGAAGTACCATAACAAGGTTTCTGCCCAGATTTACTATTCCAATGAGATCAGCCACAAGATGTATGCCGCATGCGATGCGTACCTTATGCCGTCGCTGTTTGAGCCCTGCGGACTTTCTCAGCTTATAGCCTTAAGATACGGAACCATACCTATCGTAAGAGAAACAGGCGGACTTCGTGATACTGTTGAACCTTTCAATGAATATGAGGACAAGGGTACCGGTTTCTCATTCACCAATTACAATGCCCATGAAATGCTGAACACTATCCGGTATGCTGAAAAGATATATTATGATCGTAAGCGTGACTGGAACAAGATGGTGGATCGTGCCATGGCTAAGGATTACTCCTGGAGAACTTCAGCCATGAAGTATCAGGAATTATATGATTGGTTGATAGGATATTGATTTTAGATGAATTTACTTGAAGAATTACTTAGTAACTATATGCTCACCACGGCTGTTTCCTCATGGCTGGCGGCCCAGGTGATAAAGACGGCTATAGACGCATATTTCAACAAGGGGATCAACTGGGAAAGGATGACCGGCTCGGGGGGCATGCCTTCAAGCCATTCCTCCTTTGTAGTGTCCATAGCTACGGCGGCAGCTCTTCAATACGGTATATCGTCATCTATGTTTGCTGTGTGCTTTGCGCTGGCAAGTGTAGTTATGTATGATGCCACCGGAGTCCGCAGGGAAACAGGAAAACAGGCTGTTCTCCTGAACAAGATACTTGAGGACAATCCTTTCAACTGGAAGCCTGAGGAGTTCGAAATGAAGCTCAAGGAGTATGTGGGACATACTCCTTTGCAGGTATTTATGGGGGCATTGCTCGGCATAGGCATGGCTTTTCTTGTGAAGAGCAGATATCCATGGATATAAAGCTTAAATGGAAAAAGTAACATATGATTTTTAGAAAGTATTTAAAAACAACTGTAACTTTTCTGAGCTGCATGCTTATAGCATGCAGCTTAGTTTCGTGTAAGGGTGTGGAAATAACAGGTAAAACAGAAGACGTAGAAGAGTATTCGGAAGCAGAGTGTATGATAGTTATGGGATCGGAAAGAAACAGATATCAAAATGCTCTTGGAGCCGATATCTGGAATCTGCCTGTGGAAAATCAGCATGAAGCGACCTACGGACCCTATTTTGTATCGAAAAACAAAGAGTTTCTTCAGAACATAAAAACACTTAATCTTCTTGCGTCAAAATCAGGCATCATAGTCACATCCACAGAGATGGATAAGATTAGAACCATTTCCAATGAATTCTACAATGGGCTTACACCTGAGGATATAGAATTTATGGGAGGTTGTACTCTTGATGATGTACAGCACATCTATATGGAGTATTTCCTTGCATGCAAAACAGCGGATTACCTGATTTCCGATGCTGACCTTGAGGTATCCGATGCGGAAGTAAAGGTCATAAAGGTTCAGCAGATAGAATGTTCGGATAAAGAATCTGCGGAAAAGCTCTTGGAACTTGTTAATGTGGAAGGGGCAAATTTCGCATATTATGCAAGACAGAACAGTGAAGATCCCGAGATAGAGAAAACCTTGTCAAAATCCGATAAAACCGATGCCATATATACAACCGCCTTCAGTCTTGAAGAGGGTCAGATATCCGGAATCATAGAAGAGAACGGTAAATACTATATATTAAAGGTTGTGGATTCTTATGACGAGGAGGCTACCCATGTAAAAAAACTGCAGCTTGAAGAGGTATTGAAGTCCAAGGCTTTTTTTGACGTATACGGTGAGTATAAAGACCAGCACATCGTAAGGTTCAGAGATTCCTTCTGGAATGAGATCGACCTGAATTCAAATCCTGAAAGTAAAGCTGACAATTTTTTCAAACTTTTCAATGAAAATATTAGTTTTTAAAATTTATTAATGTAAGCGCTTTGGAGACATATTTTTACTCCAAAGTGCTTATTTTTTACAAAAAATGCAGGGAGAAAATCAAATAATCCTTAAAATTTAAAGGTCTGCGAAAATATTTCCGAAAAACAACTCTTATTTTATACAAATAAAAAATTATTTTTAATGCACTTTCAACAGATGATGATTTTTTTATTGAAAACAATTTATAAAGAATTTACAATATATACGGAACAATTAATAAAGATTTAATAAAGTGCTATCCGGTCAATAACATTTTACTAAATCAAAGCCCATAATTAGGGAGGTTATGTATGATCAGTTTTCTAATTTGTCTTTGCTTACTGATCGCAGGCTACTTTACCTATGGTAAACTGGTAGACAGCACATTTGGACCTGATGACCGTGAAACTCCGGCCGTCACAATAAATGATGGTGTTGATTACGTGGTTTTACCACAGTGGAAGCTGTTCCTGGTTCAGCTTTTGAACATCGCAGGTCTCGGCCCTATCTTCGGAGCACTTCAGGGCGCACTTTGGGGACCTATAGTTTTCCTTTGGATTACATTTGGTACCATCTTTGCCGGAGGCGTACATGATTATTTCTCAGGAATGCTCAGTGAGAGAAATAACGGTTATTCCATCGCAGAGGTAACAGGTAAGTATTTGGGCAATACCATGAAGTCTATCATGAGAGTATTCTCTGTAGTACTTCTTGTAATGGTTGGTACTGTATTTGCAGTAGGACCTGCAGGTCTCATCGTTCAGCTCCTCAAGAGTAAGGGCGTTGAAGGAGCATTTGCAAATACGGCTGTATGGCTTGCCATCATTCTTATCTACTATTTCATAGCCACCTTCATTTCCATCGATAAGATCATCGGAAAGATTTATCCTGTATTTGGTATCTGTCTTATCATCATGGCAATCGGTGTTGTAATCGGATTACCGATAAACGGATTCCATGCACCTGAGCTCTGGGATCACTTCTACAACATGCATCCTGATGCAAAGCCAATCTGGTCCTTCATGTTCATTACCGTTGCGTGCGGTGCTATTTCCGGTTTCCATTCAACTCAGTCACCGCTTATGGCAAGATGTCTTAAGTCCGAGAGACAGGGACACTTCGTATTCTACGGTGCGATGGTAGCAGAGGGATGTATAGCTCTTGTCTGGGCTTTGGCAGGCTGCACTATTTACAGCACAACAGGTGGACTTAATTCTGGTCTTAATGAGATTCTTGCAGGCGGACAGTCAGTTGCAATATATGATGTCTGCGTAAAGACAATGGGAAATATCGGTGTTGTACTTGCCATGCTCGGTGTAGTTGCATGTCCTATAACATCAGGTGATACTGCATTCCGTTCAGCAAGATATACAGTTGCCGACTGGATCAAGATGGATCAGGAATCCTTCTCCAACAGACTTAAGCTTTGTGTTCCGTTACTTGGATGCGGTGCTTTCCTCGGATTCGGAAACTCTTTCGGAATTTTCAGTTATGCAGTTATCTGGAGATATTTCTCATGGACAAACCAGACTCTGGCAATGCTGGTACTCTGGACAGGTGCTATGTATCTCGTAAGAGAGAAGAGAAATTACTGGGTATGCGCAGTTCCTGCAACATTTATGTCAGCAGTTTCAGCTACATACTTCCTGATGGCTCCTGAGTGTCTGGGACTTATTCCATTCTTCAAAAACAATACTGCAGTGGCATATCCACTGGGAATCATCATCGCAGCATTCTTCCTGTATCTCTTCATAAGAGCTTCAAAGAAGTACAGCACAAATCAGAATGCTAATCTGGCTCACGCCTGAGACACTGGCTTACGGATACTGAATAGGAGGAGTACCGGAGTCTGTGATAATGTCAACTGACCACTGACATTGAAAATTAAATATTTGCATGATGCACAGAAAAGACGTAAACGTACACTGTTCATCATAACAATGAAAACAGTTCATCCTTATGAACAAATTTTCACTTCGACAATTTGATTTACGGACAGGGTGCAGTTAATCTACACCCTGTCAAATTTTTAGCAACAGGAGGACATTATGTTATTTACTCCAATATGTCTCGGAACAACAACATTAAGCAGGGAAGAGCTTAGGGAAGACAGAAAAAAATGTATCAAGGTGGGGCCGTGCGGACTTGGAAAAAAGGCCATATACCTGAACAGTTTTTTTATAGACAGACGCTACTACATCAGTTACAGAGACATCAGCAGATGCTTCAAACGCGTAGCCATGAGTAAGGGAGGATTTTCCGGAAAGGGAATCTTCGGGACTATGCCCTATCTTGTTGTAAAATACGGAACAGGACTTGAAAAACAATGTAATTTTAAGTACGAAGAAGAGGTTGATATCTTTCTTTCGGAACTTAAAAAGATGAAGCCCGAAATACCTCTGCACAGTGTGGAGGCGGAATATAAATTAAGAAAAGCAGAGGAAGAAGAGAAGGCCAGATACCTGAAAGAGCTTTCTCCGGCACAGGAAGCCTCTGTGAAAGAATTGCGAGATGCAGAAAGGCTTATAAACACTTATCCAGAACAGTATACACGACTTTCCGTAACGGCTAAACAGAAGAGGATTATAGACAGAATAAATCCCACATATCAGAAGGTAGCTCTTGTTATACTTATGCTTGCAATTTGTTCTGCATTATTCGGAATATTTGCAATTTTAAAAGGACAGGGCATGGCAATATATTTTGTTTTGTTTGGATTTTCATTTATTTTTATAGTTATTTCCTCAAGAATTCTTCCTACAGGACATAATAACAAGCGGAGTGCGCAAAAAGAATGGGAGGATGCACTTTCGGATATGACTTCAACAATCAGTGGCAGATCCGATTTCCCCATACCGCCCCAGTATGCACATCCTGTAGTGATAGAACGCATGATAAGAGTCATAAGAGAGGGCAGGGCTACAACAGTAGCAGAAGCCTTCAGGACTATGAAAGATGATTTAAGAAAACTCAACAGCGATGTGACCGTTTCTCAGAAAGAATATGATGAAGTAGTAACGGTAAAACCGATGTTTTTGGTAATGGATTACAGATAAAAAGACCGGCAGGATGAATGATCCTGCCGGTTTATTTTACCTGATTAAAGAGCTATAACGATACCGCCATCCTCTGCATATACTGTGGCAACACCCATTGTGTTGGAAATAACAATCCTGCGGAAGCTTGCAAGCTTTAAAAGCTCTTCTTTTACATATTCGGCACGCTCAAGATTGTTCACATGAGTAATGGTAAGAAGCATATGTTTTGTTTTTTCGGGACCTCCGGCTCTTTCAACTGCAAGCTGAACCATACGTTTAATGGCTTTATTGAGTCCTCTTTGCTGATCCAGCTTTTGAATGATTCCTCCGATTGCAGTCATAACAGGCTTGATGTTAAGAGCTGATGCAAGGAAAGACTTTACAGCGGAAAGTCGTCCGTTCTTTCGAAGGTTTTCAAGAGATTCCAGAACGAAATATATCTGCATGACATCGATTTTATCAGTCATGTAACTAACAACCTCATCAAAGGTCTTTCCTTCGTTCTTTAACTCCTGTAAGGTGAGGCAGAGATTCAATTCACCGGCAGTAGCTGTGTTGGTATTGAAAACTTTAATCTTTTTTGTGCTTTCGGGATGCTCTTCTTCATACATCTGTTGACCGATAACTGCAGACTGGTAAGATCCTGAAAGATGTTCCGATATGGTTATGATGTATATTTCATCCGAATCACTGTCTTCAATGGCCTTTTTATAGGCTTCAGGAGAAGGACAGGCGGTTTTTGCACCTTCAGAAGACTCCTTTAGTCTTTTGATAAAGTCCAGTTGATCAAAATTCTCATCATCAATTACAGAATAAGAACCGATTTCCAATGTAAGGGGAACTATAGAAAAATGAGGATCAGCCTTTAATTCAGGTGTGTAATCACAACAGCTGTCTCCTATAACCTTGTAATCCATATAACCTCCACGTTTCTTGACGTAGTTTTGATTACTACATATTATAACAAAGGACAAAAGTATGTCAATGACCTTGCCCTAATGGAAGATAAGCGTTAAAATCATTAAATATGTGTAATACTGATTTGATATTAATCGGATGGTATTTTATCACATAATATGTCATTTGTAATAAACAAATGGCAAAAAGCGTCAGAACTTCCAACAGTGAAATCTAAAAGGACTGGCGTATCAGGAAGAGGGTAGTATCATGAGTTTGAAAAAGTTTTCTCAAAACAATTCCGTCAGTTCCAGACATTCTGATCGATTAAGAAACGATTCTTCAAAAAGTAATCAGCAGAAAACGGAAAATGAGTATACAAGAAGAGTACCTACTGGAGATGATTTAGATTCTGAATATAAAAGAGAATCATATCGTTCCGAAAGAAGAGCTTATGATGATGTTCCGGAGAATTCCGAGGATTTCTTTCTGGATTCGGATACTGGGAGTTATGATGATATAACCGATTATCCGGATGAAGAAAAGTCTTTTGATGAAAGGCTTGCTGAAAGACGCGAAGCTATAAGAAGCAGGCACAGGCAGAACGTAAGAAAAAGAAAACAGATGCGTTTTTCTGCGATTCTGATAGCCATAGATATCGTCGTGGTTCTTGTTCTCGGAGTAATGTTTTTCACAGGTAAGCTGAATTTAAGTGGTCTCATCGGTAAGAAGGTCGCCGTAGAAACAACTGCAGCTCCGGAAGAATCAACAGTTGCGCTTGAATCAGATATAAGCTCTGAAAGTGTTTCGGCTCAGGAGGATATGAATCAGCTTATAGCTGCCTGTGACATAAAGGCTGCTATGTATGACTATGATGCTGCTATTGAGACCCTTTCCAATTCAGCCTATGGGGCTGATCCGACAGTACAGGCGAAGATTCAGGAGTACAGAACAGCAGCGGAAGCCTGTGTTCCTTTTGACAATTCTCAGGTGACTCATGTTTTCTTCCATATTCTTTGTGTTGATACCGACAGAGCATTTACAAATGATGCAGCCGGAAAGGACTTCAATCAGGTTATGACAACCATACCGGAGTTTGAAGCCATACTTCAGCAGATGTATGACAGAGGATATGTGCTTGTAGGACTTCACGACATGGCAGAGATAGAAGTTCAGCCGGATGGTACAGAGAAAATGGTGAAGAAGCAGATCATGCTGCCGGAAGGAAAGAAAGCATTCGTAATGTCGGAAGATGACGTATGCTACTATGAGTACATGGAAGGCAAGGGCTTTGCTGATAAGATGGTTCTTGATGAGAACGGCAAGCTGAAGCTTCAGTATACCGATGCAGCGGGCAATGTTTCCATAGGCGACTATGATATTGTTCCCATACTTGATAATTTCATCGAACAGCACCCTGATTTTTCCTACAGAGGAGCAAAGGCTATCATAGCATTTACAGGTTATAACGGTGTTCTTGGATACAGAACCGATGAAACCTACGATGAAAGTTCACCTAATCGTGACCCGAGTATGAAGGCAAATCCTAACATAGCTGATGACAGAGAAACCTGCAAGGTACTTATGCAGGCACTTGTTGATGACGGTTACGAGCTGGCTTCACACAGCTGGGGTCATCTGAATTTCACCAACAGAGATCTTGCTGCTCTTACCAAGGATACAGACAGATGGGAGCGTAATGTTGAGACTCTCATGCCGGGCAACTGTGATATTATTCTCTATCCTTTCGGAGCTGATATTGCAGACTGGCATCCATACACAACTGAAAATGAAAAGTTCAATATGCTTCAGAATGCAGGATTCAGATATTTCTGTAACGTGGATTCAAATCCGGCATGGGTACAATTCGGAAGCAATTTTGTAAGACAGGGACGCAGAAACCTGGACGGCTACAGAATGTGGATGGATTACTCCGGACAGGACAGTAAACTTTCCGATCTGATGGATGTTAAGACCGTATTTGATACCAGAAGACCTACACCTATCACCTGGAACTAAATCAATAGGAATAAAGAAAACAAGTCATGCCATATCCTGGTAATGACTTGTTTTTTTCTTTCCAGGTTTGAAAAGAGAAGTTCATAAGACAAGTACAGTAAAGCGATGCGGTAATACTTTAACGAATTAAAAATTTAAATACATATCATAAAATGTCGTAAAGTAAAACCTATTGATATATAATTTCGAATTATGTAAAGTATACGTCTGAGTTATACAATAACAAGGGGTGTGTTGCAAAAGTACATGCCCTTTTATATTGCAACTTTTCACTTGAAATGAAATATGGTGAATGTTATACTACTTTCGTGTTATAAAGTGTAAAAGTTCAAAGAATTAACACGCTAAAACAATAAAGCGAATAATCAAAGAATGATATGGCGATGCAGCCTTGTACAGGTCAGCCATAAAACGTCAGTCTATTGCTTTGCAAAATACGTGTTGGCTGACGTATAAAGACAGAGGATTTGGATATGAACAGTAAATTAAAGACAAAAGAGGTAGACCATTTATTTGATGCAATCCTTACACTTAAGTCTAAGGATGAATGCTATAAGTTTTTTGAGGATGTTTGCACCATCAATGAACTTCTTTCCATGGCACAGAGATATGAAGTTGCCAAGATGCTTCGTGAGGGAGAGACTTATCTGAACATCGCAAAAGCAACCGGAGCTTCTACAGCTACTATATCAAGAGTAAACCGTTCCCTTAATTACGGAGCAGACGGATACGATATGGTATTTGAGAGACTGGGGTATGAAGATAATCTGAAAAAGAAATGATTCGATTAATCGGGCAGGGTAGAAATACCCTGCCCGATTTCATTAATTCTGTTATGGTCCGCTTATGCAAACAGGATAGACGCTTGACAGCCGTATCGCGAAAAAAGAGACAAACGACCGATGATCGTTTGCCTCCTTATTTATAATTAACTAATAAAACATTATTTCTTTTTCTTCATGGCTCTTTCTGCGGCCTGTCTTGAAAGCTCTGCTTCATGAAGCTTGTCAGCTATCTTTTCCATAAGCAGCTTTTTCATGAATACATCCAATCCAAGTTCACACAAAAAAGAAAAAAGCTGGAGTTCCCCTCTGTCTTCGTCGGAAATTCCGGAAAATTTGGGATTATCGGCACGGAAGGAATCAAGCGACATCTTTGCCATGGTTTCAACTTCGGCAAAGATCCTTTTCTTCTCATCAGGCTCCAGAGTAAACACTTCATCATAGATATCTGTAAGTGTCACTGAGGGATGTCCGGAAAAATATTTCTCATTGAGAGGCTTAAGGATGACCTCAATATCATTTAACTGAAGGATGCCCTTATAATAGTAGATGAACAGTAAAATGAGCATATGCTCTCTGTTGTATCTCTTACGGTCAGGAGGAGGCAGAAGCTTGTTCTTCGCATAATTGTTGATCATGGTCTTCGTAAGTGCCTTGTCCTCGTGATGTCTCTTAATGGGATCAAGATGCTGATCCATAAAACCGGTCACCTGATCCATGTAAAGATCTATGTTTGGTATATCTTCAGTGGTGATATGATCAAGAGAATGAAAATATTCAATTAATTCTTCAAAGTATTTTTCGTCCATGCCGTAAAGTATAACACAATCCATTTTTTGCCACAATAAATACTTTTGACCCCTAAAGACTCATGTGTTATAATCGAGCGACGTTAAAATAATAAGAGATTTAGGAGTAACATGGAAAATCTTGAAAGAATTTTAAATAAGGAACAGTGTGATGCAGTAAGACATACAGAAGGACCTCTTCTGGTACTTGCCGGAGCAGGATCAGGAAAGACAAGAGTTCTTACTCATCGTATAGCCTACCTCATCGAAAACTGCGATGTTCAGCCGTGGAACATCCTGGCCATAACATTTACAAACAAAGCAGCCGGAGAAATGAGAGACCGTGTTGATAAGATAGTTGGTGTCCGGGCAAGAGAGGTTTGGGTTTCAACCTTCCATTCCATGTGTGTCCGTATGCTGCGTCGTCATATCGAAAGAATTGGATATACTTCCAATTTCTCGATTTATGATACAGATGATCAGAAGACCGTAATGCGTCAGGTGTTTAAAGAGCTTAATATCGATAATCAGAAGATCAAGGACAGGGCTGTTCTGTCAGCTATCTCCAAGGCAAAGAATGAGGGTATGTCTCCTGAGGATTTCGGAAAGCAGATTTCAGGAGGAGATTTCACTGAAAAGAAAATTGCCGAGTGCTACACACTGTATGAGAAGAAGCTTCATCAGAACGATGCACTGGATTTCGATGATCTTCTTTTAAAGACAGTTGAGCTTCTTGATACGGAGCCTGAGGTACTTCAGTATTATCAGGAGAGATTCAGATACATACTTGTGGATGAGTATCAGGATACCAATGATATACAGTTCAACCTCATTCACAAGCTTGCAGGAAAGTATAAAAATATCTGTGTTGTAGGTGATGATGATCAGAGTATATACAAGTTCCGTGGAGCAAATCTCGAAAATATTCTTTCCTTTGAGAAGAGCTTTCCGGGGGCAAGGGTAATAAAGCTTGAGCAGAATTACCGTTCCACAGAAAAGATCCTTGATTGTGCCAATGCTGTCATCGCGAACAACAAGGGCCGTAAGCAGAAGCGTCTCTGGACCGACAAAAAGGGTGGTGCCGATGTTACCTTTCAGGAGTTCGACAGTGCCAATGATGAAGCTTATGCTGTAGTAAGAGAGGTTAAGAATACACCGAGAGCCTACCATGACCAGGCTATTCTTTATCGTACAAATGCCCAGTCCCGTCTTATGGAAGAGCAGTGCATAAAGATGAACATACCTTATCAGATTATAGGCGGTGTAAACTTCTATCAGAGACGTGAGATAAAAGATGTTCTTGCATATATGAAGGTGATTGCCAATGCTGCGGATAATGTGGCATTTGAACGTATCATCAATGTACCTAAGCGCGGTATCGGTGATGCCACCCTTGAAAAGCTTAGAGTATTTGCTGCGGCCAATACAACTCCGGAGCATGTTGTGACCATGTACGAGGCGGCCACAAAGGCAGAGCTTATAGGCATTTCGGGAAAAGCAGGAAAAAAACTTCTTGAGTTCACTGAGATGGTTGAGAACTGGAAGTACAGACTTCGTATCGCCGGTTATCTTGACCAGAATGCAATGGATGAGGAGAGTTTTTCCATTCAGAAGCTTATTGAGTCCATTCGTGATGATACCGGATACGGAACAGAGATAAAGGCAGAGGGAACCATCGAAGCAGAGACCAGATTCCAGAACATTGAGGAAATCATTAACAAGGCAGCCGACTATCAGGCTCATGCCGAGGAACCGAAGCTGAGTGAGTTCCTGGAAGAGGTTTCTCTTGTTGCGGATATAGACAGAAAGGATGACAATACTGATCTTCTCACTCTTATGACCCTTCACGGAGCCAAGGGACTTGAATTTCCAAAGGTATACCTTGTTGGTATGAGTGACGGTCTTTTTCCGGGCTACAGATCCATGGAGGACCATGAAGATCTTGAAGAGGAAAGACGTCTTTGCTATGTCGGTATTACAAGAGCTGAAGAGGAGCTTGTTATGACAAGTGCCCGTTCACGTATGGTAAACGGAAACTTCGAGAGAATGAAGCCGTCCATGTTTATCAATGAAATACCTGATGAGATGTGCAGGAAGTCTTTTATCAACAGATACGGTGAGGATGAAATGCCGTTTGCGGATGCCTTTGGTTCCGGTTACGGTCATGGCAGTTCATACGGTTCAGGAAGCTGCGGGGATTACAGAAAGAACAGGCGTGAGAGTCAGAAGTATAATGAACTGGATGAATATAGATTCGGTTCGGACAGCTTTGGAAATACTATAGGCGGAAGAGGAAACCGTTCATCGGGAGGCTTCGGTTCATCAGGCTTTGGCGCCAACAGCTATGGTTTAAGCGGTATGGGTTCCACGGGATATTTGAACAGAAGTACCGGCGCGGGAACTCCAAAGAAAACCAGCGGTTCAGGCATTCCCAAGAATCTTGTTTCACAGGGGGTGCAGAAATTAAGTTCCCTTGACTATAAAGAAGGGGATACAGTAAGTCATATCAAGTTCGGACGCGGAAAAGTTCTTTCTGTAACCGATGGCAAGAAGGATTTTGAAGTTACTGTAGAATTTGAAAAGGCCGGTCAGAAAAAGATGCTGGCAAGTTTTGCAAAGCTGAAAAAAGTTGAAGAATAGTATGAATGCAGAGGAACGGGAAGTGTTCCTGTATAGGCTTTGACACTCATATCAAATGAGTCAAAAGAAGGAGGCAGTTTTGGACTGTCTCCTTTTTGAATTAAAAAATATTTATATTAGATTTTTTCCAGAAGTGCGATGCACTCACAGTTATTGGTTCTCGGGAACATATCAACAGGACAAAGCTTAAGTACCTTATATCCGGCCTCCTGGAGAGGAACCAGATCTCTTGCGAGACTCTTTGGCTTACATGCAACATAGATAAGTCTGTCTACGCCGTAATCAATGATCTTTGTAAGAGCCTTAGGATGAATACCGTCTCTTGGAGGATCAAGAATGATGAAATCAGGTCTCGGCGCATCCTCATAGCTTCCGTCTTCTTTTATAAGTCTTCCGCCTTCCTCGATGACCTTAAGAACATCTCCGGCGATGAAATCACAGTTTGTGACTCCGTTAAGCTCAGCATTTTCTCTGGCAGCGGCTACAGCCTCTTCAACAATCTCTACACCAACAGCTTTACTTGCAACACTGCTCATAAGCTGGGTGATGGTTCCGGTCCCTGAATAGAGATCGTAGATCACAGGCTTTTTAACATCAGAGTTTTCCTGTTCCTTTTTTAACTCCCTGAAACCCGCATATTCACGAACCTTTTCATATAGCTTTTCGGCACCGAGAGAATTGGTCTGAAAAAAGCTGAAGGGGGTAATACGGAAACGAAGCCCAAGGATTTCCTCGTAGAAGAAGCTCTGTCCATAGAGAACAGTGGTCCCCATATCCGTGACCGCATCAGCGAGAGAATCATTGACAGTATGAAGAATACCTGCAAATGTTCCTTCGATTTTTCCATCTTCCTTTAATTTAAGAAGAGTGTCTTTCCAGCCATTTAAAACATCTTCTTCCTTCATAGGAGGAGCCACTCTTATATACTTGTCAGGTGTAGGCTTTTTGTGCTTTTTCTGAGCCTTTGGGCTGTATCTTCTGTTGAACCACTCCGAAAGCTCTTTTGCTCTTTCTTCGTAAACCTCCTGTGGCGCTATTACACGCATGGCGCTGTCCCACTGTGAGGTAGTGACAAGATCAACAAGGATTTCTCCTGTTTTTATGGCTCTTCTGAAAAGAAGGTGCCTGAGATAGCCTTCATGTGCTTTCTTATGCTCATATGTAATTTCAAGTTTTGAAAAATACTCTCTTGTGGCACGTATTATTTCATTTGCGTCGCTATGGGGAAGAGAGCATATATCGGTATTTATAATGTTAAAGAAGCTGTGCTTCTGGTGAAGTCCAAGGGTAAGAGGACCGTCCTTTTCAGAATCACCGAAGGAGAACTCCATCTTATTGCGATATCCCTCGCATATGGGAGATGGTACTATTTCCTCGAAAGTGTAATCATCAGTATTTATAACAGGCTCCAAAAGCTCATGTAAGCCCTGTTCCTTTATCTTAAGCTCTTCATCATAGGTCTTTCCCTGATAAAAGCATCCTCCGCATCTTTCTGCATTGGCACATAATTCCATAAATATTGTCTCCTATAGATACAAACAAAACATAGTTAGCAGGCAATTCATTTTACTATATAGGGAGAAGCAACACAACATCGAGTAGGTAAAAAAAAGACATGGTGTCTTGACCATGTCTTAAAAGTTCAGTGAGATATCAGTCTTCGGCAACAACGTCATCGTCTTCGTCATCACAATCTTCATAATCATCATAATCTTCAAGATAATCAGGGGCAACAAAACGATAAACTGCATATGCAATGGCGGCTACTGAAGCAACAATTCCGATAATTGCGAGAATGGTGAGAAGAGTGTTCCTGATTCTGTCATCCTCTTTCTTCTTCTCGATGTAATCCTGCAGCTTTAACTTCTGTAAAAGGAGCTCAGCGCGGTCTCTTGCGTCTTCTCTATAATTCTTCATACTGTTTCTTAACTCTCTTGCGTTGTCTCTGAGAGCATCAATATCAAACTTATCCATGAGATACCTCCTATCATGATACATAGAATGATTATAACATTGAAAAAAGATTTTGACTATTCACCTTGAGTGAATAATATATTTTCACAGGTATATCAAAGCGGGATTTTGTAAGACAAAATTGCAGATGGATGTAAAAAACAGATATTGTTGATGATGTATATTATAAGAATATTAATAACACATTATTTGTCTATAATACTTATATTAACTTTAAATAAAAAGAAATTTCCACAGCATATTATCCTAAAGAAAAATGATTGACCCCCGGGAAATTAGCTATTAGAATATTTTGTAGGGCAATTATTGCAAATAATGCAAAATTTCGGGGGTAATTAAGATGAAAAAGATTTCACGTCGTGACTTTTTGAAAGGCAGTGCAGCCATCGCAGCAACAGGACTTTTGGGAGCCTGCGGTTCTCAGGATGTTCCTTCGGCAACCAGTCAGGCTGCAGAGACCACTGCGGCTGCTGCGACCACCGCTGCGGCGGAAACCACTGCAGCTTCCACAGAGGCTGCGACAGAAGCGGCCAAGGAGGCTGTAAACGCAATTTACAAGGCCGGAACCTATAAAGCCACTGCATACGGTAATATCAGCAATATAACCGTAGAGTGTACTTTCAGTGATACTGAACTTACGGCAGTTAAGGTTCTGGAGCAGGGAGAAACTCCTGTACTTTTCAGTCAGGTCGAAGATACTCTGATTCCTGCCATAATCGAGAATCAGGCAGGAGGCGTTGATGCAATTACAGGTGCAACCAATTCTTCACGTGCCGTTAAGGAAGCTATCGCAGACTGCGTGGCTCAGGCAGGAGGAGATAAAGCAGAGTGGCTTTCCAGGACACTGTCGGTAACACCCGGCGCAGATGAAACCTATGATGTGGATCTTGCAGTTATCGGCTGCGGAGCTGCAGGTTTTATGGCATCCATTACTGCAGGTCAGGCAGGACTTAAGGTTCTTACCATTGAAAAGTCAGGATCTGTTGCAGGCGTAAACGGAATCAAGGTTTCAGGGCCTTTCGCTGTGGATACATCGGTTCTTCACGCAAAAGAAGGCGGTACCACATTGACAGTAGACGAAGTATTCCAGCACGTAATGGAATACTCACACTGGACTCCTAATCCTGCTCTTATGTACAGATGTCTCACTGAATCAAAGAATGCAGTTGAGAAGCTTGTTGGAATCGGATACGAGATGAAGGAGGCAAACTTCCGTTTCGAAACACCTTTTATCGGTGAGAAGGGCGGATTCCACCTTATCACAAATCCTCTTGAGGAAAGAGTAGAGATGTGGGAGAAGGCATTGGCAGATGCAGGTGTGGAAGTGATCTATAACACTCAGGCAACTGATCTCATCATGGACGGAAGAAAAGCAAAGGGGCTTCATGCTGTTAAGGCCGATGGAACAAAAGTCACTGTTAATGCCAAGGCTGTTATCGTTGCGGCGGGAGGCTATCTCGGAAACCGTGATCTTCAGGAGAAGTTCCTAAAAACACGTAAGTTAAATGCAGCATCAGGAGGAAACAGCCTGTGCACAGGTGACGGTATCCTTATGACAGCTGATGCGGGTGCTGTTCTCAGTAAGACCTTCGGATATTGTCCATGTGAGTACGGCGGAACAAACAGTAAGGCTACAAGACCTGCAAAGCAGGATAAGTATGATCAGAACCTTTGGTTCAAGTTCGGTCTCTACGGAAATCTCCTTGTAGACGGCGAAGGAAAACGTTTCATCAATGAGGGTCTGCTCTGTGACTATCCTATGAGTTACGGTTCTGAGCAGATCATACTGAACGCTCCCTGGTACGGTATCGTTGATCAGGCTTATGTGGATGCCATGGCAACAGAGGGCCTTTATGAGTACACCACAAAGAAGGGCGCTAATGAAAAGAACTGGTTCATAGGAAACTACTTCAAGGACAGAATACTGGACAAGCTTCCTGAGGATATCGAGGAAGGTCTTAAGGAAGGATGGCTTGCAAAGGCTGATACCATTGAAGAGCTGGGAGAGAAATTCGGTCTTACAAATCTCAAGGAAACAGTAGAAGAGTACAACAAGTTCTGTGAGGATGGTGTCGATTCAAAGTTCGGTACTTCTCCATGGTACCTTTCAAAGGTTTCACAGGGTCCGTTCTATGCAGTACAGTGTGAGCCTTCAGCATGGTCAACCTTCGGTGGAATCCGTACAGACGACAGTCTCCGGGCATTGGATATAGAAAACCAGCCTATGGAAGGACTTTATGTGGTAGGTACAGATAATGGAAGTCTCTACTACAGCCCATACTACGATGTTCCGGGTTACTGCTATGGATTATGTATAGATTCCGGATATATCGCAGCAAACGAAGCTGCAGAATATATCAAGGCATGATGAATCAGGGAATAAAGTTCAGGTTGTATTCTGACGGGGCTTAGTATATTACCGTCATCAGTCATACAGGATAAGATCATTAAAGAGGAGACTTGAATTTCAGGTCTTCTCTTTTTTTGAAAAGACTGTCATGGGGCTTTTGAGAGAAACTTCAACATGATATAATAGACGTAAATTATTTGAACGTGATTGTAACATTTTAAACACTGTTAAAATTTGATTGATTTGCCGAAAATTATGAAAATACAAAACACAAAAAAACGTATATTGGAAAAAACACTGGATAATCTTTCTTCTGAAAGAAAGTCACCTGTGTCCGGGCTTATAGTACTTTCAATTCTGTATCTCGGATCCTATTTTGTTATGCCGTTTTTGTTGAATTCAAACTTTGCGATTGATTATAACGGCACATCCTTCGGATTGAATGCCTTTGCAGGAGTACTGTCATCAATCTGCAATATTTTCGCTATTTTACTCACCCTCTATTACGGTGATGTGGGATTCACCATTTCCATATCTGTATTACTTCTCAATATTCCGATGATCATTTCAAATACCATGAGAAGTCAGAATATTTCCAATATCTCCGGCGTATTTGTAACACTGGTAACTATACTTACTCTTATAGTCATTTATTTTAAAAATAAAGGCATCGAAAGGTATCAGGATAAACTCAGAAAACAGGCTGTTACTGACATACTGACAGGTCTTCCCAACAGATTTGCATGTGCCGAACTTGTGGATGACCTCGTAAAAAAGAATCAGCCTTTTACTGTTGTTTCCATAAATCTGAACGGCTTTAATGATATTAATGACACCATGGGCTTTGATATAGGTAATGAGGTCCTGATGGAATTATCGACAAAATGGAAGCTTCTTGCAGATATGGGCGCTTCCGGAACCCTTGATTTTATTGCCAGAGTCGGTGGAGATGAATTTAATCTCATAATCAGAAAGTACAGATCAATTAAAGATCTCATTAATACTCTTCACATGTACAGAGATGTACTTGGCAACAAGCTGCTCATCCATGATTACGAAATTCACATTTCCGCAGCCTACGGTTATGCCGAGTATCCCGCAGATGGTTCTGATGCTGATTCACTGTTTTCCTACTCCAACAAAGCCATGCTTAAGGCAAAGGAGAGCAAAGAAGATAATAAAATTCTTCGTTTCACTGATGATATGCTTATAGACAGGCATGTAACAGAAGTGGAGAATGAAATAAAAACAGCCATCATCAACAACAGTATCTTCTTTAATCTGCAGCCCCAGTTTGATATGAATCATAAGCTGAGAGGTTTTGAGGCTCTTGCCCGAATGAAAAACAAAAATGGGGAGTTTATTCCCCCCGGAGAGTTTATTCCTATTGCGGAAAAAGCAGGTCTCATAGATAAGGTTGACAGCGCTGTTTTCAGAAAAGCGGCAAAGTTTATCGGAAATCTCATTCAGGAGACCGATGCGGACATACTTCTCAGTATCAATATCTCTGTTAAGCATATCATGAAAAGGCACTTCCTTGATGAGCTTAAGGAAATTCTTGATACCTGTAATCTGTCACCCAGAAATCTGGAAATTGAGATCACTGAGTCTATCCTGATAGAGTCTGTTGAAAAAGCATCCAAGTGTATAGGTGAGCTAAAGGCAATGGGCATACATATAGCTATAGATGATTTCGGAACAGGATACTCATCACTCAGCTACCTTTTTAATTTCCCGGCAACGCTTCTTAAGGTAGATAAATCATTCATAGACAATATGAATAACAATGAAACATCAAAAAAATATGTTTCAACCATTATCTCCCTTGGACATATCATGGGTATAGATGTTCTGTCAGAAGGAGTTGAAACTGATGAACAGCTTGAAACTCTCCGGAAAATCGGATGCGATTATATTCAGGGATATATATGGGGTAAACCTTTAACAGAAAATGAAGCAAAGGAAGTAGTATTGAATTCATTTTAAAAATGATATCAAAAGCTCTGAAGCCGGATAAAAAATATGTGTCAAAAAATAAAACAAGTGTTATTATGTTAATCATATGTCCGGTGAATTAATAGGAATAAAAAGGAGCTTTTGAAGTGAAGCCTAATGATGAAAAAAGAATTGAAGAAGTCGTGAACATGATCCTCTCTGATTACGAGGATGATAGAACAGTCAATCATATCGATATATGCAATCAGCCCGATAAAAAAGCAATAGTGGATGTGGTTGAGAAGCTGTTAAAAATACTTTATCCGGGTTACTACAGCGATAAGGTTTACAGGATATATACATTAAAGAACAATATGTCCGCAACCATAGAGGATGTTATTTTTCATTTGAACAAGCAGATATCCATAGTTCTTAAGTATCAGGGAAAAGATGATTCGGATTCGGAGAAAATAACTCTTGAATTTATGAGCCGCATACCACGCATCAGAAAAACTCTTGAAACTGATGTTGAGGCCGGATTTGAAGGTGATCCCGCAGCAGCGGGAATGGATGAGATAATACTGTCTTATCCCGGATTTTTTGCCATCTCGATCTATCGTATGGCCCATGAACTTTCACTTCTCGGCGTTCCCATGATACCGAGAATCATGACAGAGTATGCTCATGGAAAGACAGGTATCGATATTCATCCGGGAGCCACGATAGGTGACTATTTCTTCATTGACCATGGAACAGGCATAGTTATAGGTGAGACAACCGTCATAGGTGATCACGTAAAGATATATCAGGGAGTTACCCTTGGAGGTCTTTCAACCCGCGGCGGACAGAGCCTGAAGGGAAAGAAGCGTCATCCTACCATAGGAAACAATGTTACCATCTATTCCAATGCTTCCATACTTGGAGGAGAAACCATCATCGGAGACAACGTTGTTGTGGGTGGTAATGCTTTTATCGTGAATTCTGTTGAAGAGGGAGCCAGAGTCAGTGCAAAGCAGCAGTAACAGGTTTTGATTCCGGACAAATCAAATTTCTTATCAGCTTTAACTCTTTTGTCGAAGAATAGTAGAGGACTGCTATATAGAGTGTTTCTTTCTGCTGAAAAAACAAAGGAGGTGGCGGGATGGCTCAAAAGATTGGATTGATAGCATTGGAATCTGCAATCACAATAGGGGAGAAAATAGACAGAATTCTTCAGAGCTGGAGAGGAGAGAGCTTTCTCATCCCATGTGAGTGTCCGAGATTCAACAGCGGCGAGGCTAAAGGAATACTGAAGGAATCCGTAAGAGACAAGGATATCTATATTCTTGTGGACGTTTGCAACAATACCATAACCTACAAAATGGATGGAAGTCTTAACCGTATGTCTCCGGACGACCATTACCAGGATATGAAACGCATCATTGCCGCCTGCAACGGTAAGGCTTCCCGTATTAATGTCATCATGCCTTTTCTTTATGAAAGCAGGCAGCACAGAAAAACCATGAGGGAGTCCCTTGACTGTGCGGTTATGCTGAGAGAGCTTGAGTCTATGGGAGTGCATAATGTTATCACTTTCGATGCCCATGACCCACGTATGGCCAATGTAGTTCCCCTTAACGGCATAGAAAATATATCTCCTGCTCTCCAGTTTACTCAGGGACTGCTTACCGAGTACGAAGATATAATCATCGACAAGGAACATCTGATGTTCATAGCTCCGGATGAGGGAGCCACCGAAAGAGTGGTTTTTCTTGCGTCACTTTTCGGAGTGAACATAGGCATGTTCTATAAGAGAAGAGATTATTCCACCATAGTGAACGGGTCTAATCCCATAATTGCACATGATTTCTGCGGCGGTGATGTTTCCGGAATGGACGTTATAGTTATAGACGATATGATAGATTCCGGCGGAAGCATGCTTGATGTAATGCGTCAGCTGAAGGAGCGGGGGGCAAAGAGAGTTTTTATGTTTGCCACCTTCGGACTCTTTTCAAAAGGCTTTGATAAATTTGACGAAGCCTTCGACAAGGGATTTTTTGACAGGATATTCACAACAAATCTCGTGGTTCAGAAAAAGGAATTACTTGAAAAGAAATACTATTTCAGCATAAATATGGAACGTTATATCGCGGCTATCATAGACACCATTAACAAAGGTGAATCTTTATCAAGGCTTACCAGGCCGGCTTCGAGGATTTCAGAGACCATTAAGAATTTTAAAGGTGAATAAATTCAGCACAAAAAATTGATTTTGAAAATGCAGGATTTAAATAAATCGACAAAATTTAAAAACTATTTCTAAACAAGGTTGACGTTGGGACATTAACCACCTATACTCGGCATTAAGTTTAAGGGAGTAGCTTCCACCGGAGGTGTTGCATATTTCGTCAGTACGGGACAGTGTCCCCGGAATATGTTGTAAAAAGCGAGACTTTTACTGCATAACGCAGTAGGAGTCTCGCTTTTTTATGTTTCATAGTGACAGATGCTCCTTAGTCATCAGTTTTTTGGAGGTATGAAATGATCTTACTGTACATCTTGTTTCTGGCATTGGGAATGTTTGCCCTTATAAAGGGCGCTGACATGTTCGTAAGCGGCAGCTCTTCGATCGCAGCAATCTTTCATGTTCCAAGTCTCATCATCGGACTCACCATAGTAGCTCTCGGCACCAGTGCTCCGGAGCTTGCGGTAAGTACATCTGCTTCACTTCAGGGTTCAAATGAGATAGCAATAAGCAATGTTGTAGGATCCAACTTCTTCAACCTCCTTGCAATCCTCGGAATATGCGCAGTTATGAAGCCCATGGCGGTTGATAATGCTGTAATCAAGAGAGATATACCTTTCTCCATAATCATTACCATCATAGCATTACTCGCAAGCTGCGGACCTATCCTTATGAGCGGAGGATTCTTAAATGTTGATGTATCACAGCATGCAGGTGTAGTCACAAGACCTGTGGGTATCCTTCTGGTGCTTCTCCTTATCGGATACATAGCAACACTTGTTATTGCGGCAAGAAAGAGTAAGGAAGAGGCTGAGGATGTCCCTCAGTACAGTGTTCTTAAATCTGTTGTTATGATCCTTGCAGGACTCGGTATCATCATTGCAGGAGGACAGGTTGTGGTTTACTGCGCAAAGGAGATAGCAAGAGCCGCAGGTATGACAGAAACTCTCATCGGTCTTACTGTAGTTGCTTTCGGCACTTCACTTCCTGAGCTTGTTACATCCATTGTGGCCATAAGAAAACAGGAAGCTGCCATGGCTATAGGAAACACCATTGGTTCCAACATCTTCAATATTCTTTTCATACTCGGAATTTCTGCAACCATCCATCCGGTGGAGGTAAACATCGCTTCCTGTATCGACATGATGATACTTGTAGTCGTGACTCTTGTAGCCCTTGTTTTCTCCATCAGCAACAGAAGGATTTCGAGGGTTGAGGGCGGTCTCATGCTTGCAATGTATTTTGCAGATATGGCATACGCCATCGTTAGATAAAGCTGAATGAAAAAAATCGGCAGTACCTGTAAATTAAGGTACTGCTGATTTCTTTTGTATATAGTTAATAGCATTTGCCTAAGCATGAAATATCCTGAATTGTAACTATACGTTTCATAAAAAATCCCTTTCTTGTGTGATATTTAATATGTTTAGTATGGTTACATATATCTGAGCATATTAATATCACCAAAATCTAAATTTAATATATAATCAGTTATAACAAGCAGAACAGTATAGATGAAGAAACAAATCGAACTAAAGACAACAGGTCTTTATTAAAGGAATTGATTATAACCAACCATAAGTATTTTCTTTTTTACATATGGGCTTAAAAATAATAAAATTGCTGAAAAAGAATAGTGAGTTGATAATAAAGATACAAGAGTGAAAAATAAATTTTTTCACTCTTGTGTTTGCGGGGCAAAATATGTCCCTTTCATGGTTGAATATAATGAATGGAGTGATTGAGCATGGTGAACGAAAAGGTGAAAAAGTTTCTTGTTTCAAAAAATCTTGGTGACAGACTGACTGAGCATACTGAGACAATAGATACCGTGGAACATGCGGCACAGCAGATAGGATGTACAGAACCGGAGATAGCAAAAACATTGTCTTTCATCGTTAATGAAAAGCCTGTAATAGTCGTGATGGCCGGTGATGGCAAGGTCAACAGTTCAAAATTCAAGACATTATTCCATACCAAGCCTCATATGATCCCGAGAGATCAGGTGGAGAATATTACAGGATTTCAACCTGGCGGAGTGTGCCCTTTCGCGGTGTCCGAGAACATTCCGATCTGGCTGGATGTATCCATGAAAAGATTTGAATACGTTCATCCTGCCGGAGGCAATGAGTTTACTTCAGTTAAACTGACGCCTTCGGAACTTGAAACAGTTACAGGAGCTGAAGGCTGGTGCGACGTGTGTAAGGGATGGGAAAATGATTAGCTGATTACAAATAAAAGCTGGCAGTTTTACTATATAAACGAAATCAAGTATTTTAGACTTGGTTTCGTTTTTTTACTTTAATCAATCTCTGTGTTCCAATCACAACTAAAAACAAGACATATCCGTTAGAAATCGAATTGGATAGCAGAACTATAACCCAAGGAGTGATGCTGCCCTTTCAGATAAGAGCCATTGACCTTAATAGTAGAAATGCGAAGGTTATAGAAGTTCTACCTGATGATCTTCTTGAAATCTGCGCAGATTACATAAAAAGAGCAACCGAAAAAATCAGTTGAGTTGTTTATAGTCAAAGAAATTATTCGAAGAAACAACTTATAAAGATGTGTGATGAACCTGAAGATTAAAATAGACTGAGATTCTGTAGGCATAATCAAGGGAAACATTAAGTAGAATGTTTGCTTAAATTTTTTAACAAAATCCGATTTCAATAACGAAAATCTCCCTGTATACTTGTACATGGCTCATCCATCACTGGCACACGAAATAGGGATGCAGCCGGATTTCTGAACACTTTTCCTATGACATGTTTAGAAACCTGAAAACTATCGGAGGGATAATATTATGGCAATAACTTTTGAAGAATCAAAAAAGATTTTCAGGCTGACAACAAAGAACACCGAATATCAGATGCAGGTAGATGACATCGGCCTTCTCATACATAATTATTACGGAAGGAACACTCATGGAGCTGATATGAGCTATCAGATAGTGCCTATAGACAGGGGCTTCTCCGGAAACCTTTATGAGAACAGGCTGGACAGAGGCCGTTCAATTGACGTACTTCCACAGGAGTTCTCCGGTTCCAATGTCGGCGACTACAGAATAAGTTCTGTAAATCTCATTTCAGAAAACGGAAGCAGAAGCTGCGATTTTCGATACAAGTCTCATGAAATACTCGGAGTAAAACCTGAGATTCCCGGAATTCCTTCTGTAAGACAGTATGGTGAAGAGGCAGAAACTCTTGTCATCACACTGGAGGACAGCGTAATAGGTTTACAGCTTAAGCTTTACTATTCTGTATTCCCAGAGAAGGATGTCATAACGAGACATACTGCTTTTGTTAATGTTTCTGATGTAAGCATTGAACTAAGAAAAGCATCTTCCGCAATGCTTGACGTGCCTTTCGGATGCTGGGATGAGATACATTTCGCAGGAAGACACTGCATGGAGCGTTCCATGACCCGCAACAGGCTCACTCAGAACATAGCTGTAATCAGTTCAAAGCGGGGCATGAGCAGCCACCATGAAAATCCATTTGTAATACTCTGCGACAGGGATGCCAATGAAGACAGAGGTGAGTGCTACGGCATGATGCTCATGTACTCCGGAAACCACAAGTTCGAGATAGAAGAGGATCAGGCCGGGGCAGTGAGGATAGTTTCCGGAATTAATGATGAAAACTTTTCATGGCATCTTCAGTCAGGAGAAACATTCCATACACCGGAAGTGATCATGTCATTTACTGACAGGGGTCTCACGGAGCTTAGCCACAATTACCACCACATAATCCGTGAGAATGTCTGTGACAGAAAGTACCTTGATATGAGACGGCCTGTTCTCATAAACAACTGGGAGGCAACCTACTTCGATTTCACCAGTGAAAAGATCCTTGATATAGCAAAAAGTGCAAAAGAGCTCGGAATCGAAATGATGGTCCTCGATGACGGATGGTTCGGAAAGCGTGATGACGACAACTCCGGTCTCGGCGACTGGTTCGTCAATGAGAAAAAGCTTCAGGGCGGACTTAAGCGTATCTCCGACGAGCTTGATAGGATGGACATGAAGTTCGGACTCTGGTTCGAGCCTGAGATGATAAACGAGGACTCCGAGCTTTTCAGAAAGCATCCTGAATGGGCTCTTAGGGACCCTGAAAGACGTCCTACCATGTCACGTAACCAGATGGTTCTCGATATGAGCAACAGTGAGGTGGTTGACTACCTTTTCGACTGTATAAGCAAGGTTCTCGGAAACGCTCACATCTCATATATAAAGTGGGACTTCAACAGAAGCATCAGTAATGTATTTTCAAACCATCTTCCTGCTGACCGCCAGGGTGAAGCTGCCCACAGATTTATACTGGGAACCTATTCACTGTTAGACAGGATACTGAAGGCATATCCTGATCTCATGATAGAAGGATGCGCCGGTGGCGGCGGACGTTACGATGCAGGCATGATGTACTACTGTCCGCAGATCTGGTGCTCTGATGACACCGATGCCATCGAAAGACTGGAGATCCAGGAGGGCAGTTCCTTCGGCTATCCTGTAAGTACAGTGGGAAGCCATGTTTCAGCCGTACCAAACCATCAGACAGGCAGAACTACACCGCTTAATACAAGAGGAATAGTTGCCATGTCGGGAACCTTCGGTTACGAGCTTGATATAACTAAGGCATCAGTTGAAGACCGCGAGACCATAAAAGAGCAGATAAAGACCTTTGAAAGATACTACAGTCTCATTCAGAGAGGAGACTACTTTAGACTCGGCCGTAAGGAGGATCATGAGATATACAAGGCCTGGGAGTTTGTTTCAGCTGACAGATCAGAGGCTCTTCTTAACATGGTTGTAAAGAAACCTGAGGCCAATGCTCACATCAAAAATGTAAAGCTGAAGGGTCTTGATGAAACAGCAGTCTATGAGCTTGAAGGCACCGGGCTTTCATTCACCGGTGCAGCTCTTATGTACGGAGGCTACGCCATAAATCTTTCACAGGGAGATTATCCTGCAGTACAGCTTCATTTCATTAAAATTTAAGCAACGATTAATCAGCCGGGGAGTTTTTCCTTACTCGAATTACCTGTTTTATTCCGGTTAATCACATATCAACAAAACATGTTATGCTATCCTGCCATTATTTTGTATTTATTTCACAAAAATAATGACAGGATTTTTTTATTTAGGCTATAATTAAAGCAATAGTTTTCATGGATTTTATACATACAGATTTGAATGAATACAAATAAAAAGGGAAGGGGATGTTTTAAATGTACAACATACGTGAGGTTCAGAAAGATATATGGTGGGTCGGAGCTTCGGACAGAAGACTTCAACTTTTTGAAAATGCCTATGCAACACCTGATGGCATGTCCTACAACAATTACCTTATCCTTGATGACAAAACCTGTCTCATGGATGGTATCGATGATGCGGTTTCAAGACAGTTCTTTGACAATCTTACAAAAGCACTTGATGGAAGAGAGCTTGACTATATGGTGGTGCAGCACATGGAGCCTGATCATTGCTCCTGCATCCCTGAACTGCTTCTCAGATATCCGAAGCTTAAGATCGTAGGATCACAAAAAGCAATTCAGATGATAGATCAGTTCTATCACATAAAAGCTGATGCTGTAGTCGTAAAAGAAAAGGATACTCTTACCCTCGGTGAACATACTCTGACTTTCTTCACTGCTGCCATGGTACACTGGCCGGAAGTCATTGTCAGCTTTGATGCTTCAACCGGAACCCTTTTCTCGGCAGATGCCTTTGGCGCTTTTGGAGCTATGAGCGGAAATATTTTTGCCGATGAAGTTGACTGGGAACATGACTGGAAGGATGAAGCAAGAAGATACTATGCCAATATCGTAGGAAAGTACGGAGTACAGACCAACGCACTTCTGAAAAAACTGGAATCACTGGATGTGAAAATGATACTGCCTCTTCATGCACATCTTTGGAGAAAGAATCTTGATACAATCATAGACCTGTATAAATGCTGGGCAACATACACTCCCGAAAAGAAGTCGGTTGCTGTATTTTACGGTTCGGTATACGGTCACACAGGAAATGCGGCAGACATACTTTCCATGAAACTTGCAGAATTGGGAGTCAGGGATGTGAAGGTATTTGACGTTTCCAAAACTGAGGTTTCATACCTTGTTTCGGCAGCCTTTGAGTATAGAACTCTTGTATTTGCCAGTGCAACCTACAATGCCGAGATATTTGACAACATGCACACCTTCCTGACAGATCTCAAAAACCACAATCTCTCCGGAAGAAATGTGGGAATCATCGAGAACGGAAGCTGGGCCCTTTCAGCGAAGAAAAAGATGACGGAGCTTCTAGGCACCATGAAGAATATGAATCTTCTGGAGCCTATGATTTCCATAACATCTTCCGTGGATGAAAACACTCTGGCAGGTCTTGGTGATCTGGCAAAGGCATTGGCAGAAACCGTTAAATGATTATTTCGTTACCGATGATCATATTCACAGTTTTATAAAGTTAATTCAAAGGAATTAAAAAAGTCCAAAACATATTTAAAGAAGGAGAACAATTATGAACGCAAAAGTAGCAGATCTTTTAGCAGCTCAGGTAAACAAGGAATTTTATTCCGCATATCTCTATCTCGGAATATCAAAGTATTTCAGCCAGAATGATCTCCCGGGCTTTGCCTCATGGTACAGGGCTCAGGCAGCGGAAGAGCAGGAGCATGCATTAAAGATTTATGATTATCTTTTGGACAATGACCAGGATGTTCCTTTAACGGCCATTGAAGAGGCATCCCCCAAGTTCAAGACCATACTTGACGCAGTTAAGGAAGCCGACAAGCATGAGCATTACATCACAGAAGAAATAAACAAGATCTATGATGCAGCTGTTTCCGAAAAGGACTATCGCACACAGCTTTTCCTTAACTGGTTCATAACAGAGCAGGTGGAAGAGGAGAGAAATTCCAGGGATATGATAACCAAGGTTCAGATGCTTGGCGACAAGCCGAAGAATCTTTATCTTCTTGATAAGGATCTTAGTGCCAGGAAATAATTGTATAATACTGGAACATCAAAGATAAAAAATAATTGAATAATAAAAAACATCAGCCATGTTATAATTTAACGGTGGCTGATGTTTTTTTTGATTTATTACTTAATCTATATGGGAACTTAAATCATCAAAAATATTCTTGATATCCTTAGAGGGAAGCACGGCTCCTTCTCTGCTGACCACCTCTCCGGATATGAAACCGGCAAAGGACATGGTCTTTTCCATATTCCATTCCATAGAAAGCCCGGTAATAACAGCACCGCAATGAGAATCACCGGCGCCTATCGTATCTTTCACAGTAACTTTTCGTGAGGGCATCCTGTGAAGTGATCCGTCCTTTTCCATCCAGAGAACCCCTTTTTCTCCCATTGTTATCACGAGCAGATTTCCGGTCTTTTTCTGAAGTCTTGAAGCTGCTGCCTCCGGAGTGTTCTCACCGCTTAAAGCAATAGCCTCATCTTCATTCAAATGAAGAACCGGTTTCAATGCAAAAATACGCTCATTTTTGTCGGGAGAAATATTGACTCCCCTCGGCCCGGGGGCATATACAAGTGTGCCGGCATCTATTCCGTCGGAATCTGATGATACACGGTTTACGTGATTCTCAAGCCACTCAATCAGCTCATACCCTGTCTCTTCCTCAACCTCGAGCCCGCAGATATAGGTATATTCAAAACTATGATTCTTTAACTTTTCCGTGTATGATTCATGGAAACTGTATTCCACCCCGTGAAGGGATACAAAGGTTCTTTCACCGTCTTTTTCAACAAAGCAGTAGCAGCATCCATTCCCGGCGCCTTCAACAGTTACAGGTCCTTTTATACCCTGATTCAAAAGATTTGTCCTGACAAAACCGCTGTATACACCTAGAGTTCCCACAGGAGTCAGAAGAGTAACATCAAAACCGCATCCATAGGGAACCTGACTTACATTATAGGCGCATCCCCCCATGGCAAAATGCTGCCACTCAGGATGCATATCCTCACCCGTTACAGGAAGATGATCAAGCTTTATGATGACATCCACACATGTAGAACCTATGATAAGCAGTTTCTTGTTCAGCATAACAAATCTCCAATCATTGTCTTTTAGAATCACGGTAAATTGTAGCCTAAATACCTGTTTTAATCAAAAATTATTTCTTGCGAATTGCCACAATTAAGGTGATAATATAAACGTTGATTTTTTATCAAAGTCTAAAGATAAATTATACATATGTGTATGGTTAAAGGAGGAATCTCTAAATGATCAACTGGAACAATCTCGATACACTGAAGTCCTATGAAAAGCTTAAGGCAGTAAAGCGTCTTAACCTTGTGGAAGCCATGTCAGGCGCACAGGGAGCAGAGCGTGTCGGCAAGTACTCTGTACCTATGGCAGCAGGTCTTACCTTCAATTATGCTTCGAAGGAAGTTGATGACGATATCCTTTCAGCTCTCAAGGAGCTTGCAGAGGAAGCTCAGCTCACAGAGAAGTATCAGGCTCTTTATGAAGGCGAAGTTATCAACACCGGTGAAAAGCGTATGGTCCTTCACCAGCTCACAAGAGGTCAGCTTGGAAAAGATGTAATGGCTGACGGTGTAAATAAGCGTGAGTTTTATGAGAACGAGCAGAAGCGTATCGCAGAGTTCGCTGAAAAGGTTCATTCAGGTGAGATTGCCAATGCTTCCGGCGAGAAGTTCACTACAGTAGTTCAGATCGGTATAGGCGGAAGTGACTTAGGTCCCCGCGCTATGTATCTCGCACTTGAGAACTGGGCTAAGAAGCATGACACCTTCAAGATGGAAGCAAAGTTCATCAGCAATGTTGATCCTGACGATGCCTCATCCGTACTTAATTCAATAGATGTAGCACATTCTCTTTTTATCCTTGTTTCAAAGTCCGGAACAACACTTGAGACTCTTACAAACCAGTCCTTCGTTATGGATGCACTTAGGAAGGCCGGACTCGATCCTGCAAAGCACATGATCGCAGTTACATCAGAGACATCACCTCTTGCACATAGCGATGATTTCATTACAGCTTTCTATATGGATGATTACATCGGCGGACGCTATTCAAGCACATCAGGAGTAGGCGGAGCTGTTCTTTCACTTGCCTTCGGACCAAAGGTATTTGCAGATTTCCTTCAGGGAGCAGCAGAAGAGGACAAGCTTTCAGCTGAGAGTGATCTATTAAAGAACCCTGCAATGCTTGATGCACTTATCGGTGTATATGAGAGAAATGTACTGGGCTATCCAAGCACAGCGGTTCTTCCATACTCACAGGCATTAAGCCGTTTCCCTGCACACCTTCAGCAGCTTGACATGGAGTCAAACGGAAAGTCTGTAAACCGTTTCGGTGAGCCTGTAGACTATGTTACAGGACCTGTTATCTTCGGTGAGCCTGGAACAAACGGACAGCACAGCTTCTATCAGCTTCTTCATCAGGGAACCGATATCGTTCCGCTTCAGTTCATAGGCTTCAGAAACAGCCAGATAAGAAATGATGTTGATATTCAGGACAGCACCAGCCAGCAGAAGCTTTGTGCCAATGTTGCTGCCCAGATCGTTGCCTTTGCATGCGGAAAGTCTGACGAGAACCTGAATAAGAACTTCAAGGGCGGTCGTCCTTCAAGCATCATTGTCGGTTCCGAGCTTGATCCCAAGGCACTTGGCGCACTTCTTGCTCACTTTGAGA
The DNA here is from genome assembly GCF_000702885.1 of Oribacterium sp. P6A1. GTDB lineage: Bacteria > Bacillota > Clostridia > Lachnospirales > Lachnospiraceae > Oribacterium. The sequence continues at coordinate 96,971 of NZ_JNKO01000001.1, read as the reverse complement.
ACAAGGTAATGTTCCAGGGCTTTGTATGGAACATCAACAGCTTCGATCAGGAAGGTGTTCAGCTCGGTAAGACTCTTGCAAAGAAGGTTCTTGCCCACGAGACAGATGGAGCACTGGCAGCATACAGCAGGCTTCTGAACATCTGATTATTACATTCACATAATTAGTTTATATCGCCACCGTCCTAATCGATGTATTGGGATGGTGGTTTTTTATGCAAAATATTTCTTTTAAAAAGAGTCAATAATGAGCCTCAAACCCCTTAAATAAAAGTATTTTTCACAGGGTATTTTCAAAAGAATTGTGATACCATAATTATAGAGAAGTCTATATTTTTTAGACTATCCTGTTTGTGAAAACACAATGAGGTATATAAGGAAATATACCTACTATCCAGGGAAAGGAGGCAAAAGATGTCTATAAGTGCTATCGGCGGTATAAGCTCATATGATCTTTACAATTCGGGCTATCTTAACAATATGTACCAGCTGATGCGTTACCAGTACGGTATCAATCAGGCATCAGCTTACGGCAGTACACCAAGGATCAGCTCGTTCCTCGGCACACAGAATACTACAGCCGCTTCCTCCTCCGGTGTTGACAAAACAAAGGCCTTTCTCAGTGCATATCAAAGTGATGTAAAGAATACAGAAAAAGCAGCGGATAATTTGAATTATTTCAAATCCGGCAATGTTTTCTCACAGTATACTTTAGGATCCTCTGATGAGGCAGTTGCAGAGATCAAAACGAATTCTCTCAGAAAGTCCAAAGACTTTACAGTCAATGTTCAGAACCTCGCAACTAAAGACGAGCCGGCACGTTATTCCATAACAGAGAACGGCAGAACCACACAGTATACTTCCGCGTCCAACACCATCAAGCTCGACAATGCTGATGCGACCTTGACGCTGAAAGGTACCGGAACCACAAACATTTACACCGGTGTTGATGAAGACAACATTGTCTCGGCTATGAAGGATATGGTGAAAGCTTATAACAATACCATGGAGACACTTTCCGCAGGAAAGAATCTCGGATCGGGGGTACAGAGTCAGCTTTCACGTATGTCAGGAAAGATCGCCAACGGAACCGTACTCGGTATGGTAGGCTTATCTTATGATAAGAACGGTGACCTCAAATTAGATGAGACAAGACTAAGAAGTGCTCTCGAAAATGATTACGATACCACACGTGAACTGATCGGTGGTCAGTACGGTATCGCAACCACCTTAGGTGAGAGAGCAAGGACCACATTATCGGAATCTGTTTCAAGCATCGTCGGGACCTCCACATCGGCTTCAGCCGTAAGCAGAGGATTGTCCTCACTGCTTTCAGGTGATGATATCGGTCGGAACTATTTTAATCTGATGTATGACTTCTCAAGGAGTATGCCATACAGTATTTCAAATTCTTATTCAGTAGGTTCCATGTTGAATCTTCTCGGATGATTTCATCTGAGTGCACGACACATTTGAAAGGGAAGGTCTGAGACCTTCCCTTTCATTTATCTTATTTAACCTTACTGTTAAGTATTTTTTCTGTTTTTTTCTTAAATAATTCTCCCATGGATTTGTCTGCATCGCTTACTTCACCTGCGATGGCTTCCACAACATTCTTATAGTCCTTGGTTCCGGAGTAGTACATATATACATCTGTAGGAGCTGTTACACGTCTGTACTCTGCAAAACTTTTATTGCTGAATACAGCATCCCAGTTTTCTCTTACGCCTCCGAATTCCAGAGATACGACCATAGTCTGTTCCTCATTGTTCTCAGATACCACAGTCACATCAAAGAATGGCTTTATATAAGTGCTGTACATCATTTCACCGTTTACGGGAACCTTTGGAGTAAAAGAATGGTAGCTATCAGCCTTGACGCTCATTGTAAATCCATAGGTATACCATAAATCATCTTTTTTGTAGCCGATGTTAATGGTCTTATTGTAATGACTTGGCTGATAAAGTACACAAAGCCCTTCTTCATAGAATATATATGATGCACCGGCGGTATCATCAAGCCTCATAACTATTGGCTCTGCCTTTATCTCAGACATCATCACATCCATTTTTTCATTGACACTGTTGAACTTTCTTTCCTGACTGAAACATGCACTTAGTGAGAGAATAATTAAAAAAACAATGCTTTGAAGAAGAATTCCTGTCCTGATTCTCATATCTGTTTATCCTCATAAAAAAACAGCCATGCATCAAATTGAGATGCAGCATCACACCATAAGAGAATTTCGTCAAAAAAATCTATTAAAATAAGCTGAAAACTATATAAAAGCCTTGAGAATCAATAGTTGATATCAGAACATCACTTGAGTACAGAAGTTAAACTATGGTATATTGATGGCTATGAATTTTTACAATTACCTAAAGGAACATGATATAAATCTCACACAACAGCAGCATCTGGCGGTGAATGAAACCGACGGAGCCGTGCTGCTCCTTGCTGTACCGGGATCAGGAAAAACAACTGTCCTTGTTGCAAGACTTGGCTTCATGATATATGAAAAGCGCGTACCTCCTGAACAGATACTGACACTTACTTATACGGTTGCAGCCACAAGGGATATGGCCGAAAGATTCAGAAGTCTGTTTGGTCCTGAATATGCAGACAGACTCGAATTCCGTACCATAAACGGAGTCTGTGCCAGAATCATTAACTATTTCGGTAAAAAGATCGGTAAAAGTGCCTTCAATCTCGTTACTGATGACAAAATGACCTCAGAACTTCTGGGGACTATATACAGAAGTGTTCAGAATGAATTTGCAACGGAAAGTGACCTGAAAAATGTTCGCACCCTCATAACATACATAAAAAATATGATGCTGGATTCTGAGGAAATCAAGGCTCTTGATGATACAAGCGAAATGAAGATTTCCGAAATATACCGTATGTATCAGGAAGAGATGCGGACCCGGGGGCTTATGGACTATGATGACCAGATGGTTTACGCCTTGATGATCCTGAAAAGAAGTACGGAAACACTGGATTATTTCCAGTCTAAGTATCCATATATCTTAGTTGACGAGGCACAGGATACTTCAAAAATACAGCATGCAATCATCAGTCTGCTTGCCGAAAAAAGCGGCAATCTTTTTATGGTGGGAGATGAGGATCAGAGCATTTACGGCTTCCGTGCAGCATACCCGGATGCACTTCTTAACTTTGAAAAGGAACACAAAAATGCCAGGGTTCTTCTTATGGAGGAAAACTTCAGATCACGTAAATTCATAGTTGACAGTGCTGAGCATTTCATATCTCAAAACGTTTTGAGGCATAAAAAGACCATGTTCACGAAACGTTCCGGTAAGGGTGCGATAAACACCATTTCAATCAAAAGCAGAAGCGCACAGTACAGTTATCTTATGAAGGCAGCTAAAGATTGCCGGACAGAAACAGCAGTTCTATACAGGGATAATGAAAGCATACTTCCTCTTGTGGACCTTCTGGAAAGAAATAATATTCCCTACAGAGTAAAAAACATGGACCTTAGCTTTTTCAGCCACAGAACCGTCAACGACATATCCAATATCATAAAATTTGCGGCTGATCCCGGAAACGATGAACTGTTTTTCCAGATCTACTATAAAATGAAGACCTACCTGTCGAAAGCCCTGGCAGCAGAAGCCTGTCAGCAGGCAAGGAAACATGAGCTTTCCATCATTGATGCGGCATTAAGTTTCTGTAAGCTGCCAAAAGGGACAGAAACAAATCTTCTGGAACTTAGGGCAAATCTCAAAAATCTCCTTGATGACAAGGCGGATCAGGCTATAGGACGCATAACCCGTCAAATGGGATATAACGAGTATCTCGAGAGAAACAAAATAAGTGAGAGCAAGCTTTTTATTCTGAAAAGCCTGTCCTACCAGGAAGACAGTCCTCTTAATCTTCTTGAAAGACTTAAAGATCTTCAGATTATACTTAAGGAGAAAAACAGCGACCCTGAATGTTCTTTCATTCTGTCAACCATCCACAGCAGTAAGGGTCTCGAATATGATACCGTATACCTTATGGATGTTATGGACGGCATCTTTCCTCAGGAGGTTCCGGACATCGCCTGGAAGAGCAGTTCCATAAGAAAAGCTGCAAGCGGAGATGACCGTGAACAGCTTGAGATATTTGAAGAGGAACGAAGACTCTTTTATGTTGCTGTTACAAGAGCAAAAAACAATTTAAATATATTTGAATACAAAAATGAAGATGCCACATTCCTGAATGAGCTTCTGGACCGAGGTTACAACCATAGCCCTTCTCACAGCCCCGGTTCCGGATTTTCTGCCAATGTTTCCGCCGGAAATCAATACCGGAGTTTTTCTTTTGGAAGCGGAATCGGTTTTGGGAATAATGACCGCCCGAAAACAGGTTTCGGCCAATTATTTACGGAGAATTCCGGATACTCCCGGAATAACTCACGGTATTCACTGTTTACGCCTCACGCTTACAGTGAAAGGAACACGGAATCAGAGAAGATCTTTTCCGAATCGGATTACAGGGATTTTGTGGATTCTTTATATAAAGGTGTGAGAGTAAAACATATAAAAAATGGCGAAGGTACCGTGGTATCAATAGATAAACGAAAAGTAACCATTGCTTTTGACAGCGGTAAAGAAGCAACCTTCCAGCTGATGTTTCTGTACTCACATGATCTCTTAAAGCTGCTCTGACATACAGGGCAGCTTTTTCCATAAATATAATTAAATCAGATTTATAAATATCATTAAATATATTTCCTAAACACTTGAAAACTTTACACTGTTACGCTTTGCATTTCTAAAGTGAATGTGTATAATTTCATAAGGCAATAAAATAAAGGAATGGTTTTTATAAAATGCAGTTATTTCAATTAATTTACAACTTCCTCTGGGGTGACATCATTACTATACCTCTTCCCGGAGGCTCTTCTTTAGGTCTTTCCTTACTGGTTCTTCTTTTAATCCCCGCAGGTCTTTTCTGTATGGTTATTACAAGGTTTTTGCCTGTACGTATGCTTCCTGAGATGATCAGGGTGGCATCCGAAAAAGACAGTGATAAGAAGAGCAGCGTATCAGGACTTGAGACCCTCATAGTTTCTACAGCTACCCGTGTCGGAATGGGAAATCTGGTAGGTGTGGTTGCTGCAGTTTCAGCAGGTGGAGCAGGAGCTGTTTTCTGGATGTGGGTCACAGCCATAATCGGTTCTGCCACTGCTTTTGTTGAGGCAACACTTTCCCAGATGTACAAAGAAAAGGATCCCCTTTACGGAGGTTTCAGGGGCGGTCCCGCATACTACATACACCACCTCTTCGCAGGTAAAAAGAAGAAAAGTATCATGGCCATACTTTTTGCCTTATCAGGACTTCTTTGCTGGTGCGGCATAAGCCAGGTTATCGGAAACTCTGTTTCCACGGCTCTTGAGAATGCTTTTTCAGTACCTCCTATGGCAACAGCCATCATTCTCTGCATTCCGGGAGCATACATAGTTTTAAAGAAAAATGTCACTGTAAAGGTACTTGATATCATAGTTCCGGTCATGGCAGGATTCTACATTCTCCTGACTATGTTTGTTATTATTAATAATTTTTCAGGTCTTCCCTCTGTATTTTCACAGATTTTCAGAGAAGCCTTCGGAGCACGTCAGGCCCTGGCTGGAGGTTTCGGAGCTGTTCTTATGAATGGTGTAAAAAGAGGACTTTTCTCAAACGAAGCAGGTTCAGGATCAGCTCCATGCGCCTCTGCAAGCGCAGATGTGGACCATCCTGTAAAATCAGGATTACTTCAGGCTTTGGGAGTTTTTATCGATACCATCATCATCTGCAGCTGCACAGCATTTGTAATGCTGCTTGCACCGGAAGAGTACACAGGCGGTCTCGGAGGAATGGATCTTCTTCAGGCGGCTATGAGATACCACTTTGGGGAAGCGGGAGTTATCTTTATAGCTATTACTCTTTGGCTGTTCTGTTTCTCAACCTTCCTTGGAATACTTTTCTATGCAAGATCAAATGTAGCATATATTTTCGGAGATAACTGGAAATCACAGACAGTTTATAAAGCTGTTGCGCTTGTTAATCTTTTCATCGGCTGCCTTGCGGCATATACTTTCGTATGGGACCTCGGTGATGTAGGTATAGGTCTTATGACCATCTTTAACCTTATTGCACTGGTGCCTATGTCAAAGGAAGCAGTAAGATCCCTTAAGGATTATGAACAGAACTATATTAAGAAAAAAGAATATAAGCCGGTAACAGAAAAAGCCGGTTGATTTTAAGGGCCTGCGGAAATGCAGGTCCTTTTATTATGCGTGATACGGCCTTCAGGCGAATACTTGTATTCATTTGAAGGCCAACGTGTCATCGAGTGGGGGGATGAAATCCGCCCTACTCGATTGCATTGAACAGGTAAACAGTTTTCCCGGAATAAAATGAACCGTAGACTTCCGGGGTCTATATCATTACAATAAGGTCTATGAATATTTTTGAAAGTATAAAAAACGAATTCAGCATACCGGATGCTTACACTAACTGGAAGGAGTACAGGAGAGAACTCACCGACAGGATACTTCGATTTGAAGAATCAGAAGGAGCTTCTTCATGGGATGATCATAAGACCCTCGCCATTCTCGGCGCAGGTCCCTGTAATGATCTTAATCTCAGTCGCCTCGCGAAGCATTTCTCCCATATCGACTTGATAGATCTGGACAGCGAAAGTGTCAGGGTCGGGGTCAGGAATCAGGGACAGGAGCATTGTCATAAGATACACATAAAGGAATGTACTCTCACCGGGGTTACCCAGGAAATGACGGAGAGGTTCTTTAACAGACTGTATATGTATCTGGTGGAAAAGGGAAGAACACTTACTGAAGCTGATTTCATCCGGCGGTCTCTTGAAGAATTCGAAATTCTGGAAAAATCCCTTAGGAAAAGTCCGGAGGATTTCGGAGTGATCCTTCCGGAAAAAAGCTACGATATGGTGGTTGCGGCGGGACTTCACAGCCAGCTCTGGAGCATCCTGTCCTACAGCTGGCATATCCTTGCCGGCAATGTCTCAGAACAGCTCTTAGGCGGAAGACCTGTGGATCCCGATCCCTTCCACGATCACCTGAGGGATGTGGATGATTCATTTATACCTCTGATGAACACAGCCATACTTCAAGCCTCAAAATACCGTGTACTGTTTTCTTCGGAATACGACCCGAACAATCCTTCCGAAGGTGCATGGCAATGTATAAAGGATGTACGAAAAAGATACACGGGAGGAGAGATTGAACTTATGGAATCAACTCTTGAATGGCCATTCTTTCCGGAACAGAGAAGAAAATACACCATGTTGATTCAGGACATAAAGTTGTGCTAAGATAATGCCTAAAGTTTTTTAAAGCAGGAGTACTTATCCAAATGGAGAAATCAGAAAACAAGAAACGTAATATCATCCTGATCGCAGCTATACTTATACTTATTCTGTTAAGCTTCGGTCTTACAGCATATATGCGAAACAGTTCAAAGCATAAAGAACCCTCTGAGACCACTTCAGGAGCTTCGGGTTCTGCGGAAACAGAAAGTACGGAAGCTACGGAAGCTTCCGAAAAGGAACTTCAGGTAGTTGTACAGTATGTTGATCGTGAGATTTTCAAAGCGCCACTTTCCAAGGATGCCCTTTATATGATAAAGGATGGTGTTGTTTCAGAGGTACCTGAGGGTACAACCCTTGAATCCATGGGTGATGAAGCACTGGAGACAAAGCATCACATCAATCTCATGCAGGTAAAGGATAATTCGGTATCTGTAATAGAGTCCAACTGCAGCAACCAGATCTGTGTATCCATCGGAAAGATGACGGATACCGATTATGATTTTCCTATCACATGCCTTCCACACGGACTTATCATAGTTATACAGTGACATGATTACATGATGTTTCAAAAGCGGTTTGTTTCAGAACATACCGCTTTTTTTAATTCGATAAATCAGTAAGGCTATGGATATAAATGCATGGGACTATACTGTATAGCTATTGATAAACAGGCAAAAACAGCCTAAAAAATCCTCACTATTGATCATTTCGGCAAGAAAATGTGCATTAAAATGACACTGAAATATCATTTAATATTTTTAACCACATTGAAACCGCTTTCAATTTGTTTTTTATTGTTGAATATGCTTAAATAGAATCGTATTTTATGGGTGCTTTAAGGAGGCAAAATGAAAAAATTTCTTAGAGGCGCAATGGCCGTGGGCCTTGCAGCATCAATGACTGCCTGCGGATCACAGCAGGCACCTGAAGTAACAACTGCAGCCGCAACAGAAGCAGCTACTGAAGCTGCAACTACTGAAGCTGCCGCAGCCGGTAATTTTGTTGCCGGTACATATTCAGGTTCAGATCAGGGCTTCGGTGGTAAGGTTACTGTTACTGTTACAACAACAGATACTGAGATCACTGATGTTCAGATTGAAGGTAAGGATGAGACACCGACTGTAGGTGGGGCAGCTCTTGAAGAGCTTGCAGCTCAGATCAAGGATAAGCAGTCATCCGAGATCGATGGTGTTTCAGGTGCAACTTTAACATCAAACGGTGTTAAGGCAGCCGCAGCCGCAGCAATCGAGGCTGCAAAGAAGGGCGAGGCTACAGCTCCAAATGATGCAGCACTCGCTTTCACAGCCGGAACTTACACAGGTAAGGGAACAGGCTATAACGGAGATATCGCTGTTGACGTTACATTTGATGATGGCAAGGTAACAGCAATCGAAGTTAAGGAGTCAAAGGAGACTGAGCACGTAGGTGATGTTGCATACGACATCCTCATCCCACAGATCATCGAAGCAAACGGTACAGGCGTTGACGGTGTATCAGGTGCTACATTCTCATCAAGAGCTCTTAAGGAAGCTGTTAATGATGCAGCTGATCAGGCGAAGGTAACAAACAAGGATGCCTTCACATCCAACACAGTCGAGTCTAAGGCTCAGGATGCTGTTGAAGAGAGTTACGATGTAGTTGTAGTAGGTGCAGGTGGAGCAGGTATCTCCGCAGCAGCTCAGGCAGCTCAGGACGGCAACACAGTTCTCGTAATCGAGAAGAACGCCGAGGTCGGTGGTAACACACTTGTATCAGGTGGTCAGTACCAGTCAGTTATGCCTTACCTTGTATGGGATGAGAAGAATCCTGATGCAACAACAGGCAAGGGCTTCGACGGCAACGAGTACAACAAGGTTAAGTCAGTTCAGGGATGTATCGATGAGTTAAAGACTATCCTTAACTGGTCTGAGGATGAATTCGATGCTGACTATTACAAGGATCACGAGTATGTAGCCGGTGATATCGAAGAGCTTTCAAAGCATGGTGTTGTTAAGGATTACCTTCCTACACTTCAGGCTCTTAAGAAGGAGATCCAGGCTTATCTTGACTGGGCACAGCCTAAGCTTGATGCAGGAACTCCTGAGTCAGACCTTACACTTTTCTCAACACTCAACCTTCATATTTTCCAGACATACTATGGCGGACTTCGTCAGAGTGCTGACAAGTCTTCATGGATCTATGGTGATGTAGATCTCGTATCACAGTTCATCACAGATGGACAGGATATCAAGCCATGGCTCGAGTCTATGGGTTCAACATTTGTTGAGGATACACAGCCTACACTTATCGGTGCTCTTTGGTACAGAGAGAACCAGTTCATCGGTGCTAATGTTGATGCTGACGGTGATGGCAAGGAAGAAGAGTACGGCGGAAGATGGGGAACATACTTCATGGCGCCTATGACTTCATTCAAGAATGCTAACGAAGCTAACAAGATCATGACTCGTACAACTGCTGATGAGCTCATCGTAGAGGACGGTCGTGTAACAGGCGTTAAGGCTACTATGTTCGATGGAACACCTGTAACAGCTCATGCTAAGAAGGGTGTCATCCTTGCAACAGGTGGTTTTGCGGCTAACATTGCAAAGGTTGTAGATACAAATGAGTACTGGTCAAGCGAGTTCCTTAACGATAAGCTTGAGACAACCAACCGTTCATCACTTCAGGGTGATGGTATCAAGATGGCTGAGGCAGCCGGTGCAGCTACAACCGGTGAAGGCTTCACACAGCTTATGCCTATTTCATGGGTAGACAACGGAGATCTTGCCTTCGGTGGCGGAGATTATGCTATCTACATCAATCCTACAACAGGCAACCGTTTCGTAGATGAGACATCTGAGCGTGATGTTCTTTCACTTGGTGAGTTCAAGAACGGTATCGAGTGGAAGGGTCACAAGGGCGTATTCATCGAGATTGCTAACGCTGCTGTTCCTATTCCTGGACCATATCCATACAAGGATGAGGACGTAGAGGGAAGACAGTATGTAAGAACTATCGGTGAGCTTGCAGATCTCTTCAAGGAGATTGGTTTCGATACTGATGCTGATGCTGTAATCGAAACAATCAAGGACTACGACCAGGCTATCATGAACGGAAAGCAGCCTAAGGATGTTACTAAGAAGCAGTTCTCAGCACTTATCGGTGATGCAGAGAAGAACGCTGACGGATCATACAAGGCTGATACATACAACCTTGATGACGCTAAGCTTCGTGTACGTCTCATGGCTCCTTCAACTCACCATACAATGGGTGGAATTTCTGTTGATGTTGACCGTCATGTACTTGACAAGGACGGTAAGGCTATCGATGGACTTTACGCAGCAGGTGAGGTTACAGGAGGTATCCATGGTGGTAACCGTCTCGGCGGTAACGCTATCACAGAAATCTTCGTATCAGGACGTACAGCAGCTAAGGCTGTAACAGCTGATAATAAGTAATTGAAAACTTATTGGTAAATTTAAAGCACATAGATAAAATATTAAGGGAACGTGCCATGGAGCACGTTCCCTTATTTTTTTTACATACCCGATTGTATACTAAACCTGATTGTACGTGTATAATGTGGAGGAATCGCTATAGCAGGAAATGCAAAACGATTCAGTGATGGCCAATGATACCGTCATGAGTGAAATAAAGTTTGAAAGTAAACTCATTAAATAATTTGATGGGTCAGATACGAACAGAGATGAATCCTCCTCGTGTCTGACCCATGGAGGTAAAATATGAAATGTCCTAAATGCGGTTCCATCATTCCCGATGATTCAAGAAATTGTCCTGAATGTTATACACCTATAATCAAAATAAAGCCTTTGAGAGTCTGTACAAATTGCGGAAGTGAAGTGCCGGATGACAGAGACAGCTGTCCGGGATGCGGAAGAACAGTAAAAAGAAGAGCTCACCAGACAGCTTCTTCTGGTTCTGTGAAAGGTAATCAGAAAAGCAGGGACAGCTTTACAGCATCAGACTCTGTTAGGAGTACATCGTCACATGGTTTTCTCAGCGAGTTCAAAAGAGAGAAGTATGCCTGGCTTCAGGCAGTTGTCCCGGGAACACTGGCCCTCTTATATCATCTTCTTGTACTAAGAAATGATATTAACTTTAATCTCATAAACACATTTATGATATATGAGGCTCTGGTTTTCTTTTTCGGATATCATGACATCAAAGAACTTAATAAGCGACCGGAAATGATGGAAGGACTGGTTTACAGCGAAAAGTTTGTGTATATGACATATTTCCTTCCCATACTCAGTCTCTGGGACAGAAAACAGCTTCCGGGTATGAACAGAAAAGCCATATATCCTATGGTTCATACAGTGATCTTCACCTTGCTTATACTGAGTGTCATGTTCACAATGGATATAAGAGTACTAACCGAGACAAATGCAATCTGACAATCGGGCCTTATCGGGAAAAAGTGAGGGTTCAAAATTCATGACCCTCACTTTAAATATTTAATTCTATGTAGTTGAATCAGTTTGAATAAACTCTTACAACAGAAACCATGGTTCCGTATTCCGTCTGTTTTACTGTTGTGGTTGTGATGGAGCCGTCAGGATTTACAACAGTTGTAGTTCCTTCACCGTTTTGTGCAGCTGCAGTGGCATTCTGAATCTGCTGACCTGCATTGGCAGCACCTGCTTCTGTTGAAGTATCCACATTGGTATAGCCGGTATAAGAAACTCCCTGAGAAGTGACTCCCGAAATCTGGCTGACATTGCCGCCCAGGAAGGTGGATACAGACTCTGAATTTGATGCATGAGCAGTATAAGCATTTCCGTTTGCTATATAGATTCCGGAGGTTGTAGCTCCTCCTGTAAGTTCATCTATAGTTGCCGGCATAGTGACAGTCAGAGCTATATTCTCTGCCGATGCAGGATAAATATTTGTGAAATTATTAACCAGCTTATCTATATATGCATAAGTGTATGGTGCATAGGTCATGAGAGTATCGGGATCTGTGCAGTAAAGACCGAAAGAGCCCGCAAAGTATTCATTGGCATCTGTCTTCTCATACTTGGTCACCGGAGCATTTTTACGTTCATACAGATAAATGCGATTGAACTCATCGGTGTCGGAGATGTATCTTTTTCCATCCTGAGTCATATAAAAAACTATGTCTCTGAATCTCATAGTCTTTACGGATGTTCCCTCATCGGTATAACAGATATCGTCAAAAAAGTGTCCCATCTCGTGGGTTATGGCTTCTGCACCGCCGTAATCCCTGTTTGTAAGAATGATTTTAGCCTGCTGTCCCTCCTGACCGGAATATGCCCCCAAAAGATCATCTATGGTTTCAGATGTCTCAAAAAAATAAATCTTATTGCCTGAATCCTCATAATACTGACGTATGGAAGCCGGAATCATATTATACTGATATGTAACAGCCTGTATCTGCTCACTGTTGGCGGTAAATCCAAGATCTGCCAAAGGAATAGCTGCAAAGCTTTGGTTTCCGGCAGCAATAGACATGGCAGCCGTAAAAAAGCCGGCGAGAATCCCTGTTTTTAAATTTTTTATATTAATGCTCAGCAATTTAATCCTCCTAAAAGCTCAGAACTCTAAAGTTCTGTCCGGTTCCTGATTTTTGATCATCCGGGAGACACCGGATAACAGCCTGACCATATATATGATTCGACTGTATTATTATATATTAATTATTTATAATACTAATTTGTGTTCATTTTATGACACTTTATTGAAATGTCTATTTATTTGTTAAACAGAAAGTGAGTCCTATGTCAACAATAGAAATCAAGCCAGACTACTATGATGATTTTCACTGTATAGGAGGTGAGTGCTCCTTTACCTGCTGTCAGGAATGGAAAATATCCGTAGACCGTCAGACAAAAAAGAAATGGCGTTCCGTAACAGCTCCGGGAGATCTTAAGCAGAATGGAAGACTGCCATCCGGTCTCAGTGAACACAGCTCTCTAAGTCAGTTTATAAAAAAAGTCGATGATACGGATGTCATCGGTCTTTTACCTGATATGAAATGCCCTTTCCTCGATTGTGATCATCTATGCCGTCTCGTAAAAGAACACGGAGAGGAGATGCTTTCCGTCACCTGTCATGAATTCCCGAGAGAAAACCATGCGTTCCCGGATAGAACTGAAAAGGCTCTGGTTTCATGCTGCCCGGAGATAGTTGACCGTTGGAATGAAAAAGAGACTCTGAACTTCACAGGTCTTGATTACAAGGATGGTGAAGCACTTAAATGTGGGTCTGTGAATGATATTCTCAAGCTCACAAGAGATCTCATGATGTTTCACCTATCTGATGAAAGCTCTGACAACCGCACGAATCTACTTACAGCATTCTTCATATTACTGGACATCTATAATAAAGACTCAATAGATGACATAAAAGATTATACAGATCCTGAATCAATAATAAAACTAAAAAAATCCATAAAAAAGCTTGAGAGAAATGAAGAAGACTCCATGAATGAAAGAAATGAGCTATTCCTTGATATAACAGAGAATTACTCATCGGAAGGTCGCTACACCGGTTTTCTCAAGCCTCTCCGAGAGGCATCCCTGTCCTTTTTATATGACAATACTGATAAATTCAATGAATTATTATCAACTTATGAGAAGCTGCTCCGAAACTATCTTGTATCTGAAACCTTCTCAAATCTTTTGATACCCGGTATGGATCTCAGGGATATGGTTCTTCAATTTGAATGGATGATGATGGAATATGCCTCCATACTGCAGGCTTTATATCTGACATGGACTATGACTCCCGATCATAAACTGACTTATGAAAGCGTAAGAGACATGATAGTTCTCATATCAAGACTCACAGGTTATGATGCATCGGACATAGAAGAGTACCTTACAAACAGTTTTGAATCTCCTGTATGGGATTTCGGCTATGCCGATTTTCTGTTAGGCTGAAAAAACCTCCTGGAATTATGATTAAAATATCATAATCACCGGGAGGTTCTTTTTCTTTTTTGTTTCAAAAGTCTGTATGGGACAAATCCATGGCGCCCTATACTAAAGCATCCTTCCGGGCATCATTCAGGTTTATCATTTTCATGAGCTGTAAGTCAGGGCATAAGGATTATAGTTTGAGACCCATACACCTGCAGAGTTTACATAGTAACCGTCAGGGGTTATTGTATTTGTAAGCATGGCACCGTCTGCGCCGCAGTAGTAATACTGATTATTCCAGTAGATCCAGCCGGTCTTCATATAGCCGCTTGTATTGAAGAAATAGTATTTTCCGTTTATAAGCTGCCAGCCGTTGGATGTCCATGAACCGTCGGCATTTCTGTACCACCAGCCATACTGATCAAGAATCCACTGTCCACCTGTTGAATCTACTGTTGAATTGGCATAGGTAGTGCCGCTGTAGACTGTGCTTCCGGTAAGTCCTGAAACATAAGAGCTGGATGAAGAACTTGTAGTTGAGTTGACACTGGAATTGTATGTTGCCTTGATGGAAGCAGCAGCGGATTCGGTTACATAAAGATCATCGGATTCCTCCCAGGAGCCCTTATATGAGCTTGTATAAATAGCACGAACCTTATATGTATATGTACCGGCCTGTGTGAAGTAATTTGCAAAGCTGTAGTAGCTGTTGGTTGTTGTAACGGTAGTAAGAAGTGTACTTCCCCTGTAAAGTTTTACTTCATATTTTTTTGCGCTTTCGGCTGCACTCCAGTCTGCTATTCCGTAAGCAGTCTGCCAGTCGGCATCGTCAATACTGAGATCCAGTGAACTTGACCAGTCTGTATAGACCTCATCGAGATCATCAAGAGTATAAACTATAGTGAGATAGCCATGTCCGCTTCCTCCTGAAACGGAAGTTACCGTACCGGCATCACCTGTTACGGTTACTGTTGATTTTGTGATGTCCCACTTGTATTCATCGTCATCCTCAAGTGCCAGTTTGATCTGAACCTTTGGGTTATCGTCAGCATCCCAGCCATCACTGGGTACGTTTGTGATAGTTGCACTGTGAACGTCGTAAAGAGATGAATTTGTGGTAACCTCAACGTCACTTGATGTAGAACCTATGGACAGGTCTGTGACTACTTTGATTTTCACAGATGAAATAGCTGTTCTCGTATCTGCTGCATAGGATGGTATAGCCATTACGGCTATCAATGAAGCCGATGCCAATACCGTTGCAAATTTCTTTAAACTAAACATGTAAACCTCCTCATATAATCAGACGTGATACATAAAATAAAAAGCTTTTACCTTATTAAAGCCTTACATGTATCCGGCATCTTCAAAATCTCAATCCAAATTCAGGATCATTTTCTTTATGCAGCAATGATATCAACCCTCGCTGAACTGAAACTGAAAAACCATGACACTTTTATTGACTTCTTCCTTACGAAATAAAATAGACAAGTTTCTGAGCACTTAAGTATAATCTTTTTCAGAATATTGTCGGTAATAATTCATGTAAATACATCATAATCCATTTTGAAGGGTTATGTGGAAAGATTCGTTGAAATATACTTTACAAAAAAAGACAAAAAGAAAAAAATTATGAACTTTAAAAGAAGAATAACCGGGATTATGATGATCCTTTTCTCTATGCTTTTCCTGGTGCCATTATCCGGATATACTGTAACCCAATCTCCGGACATCACTGTAACTGCCGCTGAAAAAGAGCCATATTCCGGCACCGTAACAGAGGATGGAGTATATTCCTCAAGAGATGAGGTTGCTCTATACATTCATACCTACGGTCACCTTCCTTCAAATTTTATAACAAAGAGGGAAGCCAGGAAGCTGGGATGGCAGGGCGGAGGTCTTGATGATGTGGCTTATGGAAAATGTATAGGGGGAGACGGCTTCTCAAACCGTGAAGGTCTGCTGCCATCAAAAAGGAAACGCAAATACTACGAATGTGACATTGATACTCTTCATGAAAATGAAAGAGGAGAAAAGCGTATCATCTACTCAAACGACGGACTTATCTACTATACAGAAGATCACTATGCAAGCTATGAACTTTTGTATGGCAACTCATCATAGTTAAATTAAAGCTTTTATCATTTTTGTGGCAGGGATGCCGGAAATATCGGAGGAACGTATGAAATATTTTCTTGACCTTTCAGATGTAACAGATCGTGACGAATTATATGATGCAATCGAAGATCAGCTTCCTGTTCCGAATTACTTTGGAAGAAATCTTGATGCTCTCTATGATGATCTGAGCGAGGTTATAGACGATTGTACTTTGATTGTAAAGAACTTTGAAGAATTTGCTGAAAAAGATCCCCAGTATTTCAAAAAGTTCAAACATACTCTGAAAGATCTTATGGTGGAATTGCAGGATTTTTCCGTACATTTTTCATCAGATGATGAAACCGAAGAAGAGGATGATTATGATAATGGGGAAGAATCCGAATATGACGGCAGCGGAGACGATTATTCAGATCCCGATGACAATTACAGTGACAGTGATGGCTACGATAAAATGGATGTAAATGAATAGACGTAACAGGTATTCAAAAGGAGAACCGTTTATGCGGTTCTCCTAAATTATGCCTTAAATATGGTGAGTGATCATACTCATACAGCTTCCAGTACTAAATCCCTCAGAGATTTAGGTCTGACGCTCTTACTGTTGGTTCTTTCCAGATTATATGCTTTAAGAACAGTATCGAACTTGTCCGACGGAACAGGTCTTGAAAAATAAAAGCCCTGGAAAAAGTCACAACCGTTTATTCTGAGAAATGCAGCCTGTTCCTGTGTTTCCACTCCCTCTGATATAACCTGCATGTCCAGACGTTTCGCCATCTCGATAACAGAATCTATGATGATCTCAGATCTGATGAGATCTTCTGTGTCCTGCAAAAATCCCATATCCAGTTTCAGCACGTCAGCATGAATATTCTTAAGAAGAGTAAGAGAAGAGTAGCCACTTCCAAAATCGTCTATCTCAATAGAAAATCCTGCTTTATGAAGCTTTGAAATGAGATCTATATACAGCTCCGGGCTGTTTACAAAACTGCACTCGGTTATCTCCACATTCATCTTGCCCGGCTGAATATCATACTTTTCAACCAGTCTTATCAAATTATCAGCGATATCAAGATAATAAAGATCTTTCGGAGAGATATTGACAGAAAGACTCAGATTCTTTTTTTCAGGATCATCCTTCCATTCACTCAGAAGCTTTGCTGCCTTATCCCACATATAGAGATCCAGCTTCCAGATAAGCTCGGAATCCTCAAGGATTTTAATAAACTGAGACGGACTCAGTACGGTTCCGTCTTCAAGCAGCCATCTTGACAGCGCTTCAGCACTTATTATCTCGCCCTTTGTATTGGCCTGGGGCTGAAGATACATGAGGAAACGCTCCTCCTTAAGTGCACTGTCAAATTCACTTATGATCTTTTTGCTGTACAGTCGTTCCTCCATGATGGATTCGTTGTACCAGGCCACAGAAAAAGGCTCATCAATCTTTATTGATTTTATAGCAAGTTTGGCTCTGTCGCACATGGACAGAACCTCCATCTCAGGATCTGTTATCTCATAAATTCCCAGCTGAAAATGCATACGAAATGCTGCACTGTCGATAAGCTCAGAACACGCTTCGGCAATACTCCTGAAAAGTCTCACTTCAAATTTTTCTTTTTCAATCAGAAAAACAAACTGATCGACGTGAAGCTGATCATATACTTCGAAATATCTGCCGTGTTCTATAATAAGCTTTTTCATACATCGCAGGATCTCATTTCCCTTTTGAAATCCGAACAGCTGATTCAGAAGCTTAAAATCCCTGACATTTGAGCGCACCAAAAGATAACGCTTATCAGGATTTGTACACAGAACATGTCTGATCCTCTCCACGTACATAAAACTATTCAATTTACTCTTATCCATACAAACATCCTTCCCCTAATGCATCAGGTCATACCCTCATTTTTAAACCCAGATGCCGTATCTCATAACAAAATGTTTTAAGCTGTTACATCCCTGAAACACGCTCATATTAGAAATAGATATTCCCCGTAATATCTATTTCTAATGAGAAACACGTTGGTTAAGATACCAGCCTTATTTTAAAGGAAATGTAGTTGGTCAGGCAACCGACTTCTATAATTGAAAAAATATATGTATATCAGGCGCTTGCGCTATAGATATACGTTATAATGACTATTTATTAAATTTTTAATGAAAGGGTTTTCAGAAAGGGGTTTCATCGGAAATAACACTTGACAAATTCAAATTCCTGTATGGATTTTTCTTTCTGCATATCATGATTCCCGGACAACTTTGTTTATGGTATTCAGAACCCGCTTTTTATCACCTGACCATAATGGGGCTATAAGTATTTTTTTCGGTCCGTCTCCGGTAATGCGATGTACAACAGTTTCAGCGGGCAAAAGTTTCAGGCATTTGACAAGAATGGAGCAGTACTCCGGAAGACTGAGAACATGAAAGTGCTCCTTTTCATACTCCTCTCCAAGTTTAGTGCCTTTTAAGACATGTAAAAGCTGAAGCTTTATTCCGTCGAGTACAGGGGTCAGTTCAGAAAGATACCTGACAGTGGCAAGTATGTCCTCTTCCTCCTCCCATGGAAATCCGATTATGACATGAACTATAACGGAAAGACCTGCATCCTTAAGGCGTCTGTATGCATCATCAAATACTTTCAGCGTATAGCCTCTGTTGATTCGTCTTGCGGTTTCATCGTGAACAGACTGTAGCCCAAGTTCAATCCAGATTTTTTTATCGTATTTGTCCTGCAGTTTTCTAAGTTCTGAAATCATATCATCACTTATACAGTCAGGTCTGGTGCCTATGGAAAGCACAAGGATTCTTTCATCCTTAAGAGCATCCTCAAATAAACTTATAAGCCTCTGTGTATCGCCGTAGGTATTGGTATAGGACTGAAAGTAGGCTATAAATTTATGTCCGGAATTCTTCGGGAGCTTGGATTCAACCATTTTTATTCCCAGCTCAATCTGCTCATCAACCGGCAAAAGAGCTGCTGCAAAATCTCCGGAACCTCCTTCCGAGCAGAAGGTACAGCCTCCTCTCGAAATGGTACCGTCTCTGTTTGGACAGGAACATCCTGACTGCAGTGAGATTTTATACACTTTTTGTCCGTAAATTCTTTTTAAATATTCTGATAGAGATAAATAATACATGAAAATGATTATAGCATTTCATGTTAAAAATAAAATTGATAGAATAGATAAAGATATGTGTGTCCAAAGTTGACAAAATAAATATTCATACTTTTGCAGCACGACACTTATGTCACACAAATCCACATAGGAGTTTTAAGTATGAAAAAGAAATTCAGATTTAAACTATTGATGATTTTAGTCCTGTGTTTCATCATTTCAGCATTTTCTTTAAAGGGATTTGCCGATTTCGGAAGTTACTCCGGAGACTCGGACTACGGTTCAGACAGCTGGAGCAGCAGTGATTCCGGTTGGAGCAGCAGTGACAGCAGCTACAGCAGTTACAATTACTACGGCAGTTCCGGCAGCAGTTCAAGTGATGATTTCTTCTGGGATATACTGGTTCCTCTTATCGTATTTATCCTGATCTTTGTTTTCATCATTAAACGCGGAGATACGAAGCGTATGACAGATGCCCGTACAAGTCAGCCTGTCAGCACAACCGCACGCAGCAAAGGCAGACCTATTTCCGAGTATACAAGTATCGATCCGGGATTTGATTCCGCAGAGCTTGCAGCCAAGCTGTCCAATGTCTATGTCAAGCTTCAGAATGCATGGCAGGACAAGAATCTTGAGCCTATACGTCCTTATCTCACAGATGATTTCTATGGACAGATGGATCGTCAGCTCACTGCCATGAAGAATCATAATCAGACAAACTACATTGAGAGGATAGCAGTTCTAAGCTCAGAACCGGTAAGCTTCTATCAGGAGAATGATATGGATCATATCGTGGCTATACTTAAAACACGTATAATCGACTATACTCTCGATGACAGAACAGGCGCACTTGTATCCGGCAGCAAGACCAGGGAGAAGTTCATGACTTACGAGTATGATCTTTGCAGAAAGAGCGGAGTTAAGACTCATACAGAAAAGGGACTCAGTTCTGTAGTATGTCCTCACTGCGGTGCACCGCTAGACATTAACCAGACAGCAAAGTGTCCTTACTGCGGTTCTGTGGTAACAATTGTGAATGAGGATTGGGCTATCAAGAGCATCAAGGGTATTTCACAGCGTACAAGCTGAAAAATCCGAAACTTAAATCCTGACTCGTAAGATGATCGAAAATAAGAGGAGCCGCAAACTTCTGCGGCTCCGGAATTATTACACACTGATGATGCTCTATGTATGCACCATTGTGCTGGATCATTATATCTATATTAAAACATCGAGGTACATGTTTCATGTCATCAAATCAAAGCAGTTTTATAAAAAATACATTGCGAAATATCCCGGTAATGTTTAAATGGATGTTCTTTGGGGTAGTATCCGGAGTTATAGTGGGAACCGTATCTTCATATTTTGCAAAGGCCATAACCATGGCTGCAGCTTTTCGTGCCTCCCATCCCTTCATTCTCTTTTTACTGCCCTTGGCCGGTGTCTTTATAGTTTATTTTTATACATTACTTGGAGCACGGACACCAAAAGGAACCAACCTGGTACTGGAGGCTATTCATAACGGGCAGAGAGTTCCTCTTCGTATGACACCTCTTATCATAGTTTCCACAGTAGTTACCCATCTTTTCGGTGGTTCTGCAGGCCGTGAGGGAGCGGCCCTTCAGGTTGGAGGTTCTCTCGGAAATGCTCTTGGACGAATTCTCAGATTCTCCGAAAACGACCGCCGACGCACCATTATGTGCGGAATGAGTGCTTCATTCTCCGCACTTTTCGGAACCCCTCTGGCGGCAACCATTATGCCCATAGAGGTGAGTACTGTGGGAATCATGTACTACTCCGCACTGGCACCATGCGCTATAGCAGCTCTTACGGCCCACTTCGTTGCCGAAAAGATAAATCCCGGGGCAGAAGCAGTTATGACCCTTTCGGGAGTTACAGAATTTACATTAAAATCCTGTTTAAGCACCATACTCTTTGCTGTGCTTTGCTCTCTTGTGGCCATTCTCTTTTGTTCCGCCCTTCATGAAACAAAAAAACTTGCAAAGACTGCTGTAAAAAATTCATATCTTAGAGCGGTAATCTGCGGAGCTGTAGTCATAGGTTTAACTCTTATGGTAGGTTCTCAAACCTACAACGGAGCAGGATCGGATATAATAGCCTCATGTATAAAAGATCCCGGATTTCAAATTGTGCCTTATGCATTTCTTTTGAAGATCGTATTCACAGCGGTTACTCTTTCCGGCGGTTTCCAGGGCGGTGAGATAGTTCCTTCTTTGTTTATAGGAGCCACCTTCGGTCATGCCGTTGCAGGAATATGCAATATTTCACCTGTGATGGGAGCTGCTTTAGGAGCTGTGTTTGTATTCTGCGGAGTAACCAACTGCCCTATGGCATCCATTCTTATAGGCTTTGAGCTTTTTGGATTTGAAATGTCTTCTTATGTACTTCTGGGAGTTGCGGTAACGTATCTGTTCTCGGGAAATTACAGTCTCTATGGTTCACAGAAAATCAGGTTCAACAAGTATGAGCCAGAGGTAATTGATAAAAACGCTCATTGAATCGTTAAGATAATCTGGCAGTAAAAATTCCTTCCCGATTTCGTGTTGGCATTTAAGCATATCCATGTACACATGATATTCTTAAATACCTTATAAAAAAAAACAGTAGTATGCCGGAAACGACATACTACTGTTTTTTTACAAATTTCAAAAGTCGATATAAGAATGCTTCCATCTCCGGAGTTCCCCCGTTTTGTAAAGACATCCCCGGGATAAAACTTATGGAACTTTATCAATAACTATGCTTCCAGTGCTTTTTCATCTATGGCAAGCTTGATGCAGCCCATGATTCCCTGATCATCATTCAAAGATGCAGGAACGATATAGTGATCCATATCCGCAATTTCAGATGTTTTGATATATCCGTTAAGCATTTCTGCAGTTTTCTTTCTGATGAGAGGGAAGAGCTGTGTCTGATGCATTACCCCTCCCCCAAGAATGATCATCTGAGGAC
Source organism: Oribacterium sp. P6A1 (assembly GCF_000702885.1). Taxonomy (GTDB): domain Bacteria; phylum Bacillota; class Clostridia; order Lachnospirales; family Lachnospiraceae; genus Oribacterium. The sequence continues at coordinate 74,549 of NZ_JNKO01000001.1, read as the reverse complement.
TCATAACAAGGATGATATTAACAAGAGCCTGTGCTATATAATATGCCTCCATATCCCAGACATTCATGTCATCCTTAAGCTCTATGGCCTTCTTGCCAAAGCGTTCTTCTATAGCAGGACCGGCAGCAAGCCCCTCAAGGCAGGTACCGTGGAAAGGACAGTGTCCCTTATATGTGTCTCCGCTATATGGAACCATCTTCATGTGACCAAGTTCCGGATGAAGCATACCGTGTACCAGCTTTCCGTTAGACATGATTCCTCCGCCTATACCGGTACCGATAGTGATATATACCGCATCTGTCAGTCCTTTAGCCTGTCCGTAGGTGATTTCACCAAGCAATGAGCCATTGACATCTGTGTCAAATCCAACGGGAACTCCCAATGCTTCCTTCATGGCTTTAACTATATTGTAGTTGGCCCATTTAAGCTTTGGAGTTGTGGTGAAGCTTCCGTAGGTCTCTGATCCACGATTAAGATCGATGGGACCGAATGCGGCAATTCCGAGAGCTTCGATTTTTTTATCTTTAAACCACTCTATGATCCTGGGAATAGTTTCCTCAGGTGAAACAGTAGGAATAGAAATCTGTTCAAGAATCTTTCCGTTTTCATCTCCGACAGCACAAACCATCTTTGTACCGCCTGCCTCCAATGCACCATACAACATAAACCTTACCTCTCTTTTATTTAATCTTACGAAAACATCTGTGTTTTTCGTCTGATTCGATTTTAAAAGAGTAAAAATAAAAAATCAATCCGGTAGAAATTTTATAAATTACTTTTGTATATAAAAATATCAAAAATGCTCTATTGTACGGAAAAAGAAGGAATTGATTTTTATGCCCCATCGTAAACCACTTTACTGACATTATTTCTAAAAATTTATATTATTTTTCGTTAGAAATAATACTTACTTGGATTGATGGTGTGGAAATATTTTTTTATAATCAAAGGAAGAGCATTGATATTTTTTATTCATAATGCTCTGTTTGCATTGAAATATGCACACAAAAAATAAAAGGAGAAGGACCTTCAGAGATATGTTCAAAGATATAAAAACAGACAAAATATTCAGAGCAAGACTTGACGCCCACTTCGATGAACTCAAGTGGCTTTACAGTGAGCTGTATAACAATGATAATCAGGCATTTGATTATTTTTTGTGCATGCTCCATCAATATTATGAAGAGCGTGACCCCGAACTCAGAGAGTGGGATGACGCAAGGGAAATGGTGCCCGACTGGTATCACGGAAATGAGATGCTGGGCATGCAGATGTATGTCAACTGCTTCAACAAAACTCTTAAGGGAGTGAAAGACAAAATAGCTTATCTGAAGGAAACCGGTTCCAACTATATACACCTCATGCCGCTGCTTGAAAGCCCGAAGGGACGTTCAGACGGAGGTTATGCTGTTTCGGATTTCAGAAAGGTGGATCCTGATCTCGGTACCATGGAGGACCTGAAAGATCTTGCAGAGGAGTGCCACAGAAACGGAATGAGTGTCTGCATGGACTTTGTCATGAACCACACCTCGGAGGATCATGAATGGGCCCGTCGTGCAAGAGCAGGAGAGAAGGAGTATCAGGACCGCTATTTCTTCTACGATAGCTGGTACATTCCAAATGAATTTGAGAAAACCGTGCCCCAGGTCTTCCCCACAACAGCTCCGGGAAATTTCAGCTGGTGTGATGAAGCCCATAAGGTAGTCATGACTACTTTCTACCCTTACCAGTGGGATCTGAACTATGGAAATCCCACTGTGTTCAATGACATGACCGCAAACATGCTGAATCTGTGCAATCATGGCATAGATATAGTAAGACTCGATGCTACTCCATATATCTGGAAGGCTCTCGGAACAACCTGCAGAAATCTCCCCCAGGTCCATACCCTTGTCCGTATAATGCGTATGGCCACGGAAATCGTCTGTCCCGGAACCCTGCTCCTTGGCGAAGTGGTTATGGAACCAAGCAAAGTGGTTCCATATTTCGGAACGTTAGATAAGCCTGAATGTCATATGCTTTACAATGTAACCACCATGGCAAGCACATGGCATACTGTGGCAACTCAGGATGTGAGACTTATGAAGCATCAATTGGGACAGGTATTCGCTCTTCCAAAACAGTACGTTTTTCTGAATTATCTCAGATGCCATGATGATATAGGATGGGGACTGGATTACAACTATCTGAAACAGTTCGGTGTCAAAGAGGTGGAGCATAAGAAATTCCTCAATGATTACCTAAGCGGAAAGTATTATGAATCTGATTCAAGAGGAGAGCTTTATAACGATGATCCCCGCCTCGGTGACGCAAGACTTTGCGGTACTACTGCATCTCTGTGCGGCATAGAAGCAGCTGAATATGAAAATAACCCCTGGAAGCTGGATATGGCTATAAGGCTTGATGTTATGCTTCATGCATTTCTCCTCACTCAGAGCGGTATTCCCATCATTTATTCCGGTGATGAGATAGGTCAGCTGAATGACTACAGCTACCACAGCGAACCTGATAAATGGGATGATTCACGATATCTCCACAGAGGAAAATTCAAATGGGATGAAGCAGGAAAACGCCGTTCCAAAACCTCCCGTCAGGGAAGACTTTATAAAGCCATCCGTAAGCTTGAAAAACTTCGTGCAGCCCATGATGTTTTTGATTCGGAGGCAGACTGCTGGATAGTTGAAACCTATAATGATCACATTCTCGGAATAGGCAGATATCATCGCGGAGAGAAGCTTATTGCACTTTTCAATTTCTCGGATCATGACGAGACAGCATGGATAGATGAAGTGGAAAACTATAAGGACATGCTTACAAATAAATCCCGTCCTGCATGCGCCGTAGGTATTCCTGCAAGAGACTTTGCATGGCTCTTAACGAGCTATAAGTGATAATTGACAGCATTTTGCATACAATAATCAATCGTCAGAGTATAATTTTTCAAAAAAAATTGAATTTATTAGTGAAATTATTATCAGAGTTTGGTAATATTAGTTGTGTGTCAACCGCTTGGCATATTCTAAAAAGCACTATCATTATTTCAGAAACTCTTTTACGGAGATAATATTTATTAGTGTTTAGAAAGATGGTCTATTTATGAAAACAAAACTTATTTTTGTTGATATCGACGGTACATTGACACCGGCCGGAACAAATACTCCTCCGGACAGTGCTGTTGATGTCATTAAGAAAGCTCAGAAAAAGGGACATAAGGTATTCCTTTGCACAGGAAGAAACTACGACATGCTTAAGCCGGTGCTCAAATACGGTTTTGACGGCCTGGTAGGCTGCTCAGGAGGCTATGTCACCTGTGGAGATGAGGTACTTTACGACTGTCCCATGAGCAAGGAGCAGCTGGATACAGCTCTGAATTCCCTTCACAAAAACGGTGTTTTCTGTACCATTGAAGGAAAAGACGGTTCCTTCGGAGATTCAAATCTGAAGGATTTTCTGGACACTACAGAAGGCGGAAACTCCGAGATAGAGCGCTGGAGAAAAGCCCTTAGCGAAAATCTGGGAATAAAGCCCATGAATATGTACGACGGACAGCCTGTTTATAAGGTGGTCATCATGGCAAGGGAGTCTTCTCAGATTGATGAGTGCAGATCTCTTCTTGAGAAGGATTTCAATTTTGTCATTCAGGACGTACCTGCTCACGGCTGCGTAAACGGCGAACTCATTAACAGAAAATTCGATAAAGGAAGAGGTGTAAAGCTCATTGCAGAACATCTTGGTATCCCTATGGAGGATACTATAGGCTTCGGAGACAGCATGAACGATCTTGAAATGATAGAAGCTGTGGGTGTATCCGTATGTATGGCCAACGGATCAGATAAACTCAAAGAGCTTTCGGATATTGTATGTCCTTCGGTAACAGAGGACGGACTGGCAAAAGCATTTGCAGATTTGGAACTTATCTGAGATATGTTCACTATAACAATCTGATTTTGATTGCAGGACTGATTTATCAATATGATATATGGCCCGGCAGCAGAATGTGCATTTCCGTTGTGGGAGACAGCGGATGTAAATAAATCACTTTTAGCGAGGTAGAAAAATGGCACTTGATTACAGAAAATGTGCGCAGGAAATCGTTGACCATATAGGCGGTCGCGATAATGTCGCTCAGGCAGCGCACTGTGCAACAAGACTCAGACTTGTCATCAAAGATAACAGCAAGGTAGATAAGGATTACCTTGACACTGTTGAAGGCGTAAAGGGCATGTTTGAATCTAACGGTCAGCTTCAGCTGATCATCGGAACCGGAACCGTAAACAAAGTTTACGATGAATTCCTCAGCATCACCGGCATGACAGCTGCAACCAAGGATGATGTCAAGGCAGCTGCAGCCGCAAAGCAGCCTCTCTGGAAACAGCTACTTAAGCCTATCGGAGATGTATTTGTACCTATCCTTCCCGCAATCGTGGCATCAGGTCTTATGATGGGTCTCGTAGAGGCACTCGGTAAAATTCCGGGACTCAATTTCGCAGGAACAGACTGGTATTCCTTCCTCGACATGGTAGCTAACACAGCATTTGCATACCTGCCTGTTATCGTTGCCATCTCAGCTGCCAGAGTATTCGGCGGAAACATTTTCCTCGGCGCCGTTATCGGTCTTCTTATGATTCACTCAGCTCTCACAAACGGCTGGGCTGCAGCAGACGGCTACGGTGTATGGTATCTTTTCGGAAACATCAAGATAACAGATGGCTATTCACTTCTCCAGATAAACCAGCTCGGTTATCAGGGACATGTAATCCCGGTAATTATAGCGGTTCTGTTGATGAGTCACGTTGAGAAATGGTTCCATAAGCATGTTCCCGAGATGCTTGATCTTTTCATCACTCCCCTTTGTACAGTACTTATCACAGCTCTCATCACTTTCACCATGATCGGACCTGTTTTCTCAGGACTTGAGACACTTGTTCTCAGCGGCGCAAGAGTTCTCGTTAAGAACCCTGTAGGAGCCATGGTAATGGGAGCCATCTATCCTATCACCGTTGTTATGGGACTCCATCATATGTACAATGTTATCGAAGCAGGTATGCTTTCAGATCCCGCACTTATGCTTAACACCTGGATGCCTATCGCTTCTGCCGCAAACTTTGCGCAGTTCGGAGCCTGCCTTGCAGTTGGTCTCAAAGCAAAAAACAACAAGACAAAGGTAATCGCCATCCCTTCAGCTCTTTCAGCTTCACTTGGAATCACAGAGCCTGCAATCTTCGGTGTGAACCTTCGTTTCTATAAGCCTTTCCTTGCCGGTATGGTAGGTGGTGCTGTAGGTTCCATCTTCGGAGCCATAACAGGAATCGGTGCTACAGCATACGGTGTTACAGGTATTCCCGGATACCTCACCATCAACAATATTCCGGTTTATACAGTACTTCTTCTGGTTTCCGGCGGTGTAGCATTTGCAGGAACATGGTTATTCTGGAAGGAAGAGGTAAAGGAACCTAAGAAAGCAGAGGAAAGTGCTGACAAGGGTTCAGCTGATTTCGAACAGAAGCCGGTTATAACATGTGAAGCCGGAACAGTACTTGCACCTGTAAAAGGAAACGTAATAGCCCAGGATAAAATTCCGGATGAAACATTTGCAACAGGTGTACTTGGACAAGGTGTAGGTATCGAGCCTCAAGACGAAACAGTATATGCACCTTACGATGGTGAAATTTCCTCAGTTGCAGAATCAAAGCATGCTGTTGGAATCACAGGTCCGAATGACATGGAGGTACTTATTCATGTAGGAGTTGACACCGTAGCCATGAACGGTGAGGGATTTGAGCCTCTTGTAAAAGAGGGTGACAAGGTTACTGCAGGTCAGCCTATACTTAAATTCTCAAGAAGTGCCATCAAAGCAGCAAATCATCCTGATATAGTAGTTGTTCTTCTGACAAACAGCGATGATTATAATGAAGTAAAAATTTAATAGATACTGACTGATTTTCTTCAGTATTATTCCGGATGTGAAGCGCAGGATGACAAAAATATCAAGCGCTTCACATTATTTTTTTATAATTGACGGATTTTTATCAATTTAGCCTTGTTTATTTTTGTAAACATATACTATAATAAACAAAAGTAAAAAAAGGAGATACATATTATGAGAGAAATCGAATACACAGTCAATGATCCAAACGGAATTCATGCACGTCCGGCAGGAGTTCTTGTAAAGGCCTTAAAGGCATACAACTCAAAGGTAACTATTTTTAAGGGTGACAAGAATGTTGACATGAAGAAGCTTCTTGCACTTATGGGCATGGGTATCAAGCAGGGTGATACCATCAAGGTTCAGATCGAGGGCGATGATGAAGAGGCATGCGCAGCTGAGCTTGAGAAGTCACTTAAGGAGAATTTCTGATTCTCTACTGTATTGATGATTAGGATGTGACAGCGTGTTGCTATTTCACATCATCATGAACATCTTAAAACCATAATAATCAGGCACTTCTCGGATGACCGGACGGTATTTCCGGGAGGTGTCTTTTTTTAAGGAGATAATATGCAGGTTGCAACAGGAAAGAGCGTTCTTAACGGAATCGCCATAGGAAAAATAAAAGTATATACTCCACCAAAGGTAGTTATCAGTGAAAAGCTTATAGAGGATACAGAAACTGAACTTGCCCGTTTTGAAGAGGCCAGAGAAAAGGCTATTGATCAGCAGAATGCTCTCTATGAGAAGGCTGTTATCGACGCCGGTGAAGACAGTGCCGAGGTTTTCTCGGTTCATGCCATGATGCTTGAGGATGATGACCTCATTGATGCCACAAAGGAGATAATCCAGACACAGAAGCACAATGCCGAATACGCTGTAAAGACTGCTTTCAACAATCAGGCAAGAGTTTTTGCAGAGATGGATGATCCTTATATGAAGGAGCGTTCAGCTGACATCTATGATATAGAGCAGGCTGTCCTCAATATCCTTTTCGGCATCGATCCTGAATCAATGCAGGGAAGCGAACCTGCTATCCTTGTAGCAAATGATCTTACACCATCTGAGACTGTACGTCTTGATAAGTCAAAGCTCCTCGGAATCATCACAAGAGAAGGTTCTCTTAACAGCCATACAGCAATTCTTGCCAGATCCATGGGTATCCCTGCACTTGTGCAGTGCGGTGAAGTCGCAAGCAAATGGGACGGTAAAATCGCCATCCTTGATGGTTACAATGCATGCGCATATATCGAGCCTACAGAGGATCTCATGATTTCCCTTCGCAACAAGAGAGATTCCGACCTGAAGCAGAAGGCTCTCCTTCAGGAACTTAAGGGCCAGAGCAATACAACCATCGACGGAAAGACCATTAAGGTTTATGCCAATATCGGCGGTCCTTCAGATATAGGACTCGTTCAGCAGAACGACGCAGGCGGAGTTGGACTTTTCCGTTCAGAGTTCGTATATCTCAACAGCAAGGACTATCCGACAGAAGAAGAGCAGTTCAATGCTTACAGACTGGCAGTTGAGTCCCTCGCTCCAAAGCAGGTTATCATCCGTACCTGTGATATCGGTGCCGACAAGCAGGTTGACTATATGAATCTCATCAAGGAAGAAAATCCGGCCATGGGCTGCAGAGCTATCAGACTTTGTCTTACAAGAAGAGATTTCTTCAAGACTCAGCTCAAGGCTCTTCTCAGGGCATCCGCTTACGGCAACCTGGGAATCATGTTTCCTATGATCATTTCTTCAAGAGAGCTTCACGAGTGTAAAGAACTCATTCAGGAATGTACAGCAGAGCTTGAAGAGAAGGGATACACCATTGGAAAGTACAGCATAGGTGTCATGATAGAGACTCCGGCTGCTGTAATGATCGCAGACGAGTTGGCTGAAGAGTGTGATTTCCTTTCCATCGGAACAAATGATCTCACACAGTATACCCTCGCTATAGACAGGCAGAATGCAGCACTTGACCCGTTCCTTGATACTCATCATCCGGCAGTTCTCAAGGAAATCAAGATGACTATTGAGGCAGGACACCGTCATGGTGCATGGGTTGGAATCTGCGGTGAGCTTGGATCAGACCTTACACTTACAGAGACCTTCCTTCGCTACGGTGTTGACGAGCTTTCTGTAAATCCTGTATCTATTCTTCCTCTCAGAAAAGTGATCAGAGGAATAGATCTTAGAAAGTAAAGCCAGGTTAGAAGCTTCTTAAATACTTATTAAAAGCAAAAGAGATGACTGACAAAAAATCAGTCATCTCTTTTCTTTATACAGAATCAAGCCGGATGAAGCACCCTGCTGGATTTCAGGTATCGAGTAGGGAGGATTTCATCCCCCCACTCGATGACGCGTTGGCCTTCAAAAGAATACAAGTATTCACCTGAAGGCCGTATCGCGCATAAAAAAACGGAGATGACTACAAATATAGATCATCTCCGTTTTGTCCTATAATCACTCTGCAACTGTAACCTTTGTCATAGTCACTGAAATAACAGGTGCATCCTGCCATCCTGTAGGTGTTGCCGCAATGCGGTCAACCTCATCCATGCCTTCGATAACCTTACCGAATGCTGCATACTGACCGTCAAGGTAGTTTGCATCTGCATGCATGATGAAGAACTGGGAACCTGCAGAATCAGGATCCATAGCACGAGCCATAGAAATAACTCCACGGGTATGCTTGAGATCATTCTTTACACCGTTTGATGAGAACTCTCCCTTGATATTCCAACCCGGTCCGCCGGTTCCGTTTCCTTCAGGATCGCCGCCCTGAATCATAAAGCCGGGAATGATACGATGGAATGTAAGACCATCATAAAAACCATCCTTTACAAGCTTAACAAAATTCTCAACTGTAATAGGAGCGATATCAGGATAAAGCTCAATCTTGATATCCTTACCGTCATCCATGGTAATAGTAACTATTGGATTTGCCATATTCTTTTCCTTTCATGATTAGTGCCGGCCCTTAGCAAAATCAAAAAACCGGCTGTCTGTCTCTGCATTTTACCAATTATTGAATAGTAAAACAATACCTCTGTGACAGAGTAAACGGTATTTGTTATTCCCCGATATTAATATTACTCCCCTGTAAAAGTATCCTTGATTAAATATGATTAGGCACAACTAACTTTTTAATTGACAGTTAGACGATGCTAACTTATAATTACATCAGTTAGAGATACCTAACTATATTAGATAATATGGAGGAAGATTATGGATAAGGTTTACGTAGTTTACTGGACTCAGTCAGGAAACACACAGGAGATGGCAGAGGCTGTAGGTAAGGGTATCGAGGGAGCCGGCAAGGAGGCTCAGGTGATATCAGTATCGGATGTATCCGCAGATGTACTTAAAGATGCGTCAGCATTTGCCCTTGGATGTCCTGCTATGGGAGCTGAGGAGCTTGAAGAGAGCGAAATGGAGCCTTTTGTATCAGAGGTTGAAAAATTCGCAAGCGGAAAGACCATCGGACTCTTTGGTTCATACGGCTGGGGAGACGGTGAATGGATGCGTAACTGGACAGAGCGCATGCAGAAAGCCGGTGCCACTGTAGTTGACGGTGAAGGCGTCATCGCCAATGAAACACCTGATGATGCTGCAAAAGCTTCCTGCGAAGAGCTGGGAAAGAAGCTTGCATCTGTATAAATTTACAGTTATCCCCTGTCCGGAATGACCGTAAAGAAGGATAATCGGGATAATACAGGATAACGACTCTAAAAATAACTTAATCGGGATAAACCAATGGCAGAAGAACTTAGTGAAAAGCTTTTAAGAAACTGTTCCCAGACTCTGGCGGGCCTTAAGACTGGAACCATTTTCAATATTTCAGATATACCTGTATCTGTTCTTGAATTTCAGATTGCGATACTGAGCGCAAAGCTCAATCCTATGGGTGTATATATAAAAAGGATACGAAGCAAAAAAAACAATTCTCTTTTATACGTATACCGGAAAAATCAGTTAATAAATGATCTGTGCAATGAAACTGCATGTGAGATACTCAGATCCCTTGGTTATCCCGAATGCGGAGCCACCGAAGATATCATTCTGGAGGGAAGAGTTGATTTTCTTATGAAAAGACTTTCTGATTATGATTGTTTCCCCCATGAAATAGGACTGTTTCTTGGTTTTCCTGTTGAGGATGTGGAAGAATTCATACGTAATGACGGAAGAGACTGTCTGACCTGTGGTTTCTGGAAAGTTTACTGCAATAAGGCTCAGGCGCTTAATACCTTCAGACGCTTCAGAATCTGCGCCAGAATATACGAAAATGCCGCAATCAGAAAGATTCCTATAGAGTCGATGACTGTAGCAGCATGATATTTTACTACACTCTATTTCATGTGAAAGGACTGTTCTCCGGGAGAACAGCCCTTTTTCCGGGTCTCCAAAGTTCTTGAGGGTTCTATATCGAAGGATTCCCCATAGGAAAATGTCAAAATTGTTTTTAGTTTAAATACATTCTCCGTAACGTCTTTTTTAAGCATTTTTGTGTTGAAATAACAGGATTTATGGTATCATAGAGTCTATGAGGGCCTTGCCCGGGACTATTATGAAAAAAGAGGTACCAGATATTATGTCAGAATTAAACGAAAAGATTCCATCAATGGATGACTTCAAGGACGAGCTTGAAGCTTCCTTCAAAGAGCATGCTAAAACAAAGCGTGTAGACATGAGCAAGTGGGAAAAGGTTCTTGATGATTTCGAGAATAAGAACACCATTGAAGTTGAAGTCGCAGAGGCTGTAAAGAGCGGTGTAACAGCCACTATTGATGGACTCAGAGCATTTATCCCTGCATCAAAGCTTTCTCTCGGTTTTGTAAAGGATGAAGAGTTAAAGGACTATGTAGGAAAGAAACTCAATGTCCGCATCATTACTGCTGAGCCTGAGAACAACAAGCTTGTTCTTTCCGCAAGAGATGTTCTTCGCGAAGAGCAGGAGAAAGCAAAGGAAGAAAAGACTCAGAAGATTCAGGTAGGTCTCGTAACTGAAGGTAAGGTTGATTCCATAAAGGATTACGGTGCTTTCGTAGATATAGGAGATGGTGTTACAGGACTTCTTCATGTTTCCCAGATCTCAAACAAGCGTATTAAATCTCCTTCAGAAGTACTTAAGGAAGGTGAAACTGTTAAGGTACAGGTTATCGATGTTAAAGATGGCAGGATTTCTCTTTCCATGAAGTCTCTTGAGACTGAGCGCAAGGAACGTAAGGAAAGGGAAGAACGTGAGGATTTCCGTGCAAACTACAAAGAGTCCGGTGCAGCTACCACATCTCTCGGAGATCTCTTCAAAAAGAGCGGAATCAGTTTTTCCTGATTAACTAAAATATGAAATTTTCAGAACGTCTGATTTTATCAGACGTTCTTTTTTTCGCGATAAGGCTGTCACGCGTGCGTTGTACTTGTACAAAAGCACATGTGACGGCCAACGCGGAATCGAGTAGGGCGTATTTACCCTACTCGATTATTAAACAAACAGAAAAAGAAATGAAAAAGAATCTATAACTTGCCGAATACCGGCACATCGCATATAATGGCGTGAGCTAAAACACGACATCGAATCGTCGCTGCTGTTTTCAGCACGGCGATTCTTTTTACGCTATAAAGCCGCCAGGCGGGCACTGTGTTTATATAATGCCCATGGCAGGCTGTCGCGGAATCCGGCAGGAAGTTATTTTTGCCGGATTGAAATATATTAAGAGGATTTTATGGAGACAACAGGAAGAGAAATAACTATAGATGAATTTGAAAGCTGGAAGAGAGAGGACTACTATCTCATCGATGTCCGGGAAGAACAGGATTTTCTTACAGGCAAGATGCCGGATGCTCTAAGAGTCGAGCTCTCCGATATAGCTGAAAAAACACACACTATCCCAAAGGATAAAAAGCTTGTACTTTACTGTAAGTACGGAGAGCTTTCGCTTTTGGCGGCGGAACAGCTTGCAGACCAGGGATACGAAGCCTACAGCCTTCAGGGCGGTTACGGAAAATGGGTTCTCCGTCAGATTCAGAAGGACCTTGATTCGGAGAAGAGACGGGAAGATATCGAAAAGTCCCTTAGAAAGAAGTTCAAGAGAAATATTTACAGCATGTTTGTAAAAGCCATCTGTGATTACAATCTTGTGGAAGAGGGTGATAAGATTGCAGTCTGCATTTCCGGAGGCAAGGATTCCATGCTTATGGCGAAGCTTTTTCAGGAGCTTAAGCGTCATAACAAACTTCCCTTTGAGGTTGTATACCTCTGCATGGATCCGGGATACAATGAAGCCAACCGAAAGATAATCGAGAGAAATGCAGAGCTTTTAGGCATTCCCCTTACCATCTTTGAGACCAATATCTTTGACTCTGTTTACAACATTCCCAAGTCCCCGTGCTATGTCTGTGCCAGAATGAGAAGAGGTTATCTCTATAAGGAAGCACAGAAGCTGGGTTGCAACAAGATCGCCCTCGGTCATCACTTCGATGATGTCATCGAGACTATACTTATGGGAATGCTTTATGCCGGTCAGTACGAAGCCATGATGCCGAAGCTTCACTCCACCAATTTTCCGGGAATGGAGCTTATAAGACCTCTTTATCTTATTCATGAGGCAGAGATCCAGCACTGGCGAGACTACAACAGCCTTAACTTCATTCAGTGTGCCTGCCATTTCACAGCCACATGTTCAACCTGTCACACAGATGGACAGACAAGCTCTAAGCGTCTTGAAACGAAGCATCTCATAGCTAAGCTTAAGGAATCAAATCCTTATGTTGAGAGAAACATCTTCAGCGCCATGGAAAACGTGAGTCTCAATAAGATCCTGGGATTCAAACGTCAGCATGTAAAGCACAGCTTCCTTGAGTGGTATGAGGATGAGAATAATCTGAAGATCGGAGTCCTCAATGAAGAGGAGATCCGTATGGAGGACGAAAAGAGAAAAGCCCAGGAGCTCCAAAAGGAAAAGGCCAGAATTGATTCCATGCCGAAATCAGAGCAGGCAAGAAAGAATGCGGAAGAGAACAGGAAAAATGCTAATTTCCGTAAACTGAAGCCCCAAAAAGAGAATTAACTATCGAAACAGGTTATGCATAGCGATTTAATTAATCATAGAAATCACACCAAAAGCCCAAGTGGCGCTGCAGATATATCTTCAGTAAAAGAAGACTTACTTCACTCATCACATCCTCTTATGGAAAGCTGCCGTCTCTGTCCGAGACAATGCGGGGCTGAAAGAAATAAAGGAAAGCACGGGGTCTGTGGGGTTTCTTCAGACATTTACGTTGCAAGGGCCGCCCTCCACTTCTGGGAGGAGCCCTGCATATCCGGAACAAAAGGGTCCGGCGCGGTTTTTTTCTCAGGCTGCACACTTAAGTGCGTGTTCTGCCAGAACTATGAGCTGAGCCATGGAGAATACGGAAAGAAGGTTTCTGTTGACCGGCTGTCGGAAATCTTCCTGGAGCTTGAGGAAAAGGGTGCCAATAACATTAACCTGGTAACTCCGGATCACTATATCCCTCTTATACGTGAAGCCATGATAAAGGGACGTGATAAGGGTCTTCGGATTCCTTACGTGATTAACTGTTCAGGATATGAGACCCGTGATCTTATAAGAGAGCTTGATGGACTTGCTGATATCTACCTTGATGATTTCAAGTACATGGACAGCGATAAAGCTGCCAGATATTCAGGAGCCGGGGACTATCCGGAGCATGCGAAGGAAAGCCTCGAAGAAATGGTAAGACAGTGTCCCGTGCCTTCCTTTGATGAAAACGGAATCATGCAGAAGGGTGTCATCGTACGTCATCTTCTTATGCCCGGAATGGTTAAAAACGCAAAACAGGTAGTTGACTACGTTTATGATACCTACGGTGACAATGTTTACCTTAGCCTCATGCATCAGTTTACGCCTTTCGAAAGGCTTGATAAATATCCCGAAATAAACCGGAAGGTAACTCACAGAGAATATGAAAGGCTTCTTGATCACGCTATGACAAGAGGAATTACCAATGCCTTTATTCAGGACGGAAGCGTGGCAAAGGAAAGCTTTATACCGGAGTGGAACGGAGAAGGAGTCTGAAACCATTAGCCGGTTTACTGTTTAGGCCTGCGGATACAGCCTGAACTTCTCTGCATCCTGAATGGGAGCAGTAGAACCTGCCCTTTCTGACTGTTACTAATAATGCGCAGCACATATTTTTATATTTTATGATTTAAAAGTCTTTGACCATTAAGTTAATGGTCAGAGGCTTTTTTTATATATATCTTTAGTTATGTTTCTTAATTCCTACTAAATCACTTGTATTTTTTTGCAAAATCCTATATAAATGGTGGGGATTATATTGCATAGTAGTTTGCTAGGAATTATAATCATCATGTCTGGAGGACATTTTTCAATTAATCATTTTAAATTTAATGGATATATTTTGGGAGAATCATTATGGCAGATTTACTTAAGGTCAAAGATCTGGCTGTGAATGTAGAGGATAAGGAAATCCTTCACAAAATCAGCCTTACTGTAAATAAAGGAGAGACCCATGTTCTTATGGGACCAAACGGAGCCGGAAAGTCAACCCTTGGCAATGCTCTCATGGGTAATCCCCAGTATGAAATAACAGGAGGAAACATATTCTTTAACGGTCAGGACATCACTGCTGATTCAGCTGACAAGCGAGCAAAGCTCGGTATGTTCCTTTCTTTCCAGAATCCTCTTGAGGTTCCTGGTATCACTCTCGGAAACTTCATCCGATCTGCACTTCAGCAGAGAACAGGACAGCATATCCGTCTCTGGGATTTCAAAAAAGAAATGCGAAAAGCTATGGAGATACTCAATATGGATCCTTCCTATGCAGACCGTGATCTCAATGTAGGCTTCTCAGGCGGAGAGAAGAAAAAGGCAGAGATACTTCAGCTCCTTATGCTTAAGCCATCCCTTGCTATCCTGGACGAGACCGATTCGGGTCTTGATGTAGATGCTGTCCGTACTGTTTCAAAGGGTGTGGAGGAATACCAGAAATCCATGGACGGAGCTCTCATTATCATTACCCACTCCACAAGGATCCTTGAATCTCTCAAGGTGGATCACACACATGTACTTGTGAACGGAAATATGCAGGCAGAGGGTGATGCTTCTCTTGTTGAAAAGATCAACAAGGAAGGCTTCGAAGAATTTTTGAAGTGACGAAGACCCGGGTAATTACAGAATAGATGAAACAAAGCATGGGTTTTCGTAATTGATACAAAAAGAGATAGTGATAACTATCCGGATACAGAGGATACAACATGGCCAAGAAGGAAAGAGCAGAGGTCAATGACATTGACCGTTCAATGTATGATTTCCGCTACGAAGAAAAGGATCAGGACTTTTACAAAATACAGGAAGGTCTCACCAGAGAAATAGTAGAGGAAATATCAGATAAAAAAGGAGATCCTCAGTGGATGCGTGATTTCCGCTTAAGATCCCTTGAAATATACAATGAGAAGGAGATCCCTCAGTGGGGTCCCAGTATCGAAGGTCTCGATATGAATAACATCGTGACCTATGTAAAACCGAAGACAAAAATGACCGCAGATTGGGAAGAGGTTCCGGAAGACATCAAGAACACCTTTGAAAAACTTGGAATCCCTCAGGCTGAGCGTGCGTCCCTTGCGGGAGTAGGTGCCCAGTACGATTCCGAACTTGTTTATCATAATCTTCAGAAGGAAGTTGCAGACAAGGGCGTGGTATATACCGATATTGAATCCGCTCTTCACGGCCCCTATGCCGATATGATAAAGGATCATTTCATGCATCTGGTGCCTCCAACAGATCATAAATTCGCGGCACTCCACGGTGCTGTATGGTCAGGCGGTTCCTTCGTATATGTTCCCAAGGGAGTTACTGTGGAGATACCTCTCCAGTCATACTTCCGTTTAAATGCTCCCGGAGCGGGGCAGTTCGAGCACACCCTCATCATAGTGGATGAAGGCGCAAACCTTCATTTTATCGAAGGCTGCTCAGCGCCTAAGTACAATATCGCAAACTTACACGCAGGCTGCGTAGAGCTTTTCGTAGGCAAAAATGCAAAGCTCCGATACTCGACTATCGAGAACTGGTCAAAGAACATGTACAACCTGAATACAAAGCGTGCCATAGTGGAAGAAGGAGGAAACATGGAGTGGGTATCCGGTTCATTTGGTTCTCACGTTTCCTACCTTTACCCCATGACCATACTTAAGGGCGCACATTCCCACATGGATTTTACGGGCGTGACATTTGCAGGAAAAGGACAGAATCTCGATACCGGAGCAAAGGTGGTTCACATGGGTCCGGATACAAGCTCCTACATCAGCACCCGTTCCATAAGCAAGGACGGCGGAGCAAGCACATACCGTTCATCCGTAGTCATTAACAATAAGGCAAAGAATGCAAAGAACTCTGTATCCTGCCAGTCACTGATGCTTGACGATATTTCAAGATCCGATACCATACCGGCCATGGATGTACGAACACAGCAGGCGGACGTGGGACACGAGGCAAAGATCGGAAGAATATCCGATGATGCGGTTTTCTATCTCATGTCACGAGGTATTTCAGAGGAAGAGGCAAGGGCCCTTATAGTATCAGGCTTTGCGGATTCTGTATCCAAGGAGCTGCCGCTGGAATATGCAGTAGAAATGAACAATCTGATCCGTCTTGAGATGGTCGGAGCAATAGGTTAATGGATATCAGGGATTGAAAGTAAGCTTTCAAACTAAATTGGCGGGTCAGAGGTGAGTCCGGACAAATCCGGTACATTCCTGATCCTGGAGGAAATATGGAAAATAATACATTATTGATAAATGCCATGCCTGCACCGACTTATAACTGGCTTAAGATGAATGATGCCCCGGTGAAGGTTCCGGCTGAATTAACAGAAGGAAACCCTTTTGTAACAAGGAGTTCTGAAGTTTCGGTTTCGGCTGCAGCCTATGATGAAATCATGGATATTCCCGGCGGAATGGGCTATGACATGGATAGTCTGGTACAAAAGTCAGGTGCAGATGTACTTAAGATATCTTTGGGAAATGGGCAGAAAGTAAGCTCTCCCGTAAAGATTGACTTTAATTACACTTGTGATGCAAACTCTGTAAATGCAGTTTACATAGATGCAGCACCGGACAGCGACGTGACTGTAATCATGGATTTTTCATCAGAAAAAGAAGCAAACGGTTTTGCTGCTTTGCAGACCAAGGTCCGTATCGGAAAGAATGCAAAAGTACTTCTTGTTCAGATTCAGAGACTGGGGAATGGATTCAGGTTCTTCAACGATATAGCTTCAAGAGCCGATGACAATGGCTCCTTTGAGGAGATGCAGCTTGTGCTTTCCGGCAAGGAGACTTATAAGGGATCACGTACAGATCTTTCGGGAAAGGGCAGCAGTCTAAAGACTGATATTGCTTATCTTCTTAAGAACCGGGATCACCTTGATATGAACTATATTGCAAACCACATCGGAAAGAAAAGTGTATGTGATATAAAGGTAAACGGTGTATTGAGAGGCGAAGCTTTCAAGCTTTTCAGAGGCACCATTGATCTCCGGAAAGGTGCAAAGGGAGCTGTGGGAAATGAGCTTGAAGATGTTCTTCTCATGGATGACGAAGTTATTAACCAGACCATTCCCGTTATCCTGTGCGACGAAGACGATGTAGAAGGAAATCACGGTGCCACCATCGGAAGTCTCAATGAAGACCTCCTTTTCTACATGGAATCAAGAGGTATGAACAGGGAAGAAGTATACGAAATGATGGCTAAGGCAAGGATAGATTCCGTTGTCTCAAAAATCCCGGATGAAGAAACAAAGAGCCTCATTTCGAAATATCTTGAAGAAAACAGGTGATCCGGCGAGTCCTTAAGTCTATCATAAGATATTTCAGACTGAACAGAAATGAACCGAGTCTATAAAGGAGTAAAGTTTTATGCCCGAAATAACAAAAGAAAACCGTCAGGATGAGGACGAGAGAATCAGGAGAGACTTCCCCATCCTTGACGGAAGCTTCACATATCTCGATAACGGTGCCACCACCCAGAAACCGAAGTGCGTTCTTGAAGCAGTAGACAGATATTACAGGACCATGAACGCAAACCCCATGAGAGGCCTTTATAAATTAAGTCTTGCAGCAACAGAAGCCTATGAGGAGGCCAGAGAGACCGTCCGTTCCTTCATAAATGCTGCATCCACAGAGGAAATAATCTTCACCAGAAATGCAACAGAAAGTCTTAATCTCGTGGCTTACACCTATGGAAGAGCTTTTATAAAGGAAGGGGACGAAGTGGTTATAACCATCATGGAGCATCACAGCAACATGATTCCCTGGCAGCAGCTCTGTATGGAAAAAGGAGCAAAACTCACATACATCATGCCGGAACCTGACGGAAGCATAA
The DNA here is from genome assembly GCF_000702885.1 of Oribacterium sp. P6A1. Taxonomy (GTDB): domain Bacteria; phylum Bacillota; class Clostridia; order Lachnospirales; family Lachnospiraceae; genus Oribacterium. The sequence continues at coordinate 56,228 of NZ_JNKO01000001.1, read as the reverse complement.
CCGAAGAAATGTTCCGCTCCTATATGAATCCAAATGTCAAACTTGTAAGCATGACTCACATTTCCAATGTTCTGGGTGTAAAAAATGATGTAAAGACATTTGCACGTATCGCCCACGAAAACGGAGCAGTATTTTCACTGGACGGTGCTCAGTCCATACCTCATACAAAGGTGGATGTACAGGACCTTGACGTGGATTTTCTGTCCTTCTCTGGTCACAAGATCTATGCCCCTATGGGAATCGGCGTTTTGTACGGAAAAAAGGCATTGCTGGAAAAGATGCCTCCCTTCCTTTTCGGCGGAGAAATGATAGAATACGTAACAACAGAGGGTGCCACATGGAATGAGCTTCCCCACAAGTTTGAGGCTGGTACTGTCAATGACGGCGGCGCTGTGGGTCTCAGTGCAGCCCTTAAATATGTAAGCTCCATAGGATTTGAAAGAATCGAAGAACGAGAGCTTCATCTTACACGTCTCATGATGGACGAGATGAAGAAGCTTCCCTATATACACATTCTGGGAAAGAAGGATCCTGAAGATCATCACGGCATAGTCACTTTTACAATAGACGGAGTACATCCTCATGATATTGCAGCTATCTTTGATGAGCATAATGTAGACATTCGCGCAGGACATCACTGCGCCCAGCCTCTTATGAAGTTCTGTCACACACCGAGCACCGTAAGGGCCAGCATAGGTCTCTACAACACAGAAGAGGATGTATATAAATTCCTGGATGCCCTGAAGAAGATAAGAACGGAAATGGGATATAATGACTGAACCTGACCCTTGGAGGTAAAGCCGGGAAGTAGACTTCCCGGCTTATGAGCGGGTCATATGCAAATCCGAATAAATTCGATTTGCGCATGACCCTTGGAGGTAATAATGGCAAATACGTTTTACAATGAAATATTAACAGATCACAATATTCATCCCACCCACAAGTACAAAATGGAGGATGCCACCTTTTCTCTTGAAGGCGTAAATCCAAGCTGTGGTGATGACGTTGTACTCTATATAAAAGTAAATGATCAGAACACCATTGAGGAGGCATCCTTTTTCGGTGACGGCTGTGCCATTTCCCAGGCCAGCGCCGACATGATGTGCGATCTTATCATCGGAAAATCCAGGGAAGAGGCTCTGAGACTTTCAGATATTTTCCTAAGGATGATAAAGGACACCATAACCCCGGAAGAAAAGGAAGAACTTGAGGAGGCGGGGATTCTTGAGGATATACATCACATGCCTGCAAGAGTCAAGTGTGCTGTCCTCGGCTGGCATACCATGGGCCAGATCTTCAAAGATGCAGATGAAGGAAAAATCGATAAATACGACGGGAAATTCGAACAATAAACTCTTTTATAAAAACAGTTCAATCGATAATTAATTTGGTTTATGGACTGAACTGTTTTTGTATTACAATCTGTACATTTTCACAAAACTCCTCTTGTATTTGTCCGACTTATCATCTAAAATACTAATTAGTAAATCGGTTAACCAAATAAACAAGGAGATATATGAATCATGAGAATAGCTTTAATCAATGAGAACTCTCAGGCAGCGAAGAATGCCATGATCTACGGTTCTCTCAAGAAGGTTGCAGACGAGAAGGGCTATACCGTAGACAATTACGGTATGTACAGCGCTGAGGATGAAGCACAGCTCACATACGTTCAGAACGGTATTCTGGCAGCCGTTCTCCTGAACAGCGGTGCTGCAGACTTCGTTGTAACAGGCTGCGGAACAGGTGAGGGCGCAATGCTTGCTCTCAACTCATTCCCGGGTGTTATCTGCGGACATATCGAGGATCCTCTTGATGCTTTCACATTTGCACAGATCAACGATGGTAATGCAGTAGCACTTCCTTTCGCACTGAAGTTCGGATGGGGCGGAGACCTTAACCTCGTATACATCTTCGAGAAGCTCTTTTCACAGCCATTCGGCGGCGGATATCCGCCAGAGAGACGTGAGCCTGAGCAGAGAAACAAGAAGATTCTCGACGAGGTACGCAGACATACTCTTAAACAGGATCTTGTAGAGGTTCTCAAGGAGCTTGATCCTGAGCTTGTAAAGGGCGCTTTCAAGGGTGAGCACTTCAAGGAGTTATTCTTTGCAAACTGCAAGGATGAGAAAATAGGAGCATATATTAAATCACTTGTAGACTGACCTTTTCTACATGATGTATCCTTCTTAATCAAAGGGGAGCCGGCAGGGATGCCGGTTCTTCTTTTTGTATATTAATCCCTAACCTTCCTGATTAACTGACATTATTTTGTAAGTGTGATGGCATTGCATACAATTTCTGTGAAATGTATAATCAACAGGAGACAGTATTAACCATTTTAGGCAGGAAGTAATGACAAAATACACGAAATACAATATAGATAAAACCCTTTATGCTTTGGACGATACCAAAGGAAAGGTCGGACGCCGCATATCTTATTTTTTTCAGATGGCTCTGATCCTGGGAGCTCTGTCGGGAGGCATACTCGCAGCAGCTTTGGGATATGGTATGTTTCAGGGAATCCTGGATTCCGCTCCAAACATAAAATCAATTCATATAGGTCCTACAGCCTATGCTTCAAAAGTACTTGATACCGAGGGCAATGTCACTGCAACCCTCGTACAGGCGGGCTCAAACAGAGAAAGAGTAACTTACGATCAGATTCCAACGGACCTCATCAATGCTTTCGTAGCCATAGAGGACGAACGTTTCTGGGAACACAACGGTATAGACATTAAATCCATACTCCGTGCAGCCCGAGGCGTAGTTTCAAATAACAGCTCCGACGGCGGCGGTTCCACCATAACCCAGCAGCTTATCAAGAACAATGTCTTCGGCGGCGGTTTAAATGAAGGAACCTTTGAGAAATATGTCCGAAAGTTCCAGGAACAGTATCTGGCTCTGGAGCTTGAAAGTCAGTCGGATATCTCGAAAGAGGAGTTAAAACAGAATATCATAACCGCGTATCTCAACACCATAAACCTCGGTTCCAATACACTGGGTGTCAAGGTTGCAGCAAGAAGATATTTTAATAAGGAAGTCAATACCCTTACCCTTTCCGAATGTGCGGTTATTGCAGCTATCACAAAGAATCCGTCAGCATTGAACCCTATCACACACCCCGAGAAAAATGCCAATCGTCGAGCTCAGGTTCTTTCCAATATGCTGAAGCAGGAATACATCACAAAGGCCCAGTATGATGCAGCTATGGCGGATGATGTCTACTCCAGGATAAAGGACGTTGATACACAGAAATCCGCAGAGGTGGATGAACCATATTCCTACTTTGTTGATGAACTTACGGAACAGGTTGTGGAAGAGCTTCAGAGCCGTTTCGATTACTCAAAGGAGAAGGCAACGGATCTTCTTTATTCCGGTGGACTCACCATCTACTCCACACAGGATCCTTCACTTCAGGCCATAGTTGATGAGGAAGTAAACAATCCTGAGAATTACGATACTGAAAAGTATTCCATAACCTGGAGATTTACTGTACGTCATGAAGACGGAACCATAGTCAACTACTCGGAAAGAGATCTGAGCCGTTATATAAAAGAAGTAAGGGGCATTTCCTTTAACGGCCTTTACAAATCAGAAGATACTGCCAAGACATATATTGAAGAGTATAAGTCCGAACTACTTACTGATACGGATGTGATACTTGGAGAAAAGTATTTTGCAACACTTGAGCCTCAGGTATCCTTCGTTCTCATGGATCAGTACACCGGTCAGGTCAAGGCCATCAGCGGCGGAAGAGGAGAGAAGCTTTTCTCACGTTCACTGAACCGTGCCACAAACACACTGAGACAGCCCGGTTCAACCTTCAAGGTCATTTCAAGCTTTGCACCTGCCATAGATCTTTACGGTGCCACTCTTGCTTCCAGCTATTATGACGGAAGCTATACTATAGGAGAAAAGACCTTCAAGAACTGGTACAGCAAGGGATATCTTGGATATCAGACCATAAGAGACGGTATCATTTACTCCCTAAATATAATCGCTGTAAGATGTCTCATGGAACAGCTGGATCCCCATAAGGGCCGCATGTATGCGGAAAATCTCGGAATCACATCTCTTGTTGATGAAGACGAGAACCCCGCTCTTGCCCTGGGAGGTCTTACAAACGGCGTAACCAATCTTGAACTTACGCAGGCATTTGCAACCATTGCAAACAACGGAACCTTTAATAAAGCAAAGTTTTTCACAAAAATAGTGGACCAGGACGGAAATGTAATCATTGACACAACTTTGGATAAACCGAGACAGGCCATGAAAGAAACCACAGCCTTTCTTCTTACTGATGCCATGAGCCAGTCCATGCTTCCCAACAGGGCATTTGCATCCGGTCTCAGTGTAAACTCTACTTCCACAAGAGCACATTTTGACGGTATGAGTCTTGCGGGTAAATCCGGAACAACCACCAAGGATGTGGACATATGGTTCGTAGGTTTCTCTCCATATTATACTGCAGGCGTTTGGGGCGGCTGCGACGAAAACCAGCCTCTTATCGACAATGCCAGCGGTGAATACAACGGCGGTTCCGGTTTCCATAAGGACATATGGAGAAAAATAATGCAAAGGGTTCACGAGGGACTCCCGGATATCGGTTTTGACGAGCCGACAGGAATAGTCACAGAAAAAGTATGCCGCAAGTCAGGGAAGCTGCCTTCCGGAGGATGCTACCACGATCACCGCGGAAGTGCCGTGATTACAGAGTACTTCGCAGAGGGTACGGTGCCTAAAGACAAGTGTGAACTTCACTACAGCTGGGGCGGAATAAAGATACCCGAGGGAGAAGACAGAGGAACTGATGACAGCGGATACAGCTATTCCGATTATCAGGCAGTTCAGATACCTCAGTTTGTATTTCCAACCATTACCGAAACCACGGCAGAGACTCAGGCGGCAGAAACCTATGAATACGGTCCTACCGGCAGACCCCCTGCAACAGGCATAGAAGCGCCGGTGGTCATAGTGAACTAAGGATTTTCTGTATGGATTCACAGCACGAGAGTAACGGCAGAGACATTAAAAATAAATAAATATTTTTCAGCACCCATCTCCTGCAGAGATGGGTGTACTTGGATAATAAACATGAGATATATAAAAGAGTACGCAACAGGTGAATACGAAGAAAAAAAATCACGGTTTATAGGTGAAATCTTTCCTATTGAATCAGAAGAAGAGGCTCAGGAGCATATAGCCGCCATTAGAAAGAAGTACTATGACGCACGCCATCACTGTTATGCTTATGTTCTGGGAGACAATTATGAAACCGTAAAGCAGTCCGATGACGGTGAGCCTTCCCAGACCGCCGGCATGCCTATACTGAATGTTCTTAAGGGACAGGAGATACATGATGCCCTTATAGTTGTAACCCGGTACTTCGGAGGAACACTCCTTGGCACGGGAGGACTGGTCAGAAGCTATACTAATGCAAGCAAAGCAGCAATTGATAATGCAGTTGTACTGGAAGCTGTTGAAGGCTATCGTGCAGCTGCCGAGATTCCATATACACTGGTAGGAAAAATAAAATATTTCACAGAAACAGAGGGTATAACAGAAGAAACTGCAGAGTACGGAAACAACGTGAACATGACATGGCTGGTTCCGGAAGATAAACTGACTCTGTTTCAAAATCAGATACAGGAGATGTCCGGTGGAAGTATTTCTCTTGCAATCGAGAAACACCGGTGGTATAATGCGTAGGATTTTTTTGAGTGTATGTACTCAAGGCGCATATTAAGCCCGGTCGCTAAAACCTATGCGCTCTGAAACTCAATTTTTCAGTTCGCATACTATATGCGACTGGGTTTTTATACTGTATAGATGAGGTACAAGAATGAAGCAGAAGAGAGAAAATATTCGTAACGTCGCAATCATCGCCCACGTTGACCATGGTAAAACAACACTTGTTGACGAGCTTTTAAAGCAGTCAGGTGTATTCCGTGACAATCAGGACGTAGGTATCCGTGTAATGGATTCCAACCCTCTTGAGCGTGAGAGAGGTATCACCATCCTTTCAAAGAACACAGCTGTTACTTACAAGGATACAAAGATCAATATCATTGATACTCCGGGCCACGCAGACTTCGGTGGAGAAGTTGAGCGTATCCTTAAGATGGTTGACGGTGCCATCCTTCTTGTTGACGCTTTCGAAGGTCCTATGCCTCAGACAAGATTCGTACTTCAGAAGGCTCTCGATCTCAGACTTCCTGTAATGTGTGTAATCAACAAGATCGATAAGCCACAGGCTCGTCCTACTGATGTAGAGGATGAGGTTCTTGAGCTTATGATGGATCTCAATGCTTCCGACGAGCAGCTTGACTGCCCATTCCTTTATGCATCATCCAAGGAAGGTTTTGCCAAGGCAAATCTTTCAGACGAAGAGAAGGACATGGAGCCTCTTTTCCAGGCTATCCTCGATTATATCCCGGCGCCTGTTGGAGATGTTGAGGCTGATACACAGATGCTCATCTCTACCATCGACTACAACGAGTTCGTTGGTCGTATCGGTATCGGTAAGATAGAGAACGGTTCTCTCAAGCTCAATCAGGATGCATACGTAGTTAATCACCATGATCCATCAAAGAAGAGCAAGGTAAGAATCACAAAGCTTTATACCTTCGATGGACTTAAGAGAGTGGATGTTCAGGAAGCTCAGTGCGGTGAGATAGTTGCCATTTCCGGTATCGAAGATCTCCACGTTGGTGATACTGTTATCACAGGAGAGGCTGAGGCTATTCCGTTCCAGAAGATCACTGAGCCTACCATCTCTATGGACTTCATCGTTAACGATTCTCCTCTTGCAGGTCAGGAAGGTAAGTTCGTTACATCAAGACATATCCGTGACCGTCTTATGAGAGAGCTTCAGACTGACGTATCTCTCCGTGTTGAGGAAACTGATTCAGCCGATACTCTCAAGGTTTCAGGACGTGGTGAGCTTCACCTTTCAGTTCTTATCGAGACTATGCGTCGTGAAGGCTTCGAGTTTGCTGTTTCCAAGGCAGAGGTTATCTACAAGACCAACGAGCAGGGCAAGAAGATGGAGCCTATGGAGATCGCTTACATCGATGTTCCGGATGACTGCACAGGTACAGTTATCCAGAAGCTCACACAGCGTAAAGGTGTTCTTAACGGCATGAGCCCGCTTGCAACAGGCTACACACGTCTTGAGTTCGATATCCCTTCAAGAGGTCTTATCGGATACAGAGGCGAGTTCATGACAGATACAAAGGGTAACGGTATCCTTAATACAGAGTTTGATGGCTACGGCGAGTTCAGAGGCGAGCTTTCATACCGTCACCAGGGTTCACTCATTGCCTTCGAGAACGGTGAGGCTGTAACATACGGTCTTTTCCAGGCACAGGCAAGAGGTACTCTTTTCATCGGACCGGGTGAGAAGGTTTACTCAGGTATGGTCATCGGTCAGTCACCTAAGTCTGAGGACATCGAGCTTAACGTATGTAAGACAAAGCACCTTACAAACACACGTACTTCATCATCTGACGAAGCACTTAAGCTCACACCTAAGAAGATCATGTCTCTTGAGCAGTGCATCGACTTCATCGATACAGACGAGCTTCTTGAGGTTACACCTGAGAATCTCCGTATCCGTAAGAAGATTCTTGATCCTACTCTCAGAAAGAGAGCCGGAATTGCCAGAAAGAACAGCTAATCACAGAAATAATAAAAAACTATGGCAGGCGGCAGATTTTCTGTCGCCTGTTTTTAAATCATATTGTATAATAGGTGAAGTTTAATGCTAAAACCATAAATAACGGAGGTTGTTATGGCAATATTCAAAGGAGCAGGAGTAGCTCTCATTACTCCATTTAATGAGGATGAATCTGTAAATTACGAAAAACTTACAGAGCTCATAGAAGAACAGATTGCAGGCGGCACAGACGCCATTATAGCTTGCGGCACTACAGGTGAGGCATCAACCATGTCAGAGAAAGAACACATGGATGTTGTACGTTTCATCATAGATAAGGTAGCTCACCGTATACCGGTACTCGCCGGAACAGGAAGTAATTGTACAGCAACTGCTGTTGAGCTCTCAAAGCAGGCTGAAGAAGCGGGAGCTGACGGAGTTCTTCTGGTTACTCCATACTACAATAAAGCAACACAGGAAGGTCTTATAAAGCATTTCACAACTATTGCAGAGGCCATAAGCATTCCTTGTATCCTTTACAATATACCCTCAAGAACAGGTGTTACCATACAGCCTGAGACCATGGCATATCTTTATAAGAATGTCAAGAACATCGCAGGTGTCAAGGACGCTACAGGAAACATCGAGATGAGCACCAAGCTCATGACTCTCGTTGATGAGGATTTCGCTCTTTATTCCGGAGATGATGATGAGGTGGTTCCTCTTCTTGCCCTCGGTGGTTCAGGAGTTATCTCAGTGCTTTCAAACATTGCTCCAAAAGAGACTCACGACATTTGTGAGAAGTGGTTTAACGGCGACATCAAGGGATCTCTTGATGCGCAGCTCAAGGCATTTCCGCTTATCAAGGCTCTTTTCTCAGAAGTAAATCCTATTCCTGTAAAGGCAGCTCTCAATCTTCAGGGAAAGAACGTTGGTTCCATGAGACTTCCTCTTACAGAGGCAACTGACAAGACAAAGGCTCTTCTTAAGGAAGAGATGACAAAGTTCGGAGTTCTTTGATCAGGATCAAAAGTAAATTTCAGCAGTGGTCTACCTGATCACTGCTGTTTTGATATAAATTGAAAGTGAGGTTGTTATGACAAAAGTTTTATTATTCGGTGCCATGGGTGTTATGTGTAAGAACGTTGCAAATTGCGCAAAGGCTATGGATGACATCGAGATAGTAGCAGGAATAGACAGGGAAGATCACCTTGATGATCCAGCTATCGGATTTCCTGTATATGACAGTTTCGATAAGGTGACAGAAGAGTTTGATGTAATCATTGATTTCTCGGTTGCCCTTGCCATAGACAAGCTTTTGGATTATGTGGAGAAGACCGGCAAGGCATGTGTTCAGTGCACAACAGGTCTAAATGATGCTCAGCTTGAAAGAGTGAAGGAAATTTCAAAGAAGGCTCCAATACTCAGAAGTGCCAATATGTCCATCGGTGTAAACCTTCTTTTAGAACTTGTAAAGACAGCCGCGCAGAAGCTTTACGAGAGAGGCTTCGATATAGATATCGTAGAGCAGCACCACAGAAGAAAGGCTGATGCTCCTTCAGGTACAGCTTTAGCTCTCGCAGATGCTGTGAATGATGCTCTTGATAATAAGCTTGATTATATTTACGATCGTTCAGAACGCCGTCAGCAGAGACCACATGAAGAGATCGGTATCAGTTCAGTCCGCGGAGGAACCATTGCAGGTGTACATGATATAATCTTCGCAGGTGAAGACGAGGTCATAACCTTTAACCATACAGCATACTCCAGAAACATTTTTGCAAACGGAGCACTCAATGCTGCAAAATTCCTTAAGAACAAGGAAGCGGGTCTTTATTCCATGCAGGATGTTCTGCGTTGATATGAAAGATTCAAGCAGGATCCAAATCGGATTCTGCTTTTTACGTTATAAGACTTGTTAAACTCTCAAAAGGTTGTTGTGCCTGCACAAAAGAAAATTTGAACTCTTGATAACCGACGAGGAATCTGATATCAGGAATGGCAGACTCGGTAAAGGTTTTAAGCATACGATGTAAAAAAGGGTAGTCGCGTACTTTCTTTTCCGGAACTTTATTGTGCATTATGCCGAGCGTGGCAAAAGCATTCGACAGCAAAGAAAAAATGTTATATAGTTCTAATTGCTGTGGTCTGATGTTTTGCTCTCAGAGCAGGGTTTAAACATTGGCACACAGATAAAAGAATAAGTTCACACAAGCTTTATTTAAAGGAGATCAAGATGGCAGAACATAATCGTTACACAAGCCCACTGACAGGACGTTATGCTTCAGAGGAAATGCAGTACATCTTTTCACAGGACAACAAGTTCCGTACATGGAGAAAGCTTTGGATAGCCCTTGCGGAAACAGAGCATGAGCTTGGACTCAACATCACCAAAGAACAGATCGATGAGTTGAAGGCACATCAGGATGAGATCAACTATGAGGTTGCCGAAGCACGTGAAAAAGAAGTTCGTCACGATGTAATGAGCCACGTTTACGCTTATGGCGTTCAGTGTCCCAATGCCAAAGGAATCATTCACCTTGGTGCAACTTCATGCTATGTAGGTGACAACACAGATATCATCATCATGCGTCAGGGTCTCGAGCTTGTTCGTAAAAAGCTCATCAACTGTATCAACGAGCTCAGCAAGTTCGCTCTAAAGCATAAGGATCTTCCGACTCTTGCTTATACTCATTTCCAGCCGGCACAGCCAACAACTGTGGGCAAGCGTTCTACTCTCTGGATCAATGATCTCGTTATGGATCTCCAGGATCTCGATTATGTTCTCGATTCTCTAAAATTATTAGGTTCCAAGGGAACCACCGGAACTCAGGCTTCCTTCCTTGAGCTTTTTGACGGCGACCACAGTAAGTGCCGTGAGCTTGACCAGAAGATAGCAGAGAAGATGGGCTTCAAGTCCTGCTATCCTGTTTCAGGTCAGACATACAGCCGTAAGGTGGATTTCCGTGTATTAAGCATCCTCGCCGGAATCGCACAGTCAGCACACAAATTCACAAACGACATCCGTATGCTTCAGCACATGAAGGAGATCGAAGAGCCTTTTGAGAAACATCAGATCGGTTCAAGTGCCATGGCTTACAAGCGTAATCCTATGCGTTCTGAGCGTATCGCATCTCTTGCGGATTATGTTATGTCAGATCTTATGAACCCAATGCTTGTGTCCAGCACACAGTGGTTTGAGAGAACTCTTGATGACTCCGCTAACAAGCGCCTTTCAGTACCTGAGGGATTCCTTGCCATAGACGGTATCCTTGATCTTTATCTCAATGTTGTTGACGGTCTTGTTGTTTATCCTAAGGTTATCAGAAAGCACCTTATGGCAGAGCTTCCATTCATGGCAACCGAGAATATCATGATGGATGCAGTTAAGGCAGGCGGAGACCGTCAGGAGCTTCATGAGAAGATCAGACAGCTCAGCATGGAAGCAGGAAAGACAGTAAAGGAAGAGGGTAAGGACAACAACCTTCTTGAGCTTATAGCTGCTGACCCAAGCTTCCACCTTTCCCTTAACGACCTTGAGGCAAGCATGCAGCCTGAGCGTTATGTAGGACGTTCACCAAAGCAGACAGAAGACTACATTAACGAAGTTGTGAAGCCGATACTTGAAGATAACAAGGAGCTTCTTGGACTCACTGCTGAGATAAAGGTTTAAAACAGAATTAGTTTTAAAACAGAGCCAGAGGGGCTTATATGGAGCCCTCTGGCTCTTATTAAAATCTCATTACTAACCAATTTCATATACGAGAAATCAAATATGCCATTAATAGACATCTTTTGCTTAATGGCTTAATATATTAATTAACAGACATTGCAATTTCATATGAAATAAGGAGAGTATCATGGCTATGAACCTACCGGTAACTTCCGGCATTTCCATATTGACTGTTTTTCTTGAAGGAATTATCAGTTTTTTCTCTCCATGCGTTCTACCTCTTATACCTGTTTATATCGCTTATCTATCCGGCGGAACCCTGAAAAAAGAGTCGGATGGCAGCTTTCATTACAACAGGAAAAAGGTTTTGATCAACACCTTTTTCTTTACTGTGGGCATAAGCTTTGCTTTTCTGATCCTGGGTCTGGGAATGAGTGCCATTGGGCGATTGTTTTCAGGGCATCAGCTTCTTTTTTCAAAAATCGGCGGCATCATTATCATACTTTTCGGTCTGTATCAGCTTGGATTCTTCGGAATGAGCAGCCTTATGAGCAGAGAATTCAGGCTCCCCTTTGACACAAAGAATATGACAATGTCTCCTTTCGCGGCATTTCTGTTCGGCTTTTTACTGAGCTTTGCCTGGACCCCCTGCATAGGTCCTGTTCTGTCATCCATACTTATAATGACGGCATCGGCAGATACCGTGCTAAAGGGCCTACTGCTGATTTTTGTCTATACCTTAGGTTATGTAATTCCCTTTCTGTTGGTGGGATTATTCACAACAACACTTCTTGAATTTTTCTCAAGGCACAAATCCATAGTCCGGTACTCTGTGAAAATCGGAGGGGCACTTCTTATAGTCATCGGGCTTATGATGTTCACAGGACAGCTAAACGGATTATCATCCTATCTGTCATCGGTTTCCATAGATACAGGCAGCACTACTCAAGGAGATAATACCGGAAACATTGTCAAAGACAGTGTAGTTAAATCAGGGGGATCTGATATAAATTCAGTAACCGATACAAGTCAGAAGACAGATGCTGAAAGCTCAAAGCAAAATGATGAATCATTGAAAGAATCTGTAAGGGATTCAATCAGCAAAAAAAACGATGAATCCGTAAATGATCATATCAATGAAAGCCGGGAAGAGACCCTTGATGAAACAGAAGAATCTTCGGAAAATGCTTCAAACGAAGATGTCTATCTGGCTTTTGATTTCACACTGAAAGACCAGCACGGCAACACTCATACCCTTTCAGATTACAAGGGGAAAATCGTTTTCCTGAACTTCTGGGCCACATGGTGTCCACCATGTAAGGAAGAACTTCCATATATTCAGGAGCTTTTCGAAGAATACAGTGAGAAAACAGATTCTGATATAGTATTCCTCACTATCACTTTTCCGGGCCTGGGGCAGGAAAAGAATGTTACCGGAATAAAGAAATTCACAAATGATCATGGCTATACCTTCCCTGTCCTTATGGACACGGAATACATCACGGAAGAGCAGTATTATATCAATGCCTTTCCCACCACCTTCCTCATTGATCCTCATGGCAACATACTTGGCTATGTTCCGGGAGGCATGAACAAAGAAATGATGGAAGATGTTATAGACAGAGCAAGAAGAGAGTCAGCACGATACCGTAACCATGTTTCGGTATCCTAATATGTTGAAACTTTATATAAGAGGATGAAGCGGTGCTTCATCCTCTTTTTGGTATAAATATAATTTTGTACAAATTGTGCAAAATTGACATTTACATATAACCTAAATTTATGTAATATATAACCTCGCGTGTATTTTTTTGAATTCATGCGGAGCACTAAAGAAAGGAGCTGTGATGCATCAGAAGGAACGTACATCACAGAAGTAAGATGAAAGAAAAGAAACTCGGTTTAATGTCACTTATACTGATGATCTTTACATCAGTATACGGATTCAATAACATCCCAAGATCCTACTATCTCATGGGATATGCGGCGATTCCATGGTTTGTTATCGCAGGAATCCTGTTTTTTATTCCCTTTGCATTTATGATAGCGGAGTTCGGTTCCGCCTTCCGTAACGAGACCGGAGGAATGTACTCATGGATGGAGAAGTCCGTAGGTCCCAAATATGCATTTATCGGAACATTCATGTGGTATACCTCCTACGTTCTCTGGATGGTCAATGTCTCCTCCGGAATCTGGGTACCCATTTCAAACATCATCTTCGGAAGCGATACAACTTCCACATGGTCACTTTTCGGTTCAGAGCTATTATCCGGTTCAAGACTTCTTGGAATACTGGCTGCAGCATTTTTCATGGTGATCACCTACTTTGATACCAAAGGCATTGACAAGATTAGTAAGGTTACATCCATCGGCGGCTCTGCGGTTCTCACCATCAATGTTCTTGTACTTGTGGGTTCTATCGTAATGATCATCGCCCGCCACGGTCAGCTCGAGCAGCCGTTCCTTGGCTTTGAGTCATTAAAGACTCCTCTTAATGCGGCATACCAGGGCAATTTCATCATGATCCTGTCCTTCATCGTATACGCACTTTTTGCATACGGCGGAATAGAAGCTGTGGGCGGTCTTGTAGATAAGACTGAAAATCCCAAGAAGAACTTCCCTAAGGGTATCGTAACAGCTGCAATGGTTATCCTTGTGGGTTATGCGCTCCTTATCATGCTGGTTGGTTCATTCACAAATTATGAGGAAATTCTCGGGGCCGGTAACATTACCCTTGGAAACGTATCCTATGTAATAATGTCTAACTTTGCATCAACCTTCGGAAGAGCCTTCGGTGCTTCAGAGGCACTGCAGGTAACTCTCGCTCACGGTTTTGCACGAATCTACGCACTTATTATGTTCCTTGCCCTTATGGGTGCAATGTTTACACTTGTTTACTCACCTCTTAAGCAGATGATCGAGGGAACACCTGAGGATCTCTGGCCGGGAAAGATGGGCGTTATTGAAAAGGATGGCATGCCTAAGAATGCAATGTGGATTCAGTGCGCCATCGTATGCACCATGGTACTTCTTGTTTCCTTCGGCGGAGATACCATGCAGCAGTTCTTCCTTATCCTTACAGCCATGGTAAACGTTGGTATGACCATCCCTTACATGTTCATTTCCTACGCCTTCCCTAAGTTCAAGAAGCTTAAGGGCATAGACAGAAGCTTTGAAGTATACAAATCCCAGAAGTCAGCATCTTTCTGGGGCTATGTCGTTACTATGACTCTGTTCCTTGCAAACCTTTTTGCCATCATTCAGCCGGCCCTGGACGGAGATTACAAGACTACTTTCTGGTCCATCATAGGTCCCGTGCTTTTCGGATTTGCCGCTTATGTTATCTACACAAGATATGAGAAGAGAAAGGCTGTAGGCCCTGAAGAGAAGGTAAAGAAGATTGCCTGAGATAAGTTAAAAATAATATTAAAATATCCAACTCCGACATAAGGTATCCATATCGAGATACTATATGTCGGAGTTTTTTTAATACAGTCAAGCAGATATTTCAGAAGAGCCGGAGGGGCTCTGACTTTAGAACTCTTAAATATGCAGCTTACGCTAATGATACAACTTGAAAATTCAGTGTTTTATTTATATAATTCTTCATGTCTGTGCAAATTAGATCATCATGGAGGTGCAGTTTTGACTTTAAAAAGAGTGCTTGCAATTTTAGCTCTGATAATCATAGCCATACTGCTTATACTTTTACTGTTTTTCGCTTTTACCGGCGCTAAAAAAGAGTATCTTCTGGCTGTTCTTTTTTGCCTCATAGTGATCCCGTCGGTACTTTATGTATTTATCTGGTTCACAAAGCTAACAAAAAAATAATTTTTTGGTGCTTCGGTCACGAATCTCTCACAGAAGCAGTTCTGCATAATGTGTCAAAAAGGTGAGGGGCATCAGTAGTATCCTTGGGATACTATCTCTTTAGGAGGATTAATATGGTTCGAGCAATCGTAGGTGCAAACTGGGGAGACGAAGGAAAGGGCAAGATCACTGACATGCTTGCCGAGACTTCGGATATCGTAGTACGTTTTCAGGGCGGTGCCAATGCAGGTCACACCATCATAAACAACTACGGACGTTTTTCACTTCACCTTCTTCCAAGCGGTGTATTTTACGATCACACAACTTCTGTACTTGGCAACGGTGTGGCACTGGATATAGAAAAGTTCTGTGCCGAGCTCAAGTCTCTGGTTGATGCAGGTGTTCCAAAGCCTAAGATACTTGTTTCCAATCGTGCACAGGTCATGATGCCCTATCATGTACTTTTTGATACTCTTGAGGAAGCGAGACTTGCCGGAAAAAGCTACGGTTCCACAAAGTCAGGTATCGCTCCTTTCTTCTCCGATAAATTCGCAAAGATCGGCCTTCAGGTTTGTGAGCTCTTTGATGAAGAAGTTCTTACAGACAGACTTCACAAGGTTGTGGAAATAAAGAATGCGGCACTTCGCGAGCTTTATCATGCAGCAGAGATAAACTATGATGAGCTCCTCACAGAACTCCACAAGCAGAGAGACCTCATTGCACCATACGTTACAGATACTTCAAAGTTCCTTAGAGAGGCTCTTAAGGCAGGAAAGACTATTCTTCTTGAGGGTCAGCTTGGAACCATGAAGGATCCCGATCATGGTATTTATCCTATGGTTACATCAAGCTCAACTCTTGCAGCTTACGGTGCGGTAGGTGCAGGTATCCCTCCTTATGAGATAAAGGATATCATTGCCGTAACCAAGGCATATTCTTCAGCAGTAGGAGCCGGAGACTTTGTTTCAGAGCTTTTCGGTGATGAAGCAGAGGAGCTCAGAAGAAGAGGCGGAGATAAGGGTGAGTACGGCGCAACCACAGGCCGTCCGAGAAGAGTGGGCTGGTATGATGCAGTTGCTTCAAAGTACGGCTGTCAGCTTCAGGGTGCAACAGAGGCAGTTCTTACTGTTCTTGATGTACTTGGTTATCTCAAGGAGCTTAAGGTTTGTACAGGTTATGAGATTGATGGTGAAGTAACAAATGATTTCCCTGTTACACCGCTTCTCAACAAGGCAAAACCTGTTTATGAGACCCTTCCGGGATGGAACTGCGATATCCGCGGTATCAAGAACTATGACGAGCTTCCAAAGGAGTGTAAGGATTATATCGACTTCATCGAGAAGCAGATAGAGACTCCTATAACCATGGTTTCAAACGGTCCCGAGAGACACGAGATTCTTAAGCGTACACCTAAGATCTGATATATTTATTAATCAATCGGCGGGTCGGATCATATCCGATCCGCCTTTCAATGTATTTTTTTACAGAATAAGCATGGTTTTATTAAAAAAGCATCTATAAAACTTTGTTAAGAATTCTACTATAACTTTTGACATATAATTAACAAAACTGTATAATATGTTAGGTGATGAAAGAGGAAACATGATCACATCAAATTCAGATAATAAAAAGATTGAAAATATAGAGGGTTATTTTATGGCAAAAAAAGAGATTTCTCAGGCAGTCATTCAGAGACTTCCAAGATATTACCGTTATCTTGAAGATCTTATGGATCAGGGCATTGAACGTATATCCTCCAGCGAGCTCAGTAAAAGAATGAAGCTCACCGCTTCCCAGATCAGACAGGATCTGAACAATTTCGGCGGATTCGGTCAACAGGGATACGGCTATAACATCAAAAACCTCCATGACGAGATTGCCAAAATTCTTAACATTGACAATGAGCATGAGATGATCATCGTAGGAGCCGGACACCTTGGACAGGCTCTTGCAAATTACACTAATTTCCGTAAGAGAGGCTTTATAGTTAAAGCCATCTTTGATAAGGATCCAAGCATTGTCGGAAAAAAAGTCGGTGATATAGAGATTCAGTCCATGGAAAGCATGGATGAAATCATCAAGTCATCCAATATCAAGATGGCTGCTGTATGTATCCCCAAGAACGCGGCAATAAAGGTGGTTGAGCAGCTTATCAATGACGGAATCGTGGGCATCTGGAACTTCGCCCATGTGGATCTGGATGTTCCCGAGAACATCGTTATAGAGAATGTACATCTTTCCGAGTCTCTTATGCGTTTGAGCTACCGTATGGGAGAATCTCTCAATGCTGAATAAGAGGTCATCATGATCATCGGTATAGGTACTGACCTTTTAGAAATAAAGCGTATAGCAAACACCAGAAAGAACCATACTGCAGAACGTATTTTTACCGAAGAAGAACTCCGGCAGGCATCAGACAAGGACTCGATGCTTGCCGGTGATTTTGCATGTAAGGAATGTGTGGTCAAATGTTTCGGCACCGGCTTTTCAGAGGGCATACGCCCGGCTGATATCGAAATTCTGCGAACGGAAAACGGCAGGCCTTACGTTGTACTGCATGGGAAAGCTCTGGAAAAGTTCGAAGAACTGGGCGGAAAAAACATCCTTGTTTCCATAACCGATACCAAGGATCTGGTTTCAGCCATGGCAGTGGTGGAAGGGTAGTTCATCCCCGCTTCCGGACACAATAAGTTTCGGAAAATCGTAAACCGGACATAAGGCTCCTAAAATGAAAGGATACATCCATGAATATCCAAACTGACCCATCCCCTTATTTCAATTCCATACCTTTACGTCTTCCGGACAGCAATAAAGGAACCTACGGAAAGGTTCTCGTACTTGCAGGCTGCAAAGGCATGAGCGGGGCAGCCTATCTTTCGGCCCTTGCCTCTTACCGTACCGGTGCGGGACTGGTAAAATTCCTGACCCATGAAGATAACAGAACTATACTGCAGACACTTCTCCCGGAGGCGGTTTATGAAGGCTATGAGGAGTCAGGTGACGTAAATGAGCTTGCCAAAAGAAATGTTCAATGGGCGGATGTAATAATTGCAGGTCCCGGCCTTGGAAACTCTCTTCTTAGTCAAAATGTCCTGAGAGAGACATTAAAATCCATAAAAGCTTTCTCTCTTGATGATGACCTTATAAAAAAGAAGTCACCTCTTCTCATATTGGATGCCGACGGACTTAATATCCTTAGCAAAAGTCCTTCTTTAAAGGAAGAACTTTCTGAAATTACGGAAAGGATTCCTGTCATAATCACACCTCATCCCATGGAAATGAGCAGATTATCCGGTAAATCCCTGCAGGAAATTCTGGAAAATCCGGCTTTAACCGCTTCGGAATATTCAAAAAGCCATAAACTGATTACTATAATGAAGGGCAGTGAGACCATAGTTTCAGACAAAACAGGAGAGAAGCTCTTCAAAAACACACTAAAAAGTCCGGCCCTCAGCAAGGGCGGATCAGGGGATGTTCTAAGCGGAGCCATAGCAGGTATGTATACTTTGCTCAGGGCAGAATCAGGTAATATGGGCAGCAGGAACAAATTTGACTGTGAACCTTCAAATAGAGTTGACCTGTCCTCTGTTCCCACTGATGAATCAGGCTCATACATTACTGATGGATCCGGATACGAAATATCAGAATCCGTAAGTTTTAAGAACACGGCCTATAATGCCGCGGTTCTTGCAGTTATTATTCATGCAGAAGCAGGAGTGCTTGCAGCGAAACAATACGGCATAAACGGAGTTCTGGCAAGGGACACCGCAAATTCTCTTGGACGTATCATTGATTCCTTATCAGAACAATAGAATTCATTTTTCAGGCGCAGATTCATGAAACTCTTGATTCTGCGCTTCATTTACGTTATAGTACTAGAGTTTGATTTATAAACAATGATTTTTATATATGATTTGAGGAGAATGATATGTCAGGACATTCAAAATTTTCTAACATTCGAGCTAAGAAAGAAAAGAATGATGCCGCTAAGGGTAAAATATTCACAATGATCGGCCATGAGATTGCGCTTGCTGTTAAGGCTGGCGGTCCTGACCCTTCCAACAACTCAAAGCTTGCAGCCGTTATCGCAAAGGCTAAGGCAAACAACATGCCTAATGATACCATCAACAACGGTATCAAGAAGGCTGCCGGATCCATGGAAGCTGATAACTTCGAGGAGCTTCAGTATGAGGGCTACGGTCCTAACGGTGTTGCTCTCATCGTAAAGGTTCTTACAGATAACAAGAACCGTGCCGCAGCAGATATCCGTTCCGCTTTCACAAAGGGTAAGGGTTCCCTCGCAACACAGGGTGCAGTATCCTTCATGTTCGATGAGAAGGGACAGATCATCCTTGACCGCGAGGCTATGGACGACCTGGACAAGGACTTCGATACACTTATGGAAATGGCTATAGAGGCCGGTGCTGAGGATATTCAGGATGAGGAAGATTCTTACGTAATCTACACAGCTCCCAGCGATTTCGAGACAGTTCGCGAGAACATCGAGAAGCAGGGTATCCCTATGGCAGAGGCTGATGTGGTTATGGTTCCTCAGAACTATGTATCTGTAACAGACCCTGAGGCAGTAAAGGGACTTCGCAGAACTCTCGATCTTCTTGACGCATCAGAGGATGTTCAGAATGTTTACACCAACTGGGCAGAAGAGAACGACGACAGCGTTCAGGGATAAGTTTTAAAGACTCTGATTCGAAAAAAGAAGCAGTCTTCGGACCGCTTCTTTTTTATATCAATCATTTACTTCTGTCATATTTTTAGGTTCAACGGTAACAGACCAGTTCTGATGATAAATAACAAAACCCGGCGCTGCGTTAGGAACCTTTTTCAGATTCTTTCTTATAGTATAGTCAACATCCACCTTTTTATCATCCCTGTGAGAAGAGTAGTAGGCAGCGAGTCCTGCAGCTTCTATGAAAAGTCTGTCCGGAATATCCTCCATAGGCTGTCCTCCGGTCTTCACGATAACATGAGAACCGGCAACATTCTTGGCATGGAACCAAATGTCACCTCCGTCACCGATTTTAAAGGTTACATCCTCATTCTGATAATTATTTTTTCCGACAAAGATCTCATAGCCATCTTCCGAAACAAAATGATAGGGCTTTGACTTTCTCTGAAGTTTCCCCTTATCCTTTCCCTGGGCTTTGTGAATGAAACCGAAATCCCCCATTTCTCTTCTTATATCCTGAAGATCCTCCTCGCTTTCAGCGATGTCAAGGGCGGTCTGAATGGACTCAAGGTGTGAAAGTTCCTGTCTTGTTTCCCCAAGCTGAACAGTGACATTTTCCCTGGTACGCTTCAGCTTATCGTACTTTTCAAGATAATGCTTTGCATTTTCAGAAGCAGTCAGATCCTTTTTAAGCGGGATGTCAATTTCTTCATTGGTATAAAAGTTCTCGCAGCGAAGTACCTCTTCGCCACCGGTAAGTGAATAACCATAGGTATGAAGCAGCTCTCCGTAAACGCGGAACTTATCCATGTCCTCCGTATCCTTAAGCTGTTTTTCCTGAATATTAAGCTTCTTTCCGGTACGCTCCAGCAAAGTATTTATAACCTTGCGAAGATCTGTAGACCTCTGACGGATTCTTGAACTTTTATCTTTTTCACTATAAAAACGCGAAATGACATCACTCATGGATTCAAAATGTCTGACCTCATACTGACTGTCAGTATCATAGATTGTAAGAGGAAATGCCGAAAAATCGGAAGGTACTCCGTCCTTATAAACTATGACAGGATCAGGAGACTGCCGTGCAGCAACAGAGCTTACCACCTCATTAAATCCCTGATAGAGCTTCGCCAATGCTTCTTTAGGCTGGCAGTTGGCGGAAAGATCGGGATCAACAGAACTTCTGTGGCACATCTCGGAAGCAGTCAGAGGACTTAATCCTGTTATATTATGGAAGAGAGCTTTAAAAACAGGCTCAGGCTTATCACAAAGAAGACTAACGAAAGACTCTTCTGTAAGCTCCAGCGGATTCTTCTTCCCTCCCGCATCCGGAATAAAGTACTCCCTGTTGGGAAGCACCTCACGAACAGAAGACTGGGACAGTGAAATCCTCTTCACCGCATCAATGATGGTAAAATCTTCTCTATATAATATGATATTCGAATACTTACCCATGAGCTCAACAGACAGATATCTCTTTCCCAGATCACCCATTTCATCTAGATGCTCAATCTCAAAAATGACAACTCTTTCCAGACCCTTGCATTTCAATGTCTGATCCGGCTGCTTTACATCAAGTATGGCACCGTTTCCTATATGCTTACGAAGAGCCATGCAAAAAGTAGGTACGGAAATAGGAGAGAGCTTCTTTTCATCGGAAAGTATACATAATGGAAGCGAAGGATTTACGGAAATCTTTAAACGGTAATTATCCTTCTGATTACGTATAACAAAATCGATCTCGTCTTTTTCAGGCTGGGTGATCTTTGAGATCTTTCCACCGATTAGTTTTTCCCTGAATTCTTTAACCGTTGCCGAAACAACCAGTCCGTCATAAGCCATGTTGATCACCTCTCAATTCCTGTTTTATGTACAATAATACATGCACTTTTCTTTAACTTTACTTATTTTTTAGGGTAGATTATAATTTATAACAAATGTTCGGAAAACACAAGCCGCAGACAGGGTACAGATTTCCGGCATAAAGATACAATTCGGATGACTTTAGTCCGAATGTTTTTTACACTATTTTATATTTATGAAGAAACACTTCTATAATCAGTTTTTTCTTCATTAACTCAAAAGAGGTATGCTATGGATTTAAAAAGCATGACCGGATTTGGCAGATGTGAAGTTTCCAATGAAATCTATCGTCTTTCCGTCGAAGTCAAATCCGTAAATTCACGTTTTCTTGATCTCAACATCAAGATGCCCAAGAAGTTCAATGCACTTGAGGCCAATATCCGAAATACCATCAAGGAGTACATCTCCCGCGGAAAGGTTGATCTATTCATCACCTATGACGAGTTCGGAGAGGGTTCCAAGTCCCTGAGACTTAACCTTGATCTTGCAAGAGAGTATCTCGATTCCATGAGAAAGATATGCACAGAGCTTAAAGTAGATGACAATGTCAAAGTCACCAACATTGCAAGCCTTCCTGATGTTCTTGTTCTCTCCGAGGAATCGGAAGATGATAACGAGCTTTGGAACCGGCTTAATCCTGCTCTTACTCAGGCTCTCACAAACTTTGTGGCCACAAGAGTATCAGAGGGTATGAATTTAAAGAGCGACCTTCTGAGCAAGCTTTCAGAAATGGAATCTATCGTTCTTCGCATAGACGAGCGTTCACCCGAGATCACAGCCGCATACGAGCAGAAGCTCCGCGCAAAGGTTACCGAACTTCTGGGAACAGCGGGTATTGATGAATCCCGTATAGTTCAGGAAGTCACCATGTATTCCGATAAGATCTGTACAGATGAGGAGAGAGTAAGACTCCACAGCCACATAAAGAACATGCGCGGAAAGCTTGAAGCCGGCGGTTCTGTGGGAAGAGAACTTGATTTCCTCGCCCAGGAAATGAACAGAGAGGCCAATACAACTCTCAGTAAGGCAAATGATCTTATCATATCCGATGATGCCATCGGTCTTAAGACATTGATAGAAAAAATCAGAGAGCAGATACAGAATCTGGAGTGATCCCTACACGAAACAGCAAACAAAGTGTTTCGCATAACTACAGAATTCAGACATTAAGAGGATAAGTATGAACAAAGGATCTTTGGTAGTCGTATCGGGATTTTCCGGTGCCGGCAAGGGCACACTCATGAAGAGTCTGCTCGCTAAATATGACAATTACGCTCTTTCCATTTCATGTACAACACGTAATCCGAGAGAGGGCGAACAGGACGGTCGAGAGTATTTCTTCAAAACAAAAGAAGAATTTCTTGATATGATAGAAAAAGATGAGCTTATCGAATACGCCCAGTACGTAGAGAACTATTACGGTACACCAAAAGCATTTGTGGATTCCAATCTTTCGGAAGGAAAGGATGTTCTACTGGAAATTGAGATTCAGGGTGCTTTGAAGATCAAGCAGAAGTTTCCTGATTCAGTGCTGGTATTCATTACACCACCATCAGGGGCTGAGCTCAAAAACAGACTCATCGGAAGAGGAACCGAGTCCATGGATGTGGTGGAAAAGAGGCTTAAACGTGCAATTCAGGAGTCTGAAGGTGTGGAGGCCTACGATTACATTTTAATTAATGATGATATTGACACCTGCACCGAAAAATTGCATAATCTCATTCGTGCTCAGCACGAAAAGGCTAAAAACCATATTGATATAATAGAAAATGTTAGAAGAGATCTTAGGAGGATAGAAGATGTCACAGCAATCATATAACGAACTGATCGATGCAGCAAACAACACCAATGCGATTCAGGACGACACAGACAAACTTGTAGAAAGCAGATATTCTGTTGTTATCGCAAGTGCCAAGCGTGCAAGACAGTTAATAGACGGAGCTTCTCCGGTTCTCCCTGTAGACCCAAGCAGAAAGCCTCTTTCTATCGCAGTAGAGGAGCTTGCCAAGAACGCCATCACCATCAAGCGCGGATCTGAGGTCGAAGACGAGTTCAGAACAAATGCTGTTGAAAAGCGTTTCGATTTTGCAACAGAAGAGTTTGATGAGGATGATGACGGAACTGCAGAGCTTATCGACAACAGCCCTTCAGCATCTTCAGAAGATGATTACAATTCTGACAGCGAAGCATAAGCATGAAGATTCATATGATATCACTTGGCTGTGATAAGAACAGGGTAGACAGCGAAAAGATGCTCAGCAACCTACTGGAAAAGTATCCCGGATCCGAGATAACCGATGATCCTGCTGAAGCAGATATCGCTGTGATCAATACCTGTTCTTTTATTGGTGATGCCAAGGAAGAAAGTATTAATACCATCATCGAGATGGGCGAATACAAGCAGTCGGCAAAGCTTAAGAAAATAATCGTTGCCGGCTGTTTAGTTGAACGCTACAAAGACCAGATAAGAAAAGAGCTTCCTGAAGTAGACGAAGTTATGGGAGTAAAGGACTACGTTGACAAGCTGGATATCCAGATGGCACGTGTCGAAAACTCCGAGAATTATACTTCATATCTTAAGATAGCGGAGGGCTGCGATAAGTACTGTACTTACTGCATTATTCCGAGTCTCAGAGGACACTACCGTTCCGTACCTATGGAACATCTCATTGAAGAAGCAAAGATGCTTGCATCCCACGGCACAAAGGAACTGATCCTTGTTGCTCAGGAGACAACTCTTTACGGTGTTGATCTTTATAAGAAGAAAGCACTTCCGGAGCTTCTCAACAGACTTTCAGAGATAGAGGGAATAGAGTGGATACGTATACTTTACTGCTATCCTGAAGAGATCACAGATGAGCTCATCGAGACCATTCGTGATAACAGGAAGGTGGTTCATTATCTTGATATACCTATCCAGCACGCATCTGATGCAGTCCTTAAGAATATGCACAGAAAAACAAGACAGGCTGAGCTTAAGGAACGTATAGCTACGCTCCGTAAAGCAATTCCGGATATCGCATTACGTACCACACTTATCACCGGATTCCCTGGTGAGACAGAAGAGGATTTTGAGATCCTGAAGAATTTTGTCAGAGAAATGCGATTCGAACGTCTGGGTGTTTTCCCATACTCACAGGAAGAAGATACAGCTGCCGCTGAGATGACCGGTCAGATTCCGGAAAAGATAAAGCTTCAGCGTCAGGATGAGATCATGAGACTTCAGCAGCGCATCGCTTTTGAAAAGGCCAGAGAGCAGATCGGAAGAGAGCTCAGAGTTATGGTTATAGGCTACGACCCTGAAAACAACATGTATCTCACACGTTCTTATATGGACAATCCCGACATAGATAGTATGGTATTTGTAGACGCAGGAACATATAACAACAAAATCTCCGGTGATATGATAGATTGTCGTATCATCGATGCAGATGGATATGACTTGATTGGAGAGCGCATCTAATGAATTTACCAAACAAACTGACGATACTTCGTATACTCATGATTCCGCTGTTTGTCGTTTTGCTTCTGTTTAACGGTGGACAGGATCAGAATTTACGTATTGCTGCTTTGATTGTTTTTTGTCTTGCTTCATTTACGGATTTTTTGGATGGACAGATAGCAAGAAAGCGGAATTTGGTTACAGATTTTGGGAAATTTATGGATCCTCTGGCTGATAAGCTTCTGGTATGTTCGGCTCTTATATGCCTTATAGAGCTGAATCAGCTGCCTGCATGGTACGTTATCGTTATCATAGCAAGAGAGTTTATCATCTCCGGATTCAGGCTTGTGGCTGCTGACAAAGGCATAGTTATCGCTGCATCCTGGTGGGGCAAATTCAAAACCACTTTCCAGATGCTCACAGTCATTTTACTGATTATAGACATTCCTGTATTAAAGCTGATCACTGACATTATTGCCGGAATAGCTTTGGTACTTACCATTGTGTCTCTTGTGGATTACATGATTAAAAACATCCGTGTCATTACAGAAGGCGGTATGTAACAGGTCGGAAATATGATTTTTTCTGAGAATCTTTACTGGGGCAGACATGCCAGGGAACATAAGAAATATATTCTTGATAATCTGCGAAAAAGACATTTTCAACCGGGTGCCTATGTCATCATAGCGGCAAAAGCACCGAATCTGTATGAAATATATAATCAGGCTATGTTTTTGAACCCAAAGATGAACACGGAAAACGTGGAAATCCTTGGAATAGGTTACGGCTATAAAGATGCCGTTGAATGTGTCACAACTATGCTGATGCAGAGAAAGGATGTGATCTGTTGATCTCATCCCTGTCAAAAAAACACATGAGCGTCCGTACAGATAACTGATGTATGGGGACGTTAATTAAAACGAGGAGGCTTACATGATTGTCCTGACAATATTAAAGGTCATAGGCATTGTGCTCCTCGTTATTTTATTGCTCATTTTATTTCTGCTTTCTATCATCCTGTTTGTCCCTGTCAGATACAGATCCATGGGATATAAAAAAGAATCGGAAAATGACTACTACATTGACCTTAACGCAAGCTGGCTTCTAAAGGCCCTTAGATTTAAGGCTGCATTTGATCCGGATGGTCTGAAAATGAATCTCAAATTCCTGTGGCTCACACTGATGGATTCTGAAGGGGATGATGAGGAATCATCTTCCGATGAAACTGATATATGCAATCAGGAAGAGAATCCCGGATCAGCATCAGACTCTGTTTCAAACACTGAAAACAGTTCATTAACCGGCTCGGGAAAATCTCCAGTCACAGATTCCGAATCTGATATCACAGAGGTTTTGGATAACACCGGTATAAGTGACGATATCACCGATTCTGATATACCTGCCGAATCTGATACACCTGCTGATTCCGATTCCTCTGAAATTGACGATCATGTTACTGATTCTGATATCGCCATTGATGTCAATGTCTCTCAAATCAGCGATAACATCTCTGAATCCGATACATCCGCCGATTCCGAGGTCTCTGAAATTGACGCAGATCCTGCTGATTCTGATGTCTTCGAACAGTCTGAAAAAACCGAAAATACTGAAGCCCCTCTTCCTAAAGAAAAGAGAGGCCCCTCACTAAGAGAAAAAACAGTGGAGAAATTCAGAAAAATTCCTGGTAAAATAGAGAATGTTGCAGAAAAGATATCCGGCATAAAGGCTGCAATAACTGATGAAGAAAACAGAAAAGCGCTGAAGCTTATAATAAAAAATACAAAGTATCTTCTTAAACATTACCGTTTCAGAAGCCTTGAAGGCAATCTGACCTATGGTTCAGAGGATCCGGCATCAGTAGGCAGCGCCATGATGTATCTGAGCCTGCTTTATCCTGTATATGGAGAAAACTTCACCATCGAGCCTGTCTTTGACAGGTCCGTGATATGCGGAGATATGAATTTCAAAGGCAGAATAAGACTCATTCATCTTTTGATTGTACTTATAGAACTGATGCTAAATAAAAAAATACGACAACTTGTCATAAATCATTTGTAAGGAGGCACCCATGGCTGACAAAAATAATGTAACAGAGATTCTGGACACTCTATTTCATGGAATGGACGGATTTGTAAATTCAAAAACAGTAGTAGGCGAGCCCGTTAAGGTGGGGGATGCCACACTTATCCCACTTATTGAGGTTAGCTGCGGAATGGGAGCCGGAGGCTTTTCCAAGCCAAAAGACAGTAACAAAGATGACGGCGGTGCCGGAGCTCTAAGCTCCAGGATCACTCCTACAGCCATCCTCATTCTTCAGAACGGAAACAGTAAGCTTATCAATGTCAAGAATCAGGACGCATTCACAAAAATACTGGACATGATACCTGATGCCATAGATAAGTTTACAGGCGGCAGCAGAGTATCAAAGGATGCCGAAAAAGCCGCATTGGACATTATCGAAAACGAAGTCTGAATAACCGGAGTCTATATCTTTTACTATACATTAACCGAGGGTAAATTCCTATTTAAAGCACGTTTAAATGCCCCATGATATTTTTCCTAAAAAAAGCTTGCAAATTCCCGGTAACTTTGCTAGTATAGTTGAGTCGCGAATTCAGAGCGTATCTGATTCGATATATTTTGAAAAGGGAGGTGCAACCATGGCAAAATGCGCAGTTTGTGAGAAGGCAGTTCACTTCGGAAATAAGGTAAGCCATTCACATAGAAGATCAAACAAGATCTGGAAGGCTAACATTAAGTCAGTTAGAGTTATGGTAAATGGCGGTACAAAGAAGATGTATGTATGTACTTCCTGCTTAAGATCTGGCAAGGTTCAGCGTGCAATCGGTACATCTAAGACTGTTGAGGCAAACGCTTAATTCAGGATCGTCTAATTGATGCATGACAGGGTATTACGATCACTCGTAATACCCTTTTTTCATGCAAAACCATAAATTAAAGTCAGAGTGCACACAACGGTATAATATGCTATAATCAAGCTTGCTTTTATAAAAAAGCATTGCGCAGACGCTGAACGCGCAGCAATCCGATTTTTATAAGACTTACTACATTACAGTATCTTTCCGGAGGTAATATATGAAAGGAACAATTGCATCCAAGCTGGGTGAAATTCAGATCGATCCTGATGTTATTGCTACCTATGCAGGAACTACCGCAATAGAGTGTTTTGGTATCGTTGGTATGGCTAAGGTCTCTTACCAGTCCGGCGGGCTTGTAAAGCTTCTTAAGCGTGAAAGTCTCACTAAGGGCATCATGGTAAAGATTGAGAACAACGAGATATCTCTTGATTTCCACGTTATTGTTGCTTACGGTGTGAGCATTCGTGCCGTAGCTGACAATCTTATCGAAAACGTCAGATATAAAGTTACAGAGTATACCGGCATGAAGGTTAAAGATGTCAATATCTTCGTTGAAGGCGTAAGAGTCATTGACTGATGAAGTTTATAAGGAGGAATTACCTGTGGGTAATCAAATTGATGCAATGGCGTTGAAAAACGCTTTTCTTGCAGGCGCTAACAGTCTTAACGCCAAGAAAGAGTACATCAACGAACTCAATGTATTCCCTGTACCTGATGGTGATACAGGAACAAATATGACTATGACAATCATGTCAGCTGCAAGAGAGGTAGCTGCGATTTCCGAGCCCACTATTGACAATGTGGCAAAGGCTATGGCCAGCGGTTCACTCCGCGGAGCAAGAGGAAATTCCGGCGTAATCTTAAGCCAGCTCATTCGTGGTTTCACAAAGGAAATCCGTGAGAATGCAGAAGCAGGCGTGATTGATGATGTTATCCTTGCACGAGCTTTTAATCGTGCTATAGAAACAGCCTACAAAGCTGTTATGAAGCCCAAGGAGGGTACTATCCTTACAGTTGCCAAGGGAATGGCTGACAGAATAACAGAATTGTCTGTACTTGATGAGGATACTCTCACCATGCTTGAAAAGGTTATCGCTTACGGTGATGATGTTCTTGCCAAGACTCCCGACATGCTTCCCGTACTTAAGGAAGCCGGTGTAGTTGATTCAGGCGGACAGGGTCTTATGACTGTTGTAAAGGGCGCCCTTGCTTCCCTTAAGGGAGAGGATGTCAGCATTGACATAGATGACGTAGAGATGTCACCTGCAGCTGCACCTCAGGCAGAGCGCAAGTCCCGCGGAGACATATCCACAGCTGATATCAAGTTCGGATACTGTACAGAATTCATGGTAAACGGTGATCACGAGTTCAGTGATGAAGAAGTTGATGAATTAAGATCCTGGCTTAACGGTGTCGGTGATTCCATCGTATGCTTCTCAGATGAGAACATAATCAAGGTTCACGTACATACAAACCACCCGGGCAATGCTTTCGAAAAGGGCCTTTCCATGGGATACCTTTCAAAAATGAAAGTAGACAATATGCGTCTTGAGCACAATGAAGTTCTTATCAAGGATGCCTCAAAGATTGCCGAAAGCGAAAAGTCAAAGAGTTCAGCAGCCCCTCAGGAAGAGCCAAAGAAGGATCTCGGTCCTGCCAGGGATTTCGGCTTCATATCAGTATCTGCCGGAGAGGGACTCACAGAGATCTTCAAGGGTGTAGGTGTTGACTATGTGATCGAAGGCGGCCAGACTATGAATCCTTCAACAGAGGACATTTTAAATGCCTGTGCCGAGGTCAATGCTAAGACCATATTTGTTCTTCCAAACAACAAAAACATTATCCTTGCGGCAAATCAGGCCAAGGATATCATAGAAGACAAGACCATCATCGTAGTACCTACCAAGACCATCCCTCAGGGTATCACAGCCATGATCAGCTTCAGCCCGGATATGACGGCAGAAGAGAACTTGGAAGCCATGAAGGATGCTTCCGAATGTGTGAACTCTGCAGAAGTAACATACGCTGTACGTAACACCACCATCGACGGACATGCCATTCAGGAAAATGACATCATGGTAATCGGTGATGACGGACTCCTTTCTGTACAGAAAGACATCGAATATGCAGTCAACGAAGCAGTAGCCAAAATGATCAACAACGAATCTGAAATCGTTACCATCTATTACGGTAAGGATGTAAAGAAAGAGGATGCGGAAAAGCTTTCCGGTGATATCAGAAAGAAGTATCCTTCTGTTGAAACAGAGCTTCAGTACGGCGGACAGCCTATTTACTATTATTTCATTTCTGTGGAATAAATCATTATTGAGAATATACAAGCTCCTGAGAAATACATCTCAGGAGCATTTTTAACATAAAATATATGACTCTGACAGATTTAAAGGGAATAGGACCAAAAACAGAAAAACTCTTCAACAAGCTGGGAATATTTACAGTTAAGGATCTTCTGTATTATTTCCCTCATACTTACCTTTGCTACAGGAAACCATCACCTATAGGCAGCCTCACCGAAGGGGAAACGGGTGCTGTTAAAGGCATGCTTGAAAAAGATGCATCCATAATAAATCTTCATGGACTCAGGATGACAACAGCTTACATCAGAGACCTGTCCGGAAAGATGCGCCTCACCTGGTTCAATGCACCCTTTTTAAAAAATACACTGAGAGCAGGCTCTGCCTTTGTTTTTTTCGGAAAGGTAGGGGATTATAAAGGACAAAAGACCCTGAACCAGCCGAAAATCTTTTCAGTTGATGAATACTCAAAAAAGGAAGATACTCTGGAACCTGTATACGGCCAGACAAAGGGGCTTTCCAATTCCCTGATCCAAAAAGCCATAAAGCAGGCTATGGAGGTTTCGGAAGCACAGAAGGACTTCATTCCCGGAAACATACTTTACAACAGGGAACTTATGAGTATGAACGAGGCAATCGGACATATTCATTTTCCCGTAAACATGGAGGACTATAAAAAAGCAAGAGAGCGTCATGCATATAATGAGCTCTTTTTATTCTCCATGGCCCTTGTTAAAAAGAAGCAGAATACGGATGAGAAAAAATCCGGATATATCCTGAAACGTGATGAACGAATCGATTCCTTTATTACCGGTCTTCCCTTCAAACTCACCGATGGACAGGCAGCAGCAGTGGAAGATATAAGAACGGATCTTTCATCAGGATTTATAATGAACCGACTTCTTCAGGGAGATGTAGGTTCCGGAAAGACCATAGTTTCATTTATAGCCGCACTGGAAACCGCCTTTAACGGACATCAGGCAGCCATTATGGCTCCCACTGAGATTCTGGCATCCCAGCACTATGAAAAGCTTAAAAAGATAGTTTCGGACAATGCCTACGACCTGAAGATCGTACTTGTCACAGGTTCACTTAAAGCTTCTGAAAAGAAGGCCGTATATAAAGAGATAGAAAGCCACGAGGCAGATATCATTATCGGAACCCATGCCCTGTTTCAGGACAATGTCATCTATGACGATCTGGCACTTGTTGTGACGGACGAGCAGCACCGCTTCGGTGTAAATCAGAGAAAAACTCTGGGAGAGAAAGGACACAGTCCCCATACTCTGGTCATGTCTGCCACACCCATACCGAGAACACTGGCCATGCTGTTATACGCGGATATGAAGGTCAGTCTGATAAAAGGTCTGCCCTCCAATCGTCTGCCTATTAAAAATGCGGTAGTAAATGAAAGCTACCGGGAAAAATCATATAAATTTATATATGATGAAATAAAAAAGGGCAGACAGGCCTATATTATCTGTCCTATGGTCGAAGAAAATGATATGCTTGATCTTGAGAACGTGACAGATTATCTGTTAAAGATACGAAAGGTATTCCCATCCGATGTCAGGATCGAAAAGCTTCACGGAAAGATGAAGCCTAAAGAGAAGGACGAGATCATGAATCGATTTCTCCATAAAGAAATCGATATTCTGGTTTCAACAACAGTAGTTGAAGTAGGCGTGGATGTTCCGAACTCAACCGTAATGATGGTTGAAAATGCAGAACGCTTCGGACTTGCACAGCTCCATCAGCTAAGAGGGCGTGTGGGAAGATCCGGGCATCAGAGCTACTGCATCTTTGTAGACAGTTCCAATTCTGATAAGTCAAAAGAAAGGCTTCATATACTGGCCACCTCCAATGACGGTTTCCATATAGCAGAAGAGGACCTTAAGCTGAGAGGCCCCGGAGATATCTTCGGAATAAGGCAGTCGGGTGCACTTGATTTCACCATCGCCGACATTTATCAGGATAAGGAACTGCTGAGAAAAGCATCTGAGGATGCGCTGTATGTTCTTCGTTCCGATCCTGAGCTTAATAATGAGGATCATCATGATCTAAAAGAAAGACTCAACAGATATCTGGAAGAGAGCTGTATCCTTTAACAGCCTGCTTTTTTAAACAGGCATGCTGTCCTCCGGAATATAACCATAGTGTATTTGAAATATTCATTTAAGTAAGTGTCAAAATGTGAGATTGACTTATGACACTTATGTCATCATATTAGAGGAGATTAAAATGAGAGTAATTGCGGGAAGCGCAAGAAGACTTCTTCTTAAAACCATTGATTCAGCGGACACACGTCCAACTACAGACAGAATAAAAGAAACCCTTTTCAATATGCTTCAATTCGAAGTACCTGGCATTGATTTCCTGGATCTTTTTTCCGGATCAGGTGCCATCGGTATAGAAGCTCTTTCAAGAGGTTCTAAAAGAGCGGTATTTGTAGAAAACAATCCAAAGGCTGCAGCCTGCATAAATGAAAACATCGAGCATTGTAAGTTCGGTGACAGGGCTCTTGTTATGACTACTGACTATATGGCAGCACTTAACAGACTTAACGGAAAGGGCTACAGATTCGGAATCGTATTTATGGATCCACCATACAACCGCGGTTTTGAACGTAAAGCCATGCAGCTCATTCGGGACATGGATTATGTGGATGAAAACACACTGTTCGTTGTAGAGGCTGATATAAACGATGACATCGCTGACGAAATAGCAGCTATGGGTTATTCTCTTCAGAGGGAAAAAACATATAAGACAAATAAACATGTTTTTTTCAAAAAAAGAATTACAGAATAACTCTTCCATATATTTACATACCATAATTGAACGTGCTATAAATATAAACCGAGAAAGAAGAAATACTATGATAATAGGTATCTATCCGGGATCCTTTGATCCAGTCACATTTGGTCACCTCGACATAATAGAACGAGCTTCTAAGATGGTAGACAAACTGATTGTCGGAGTTTTGCAGAACAGTGCAAAAACCCCGTTGTTTTCCATGTCAGAACGTGTTAAAATGATTGAAGATTTGACCCAAAATTTCGGAAATGTTGAGGTTAAATCCTTCGGTGGTCTAACTGTCAACTTTGCCCGCGAGTGCGGTGCTACAGTTATAGTAAGAGGACTGCGCGCAGTAACCGATTTCGAATACGAACTGCAGCTTGCGCAGACAAACAAAGTCATTGCCCCCGATATCGATACGATTTTTCTTACTACAAATCTCAAGTTCTCTTATCTCAGCTCCAGCACAGTCAAGGAAATCGCCAGCTTCGACGGAGATATCCATGAGTTTGTACCTGCCGAGGTAGAGAGAAAAATGAAAGAAAAGTATAAAAAGTAAATTATTAGTTAATATAAGGTGGATTAGATAAATGAGCAGAATTGAACAGTTAATCGGTGAGATTGAAGAATATATTGATAGCTGCAAGTACCAGCCTCTTTCAAACACAAAGATCCTTGTAAACAAGGAAGAGATGGAAGAGCTTTTGGTTGAGCTCCGTCTCAGAGTACCTGATGAGATCAAAAAGTATCAGAAGATCATATCACAGCAGGAAGCTATTCTTGCAGATGCAAAGAATCAGGCTGAAAGCATGCTTCAGGACGCAAGACAGCAGACTGAGGAGATGGTATCAGAGAATGAGATCATGCAGCAGGCATACAATGAGGCCAATGCTCTTGTTCAGCAGGCTCAGGCCAAGGCTGATCAGATTCTTGCCGAGGCACAGGCTGAAGCAAACAGTGTTAAGGCAAGTGCCATCACTTATACAGACGGCATCCTTGAATCCATCGAAGTACTTTTGGGAAATTCCATCTCAGAGCAGCAGACAAGATACCAGTCCTTACTTGACAGCATGCAGAACACCTATAATGTAGTAACAAACAATCGAAGAGAGCTTAACCGGGCTATGAATCCTCAGACAGCTCAGGATGCCCAGTACCCTGAAGCTTATCCTTCAGCACAGGACAGCTTTCAGCAGTAATCTTCATTATATTTGATTCATCTTTTACAGAGTATTTCATGATATCATGAGATACTCTGTTTCTTAGCTGTCAGCATGGGCTTCCATACAGCCTTTAAAGCGGAATGACTTTTATCACTCTGTGCTGTATGGCAGCAGAATTCAGTTTTGGACTTAAAGCCATAACTTTTTATTCTATTTTTATATATAACTTGACATGCCTTAATCTGTCTGCTAAGATTTCACTTGCATAAAAAAGCGATGCGTGGCTCAGCTTGGTAGAGCGCTGCGTTCGGGACGCAGAGGTCGCAAGTTCGAATCTTGTCGCATCGACTAACCCTTGGGACTGACTCAGTACGAAAGTACCGGGTCTTTTCTTTTATTATCATTTTCTTCGTGCTAGACTGTTGCTATTACCAGTTATAGAATTAATCTAGTTCAAAAACAAGGCTGCTATGAGTTATCATGAGTGGCATAGTATGAGCATTGTGATCTTGTTCATCGTCACAATTATCTGTATGTGGTCGGGTTACAGGATGACACATCCTGTAAAAAAGAAACAGAAGACTAAGATGATCCTGTGCTTTTACCAAATATCTAAATCCGAAATACTGCGAGTATAAATCTCATGCATTGTACAGCCAACACATCACCATGCTGCATAGATTTTTGTATTCTTACAAGTATCTATCCTGTTACATAAGTACCTTGCACCTGATTTATGCCGTAAATCAAAAGAACGAAGGAGCTTTGAAGTAAAATGAGAAAAGAAACCAAATGTATAGAAGCAGGGTATACACCAAAGAATGGCGAGCCAAGAATGATTCCCATCATTCAGAGCACTACTTTCAAGTATGATACCAGTGCTGATATGGGTAAGCTGTTTGATCTTGAAGCGGAAGGCTACTTCTATACAAGACTTCAAAATCCTACAAACGATTTTGTTGCCGCAAAGATAGCTGCCCTTGAGGGCGGAACCGCTGCCATGCTCACCTCATCAGGTCAGGCAGCATCATTCATCTCGGTATTCAACCTTGCCAATGCAGGAGATCATGTAATCGCATCTTCAAGCATCTATGGCGGAAGCTTCAATCTTTTCAATGTCACCATGAGAAAAATGGGCATTGATTTCACTTTCGTTGATCCTGACTGCAGTGATGAAGAGCTTGAGGCTGCCTTCAAGCCAAACACTAAGGCAGTATTCGGCGAAACCATCGCTAACCCCGCACTGATTGTTTTTGATATCGAAAGATTTGCTGCAGCCGCACATAAGCATGGTGTTCCTCTTATCGTAGACAATACCTTTGCAACACCTATTAACTGCAGACCTTTTGAATGGGGGGCTGATATCGTTATCCATTCAACAACAAAATACATGGATGGTCATGACGCAACAGTAGGCGGTGTTATCGTTGATTCAGGAAAGTTTGACTGGATGGCACATGCCGACAAATTCCCGGGTCTCTGCACTCCCGACGAGTCATATCACGGAATAACCTATGCAGAGAAGTTCGGAAAGGAAAAAGCCTATATCACAAAGGCAACAGCCCAGCTTATGCGTGACCTTGGTTCCATACCTTCACCCATGAACTGTTATCTCCTTAACCTGGGTCTCGAGTCTCTTGCAGTGAGAATGGAGAGACATTGCAGGAATGCTCAGAAAGTGGCTGAATTCCTTCAGGAAAATGCCAATGTTTCCTACGTGACATATCCCGGCCTTCCCGGGGACAAGTACTACGAGAGAGCTCAGAAGTACATGCCTGATGGAACCTGCGGTGTTATTTCCTTCGGTGTAAAGGGAGGACGAAAGACAGCAGAGGAATTCATGAAGCACCTTAAGCTTGCTATCATTGCAACTCACGTTGCAGATGCACATACCTGTGTTCTTCACCCGGCATCATCCACCCATCGCCAGCTGACAGACGAGGAGCTTCTTGCAGGCGGTGTAAAGCCGGATATGGTTCGTCTTTCCGTAGGCATCGAGAATGTTGATGATATCATAGAGGATCTCAAGCAGGCTCTTGAAGCTTCACAGAAGGCATAAGTTCTATAAAGGGAATTATTCTCATATCAGATATCCGGGTCATCCGATTCCGGCTTAACATCTTGTTCCCACTGTGATTTCTCACATATCTGCGTATAGTTTTTTGTGAGTATTGACATCAAGTACTTGCTTGACGATGTGCGGGAAAACCATTAAAATCTCATCGTCATAATATGCCCATTATATGGTTGGGCGTTTCTACAAGCTGCCATTAACAGCACCTTATGACTTTTATTTGTCATAAGATTCTGTTAGTGGCAGCTTGTATTTTGCCGAAATATACAATGATCGGTATATATTCAGTCCTTTTTAAAAGCACAAAGGGAAAAATAATTATTTGAGGGGAAATAAATGAACACTAAATTTGATGTAATCATAATCGGCGCCGGTCCGGGAGGAATATTTGCAGCCTATGAGCTCATGAAGCTTCAGCCTTCTCTTTCCGTTGCAGTATTTGAGGCCGGAAATCCTCTGGAGAAGAGAAAATGTCCTATCGACGGCGACAAGATAAAGTCATGCATCAACTGTCCGACCTGCTCCATCATGAGCGGATTCGGCGGAGCAGGAGCCTTTTCGGACGGCAAGTACAACATTACCAATGCCTTCGGCGGAACACTCTACGAGCATGTGGGAAGAGAAAACGCTACAGATCTTATGAAGTATGTTGATACCATCAATATGACTCACGGAGGAGAGGGCACAAAGCTTTACTCCACCTCAGGATCCGAGTTCAAGAAAAAGTGTATCCAGAGCAGACTTACACTTCTTGACGCATCCGTTCGTCATCTGGGAACCGACAAAAACTATATCGTTCTTGATAACATCTACAAGGAAATGAAGGACAAGGTTCAGTTCTTCTTCAGAACACCGATTGAAAAGGTAAAGAAACTTGATGACGGTTATGAAGTTGATTATAAAGACGGTACTGCTTCCTGTAAGTACTGTGTTATCTCCGTAGGCCGCAGCGGCAGCAAATGGATGAAAACAGTATGTGATGATCTCAAGATCCCTACAAAGTCAAACAGAGTGGATCTTGGTGTAAGAGTGGAGCTTCCTGCAGTTGTATTTGAAGACATTACAAATGCGCTTTATGAAGGAAAGATCGTTTATCAGACCCAGAAGTTTGAAGACTCTGTCCGTACCTTCTGTATGAACCCTCACGGAGCGGTGGTTAATGAGAACACAAACGGTATCATCACAGTAAACGGTCACAGCTACGAGGACCCGTCTCTTCAGACAGAGAATACCAATTTCGCCCTGCTTGTCAGCAAGCATTTCTCAGAGCCATTCAAAGACAGCAACGGCTACGGCGAAAGCATTGCCAGACTCTCCAACATGCTGGGAGGCGGAGTTATCGTTCAGCGTTTCGGAGATCTCGAAAGAGGACGCCGCAGTACAGTGAAGAGAATCGAAGAGGGAACAGTGAGACCTACTCTTAAGGCCACACCGGGAGATCTCAGTCTCGTACTTCCAAAGCGCATACTCGACGGCATCATCGAGATGATTTACGCTCTTGATAAGATTGCTCCGGGTACTGCCAATGATGACACCCTGCTTTATGGTGTAGAGGTCAAGTTCTATAACATGGAGGTTTCGGTGGATGACAAACTCGAGACCATTTATCCTGATCTTTTCTGCATCGGAGACGGAAGCGGAGTCACTCATTCACTTTCACATGCAAGTGCCAGCGGTGTCCACGTAGCAAGAGAGATATCAAAGAGAATCGGATAAGACGGATATAAGAAACTACTGATTTAATCAGCGTTTCCTAAGATCCTAATTCGGATGGCAGGGATTTTTAAAGGAAATTGCTGCTTCGCATGGATAATCCGGCCGGAGAAACACTTTAATCAGTATTTCCCTAAATAACAGATATTTTTACTATAAGAGGCATACCATCGGGTAATGCCTCTTTTTCTATGTCAGGTTATACATTCTATGAAGTTATATCATATTATCTTTTCATAATTCATATTGCATTTTCATTTTTCGATATTTATAATTTTTAATTGTGAAGGTCACTAATAATTATCAGTATACATATACATGAATTATGGTTTTTGACCGAAATACACGAAAAAATGATTGCTGCACATCATGGAGCGATTGTCGAAATTATAATATTTTGGAGGAATAAAAATGGCAGAACCAAGATTATTTTATGAAAAAGACTGTGATATATCTTTTCTTAACGGAAAGAAGATCTGCATCATCGGATATGGTTCTCAGGGACATGCACATGCACTTAACCTGAAGGAATCCGGCTGTGATGTAGTAGTTGGACTCTATGAGGGTTCAAAGTCAAAGGCAAAGGCTGAGTCTCAGGGACTTACAGTTCTTCCTACAGCAGAAGCTGTTAAGCAGTCTGACATCATTATGATCCTCATCAATGATGAGCTTCAGGCAGGCATGTACAAGAAAGATGTCGAGCCTAACTTAAAGGCCGGCGATATGCTCATGTTTGCTCATGGTTTCAACATCAACTACAAGCTTATCGTTCCTCCTGCTGACGTAGATGTTGCTATGATCGCTCCTAAGGCTCCTGGTCATACAGTTCGTTCCGAGTATCAGGCAGGTAAGGGAACCCCTTGTCTTGTTGCCATCCATCAGGATGCTACAGGTCACGCACTTGACTATGCTCTTGCATACGGTGCAGGAATCGGCGGTGCACGTGCAGGTCTTCTTGAGACAACATTCAAGACCGAGACAGAGACCGACCTTTTCGGTGAGCAGGCTGTTCTTTGCGGCGGTGTCTGCGCACTTATGCAGGCAGGCTTCGAGACTCTCGTTGAAGCAGGCTATGACCCACGTAATGCTTACTTCGAGTGTGTACACGAGATGAAGCTTATCGTTGACCTCATCTATCAGTCAGGCTTTGCAGGCATGAGATATTCCATCTCAAACACAGCCGAGTTCGGTGACTATGTAACAGGTCCAAAGATCGTTACAGAGGATACAAAGAAGGCTATGAAGAAGATCCTTGCTGACATCCAGGACGGAACATTTGCATCTGAGTTCCTTCAGGATATGAACAACGGTAAGGTTCACTTCCAGGCAATGAGAGCAAAGGCTGCCCAGCACCCGACAGAGACTGTAGGTGCGGATATCAGAAAGCTCTACAGCTGGAACAATGAATCAGACAAGCTCGTAAACAACTGATAAAAAGGATCCTTCGGTCTTTATTAATTAAATAAAACAAACCTCAGACCGGCTGTTATGTTCTGCATAACGCCGGTCTGTTAAGTTATTTATATCCCCGTCACATTAAAAACTTATGTGTTAATCCGCAACAGAATGGAGCCCTTATGAAAAACCTTTTATCAAATCTTATAGTGTACGGAAATCTGAAACATGATGAAACTCTGGACACCATAGCCGTCATTTCGGATGCAGCGGAAGCCGGAGAAGAAGCAAAGGTATTCAGCTTGCTTTCCGCCTGCTTCGATCAGGTTCATAAAATCATGGAAACAGCCACAAACTACGGCTTTACAGACGATCTCTGGGCCGGATACATTACCTTCCTTCTCATGACAGATGAGAATCCTCTGGCCATGATATCTGAAAATGCCTCTATTCCGGAAGGTTCTGCGGCTCATTTTGCAAAGCATGATTTCGAATACATCATCCGCCTTATGCATTATGATTTCTCAAAGCTGGAAGACCTGCTCTGCACCGACTGTTTCACCACACTCCAGAACTATCACGCAGTAAAAAAGCATGAGCGTATGTATTTCAGTTACATCTCAAAAACAGTAAATGAGTTAAAGGATAAACTTCTTGCTGCCGGAACCGCTGATGAATTCTATGACGCTGTAGGTAAGTATTATCATGAGCATGGTGTGGGCATGTTCGGTCTCAACAAAGCTTTCCGTATAAGAAACGACCAGGACGGCACCCCTGAGCTTATTCCCATAAACAACCTTGATGCCGTAAACTACGATGATCTGGTTGGATACGAGCTTCAGAAGAAGCAGATTTTCGACAATACCCGGAACTTCATCGAAGGAAAACGTGCCAACAACGTACTTCTTTACGGTGATGCCGGAACAGGAAAGTCCACTACCATCAAGGCGACACTTAACGAGTTCTATCCTGAGGGCCTTCGTCTCATCGAAATCTACAAGCACCAGTTCAAGGATCTTTCATATGTGATTTCCAGGGTAAAGACCCGTAATTACAAGTTCATCATTTACATGGACGACCTTTCCTTTGAGGACTTCGAGATCGAGTACAAGTACCTGAAGGCAGTTATCGAAGGCGGAATGGAAACAAAGCCCGACAACATTCTCATCTACGCCACATCCAACCGCCGCCACCTCATAAAAGAAAGTACTGCGGATCGTGATGATATGGGGGCAGGCGGAGATGTTCATCATTCCGATACCCTTGAGGAAAAGCTGTCTCTGGTTGACCGCTTCGGACTCAATATTCTTTATACGAAGCCTACCTTCCAGGAATTCCAGCAGATCGTCATAAGCCTCGCACGTAAGCATGGCATCGATATGCCTGAAAAGGAGCTTCTTGCAAAGGCCAATGTCTGGTCCGTAAGAAAGGGCGGCCATACCGGCAGAGTAGCACAGCAGTTCATCAATTCCCTGAATCCGTAAATGGCGCTATATCTCTTATAACTTTTTGTTCATTGACATGCCGACTTCGGAATCGCATAATTGTTGTACAAGTTTTAGAACATTCATGGCAGGAAGCTGTCCTTTTGATCTTATTGGATCGTACAGCTTTGAGTCTCTTGTTTTTACATCATCAGGATCATGTTTTGAAACTATTTCAATGAAAGGTGACGCAAAGACGCATGAGTAATTACAGTGTTATTACATCTGTCATTATTATTCTCGTGAACATTATTGTGATTAACAATAGTGCTTATTTGCGTAAAGCTTTTCAAGATTGATAAGACAGATATGTTTTTAAACCTTGCAGCTTTACAACTGCAAGGTTATTTTTTTGGTAATTTGTTGTATAGTTATATTTATAATTTATACTAAATATTTTTAACATTTCGCTTGGTTTTGGTAACACATTCACATATATAAATTCACCATCAAAGGAGTTTAAAGATATGAGATTAAAAGGCGCAGAAATCCTGATAGAGGAGCTTATCAAACAGGGTGTTGATACAGTTTTCGGTTATCCCGGCGGTGCTGTTCTGGATATTTATGACGAGCTTTATAAAAGTTCAGACAGAATCAATCATGTGATCACTGCCCACGAGCAGGGAGCATGTCATGCTGCTGACGGTTATGCAAGAGCCACCGGAAGAACAGGCGTTGTCATCGCCACCTCAGGTCCGGGTGCAACAAATCTTGTAACAGGTATCGCCAATGCATATCTTGATTCCGTTCCTCTGGTTGCCATCACCGGCAATGTCTCCATCAATGCTTTAGGACGTGACAGTTTCCAGGAAGTTGATATCGTAGGTATCACCCAGCCTGTTGTTAAACACAATTTCATGGTACGCCACGTACAGGAGCTGGAGCAGACCATCAAGGAAGCATTTCTCATCGCAAACTCAGGACGTAAGGGTCCGGTTCTTATAGACATTCCAAAGAGCGTTCAGACAGATCTCTGTGAATACGGAATCGCGGTTGTTCCGCGCATGCCTGACAAGCCCAAGGTTCCTTTCGTAAAGGAAAAGGTTCTGGAAGCCATCAGAAACTGTCAGAGACCTTTCATCTACTGCGGAGGCGGAGTTATCTCTGCCAATGCCGAGAAGGAGGTTCTGGAGCTTTCACATCGTCTGGATGCACCTGTAGGACTCAGTATGATGGGAAGAACAGCATTGCCGGATTCCTACGAATACAATCTGGGAATGTGCGGAATGCACGGTCAGTACGCCGCCACAAAGGCTCAGTCCGAATGTGATCTCATGCTTGCAGTGGGAGTACGTTTCTCAGACAGAGCCACAGGTGATATCAATGAATACACCAGAAAGTGCACAGTCATCCATATCGATATAGATAAGGCCGAATTCGGAAAGAATGTAAATTCAGACTTCTGTTTACAGGGTGATGTAAAGACCATACTTCAGGATCTTCTTTCAGAACTCAAGGGAGTTCGCCATCAGGAGTGGAGAAATGAAGTAGAGGAGTTCAAGAAGGTAGTGATTCCCGATCGTCCCGGTGAGTTCTGTCCGAAGAACATCATAAATGCAGTAAGAAAGCACACAACCGATACAACAGTTGTTGCAACGGATGTGGGACAGCATCAGATGTGGACCGTTCAGTTCTACGACTTTGAAGCTCCTAGAACTCTTCTTACTTCAGGTGGTCTTGGAACCATGGGATACGGTCTGGGAGCTGCCATCGGAGGATGTATCGGCTCAGGAAGAAAGAGAACCGTTCTTTTCACATCGGAAGGTTCCTTCGGAATGAATCTCAATGAACTCTGTACCGTAGTCAGTCAGGATCTTCCCATCACTGTTGTAATCCTCGATAACAATGTTCTCGGTATGGTAAGACAGTGGCAGGGAATCTTCTACGAGGGAAGATATTCCCAGACAACCCTTAACAGAAAAACTGACTTCGCAGCCCTTGCAGACGCCTTCGGAGCAAAGGGATATTCGGTATCCACTCTTGAAGAACTTGAAAAGGTACTGACAGAGACCGATACCGGAGATACAGGTTCCTACGTAATTGATTGTCATATAAATCAGGATGAAAAGGTTCTTCCGATGATCCCGCCCGGAAAGTCAATAAAGAACATCATACTGAAGGATTAAACAGGAGGTTTTTATGGAAGAGAGATTCATTATCGATCTTTGGGTAAATAACCGTTTCGGCGTACTCAACAGGATCACAGGCCTTTATTCAAAGCGGGGCTACAATATCGAGACAATTCATGCCGGTCCTACGGATATTCCCGGAGTGACGAAGATAGAGATCGTTTCCACAGGAGATGACTATATGAGAACCCAGGTCATATCCCAGCTT
The DNA here is from genome assembly GCF_000702885.1 of Oribacterium sp. P6A1. Lineage (GTDB taxonomy): Bacteria > Bacillota > Clostridia > Lachnospirales > Lachnospiraceae > Oribacterium. The sequence continues at coordinate 12,940 of NZ_JNKO01000001.1, read as the reverse complement.
GAAAAGCTCTACGATATCCGGAAGGTTGACTTAAGAACAGAAATGATGGAAGACTAAAAGATTTGGGAGGAATTATGAACGAATTAACATTGGACAGGGTCTATCAGGCAGCACACGTACTTAAACCGGTTATCAACAAGACAGAACTTGTACATGCCACCAGAATCGATGCAGGCTGCGATCTCTACTTAAAGGCTGAGAATCTTCAGAACACCGGATCATTCAAGATCAGAGGCGCATACTACAAGATTTCAACCCTTACTGATGAAGAGAAAGCCAAGGGAGTTGTTGCATGCTCAGCCGGAAATCATGCACAGGGCGTTGCTCTTGCAGCACAGCGCGCAGGAATCAGGTCAACCATCTTCCTGCCTGCCATAGCACCTATTTCCAAGGTGGAGGCTACAAAGAGCTACGGTGCGGAGATTCGTTTGATTGACGGTGTTTATGATGACGCTTATGCCGCTTCTGTAGAATATCAGAAGGAGTCGGGAGCTGTGTTCATCCATCCTTTCAATGATGTTGATGTAATCGCAGGCCAGGGAACCATCGGTATGGAGATCTGTGATCAGCTTGCAGATGCAGACGCCGTTGTTGTTCCTGTAGGAGGAGGCGGACTCATCTCCGGAGTCAGCTTCGTAGTAAAGAAGCTTAATCCCAACTGTAAGGTATACGGTGTCCAGGCAGCAGGTGCCGCCAGCATGGTAGAAGCCATAAAGGACAAAAAGGTAGAAGCTCTAAGTGAGGTTCATACCTTTGCAGACGGTATCTCCGTAAAGTGCCCGGGAGATGTCACCTTCGATATGGTAAATAAATATGTTGATGAAGTCGTAACGGTTACAGACGACGAAACAGCAGCAGCCATCCTCACACTTATGGAGAAGCAGAAGGTTGTTTCAGAGGGTGCAGGTGCAGTTTCCGTAGCTGCAGTACTTTTCAACAAGATTCCTGTAAAGGGCAAGAAGGTTGTCTGCGTGGTATCAGGCGGCAATATCGATGTAAATATCCTTTCACGCGTAATCAACAGAGGTCTTATCAAAACCGGAAGAAAGGCAACTCTCACCATCGAGCTTCTGGATAAGCCGGGTCAGCTGGAGGAGGTATCACATATCGTTGCTTCCATGGGTGCCAATGTCACAAAGGTTGACCATAACACCATCTCCATGGACACAGACATCAACGGATGCTATCTTACTCTACAGATGGAAACAAGAAACTTCGAACACATCGAAGCCATCAGATCAAAGTTCGTGGAAGAAGGCTTCAAGCTGGTCTGATATCCGGGCAATATCAGGAAATGCCATGCTGCAGCGATGTAATGACAAAATGCGATATCGGACCGAATCTCATTTTGCCATCAGGCATTCCCTCCACATTTGCTGAAGCACGAGTGGAAAAAGACTTATGACATTTATATCAATCTTTTAAAGGAGATATCAATATATGACAGGTGCAGACGCTTTAGTTAAATGTCTCCAGAATGAACATGTTGAATATGTTTTCGGATATCCGGGAGTTGCCATAGCTCCCTTTTTCAACAGCATTCTGGACACAGACATTAAGACCGTACTGGTCCGTCAGGAACAGAATGCAGCCCATTCCGCAAACGGTTATGCAAGAGCCACCGGAAATGTGGGCGTGGCAGCAGTTACCTCAGGTCCCGGTGCCACAAATATCATCACAGGTATAGCCACTGCCTTTGCAGACAGCATTCCTATAGTGGTCATCACCGGACAGGTGAAGAGCAGTCTTGTGGGTTCAGATGTGTTTCAGGAAGCAGATATCTCAGGAGCCTGCGAATCTTTCGTTAAGTATTCCTATATAGTACGTGACGCAGGAGACATTCCCCGCATCATGAAGGAGGCATTTTACATTGCCAATTCAGGGCGAAGAGGACCTGTGCTCATTGATATCCCTATAGACGTTCAGCAGGCCGAAATAAAGGAATTTAAGTACCCGGATGAAGCAAAATTAAGAACCTATAAACCTACCGTACAGGGAAATACGGTACAGATCAAAAAGGTTTTTGCGAGACTCAAAGAGGCAAAGCGTCCTATCATCTGCGTAGGCGGGGGAGTTCACCTGGCAAGGGCTGTTAATGCTGTAAGAAGCTTTGCCGACAACAACAGGATCCCTGTAGTCTGCACCATGATGGGTATAGGCGTAATGAAGTCCAACGATCCCATGTTTTTCGGCATGGTCGGAAACAACGGTAATTCCTACGGAAACCGCGCCATGAATGAGGCTGACATGATCATCATGGTGGGTGCCAGAGTTGCGGACAGAAGCATTAGCCAGCCAGACCTCATTACTGAGAACAAGACGCTTGTCCACATAGATGTTGACCCTGCAGAAATCGGAAAAAACGCCGGACCTGAGATTCCTCTTGTAGGTGATATCGCAAGCGTTTTTGAGGTTTTCAATCAGCAGGATTGCGACTCCGAGTACAACGAGTGGGTTGACAGACTTAAGGCCTACAAAAAGGAGACTGAGGACAAGAAGCTTCAGAAGCTCCTGGAGAGGGTGAGAAAATCTTCAACCGTCACTCCCGAAGAATTTATCATTGAGCTCTGTCAGAAGATGAAGGATGATGCTGTTTATGTTGCGGATGTAGGACAGAACCAGATGTGGAGCTGCGGAAACTACATCATGCGTAACGGACGTTTTTTCACATCAGGTGGTATGGGAACCATGGGTTATTCCATCCCGGCGGCTCTCGGCGCGAAGCTTGCAGATCCAAAGAAGCAGGTGGTTGCGGTAATAGGCGACGGTGCCTTCCAGATGTGCCTTATGGAGCTTGCCACCATGCGTCAGTACGGTGTGCCTGTAAAGATCGCAGTCATTAAAAACGGCTGGCTCGGTCTCGTAAGGCAGTATCAGCATTTTACCTATAAGGACAGATTCTCGGTTACGGATCTTTCAGGAAGTCCGGAGCTTGATAAGATAGCCGAAGCTTACGGCGTGAAATACATCAAACTTTCAAACAACAGCGAGATGGCCGAAAAGCTGGATGATTTCCTTGAAAAGGATGAATCCATACTTATGGAAGTCACTGTTGACCCATCAGAGATAGCTTAAGGAGGACCAAATGAAACGAATATATTCTTGCCTTGTTGAGAACAGATCCGGTGTTCTTGCCAAGGTAGCCGGTCTTTTCTGGAGACGCTGCTTCAACATCGATTCTCTGACTGTTGGTGAAACCGAGGATAAGACTGTTTCCAATATGGTCATCGTTTCAAGCGGTGACGAACGCACTCTCGAACAGATAGAGAAGCAGCTCAACAAGAAGCTTGATATAATAAAGGTAAAGACCTTTGATGAAAGCGAAGGTATAAGTCAGGAACTGGTTCTCGTAAAGATCAGATACAACCGTGACAACAGAAAAGACATCATGGAGAACTGCCAGATCATGGGAGCCCGAATCGTGGATCTTTCAAAGTCCATGATGACCATAAAGATGTGCGATACCCCTGAGAGAGTTCAGATGTTCCTTGACACTCTTAAATCTATACGTATAGTAGAACTTGCGCGAACCGGAACTCTCGCTATAACGAAGATTAAAGATCAGGGTGAGGAGAAATAATACTCAAATCTGTTCTATCCGGTTCTGATAAATATAACTTTCGGAATTACCATAGAACGAAAAAGCACGACAAAATATTTTATGGATATCATTAGTAATTGATAAATGCCATTTATTATGAAGGTGGTAAAATCATATTAATTCAATCTAAAGGAGATAAATCAATGGAAGTTGTATCAACAAATAATGCACCTGCAGCAATCGGACCTTATTCACAGGCCATGAAGGTGGGAAATCTTGTATTCTGTTCAGGTCAGATTCCTGTTGATCCTGCTACAGGAAACGTTGCAGAAACAGTAGCAGAACAGGCAGAGCAGAGCTGCAAAAATGTAAAGGCCCTGGTAGAGGCTGCGGGAAGCTCTATGGATAAGGTTGTTAAGACTACCTGCTTCTTAAGCGATATCAACGACTTCGCTGCATTCAACGAAGTATATGCAAAGTACTTTGTATCAAATCCTGCAAGATCCTGCGTTGCAGTAAAGGACATTCCTAAGGGTGTGAAGTGCGAGATCGAGGCTATTGCAGAGCTTTAAATGCTAAAGGCCGGCCGGTATAAAGCCAAAAAGAAATATTGAATCGGAAGGGGGCTTCGTTAGATGAAGCCTCCTTTTATATTTGATACCGGAAGGCTTCCGACTTTGCACCCCATCTATTTTATGTACAAACGTTCGCAAATTATTGCGGAGATGGGCTCAAAATGCTATGCTTTACGTATTATTTGATATCGGGAGGTGTGTATGAGCTGTATTCGTGAACAACTTGAAGAGCTGGAAGAGAAAACATTATCTCCTTATGCAGCATTATCCAAAAACTCGGAAGGACGTGACCGATTTGAAGAGCCGGATGATATCAGACCATGCTATGAGAGAGATCGAGACCGCATCATCCACTGTAAGGCATTCAGAAGACTGAAGCATAAGACACAGGTCTTTATAGCGCCTGAAGGTGATCACTACCGTACCAGACTCACACACACTCTGGAGGTAAGTCAGATCGCCCGTACCTTCGGAAAAGCCCTTCGTCTCAATGAAGACCTGATAGAAGCCATTGCCCTAGGACATGACCTGGGACATACCCCCTTCGGACACAGCGGAGAAAGAGTTCTGGATGATCTTTGCCACGAAAAATTCTCTCATGTCGAACAGAGCGTCAGAGTCGTTGAGGTTCTGGAAAAAGGCGGAAGGGGACTTAACCTTACAAAGGAAGTACGTGACGGAATTCTCAACCACCGTACCTCGGGACACCCTCACACACTGGAGGGCCAGGCAGTACGTTTTGCAGACAAGATCGCCTATATAAATCATGACACAGACGATTCCATCCGCGCAGGACTTATTAAAGAAAGTGACATCCCGAAAGAAATAACCGATGTGCTGGGTCATTCTGTAAAAGAACGTCTCAACACCCTGATACATGATGTGATTTACAATTCTCAGGATCAGAAAGAGCTTCGTATGTCCCGTGAGGTAGAGACAGCCATGCAGATTCTGAGACAATGGATGTTCGACCACATTTACATCGGCGGTGCCGCAAAGGCTGAAGAGGTGAAGGTAAACCGGATGATCCGCCTTCTTTTCAACTACTACATGGAGCATCCTGAATCCATGACCTCTGAGTATACCACCATGCTTGAAAATATGCTTTCGGCAATCAGATCAGATGATCCCATGAAGGAAAAGAAGATCCTGCTGGCCCATGAAAGAAGCGTGTGTGATTACATCGCCGGCATGACAGATGACTACTGTATATATAAATTCAAAGAGTATTTTGTTCCCATCGGATGGCAGAAATACTGATTCATATGGATCTTCCGGAATTTTATTGGGTAGGTCCTTATGGGATGCATGGCACACAACTATGTGCTTTGCCATCATTTGAAATACTCAATACCTCATATTTGTAAACAAACTGGAGAGTACCACATTGTTTTATCCTGAAGAGACAGTTCAAGAATTAAGATCCCGGGCTGACATAGTTGATGTCATCGGGCAGTATGTAAATCTGAAAAAAAAGGGAGCCAACTATTTCGGTCTGTGTCCCTTTCACGGAGAAAAGACAGCCTCATTTTCCGTAAATCCCCGTATGCAGATCTTTCACTGCTTCGGCTGCGGAAAGGGTGGAGATGTCATTAAGTTCACCATGGAATATGAGAACCTGACCTTTCCCGAGGCCGTAAAAAAAATAGCCGATGATGTAGGCTACAAGCTCCCGGAGATAGAACAAAGCGCCGAACAGAAAAAGGATACGGATCTTCGAATCAAGCTGCTTGATATAAATAAAAAAGCGGCAGTTTATTTTTTCAACGCTCTGAGAAACCCTGTGGGTCAGAACGGCATGAACTATTTTAAGAAACGTGAACTGAGTGACGAGACTCTTCGGGCATGGGGACTGGGCTACGCCGACCAGACAAGGGACGGATTGTATCAGTACCTGAAGAATGCAGGTTTCGATGACAACATTCTCCATGATTCCGGACTCATAACCTTTTCTGAAAAGGGTATCTATGACAAATTCTTCAACCGTGTCATGTTTCCTATCATGGATGCCAACAACCGTGTCATCGGTTTCGGAGGACGTGTCCTGGGAGATGGAGAGCCGAAATACCTGAACAGTCCGGAAACAAGACTCTTTGACAAATCAAGAAATCTTTTCGGTCTTTGTTATGCCAAAAAATCCCGGAAAAAGTTCTTCATTCTATGCGAGGGTTATATGGACGTCATACAGCTCCATCAGGCCGGCTTTAACAATGCTGTTGCATCCCTTGGAACCGCCCTCACAGAACAGCAGTGCAAACTTCTCAAGCGTTATGTCAGCGACATTCTCCTGACCTATGACTCGGACGGTGCCGGTATTAACGCCGCTAAAAGAGCCATGCCCATGCTGAAAGCAGTAGGAATCAACACAAAGGTCATTAATATGCGTCCCTACAAGGATCCTGATGAATTTATCAAGGCCATGGGTGTTGATAAATTCCAGGAGCGCATAGACAATGCCAAAAACAGTTTTCTCTGGCTTATAGACGTGCTGAAACAGGACTATGATCTTTCGGATCCTGCAGGCATGACACAGTACACAAATGAAGTCGCTTCAAAGCTCAGTGAGATAAAGGAGCCTATAGAGCGGGAGAACTATATAAAGGCTGTTGCCAGAGAACAGATGATAGATTACGACAGCCTCCGTAAGCTGGTTAATCACATGGGGGATCTCCGCGAAAGAAATAACTCGCCTCTAAACGAAAAGATCTACAACCATACCAGCTTCACACAGGAAAAGAAAAATGTGAAGAAAAAGGAAAGTGCTCTTCAGAAATCCGAGAAGCAGCTTATTACCTGGCTTCAGGAAAAGCCAGAGCTCATTCCGAAGGTCAGGGAGTATATCTTCCCAGAGGATCTCAGTGACCCATCCATGCAGAAGGTTCTCTCCATGGTCTATAATGAGACGCCTGCCAATGAGATTCTGGACAGCTTCAGAGACTCAGATGAGGAGTACGAAAAAGTTGCCGGCATGTTCAACGGAAATCTGCTTTCAGATGACACCGATGAATATGAGTTCAAACGTGGACTGGAAGATGTGATACGAAACATCAAACTCACCTCATTAAATAAAAAAATAGAAAATGAAATCGATCCCCACATGCTGACAGAGCTTTTCAAACAGCAGTCGGATCTTCAGAATTTAAAGCTTTAACAGAATCACTTATTCCGGAATAGGGATATCCTGAATGGATATAAGAACCTTATCTCCAAAGTATTTGATATTCACCGGAACAGGAGATTCAGAATGACATTATATGAATTTACCGTACAGATTAAAAAAAATAGCAGAGATGGTTCCTCCTTCTGAAACCATTGCGGATATAGGCTGCGACCACGCCTATGTGTCCATAGAGCTGGTGCGTTCAGGGAAAGTGAGAAGAGCCCTGGCCTGTGACATTAACAAAGGCCCCTTAAACAGCGCGGCACAGAATATCGCAGGGGAGGGACTGTCTGAAAAAATAGAAACAAGACTCAGTGACGGGCTCAGGGAAGTAAAACCCCATGAAGCGGATACTGTCATCATCGCAGGCATGGGCGGACTTTTGATGGAAAGAATCCTCACCGGACGGCTTCAGGATTTTAACCGTTTTGTTCTTTCACCTCAGTCGGACATCGAACACTTCCGTCATTTCCTGATAGACAACGGGATGAACATCATAGAAGAAGAGATGCTGATTGACGAAAAGAAGTACTATACCATCATTACTGCGGTTCCCGTAAAAACAACAAAAGCTAATCCTGATGAAACGCTTCCCTCTTGTGATGATTCTTTGTCACAGGGCAAAGCCGGCAGCTTTACTCCGGATGAAACTTTGGATTTCTACAAAAATGATGAGGATTTCATCTACGGCGGTATCCTTCTTAGGGATAAAAACGAGACACTTCTCAGCTTTCTTCAAAAAGAGAAACTGCGATATGAGGGAATCCTGGAAAAAACCGCAAATGAGACTGTCAGAAAGTCCTATGAGATTTGTCTTAAGGCATTGGAGGCATACAGATGATAACAGTAAGAGATATAGTTGAGAGGCTTGATAAGCTTGCACCTAAAGCTTCTGCCTGTGACTGGGACAATCCGGGACTTCTGGTGGGCAGGAACGACAAGGAAGTGAGTAAGGTCTATGTGGCACTTGATGCGACACAGGAGGCTGTCACCGAAGCCATTGAATCCGGCTGTGATCTCATAGTCACGCATCATCCTGTGATATTCAGAGGCATTAAGGCCATAAACGATGAGTCCTCTCTGGGGCTGAAGCTTCTTGACCTCATTCAGAATGATGTTTCGGTCTACTCCATGCACACGAACTATGACAGCTGCCCGGGAGGTATGGCAGACATAGTCTGTGAAACACTGGGGCTTAAAAAGCTCTCTGTTATGGAAGCTACGGGATACACCCCTAAAGACTCCGAAAACGGCGGTTCCTTCGGTTCAATGCTTCCCACCCCGGAACCTGACACTGATACAGATGGAAACATCGCCGATATAAATGAATATGGTATCGGTTTTGTTGCAAAGCTTTCTCATACCATGACCTGTGATGAACTGGCAAAACTCGTGAAGGATAAATTCCATCTTCCTTTTGTCGGATTCTATGATGCAGGAGCCCCCATCAGGACCATCGCCTGCTGTCCCGGTTCCGGCAGAGGAGAACTTAAGGAAGTCATGAAGCTTCATGTGGATGCTTTTATCAGCGGAGATATGGGGCATCACGAAGGACTTGACCTTACAGAAGAGGGTATAAGCCTTATAGATGCAGGACACTATGGTCTTGAGCATATATTTGTGGAACACATGTGCAGTTTCCTTTCGGAATCTTTTCCCGAGGTGGAGATCATAAAGGATGAAACCGGATTTCCGGTAAAATATATTTAAACAGCCCCGTTTTCCACTTTCGGGATCATGTCATGTGAAGCTTACTACGATACCTTTTTATACTGAAAATTTTACTTAATATCACTGTTTGTGCCGCGTTTTTTGCGGCGGAATGGAGATCAACATGACAATCACAGCAAAGGGACAAACACAGGAATTTCCAACAGGAACAACTTTTATTGAAGTAGCCAGACATTTTCAGCCTCTGTACGAGCATGAGATCCTGCTTGCACGGTACAACAACATGCTTTATGAGCTTTATCATACAGTACCTGGAGACGGCGAGATTCATTTCATTACCTGCACGGAAAAGATAGGTCAGTCAACCTATGAGAGATCCGCCATATTCATGATGCTAAAAGCCTTCTACAATGTCTGCGAAGATGTCAAGGACTTCGGAGTGGTTGTTGATTATACATTGGGCGGCGGATACTACTGTTACCTTAGAGGTGAAGTAAAACCTACACCGGAACTTCTTCAAAAAGTAAAAGCCAGGATGGATGAGTATCATGAAAAAAGCATTCCTATACTCAAGAAGTCTGTCAGCACCAGAGAGGCCATCAGGATTTTCCGTGAAAACGGAATGGTCAGCAAGGAACGTCTTTTCCACTTCAGAATGACAGGAAGCGTCAACCTCTATTACATGGGGAATTTTGTTGATTATTTCTACGGCTACATGGTGCTGAACACAAGCTATATAAAGTACTATGATCTTATTCCTTACGGTGAAGGTTTTGTTCTTATGCTTCCTACCCGCAGCACTCCTGAAAAGGTGGCAGCTTTCGTACCTCAGAACAAGCTGTATGAAGTAGAACATACATCCTCAAAGTGGGCTTCAAAGATCGGCTGTTCAAGTATCGGTTCCCTGAATGAGATGATCATGAACGGTTATTCCGATGACTTGATCCTTATGCAGGAAGCTCTTTTCGAAAAGACCATCGGAAACATCGCCATGGATATCGCAGAGAAAAACAAGAGGGTGGTTATGATAGCGGGACCTTCAAGCTCCGGCAAGACCACATTTTCAAGACGCCTCAGCATCCAGCTGAAGGCACTGGGATTTAATCCTCACCCAATCTCTGTTGACAATTACTTCAGAGACAGAGACCTGGCGCCTCTTGATGAAAACGGAAACAAGGATTTCGAGTCCATCAAGTGTGTAGACGTAGAGCAGTTCAACAGCGATATGCTGAAGCTCCTTCAGGGCGAGACCATCCAGCTTCCCCGCTACAATTTCTTCACAGGAACGAGAGAGTATAAAGGGGATTTCTGCAAGCTCGGTGCCAATGATGTTCTGGTAATCGAGGGTATACACTGCCTGAATGATGAGATGTCTTCCTCACTGTCCGATAACGACAAGTACAGGATATACATTTCATCTCTTACGCAGATTAATGTTGACGCCCACAACCGCATCGCCACCACAGACGGAAGACTTCTCCGCCGCATAGTCCGTGACAACAGAACAAGAGGCTACAGTGCAAAGAACACCATTGCCATGTGGGAGAATGTCAGAAAGGGAGAAGATAAAAATATCTTCCCGTATCAGGAAAGCGCAGATGTAATGGTCAACTCCAGCATGATTTACGAGCTTCCGGTTTTGAAGATTTTTGCAGCTCCGCTTCTTTTCCAGATACAGAGAGGAGATCCGGAACATGTTGAAGCAAAACGTCTTCTCAAGTTCCTGGATTACATCCTTCCTATAAGTCCGGAGCTCATTCCTCAAACCTCCATCGTGCGGGAGTTCATCGGCGGAAGCTGCCTGGATGTAGGTTAGGTTATTGCCTGTAACGCAGGTTTCAGAAAGAATATACACAGGTTTCAAAAAGAAAAAGCACTTGTATTATCTGTGAATTGATAGTACAATTTTAGTTCGAGTATCGGATGTGGTCGCTGCCAGTATAAGGGAAACCGGCTGGGAGAGGAAAGTCCGGGCTTCACAGAGCAGGATGCCTGCTAACGGCAGGTTGCGGTGACGCACAGGAAAGTGTAACAGAGAACAGACCGCCGGCTTTTGCCGGTAAGGGTGAAACGGCAGTGTAAGAGACTACCGCGCGACTGGTGACAGGAGCGGCATTATAAACCCCATTCGAAGAAAGACCAAATAGGAAACATATGGCTGCTCGTCAGTTTCCGGGTAGGTTGATTGAGACGTATGGCAACATACGCCCTAGATAGATGACCACTTGATACATAACCCGGCTTATTACGATACTCGATCCTAAGATTTTGAGACTGCCCTGAAGGAGGATTAACTCCTTTGGGGCAGTTTTTTCATTTTCGAACAAATCCCTCTCAATTCCAACCATTTTAATACTTTTTATAAGTTTTTATTGAAATTTAATTTATTAATGTTATAATAACTTTTGTGAGTTGTAAGCGCTTACATATATTGTTCTATTTCAATTTGAGGGGATTGAGTATGAAACGAAATATATGGAATCGCAGCTAAAGCAGAGGGTATAGAATAGTAAAACTCAGGATATATAAAAAACAGCCTGATGCGGATGAAAGGTAATGTCAAAGACTTTATCTTTACATCAGAACAGTGGTTCCTTCGGGAGCCGCTGTTTTTTTGTATGTAAACTATTTAAATCCTAACTTATTCTCCGTACTTAATAATTTTATGTATCAACAATATTAATTACCTCATATTTAATACTTAAAATTATAGAATATTTTTTAGTAATCCCTGTCGAAATAAGTTATTGGGATAATATGCAACACACATTTCTGTGCAATATGTTATTTGGAAGGGATTATTGATATGAGAAGAAAATTCAAACAATGCAGAACTATCTTAATGGTATTCAACAGTGAATCGGTCTCTATAAGCAGTTAGATTCATGAATTGATATGAATGTCAAAAGTATCTGTCACTAAGTTATTAAGTTAAAGAGGATGTGAAAATGAAAGATCATTTCCACATCCTCTTTTTGATGTACAAAAAACACAAAAATCAGAGTTTTTTGCCAAATAGACATTAAAATTTACCGAATAGACGCGAATCATTGTGCCAATAATGCATTAATGGTACAGTTTATCTATCAAAAAAACGTGAACAAAAGGAATTAGAAAGATTCCTAAAAAATTTCGACTAAGACAGGAGGATAAGAAAATGTCAGAGAATAAGAACATGGAACTTAATGATAAGATGATGGCGAATGCTACGGGTGGTAATGCTGAAGAAAGAGGACGTACTGCAATAGGAACAGTAGTTGGCCCTGGTGTTTCAGGAGATCCGACGATTTACAAGGTACATGCGGATGACGGGCGAGATATAAGCGCTCACTATTGGGCAATCGGAAAGCTGCTGGAGCCGGGTACAAGGGTGAAAGTTGAACTAATAGGACAAGCCAAATGGGAGATTATTCAATTCCTTTGATGAGAAGAACAACACAACAAGGAGGAAACAGATATGTCAGAGAATAAGAACATAGAACTTAATGATGATATGATGGCTAAGGTATCTGGCGGTGTCAGCGAGGCGAATGCACCAACTCCAAAATACAAAGTTGGTGATCAAGTTCTTTTAGCAGAATATCCACAGTTTGGTGCGTATAGTCACTAATTACAATAAAGAATGATTATAAATATATAAGATTTTTTATATTCAATGTTGTGGCTATTTTTGGGGGGTAGAAGAAGATGATAGCTCAGAGAGTAGAGAAACATCTGATAAAACATAATAGTCCGTTCTACTCAATGTTCTGTGACTTTACCCATAAATCAAAGAATCTCTATAATCATGCAAACTATCTAGTCCGTAGCGAATTTGTCAAAAATGATAAATGGCTTCGGTACGGAGATATGGATAAGCTGTTAAAAGCAGATCTTGAATTTGATGATTACAAACAGATGCCTACCGCTCAGTCGGCTCAACAAATCCTTCGTTTATTGGAAAAGGACTGGAAGTCATTCTTTACGGCTATTAAAGACTGGTCTAAACATAAA